>NZ_QGDQ01000023.1 GCF_003149145.1 Quadrisphaera granulorum | reverse complement strand
CAGAGCGTTAGCAACTCCATGATGTGGAGGGCCCCGTGCCCGCTCGCAACTCCAGCGGGTCACTCGCCAAGATCGCACCTACTGGCGGACGCTCTTAGGGAAACAACCGAGAATAGGGACATCCATCTTCTCGCTTAGTGACCGCGGAGACCGCATGACCGCCGCGCAGGCCGCGCGCCTTCGGGTGCCCCCGCACGGCACTGAGGTGCTGCCATGGCGCAGGCAGGATGGTCGCCGCTCGGAGATCACCGAGTACGCCGCGAGCATCCCCCCCAAGATCTCGGAGCTCGACCTCGACGTCCCCGCGGGCCTCCTGGAGGCCTGCCGCGCCGCTCAGGTGGAGATCGGTGTGCTGGAGCGCCGCTGGGCCGATGCGGTCTCCGTTCTCGAGCCCTTCCTGCTGCGGACCGAGGCCATCGCGTCCTCCCGCATCGAGGACGAGCTGACCACCGTCGACCAGCTGGCTCGAGTCCAGCACGGGCTGAGTGGCCCGCGATCAGCGCGAACGGTCATGGGGGCGGTGGTCGGTCTGCGACTGCTGGTGGAACGCGCTGCCCGCGGCGTCGAGCTCGACGACCTCCTTGCGGCGCACCGCCTCCTGATGGCCAACGATCCTCACGAGCGTCACGACGCCGGCCGGCTCCGCACCGTCCAGAACTGGATCAGTGGCTCGGATAGATCGCCGCTGGGTGCGGTTCACGTTCCCCCGGCACCGGCCCATGTCCCCGAGCTCATGGACGACCTCCTGGCGTTCATGCGCCGCACCGACCTCGACCCCGTGGTGCAGGCAGCGGTGGCACACGCGCACTTCGAGTCGATCCACCCGTTCAACGATGGCAACGGACGCATCGGACGATCGCTGGTCAACGCCGTGTGGCGTTACCGCGGGGTCACCGCGCGGATAGCGGTGCCGATCGCCTCGGCCATCGTCGCCGACCGCGAGGAGTACTTCAGTCTCGTCAACCTGTACCGCACGGGCGATGCCCACGCGTTCTGCGGCTACCCCGCGGACGCGACAACTCGATCCGCCGCTGAGGCGGAGGTCTCCGCACAGCGATTGCTCGGGTTGCCCGGGCGATGGCGAGAGCATGTCCGTCCGCGCTCAGGTTCGGCGACAGACGAGCTGCTGAACCTGCTGCCGGGGCATCCCGTGGTCGACGCCACCGACGTCGCTCGGCTCACGGGCGCCTCGGCGGCCCGCGCCTACGTGGCCATCGAGCGACTGGTCGAGGCCGAGGTGCTCCGGCCGATCACCGCCTCGAAGCGCGGCGCCGCTTGGGCTGCTGGCGACGTGCTCGACGAGGCCGACCTGCTCGTCGACAGGCTGCGCCTGCGTCGCCTTCAGGAACGGCAGCCACCAGAAACGCGCTAGGTCCTGGTGCCGGTGGCAGGAGGGGACGCGTCGAGGCGCCTGCCCGGCCGCACCGAGTTGCCCGCCCGCGAGAGCCGGGACAGCTTTCGTGGCGCTCGCCGTCGTCGCGGGCCTGCTGAGCGGGCTCGCCAGGTGGGCGCACCGCGCGGTTTCACTCGATCGGGGACGTTTGATGAACCACCTGTGAAGCGTTCGGTCAAGGTCGCTCGCGCACGGCCGATGCACGTGGTCGCCGCGCGCTACCGACGCGGTCCGCACGAGCGAGGAGCGACCACCATGACCGACGCCGAGCCGACCACCGCCCCTCAGCGGTGGACCATCGGACGCACTCTCGGCGCGCTGCTGCTGACCGTCGGACTGGCGGTCGCGCTGCTCGTGACCGGCGCGGTGACCACCCAGCACCAGCTGAGCCTCGCCAACGACAGGGTCGACCACACCCACCGGGTGCTGGAGGGCGTGGAGCACACCTCCGAGCTGCTCGCGACAGCCGAGTCGAGCCAGCGGGGCTTCATCATCACCGGTCGTGACCAGTACCTCACGGGCTTCTCCACCGCCTCGGCGGAGATCACCGAGGCCCTGTCGGTGCTGCGCGCCCTGACCGCGGACAACGCCGACCAGCAGGAGCGCCTGGGCCAGCTCGAGCCGCTCGTGGAGGCCAAGGTCGCGGAGATGCAGTCGACCATCGACGCGCGCCGCGGCGAGGGCGGCTTCGCCGCCGCGCAGGCCATCGTGCTGACCGACGCGGGCGCCGCGTCCGGCCGGCAGATCGCCCAGCTGTTGGGCGACGTCGCTGCCGAGGAGGAGTCCCTCCTGGCGGAGCGCGACCGCCACAGCGACAGGTCCGCGGTCATCGCCGAGGGGTTGCAGCTCGGCGGCGGAGTGCTCCTGCTCGTGCTGATGGCCGTCGGCGGCGTGCTGGTCATCCGCAAGATCACGCGTCCGGTGCGGGAGGTCACCGCCGCGCTGGGGGCACTCGCCGAGGGCGACCTCACCCGCACCGTCACGGTGCGGACCACCGACGAGACCGCGCTGATGGCCGCCTCGCTCAACCGCGCCACCGCCGCGCTGCGCGCGAGCATGGCGCAGGTCCGCAGTTCCGCGCAGTCCCTCGCGACCGCGTCGGCGCAGCTCACCTCCACCTCGGAGGCCATCGCCGAGTCCGCGGAGGCCACCACCGGCCAGGCGGTCCAGCTCACCGACAGCGCCGCCGGGGTGGCGCGCGAGGTCGCCAGCGTCTCCACGGGCAGCGAGCAGATGGGGGCGTCGATCCTGGAGATCAGCACCAGCGCCCAGGACGCCGCGCGCGTGGCGGGAGAGGCCGTGGACCTGGCCGCGTCGTCGTCGGCGGCGGTGGGCAGGCTCGGACGTTCCTCCGCGGAGATCGGTGCCGTGGTCAAGGTCATCACCTCCATCGCCGAGCAGACCAACCTCCTCGCGCTCAACGCGACCATCGAGGCGGCCCGGGCCGGTGAGGCCGGCAAGGGGTTTGCCGTGGTCGCCACGGAGGTGAAGGAGCTGGCGCAGGGCACCGCCCGGGCCACCGAGGACATCGCCCGGCGGGTCGAGGCGATCCAGGGCGACACGAGCAGCGCCGTCGAGGCCATCACACGCATCTCCGAGGTCATCGCCACCATCAGCGACTTCCAGACCACCATCGCCTCGGCGGTGGAGGAGCAGTCGGTGGTCACCCAGGAGATGACGCGCGGCGCGGCGCAGGCTGCCGGGGGCACCGACGACATCGCCGGCACCATCGAACGGGTGGCTGTCGGAGCCCGCGACACCACCGCGAGCGTGAAGGAGTCGCAGGTGGCGGCTCTGGAGCTGGCGCGGATGTCCCGAGAGCTGGACGACCTGGTCGCCGCCTTCAGGCTCTGATCGAGCAGGACGACGACGGGCCGCGCTCGGCCTGTCGGACCCGGCATCCAGACTGACCGGGTGTCGGGTCCGCGTCAGGTGCTGCTGCAGCGGCGAGTACCCGGCGCCGTCGTCGCCCGGCTCGATGACGGCGAGATGGTGCAGCTGCCCGAGGCGCAGCTGCCCCGTTTCGTGGCCGATGTGGAGGGGGCGGGCGCCGGGCCGCGCTGGGTGTGGGACGACACCACCCGCTGGTACCCCCAGCTGCTCGCCGCCGGGGTGCGGGTGCAGCGGTGCACTGACCTGCGGCTCGTGCACCGGGTGCTTCGGCGAGCCCCAGGCGTAGACCAGGGGCTGTTCGCCGGTCCCGAGACGACGGCGTGGGACGAGCTGCAGCCCCTCAGCGGCGGCGGTGCCTCGCGGGCGGAGGAGGCGCCCGAGGGGCTCTTCGACCTGCAACCCCGCGCGCTGCTGCTCGACGTCGACGCGGAGCACGACCGGCAGCAGGCGGCGCTGGCCGCCGCGTCACCTCCCGGCCGGTTGCGCCTGCTCACGGCGGCCGAGAGCGCCGGCGCGCTCGTCGCTGCCGAGATGACGCACGCCGGGCTGCCGTGGCGCGCCGACGCGCATGAGGCGCTGCTCGCGGCGGAGCTCGGACCGCAGCCGCCCGCGGGGCAGCCGCCGGCCGTGTTGGCCGCGCTGCTCGCCGACGCCCGTGCAGCGCTAGGGGCGCCGTCACTCAACCCCGACAGCCCCGCCGACCTGCTGCGCGCCCTGCGTCGCGTGGGCCTGGAGCCGCCCGACACCCGCTCGGGCACGCTGTCCCAGCTCGCCCACCCAGCCGTGCCCCTGCTGCTCGAGCACCGCCGCCTCTCCCGCCTCCACGCCGCGAACGGCTGGCGCTGGCTGACCGAGTGGGTGCGTGACGGCCGCTTCCGCCCCGACCACCTGCCCGGCGGCGTGGTCAGCGGGCGCTGGGCCGCGCAGGGCGGTGGCGCGCTGTCCGTGCCGGCGGTGCTGCGCCCGGCGGTGGTGGCTGACGACGGCTGGCGGCTGGTGATCGCCGACGTCGCCCAGCTCGAGCCGCGCGTGTTGGCTGCGGTCAGCGGCGACGTCGACCTGGCTCGCGCCGCCGCGGGCGGCGACCTGTACCAGGGCCTGGTGGACAGTGGCGCTGTCGCGACCCGCGCCGACGCCAAGCTCGCCGTGCTCGGCGCGATGTACGGGGCCACCGCCGGCAGCGGTGGGCGCATGGTCGAGCACCTCGCGCGGCGCTACCCGCGCGCGGTCGAGCACCTCGAGCTGGCTGCCGCCGCGGGGGAGCGGGGTGAGGTGGTGAGCACGTGGCTGGGGCGCGGCTCGCCGCGGCCGGACGGGTCGTGGACGCAGCAGGCGCCCGACGTTCCCGCCACCGATCAGGAGCTGCGGGAGCGCCGCTCCTGGGGGCGGTTCACCCGCAACTTCGTGGTGCAGGGGTCGGCGGCCGAGTGGGCGGCCAGCTGGGTCGCGCTGCTGCGCGAGGAGCTGTGGCGCCTCGGCGACTCCGGCCCCGTCGAACAGCCCGTCGAGCGCCGGCCACACCTCGTGCTGTTCCTCCACGACGAAGTGCTCGTCCATACTCCGGCGGAGCTGGCCGACGAGGTGGCGGCAGCCGTGCGCGCCGCGGCGGAGCGCGCGGGGCGCCTGCTCTACGGCGAGTTCCCGATCACCTTCCCCCTGGACGTGCACGTCGGCCGCACCTGGGCGGACGCCGACGACGACGGCAGCTGCGCCCGTGCCCCCGCCGAGGTCAGCGCACTGACGCCCGCCGCAGTAGCGCGAGCTCCCCGACGCACGCCACCGCGATGATTCCTGCCGCCGTCGCGGCAAGCCACCACAGCTGGAACGCATCTGCGACGGCGCCCAGGTGCGGCGCGAGCAGCAGCGCCACCGCGGCGAGCAGTGCCGCACTCGTGATGCCGAGCACGACCGGCCCGCGCGGGCCGAAGCGCACCCACGCCGCCGCGAACAGCGCGCCCAGCGAGAGCATCGTCAGGCTGCCGAAGAACAGGATCCCGACCAGCCGCAGCGGGTCGCCGCCGCCGAGCACCACGACGTCCATGAGGTACAGCCCCACGAACCACTGCCCAGTGAGGCGCTCCACGCCCAGGAGCACCAGCCCGACGACGGCGATGTACGCCGACAGCAGTCCGTGGAACGCGAGCGTGCCGGTGGTGAAGGCGCGCCGGCTGGTGCCCAGCGCCAGCGCGAAGGGGAAGGTGGTGGCCACCGACTGCACGCCGTAGTACCCGAGGAAGCCGGGCAGCGCCCACAGCACGCCGGGGTTGTTGCGGCTGTTGCTGATCCACTCGTCGGTACCCGGTCGGGACCCCATCTGGTAGAAGAACGCCGCGATCACCCCGGAGACGAGGAGCACCAGCCCCAGCGTCACCAGCGGCACGGCGAACGTCATGAACCGCTTGGTGGTCTGCAGTGCCACCACGTCGAGCGGGCTGGGAGCCCTCACGGCTGCTGGGGCGGTGCTTGCCTCAGGGGCGAACGCGGGCGCCGTCGTCGTCGTCATGATCGGGCTCCTGCCGTCTCGAGGTGCTGTTCGGTGGTGTGTCCGGTGGAGGGTCCAGCACCGTGGGCTGCGACGACGTCCTGCAGGCTCGCCGGCTCGACCTGAGCGCCGGCCGCCCGCGCGGCCGCCGCGGCTTCCGGCGTCAGCGTCGCCTCGACCGTCACCGACCGCAGCCCGCCCAGGCGACTGCTGGCGAGCACCGGTAGCCCGTGGACGAGGTCGGCGACGACGACGGCGGGCCCGCTGACGGTGTAGGCGGCGCTGCGCGCCTCGTCGAGGCTGCAGTCGCGCACCACGCGGCCGCCTTCGAGCACCACGACGTGCTCGAGCAGCGCTTCCATCTCGTCGATGAGGTGCGTCGAGACGACCACGGTGCGCGGGTGCTCGGCGAGGTCTTCGACGAGCTGGGCGTAGAAGATCCGGCGGGCGCTGGCGTCCAAGCCGAGGTACGGCTCGTCGAACACGGTCAGCGGCGCCCGTGAGGACAGCCCCAGCACGATGCCCAGCGCCGACAGCTGGCCCCGGGAGAACTTCTTGACGTCCGTGCGGGCCGGCAACCTGAACGCGTCGACCAGCTCCGCGGCGCGCTCGTGACTCCACTGCGGGTGGAAGCGTGGGGCGACCGCGAGCACGTGGCGCAGGCGGAAGTCGTCGGGGTAGCGCTGGGCGTCGCGGACGAAGCTCACAGCGCTGGTGGTGGGCGCGTGGGTGAAGGGGTCGTGCCCGAACACCTCGACGCGGCCGCTGGTCGGCCGATCGTGGCCGGCGAGCAGCGACATCAGCGTCGTCTTGCCGGCGCCGTTGCGGCCGAGCAGGCCGCACACCGTGCCGTGGGGGACCTCGAGCGTGACGTCGTCGAGGGCGTGGGTCTGCCGGAAGGCCCGGCCGACGCGGTCGAGCCGGACAGCCGGCGCGCTGTCGGCGTGGACGGTGGAGACGGCGTGGCCGGTGCTCACAGGGGAGTCCTCTCGCGGTCGGGTCCAGGGTGGCGCTGCTGCGGCGGTTCGTGCTGGGCCGGATCCCTTCGCATGCGCTGGTCAGCGCGTTCGTCGACGAGGCGGTGCACTTCGCCGAGGTCCAGACCGAGGGCGCGGGCCTCCTCGAGCAGCGGCGCGACGAAGGCATCGGAGAAGCGGGCGGTGCGGTCGGCGAGGAGCGCGTCGCGCGCGCCGTCGCTGACGAACATCCCCAGCCCGCGGCGCTTGTGGAGCAGACCCCGCTCGACGAGCAGGTTCACGCCCTTGCCGACGGTCGCTGGGTTGATGCGGTGGAACGCGGCGAGCTCGGTGGTGGAGGGCACCTGGGTGCCCTCCGGGTAGGCGCCGGCGGCGATGCCGTCGGCGAGCTGGTCGGCGATCTGCTGGAAGATCGGTCGGCCGTCGTCGATCACGCGACCTCCTTGGTTCATTAGTCGAGTAACTAACCAGGGAACCCAGCTCGTGTCAATGGCCGGCGCCGCCCCCGCGCACGATCAAGGACGTCAGCGCCAGAATCGCGGTGTCGGCGGACGGGTCTAGCGTCCGTGGGCGTGACCGATGACGAGGTGCTCGCGTGGCTGCTCGACTCCGATCCCGCGCTGCGCTGGCAGGTGCAGCGAGATTTGGCGCACGAGCCTCCGGCCGTCTGGGAGGCGACCCGAGCGGGCACGGCCACCGAAGGTTTCGGTGCGCGGCTGCTGGCCCTCCAGGGCGACGACGGCCAGTGGGCGGGCGGCGCGTACTTCCCGAGGGAGGTTCGCGAGGGCACGTTCCCCGATGAGCCTGGCCAGCCGTACACCGCCACCACGTGGTCGCTGAACCAGCTGCGGGAGTGGGGCGTGCCCGCCTCGGCGCTGCGGCCGCGTACGGCAGAGCTGCTCGCCGCCGTGCGCTGGGAGTACGAGGACCTGCCGTACTGGGGCGGCGAGGTCGACGTCTGCATCAACGCCTTCACCCTCGCCAACGGGGCGTGGCTCGGTGCTGACGTATCGGCCATCGCGGCGTGGTTCCCTTCCCACCAGCTCGACGACGGCGGGTGGAACTGCGAGTGGGTGAACGGCTCGACTCGCAGCTCCTTCCACTCCACGATCAACGCTGTCATCGGCCTGCTCGACCACGAGCAGCGCACCGGCGGCACACGCGGCACTGGTGTGCTGCGCGCAGCGCGGCACCGCGGCGAGGAGTACCTGCTGCAACGCCACCTCCTGCAGCGCCTCAGCACCGGCGAAAGTCACGCGCCGTGGGCAACGCACTTCGCCTACCCCTACCGCTGGGTGTACAGCGCGCTGCGCGCCGCCGACCACTTCCGCTCCGCGGCACTCCATGACGGGCTCACCCCCGACCCGCGCCTCGCCAAGGCCGTGGCCCTCGTTCGAGAGGCTCGCGACGACGACGGCACGTGGCACCAGGAGCTCCGCCACGAGGGCCGCGTGTGGTTCGACGTCGACGGCGGGGTCGGCGAGCCGTCGCGGTGGATGACGTTCCACGCGCTGCGGCTGTTGCGCTGGTGGGACGGGTCTGGAGCGACCAGCGTCCGGCTGAGGGATGACGCGCCGCGGTGACCTACGCAGCAACGATGCACCGGTGACGGATACCCCCTCGCCCCGCACCCCCGACGACGACCGGCTCGCCCTGGCGCGGGCCGTCACCGGCCTGCTCGAGTGGGCGCAGGAGACCACCGCCGAGCGGATCCCGCCGCTCGTGACGAAGATCCGTGACCATCTCGGGGAGGGCGCCGTCGACGCCGGCGTCCTCAGCCGCGAGTTCGCCGTGTTCGACCGCGTCAACCTCCAGCTGGCGCTGGACGCGTGGAGCGCGGAGCACGGTCGGTCCGTCGAGGTGGTCGGCTACACGATCCCGCCGCACTTCGGCACCGTCGACGTCGCGCAGATGCTGCAGGGCTCGCACCTGCCGCCGCTGCGCGTCACCAAGCCGCCCGTCGACGACCTGCCCTCCGGGCCCACCAGCACCACGGCGGTGTGGCGAGCCGTGCTGCTCCTCGTCGAGGACCACCGCGGGCGTCACGTGCTCCACGTCCGCGGTCCCGCCGACCAGCACGGCCACAGCGGGCTCACCGTGGAGGTCGCGGGTCTCGAGACCGCGCACGCGCAGGAGCTGCTCGGTGAACTCGAGGCGCTGCGCTCCGCGAAGAACGTCTACCGCGGCCAGGTTCTGGAGATCGGCAGCACCGACCACGGCAGCATGACCGTCCGCTTCCCCGACCTGCCCCGCACCGAACGGGACGACGTCGTCCTCCCCGAGAGCGTGCTCGCCCGCGTCGAGCGGCACACCCTCGCCGTCGCGGCCCGCCGGGAGGTGCTGCGCGCCAGCGGCCAGCACCTCAAGCGCGGTCTGCTGCTCTACGGCCCGCCCGGCACGGGCAAGACCCACACCACCCGGTACGTCGTCACGCACCTGCCCGATACCACCGCGTTGCTGCTCTCCGGCCGCTCTCTCCACCTCATCGGCGCGGTCGCGGCGATGGCGCGCGAGCTGCAGCCCGCCGTCGTCGTCCTCGAAGACGTCGACCTGGTCGCCGAAGACCGCTCCTACGGCCACGGCATGAGCCCTGTGCTCTTCGAGCTGCTCGACGCGATGGACGGCGCAGCCGCCGACGCCGACCTGCTCTTCCTCCTCACCACCAATCGCGCCGAGGCTCTCGAGCGGGCGCTCGCGGCCCGCCCCGGACGCGTGGACGTGGCGCTGGAGATCGGCCTGCCGGACGCCGACGCTCGCCGTCGTCTCCTGCGGCTGTACTCACGGGCGGTGCCGCTGACGGCCAGCGACGAGGTGGTCGACGAGGTCGTGGCGCGCTCGGAGGGCGTGACGGCGTCGTTCGTCAAGGAGCTCGTGCGCCGCGCCGTGCTCGAGGCGGCGATGGCTCAGGACGACGACGCCACGCAGTCCGGCGAGGCGGTCCGCGAGGTCACCGGGGAGCACCTGCGGCACGCCCTCGACGACCTGCTCGACTCCAGCCAGGCGCTGACGCGCGCGCTGCTCGGCGTCCCCGCCGACCAGTCCGACGAGCCCGACGGAGAAGGGACCGTGAGCTACGACGGCAGCTACGAGCCAGGCGTCCAGGTGGTCCAGACGGCTCAGCAGTACCGCTCAAGCGGTGGCTGGTTCCGCCACCACCCCTAAGCGTGATCATGGGCAGTCGGCCACCTCGGTGGCCAACTGCCCATGATCACGGACGGGGTTGTCAGAGGGCGAGGCGCGGGTAGTCCGTGTAGCCCTTCGCGCCGCCACCGTAGAACGTCGAGCCGTCGGGCTCGTTCTCGTCGGCGCCGATGCGCCAACGCTCGGCCAGGTCCGGGTTGGCGATGACCGGACGGCCCACCGCGACGGCGTCCGCGATCCCGTCGGCCACGAGCTGCTGCGCGAGCTCGCGCGTGCTCGGCGCGCCGAAGCCGTTGTTGGCGATGAGCGGAGCGCCCACGCGACGGCGGATGTCCTGCACGAGCGCACCGCCGAGGTCGGCGTGCAGCACGGACAGGTACGCCAGGTCGAGGTCGGCGAGCCCGCCGGCGAGCGCGGCGTAGGTGGCGGCGACGTCGTCGGCGTCCTTCTCCCAGACGTCCTGGATGTTGTGGGCGGGGCTGATGCGCAGGCCCGTGCGGCCCGCGCCGACGGCTTCGGCCACGGCGCGGACGGTCTCCACCACGAAGCGCGCGCGAGCCTCGGGCGTGCCGCCGTAGAGGTCGGTGCGGGTGTTCGAGACGGGGGAGAGGAACTCGTGGAGCAGGTAGCCGTTGGCGCCGTGGATCTCCACGCCGTCCAGCCCGGCGGCGACGGCGCGCTTCGAGGCGGCGACGAACTGCTCGCGCACCTCCTCGAGCTCGTCGAGGGTCAGCGCGTGCGGGGTGTCGTACCGCTTCTTGCCGCTGGGCACGTGAACATCACCGTCGATGGCGACGGCGCTCGGCGCGACAGTCCGCCCGGTTCCGGTGATGTCGGCGTGCGAGACGCGGCCGGCGTGCATGACCTGCATGACGATGGTGCCGCCGGCGTCGTGGACGGCCTCGGCGACACGGCCCCACGCCTCCTGCTGCTCGTCGGTGACGATGCCCGGCTGGCCGGGGTAGCCGCGACCCTCGAGTGACGGGTAGGTGCCCTCGGAGACGAGGAGGCCGAGGCTCGCGCGCTGCGCGTACATCTCGGCAACCAGCTCACCGGGTACGCCCTCCTCGCCCGAGCGCAGGCGGGTCAGCGGTGCCATGACGATGCGGTTGGACAGCTTGAGGTCGCCGAAGACGGCGGGGGTGAAGAGGTCCATGTCCCGGATCAACCCAAGCGCCTCTCCGATGTGTTCCAACTTTCAAGGATCGTGGCGATCGCCACAGATCCCCGCCGTCACGTTTGAGACTGCTCCGCCGGGGGAGGCCCCGCCGTCGTCGCCGCGGCGATGACGGACGTGAGGGAGTCGCGCAGCGCCACGAGGTCGCCGACGTCCATCCGCAGGCGAGCCATGACCGCGCGCGGCACGGCCAGCGCCTGCTGGCGCAGGGCACTGCCGGTTTCGGTGAGTTCGACGACGACGACGCGCTCGTCCCTCCCGTCGCGGGCCTTGGTGACCAGGCCCACGCTGACCAGGCGCTTGAGCAGCGGCGAGAGCGTGCCCGAGTCGAGCTGGAGCAGGCCGCCGAGCTCCTTCACCGTGAGGCGGCGGTGCTGCCACAGCGCCAGCATCACGAGGTACTGCGGGTGCGTGAGGCCCAGCGGTTCGAGCACCGGTCGGTAGAGCGCGATGACGCTGCGGGCTGCCACCGCCAGGGCGAAGCAGACCTGCTGGTCGAGGGCCAGGAGGTCTGGCTCGGTGTCGGGCGTGGCGGCGGTCACGATGACAGCCTATTGCTCCACGGCGTACAATCCGATTGCACACAATTGATCTGCATGAGAGGGATGGCGTCGTGTCGTTGCTGCGAAGGCTGGCCGGTCGCCTCGATCGCGCGCTGGGATCGGTGGAGCAGAACCTCAAGGCCGTGTACGGCGGCGCCCAGGTCGACAAGCAGCAGGCAGGCACCCAGGCTGCCCGCGCCGAGCATCGCCTGTCCGGTGTGCGGGGCGAGTTCGAGATGCACCGCGATGCCACCGGTCGCACCTACCTCGTCACCAAGCCCCCGGCGGGCAAGGCCCTCGACTGAGCCCCCCTCCGCCACGATCATGCGCGTCCGCGCCACACCGGGGCTGGGTCAGGGGACCTCGAACTGCACCCGCACGATCTGCTCGCACAGCGGAGCGAACATCTCGCGACGGATGCGGTTGTACTCCTCGTCGAGGTCGTACGCGCGATAGCTGACCTCGTCGGCCCAGTCGTTGGTGATGGCGAAGTCCCACGGTTGCTCTCGCAGTCGCAGGTCGGTGCCGACCCTGCAGGCCAGGCGCCCTGGGGATTCGAGCGCGGCAATGGCATCGAGGCCCGGCTGCACGTCCTCCAGTGCCACGCCGTCACGGAGCTTGCCGACCACCACGTTGCGGATCACCGCCCTATCCTCGCCGCTGCTGCGTGTCACGCCACGTCATGTCAGGTGCAGGCGACACCGTTGCCGTCGCGGTCCAGGCGCGGGTTCCAGCCCGGGTCGCCGCTGCGCAGGGGTGTAGCCCCGGCTGCCTTCGCGTCCGCGCAGCTCTCGAACGGCCCTCGCGCCGACGGCACGCCGGAGGCGCCCGGCTGCGGGCCGACGCCGCCGTCGTCGCGAGGCAGTGGCTGGTCGGGGCAGGTGTCGAGGACGTCAGCCATGGCGTCGCGCTCGGCCTGCGTGACCCAGGCGCCGTACTTCGCCTTCACGGCGATCTGCCGCGCCACGTACTGGCAGCGGAACCCCTTGTTCGGGGGCAGCCAGGTGGCGGCGTCGCCGTCGCCCTTCGCTGAGTTCAGGGGCCCGTCGACGGCGAGCAGGTTCAGCGGGTCGTTGGCGAACTGCTCACGCTGCTCCGGGGTCCACTGCTGCGCGCCGGTCTGCCATGCGTCCGACAGCGCTACGAGGTGGTCGATCTGCACCTCGGCGCTTCGAGGTCCGCGCTGGAAGCGGATCTCCTTCGGTGTGTACGGATCGACCAGCACGCCGCTCGACACCTGGCACGGGTCGGTGCGGCTGTAGACGACGTCGGTCATGTCGCGGGCCAGCACGTCGTCACGGGTGTCGCAGCCGTTGGCATCGACGTCCTGCCACGCCTGCCCGAACTGCTCGCGCGAGTACCCGGTCTTCGGTGCCTTGCCCTTGATGGGGAGCCCGTCCAGCGCGGCCCGTGCGGAACCTGCCGGGGCCTGCTCGGAGCTGCGCTGCTCGGGGCCGAGGGCGACGTCGAGCAGGTTGCCGAGGCCGCCGGCGGAACGGGCGATGAGTACGAGGAGCACGACGAGCACGACCGCCGCGACGACGACGCCGACGCGCGACCGGACAGGGCGGGATGCCCCCCGGGGGGAAGTCCGGGACACGGGGCGAGCCTGTCACGACGGTCCCGTCCGGCGCAGCGCCATCACGCGTCCCTGTGGACGGGCGGCGCTGTGGTCGTCGTAGTCGTCCTCCTCCTGTGGGTGCAGGGCCGCATCTCTTGAGCAAACCGTAGTAGTAATGCTACGAATAGAGGTATGGGAAGGACGCCGCGCAGCAGTGAAGATGCTGTGCACGACCGCATCGCCGTGCTGCGGGCCGAGCGGCGCACCAGCCGCAAGGAGCTCGCCGAGGCCGTCGGCGTGCACCCGCAGACCATCGGGTACCTCGAGCGCGGCGAGTACAGCCCGTCGCTGGCCCTCGCCCTGCGCATCGCCCGGTACTTCGACCTCCCGGTCGAAGCCGTGTTCAGCCTCGACCCCCTCCCGCCCCTCAGCGCCGAGCTCTACGGAAGGACAGTCCGATGAACGCCGCGACCCGCACCCGCTCCAGCTCCCGCACCGCCGGCCTGAACGCGACCTTCGACGACGAGCGCTACGCCTGGACCCGTCGCACCTCCACCCGCCGCGTGGGCGTGGTGGCCGAGGCCCTGCTGCTGACCGCCCTGACGGCTGTGGCGCTGCTCGCGGCCTTCGGGGCCCTGCCGCTGGTCACGTCGGTCGTCGTCTGGACGGCGGGATTCCTCGCCTTCATCCCGCTGCATGCGGTGGTGAACCTCGGGGTGCGCGGCGTCTTCGACCGCCGCGAGTCCACGCTCGACGAGGTGCAGCGCACCATGCGCGACCGCTCGTCCGCCGCCGTCCACGCGGTGCGGGTGGTGCTGGGGCTGGTCGCGGTGGTGGGGGCCGTGGCCGTCGCGCTGCACGCCCCCGTGCCGACGCAGGCGTACT
This sequence comes from Quadrisphaera granulorum, assembly GCF_003149145.1. Classification (GTDB taxonomy): domain Bacteria; phylum Actinomycetota; class Actinomycetes; order Actinomycetales; family Quadrisphaeraceae; genus Quadrisphaera; species Quadrisphaera granulorum. The sequence goes on along the minus strand of NZ_QGDQ01000023.1, from coordinate 73,230 downwards.
CGGTCGGCTTCGTGCTCTGGTTCGCCACCTGGCTGCTGTCCACCTGGCACCTCGCCTGGACCCTGCCCGCCGAGGACGACTGACCCCCACCCCCCCCCGGGGGTGATCATGGACTTCCCGAGCACTTTCCGCCCTGATCATGGGAGTCCGGAACACGGTTGCGGGTCTGGCTAGCGTCGGCGCTGTGCACCTGACCGGCGCCGACCTCGCCCACGCGTACTGGCGGCACGTGGTCGCCCCGGTCGTCGCCCAGCGGTGGCCGGGGCTCCGCTGTGCGGCTGCGCGTCTCGGCAGCGGCTCCGACGTCCTCGGGCTCGACGACGCCACCTCCCGCGACCACGACTGGGGCCTGCGGCTCACCCTCCTGCTTGGCCCGGCCGCGGACGGCGACGGGGACGACGACGGCGAGCGCCTCGTCGCGGAGGTCGACGCACACCTGCAGGCCGCACTCCCGCAGGGGTGGAACGGACTGCCGGTGAGGTTCGCCGTCACGTGGGACCGGCGCGAGCACCACCGCGTGGAGGTGGCCTCCGTGCGCGGGTTCGCCCGCTCGCGCCTCGGCCTCGACCCCCTGGCGCCCTGGGACGCGCTCGACTGGCTGTCGCTGACCGGCCAGTCGGTGCTGGAGGTCGTAGCGGGGCCTGTGTTCACCGACTCGACGCGCTCCCTCGCCGAGGTGCGGCGGCGACTGGCCCACTACCCGCCGGAGGTCGAGCTGGCCGTGGTCGCCGCCGCCTGGGGGCGCCTGTCCCAGGAGCTGCCGCTGGTCGGGCGCACCGCGGACGCCGGCGACGACGACGGGTCGCGGATCATCGCCGCCCGGCTCGCGCGCGTGATCGTGCACCTCGGGTACGTGCTCGAGCAGCAGTGGGCCCCGTACCCGAAGTGGGCGGGCGTGCTGTTCGCCCGGCTCCCGCGGGCCGGGTCGGCGGTGTCCGGACTGCGTCGCTCGCTGGCCGCGGACGGCTGGCGCGAGCGCGAGGCCGGGCTCGCCGACGCCCTCCGCGTGCTGCACGAGCTGCAGCGCCAGCGCGGTCTGCCGGTGCCGCGCGACGCCGTCGAGCCGTTCTGGGACCGGCCCTACCTCGGTGTGCCGGAGGATGCTGCGGAGTCGCTGCGGGCGGCGATCACCGACCCGCTGCTGCGGGCGCTGCCTCCGGGTGTCGGCGCGGTGGAGCAGTGGGTGGACGCGGTCGACGTCCTCGTCGACCCGCGCCGCCGTCGCGCCGTCACGGATGGGTGGCGAGGACGGTGACGGGGCTGACCGGCCCAGACGTCGTCGTGCCGACACCGGGCAGTCCGCTGATCACCACGAGCACGGCCCCCACCTTCCACCGTGATCATGGGCGCTGGCCACCCTCGGGCGGGGTGGCCAGCGTCCATGATCACCGATGGGGTGAGGGGTCAGGAAGCGGGGAAGGCGTCCTTGAGGCTGCCGCCCACCACGGTCCAGCCGACCGTGCGGCGCTCCGCGACGATGCCGCCGTCGGTGACGAACGGGTCCTGATCGAAGGTCGCGTCGGCCTCGGCCGCCGAGGCTGCCTCCAGCACGAGCACCGCGCCGTCGGCATCGGTCGGGCCCGAGACGAGGAGGTTCGGCAGCGTGCCGAGCCACTCCCGGTGCGCCGGGCGCACGGCGCTCCGGCGCTCGGTGTCGGGCGTGTAGGAGTACGTCACCACGTAGACGGCCATGCGTGCAGTCTCGCCCACGCCCTCCCCAGGCCCCTCAGGGGAGGCGGCGGACGAGGACGACGCTGTCGTTGAGGTGCCCGTGCTGCTGGTCCGACCCCGCCGGTGCCGCAGCGGTGCGCCCGGCGACCTCCGCCCGCAGCACCTGCCACTCCTCGCCCAGTGCCAGGTCGGCCAGCACCTGCTGCGGCGTGGGGAAGCCGATCCGTGCCCGCGCGTCGAGGTCGGCCCACGGCGGCGGCTCGGCGTGGTCCACCACGAGCAGGTGCCCGCCATGGGCCACCGCAGCCGCTGCCCGACGCAGCACCTCCGCCCGCGGCCAACCCACCGGTGCCTGGAGGAACTGGGCGTTGACCAGGTCGAACTCACCTTCGGGGAACGTCTGGGTGAGGTCGTGCCGCTCGAGGACGACGTCGACGCCCCGCGCCGCCGCCGCGCTGCGCGCCTTCGCGACCGCCGCGTGCGCGACGTCGACGCCAGTCACCGACCACCCGCGCTCGGCGAGCCAGACGACGTCGCCGCCCTCCCCGCAGCCCAGGTCGAGCGCACGCCCGGGCGCCACCCCGCCGGCTTCCAGCGCAGCCACCGCCTCGACGAGCCGGGCGTTCGCGTTGCCGCTCCACCGGGTGCCGTCGCCGCTGTAGAGCTGCTCCCACCAGTCCGGCAGGCCGTCGGCGGAATCGGGTAGAGGCGGCATCTCGCGGCGCGGACCGCCGTGGTCGTGCGTGTGCTGGTGTCCGTGCTCGTGCTGCCCGTGCGTGTGCTCGCTCACCGTGCTGCTCCCGCCATCTCGTCGTCGTGCAGCTCGGTCCTGGCAGCCGCCGCGGCTGCCAGGTCCTCGCGCGCCAGGTCCATCGTCATCGCCGCCCCGGCCTGCATGCCAGCCGCCGTCACCGCCGGGACCACGGCCATCGGGGCGGCCGCGTTCCCCGCGGCCCACACACCGGGGATGCTCGTCGCTCCTGTTGGGTCGGCCACCACGACACCCGTCGCGGCAACGACTCCCATGACCTCGACGTCGGTCACATCCACGCCCAGCGCGGCCGTCAGCGACGTGTCGACGCGCACCTGCGACGCCGCCACCACGGCTCCCACCTCCAGCGTCCGGCCGGAGGCCAGCCGCACGCGCACGCCGCCGTCGTCGTCCCCGACCGGCTCCAGGGAGGCCACCTCACCGGTCACGAACTCCACCCCGGCCGCCTCCAGCTCCTGCCGCTGCGACGCCTCGACCTCCGGTCCGGTGTGCGACAGCACCACCACGCGGCTCGCGACACTGCGCCACAGCGTCGCGGCGTGAGCGGTCACCGGACCCGTCGACAGCACCGCGACGGAGCGCCCGCGCACCTCCCACCCGTGGCAGAACGGGCAGTGCAGCACGCGGCTGCCCCACAGCTCGCGCAGTCCCGGCACGGGCGGCAGCACGTCGGTGCCGCTGTGCGCGAGGAGCAGGCGGCGCGCCGTCGTCGTCCTGCCGTCGTCGAGGACGACGACGAAGCGCAGCGGCTCACCGTCGCCGCTGCTGCGCCGCAGGGAGGTGACCCGACCCTCGACGACGCTGCCGCCGTAGCCGGCCAGCTCCGCCCGGCCCGCGGCCACGAGCTCGCGCGGCGGCACCCCCTCGCGGCCGAGGAGGTTGTGGATGCCGTCGGCCGGGGCGTTGCGCGGCTGGCCGGAGTCGACGACGAGCACGCTGCGCCGCATCCGGGCGAGGGCGATCGCGCCCGCCAGGCCGGCGGCGCCGCCGCCGACCACGACCGCGTCGTACTGCTCGTCGAGCTGCTCGGAGTCCATGCGGGGAGAGTGCGGAGATGCTGGCCGATGTGGCAAGCATTCTTGCCGGAACAGCAAGCGGCGGCGCAGGATGGGGTGTGCTCGAGCCCCTGCGCGTCGCCGTCGCCCAGCCCGCCGTCATCCACGGAGACCTCCTCGCCACCGCGGCGGCGCACGCCGACGCGGTCCGCCAGGCGGCCGCCCGGCTGGTGGTCTTCCCCGAGCTGTCGCTCACGGGGTACGTGCTCGACGCGCCGACCGTCGCCCTCGACGACCCGGCGTGGGACGAGCTGGTCGCGGCGTGCGCCGAGCACGGCACGACGGCGCTCGTGGGCGCGCCTGTCGCTGGCGACGACGGGGAAGGGCGGGCGATCGGGGTGGTCGCCGTCGACGGGAGCGGCGTGCGGGTGATCTACCGGAAGGCGCACCTGTACGGCGAAGAGCTCGACGCCTTCACCGCTGGTCCGGGGGCGACCGTGGTGGAGGTCGGCGGGTGGCGCGTCGGCCTGGCCGTCTGCCGCGACACCGGCATCGCCGAGCACACCGCTGCCACGGCGGCGCTGGGCGTGGACCTGTACGCGGCGGGCGTGGTCGACCTGCCGGAGGCGCTGACCGTGATCCGTTCGCGGGCGGTGACCAACGCCCGCGCGTGCGGGGCCCCGGTGGCCGTGGCGAGCGCGGCGGGCCCGGTGGGGGAGCGGTTCGGGTTCCCGCAGACGGCGGGTGGCTCCGCGGTGCACGACGCCGACGGCGCGCTGCTGGCGGCGGCGGGCGCGGAGCCCGGGGAGCTGGTCGTGGTGGACCTGGAGCCACCGCGTGGCTGACAGGGCTGCAGCGGATCGTGCGGACGGTGTTCAGGGTGCTGATCTGGACGGTGTGCTGGACGCCGTCGGCCCGCGCCTGCGAGCGCTGCGCCAGCAGCGTGGCGCCACACTCGCGCAGCTGAGCGAAGCCACCGGCATCTCCGTGAGCACGCTGAGCCGGCTCGAGTCCGGGCAGCGCCGGCCGACGCTGGAGCTGCTGCTGCCGCTGGCGAAGGCGCACGCGGTGGCCCTCGACGAGCTGGTCGGTGCGCCCGCCACCGGAGACCCCCGTGTGCACCTGCGGCCTCAGCGCCACCACGGCCGCACGGTGGTGCCGCTGACGCGCCAGCCGGGCGGGCTGCAGGCGTGGAAGATCGTGCTGCCCCCGGAGCCCGACCGGACCCCCGACGGGCCGACGGGTGACGGGCTCAAGGTGCACGAGGGCTGGGAGTGGTTCTACGTGCTGGCCGGGAGGATCCGGCTGGTGCTCGGCGAGCACGACATCGTGCTCCGCGAGGGCGAGGTCGCCGAGTTCGACACCCGCACGCCGCACTGGTTCTCCAACCCCGGACCGGGGCCCGCGGAGGTCCTGAGCCTGTTCGGCCCGCAGGGGGAGCGGATGCACGTGAAGGCCCGCACCCGCCGCGACTGACTGACTGACCCTGGCGGTCCGCTACGTCCCGCCGAACATGCAGAAGTCGTGTCCGAGGTCGATGCGGGACGGTTCGGGAAGGTTCTGCATGCCTGGCGGGACAGTGTCGCGGTGTGATCGCCCTGGGTGGTGTGACGCCGGACGTGCAGAAGTCCGCTCGGAGCGTCTCCCGGGGCTTCCCGGAGCACTTCTGCACGTCGGTCGTCACCGGGAGGGTGGCCGAGGCCCATGATCACGGTCGGAAGGTGCTTCGGGCGTCCATGATCACGGACGGGGGCGCAGGGGGTGTTCAGGCGACTCCCAGGATGTGAGGGCTACCGTCACCCGTGACCTCCGTGCGGGTGAAGCGGCGCAGGATCCCGCGCGTGCGCTGGGACCTCCTCGACTGCGCACTGCAGGGCCACTACACGGTGGGCCGCGATGTCGCCGAGGTCCGCCCCGAAGACGCTCTGCTTCTCCGCGAAGACGCTGACGGCTTCCGCTGGCACCGCTGCCTGCGGTGCGACGCCTGGCTCCCCGCCGCCGCGCCCGCCGCGGCGCAGGCCACCCGCGAGCACCTGCCCCCGCGCGACCAGATCGACCTTCCGCTGCGCGGCCGTCCGCTGCGGGACAAGTACGTGCTGCGCCTCATCGCCCTCGACAGGGTGGTGCACGTCATCGGCCTGGGGTTGCTGGCGGCCGCCGTCCTCGTCTTCTCCGGCAACCGGGCCACGCTCGACAGGTGGTGGCTGTGGGGGCTCGACTTCGTCCAGCAGCACGGCGTGGTCATCGACACCGCACACGGCTTCCTGGCGCAGGTGTCGGGTTGGTTCGCGACACCGTCCAGCCACCTGCTGCTCATCGGCATCGGGTTGGTGGCCTACGCCGCGCTGGAGGCCACCGAGGCCGTGGGCCTGTGGATGGGCCGGCGCTGGGCCGAGTACCTGACGTTCGTGGCCACGAGTCTGCTGATGATCCCCGAGGTGGCGGACCTGGTGAGCGGGGTGACCCCCACGGGTGTCGGACTCTTCGCGCTGAACCTCGCTGTCGTCGTCTACCTGCTCTTCGCCAAGCGCCTGTTCGGCCTGCGCGGCGGTGGCAGAGCGGAGGCCGAAGAGCGTGAAGCCGACTCCGGCTGGTCGGCGTTGGAGCGGACCGCACCGCCGCGACCGGCCGCTGTCGTGCCGGATCACTACCCTGGACGCTCGTGAGCCCCACCTCCGCGCCGAGCCTGGTCTCGGACACGACCCTCGACGACCTTCCGCTCCGTGACGACCTGCGCGGCCACGTGCCCTACGGCGCCCCGCAGCTCGAGGTGTCCGTGCGGCTCAACACCAACGAGAACAGCCACGACGTGCCGCCGCAGGTGGTCGAGGCGGTGGTCGCCGCGATCGCCGAGCAGGTGCCGCACCTCAACCGCTACCCCGACCGCGAGGCCGACGCCCTGCGCGACGCCCTGGCGGCCTTCCTGCGCGCCCAGCCCGCGTCGCACGGCGTTCCGTTGACCCGCGGCAACGTGTGGGCCGCGAACGGGTCCAACGAGGTGCTGCAGCAGCTGCTGCAGGCGTTCGGCGGGCCGGGGCGCACGGCGGTCGGCTTCACGCCGTCGTACTCGATGCACCCGATCATCACGGAGACCTCCGGCACCGCCTGGGTGGACGGCAAGCGCGGCGACGGGTTCTCCCTCGACCCGTTCGACGTGGCGCAGCAGGTCGGCGTCGTCGGCGAGCACGGAGCGGACGTCGTGTTCCTCACCAGCCCCAACAACCCGACCGGCACGGCACTACCGCTCGACGTCGTCGAGGCCGCCTACGAGGCGACCCGCGGCATCGTCATCGTCGACGAGGCGTACGCCGAGTTCGCCCGCCCGCTGAACGCCGGTGGCACGCCGAGCGCCATCACGCTGCTTCCCGGCCGCCCCCGCCTGGTGGTCACGCGCACGATGAGCAAGGCCTTCGCTTTCGCGGGCACCCGTGTCGGCTACCTCGCCGCCGACCCGGCCGTCGTCGACGCGCTGCGCCTCGTCCGCCTGCCCTACCACCTCTCCTCACTGACGCAGGCCGCCGCGACCGCCGCGCTGGCCCACGCCGATGTGCTCCTCGCCACCGTCGAGGACACCAAGGCCCAGCGCGACCGACTGGTGGCCGCCATGCCGACCCTCGGCCTGTTCGCGCTCCCCAGCGACGCCAACTTCGTGCTGGTCGGCGGCTTCGACGACGCCCCCGCCGCGTGGAAAGCGCTGCTCGCGCACGGCGTGCTCGTGCGTGACGTCGGTATCCCCGGCCACCTGCGCATCACCGCGGGCACCGAGGCCGAGACCGACGCGGTGCTCGCGGCGCTGGCCGAGGTGGTCGCGCAGGCCGAGGTGGCCGCCCACCCGGAAGACGACCAGGACGACGACGGCGAGGGGCAGCGAGCATGAGCGGGCGGCGTACAGCGCGCATCGAGCGGACCACGAGCGAGTCGAGCATCTCCCTCGAGCTCGATCTCGACGGCACGGGCCGCACCGAGATCAGCACGGGCGTGGCCTTCTACGACCACATGCTCACGGCGCTCGGCAAGCACTCCCTCATCGACCTGCGCGTGCAGGCCACCGGCGACACCCACATCGACGCCCACCACGTGGTGGAGGACACCGCCATCGTCTTCGGGCAGGCGCTGCGCCAGGCCCTGGGTGACAAGCGCGGCATCGCCCGCTTCGGTGACGCGCTGGTACCGCTCGACGAGGCGCTCGCGCAGGCCGTGGTCGACGTGTCCGGCCGTCCGTTCGTCGTCCACAGCGGTGAGCCCGAGGGGTACGAGTACGTGCTCATCGGCGGCGGCGGCGGTGGCGTGCCCTACGCCGGCAGCCTCACCCGGCACGTCTTCGAGTCGATCGCGCTGCACGCCCACGTGTGCCTGCACGTGCGGCTGCTCGCCGGCCGCGACCCGCACCACGTGGCGGAGGCCCAGTACAAGGCGCTCGCGCGGGCGCTGCGCGCCGCAGTGGCCCTCGACCCTCGCGTCGACGGCGTGCCGTCGACCAAGGGCGCGCTGTGAACCTCGCGAAGACCGTGCTGGCTGAGTCCGCGCCGTGAGCTACGAGATCCCCGGCGCGGGGGGCGGGAGCTTCTTCGACCCGTCCGAGGGGGCGCGCCGCGCGGTGCTCGTGCTGCCCGTGCTCGACGCCGAGCGTGCCGCCGACATCTGCGCGATGAGCGGCGTCGCCGCCGTCTGCGCGCCGGTCTCCGGCGCTGGCGTCGTGGCGGTGCCCGCGCCGCGCGAGGGCGTGCTGCCCGGCCTGGCCGGGGTCGACGCCGCGGAGCGGCTGAGCCGCATGCTGCGCGGTCTCGACGTCGTCCTGCTCCTCGCCGAGGGGGAGCAGGGGCAGGAGGGCCAGGTGACGGCGCAGACGTGGCGCGGTGGTCAGCAGGTCCCCGATGGGCGCCCGGCCGGGCTGCTGCTGGCGACGTGGCCTGGCGACGTGCTGCGGTTGCTGCTCGGCAGCCTCGAGGTCTCCGAGGTGTCGGGAGCAGCGACGAGCGTGGGGCGCAGTCGCTGGTCGGCGGTGCGCGGCATGCTGCGCGCCCGCCGCGGCCGCAGCTGACCCGAGGGGTTGGACGGCGTGGCTGACAGGGCTGGCACCGCGGCAGGTGGCGGCCGACAGGGGCTGCGCCTGCCGCGGCTGACGCCGCGGCGCACACCGCTGACGTCGATCGCGCTGCGGCTGGGGCTGGCGCTGCTCCTGCTGCTGGTCAACTGGGGCCTGGTGCTGCTGGAGTCCGACCAGTACACCGACAACGCCGACGGGCACGTCTCCGTCATCGACGCGCTCTACTACACGACCGTCACGCTCTCGACGACCGGCTACGGCGACATCACGCCGGTCACCGAGCAGGCGAGGCTCGTCAACGCGCTGGTGGTCACCCCGATGCGCCTGATGTTCGTCATCATCCTGGTCGGCACCACGCTGTCCGCGCTCACCGAGCGATCCCGCACCGAGATCCGCGTCCACCGCTGGAAGGCCCGCATGCGCGACCACGTCGTCGTCCTCGGCTACGGCACCAAGGGCCGCAACGCGGTCCGGGCCCTGCGCCTGCGCCACCACCCCGCAGACCGCATCGTCGTCGTCGAAGCTGACGCCGCCGCGGCCGCCCGCGCCAGCAGCGACGGGTACGCGGTGGTCATCGGGTCCGCCACGCACAAGTCCGTCCTCGCCGAGGCGCAGGTCGAGCGGGCCAGGACAGCGATCATCGCCCTCGACCGCGACGACACGGCCGTCCTGGCCGCGCTCACCCTGCGCCGCGTGGCGCCGCACGTCACGGTGCTCGCGTCGTCCCGGGAGTCGGCGACGGCCGAGCTGCTGCGCGAGAGCGGCGCCGCGTCGGTGGTGGTCTCCTCCGAGACCGCGGGCCGCCTGCTGGGCCTGGCCACGGACAGCCCGGACGCCGTGAGCGTGGTGGAGGACCTGCTGTCGTTCGGCTCCGGGCTCGACCTCGACGAGCGCGCCGTGGAGCCGTCGGAGGTGGGCCGGCCGCCGCACTCGTGCGGGGTGCCGGTGGTCGGCGTGTGGCGCGGCGGTCGGATGCTGCGCTACAGCGACCCCTCCATCGGCTCGCTGCAGCCCGCCGACCGCATCCTCTACGTCGCCTCCCGCGAGGACCCGCAGCCCCCGCGCTGATCCTCCGGATGCGGGGTGATCGGTCGTGCAGTACCCAGGACGTGTGGCCTCCTCGAAGCTCCTGACCGACGTCGCCCTGGGTCTCGCCGCGGGGTGGGTGGGGTCGACGGTGAAGGCCGCCGCCGAGTCGTCCCTGCAGGAGTGGGGCGAGCGGAAGCTCCCGCCCGAGCCCGGCCAGAAGGAGCTGGACGGCGCTGACCCCGCCGGTCACGGCGACCGCATGCCGCCGTCGCTGCTCTACCGCAAGCTTGTGGCCGCGCGGAAGGGCCAGGCCGCTGCCGATGCCCTGGACGACGACGACGTCGAGGCCGGCGCCCAGTGGTTCCACCGCGCCCTGGCGTACGGGTACCCGGTCTTCTACGCGGTGCTGACACGGCGGGTGCCGCTGGCGCGCGCCGGCGGCGGGGCGGCCGGGGGAGCGGTGCTGTTCGCCGCCTTCCACGGCTCGACGCTGCCGGCCCTGGGCGTGCAGGCGTCGCCGTCAGAGCTGCCGAAGGCGTGGTGGGTGTGGGAGGGCGGCTCGCACGTTGCGTACGGGGTGGCCGTGGACTTCGTGGTCGACACCCTGCGGCGCATCACCCGCTGACGAGCCTGCCCGCGGGAGTGCCGCAACCGCGCGGAGCGTTGTACGGACCGGGGCCGCTGGGCCCAACAGATCGAGGAGGACCTGTGAAGGCTGTGCTGGACGGGGTCGTCGTGGCCGAGGCCGAGGACGACGCGATCGTGCGCATCGAGGGCAATGCCTACTTCCCACCCAGCAGCGTGGTGGAGGGCGCCCTGGAGAAGAGCCCCACGCCGTACACGTGCCCGTGGAAGGGCGTGGCGCAGTACTGGAACGTCACCGCCCCCGGTGGGAAGACCGCGGCCGACGGCGCGTGGAGCTACCCCGAGCCGTACCCGGCCTCGTTCGACCGGGTGGGCGCCGACTACTCCGGTTACCTGGCGTTCGACAAGGCGCAGATCACCGTCACGTCCTGACCCGTCACCGGTTCGCACTTTCCGCGGCAAGTGCGCCATACGCCCCCGTCCTTCTCGCACTTGCCGCGGAAAGTGCGAGAAGGACGGACGGCGAGGGGGGCTTCAGGCGGCGGTGGAGGCGGACGCGGGACGCGTGGTGAACAGGCCGGGCGTGGTGTCGGCGAGGTCCCACCAGAGCTGGTGCAGCGCGGCGTACTTCTCACCCGGCTCCGGGCGGTGCTCCCACGGCTTGTCGATGATGTAGTGGATGTTCTTCACCTCGTCCGCATCCCACAGCTGCGGATGCTGGTGGGGCAGCGTCTTCAGCGCGTTGTAGACGTACGGCATCGGTTGCCAGCGCCCGTCGAAGAACTCGTTGAGGAAGTCCTGCTCGGCGAACTGGTACGCCGACAGGTCGGCCAGTCCCCGGAGGCGGGAGAGCATTTTCGCGTGCACCGCCGCATCGGGTTCGATGACGAGGAAGCCACCGTTGAAGTACTCCTCCACACCGGGCTCCCGCACATGGGAGGTGCCGCGGCAGTGCGTGTAGAAGCAGTTGGCGGGCACCCAGCTGGCGGGATAGCTGGCGATGCGGTTGGGGTTGCACCGGCACGCGTGGCACGCCGCGATGCCCCCGGGAGGTAGGTCGATGGAGAACAGCTCGTCCATCGGCTGCAGCACGAGCATGTCGGCGTCGAGCACCACGAGCCGGGAGAACTCCGTGAGCCCCCAGGCGCCGAGCTTGGTCCACACCTCGGCGAACCTGGCGTTGGCGTAGTGCGCCTCCAGGGAGGAATCAGGACCCACACGCGGCAGCTCCCGGACGAGCGCGCCGTCAGCGAGCAGCGTGCGGCGGGCGTCGTCGTCGACGTCCTCGGTGACCATCACCACGAGCGGGTACTGCGAACCGCTGCGCTGCAGGGAGGCGTGTAGCGCCCGCACACCGACGAGGTAGTTCGGCTGCGTCAGCAGCGTCGCCCAGGCAGCGCCGCTCATGCGGCCACCTCGCGCGACGCTGACGACGCCCGCGACGCCGGGAAGAGCCGATCCGTGAAGGTGTTGCTGAACACGCGCTCGGGGTCGAGGGCCTCGCGCACGGCGAGGAAGTCGTCCCAGCGCGGGTACAGCGCGGGCCAGTCGTAGAGGGTGTCGTCGAAGTACTTGCCCCAGTGCGGGCGCCCGCCCTCGGCGGCGAGCAGCTTCTCGACCTCGATGAGGAAGTCGACGCCTTCCTCGGACAGCGAGCCGTCCTCGGCGTAATAGACGACGAAGCCGAAGTAGAGCGTGTCGTCGCCCTGCGACGGGCTGAGCCAGGCCCGCGACGGTCCGGTGGCGCGCAGGATGATCGGGTAGTGCAGGTGCGGGCTGGTCTCCGCGTGCCAGGCCCGGATCTTCTGGACGACGGCGGGCGCGCGGTGCAGTGGTACGCCGATCTCCACGTTGATCTGCGGCGTCGCGATGCCGCGCATGAAGACCTGGTAGACGTCACCCGTCACGTCGGAGAAGTCCTTGAAGCGGGTCACCGTGCGGAACGGCTTGCCTTGCGCGTCAACGATGCGGGTGTCCGCGCGCATGTGCGCAAGCGCTGCGTCGACGGCGCGGTTCATCGCGTCGCTCGTCTCGGTGCGCTCCACGAGCTGACGCCCACCGGCCTCCCAGGCGGCCAGCTCGGGCGCCGAGGCCCGCTGCGCCGTCCAGACGTGCACCTTCTCGTCATCGGGGAACCACCACGCCTTGGCCATCTCGTGGCCGCGGTTCCACACGAGCAGGTCGTCCTCGAGGGTCTGCGCGCTGGTGGCGCCCTTGACGCACGAGTACACGGCCACCGGCACCGTGCGCAGCGTCACCGCGGTGACCACGCCGAGGGTGCCTAGGCCCACCTGCAGCGCCCCGAACCACGGGTGGTCGGCGCCGAACTCCTCCACGGAGCCATCCGCCATCACCAGGCGCAGCGAGAGCAGCGCGTCACCGATGGAGCTCTGCTGCAGCCCCTGGCCGTGCGTGCCGGTGGCCAGCGCGCCCGCGAGGGTCTGCTCGGCGATGACGCCGGGTGCGGCGGGCAGCATGCGGCCGAGCGCGGCGAGAGCGTCGAAGACCTCCTGCAGCACGGTGCCGCCGGCGAACGTCGCCCAGTCTTCACCGTGGGCGAGGAGCCCGGCGTGACCGCGGATGTCGAGGAGAACCTCGCCGTCGGAGGTCCCGGCCGGAGCCAGCATGCGGCCGGAGGACATCCGGCTACCGACCAGCCGCACGCGGCCGGGGCGGGAGGCGAGCAGCGAGCGGATCTCCAACTCGGAACTCGCCGTCACCAGAGCCTCAGGGCTGGCCAGCACAGAGTTACGGGCCCAGTTCCACAGGTGGCCGCCGTCGACGTCGGAGACATCACGGTGGGGGTACGGACGCTCAGGAGCCATGGCTTGACCTCTCTTCGCGCGATCCACCGACCTCGCCCGTGTGGCGGGTCGACCTGCGCGGGCAGGAGCGGGTGCTCGCTGACGCTAACCGCGCCAGGGCCTGTTCGCCGACCGGGATGCAGTGGTCTGAGTCACACCGCCGGACCGCCTAGCCTGGTCTCGTGAGCACCGAGAACGCCGCTGCTGACGACCTGACCAGCGCGAACGGCAGCGCGAACAGCGCCGCGGGCGGTGCGCGGCGCCCCCGCGTGGTCGTCCTCGACTACGGCTTCGGCAACGTGCGCTCGGCCGTGCGGGCCCTGGAGCGGGTCGGTGCGGACGTCGAGCTCACTGCCGACCGGCGCGCCGCGCAGGAGGCCGATGGCCTCGTGGTCCCCGGCGTCGGCGCGTTCGAGGCGGTCATCCAGGGCGTGAAGAGCGTCCGTGGAGACGAAGTGGTCGACCGGCGCCTCGCCGGAGGTCGCCCGGTGCTGGGCATCTGCGTGGGGCTGCAGGTGATGTTCGCCCGCGGTGTCGAGCACGGCGTCGAGAGCGAGGGTCTGGGGGAGTGGCCCGGCACCGTGGAGAAGCTGCCCGCCGCCGTGGTGCCGCACATGGGCTGGAACACCGTCGAGGCCCCCGAGGGGTCGGTGCTGTTCGACGGCATCGCCGATGAGCGCTTCTACTTCGTCCACTCCTACGGCGTGCAGCACTGGGAGCTGGACGACGACGTCCGCGACGACGGCACGATGCGCCGCCGACGCCCGCTCGTGACGTGGGCCGAGCACGGCGCCCGATTCGTGGCGGCCGTGGAGAACGGGCCGCTGTCGGCCACGCAGTTTCACCCCGAGAAGTCCGGCGACGCCGGCGCGCAGCTCCTGCGCAACTGGGTCACCTCCCTGCGCTGACCCCCACCTCCCGCCCCGTCGAAGGACCGCAGGTCAGGAGGAGGACGACGACGGCGGGGCGCTCGCGGCGAGGCCGTCGAGCAGCAGCCGCAGCCCGGTGGTGAAGGCATGGTCGGCGCGGTGGTCGGGTGACGGCTCGGCGCGCAGCGCCTCACCGAGCAGGCCGTGGGCGTCGTCGTCGTCGACCTGGACCATCGCGTCGGGGGCGGCCGCGTCGAGGGCGGAGCCCAGCACGAAGCACTCCAGGGCGGTGAGGGTGGCCATCGCCTCCTGCGGCGGGACGCCCGCGCGGCGCAGGAGCCCCAGCACCCTGTCGTACCCGCGGGCGGCCTGGTGGCTGCGGATCGGCTCGGTGGTGAGCAGCCCGATGGCCCGAGGGTGGCGGGCGAACGCCGCGCGGTAGCCGACGAGCCACTCCTCGAGCGGCTGGCGCCAGCCGGCGGCCTCGGGCACCTCGGTCAGATCGGCGTCGATGCCTGCCGTCACTTCGTCACGGATGAGGTCGACGAGCTCCGCCCGGTCCTTCACGTGCTCGTAGAGGGAGGAGACGTGCACGGACAGGCGGCGGCTGACCGCCGACATCGTCAGCTGGCCGTTGAGCTCGAGCTCTCGCAGGGCCGCCGTGACGATGCGGTCGCGGTCGAGCAGTCGAGTCCTGGGTCGGGCCATCTGTCGATCGTGCCAGGAGACCCGTTTGCTCGAGTCTGCGCGCACCCCCTTCCGGAACGCTCAGGTGAGCCCTACGTTGTGCCAATCCCAAAGGGTTTGGGTTAATCGAGGAGCGCTCATGACGACGCACCGCCCCGCCGCAGAGACGGCGACCAGCACCGCCGCCAGCACCACCACGACGGACTCATCCGCTGCAGCCACCGCGCTGCGCCCGGGGGTCCTCGGAACCTCGAGCATCGCCTTCATCGTCATCTCGGCCGCCGCACCGCTGACCGTGATGGCGGGTGTCGCCCCGCTCGCCCTGCTCATCGGCGGTCCGGGAGCCCCGGCCGCCTACCTCATCGCCGGCCTCGTGCTGCTGCTCTTCGCCTCCGGCTTCACCGCCATGTCAGCGGTGGTCCCCAGCGGCGGCGCCTTCTACAGCTACATCACCCTCGGTCTGGGCCGCCCCGCGGGCTTCGCGTCGGCGCTGCTCGCGCTGGTCTCCTACAACGCCCTCCAGATCGGCGTGTACGGCCTGCTCGGCGTCGCCGGCACCACTGCCGTCACCACGCTGACCGGCGCGCAGGTGCCCTGGTGGGTCATCTCGCTCACCGGCCTGGTGCTCGTGCACCTCCTCGGGCGCAGCGGTGTCGACGTCGGCGCCAAGGTCCTCGCGGTGCTCCTCACCCTGGAGAGCGCCATCCTCGTGGTCGTCTGCATCGGCATCTTCGCCGCCGGCGCGGTCCAGTTCGGCCAGCCCGGATCGTTCACCCCGACCGCCGTGTTCGCGCCCGGCATGGCCGCCGTGCTGGCGCTGGCGTTCGTCGCGTTCACCGGCTTCGAGTCCACGGCCATCTACCGGGCCGAGGCCCGCGACCCCGAGCGCACCATCCCCCGCGCCACCATCGTGTCGGTCGGCTTCCTCGCCGCCTTCTACGCCTTCGTCGTGTGGACCGTCGGGCACGCGTACGGCAACCAGGGCCCCGAGTACCTGGCCCAGCACCTCAACGACCTGTTCGCCGTGGCCGCCACCGAGTACGTCGGGGCGTGGGCAGCGGACGTCCTCGTCATCCTGCTCGTCAGCAGCGTCTTCGCCTCCCTGCTGGCCTTCCACAACGCCTGCAACCGCTACGCCCGCTCCCTCGCCGTCGAGGGCGTCCTGCCCCGGGCGCTGGCCCGCACGCACCCCCGCTACAAGTCCCCGGCCACCGCTGGCCTCGCGCAGACGGTGCTCGCGCTCGTCGTCGTCGGCGGCTTCGCCCTCGCCGGCGCCGACCCCTACCGCCAGCTGCTCCTGTGGGTGAACACCCCCGGCGGCATCGGGCTGCTCCTGCTCCAGGCCCTCGCCTGCGCCGCGGTGCTCCGCTTCTTCTGGAAGAACCGGCGCGGGTACAGCACGCTCCGCGTGATCGTCGCTCCCGCTCTCGGGCTCGTGCTGCTCGTCGTGGCCATCGTCCTGACCATCGGCCAGATCGACCTGCTCACCTCGGCCGGACCCGCCGTCAACACCGTGCTCGTCGGGCTGGTGTTCGCCGTCGTCGTCCTCGGGCTGGTGCTCTCCCCGGTGCTCGCGCGGCGCCTGCCGCAGGCCTGGGCGCGGCTCGGCACCGGCCGCGGGGAGGAAGGCGCAGCGTGAGCACCCCCTCCAGTGCCGGGACATCCGGCTCAGCTGACCTCCTCTTCGTCGAGGCCGACGTCGTCACCCTCGACCCCTCCCGTCCGCGTGCCAGCGCGGTGGCGGTGGCCGGTGGCGTGGTCGTCGACGTCGGCGGTGACGAGGTGGCGCAGCGATGGCGGGGTTCCCGCACCGAGGTGGTGCCCCTGCGTGGCGCCGCGCTGACACCCGGCTGGGTGGACGGCCACTCCCACCCCGTCGGCAGCCTCACGATGTCCGCCGGCGCCGACCTCACCGGCGTCCGCACCCTGGGCCAGCTGCGCGACGCGCTCGCGCGGCTGGCCCGGGAGAACACCGACGGCTGGGTGCAGGGCTGGGGCCTCATGCCCGACGTCTTCCCCGGCGGGGTGCCCCGTGCCGACCTCGTCGACGACGTCCTCGGCGGGCCCGACGGAGGCGCGCTCTGCCTGCTCCGCATGGCCGACGCGCACTCTGCGCTCGCGAGCACGTCACTGCTGCGGGCGGCCGGGGTCGACGGCCCGCGCCGGTTCGCCAGCACCGCCGAGGTCGTCTGCGACGACAGCCCCGACGGCCCCCGCCCGACAGGCTTCCTGCTCGAGTGGGACGCGATGCTGCTCGTCGACCACCTCGCCCCCCGTGCCCCGGACGCCGACCTGCGCAAACGGCTCCACGCGCTGCTCGGTGACATGGCAGCCCAGGGCCTGGTAGGCGCCCACGTCATGGACGGCGACGCCTCCTCCCTGGGTCTCCTGGCCCGCACCGAGGACGACGACGACCTGCCGCTGCGGCTACGCGTCGCCCCGTTCTGCATGCCCGGGGTCGACGACGACGGCATCGCCGAGCTCATCGCCTGGCAGAGCCGCGTTGGACGACGCTGGGGCGTCGCCGGCGTCAAGTTCATGATCGACGGCACCATCGACGGCGGCACGGCCTGGCTCGAGCACCCCGACGTCAAGGGGGAGAGCACCGCCTCGTACTGGCGCGACCCCCAGGCCTACGCCCGGGCCGTGCGAGCCCTCGACGCCGCCGGCGTGCCCACGGTCACGCACGCCATCGGAGACCGCGGCGTGGGCTTCGTGCTCGACGTCCTCGAGCCCCTCGGCCCTCCCGCGGCTGCCGACGGGTCCGGGTCTCACGGCCAGCGGCGCGCCCCGCACCGACTGGAGCACCTCGAGACGCTCCCCGACCACCTCGTGGCACGCATCGGCGCCTCGGGGATCACCGCCTCGATGCAGCCGACGCACTGCTCCCACTTCGTCGCGGCCGACGGCAGCGACAACTGGTCCCAGCGTCTGGGGCCGGAGCGCGCCGGGCACGGGTGGCGCATCCGCGACCTCCTCCAGGCCGGGGCGCTCGTGGTGCTCGGCTCGGACTGGCCCGTCGCGAACTACGACGCCCGCGCGATCATGGCGGCGGCGCAGCTGCGCCGACCCGTGGAGGACGACGACGCCGCGCCCGTCAGGCCCGACCAGGCCATCAGCGGCGCCGCCGCGCTCGCCGGGTACACCCGCGGGCCGGCGCTCGCCGTGGGTGACGCCTCACGCGGGGCGATCCGCGTGGGGGCCGTCGCGGACCTCACCGCGGTGGGTGTGGACCCGACGACGGCGCCACCGGCCGATCTCGCCGCCGCGCCCGTCGTCATGACGGTGGTCGGCGGCCGGCCTGTCCACCGCACCCTCTGACCTCGCGCCCTCTCACCCCGCCACGATCATGCGAGTCCGCGCCACCTACCCGCCACGATCATGCGCCTGCGCGTCACGAGAGCGCAGGGCACCGGACGTGGGGACCGGGTGGTGGCGCGGAACCGCATGATCGTGGCGGGGCAGGGACTGTCAGAGGGGGAGGAGTCAGAGGCCGGGGAAGGCGCCGTTGCGGAAGCTGTCGACGAAGAGGCGGAAGTCGTCTCTGACCACCTCGGCGTAGCCGAGCGCGAACGTCACGACGTCAGCAGCGAAGAGCTCGTCGCCGCTGCGCCCGCCGTCGTCGTCGCCCTTGTCCTGGCCCTCACCGGCGGCGTCGAGCACGGCGACGATCGCCTCCTCCACCTGGAAGGGCACCTCCCCGCCGTCGCTGGAGGAGTCGGCGACGCAGTGCACCTTGGCGGTCGCGCGGCCGAGGTCGCGCAGCAGCGCGACGGCCTGGTCGGGCTCGTCGACGTCGTCCCAGTCGAGGTCGGCGGTGTACGGCGACACCTCGCTGACCACGTAGCCGACGCCGTCGATCTGCGTGTGACCAAGCCACGGGTCGGCGTGGGCCTGCAGCGCCCGCTGGCTCACCGCGGTGCGGTGGCCGTGATCGGTGAACAGCTCCGTCGACCCGTCGCTCGTCACGAGCCGACCCACCACCCGGGACGGCGCCGCCACCACGCCCTGCTTCATCGACAGGACGACGTCGTTCTCCATCGCCTGCGTGCGTCCCTCCAAGAGCAGGCTGTAGGTGCGCAGGCCCGCGCTGCCGATGCCGATTCCGGAGCGGCCGACGACGTCCTTGACGTGGTACTCGATGCGCTCGCCGCGCTTGGCCTCCGGGATGGTGTCGAGGTAGGTGTCGAAGGCCGCGAGCACCGCCGCGCGCTCGTCGTCGTCGAGGCGGCGGTGCAGTGGGGTGTCGCGGAAGCGGCGGTCGATCGTGGAGTCCGGCCTGTCGGCGATCTCCGTCTCGGCGTCCAGCAAGTCGATCCGCCGGGAGGCGCGGGCGCGCTCCAGTGCGTCGTGCACGGGCCCGGTGGTGTTGTCGAGGCGTAGGGCGAATGCGGCGTCGTCGTCGCCGGTGGCGAAGGCCCGCACCTGCTCGGTGTACGCGGTGCAGTAGGCGGTGACCATGCGCTCGATGTCCGCATCGGCGAAGGCCTTGGCCACCCCGAGCAGCGCCACCGACGCCGCCATCCGCCACACGTCCCACGTGAACGGGGCGAGGTAGGCCTCGTCGAAGTCGTTGACGTCGAAGACCAGCTGGCCCTGGTCGTTCATGTAGGTGCCGTAGTTCTCGGCGTGCAGGTCTCCTTGGATCCAGACCCGGCTGGTGCGCTCGTCGGCCCACCTGTCCTGATCGCCCACCTCGGGGGCGGCGACGTCGGCGTAGAACAGGCACGCGCTGCCGCGGTAGAAGGTCCAGGGGCTGGCGGCCATGCGCCGGAAGCGGCGCCGGAAGGCCGCGGGGTCCGACTCGATGAGGGGCCCGAAGGCGTCGAGGAGGACGGCGACGACGTGCTCGCGCCGTGCGTGGGGCTCGCGCCGGCGCGCTGCGGCGACGACGGGGTGGGTGGCGGGTGCGCCGCTGCTGTTGGACACGGCGCTCAGCCTGGCCCTACCGCAGGACGGCGACCACCTGGCCATCCAGCCACCTGGCAATCCATCCCGGCGGGGCTGGGAAGATGGCGCCCGTGAGCAGTGAGACCACCCTCCCCTCGAGTGCCGCCCGCCTGCAGCTGTTGCCCGCCGTGGACGTGGCCGACGGCCAGGCCGTCCGCCTGGTGCAGGGTGAGGCCGGTTCCGAGACGCACTACGGCGCTCCGCTCGACGCCGCGCTGGCGTGGCAGGAGGGCGGGGCGGAATGGATCCACCTCGTCGACCTCGACGCCGCCTTCGGTCGTGGCTCCAACGCCGAGCTGCTCGCCTCCGTGGTCGGCACGCTCGACGTCGACGTGGAGCTGTCCGGCGGCATCCGCGACGACGCCTCCCTCGAGCGCGCGCTGGCCACCGGCTGTCGGCGCGTGAACCTCGGCACCGCGGCGCTAGAGAACCCGGAGTGGACCGCGAAGGCCATCGCGCGCCACGGCGACCGCATCGCCGTGGGTCTCGACGTGCGCGGCACCACGTTGGCCGCCCGCGGCTGGACGCAGGACGGCGGTGACCTCTGGGAGGTGCTCGACCGCCTCGACCGCGACGGCTGCTCCCGCTACGTGGTCACCGACGTCACCAAGGACGGCACGCTGCGCGGTCCGAACACCGAGCTGCTCGCGCAGGTGTGTGCCGCGACGAAGGCCCCCGTCATCGCCTCCGGCGGCGTGAGCTCCCTGGCCGACCTGCAGGCGCTGCGCGCTCTGGTCCCGGACGGCGTGGAGGGCGCGATCGTCGGCAAGGCGCTCTACGCGGGGGCGTTCACGCTGCCCGAAGCGCTCGACGTCGCCGGCCGTCCCTGACCCCCACCGCCGTGATCATGGACTTCCCGCCCCCCTTCCTCCCGTGATCATGGGCGCTAGCCACCCCCCGCATGGCGGCCTGCACCTGCCCGGCCGCCACGGTGACGCTCACGGCGACTCCGCCGGCACTCCCTGGACCGGGCGCACCCTCACCGACAGCCCCTTTGCCGGCGACGACGGCGCGGTGGCCTCGGCGGTGGCCGCCCTGCTCGATGCTGCCCGTGTCAGCGGTGAGCCGGTCGACGTGGCGGCCCTCGTCGCGGCGCTTCCGGGGGCGCGGCTCTTCGTGCCGGTGACTGCCGTCTCCGCCGGCACGGACGAAGCCACCGGAGGTGACCTGGGCGCCGACATGGCCATCCCGACCCTGCGATCGCCCGACGGCCGCGACGCGCTGCCCGTCTTCACCGGCGTCGCCGCGCTCACCGCCTGGAACGCCAAGGCCCGCCCGGTGCCCGTCGAGGCGCGCCGCGCCGCCGTGAGCGCAGTGCAGGAGGGGCAGCAGCTGCTCGTACTCGACCCGGGCGTTGAGGGGCCGGCCGGCTCCGTCGTCGTCCCCCGTCCCGCGCTGTGGGCGCTGGCGAAGGGGGAGCCGTGGACGCCGTCCCCCCGTGATCCGGACGTGGTTGCCGCCGTTGCGGGGCTCGCAGACGGGCTGGAGGGCGTGGTCGAGGTGACCGCCGAGCCCGGCGCGGGAGCGGGTGCCGGCGGCGAGCTGCGCGTGGTGGTGCACCTCGTGGCCGGTGCCGGTGACCGCGCCGACCGGGCGCGATCGGCGGTGGCGCAGCGGCTCGGCCAGCACGAGCTGCTCGCCGAGCGCGTCGACTCCGTGGAGCTGGTGGTGCGCGAGCTGCCACGCGCGTTGCTGGTGGTGCGGCCCCGCGAGGGCGGGATGCTGCGGCGCTGGGCCGTGCACCCGGTCGGCGCCACCCCCGGTCAGCCGGCCAGGACGACGACGGCGCACCGCAGCGAAGCCGCCGCTCGCGCCGCCGCGGCGCAATGGTGCGAGGAGGACGGTGGGCACGAACCGCGTGCGGGCGACGAGCGATGCCGGTGGTGCGGCGCCTAGGGTGCTGCGCCGAGCAGGAGGTGCGCGATGGCGGGTCGCCGTCCCACGGTCTACGACGTCGCCCGACAGGCCGGCGTCTCGATCGCCACCGTGTCGTTCGCGTTCCGACGCCCGGCCGAGGTCCGTGCCGAAACACGTGAGGCCGTGCTGCGAGCGGCCCAGGAGATCGGTTACGTACCCAGTGCCTCGGCCCGCGGACTCGCGCAGCGGCGCACGGGCGCGCTGGGCCTGCACAGCTTCGAGTACCTGCTCGACAGGCCGCAGGGCCTCACCGAGGGAGCTGTGCCCCTGCAGGTGGCTGACCTCGACCTCGACCAGGACGTCGTGTCCTGGGACCAGCTGGGACCGGGGGCGGTCAGCGGCCCCGCCGCCTTCCCGCTCTACGTCGACGAGGTGCAGCGCGGCTTCGAGTTGGAGGCGCGTCGTCACGGCAGGCCCGTACTGGTGGGTCGGAGTGCCGAGTCCGGAGGCGACGTCACCGAGACCGCCGGGCGCGTGGACGGACTGGCGATCTTCCCTGGTCGGGCCGCGGAGCGCCTCGTCCGCGAGGTGCGGTTGCACATGCCCGTCGTCGTCTTCGGGAGCCCACCCGACGACGACCCCCACCATCACGTGCTGGCGGACAACCGCGGCGGTGCGCGCGAGCTGGTGCGCCACCTCGTCACCGTCCATGGCCTGAGCGACCTCGCGTTCGTCGGGAGTCAGGCGCCGTGGGACCTGCGCGAGCGGTTCTTCGGGATGCGTGGCGAGCTGGAGGCCCTCGGGCTGCCCGCGCCCGACGAGGTCTGTGATGACACCGACCTCGTGGACGGGGCGACCTTCGACGGGGTGCGAGCTCTCGTGACTTCCGGGCGGCTTCCCCACGCGTTGGTGTGCGGGAGCGATCAGGTCGCCCTGGCCGTGCTCGAGCTGCTGGCACGAGAGGGCGTCCGCGTGCCGGAGGACATCGCGGTCACGGGCTTCGACGGCATCCTCGCCGGGCGCCTGGGCGCAGTGCCGCTGACCACCGTCGCCCAGCCCATGGAGGCCATGGGTCGCGTGGCGGTGCACCTGCTCATGGGGGCCGGGGACGAGGGCGGCCGCGTGGTGCGCCTCGGGACACGGCTGCAGGTACGACGCTCGTGCGGGTGCTCCAGGCCGCCGACCTCCTGACCGCCGACCTCCTGACTTTCGACCGGCCCTTTCGCCTTGTGTCCCCGACGGGGACCGTGGTTCACTCGTGACGTTCTAAGCGCATAGATCCGCGGCGAAGGTGCCTGCGGACCGTTCCAAAGGAGGACTCGTGCGAAGGACCAGACGTCTCGCAGCAGCGGCCGCACTCGTGGTGGCGTCCCTGCTCATGACCGGCTGCGGTCGCTCGGACGAGAGCGCCGCAGGGCCCGCCGAGGCCACCGCGCTCGGCTCGGGCAAGGCCTCGGGAACGGTGACCCTGTGGGCGATGGGCACCGAGGGCGAGCTCCTGCCCGAATTCGTCAAGACCTTCGAGCAGGAGAACCCGGGGGTCGACGTCGAGGTGACGGCCATCCCCTGGGACGCCGCGCACAACAAGTTCCAGACCGCCATCGCCGGCGGTCAGACACCCGACATGGCGATGATGGGCTCCACGTGGATGACCGACTTCGGCAGCGCCTTCGCCACGGTCCCCACGGACCTCGACACGTCGGGGTTCTTCCCCGGGGCCGTGCAGTCCACCCAGGTAAACGGGCGTGCGGCGGGCGTGCCCTGGTACGTGGACACGCGCGTCCTCTACTACCGCACCGACCTCGCGGCCGCGGCTGGGTGGACCAAGCCCCCCGCCACCTGGGACGAGCTGCACCAGATGGCCTCCGACATGAAGTCGAAGGCCGGCGCCGAGTGGGGAATCCGGATGCCCGCGGGCAACGACTCCTACCAGGGCAGTCTGTGGATGCCGCTGTCCAACGGCGCGACGCTCACCGACGGGTCGAAGTGGACCCTGGACACCCCGCAGCAGGTCGAGGCGTACGAGTACTACAACAGCTTCTTCACCGACAAGCTCTCCAACCCCGACACCGACATCTCTCCCGGTGCCGCCGAGGCCGACTTCGTCTCCGGCGCCACGCCGATGTTCATCGAGGGTCCCTTCATGCGCAGCCAGCTCGCGAAGCTGGGCGGTGAGGGGTTCGACCAGAAGTACGCGTCGGCGGTGCTCCCCACCAAGGTCTCCTCGACCTCGTTCAGCGGCGGCGCGAACCTCGTGGTGTTCGACCAGAGCAAGAACAAGGACGCTGCCTGGCGTCTCGTCCAGTGGCTGAGCGACCCGAAGACCCAGGTGTCCTGGTACCAGACATCCACTGACCTACCCGCCTCCCAGCAGGCCTGGCAGGACCCGTCGCTGTCCGGTGACGCGAACCTCGCCGTCTTCGGTGAGCAGCTCAAGACGGCGGTCGCCCCGCCTGCCAACCCCACCTGGACCCAGGTGGCCGCTGCCGGAGACACCGAGCTGGAGAAGATCCGGCGCGGCCAGGAGTCCGTGCAGGACGGGCTGAAGGCGCTCCAGCAGCAGGCCGACGCGATCGGGCTGGGCTGACCCGTGTCCGTCGGAACTACGCCCGCAGCCGGGGCGGTCGATCGCCCCGGCCGCGGGGCCACCAGGCCGGCTCCGGGGATGGCGAGCAGCAGGAAGGCTGGCGCGTCAGGCGCGCCTGCCTCGCGGCGGCGCCGTCGTCAGGCGATCGTCGCGTGGGGCTTCTGCCTGCCGTTCGTCGCGGTCTTCACCGTCTTCATGCTCGGACCGCTCCTCGGGTCGTTCGCGATGTCCTTCACGGACTTCACCGCCCGCGACATCCGCACGCCGTTCGCCGTGAACGTCGTCGGGATCGACCAGTACTCAGCCCTGCTCAGCGACCCACGCTTCCTGCGGTCGCTCGGCGTGACGGCGGTGTTCGTCGTCGTCGGCATCCCGATCACGATGCTGGTCGCCCTCGCCCTGGCCCTCGCGCTCAACAGCGGCGGTGGCCGCCTCGTGGCGATCTTCCGGGTGGGCTTCTACGCCCCCGTGGTCACGAGCATCGTCGCGGTGGCGGTGGTGTGGCGCTACATCCTGCAGCCCGACGGGCTGCTCAACCAGGCGCTGGCGCTGGTGGGGATCCAGGGGCCGAACTGGCTGCAGGACCCGTCGTGGGCGCTGCCGTCGCTCATCCTCATGGCGGTCTGGCGCAACGTCGGCACCCTCATGGTGATCTTCCTGGCGGGGCTGCAGGCCGTGCCCGAAGACGTGCAGGAAGCCGCCGTCATGGACGGCGCCGGGCCGCTGCGCCGCCTGGTGTCGGTCACCTTGCCGCTGCTGCGCCCGACGCTGCTGCTCGGCGCGGTGCTCATCTCGGTGGGCTACCTGCAGTTCTTCGAGGAGGCCTTCGTCATGACCCGCGGTGGGCCGCTCGACTCGACGCTCTCGGTCGCCTACTACACCTACCAGCAGTTCGGCTTTGGCCAGTACGGCCTGGCCTCGGCCGCCAGCTACGTCCTGTTCCTCGCGATCGCGCTCGTCAGCCTGCTCCAGTTCCGGCTGCTGCGCTCGCAGGACTCGTGACCCCGGGAGCCCGATCATGTCCGTGACACGACGCCGGCCCTCAGCGAAGGTCCTCACCTACGCGGTGCTCACCGTCGGCCTGGCCGCCTGGCTGGTCCCGTTCGCCTGGATGGCGCTGGGGTCGGTCAAGACGCAGGGCGAGATCCTCCAACGCCCGCCCACGTGGTGGCCGGAGAACCCGACGGGCGCCAACTTCGCGGCCTGGTTCGACCGGCTCGGCTTCACCACGTACTTCACCAACAGTCTCGTCGTGGCCGCGGCGACGGTGCTCGGCAACCTCGTCTTCTGCTCCATGGTCGGCTACGCCCTGGCGAAGGTGGACTTCCCCGGCAAGCGCGCGCTGTTCGTCGTCGTCATGGTCACCCTCATGGTCCCGGGCGTGGTGACCTTCGTGCCGCTGTTCGTCATGGTCTCCAAGCTCGGCCTGGTGAACACGTACGCGGCGCTGGTGCTGCCGTTCGTCACCACCCCGCTCGGGGTGTTCCTCATGCGGCAGTTCATCCTCGGCATCCCCGACTCGCTGCTCGAGGCCGCGCGCATCGACGGGGCGGGGGAGCTGCGCATCTTCGCGCGCGTCGTCATGCCGCTGTGCGGTCCGCCGCTGGCAACGCTCGGCATCCTCACGTTCCTGTCGAGCTGGAACAACTTCCTCTGGCCACTCGTGGCCGCGCAGAGCGAGTCGCGCTACACCCTGCCCGTGGCGCTGTCGCTGTACTCCACCGGCCAGAACGCCACCGACTACGGGCTGCTGCTCGCCGGGTCGGTGCTGGTCATCACCCCCATCCTCCTGCTCTTCGTGGCGCTCCAGCGGTACTTCATCCGCGGGGTGGCGACGACGGGCCTCAAGTGACAGCTCCACGACTGACAGCTCCACGACGACGAGGAGAACCGTGCCCGCCACCCCGAGCACTCCGAACCCCCTGCTGACCACCCTCACCGCACCCGACGGCACCGTCTACCGCGACCTCAACGGCAACGGCGTCATGGACCCCTACGAGGACCCGCGCCGCACGCCGGACGAGCGCACGGACGACCTGCTGGCGCGGATGTCACTGGAGGAGAAGGTCGGCCTGCTCTTCCAGACCGTCATCGAGGTCGGGCCCGACGGCGCACTCGTGGAGGGCGCGGGGAACATCAGCAAGTCCGGCACGTCGGAGGTGGTGCTGCGCAAGCACCTCAGCCACTTCAACGTCCACCACATCGCCGCGGCGCGGCAGGCGGCACGGTGGAACAACACCCTGCAGCGCCTCGCGGAGGGAACCCCGCACGGGGTGCCGGTCACCATCAGCACCGACCCGCGGCACGCGTTCCAGGAGAACACCGGCGTGGCGTTCTCCGCGGGACCGTTCTCGCAGTGGCCCGAGGCGATGGGGCTGGCAGCTCTCGACGACATCGACCTGGTCCGCCGCTTCGCCGACGTCGCCCGCCGCGAATACGTGGCAGTGGGCATTCGGGCGGCCCTGCACCCGCAGGTCGACCTCGCCACCGAGCCCCGCTGGGGCCGGCAGGCGCAGTCGCTCGGGCACGACGCCGAGCGCGTCGCCGCGTACACCGCCGCCTACCTCGCCGGGTTCCAGGGCGACCGGCTCGGACCCGACAGCGTCGCGTGCACCACCAAGCACTTCCCCGGCGGCGGACCCCAGAAGGACGGCGAGGACGCGCACTTCCCCTACGGGCGCGAACAGGTCTACCCGGGCGGGATGTTCGAGTACCACCTGCGGCCCTTCCAGGAGGCCATCGCCCACGGCACCGCCGCAGTGATGCCCTACTACGGCATGCCCGTGGGGCTCGTGCGCCACGACGAGCCGATCGAAGAGGTCGGCTTCGGCTACAACCGCCAGATCATCACCGGACTGCTGCGCGAAGAGATGGGCTACGACGGCGTCGTCGTCACCGACTGGGAGCTCGTCAACGACAACCACGTCGGCGACCAGGTGCTCCCCGCGCGGGCCTGGGGCGTGGAGCACCTCGACCCGGCCGGACGGATGCTGAAGATCCTCGACGCCGGATGCGACCAGTTCGGCGGGGAGGAGTGCGTCGACGTGCTCCTCGACCTCGTGCGCTCCGGTCGCGTCTCCGAGGCGCGAGTGGACGAGTCCGCGCGGCGTCTGCTGCTCGTGAAGTTCCGCCTCGGGCTCTTCGACAACCCGTACGTCGACGAGGACGCCGCGGAGGCCGTGGTCGGCTGCGCGGAGCACCGCGCGCTGGGGTTCGAGGCGCAAGCGGCATCGGTGACGGTGCTGCAGAACGACGCCCCCACCGGCCAGCCGGACGGCCGTCCGCTGCTGCCCCTGCCACAGGACGGCGCGGGGCTGCGCGTCTACGCCGAGGGCGTGCGCCCGGAGGCGCTCGCGGAGTGGGGGGCTGCCGTCGCGACCGCTCCCGAGGACGCCGACGTCGCCGTCGTCCGCATCGGGGCTCCCTTCGAGCCGCGCAGCGACCTGTTCCTGGAAGCGTGGTTCCACCAGGGCTCCCTGGAGTTCCCGCCCGGGCTGGTGCACCGGCTGCGGCGGGTGGCCGACCACTGCCCGCTGGTGGTCGTGGTCGGGCTGGACCGGCCGGGGATCCTCACGCCGTTCACGGAGTTCGCCGCGGCGATCGTCGCGGAGTACGGCAGTTCCGACGCGGCGGTACTGGCGGCGCTGACCGGGCGGATCGCACCGCGGGGGAAGCTGCCGGTGGAGATCCCGCGGTCGATGGACGCCGTGCGCGCGTCGCGGGAGGACGTGCCCAGCGACACCGCCGACCCGGTGTTCCCGTTGCACCACGGCCTGGGCCTGGAGGTGCCTGCGACGGTGTGAGCCCCGGTGAGGCACGTCAGCGACGGACGGGCAGCCCGATGCCCGTCCGTCGTCGACGTGCTCAACCGCTGTGCGCCCCCTAGCGTCGCTGTGCGTGACGGTGATCGGCTTCCACTGCAGCCACGAACAGCTCCCTCCGAGCCGGCTCCTGGAGTACGCCGTCATGGCGGAGCAGGCTGGCTTCACCGCCGCCATGTGCTCGGACCACATCACGCCCTGGGGCACCGCCCAGGGCCAGTCGGGTCTGGCGTTCGCGTGGCTCGGTGCCGCGCTCGCCCGCACGCGTCTCCCGTTCGGCGTGGTCCACGCCCCCGGCCAGCGCTACCACCCGGCGATCACGGCGCAGGGCATCGCGACGCTGTCGGAGATGTTCCCGGGCCGCTTCTGGGCGGCGCTCGGCAGCGGTCAGTACATGAACGAGCACGTCACGGGGCAGGGCTGGCCGCCCAAGGACGAGCGAGACGCCCGGCTGGTGGAGGTGGTCGACGTCGTCCGTCGGCTGCTGGCAGGCGAGGAGGTGACGCACCGCGGACGGGTGGTCGTGCACGAGGCCCGGGTCTTCAGCCGCCCGCCGGTCGAGCGGGCGCCGGCGCTGCTGGCCGCCGCGCTGACCCCTCGCACCGCGCAGTGGGCCGCGAGCTGGGCCGACGGCCTCATCACGGTCAACGCCCTGCCCGACCAGATGCGCTCGGTGGTCGAGGCTTATCGGGGCGCGGGCGGCACCGGTCCGGTCAACCTCCAGGTGCACCTGTCGTGGGCGCCCACCCGCGAGGAGGCGCTGGCGGTGGCGCACGAGCAGTGGCGCAACAACGTCTTCACCTCCAAGGTCCTCGCTGACCTCGCCACGGTCGAGCAGTTCGACGACGTCGGCCAGCGGGTGCAGCCGTCCGAGGTGGAGAACTCGGTGCTGGTCTCGGCCGACGCAGCGCACGTCGCGGACACCGTGGCCGAGTGGGCCGGGCTCGGGTTCGACGGCGTGTACCTCCACCACGTGGGACAGCATCTCCAGGCGTGGATCGACGAGGCCGGCGAGCGCGTGCTGCCGCGCCTGGCTCCGATGGCTCCGCCGGAGCTGGTCGGCCGCACCGGCGGGGGGACGACGGCGCGCGCCCTGGCCGAGCGAGGGGGCGGCACCGCACCCGCGTCGGACCGGGGCGCGGCCGGGGGCGCCGACGCAGGGACGGGAGTCCTCTGATGTTGACCACGACCGCGGACGAGTGGTGGGCCACCGCCGTCGGCTACTGCCTGGACATCAAACGCTTCACCGACTCCGACGGCGACGGGCGCGGTGACCTCGCCGGGCTCGGCGCCCACCTCGACCACCTGGTCGACCTGGGGGTTGACTTCCTGTGGCTGCAGCCGTTCTACCCCTCGCCCGAGGGCGACGACGGCTACGACATCTCCGACTATTACGGCGTCGACGACGGTCTGGGCACGCTGGGCGAGTTCGTCGAGGTGGTCCGGGCGGCCCGCGAGCGCGGGATGCGCGTCATCGTGGACCTCGTCGTCAATCACACCAGCGACGAGCACCCGTGGTTCCAGTCGGCCCGCTCCGACCCGGACTCCCCCTACCGCCACTGGTACGTGTGGCGCGAGGAGCCGGACCCCGAGGACGACGACGCGGACATCATCTTCCCGGACGCGGAAGACTCTGTGTGGAGCCACGACGAGGCGGCCGGTCTCTACTACCGCCACCGCTTCTACCGCCACCAGCCCGACCTCAACACCTCCAACCCCGAGGTTCGCGACGAGATCCGCCGGATCATGGGGTTCTGGCTGCAGCTGGGCGTCGCGGGCTTCCGGGTGGACGCGGCCCCGTACCTGGCCGAGACGGCCACCCGGTCCGGTGACGCCGACGACGCCGGCGTGGCGAGCGGGGCCGGTTCGCCCGGCTCGCCCAGTGGCGAGCGCGATGAGCAGCACGACGGCGACACCGCCCTGGACGAGTCGCTGGCGATGCTCGACGTGATGCGCACCTTCCTGTCTCGCCGCAGCGCTGAGGCGGTGATGCTCGGGGAGGTCAACAAGCCCCGGGACGAGATCGCCCCCTTCTTCGGCGGCGCCGGCCAGCGCATGACGATGTGCTTCGACTTCACGCTCAACCAGGCCCTCTACCTGGCGATGGCCCGCGGTGACGCCTCCCCGCTGCGCGACGCGCTGGAGTCTCGGCCGCGGCTCTCGGAGGGCAAGAGCTGGGGCCTGTTCGTCCGCAACCACGACGAGCTCACCCTCGACCAGCTCGACGACGACGAGCGGCAGGAGGTCTTCGCCGCCTTCGGCCCCGAGGAGGAGGTGCAGCTGTTCGGCCGCGGGCTGCGGCTGCGCCTGCCGACCATGGTCGACGGAGACCGAGACCGGATGGAGCTCGCCTACGTCCTGACGTGGAGCCTGCCCGGCACACCGGTGCTCTACTACGGCGAGGAGGTCGGCCAGCTGGAGGACCTGTCGATCCCGGGGCGGATGTCCGTGCGCACGCCGATGGCCTGGGCCGCCGGCGACGCCGGTCCCGGACCGGTGGTGGCAGATCAGGAGCGTGACCCGGACTCCCTGCTGCACTTCTTCCGCCGCATGCTGCGCGCCTACCGCGGCCGTCCCGAGCTTGGCCGCGGTGAGGTGCGCCTGGTGGACGTGGGGGAGCCGTCGGTGCTGGCGCACACCATGACGTGGCGGGGCCGCACGGTGCTGGCGCTGCACTCGCTGTCGTCCGAGTCCCTCACGGTGACGGTGCCGGACGGGGTGGTGGCGCCGGGCACCGAGCTGGTGGAGCTGCTGACGTCTACACCGGTGACCGTGCCCGAGGGGCCCTTCGAGCTGGAGCTGCCCCGCTACGGCAAGGTCTGGCTCGGCGACACCTGATACTCGCTTGCGCCTGTCGGCGATGATCTCCGCGTGGACAGGGACGACGTCGACAGCGGCCGTACGTGGCTGACGCAGCACGGTGACACCACCGCCACCGAGCGAGAGATCCTGCGCACGGTGGTCGGCTCGGGTGTGCATGGCATCGCCATCGAGGGCACCGACGACCACGACGAGATGGCCGTTTTCGTCGAGCACCCGCGTGCGGTGCTCGGCGTCGGGCACGTCGACGGCCACTACGTCGCGCGGACCGTGCCCGAGGGGCACCGCTCCAAGCATGGCGACGTCGACCTCGTCGCCTATAGCCTGCGCCGCTACCTGGCGCTGGTCATGACGGGCAACCCGACCGCGTTGCTACCGCTCTTCACGCCGCCCTCCGACGTGCTCGTCACGACGCCGTTGGGAGAGCGACTGCGCGCGCTCGGCCCGCAGCTGCTGAGCCAGCAGGCGGGGCACCGGTTCCTCGGGTACCTGCGCAGCCAGCGTGAGCGGATGCTCGGCGTCGCGTCCGGTGCCCCGAACCGCCCGGAGCTCATCGCGCAGTACGGGTTCGACACCAAGTACGCCTCTCACGCCTTGCGGCTCGCGATCCAGGGCCTGGAGGTCGCACGCCACGGGCGCCTGACACTGCCGATGCCGGAGCCCGATCGCCAGCTGGCACTGGAGGGTCAAGCGCGGCGAGCGCACCCAGGAGCAGGCGCTTGCTCTCATCGATGCCCGCGCCGCCGAGCTGGAGGACCTGCTGGCCACCGGTCGGTCACCGTTACCGGAGCACCCCGACCTCGACGCCGTCAGCGCGTGGTCGACCACCGAGCACCTGCGCTACTGGCAGGAGCACGGCCTGCTCGGCTGATCAGGACGACGACGGCGCGGGCGTCAGCCCAGACGCCACGACTGCCGTCGCCGTCGTCGTCCTCCTCAGGCCGGAACAGGGACGGGCACGGCGGCTGGCCGCCACCCCAGCGCCGGAGCGACCGAGCGAGCGACGTCCGTGAGGATCTGGGCGTAGTCCTCCGCGGAGAACTCGTACGGCAGCTCCAGACGCAGCTCGCTGACCTGCGCCACCACCGGGTCGGCGAGGAGCTTCTCGACGATCTCGTCGCTGCTGCCGACGAGGTCGGGCGCGAAGCGCGTCGCCGCGGGCCCGTGCGCGGTCAGCGTGCGCTCGTGCCGGCTGGCCGCGTACTCGCGGTAGCGCGCGCGGGTCGAGCGGTCTGCACTGTCCGTCGGCACGACCACGCGCCCCAGCGCCACCCGCAGCGGCCGCCGCGGGTCGGACGCCGCCGCGTGCGCGCGGAGCACGGCCAGCTGCACGGAGGTGAAGTCGTCACCGTCAGTACCCGAGACGATGTTGCCGGTCAGCAGGTGAAGGCCTCGCCGCCCCGCCCACGCGGCGGACCGGGCGCTGCCGCTACCGAGCCAGGCGCGGTCCACCAGGCCGGGGCTGTAAGGCTGGACGCGCGGGCGCTGGACGTTGCCGGGGGAGCGGATGACGGTGTCGGGTCCGCCCAGGTACCGGCCTCGCAGGTGCTCCACGGTCCGGGCGATGCGCCCGTAGGACAGGTCCCGCTTGGCCCAGTCGCCTTCGTGGACGAGGTCTCCGAGCAGGTCCAGGTGCGGTGCTCCGGTGCTGAAGCCGGGCTGGAGGCGTCCCCGGGAGAGTGCGTCGGCGGTGGCGAGGTCCTCCGCGAGGCGCAGCGGGTTCTCGTAGCCGATGGGGATGACGCCGGTGCCGAGCTCCAACCGCGACGTGCGCTGGCTCGCAGCCGCGAGGAACACCGCCGCGGACGAGACGCCGTGCTCGAGGTGGCGCTGCCGCACCCAGCCTCCGTCGTAGCCGAGGCCTTCCGCCAGCTCGAAGAGCTGCAGCGTCGCCTCGAGGCCGGCGGCGGGATCGTCGTCGGGGTAGTTGCCGGGCGTCAGGAAAGCGAGGGAGGTGATCGGGGACGACGACGACACGGACTGCTCCTCGGGTCCTGGCCCTGACGGGCCACGCGCTTGCGGGTCCGGACGGACCTGCCGGGCTGTCACCTGGAGCACCCCGCTCGCGGAGAGGGTTGCTGGTCAGCAAGCCAGGGCTTGTCGCTGACGCTCGTTGCCGCGGGTGAAGCTAGAGGCGTTCCCGAGGTGTCGTCAACCAGGGGCCGCGTGGTGGCTGTGTCCTCACGCTGGAGCTAGCCCCGACCACGCTCGGTGTCGTAGCGTGTGCGCCGTCACGAGTGCCAGCACCAAGCCCCGGCTCGCTGGCCGGCAACCCTGCTCCGCGCTGGGGTGCCCCGGGTGATGACACGGTCCGTCCCGTCCGGGGCGGGCAAGTGCGGACCCTCGACGGGTCCCCGACTCCGCGAGGAGCGCTCATGACCACGACCCTGCCCACGCCCTTCCCGACGCAGCAGTCACAGCAGACGGGGCACCGGCGGCGCGACAGCTGTCCCGGCGCGGGTCCGCTCGCCGCGGGGCCGCTCGCAGCGCTCGTCGGTGCCGACCTCCAGGTGCCGCTCGTGACCGGCGGCACCGTGCGCTACGCCAACCTCGACCTCGCCGCCAGCGCCCCGGCGCTCGCGTCGGTGGCCGGCAGGGTGGCCGAGTACTTGCCCCTGGCCGCCAGCGTGCACCGCGGCGCCGGCTACTCCTCCACCGTGGCGACGGCGGCGTACGAGCACGCCCGCTCCACCATCGGCGCGTTCGTCGGCGCCCGCACGGGCAGTGACGACAGCGCGGACGTGGCAGTCGACGTCGTCGTCATCACCCGCAACACCACCGACGCGCTGAACCTGCTGGCCTCTGCGGTGCCCGACGTCCCCGGCACCGATCGACCGGTCGTGCACCTCGACCTGGAGCACCACGCCAACCTTCTGCCCTGGCAGGCACGCGGCGCCCGTGTGGTCACCGCGGGTGTGTCCGTCGAAGAGACCGTCAGGGCCGTCGACGCCGAGCTACGCCGCGAGCCCGCCGCTCTGCTGGCGGTCACCGGCGCCTCCAACGTCACCGGCGAGCTGCTCCCGCTGGCCCAGCTGGCCGAGATCGCCCACGCCCACGGCGCCCGCATTGCCGTCGACGGCGCCCAGCTGCTGCCGCACCGTCGGCTCGACCTCGCCGCTTCGGGCGTCGACTACGTCGCCGCCTCCGGGCACAAGCTCTACGCACCTTTCGGCGCCGGCTTCCTCGCGGGGCGACGCGACTGGCTCGACGCCGCCCCGCCGCACCTGGCCGGAGGCGGCGCGGTGCGAAACGTCACCACCGAGACCGCCACGTGGACGACGTCGCCGGCCCGCCACGAGGCCGGCACGCCCAACGTCGTCGGCGCCCTGGCACTCGCCGCGGCGTGCGAGACGCTCGCGGCGTTCCCGGAGCGGGACGTGATCGACCACGAAGCCGAGCTGCTGGCTCGCCTCGAGCGGGGACTGGCGGAGCTCGACGCCGTGCGCGTGCTCCGCCTGTGGCCGGGTCTCGCCGTCGACCAGCGGATCGGCGTGCTGACATTCACCGTCGAGGGCGTGCGGCCGAGCCTGGTGGCCCAGTACCTCTCGGCCGAGCACGGCATCGGCGTGCGCGACGGCCGCTTCTGTGCCCACCCGCTGCTGGAGCGCCTCGGCGCCGACGGCGGAGCCGTGCGCGCCAGCCTCGGGCTCGGGAGCAGCGCCGACGACGTCGACAGGCTCCTCGCCGGCCTGCGCCAGCTGCTCACCCGCGGTCCGGCGTGGACGTACGGCGGCCCCGAGGACCAGCCCGTGCCCGACCCGCGGCCCCTCCCGACGTGGTTGCCCGCCGCCGCGCTGCCCGCGGGTACCGGCTCACCGTGCGGACAGCACTGACCGCTGCCCGGCCAGCATCTGCTGTAGCCCGCGTTCGTCGCCGTCAGCTGCTGGAGGTGTCCTGGATCTCGGCGGGCGCCTGCCCCGTCACCGCGGCCGCGAGCTGCTGGGGCAGGCGCTCGACCACGTACGGCAGGCTCAGCGGCGAGTCGAAGTAGATGGCCCCGGCGAGCACCGGGTCGGTGTACACGGTGCGCTTCTGCGTGACGACGTCGAGCCGCGCGTAGGTGGGGACCGCCATGAGCGCGGGGATGTCC
This sequence comes from Quadrisphaera granulorum, assembly GCF_003149145.1. Classification (GTDB taxonomy): domain Bacteria; phylum Actinomycetota; class Actinomycetes; order Actinomycetales; family Quadrisphaeraceae; genus Quadrisphaera; species Quadrisphaera granulorum. Next base: position 38,646 of record NZ_QGDQ01000023.1, on the reverse strand, counting down.
TCCGGCTTCTCGGCGGCCACCACGAGGACGTCGGTGTCGATGACGCCGAGGTTCTCCGCTGAGAGCTCCGCCTGCGAGCCCGGCCCGGGGGCGAGCGGCGTCAGCTCGGGGTTGATGGTGAAGCCGAGCATGGTGAGGAAGTGGGTGCTCAGCCCGGGCGGGTAGACGTAGAGAACGCCGTCGTAGAAGGCGTTCTGGGAGAAGGTCGCGACCTTGCCGGCGAACTCGGGGTGGGCGGCGGCCGCCGCTGCGTAGGAGGCCTTGACGTCATCGACGAGCTTCGTGCCATCTGCCTCGCGCCCGAGGGCCTTGGCGATGATCAGCGTTTGCTCGTCCCAGGGCATGAAGTAGCCCGTGCTGCCCGTCGGGCCGGTGATCACGGGGGCGAACGCGGAGAGCTTGGTGAACTCCTCCTGCGTCATCCGGGAGTTGGTGCCGATGATGAGGTCCGGGCGCAGGGCCGCGATCTTCTCGTACTGGAAGCCGTCGGCAGTGCTCAACACCTCGGGCACCTGGCTCCCGAGCCGGTCCTGGGCCCACGGCCAGACCGCTCCGGGGTGCTCGCCGTACCACTCGGTGGTCGCCACGGGGACCACCCCGAGGGCGAGCAGGGTGTCCTGCTCGGTGATGCCGACGACGACGACGCGCTCCGGCGCCTTCTCCACGGTGACGGGCCCGTACTGCGTGTCGATGGTGACCGGGAACGCACCGGCCGTTCCCGCGGAGGATCCGCTCGCCGCTCCCGGGGTGGCGGCGGAGTCCCCGGCTGCGGATGCGCCGCACGCGGCGAGAGCGCCGGCGGTGGTGGTGGCGGCGACGGCCAGCAGGGCCCTGCGCGAGATGTCGGTCACGGCGCCGGACCCTAGCAGGGGGCTTAGGTAAGGCTTGCCTACTTACGGTTAGGGTGCGTTCGTGACGTCGACGGTCCCGGCAAGCCGGGACTCCCCTCAGGCACCTGGCTCTGTGACGCCGGGTGCGCTGCACCGCAGCGCCGTACGCCGCAGTGCGCTGCTTGCCGCAGCCCTGGCTGCCGTCGTGGTCGTGTCGGTGGCGAGTCTGGCACTCGGCTCGCACGGCCTCGCGCCAGCTGAGGTCTGGGATGCGCTCGTGCGCGGCGGCACGAGCGAGGGCGCCGTCATCGTGCGCGACCTCCGCGTGCCGCGAACGGTCCTGGGTCTGGTCGTCGGCGCCGCCCTGGGGCTGGCGGGTGCGCTGATGCAGGCCCTCACCCGCAACCCCCTCGCCGACCCGGGACTGCTCGGCGTCGAGGCGGGGGCCGCAGCCGCCGTCGTCACCGCGATCGCGCTACTGGGCCTGCGTACACCGGGGGAGTTCGTGGCGTTCGCACTGGTCGGAGCGGCTGTCGTCGCGGCGCTCGTCCACGCGGTCGGCGCTGGGCGCAACGGCACCGATCCCGTGCGCCTCGTGCTGGCCGGAGCGGCGGTCTCCGCCGTCCTCTACGCCTACATCGAGGCCGTCATCCTCCTCGACCCCGCCGCGTTCACCGCCTTCCGCTCCTGGCGGTACGGCGCGATCGCCGGGCGTGACGCCGGCGACCTGCTCGTCGTCGGGCCGCTGCTGTTCCTCGGCGCCGTGGTGGCCCTCGGGCTGGGGCAGGCGCTCAACGCCGCTGCCCTCGGCGACGACGTCGGCGCCGGCCTCGGCGTCAGCCTGCGACGCACCCGGGTGCTCGCGGCCGCCGCCGTCGCGGTGCTGTGTGGTGCGGCGACGGCCCTGGCCGGGCCGATCGCCTTTATCGGCCTCGCGGTTCCGTACGTCGCACGCCTGCTCGTCGGGGCGGACCTGCGGTGGGTCCTGGTGCTCTCCCTGCCCCTGGGAGCGGTGGCACTGCTGGCCGCAGACGTGATGGGTCGCGTGGTCGGCAGCCCCGGTGAGGTCTCCGTCGGCATCGTCACCGCAGCCGTCGGCGGCCCCCTCTTCGTGCTCCTGGTCCGGCGGCGCCGGATCCCCCGCCTGTGAGCGCGCAGAGCACGGAGCGCGTACTCCGCGACTCGGTGCTGCCCGCCGGGGTGTCGGTGCTGCGTGGCCCTCTGGGCACCAGCGTGCGCGTGCGACGCCGCAGCGTCGCCGTCGTCGTCCTCCTCCTGGTGCTCCTCGTGGCGATGGCCACCGTGGGCATGACCACCGGAGACCTGGCCGTGCCCCCGGTCGACGTCGTCAGGGCGCTCTTGGGCACCGCTGACCCGGGTACCGCCTTCGTAGTGACCGAGCTGCGAGCGCCGCGGGTCGTGACGGCGCTGCTCGTCGGAGCGGCCCTGGGAGCCGCGGGCGCGGTGTTCCAAGGGCTCACCGGCAACCCCCTGGGCAGCCCCGACGTCATCGGGTTCACCAGCGGAGCTGCGGCAGGGGGCGTCGTCGCCGTGCTGCACGGCTCGGGCCAGCAGTGGCAGGTGTCGGGCGCGGCGGTCGCCGGGGGCCTGCTCACCGCCGCGGCGGTGTACGCCCTGTCCGTGCGCGGCGGAGTGCTGCAGCCGTTCCGGCTGGTGCTCGTCGGCCTGGGTACCGGGTACGCCGTCTACGCGCTCAACGCCGCGCTCATCAGCCGCGCGAACGTGCTCGACGCGCTCACCGCCGAGCGGTGGACCGTCGGCAGCACCTCCCAGGCCACCTGGTCGCAGCTGCAGCTGCTCGCCGTCGGCCTCGTGGTCCTGACGCCCCTGCTCGCCGCGCTCAGCAGACCCCTGACAGCGATGGAGGTCGGCGACGACACCAGCCGCGCCCTCGGCGTCCGCCTCGGCCGGGCCCGGCTCCTGCTCGCCCTGGTCGGAGTGCTCCTTGCAGCACTCGCGGTGGGGGTAGCCGGGCCCATCGCCTTCGTCGCCCTCGTCGCACCGCAGGTGACGCGCCGGCTGACCCGGGCGCCCGGTCCAGGCCTGCTCGCCGCGGCGTTCGGGGGAGCGGCCCTGCTGCTCCTGTCCGACCTCATCGCCTCCCGCTTCCCCGACCCTCTGCCGGTCGGGCTCGTCACCGGCGCGGTGGGCGGCCTCTACCTCGTCTACCTGCTGGTTTCTCTCGGAAGGCGCCGATGACCACCGCTCCCAGTGATCCGCCGCCTCCTCCCGCGTCCCGCTCGGCGCGGCTGCGGGTCGACGGGGTGCGGCTCGGCTACGCCGACCGCGTCATCGTCGATGCGTTGACCCTCGACATCCCCGACGGCGAGTTCACCGTGGTGGTCGGCCCCAACGCGTGCGGCAAGTCGACGCTTCTCCGCGCCCTCGCCCGCCTGCTCGTGCCGCAGGCCGGGGCGGTGCTGCTCGACGGCGAGGCGCTGCATCGCCAGCCTGCCAAGGCCGTCGCCCGCCAGCTGGGCCTGCTGCCGCAGAGCCCCACCGCACCCGACGCCATCACCGTGGCCGACCTTGTCGGCCGCGGCCGCTACCCCCACCAGAGCCTGCTGCGACAGTGGTCCGCCGCCGACGAGCGCGCCGTGAGGGCTGCGATGGAGGCCACCGGAGTGGCCTCCCTGGCCAGCGCGCCGGTCGACGAGCTGTCGGGTGGCCAGCGGCAGCGCGCCTGGATCGCGATGGCGCTGGCGCAGGAGACGCCGGTGCTGCTGCTCGACGAGCCGACCACGTACCTGGACATCGCCCATCAGGTCGAAGTGCTCGACCTGTGCGCGCGGCTGCGCCGCGAGGGCCGCACCGTGGTAGCCGTCCTGCACGATCTCAACCTCGCGTGCCGGTACGGGACGCACCTCATCGCCATGTCCGGCGGGCGGCTCGTGGCGCAGGGGAAGCCCACGGACGTCGTCACCGCGGAGCTGGTGGAGGAGGTCTACGGCCTAGCCTGTCGCGTGGTCCCCGACCCGGAGACGGGCACTCCGCTCGTGGTGCCGCGGGCGCCGGTGCTCTGAGCGCCAGCCACCCACCGGCGCTGCCACAGCGTCTCGACGGCGGTCGGCCGGTAGTGCTCGCGCACCCACGCCACGGCATCGGCCGGGTCGACGCCGTCGATCACCGCCATCACCGCGAGCGCCGTCCCGGTGCGTCCGTTGCCGCCGCCGCAGCTCACCTCGACGCGCTCGGTGGCGGCGCGCTCCCAGGCTTCACATAGCGCAGCACGGGCGTCAACGGGCACCAGCGGCAACCCGAAGTCGGGCCAGCGCACCCATCGCACGGGCCAAGGCTGGGGCGCCGGGCGAACCCATGTGCACTGGTAGCTGACGGTCGGTTCCAGACCCGCCGGGGGAGCGCCGGTGCGCACGCCGCGGCCGCGCACCCGCCTGCCCGAGGGCAGGACGACGACGTCGGGAGCGTCCAGCGGCCACGCACTCCCTGTCGCTGTGAGGTCAGGTTCCATCCGCTGAGGGTGCCTCAGCGGATGGAACCTTGGCGGTCAACGCCTCACAAAGCTCCGCCGGCGGCGGAGGGCGCGCTCGGGTCGTCCCCGTGGCTGCCGGCCTCGCGGGCCACGAAGTTCTCGATGTCGAAGAGGTTGGTGGTGCGCTCGGCGATGGTCAGCAGCGTCTGCATCGAGGCAACCTCCTCGACCTGCTCCTTGAGGAACCACAGCATCGCCTGCTCGCCGAGACCGTCGTTCTCGGCGCGGGCGGCGGCGAACAGCGCCTGGATCTGCTCGGACACCTGCTTCTCCTGGGCGAGCGCCAGAGCGATCGGCTCGCGCACGTCGGCGAACTCGTTCCGCACGGCCGGAACGCTGGGGATGACGACGCCCATGCCGCGGTCCAGGCGGTACTGGACGAGCATCATGGCGTGGTTCCGCTCTTCCACGGACTGGCGGTAGAAGTACCCGGCGAGCTGCGGGAGGTCGTGGTCGTCGAACCAGACGGCGATGGCGACGTACTGGTGCGACGCGGCGAACTCATGCCCGATCTGCTGGGCCAGGAGAGTGTCGAACGTGGTCATGCTGAATGGTCCTCTCAACGGGGGAGGTTCTGATCTTCGCGGATGCCGCGGACGCGGCGTCACGCGGGTGCCCGCCGAAAGGTCCGGTGAGGGTCAGATCCACCCGGCTGCCTGGGCTCGCACCACGGCTTCGTGGCGGTTGGTCACGCCGAGCTTCTGCACCGCCGCCGACAGGTAGTTGCGCACGGTGCCCGGAGACAGCGACGCGCGCACCGCGATCTCCTCCACGCTCGCCCCACCCGCGGCCAGCTCCAGCACGTCGGCCTCGCGCGGGGTGAGCGGTGAGTCACCGGCGGCGATGGCGTCAGCGGCGAGCTCCGGGTCGACGTGCCGGCCACCGGCGTGCACCGTGCGGATCACCTGCGCGAGCACCGCCGCCGACGTCGTCTTCGGCAGGAAGCCCCGCACGCCCGTAGCGAGTGCCCGCTTGAGGTGACCGGGCCGTCCGTGGCCGGTGACGACGACGCCGCACCCGGGTACGTGCTCCCGCAGCTGCGCTGCCACCTCGATGCCGTCCAGGCCGGGCATCTGCAGGTCGAGGACGGCGACGTCGGGCTGCACCTGCCGAGCCACCGCGACGGCCTCCGGCCCGGACGCCGCCTGGCCGACCACCTCGACGTCGTCCTCGAGGTTCACGAGTGTGGCGAGTGCGGTGCGGATGAGCTGCTCGTCGTCCGCCAGCAGCACCCTGATCACGCGCGGACCTCCTGCTCCGGCTCGTGGGCCGACGTCGCCGATCCTGCCGGCTCCGCCGGGGATACCGACGCCACCGACGATCCCGGCTCCGCCGGGGACACCGGGACGGTAGCCGTGAGCACCACACGCCCATGCTCGCGGCGCACCTGGAGCGACCCACCGCGGGCCTCCAGACGCTCGGCCAGGCCCGACAGGCCGGCGCCGGGGCGGACGGGCCCGGCTCCGTCGTCGATGGCGTCGTCGTTCCTCACCACGAGCACGCCCGTCCCCTCGACCACGGCCAGCGACACCGAGCACTGCCGGGCGTGGGAGTGCCGCACCACGTTGGTCACGGCCTCGCGCACCGCCCACGCCAGCGCCTCCTGGGCGGCCGGTGTCAGTGCGGCGACGGCGCCCGGCTCCACGCGCAGCTTGCACGCCGTCCCGGCCGAGGCCAGGAGCGCCCGTGCCCCAGCCAGCTCCACGTCGAGGTCGGCGCGGCGGTGCCCGCGCACCACGGCGCGGACCTCGGCCAGCGAGGACTGCGCCAGCTCCCGCACCGCGAGCGCCTCCGCGACCGCCTCGGGGCGGCCGCGCTCGGCGAGCCGCGCCACCACCTCCGACTTCAGGGCGATGGCCGACAGGTCACGGCCGACCACGTCGTGCAGGTCGCGCGCGAAGCGCAGGCGCTCCTCCGCAACGGCGAGGCGGGCGCGGTCTCCCTGGGCGTCGGCGAGCTGGCGCACCACGTCGAGAAGCCATACCGACAGCCGCAGCGTCGCGACGATGAACGCCGACCCCACCACGGTGAAGACGGTGGCGGTGACGACCACCAGGGCCGGCCTGCCCGCCAGCAGCCCGGCGACGGCGATCGCGGCGCCCGCGCCGAGGGGCACCAGCCACCCCGCGCGCCGGTGGACCACGGCGACCGCAGCGGGCGAGAACAGCACCGAGTACGCCACCACCGCCTGCTGCGGGGAGGCGCCGGAGGGGTCCGTTCCCGGCAGGATCGGCGCGACGGCGAGCAGCACCGCGGTGCTCACCGCGAGCAGCACCAGCCCCGGTCGGTGCTCGTGGGTCCTGCGCGGGTCGAGACCACCCCGCAGGACCAGGAAGGCCGCGACGCCCTGCACCGCGGACAGGCTCACCACCAGCGCCGTCTGCCACCCCGGTCCGGAGCCTCGGGTGAGCACGAGCAGGAGTAGCGGAGGGAAGGCTCCCAGCCAGTAGAGGAGCTGCGCGGTGTAGAGCTCTACCCGCTGCACCTGGTCGAGCGAGGCCCACCAGAGTCGCGGAGATCGCCACCACGGCGGGACCCGGTCGCCGACCGGGTCCCGCCGTGGTGGCGCTCCCTGCTGATGTGTCTCGTGCTGGCGTGCCTCGTGCATCAGCCGCGAGGCTCCCAGCGCCAGAGCTTCTTCGCCACCGCCGCGAACACGACCGTCCACAGCAGGAGCAGCACCAGGTCGACCAGCTCGGGCGGGACCCCGGCGACGACGTCCGGCAGCTCCACCAACGACACCGAAGCGCCCGACGTGCGGGCCACGAGGTCCGTCAGGCTGGCGAACGGCACGAGCAGCAGCACCTGCCGCACCGCCTCCGGCAGCACGCCGACGGTGAGCATGTTGGCCGCGCCGGAGATCACGACCAGCAGCGGCACCGCAGCCCAGTTGGCCTTCTCGGCGTTGCCCGACAGCCCGGCGACGGCGACGCCCGCCGCGACCAGGCCCGCCGAGCCGATGAGCACACCGGCCAGCCAGGGCAGCCAGCCGACCGCGTCGGGCAGTGCCCCGCCCCGGGCGGCCAGCACCGCGACCACCGCGAGCGACTCCAGCACGCCGACCACCGCGAGCGGCAGGTACATGCCCGTGACCAGTTCGCTGCCGCTGAGCTCGGAGGTCCGCAGGCGTTTGAGCACCTGCGCCTCCCGGCGGTTGACCGTGAGCATCACCGCGGCGAAGTGCGTGGTGAGGGACATGACGACGACGACGCCCATCCCGGCGAGGGCGGCGAGCGCCTGCGGTGAGCTCGACGGGCTGATGGCCGCCAGGCCCAGCACGAGCAGCGGCCCGCTGAGCAGCGTCACGAGGGTGGTGCGCTGCTTGGCGAGCATCGACGTCTCGAACCTCGCCAGGCGCAGCGTGCGCTGCAGCGGGGTCACGGTGCGGCGGCCGCGCGCCGTCGTCGTCGTCCTGCTGATGGGGGTGGGGGCTTCGGTGGTCATCGGGACGCTCCCTCGGAGGTGCTGGCTGACGTGCTCGCTGCCGTGCTCGCTGACGGGGCGGCTGACGTGGTGTGCAGGTCGCCGCGGACCACGGCGTGGAAGACCTCCTCCAGGGAGGCCGGGGTAGCGCGCAGCTGGTCGAGCACCGCGCCGGTGCGCTCGGCGTCGGTGAGCAGGGCGAGCAGGTCGCGCTGGAGGTGGTGGGTGCGGAGGTCGACCTGTTCCGCCGTGACGGCGTCCTGACCCGGGAGCCTGCGGACGGCGGTGATGCGGGCGGGGCGCTCGCGGAGCACCTCGGCGAGCGTGCCGGCCACGGCGATGCGGCCGCGGTGCATGATCGCTACCCGGTCGGCGAGGGCTTCGGCTTCCTCGAGGTGGTGCGTGGTCATGAGGACGGTGGTGCCGCCGTCGCGGAGTTCACGGACGAGGCTCCACAGGGTGGCGCGCGACTCCGGGTCCAGCCCCGTGGTCGGCTCGTCGAGCACGATGAGCTCGGGGGCGCCCCAGATGGCCAGGGCCAGGTCGAGGCGACGCTTCTCGCCGCCGGAGAGGTCCTTGACGAGCACCGTGCGGCGGTGCGCGAGGCCGACGCGCTCGAGCACGGCGTCGGCGTCGTCGACGCGGCTGCTCAGCGAGGCCCACAGCTGGAGGGCACTGAGCGGCGTGGCCTCGGGCACGAAGCCCGCCTCCTGCACCATCGTGCCGCTGCTCGCGCGGAGGCGCCGCGTGCTGATCATCGGGTCTTCGCCGAGCACCGTGACGCTGCCGGCGGCGCGGCGGCGGAAGCCCTGGAGCGCTTCGAGGGTGGAGGTCTTGCCGGCGCCGTTGGTGCCGAGCAGGGCGAAGACCTCACCGCGGCGGACGTCGAGGTCGATGCCGTCCACGGCGCTGAACGCGCCGTAGGTGACGGACAGGCCCCGGACGTCGACGACGAGATCCGTCGTCGTGCCCGCCGGGGCGTCGGCGGTCTTTGTCGTGGTCATGGCTCCACGCTCCCGCTCCGGGAGGCCCGGCGGCAGTGCGCGCCCTCACGACCTCGTGTGCACCCGTCACGGCCCGCGGCCTGACATCCGTCACACCTCTTCCCGCACTTTCCGCGGCAAGTGCGCTACTTGGGGTCCCTTTGCCGCACTTTCCGCGGCAAGTGCGGGGAGGGGGCGGAGCCGGCGGGGTGGCGGACGCCCATGATCACCGACGTTTGGTGATCATGGGCGTCCGCCACCTCTGGGTGGGACGCGCGAGGGCCCCCGCCGGATCCGGCGGGGGCCCTCGCGGTGGAGCTGACGCGTCAGGCGTCGAGGTCCGTGGCGATGAGGTCGGCCACGGTCTTCATGGCGGTCTCGTCGTCGGACTCGACGGTGACCTGGTCACCCTTGGCGGCGCCCAGAGTCATGATCATCAGGGCGGAGCCGGCGTCGACGGGCTCCTGGCCCTCGACCGACAGGGTCACCTCGGCACCCGACGCGGCCGCAGCCTGCGCGATGACGGCAGCGGGACGGGCGTGCAGGCCGACGGCGGATCCGACGGTCACGGTGGTGCTGGGCACGGAGCTCTCCTTCGCGGGGGTCACATGGAAGACGACGTCAGATGGAACGCGACGTCAGACGGACTGAGTCAGAACCCTAGTCAGGCGGCGACCGGGCGCTTGGCGGTGCTCTTCAGCACGATGACCAGCGCCGCCGAGATCACGAACCCGACCACCAGCGCGGCGATGAACAGCACGAAGTTGTTCATCGCGAAGAACACGAACAGGCCGCCGTGGGGAGCGGACAACTGCACCTGGAACGCCATGATCAGCGCGCCGGTCACAGCGCCACCGGCCATCGACGCCGGGATGATGCGCAGCGGGTCGGCCGCGGCGAACGGGATGGCGCCCTCGGAGATGAACGAGAAGCCGAGCAGCCAAGCGGCCTTGCCGTTCTCCTGCTCCACGGCGGAGAAGAGCTTCGGGCGGACGGCGGTGGCCAGCGCCATCGCCAGCGGCGGCACCATGCCGGCAGCCATGACAGCAGCCATGACCTGCATCGAGCCGGGGTTGCTCACCGAGAGGCCGGCGGTGGCGAACGCGTAGGCCGCCTTGTTGACCGGGCCGCCGAGGTCGAAGCACATCATCAGGCCGAGGATGACGCCGAGCAGGATCGCCGACGTGCCGGTGAGGCCGCTCAGCCAGCTCGACAGGCCGTTGGTGGCGGCAGCCAGCGGGCGGCCGAGGAAGAGGAACATCAGGCCACCGGCCACGATCGAGGCCACCAGCGGAATGATCATCACGGGCATGAGGCCGCGCAGCCACTTGGGGACGTCGAGACGCGAGAACGCGTACGCCACCAGACCGGCGAGCACACCACCGACCAGACCACCGAGGAAGCCGGCTCCCGTGAACACGGCGACCGCACCGGCGGTGAAGCCGGGGGCGATACCGGGCCGGTCGGCGATGCCGAAGGAGATGTAACCGGCCAGGGCCGGCACGAGGAAGCTGAACGCCAGCGCACCGATCTGGAAGAGCATCGCGCCGAGGTAGACGAGCAGCGCGCTGTCACGCAGACCGTCACCCTGCAGCAGCGGCTCGGCTGCCTTGAGGGAGGCGACGTCGGGCAGGTTCCACAGCGAGTTGTTCAGCAGGATGCTGTCCGCGCCGCTGGGCAGGTTGGTCACGCGGTAGCCCGCCAGCAGGAAGCCGAGGGCGATGAGCAGACCGCCGGCCGCCACGAACGGGATCATGTAGCTGACGCCGGTCAGCAGCACCTGGCGCACCTTGACCCAGAACGACACGTCGCCGCCCTGCACCGCCGTCGAGGCCGACGCCCCGCCGCCGTCCCCGGCCACGCGCGCGGCCGACGGGTCGGTGGCGGCCTTGAGCGCCTCGGCCACCATGACGTCGGGCTCGTTGATGGCGCGCTTCACGCCGGAGGCGATGACCGGCTTGCCGGCGAACCGTTCGCGGCCCTTGACCGGCACGTCGGTGGCGAAGATGACGGCGTCGGCGCTGGCGATGAGGGAGGCGGGCAGCGGCGTCGTCGCGCCGGAGCCCTGCGTCTCCACCTTGAGCGTGATGCCGGCGCGCTCGGCGGCCGCCACGAGGGAGTCGGCAGCCATGTAGGTGTGGGCGATGCCGGTGGGGCACGCGGTGACCGCCACGACGACCTTGCCGGCCGCCGAGGAGGAACCCGACGTCGACGCAGCGCCCGCGGCAGCCGGAGCGGCGCTCGTCGTCGTCCCAGTAGCTGTCCCGGTCGTCGCCCCAGCAGCCGGCGCGGCGGCCGGCTTGGGGGTCACGACGTCGGTGACGAGGTCGACGATCTCCTGGGGGGTCTTCGCCTCGCGCAGCGCGGTGGTGAAGGCCGGCTTGACCAGCGCGCGGGCCAGCGCGGTGAGGAGCTTGAGGTGCTCCTGGCCGCCGGAGGCCGGTGCGGCGATGAGGAAGGCCAGGTCGGCGCCGCCGTCGGGGGCGCCGAAGTCGACCTTGGGTGCGAGCCGCGCGAACGCGAGCGTCGCCGTCGTCACGGCCTCGGAGCGGCAGTGGGGGATCGCGATGCCGCCGGGCAGGCCGGTGGCCGACTGTGCCTCGCGGGCCATGGCGTCGCGCTGCAGGCCCTCGGCGCTGGTGGCGCGTCCCGTGGCGGCGACGGTCTCGGCGAGCGCCGCGATGACGTCTTCCTTGCGGGAGCCGAGGTCGGCGTCGAGACGCACGAGCTCCGTCGTGATCAGCCGCGGCGGGGCCGCGGTGTCGGGGGTGGTCACAGGGTCCTCCTGGTCTGGCCGACGGCGTCGGCGGTCCACTTGCTGGGAGAGCTGGGGGAAACGGGGTGGTGCGGAAAAGGGATCAGAGGCGCCGGGTGGTGACCCGGTCGCGCTGCACGTGCTCGGGCCCGGGCAGGGTCGAGCCGGGCAGCTGCACGGCAGCGGTGCCGTGGGCGACGGCGACGGCGAGGCGCTCGGCCTCGTCGGCGCCGTCCAGCTCGGCCAGCAGGTAGCCGGCGAGGGTGGAGTCCCCGGCGCCGACGGTGCTGACCGGCGTGACGGGCTCGTGCACGGCGTGCCAGGCGCCGTCGGCGGTGACGAGCAGGGCACCCGCTCCGCCGAGGGTGACCAGCACGGTCTCGACGCCGCGCTCGACGAGGGTCGAGGCGGCCTTGGCCGCAGCCACCGGGTCGGCTTCGAGCTCGGCTCCCGCCGCGCCGCCACGGCCGGGGGCGGCCAGCCCGGTGAGCTCGGCGAGTTCCTCGGCGTTCGGCTTGAGCAGGTCGGGCAGGGCCGTGCTCGAGGACGACGACGCGGGGGCGTCCTGTCCGGCCGTCGCGAGCAGTGCCGCGCCGGAGGTGTCGACGGCCACCCGTGCGCCGGTGCCGCGCAGCTGCGCCGCGAGCCGGCCGTACCAGTCGTCTGCCACGCCGGGGGGCAGCGAGCCGGACAGCGCCACCCAGCGCGCCCCGTCGGCTTCCCGGCGCAGCGCCTCCACCAGGCCCGTCCGCGCCGCCTCGTCGAGCGGTGCGCCCGGGGCGTTGACCTTGGTGGTGGTCCCGTCGGGCTCGGCGAGGGTGAGGTTGACCCGGGCGTAGCCGGCGATCGGCACCGCCGTGTGCACGAGGTGCGCCTCACGCAGGGCCAGCAGCAGCGGGTCGTCAGGGTGGCCGGGCAGGACGGCGACGGCGGTACGCCCGCCGGCGGTCACCACGCGGGCCACGTTGACGCCCTTGCCGCCGGGTTGGTCGACGGCTGCTGCCGAGCGCAGCACGGCGCCGCGCTCCAGGGGACCTGCCAGCGAGACCAGACGGTCAAGGCTGGGGTTGGCGGTCAGAGTGACGATCACGCGACCAGCACCTCCACTCCACGGGCTTCGAGGGACTTGAGCTCGCGCCGGGGGGCGCTGGAATCGGTGACCAGGACGTCGATCTGGTCGAGCCCGGCGAAGCGCACGAGGTGCTCCTGTCCGAGCTTGGAGGCGTCGGCGAGGACGACGACGCGGCGCCCGGCCGCGACGAGCGCGCGCTTGAGGGCGGCCTCGTCGTGGTCGGGGGTGGTCAGGCCGTGGTCGGCGGTGAGGCCGTTGGTGCCCACGAAGGCGGTGTCGACGCGCAGCGCGCCGAGCGAGGCCAGCGCCTCGGGGCCGACGGCGGCCTGCGTGGTGCCGCGCACGCGGCCCCCCACGAGGTGCAGGTCGATGCGGCCGGCGCCGGCGAGCTGAGCGGCCACGGGCACGGCGCTGGTGACGACGAGGAGGGGGGAGTCCAGCGGCAGCAGCCGTGCCAGGCGCACCGTCGTCGTGCCGGCGTCCAGGGCGATGGAGCCGCCGGAGGGCACGAGGTCGAGGGCGGCGCGGGCGATGCGCTCCTTGACGTCGGCGTGCTCGACGTCGCGGTCGGCCACGGCCCGCTCCACCACGGACAGCGCCGTGGTGGGGACGGCGCCGCCGTGCACGCGGCGCAGCAGGCCGGCCTTCTCGAGGACGGCGAGGTCACGACGCACGGTCTCGGTGGTGACGCCGAACTGCGCGGCGACGTCGGCGACACCGATGCGCCCGTGCTGGCGCACCAGTCCGGTGATCAGTTCGTGGCGCTCCGTCGCGTACAACCGCGCACTCCCTCGTGCTGTGGGTCCGAGTGCTTCCCGCTGGTTCGCCGGCGCCGCTGCGACTGCGCAACGATGTTGGTCCATGTGGGAAACATCTTTGTGATGTGTGGTTCTACGCCCGGTCATGTTGTTGTGTCAAGTGCCAGGTTCGGTGCACGCTGTCCCTGGACACCACATCTCCAGCCCCCCCGCCCGTCAGCGCCCGTCTCGGACGCCGGGTCCGCTCCAGCGCAGGAGTCACCATGAGCAGCGTCGCTACCGCCCCCACCGCGTCCGCCTCGGGCGGCCGCGCCCTCGCCGGCATCCCCGTGGTCCCCGGGGTCGGCGCCGGTTCCGTGATCCGGCCCGCTGAGCGGCCCCTCCTTCCCCAGCTCACGGGCGAGCCCGCGGTGTCGGAGGAGGGCCGCCCGGCCGAGCTGGAGCGGTTCCAGGCCGCCGCCGGCGTCGTCGCCGAGCGGCTCGAAGGCCGCGCGACCCGTGCGTCAGGGGCCGCCGCCGAGGTGCTCGAGGCCACCGCCGGGCTGGCCCGTGACCGCGGCCTGCTCGCCGCCGTCGCCAAGCGGGTGAAGTCCGGCGTCCCCGCCGACCAGGCCGTCGTCGGCGCCGCCGACCAGTTCAGCGCGATGTTCACCCAGCTGGGCGGCCTCATGGCCGAGCGCGTCACCGACCTGGCCGACCTGCGCGACCGGCTCGTCGCGGAGCTCACCGGCCAGGCCGAGCCCGGCGTGCCCGTGCCCGCCGTCCCCTCGGTGCTCCTCGCCGACGACCTCGCCCCCGCCGACACCGCGGGCCTGCAGCCGGAGCTGATCCTCGCGATCGCCACCACGCGCGGCGGCCCTACGAGCCACACCGCGATCATCGCCCGCCAGCTCGGCATCCCGTGCGTCGTGGCCGTGGCCGGTCTCGACGACGTCGCCACCGGCCAGTTCGTCCTGGTCGACGGCACCTCCGGTGAGGTGGTCATCGAGCCCGACCGGGTGCACGCCGCCGCCCGCGTGGAAGCTGCCGAGCGCGAGGCTGCCGCCGTCGCCGCCTGGACCGGCCCGGGGGCCACCGCCGACGGGCACACCGTCGACGTCCTCGCCAACGTCCAGGACGGCGCGGGCGCCCGCAAGGCCGCCGCCACCGGCGCGCAGGGCGTGGGCCTGTTCCGCACCGAGCTGTGCTTCCTCGACGCCGACTCCGAGCCCTCCGTGGCCGAGCAGGCCCGTATCTACGGCGAGGTCTTCGCCGCCTTCGCCGGGCGCGAGGGGGGGAGCAAGGTGGTGCTGCGCACCCTCGACGCCGGCTCCGACAAGCCGCTGAAGTTTGCCACCGCCCCGGACGAGGAGAACCCCGCCCTCGGCGTGCGCGGTCTGCGCATCGCATGGGGCCAGCCCGGCATCCTCGACCGCCAGCTCGACGCGATTGCCCTCGCCGCCGAGCAGACCGGCACCTCGCCGTGGGTGATGGCGCCGATGGTCGCCACCGCCGCCGAGGCCCGTGACTTCGCCACCAAGGTGCGCGCCCGCGGCCTGACCGCCGGCGTCATGATCGAGATCCCCGCGGCGGCGCTGCACGCCGAGCGGATCCTGCGCGAGGTCGACTTCCTCTCCATCGGCACCAACGACCTGTGCCAGTACACCCTCGCCGCCGACCGGCTCTCCGCCGACCTGGCCCACCTCAACGACCCGTGGCAGCCGGCGCTGCTGCAGCTTGTCGCGATGACCGCCGCGGCGGGCGTGGCAGCCGGCAAGCCCGTCGGCGTGTGCGGTGAGGCCGCAGCCGACCCGCTGCTCGGTGCGGTGCTCGCGGGGATGGGTGTCACGTCGCTGTCGTGCGCGGCGAGCGCGATCTCGGCCGTGGGTGCGCGCCTGGCGCAGGTCGAGCTGGCCGCCTGCCAGAAGGCCGCCCGCGCCGCCGTCGCCGCTGACGATCCGGCCGCCGCCCGCGCCGCGGCCCGCGAGTCCCTGCTCGGCGTCTGACCCCCACCCCCGCGACGATCAAGGACGTTCTGCACGCTCGGCGTGCAGAACTTCCTTGATCGTGAACGGGAGGGAGGATGGGTGGCGTGATGCTGCCGCCCGCGGGACGGCCTGGCGCCGGCTCCGACCTGCCGGTCCGGGACGTCCTCGACGAGCTGGCGACCGCCCTCGCTGAGCGCGGCACCGCCCTGCTGGTCGCCCCGCCGGGCACCGGCAAGACCACGCTCGTGCCGCTCGCCCTCGCCGACTCCCTGCCCACCGGCGGTGGGCGCGTGGTGGTCGCCGAACCCCGCCGTGTGGCCGTGCGCGCCGCCGCCCGCCGCATGGCCTCCCTCGTCGGCGAGCCGGTGGGCCAGCGGGTCGGCTGGAGCGTCCGCGGAGAGCGCCGCACCAGCGCCGCCACGCTCATCGAGGTCGTCACCACCGGGCTGCTGCTGCGGCGCCTGCAGCGTGACCCGGAGCTGCCGGGCGTCGCCGTCGTCGTCCTCGACGAGGTCCACGAGCGCCACCTCGACGCCGACCTCGCCCTCGCCCTCCTCCTCGACGCCCGCGCCGCGCTCCGCCCCGACCTGCGCGTGCTCGCCGCGTCGGCCACGCCCGACACCGCCCGGCTCGCCGCCGTCCTCGGTTCCTCCGGCGGTTCAGAGAGTTCAGAGGACGACGACGGCGAGCGGCCGGCGCCCGTCGTCGTCGCCACGGCACCGCTGCACCCCCTCGACGTCGTGTGGGCCCCGCCGACGCGCCCCGTGCGACCACCCGAGGGGACGCGCACCGACCCGGCCCTGCTCGACCACGTGGCCGCCACGGTGCGCCGTGCCCTCGCCGAGCGCGACGGCGACGTGCTGGTCTTCGTCCCGGGCGCCGCCGAGGTCGGCGGGGTGCGCTCGCGGCTGGCCGCGTCGGTGGCTTCCGAGACCGACGTGCTCGCCCTCTCCGGCCGCCAGAGCGCCGACGAGCAGGACTCGGCCCTGCGCCCGTCCCCGCCGGGCCGGCGCCGCGTGGTCGTCTCCACGGCGGTGGCCGAGTCGAGCCTGACGGTGCCGGGTGTGCGGACCGTCGTCGATGCCGGCCTCGCTCGCGTTCCCCGCACCGATCACGCCCGCGGACTCGGCGGCCTCGCGACCGTCCGGGTGAGCCGCGCGGCTGCCGAGCAGCGCGCCGGCCGCGCCGCCCGCGAGGCGCCTGGCACGGTCTACCGCTGCTGGAGCGCGCTGGAGCACGAGCGCCTTGCGGCCCAGCCGCAGCCGGAGGTGGCCACCGCCGACCTCACCGGCGCGGTGCTGGCGCTGGCCGCGTGGTCGCGGGCCGACGGCGCCGGCCTGCCGCTCCTCGACCCCCTTCCCGCCGGCGCCACCGCTGCGGCCGTCCGGGTACTGCACGACCTGGGCCTCCTGGACGGCGACGATCCGTCCACCGCCCGTCCCACCGCGCGGGGTCGCGCTGTCGCCTCGCTCGGCCTGGAGCCGCGGTGGGGCCGGGCGCTGCTCGACGGCGCCGCGCTGGTGGGGGAGCGGACCGCGGCCGAGGTGGTCGCGCTGCTCAGCGAGGACGGTCTCGTCGGAGGAGGTGGTCGTGGCGGTGGCCCAGGCGGGGGCGCGGGCGCAGGCGACGACGTGGCGGCGAGCTGGCGCTCCCTGCGCCGCGAGGACGACCCCGGCCGCTCGGCACGCTGGCGCGCCGAGGTGAGGCGACTGACCGGTGCGCTGGCCGACCTGCCCACAGGTCAGGGCGTTGGACAGGTTGCAGAGCGAGCAGCGCGACTCACCGACGATGCGGCGGCGGCCCTCGTCGTCGGCCTGGCGCATCCCGAGCGCCTCGCCCGCGCCCGCTCTGCGGGGTCGTCGGGCGACTCCTACCTGACGGCCGGCGGCACGGCGGTCCGGCTGGCCCCCGGGTCGGCGCTGCGGGGCGCGCCGTGGCTGGCGGTGGCCGTGGCCGACAGGTCCGGGGCCGACCCTGAGGCGCGCGTGCGGGTAGCCGCCGCGCTCGACGAGGACGGCGCGCGCGCTGCCGCGCCCCAGCTGCTCTCCGATGTCGAGGAGATCACCTGGGAGGGAGGGGCCGGCGGTGACGTGGTCACCCGCCGCGTCGAGCGTCTGGGGGTGATCGAGCTGTCCAGCCGCCCGCTCACCGGTGCCCTGGACGACCGCCAGCGCGCCCTCGTCGCCGACGCCCTCGCGGACGGGCTGGCCCAGGCCGGCCTCGCGCTGCTGCCCTGGCCCGAGGCGGCGGTGCGGCTGCGGCAGCGCCTCGCCGCGTGCCGCGAGGCGCTCGGCGATCCCTGGCCCGCCGTCGACGACGACGCCCTGCTTGCCCGTGCCACCGAGTGGCTCGGGCCGGAGCTGGCAGATGCCCGCCGCCGCGCCGACCTGGCCCGCGTGGACACGACGTCGGCACTGCGGCGCCTGCTGCCCTGGCCCGAAGCCACCCGTCTCGACGAGCTGGCCCCCGAGCGCCTTCCGCTGCCGGCGGGCGGGCGCCAGGCCAGCGCCGCGCTCGACTGGTCCGACCCGGCGGCGCCCGTGCTCGCTGTGCGGCTCCAGCACGTCCTCGGCTGGACCGGGGCGCCGCGTGTGCTGGACGGGCGCGTCGCCGTCGTCGTCCATCTGCTCTCCCCGGCGGGAAGGCCGCTCGCCGTGACGGCCGACCTCGCCGGGTTCTGGCGCGGCGCCTACCGGGAGGTGCGAGCGCAGATGCGCGGCCGGTACCCCAAGCACCCCTGGCCCGAAGACCCCCTCGCTCCCTCGTGATCAGCGGAGTGGGGTGAGGCACGGGTGTCTCCGCGTCGCTGTCCCCGGGTGTTCGGGAAGTCCATGGTCACGGCGAGGGTGTCAGCGGACGGGGCCGGTGTACTTCTCGCCCGGTCCGGAGCCGTGGGGGTCGGGGAACAGGGACGCTTCCCGGAACGCCAGCTGCAGCGTGCGGAGCCCGTCGCGCAGGGGCCTGGCGTGGTGGTCTCCGATCTCCGGAGAGGCTGCGGTGACCAGGCCGGCCAGTGCCGTGATGAGGACGCGGGCCTCGCCCAGGTCGAGGTGGCCGTCCGCCTCGGCGTCCTCCGCGAGCCCGCACTTCACGGCCGCGGCGCTCATCAGGTGGACGGCGGCGGCGGTCACCACCTCGACGGCGGGGACCTCCGCGAGGTCCCGGGCGGCGCTGGAGGCTCCGCCGTTCTGGTGCTCGGACGACGCAGGAGGTTCGGACTCGCTCACGCTGGTACATTAGGTGATTGACCGACCGCGGCTTCGTGACCGCGCCCGCCCCCACCCGGCCCTGCCGGGTCCTCGGGGGCGACGCTGCACGAGGCCCGGTGCGCCAAGTGGAGGCCTCCTCCCACCCGCGTCGGCCCTTACCGGCCGCCGGGTTCCCGGTCCACCGCACTGCCCTGTGAGTCATTGAGGGCACGTGCGGCTCTCGGGCGTCGACTGACGACGTTCGAGCCGGGTCAGGCCCCCGCGACGCGTCCGCCGGGGGAGACCCTCCCGCGACGGTGGTTCCGAGCACGTCGCAGAGGAGCTAGGCACATCAGCGAACCGCGCATCAACGACCGCATCCGCGTCCCCGAGGTGCGGCTGGTCGGGCCGAACGGTGAGCAGGTCGGGATCGTGCGCGTCGAGGACGCGCTTCGCCTCGCGCAGGAGGCCGACCTCGACCTGGTCGAGGTCGCCCCGCAGGCGAAGCCCCCGGTCTGCAAGCTCATGGATTTCGGCAAGTTCAAGTACGAGTCCGCGATGAAAGAGCGCGAGGCTCGGAAGAACCAGACGAACACCGTGCTCAAGACCGTCCGGCTGCGCCTGAAGATCGACCCGCACGACTACGAGACCAAGAAGGGCTTCGCCGAGAAGTTCCTCGAAGGTGGCGACAAGGTCAAGGTCATGATCATGTTCCGTGGTCGTGAGCAGTCGCGCCCGGAGATGGGTCTGCGTCTGCTCCAGCGGTTCGCCAACGACGTCGCCGAGCTGGGCTCGATCGAGTCCAGCCCGCAGCAGGACGGCCGCAACATGGTCATGGTCATCGGCCCGACGCGCCGCAAGGCGGACGTCAAGGCCGAGCAGAAGGCCGAGCAGCGCACCCGCCGCGACGCCGACCGCTCTGCCCGCGCCGAGCGGACCGAGAAGGACCGCACGGAGCAGGCCGAGCGCGAGTCCACCGCGCCGGAGGCTCCCGAGCCGCCGCAGATCTCCCCGCTCATCGCCGAGGGTGACGAGCCGCTCTTCGTACGTCGCGCCCCGCAGCCGGCCGCCCCGGCGGCACGCGAGGGCGGGTACCGCGGTGACCGCGAGGGTGGCTACCGCAGCGAGCGTCCTGACCGCGGTGACCGTCCCGACCGCGGTGACCGTCCCGACCGTGAGGGCGGCGGCTACCGCGGTGGCGACCGCCCCGACCGTGGTGGTGACCGTCCGGACCGTGAGGGCGGCGGCTACCGCGGTGGCGACCGTGAGGGCGGCTCCCGCCCGATGCGTCCCGCTGCCGGTCCGTCGACGCGTCCCTCCGGTCCTCCGCCCGGTCTTCGGCCTGCCCGTCCGGCCATGCCGCGTCCCGCGGCGGGTCCGGGTGCAGCGCCCGGCCCTCGCCCGCCGGCCCCCGTGCCTTCCCGCGAGGGAGCAGCGCCGAGCCCGACGCCGCGTCCCGCGGCCGCCCGTCCGGGCGCCACGCCGGGACCGACGCCCGGCGCCACGCCGGGGCCCCGCCCCACACCGGCCGCCCCGCGGCCGACCCCCCGTCCGGCTCGTCCGACACCCCCGCCGCCTTCGGGCGAGTGAGCGTCGGACCAGCCAGACACCACAGCACCCGTGCCGCCCGGAGGGACCCCTCCGGGCGCTGACCAGAGCGCGGGCGGGCCAGTGCGCCCGCCCGATACGAGGAGGACGGCAGCCGTGCCGAAGATGAAGACCCACAGCGGGGCCAAGAAGCGTTTCAAGGTCACCGGGAGCGGCAAGCTCATGCGCGAGCGCACCAACCTGCGCCACCTGCTGGAGGGCAAGTCCACCCGCCGCACGCGCCGCCTGTCCGTTGACGCGCAGCTCTCGCCGGCCGACGCCAAGCGCGCCGAGCGCCTGCTCGGCCGCTGACGCGGCTGAGCGCACCCTCACCGACGTCTACCGACCTCTAGAAGACCCAGGAGCACCCCGTGGCACGCGTCAAGCGGGCAGTCAACGCCCAGAAGAAGCGCCGCACCGTCCTCGAGCGCGCCAGCGGCTACCGCGGCCAGCGCTCGCGGCTATACCGCAAGGCGAAGGAGCAGGTCACTCACTCCCTCGTCTACGCCTACCGTGACCGTCGCGCCCGCAAGGGCGACTTCCGCCGCCTGTGGATCCAGCGCATCAACGCTGCGGTCCGTGAGAACGGCATGACGTACAACCGCTTCATCCAGGGCCTCAAGGCCGCTGGTGTCGAGGTCGACCGTCGCATGCTGGCCGAGCTCGCCGTCAACGACCCGGGCGCTTTCACCGCCCTCGTCACCACGGCTCGCGCTGCGCTGCCGGCGACCCAGACCGCCGAGTCGGCGGCCTGACGGCAGTCTCAGACTCCTCGACGCGAACGGCGCGACGCGTGAGCACCACAGCGGCGATCCCGCTGCTGGGCAACCCCCGCGCCGACCGCGTGAAGGCGCTGGCGCGCCTGGCCACGGCTTCTGGCCGTGCCCGCGCCGGCGCCTTCCTTGCGGAGGGCCCCCAGGCCGTCCGCGAGGCCCTGGTCGCGGTAGCACCCCACCGAGTGCGCACCGTCATCGCCACGGCCGCGGCGCTGCAGCGTCACCCCGAGCTCGGCCCTGGCGCCCACCGCGCCGGGGCCGAGCTGCTGGAGTGCACCGACGAGGTACTTGCCGTCCTCTCCGGCACCCGTACGCCCCAGGGCGTCGTGGCCGTCTGCGATGCCGTGCACCCGACCCTCGACGACGTCCTCGCACCCGGGCCGCCGGCGCTCCTCGCGCTGCTGGCCCGCGTACAGGACCCGGGCAACGCGGGCACCGTGATCCGTGCCGCGGACGCCGCGGGCGCGGGTGCCGTCCTGCTCACCCGCGGCAGCGTCGACCTCCACAACCCCAAGGTCGTCAGGTCGACGGCGGGCAGCCTGTTCCACCTCGACGTGGTCCCCGGGGCCGACCTCGCCGAGACCGTCGGGCGCCTGCGAGGTGCCGGCGTCGCCGTCCTCGCCACCGACGGGGTACCCGGTCGCGGCAGCGCCGACCTCGACGACCTCCTCGACGACGCCGAAGCCGGCTCCGGGCCTCTCTCCGGACCTACCGCATGGCTGTTCGGCAACGAGGCCAGCGGCCTCGACCCCGCCGAGCGCGAGCTGGCTGACCTCGCCGTCCGGGTGCCGCTGCACGGCCGCGCGGAGAGCCTCAACCTCGCGACAGCGGCAGCCGTCTGCCTGTACGCCAGCGCTCGCGCCCACCGGCGCCGCGGCGCCGCGGCGGGAGCTCTCACGGCGACCCTCGGCGAGATCGCCCCGGGCGTCAGCCACACTGGCAACGTGGAGCACCACACGCCCCCCGCTCCGGGGGACGACGGCGACGCCGCCGACGTCGGCCACGGGGCCCACTCGTGACGGAGACGGTGCTGCCGTGCGGGCCCGAGGCCGCCGGCCAAGCCCGGCGACTCGTCGCTCGGGCGTGCGCTGACGCGCAGCTCCCGCCCGACGCGTGCGACAGCGCCCTGCTGTGCACCAGTGAGCTCGTCACCAACGCCATCGTCCACGGCCGCTCCGACGTGCGGCTCTGGATGAAGGCGGACCGGGGCTGGCTGCGCATCGAGGTCGGCGACGACAACTCCCGGCACCCGCACCTGCAGCCCGCCGACGACGGTGCCCTCGACGGGCGGGGGTTGTTCATCGTCGACCTGCTCACCACCCGCTGGGGCGTCCGCGACGACAGCATCGGCAAGGTCGTCTGGTTCGAGCTCCGCGCAGACCCGGTCGCTGACTGATCGCTCGTCCCCCGAGAACCGTGCCGACCACAGTGCCAACCACAGTGCCGACACCATCCGTCACCGGGAGTGATGGCGACGGAGGCAGGGACGGTACGGTCACCTCCGTGGATGCCGCGCAGGGCCTGCTCGAGGAGCTGCCGGACGGACTGGTGGTCATCGGGCCCGATGCCCGCGTGCAGATCGTCAACGCGGAGGCCGAGCGGTGCACCGGCATCGACCGCGAGCAGCTGATCGGTCGCGACGTCCGCACCGCACTCCCCCTGCAAGACACGACCGGGCGCGACTGGTGGGTGCTGACCGATCCCTTCACCGGCCTCGCCACCCGCAGCGGCCACCGGGAACGTCTGCTGGTGCTGCCGGGAGAGCACGAGGTGCTGGTCACCGCCCGGTACGTGCGCTCGGGGCGTAGCGCCCCGGTCGATCGCGTGCTCCTGCAGCTGCGTGACACCGAGGCCCGCCGCCGCCTCGAGAACGACCATGCCGGCCTCATCTCGACCGTCGCGCACGAACTGCGCTCGCCGCTGACCTCGGTGAAGGGCTTCACCTCCACGCTCCTGCGGCGCTGGGAACGCCTCACGGACGCTCAGAAGCGCCTCATGCTGCAAACCGTCGAGGCCGACGCCGACCGGGTCACCCGTCTCATCGCCGAGCTCCTCGACATCTCCCGCATGGACGCGGGCCGCCTCGAGGTGAAGCGGCAGGTGGTCGACCTGGAGGCCCTTGTCCGAGGTCAGGTCGAGCGGGCGGTGGCCACCGGTCAGCCTGCCGAGCGGTTCCGCGTGGCCATCGCCTCCCCGCTGCCGGAGGTCTGGGCCGATCCGGACCGCCTCGAGCAGGTGCTGAGCAACCTGGTCGGCAATGCCGTGCGTCACGGCGCCGGCCAGATCGACATCTCGGTGACGGCGGACCCGGACGGCGACGGCGTCGCCGTCGTCATCGACGACGAGGGCGAGGGCATCCCCGCCGAGCACCTCGGGGTGGTGTTCACGAAGTTCTGGCGCGGGTCTCGTCGCGGCGGCACGGGGCTGGGTCTGTACGTGGTGCGCGGGCTCGTGGAGGCGCACGGCGGGCGCATCACCGTGGGGGCCTCGCCCGCGGGTGGCGCGAGGTTCCGCTTCACGCTCCCGGCGGCCGTCCCGGAGTTCGTGCAGCTGCCGGGCACGCCGCTGCTCGACCGGCGCCAGGTGCACCTGCCGCTGCCCGAGTTCGTCGACGAGCGGGCCTCCTCGAGGACACCGGGCAGGACGACGACGGGCAGGACGACGACGGCGAGCGCGTCCGAGCGCCGCTGCTGACGGGCCCGGGGGTGGGCCGACCGGGGGAGGCCCGCACGCGCTCTGGCAGGCTTGCCCGGTGCCCGAACTGGATGACGACCTGCTCGGTGAGCAGGCGGTCGAGAGCGCCGTCGCCGCCGCGCTAGCCGCGCTGGCCGCCGCGCCGGACCTGGACGCTCTCAAGGAGGTGCGCCTCGCGCACGCCGGAGACCGCAGTCCGCTCGCCCTGGCCAACCGCGCCATCGCCGAGGTGCCCCCGAGCGAGCGCGCGGCCGTCGGCAAGCGCATCGGCAGCGCGCGGGGCCGCGTGCGCGCTGCGCTGGAGGCCCGCACGGCCGAGCTGGAGGCCGAACGCGACGCTCGCGTGCTCGTGGAGGAGACCGTCGACCTCACGGTCCCCGTGCAGCGCACCCGCGCTGGCGCGCGCCACCCGCTGGCGCTGGTGGCCGAGCGACTCGAGGACGTCTTCACCGCGATGGGCTACGAGGTGGCCGAGGGCCCCGAGGTCGAGGCGGAGTGGTTCAACTTCGACGCCCTGAACTTCGGCGTCGACCACCCGGCCCGTCAGATGCAGGACACGTTCTTCGTCGACCCGCCGAGCTCGGGCCTGGTGATGCGCACGCACACCTCCCCCGTGCAGGCGCGTTCGCTGCTCGAACGCGGCGCCCCGCTGTACGTGGTGTGCCCGGGCCGCACATTCCGCACCGACGAGCTCGACGCCACCCACACCCCCGTCTTCAACCAGGTCGAGGGCATCGCCGTCGACGAGGGCCTGACCATGGCCCATCTGCGCGGCACCCTCGACCGCCTCGCGACGGCGCTGCTGGGGCCGAGTGCCCGCACGCGCCTGCGCCCGTCCTTCTTCCCGTTCACGGAGCCGTCCGCGGAGCTCGACGTGTGGTTCGAGCGCCCCGATGGCTCCGGGAGCGGCTGGCTCGAGCTCGGAGGTTGCGGCATGGTCAACCCGAACGTCCTGCGCGCGTGCGGGGTCGACCCGGACCGCTACAGCGGCTTCGCGTTCGGCATGGGCATCGAGCGGATCCTGCAGATCCGCAACGGCGTCGCCGACATGCGCGACATGGTCGAGGGCGACGTGCGCTTCTCGCGCGCCTTCGGCGCCGGCCTGGGGACGGCCCTCTGATGCGCGCGCCGCTGAGCTGGCTGCGCGAGTGGGTCGACCTGCCCGCTGACGTCACGGGCGAGCAGGTCGCTGCCGCGCTGGTGCGTGTGGGGCTGGAGGAGGAGGGCCTGCACGGTGGTGACGTGACCGGCCCCGTCGTCGTCGGCCGCGTGCTGTCGGTGTCGCCCGAGCCGCAGAAGAACGGCAAGACCATTAACTGGTGCTCGGTCGACACCGGCGAGGTCGCCCGCGGCGAGGAGCCTCGGGGCGTCGTCTGCGGAGCGCACAACTTCTCCGCCGGAGACCTCGTCGTCGTCGCCACGCCGGGGGCGGTCCTGCCCGGCCCGTTCCCCATCGCCGCCCGCAAGACGTACGGGCACGTCTCCGACGGCATGATCTGCTCGGCGCGCGAGCTAGGGCTCGGCGAGGACCACGCTGGGATCATCGTGTTGGCGCGTCTCCTGGGTGAGACGGCCGCGTCGCAGCTGGAGCCCGGCCAGGACGCCCTCGCGCTGCTCGGGCTCACCGAGGAGGTCGTCGAGGTCAACGTCACGCCCGACCGCGGCTACTGCTTCAGCGTCCGCGGGCTGGCCCGCGAGTACGCCCACGGCGCTCGCCTCGACGTGGCCACCGCGTTCCGCGACCCGGCCGCCGTCGACGTGCCCGCCGCCGGCGGTTCCGGCGCGGCAGCCGGGCACGGCGTCGAGCTGCGCGACGACGCCCCGATCCACGGCGCTCCGGGGTGCACCCGGTTCGTGACGCGCGTCGTGCGCGGCGTCGACCCGACGGCCCCGTCGCCCTTCTGGCTGCAGCGCCGCCTGCAGCAGGCCGGCATGCGGCCGATCTCCCTGGCCGTCGACATCACCAACCACGTGATGCTTGAGCTGGGCCAGCCGCTGCACGCCTACGACCTCGCAGAAGTCGACGGCCCGCTCGTCGTGCGCCGCGCGCGTCCGGGGGAGCGGCTGGTGACCCTCGACGGGGTTGACCGCACCCTCGACCCCGAGGACCTGCTCATCGCCGACGGCACTGGTGTGGACGGCGTGGGTGGCGCGCGCGCCATCGGGCTCGCCGGCGTCATGGGTGGGCGCGACACCGAGGTCACGATGACGACGCGCGACGTGCTCGTCGAGGCCGCCCGCTTCGACCCCGTGACCATCGCGAGGACGGCGCGGCGCCACAAGCTGCCGAGCGAGGCGAGCCGCCGCTTCGAGCGCGGCGTCGACACGGCGCTGCAGGCCGCGGCCGCGGAGCTGGCGGTGCGACTGCTCGTGGAGCACGGCGGGGGGACGGCGGACGACGCCGCCACCGACGTCGTTGCACCCGGTACCTCTCTGGAGCCGGCGCCGATCGCGCTGCCGGTGGGCCTGTCGGCCCAGCTCTCGGGCGTGCCGGCGGACCAGCTCGACGAGGCCCGCGTGGTCGAGCTTCTCGAGCAGATCGGCTGCAGCGT
Source organism: Quadrisphaera granulorum (assembly GCF_003149145.1). GTDB lineage: Bacteria > Actinomycetota > Actinomycetes > Actinomycetales > Quadrisphaeraceae > Quadrisphaera > Quadrisphaera granulorum. The sequence continues at coordinate 12,550 of NZ_QGDQ01000023.1, read as the reverse complement.
CGCGCCCAGCGACGACGAGGCTCTCGGCACGCTCGACGTGGTCCCGCCCACGTGGCGTCCCGACCTCGCGCAGCCCGTCGACCTCGTGGAGGAGGTCGTGCGTTTGCACGGCTACGAGGCGATCCCGTCGGTGCTGCCGCCCGCGCCGCCCGGCCGCGGCCTCACGAGCGCGCAGCGTCTGCGCCGTCGCGCCGCCGACGCCCTGGCGGCCGGAGGCTTCGTCGAGGTGCGGTCCTACCCGTTCACGTCCGCGGCGCGCAGCGACGAGCTGGGTCTGGACGCCGACGACCCGCGGCGCACCGCCCTGCGGCTGGCCAACCCGCTCTCCGACGAGCAGCCGCTGCTGCGCACCAGCGTGCTCGCCACGCTGCTCGACGTGCTGCGTCGCAACACCTCGCGCGGAGCGACCGATGTGGCGCTGTTCGAGGTCGGCGGCGTGGTGAACCCGGTTCCGGGTGCTCCGGCGGCGCCGCGCCTGCGCGTCGACCAGCGCCCCTCGGACGCCGAGCTGGCGGGTCTGCTCGCCGCCGTGCCGCCGCAGCCCGTGCACGTGGCCGGGGTCCTCGCCGGTCGCGCCGAGCCCGAGGGCTGGTGGGGCCCGGGGCGCACGGCTGACGCCGCCGACGCCGTGGCCGCCGCCCAGACCGTGGCGGGTGCCCTCCGTCTGGACCTCGTGGTGACCGCGGGCGCGCTCGCCCCGTGGCACCCGGGCCGTTGCGCGCAGCTGTCGCTGCCCGCTCCCGGCCCGGACGGTGACGAGGGTGCGGCTGCGGGTACGGGTGCCGTGGTCGGCCACGCGGGGGAGCTGCACCCCGCCGTCGTCGCTGCTCTCGGGCTGCCGCCGCGCACGGTCGCCTTCGAGCTCGACCTCGACGCGCTCGTTGCCGCCGCGCCCGAGCTGGTGCCGGCCCCGCGCCTGTCGCCGTTCCCGCCGAGCAAGGAGGACGTCGCCCTCATCGTCGACGCGTCCGTGCCCGCCGAGGCTGTCCGTCAGGCGCTGCTCGCCGGTGCCGCCGGGGGCGGCCACGCCGACCTCGTCGAGGAGGTCCGCCTCTTCGACGTCTACACCGGTGCGCCCGTGCCCGCCGGGCAACGGTCGCTGGCGTTCTCCCTGCGTCTGCGCGCGCTCGACCGGACGCTCACCGCGGCGGACGCCGCCGCCGTGCGTGAGGCCGCCGTCGCCGAGGCAGCGCGCCGCCACGGCGCCGTGCTGCGCGGGGCATGAGTACCCCGCCCAGCCGGGTCGCGCTCGTCACCGGGGCGACCAGCGGCATCGGGCGCGGACTCGCCGAGGCGCTCGGCGCTGCCGGATTCGCCGTGGGACTGCTCGGCCGCGACAGCGAGCGCCTCGCGGAGGCCCTCCAGGCCGTGCGCCGCACCGGCGCGCGGGCTGCCGCGGTGCCCGCCGACGTCGTCGACCTCCCTGGGCTCCAGAATGCCGTGGCGCACCTGGAGTCCCAGCTCGGGCCGGCGGACCTGCTCGTCTCGGCGGCGGGCGTCATCGAGGCGAGTGAGGTGCCGGTCTGGGAGGCGGATCCCGCCGAGTGGCGTCGCGTCGTCGACGTCGACCTCGTCGGCGCCTTCCACGCAATCCGCGCCGTCGTCCCCGGCATGGTCGCGCGCGGCGGAGGGCGGGTGCTGCAGCTCGACTCGGGCGCCGGCATCAAGGACAGCTCCGTCTACTCCGCGTACAACGCGGCCAAGGCCGGGCTCTTCCGGTTGGGTGGCAACCTCCACGCGGCCGGTGCCGCGCACGGCATCACGGTGCTGGAGCTGGCGCCGGGCGTCGTCAAGACGCCCATGACGATGGCGATGCCCGCCCACGAGCAGCGGCGCCAGCGCGACGAGTGGACGTCCCAGGCCGAGGTCGACGCGCTTGCCGTCGCCTTCGCCCGCGGCGAGCTCGACGCGTTTTCGGGTCGGATGGTCCGTGCGGGCGTCGACACCCCCGCGTCGCTCGCGCAGCGGGCCGCGACAGGACTCGACGACGACGCACGCCGCCTCCGGCTGCGCCCCTGGGGCGCCGACGACCCCCTGCGCTGACCCGCAGCTTTGCATGGCCATGCAGGGGTATGTATGGTTTATCGAGTGATCAGAGTGGCTGTCGCGGGGGCGAGCGGGTACGCCGGAGGTGAGGCGCTGCGCCTCCTCCTGGGGCACCCCGAGGTCGAGGTCGGAGCGGTGACGGCCGCCTCCAGTGCGGGTACGCGCCTGGGGGACGTGCACCCCCACCTGATGCCTCTGGCCGAGCGCGTCCTGGCCGAGACCACGCCCGAGCTGCTCGCCGAGCACGACGCCGTCGTCCTCGCGCTCCCGCACGGCGCTTCCGCAGCCCTCGCCGCTCAGCTTCCGGACGACCTGCTCGTCCTGGACTGCGGCGCCGATCATCGCCTCGCCGACCCGGTCGCCTGGAAGACCTTCTACGGCAGCGAGCACGCCGGTACCTGGCCCTATGGCATGCCCGAGCTGCCCACCGCTCCCTTTTCGACGACGACGAGCGGCGCAGCGCCCGACAAGCAGCGCGCAGCCCTCGTCGGCGCCCGCCGGGTGGCCGTGCCGGGCTGCTACCCCACGGGCATCTCGCTCGCCCTCGCGCCGGGCTTCGCCGCGGGCCTGCTGGAACCCGACGACGTCGTCGTCGTCGCGGCCTCGGGCACGTCCGGTGCCGGCAAGGGCCTCAAGCCGAACCTGCTCGGGAGCGAGGTCATGGGTTCCATGAGCCCGTACGGCGTCGGCGGCGTGCATCGCCACACGCCGGAGATCGAGCAGAACCTGTCCGGCGCTGCGGGCGAGCCCGTCACCGTGAGCTTCACGCCCACGCTGGCGCCGATGCCCCGCGGCATCCTCGCCACGTGCACCGCCACGGTGCGCGCCGGCGTCACCGCGGCCCAGCTCCGCGAGGCGTGGAACACCGCCTACACCGACGAGCCCTTCATCACGCTGCTGCCGGAGGGCTCCTGGCCGCGCACCGCGGACGTGCTCGGCTCCAACGTCGTGGCGATGGGCCTGGCGCTGGACGAGCGAGTGGGCCGCGTCGTCGTCGTCGCCGCAGAGGACAACCTCACCAAGGGCACCGCCGGCGCGGCCGTGCAGTGCCTCAACCTCGCGTTCGGGCTGCCCGAGACGCTGGGGCTGCCGACGACGGGGCTGGCGCCGTGAGTCCCGGCGTGCTCCTCCACGAGCACCCCGGAGCGGTCTCCGTGGTGCGACTGCCCGCCGACGCGCCTGACCCCACGTGGGCCCGCGGCGAGCCGCTGGTGTGCGTGGCCCGCACCCCGGACTTGCTGAGCGTGGTCTGCCCCGCCATCGCCGTGCCCGAGCAGCTGCCCGGCCCGGTGCAGGGGCCGTATGCCGCGTTCGAGGTGGCCGGCCCCACCGACTCCGCCCTGACCGGCGTGCTCGCCGGTCTGCTCCGCCCGCTCGCCGATGGAGGCATCAGCGTGTTCGCGCTCTCGACGTTCGACACCGACTGGGTGCTCGTACCCACCGGTTCCACGGCTCCGGCCACCGCCGCGTGGCGCGCTGCGGGCCACGAGGTGGAGGTGCTGGCGGTATGACCAGCACGACCGGGGTGACCGCCCCGCAGGGCTTCCGCGCCGCCGGCACCACCGCCGGCCTCAAGGCCAGCGGCAAGCCCGATCTCGCCCTCGTCGTCAACGACGGTCCCCGCCATGACGCCGCCGTCGTCCTCACGTCCAACCGCGTGCAGGCCGCCCCGGTGAAGTGGACCCGCCAGGCGCTCTCCGACGGCCGCTGCGATGCCGTGGTCCTCAACTCCGGCGGTGCCAACGCCTGCACGGGAGCGCCCGGCTTCGTCGACACGCACGCCACCGCCGAGGCCGTGGCCGATGCCCTGGGCATCGGCGCGGCCGACGTCGCCGTCTGCTCCACCGGCCTCATCGGCGAGCGCCTCCCCATGGACAAGCTCCTCGCCGGTGTGACAGCCGCTGCGGTCGCTCTCGACGGCTCCGGCGCGCAGGGCGGCGCCGACGCGGCCACCGCGATCATGACGACGGACACGGTCTCCAAGCAGGCGGTGGCCCACGGGCCCGCCGGAGCCGACGGCCAGCCCGGCTGGAGCGTCGGCGGTATGGCCAAGGGCGCTGGCATGCTCGCCCCGGGCCTGGCCACGATGCTCGTGGTGCTCACCACCGATGCCGTTGCCGAGCCCTCCGTGCTCGACGCCGCGCTGCGGGCGGCCACGCGGGTCACCTTCGACAGGGTCGACTCCGACGGCTGCATGTCCACCAACGACACCGTGCTGCTGCTGGCCTCGGGCGCCTCCGGCGTCGAGCCGGGCGAGGACGAGCTGCGCGAGGCCGTCACCGCCGTCTGCGCCGACCTCGCCCGCCAGCTCGTCGCCGACGCCGAGGGCGCCAGCCACGACATCGCCGTGGAGGTGGTCGGGGCGGCCACCGAGGACGACGCCGTCACCGTCGCCCGGGCCGTGACCCGCTCGAACCTCTTCAAGGCCGCGATCTTCGGCAACGACCCCAACTGGGGCCGCGTGCTCGCCGCCGTCGGCACCACCGACGCCGCCTTCGACCCCGACGCCCTCGACGTGTCCTTCAACGGCGTTCAGGTCTGCCGCGCCGGTGGCGTGGGCGACTCCCGCGACGGCGTCGACCTCAGCCCCCGCGAGGTGCGGATCCTCGTCGACCTCCACGCCGGCCCTGCCAGCGCGACGGTCTGGACGAACGACCTCACGCACGACTACGTGCACGAGAACAGCGCGTACTCCTCATGAGCACCGACCTGAGCAGCGCTGACCTGAGCAGCACCGGGAGCAACCCGCGGTTGCGCACCGCCGTCGAGAAGGCCGCCGTCCTCGTCGAGGCGCTGCCCTACCTGGAGCAGTTCCACGGCTCCCTCGTGGTGGTGAAGTACGGCGGCAACGCCATGGTCGACGAGACGCTGACGCGCGCGTTCGCCGCCGACGTCAACTTCCTGCGCCTGGCCGGGCTGCGCCCCGTCGTCGTCCACGGCGGCGGCCCGCAGATCTCGCGGATGCTCAAGCGGCTGAACATCGCCAGCGAGTTCCGCGGTGGCCTGCGGGTCACCACCCCCGAGGTCATGGAGGTGGTCCGCATGGTGCTCACCGGCTCCGTCGGCCGCGAGCTGGTGGGCCTGCTCAACGCCTCCGGGCCGCACGCCGTGGGCCTGTCCGGGGAGGACGCCGGCCTGTTCACCGCCCGCCGCCGCCACGCCGTGGTCGACGGGGAGCCGGTGGACGTCGGACTCGTCGGTGACGTCGTCGCCGTCGACCCGCGCGCCGTCCAAGACCTCCTCGAGGCCGGTCGTATCCCCGTCGTCGCCACGGTCGCCCCCGAGGAGGACGGCGACGGCGTCCTCAACGTCAACGCCGACACCGCCGCCGCGGCCCTCGCGGTGGCGCTCGGCGCTCGCAAGCTCGTCGTCCTCACCGACGTCGAGGGCCTGTACTCCGACTGGCCGGACAGGTCCTCGCTCGTCTCCCAGATCGGCGCCGCCGAGCTGGAGCAGCTACTGCCGACCCTGGAGTCCGGGATGGTGCCCAAGATGGAGGCCTGCCTGCGCGCGGTGCGCGGCGGTGTCGAGGCCGCGCACGTCGTCGACGGACGCGTGCCGCACACCCTGCTGGTGGAGGTCTTCACCGAGTCCGGCGTGGGAACGATGGTGCTGCCGTGAGCGCCCCCACCCATCCGACGGGCACCGACGTCACCCCAGATCTCCCCCCGGCCCTCGCGCACCCGGACGGCGGGTCCGCCGCCTGGTTGCAGCGCCACGGCCGCGCCGTCATGGGCACCTACGGCACCCCGCTGCGCACGCTCGTGCGCGGTGAGGGAGCCCAGGTCTGGGACGCCGACGGCCGCCGCTACGTCGACCTGCTCGCCGGCATCGCCACCTCGGTGCTCGGGCACGCCCACCCGCTGCTCACCGCCGCGGTGACCAGCCAGATGGCGACCCTCGGCCACGTCTCCAACTTCTTCGCGACGCCCGCGCAGGTGGCCCTGGCCGAGCAGCTGCTCGCCGTCACCCGCGCGGAGCCGGGCGGCCGCGTCTTCTTCACCAACTCCGGCGCGGAGGCGAACGAGGCGGCTTTCAAGATCGCCCGCCGCACGGGGCGTCCGCGCATCGTCGCTGCTCGCGGTGCCTTCCACGGCCGCACGATGGGCGCCCTCGCGATGACGTGGAACCCGAGCTATCGCGAGCCCTTCGCGCCCCTCCCGGGCGGAGTCGAGCACGTCCCCTTCGGCGACGTCGACGCGCTCGCCGCTGCTCTGTCGGAGGTCGACGACGACGGCGCCCCGCGTGGCGCGGTGGCTGCCGTGGTGCTCGAGCCCGTGCAGGGGGAGGGCGGCGTGCTGCCCGCTCCCGACGGCTACCTCGCGGCCGCGCGACGCCTCACCTCCGAGGCGGGCGCGCTGCTCGTGCTCGACGAGGTGCAGACCGGTATCGCGCGCACCGGGGCCTGGTTCGCCCACCAGCTGCCGGGCATCGGCCTGGACGCCGGGACGCTGCCCGACGTGGTGACGCTCGCCAAGGCGCTCGGCGGGGGAGTGCCCGTCGGCGCTGCCGTCGCCGTGACCGACAAGGCCGCGAGCCTGCTCGGCCCCGGCCAGCACGGCACGACGTACGGCGGCAACCCGCTCGCCACTGCCGCGGGCCTTGCGGTGCTGCACGTCGTGGAGCGAGACGGCCTCGCCGAGCGCGCCCGCAGCATCGGCGAGCAGCTGCAGGCCGCTGTCGACGCCCTGGTCGCCCAGCCGGAAGGTCAGCGCCCGCCGCTGCTGGTCGGCCTGCGTGGCGTCGGAGCGCTGCAGGCCCTCGTGCTGGACGCCCCGGCGTCCAAGGACGTCGCCGCCGCGGCGCTCGACGCCGGCTTCATCGTCAACGCCGTCGCCCCGGACGCCGTCCGGATCGCCCCGCCGCTCGTCCTCACCGACGCACAGCTGGCCGAGTTCACCGACGCCATCCCCGGGATCCTCGCGCGCGCCGCTGCCTCTCACGCGGCGTCCAGTCCCGGCAGCAGCGCCCCCACCCCGCCTGCCCCGACCGGGAGCCCCGAATGACCAGCACCACGCACCTCTCCCAGGACTTCCCCCGGCACTTCCTCCGTGACGACGACCTCACCCAGGCCCAGCAGGCCGACGTCCTGCGCCTGGCCATCGAGCTCAAGGCGGCGCGCACGGCGGGTCTTCACCCGAAGCGTCCGCTGGAGGGTCCGAAGACGGCCGCGCTGCTCTTCGACAAGCCCTCCACCCGCACGCGGCTGTCCTTCTCGGTGGGGGTCGCGGAGCTGGGCGGGTTCCCGCTCCTCATCGACGCGTCGACCAGCCAGCTGGGGCGCGGCGAGCCGGTGGAGGACACCGCCCGCGTGCTGTCCCGCCAGGTCGCGCTCATCACGTGGCGCACCTTCGAGCACGCCAAGCTGGAGGCGATGGCCGCCGCCAGCGACGTGCCGGTGGTCAACGCACTCACCGACCTGCTGCACCCGTGCCAGATCCTCGCGGACCTCCAGACGGTGGCCGAGCACCGCCCCGGCGGCGTCGACGCCCTGCCCGGCACGGTCTTCGCCTACGTCGGCGACGGCAACAACAACATGGCCAACTCCTACCTGCTCGGCGGGGCGGTGGCCGGCATGCACGTGGTGGTCGGCACGCCCGAGACCCACCTGCCCGACCCCGGCATCCTCGAGGATGCGCGCCGCGCGGCCGCGCTCACGGGTGGCTCGGTGAGCGTCGTCCACGACGCCGCCGAGGCGGTGGCCGGCGCCGACGTCGTCGCCACGGACACCTGGGTGTCGATGGGCCAGGAGGCCGAGGCCGCCTCCCGCGAGACCCCGTTCGTGCCGTTCGCGGTGACGCCGGAGCTCATGGCGGGCGCCAAGCCCGACGCCGGGGTGCTGCACTGCCTGCCCGCCTACCGCGGCAAGGAGATCGACGCGAGCTACCTCGACGGCCCCGGCAGCTGGGTGTGGGACGAGGCCGAGAACCGCCTCCACGCGCAGAAGGCCCTGCTCGTGGCCCTGCTCGAGGCCCGCGAGGGCCTGCCGTTCCCCGGCGCATGACCGGGAGCTCCTCCTCGCCGGCCCAGACCACCCCGACGAAGCCGACCACCCCGACCGCCCGGCGGGCCCGGATCGCCGCGCTCGTCGGCACCCGGCCGGTGCGCTCCCAGGCGGAGCTGGCGGAGCTGCTCGCGGCCGACGGTGTGCTGGTCACCCAGGCCACGCTGTCGCGCGACCTCGTCGAGCTCGGTGCCGTCAAGGTGCGTTCCAGCAGCGCAGCAGGGGGCCTCGTCTACGCGGTGCCGTCGGAGGGAGGAGACCGCACCCCGCGTCCGGCCGTCCCGGAGGCCGGTCGCTCCGCGCGCCTGGCACGGCTGTGCGAGGAGCTGCTCGTCACGGCGGAGGCGTCCGCCAACCTCGTCGTCGTGCGCACCCCGCCCGGGGCTGCGCAGTTCCTCGCCTCGGCGGTCGACCACGCCGCCATGCCCGACGTCATGGGGTGCATCGCCGGTGACGACACCGTGCTGCTCATCGCCCGCCACCCCGCCGGCGGCGCCGCGCTCGCGGCCCGCATGATCGCTCTCGCCGACGGCCGCGACGAGCCGATCGCCCATCCTTCGCACAGCACCACCGAGGAGACCCCGTGAGCCAGACCAGCCCCACCTCCACGGGGACCACCGTCCAGGGCGCGCTGTGGGGCGGCCGGTTTGCCAGTGGCCCGTCCGCGGCGCTCGCGGCGCTGTCCAAGAGCACCCACTTCGACTGGCGCCTCGCCCCCCACGACGTGCGCGCCTCGATGGCCCACGCCCGCGTGCTGCACACGGCCGGCCTGCTCACCGACGAGCAGCTGGTCCGGATGCTGGACGTGCTGCAGGGCATCCACGACGACGTCGTCTCCGGCGCCCTCCAGCCCGCCGACGACGACGAGGACGTGCACGGCGCGCTCGAGCGCGTGCTCGTGGAGCGCGCCGGTGCAGACCTCGGCGGCCGCCTGCGCGCGGGCCGCTCCCGCAACGACCAGATCGCCACCCTGCTGCGGATGCACCTGCGCTCGGAGGCCGGCAAGATCCGCGCGCAGCTGCTCGAACTGATCGAGGTGCTGGCCGCCGCCGCCGAGGCGCACCCCACCGCCGCGATGCCCGGCCGCACGCACCTCCAGCACGCCCAGCCCGTGCTGCTCGCGCACCACCTGCTCGCCCACGCGTGGGCACTCCTGCGCGACGTCGAGCGCTTCCGCGACTGGGACGCCCGCGCGGCCCTGTCGCCCTACGGCTCCGGCGCCCTCGCGGGTTCGTCGCTGGGCCTCGACCCGGAGGCCGTCGCGGCGGAGCTCGGCTTCGCCGGGTCGGTGCCGAACAGCATCGACGGCACGGCCAGCCGCGACGTGGCGGCGGAGTTCGCCTTCGTGGCAGCCATGGTCGGCGTCGACCTCTCCCGCCTCGCCGAGGAGGTCGTGCTGTGGGCCACCAAGGAGTTCGGCTTCGTGGCGCTCGACGACGCCTTCTCCACGGGGTCGAGCATCATGCCGCAGAAGAAGAACCCCGACATCGCCGAGCTCGCGCGCGGCAAGGCGGGGCGCCTCATCGGCGACCTCACCGGCCTGCTCGCCACGCTCAAGGCCCTCCCGCTCGCGTACAACCGCGACCTCCAGGAGGACAAGGAACCCGTCTTCGACGCCGCCGACACGCTGCTCCTGCTGCTCCCGGCCTTCACGGGCATGGTCGCCACACTGCGCTTCGACACCGCCCGCCTGGCTGAGCTCGCTCCGCAGGGCTTCTCGTTGGCCACCGACGTCGCCGACCACCTCGTGCGGCTCGGCGTGCCGTTCCGCGACGCGCACGAGGCCGCCGGTGCTGCGGTGCGGCGCTGCGAGGAGCTGGGCTGCGAGCTCGACGAGCTGCCCGACGCCGACCTCGCCGCGATTCACCCCGTGCTGGGGAAGGACCCGGCAGGCGTGCGGGCGGTGCTCACGGTCGAGGGCTCCATCGCCTCTCGTGACGCTCGCGGCGGCACCGCACCGGTGAGGGTGGCCGAGCAGCTCGCCGAGCTGCGCGCCGCCGCCGCCACCCTCTCCTGACGCCCCCCGTGATCATGGGCGCTGCACAAACCTCCGGCCGTGATCATGGGCAGTCGGCCACCTGAATCGCTGCCGCGCGCCTTCTTCGACAGGCCGGTGCTCGACGTCGCGCGAGACCTCCTCGGCCGCGTCGTCGTCCACACCTCCGATGACGGCGTCGACGGCGTCGGCGGCGGCACTGTCGCCGTCCGACTCACGGAGGTCGAGGCGTACGCCGGCCCCGGAGACCCGGGCTCCCACGCCGCGCGAGGCCGCACCCCGCGCACCGCGGTGATGTTCGGCCCGCCCGGTCATGCGTACGTCTACTTCAGCTACGGCATGCACTGGTGCGCCAACCTCGTCTGCGGGCCCGAGGGCACGGCCAGCGCCGTGTTGCTCCGAGCGGGGGAGGTGGTCAGCGGCCTGGAGCTGGCGCGCCACCGTCGCCCGACCGCCCGCAAGGACGTCGACCTCGCCCGCGGCCCGGCCCGCCTCGCCGCGGCGCTCGGTCTCGGCCAGGTGCAGGACGGCGCCGACCTGTGTGCCCCGAGCTCGGCGTTGCGCGTGCTGGACGGGCGCTCGCCGTCGTCGTCCTCCGAGATCCTCACCGGCCCACGGGTCGGCGTCTCGGGGGAGGGCGGGGACGGCGCGCGCTACCCCTGGCGGCTCTGGCTGACGGGGGAGCCCACCGTGTCGGCTTACCGCGTGGCGGCGCCGCGGCGCCGTCGGGCAGGCTCTGCCCCGACGACCTCGACGACGACGACGACGAGGCCGACCGACGAGGAGAGCACGCAGTGACCACGGCACCCGGATCCGGGATCATCGACGAGCTGCGCTGGCGAGGTGTGCTGGCGCAGAGCACCGACGAGGACGCGCTGCGCGCGGCCCTGGACGCCGGCCCGGTCACCTTCTACGTGGGCTTCGACCCCACGGCCCCGAGCCTGCACATGGGCAACCTCGTCCAGCTGGTCACCGCCCGGCGCCTGCAGGACGCGGGCCACATCCCGTTGATCCTCGTGGGCGGGTCCACCGGGCTCGTGGGCGATCCGCGCATGAGCGGCGAGCGTGTCCTCAACGACCCGGAGGTCGTGGCGGGCTGGGTGGCGCGGATCGCCGACCAGGTGAAGCCGTTCGTGTCCTTCGAGGGGCCGAACGCGGCGCGCCTGGTGAACAACCTCGACTGGACGGCGCCGATGAGCGCCATCGAGTTCCTCCGCGACGTCGGCAAGCACTTCCGGGTCGGCAGGATGCTCGCCAAGGAGGCCGTCTCGGCGCGGATGAACTCCGAGGAGGGCATCAGCTTCACCGAGTTCAGCTACCAGATCCTCCAGGGGATGGACTACCTCGAGCTGTACCGCCGCCACGGCTGCACGCTGCAGACCGGTGGGTCGGACCAGTGGGGCAACATCACCAGCGGTGTCGACCTCATCCACCGGGTGGAGGGCGTCTCGGTGCACGCACTGTCGACCCAGCTCATCACCAAGCCCGACGGCACCAAGTTCGGCAAGACCGAGTCGGGCACGGTGTGGCTGAGCCCGGAGATGACCAGCCCGTACGCCTTCTACCAGTTCTGGTTGGCGGCGGAGGACGCCGCCGTCGACTGGTACCTGCGCGTCTTCACCCAGCGCACGCAGGAGGAGCTGGCGGCGCTCGCGGAGGAGACGGCGGCCCGTCCGCAGGCGCGGGCGGCGCAGCGACTGCTCGCGCAGGACGTCACCACCCTCGTCCACGGCGCGACGACGACGGCGCGCGTGGAGGCCGCCAGCGCGGCGCTCTTCGGGCAGGGCGATCTGGCCACCTTGGACGCCGAGACCCTGGGATCGGCCCTCGCGGAACTACCGACGGCGCGGGTGTCGCCGGGGGAGCCGCTTATCGTGCCCCGGCTTCTGGCGGAGGCAGGCGTGGTGCCCAGTGCCTCGTCAGGACGGCGGGCCGTGGTCGAGGGCGGCGCGTACGTCAACAACGAGCGATGGGCCGACGCCGATGCGCCGGTGCCCGTGGAGCAGCTCCTCCACGGGCGGTGGCTCGTCCTGCGACGGGGTAAGCGCACGCTTGCTGCTGTCGACGTCGCCTGACGCACGGGGGACAGATCGGGGTGACGGGGTGTCACCGAGCGGGGCGTCCGGTCGGTGACACCCATGTCTCGGCTGTGTGAACCCCGTGTGACCTGCGCAGGTGCGGGGCTGGGCGGCCGATCGGGCTGCTGATGACGTGCAGCCGACACCCCGAGTTTGACGCTCACCGGAGCGTCACGTAATGTTCTTCTTGTTCGCCCGCCGGGCGGGCCGGCCTGAAAGGGCCAGCCCCGGTGAGGAGGACCACCTCGACAGAATCCGGTCGGTAACGACCGGGGGATTGTTGTGGGTAGGATGGAGACATCCCGAGCGAACGGCCGAAAGGCTGCGAATCGGTGTGTGTTCGTTTCTTGAGAACTCAACAGCGTGCCGAATGTCGATGCCAGCTTTATGTTGGCTCGAGTTGGATGTCAGATGACGTCTTTTTCG
>NZ_QGDQ01000022.1 GCF_003149145.1 Quadrisphaera granulorum | reverse complement strand
GAAGGCCTCGGCTTCCACGTCGCTCTCACCGACGCCGAAGCCCAGGCCGCCTGAGTCACCTCCCAGCGCACCTCTCGGTCATTTTCGAGTGATCGAGTGCCGCTACGGTCTGCATCGTGACCAGCCTGCCGACCTGGGCCCTGTACGCCGTAGGCATCGGCACACCGATCCTGTCGTTCATGGCCGTCTTGATCGGCAACCTGCTACTCCGACGTGGCGCCACCGAGCTCGACATCTGGAGACGTCGCGAAGAGACGATGCGCATGCTGCGGTGGGCAGCCGAGCAGGCCGTCTCCACCGACGATGCAAAGGCGCGACTCGGAGTAGCAGCGCTACAGGCCCTGAGCACATCAGAGTTGCTGCAGGCCCCGGATGACGCCCTCCTTGATGCCGTTCTCGATGCGGTGCTGGCGGGTCCGGTCGAGCAGATCGAGGAGGCCGGTGAAGAAGCGGACGTCGTGGAGGTCGACACCGAAGCCGATGATTGAGACAGTGTTGCGACCCGAGGAGGAGCGAGGCCCGTGGCAAAGCTCGTAAAGGTCACACCAGCTCAAGTCCAGGCCGCTCGCCTGAAGGTCGAGCGTTCCAGGGCCAAGGGCAAACCCGTCTCCGCAAGCGTGACCGCCATCGCGAACGCCCGGAAGGCCAACACGAGCCAGACAGCGCCACCGGCTGGCTCAGCGATTCCTTCCTGACCCGCAAGGCGTCAGCGGGAGCGTCTATGGCGCGCTGGAGCCCCGATCGACTTCCTGAGCCAGTACCGCGTCGGCGTCCTTGAGCCGCCGCAGGCCACTCACCGCTCGTGATGTGCGCGGGTTTGTCGCGAGCATTTCCTGGTGCCGGGCCGTGAACGCCCAGTACCCGCCGGTGAAGGGGCAAGCGTCGTCGCCGAGTCGCTTCTTCGGGTCGTACGGGCAGCGCCCGCAGTAGTCCGACATCTTGTCGATGTAGGCCCCGCCAGACCAGTAGGGCTTGGTGGCCATCACCCCGCCGTCGGCGTGCTGGCTCATCCCGACGACGTTGGCCGCCATCACCCACGCGTACCCGTCGACGAACCGGGTGTGGAACCAGTCGGTCATCTCCTGCGGGTTCCACCCGCGGGCGAGGGCGTACCCGCCGAGCACCATGAGGCGCGGGATGTGGTGCACCCAGCCCTCTTCGCGCACCGTGCCGAGCACGTCGGACAGGCACGCTGCCCGCACCTCGCCCCTGGCGTCCAGGTCGGCGAACCACTCTGGGATCGGCTCGGTGGCGCCCAGCGCGTTGCGCTGGCCGTAGTCCTCCCCGAGGTGCCAGTAGAGGTGCCACACCCACTCGCGCCAGCCGATCACCTGTCGGACGAAGCCCTCCACGCTGGCCAGGCGCGCGCCGTGCTCGCGGTGGCGCGCCTCGGCGCGCTGCACCACCTCCAGCGGGTGCACCAGCCCGAGGTTGAGCGGCACGGACATCAGCGAGTGCGCCATCCACCGGTCGCGGGCGAGCATCGCGTCCTCGTAGGTGCCGAACGCCTCCAGCCGGTGCTCGAGGAAGTCGCGCATCACGTGCAGCGCCTCCCTCCGGGTCACGGCGAAGCGCCGCGGTCCGTCGTCCCCGACGAACTCGACGCCGTCGTCACACGCCATCCGGTCGAGGTCGTCTCGGACCTGCGCGTCGACGTCGTCCTCATCCGGCCACCACGGCTCCGGAACCCCGGCCGCCTGCTCGAGGGTGGGCTGCTTCGGGGCGGGTTCGCGGTTGTCGTGGTCGAAGTTCCACCGACCGCCCAGCGGCTCGCCGTCGGGCTCCAGCAGCAGGTGGTGGTGGCGGCGGACCTCCCGGTAGAAGTCCTCCATGAGCAGGCGTTTCTCGCCGGGCTCACCGCGGCGCCCCGCCCAGTGCGCGAACTCCTCGTGGGTGACCGCCCAGCCCCGCGCGGGCAGCACGTGGACACCGTCCAGCGACCGCACGAAGCGACGCGCGGCGTAAGAGGTGGGGTCGCTCACGGAGAGGCCAGCCGCGCGCTCGTCAGCGGTGAGCTGCTCGGTGGCCTGCGCGAGGCCCTCGCGGTAGGTCGCGGCACGCACGTGGACCGCCTGGTCCCCGAGCTCAGCGGCGCGGTGCCGCATCGCCGACAGCACCAGGTGCGCCTTGCGACGGTGCACCGTGCGGCGGGCGAACACCCTGCTGGACTCGATGAGCACGGCCCGCTGGTCGGGCGTGTCGAGGAAGTGCGGGCCGAGCTGATCAGCGAAGAGCCACCGGACCGTCTGAGGGGTGTGCTGCTCCGACACCCCCACAGCGGATCAGAGGAAGAGGACCGCCGCCAGTCCGAGCACACAGCAGGCGACGACGACGGCGGTCAGCCCCGCGAGCGCGGCCAGGCCGACCAGACCCGCGGCCAGGGCACCTGACGCCGCAGCGGGCACGGAGCTCCCGGAGGCCGCGGCCGTGCGACCGGCGCGCAGACCCGTGACGAGGAGCACGAGGGAGACCAGCGGGTTCACGTCAACCATCCCGTCGAGGAAGCGAGGCGCAGCAGGACAACCGCAGACTCCACCGATAACGGGTCGCCGCACGACGGGGAGAAGACCCGTAGGGCCACGCGGGTGACGCCGAAGGGCCGGTCCACCTCGGCCACGACCCGTCCGGCCGATCAGTACCCGCTGTTCGGCGGTGCTAGCGGTCCGGGCGGCGTCGGCGCCGCGGGGGGCTCGGGCGCCTGCCTCGCGACCTGCGGGGCAACCGCGCGGGTCTCCGGCGTGCTGCGCTCGGCCTCACGGGTGGCGCCCGCCACCTCCTCGCGGGCGGCGCGCAACGCGTCGGTCGGGTCTTCGAGCCGGGTGTCAGCAAAGGCGTCGCCGACGTCGGTACCGGGCTCGCCCAGCGGACGCTCGCGCCGCGGCCGCACCTGAGCGGCCCACCCGGCGTCGGGGGCGCCGTCGCGACCGCCCAGCGCGGCCCCGATGCCGCGCAGCGCCTCGGTGAGCTCGGCGGGGATCACCCACGTGGTGTTGCCCTGGCCTTCGGCGAGCTTGGGCAGCGTCTGCAGGTACATGTAGGCGAGCAGGCCGGGGTCGGGCTCGCCGCGGTGGATGGCGTCGAAGACCTGCTGGATGGCGCGCGCCTCACCTTGCGCCTTGAGGATCGCCGCCTGCGCCGCGCCCTCGGCCCGCAGCACCGCGGACTGCTTCTCGCCCTCGGCGGTGAGGATCTGGCTCTGCTTGGAACCCTCGGCGGTGAGGATGGCCGCGCGGCGGTTCCGCTCGGCGCGCATCTGCTGCTCCATGGAGTCCTGCACGGACGCCGGCGGGTCGATCGCCTTGAGCTCGACGCGGTTGACGCGGATACCCCAGCGGCCGGTGGCCTCGTCGAGCACCCCGCGCAGCTGGCCGTTGATCTGGTCGCGGCTGGTGAGGGTCTGCTCGAGGTCGAGCGAGCCGATGACGTTGCGCAGCGTGGTGACGGTGAGCTGTTCGATGCCCTGGATGTAGTTGGCGATCTCGTACACCGCCGCCCGCGGGTCGGTGGGCTGGAAGTAGATGACGGTGTCGATGTTCACCACGAGGTTGTCGCTGGTGATCACCGGCTGCGGCGGGAACGTCACCACCTGCTCGCGCAGGTCGACGCGGGCGCGGACCCTGTCGATGAACGGCACCAGCACGTGCAGGCCCGCCTCGAGCGTGCGCGAGTAGCGGCCGAGGCGCTCCACGATCAGCGAGGACGCCTGCGGCACGATCCGCACCGCCCGGACCACTGTAATGACCACGAAGACCAGCAGCAGGACGAGGACGACGGTCAGCAGGAAGCCTGTGGGATCCACGGGTCAGCCCTCCGGAGGTCGGGGCGCCGACGGCGAGGAGCCGGCGGCTGGGTCGGTCGGCAGGTCGGTCGACGCGTTGGTCGGTGGGTGGGTGTTCGTGGCGGGTGCGGCGACGACGGCGGTCGCGCCGTCGATGGCGACGACGTGCACGGTGGCGCCCTCGGGGAAGACCGCGGCCGGGTCGGCGCTGCGAGCCGACCACTCCTCGCCCTGCAGCTTGACGCGACCGCCGAGCTCGGAGACCTCGGCGAGCACGCGCGCGGGACGCCCGACGTTGCCTGCGGTGCCGGTAGCCGTGAAGCGCCCTTCGACCTTGAACCGCTTGACGAGCACCGGGCGCACGACGGCCAGGCCGACCAGCGAGACGACGCTGGCGGTGATGGCCTGCACGGTGAAGTCACCGCCGAGCAGGGCCGCCAGGGCACCGGCAAGAGCCCCCACCACGAGCGTGCCGAAGACGAGGTTGAGCGCGAAGACTTCGAGTCCGGCCAGCACGAAGGCCCCGATCACCCACCACAGCGCGGCCATGGAACGACCCTAGGCGGAGGGGATGACACCCGGCGAGACGGCATCACCCGTGAGGCGCCGGGGAGGCCGCGGGCGAGGCATGACGGTCGCCTGGTGGTCTGAGCGCCCGGGACGGTCGCGTCAGCCGATGGCGCGGGCGGTGAACCGCTGCCCCATGCGCTCCACGGCCAGCGGCAGGCCGAAGGCCTTCGAGAGGGGGCCGTCGCGCAGCACCTCCCCGACCGGGCCGGCCTCCACGACCTTCCCTCCGCGCAGGAGCAGCGCGTGGGTGGTGCCCACGGGCACCTCCTCGACGTGGTGGGTGACCAGCACACTCGTGGGGGCCGCCGGGTCCGCGGCGAAGCGCGAGAGGCGGCGGAGCAAGTCTTCACGGGCGCCGAGGTCGAGCCCTGCGGCGGGCTCGTCGAGCAGCAGCAGCTCGGGGTCGGTCATGAGCGCACGCGCGATGAGCACCCGACCGCGCTCGCCGCTGGAGAGGGTGCCGAAGCGGCGGTCGCGCAGGGAGTGCACGCCCATCACTGACAACAGCGCCCCGGCGCGGGTGAGGTCGGCGGTGTCGTACTCCTCGCGCCAGCGACCCACGACGCCGTAGGCGGCGGTGACGACGACGTCGTGCACGCGCTCGGATCGCTGCACCTGTTCGGAGAGGTTGCCGCTCGCCAGGCCGATGCGGGGGCGCAGCTCGAAGACGTCGACCCGACCCAGCTGCTCACCCAGCACGGTGACGGTGCCGCGGGTGGGGTGCATGCGCGTCGCGGCGATCTGCAGCAGCGTCGTCTTGCCGGCCCCGTTCGGGCCGAGCACGACCCACCGCTCACCTTCGTTGACGCGCCAGTCCACCCCCGAGACCAGCTCCTGGCCCCCACGGACCACCGTGACCTGCTCCATCGCGAGGACCTCGACCACGCGGAAGACCCTAGTGGCGCCTACGGTGGCGCCGTGCTGCACCTCCCTCGCTCGGCGCGGCTGGCTGCCTGGGGCAGCGCTGCGCTCACCGGTCGCGCCACCCCAGATGCTGCCGTCCGCGCCATCACCGGCTCCGACGAGCCGCACGACGTCTCGGGAGCGGAAGCCCTGCTCAGCGGCGTGGACGCGGCGGCGGACAGCTCGCCGGGGGGACCTGCGGGCACGGCCGGCGCCACGCTGGTGCAGCTGTTCTCCGTGCTGGCGTCGGCGGGTGCCCGCTGTCTGCGTGTCGCGCTGCCCGCCCCAGGAGACCCGGCCGGCCTCCCCGGCCCGGCGGACTTCAGCGCGGAGGCCGTCGAGGCCGGCGAGGCGGTGCTCGTCGACGGCGAGCTGCTCCTCGCCGAGGGTGTCGGCAGGCTCGGCCTGGTGCCGGAGATCACGTGGTTCGGCTCGGCGTGGGAGCCGGGCGCCGCGGTGACCTGGCGGGTCTTCCCCACCTGGTCGCCCCGGGCCCCCGACGGCACGACGCTCGCCGATGCCGACAGGTCCTTGCGCACCGGGCTGGCGGAGGCCACACGCGTGCTCGCGAGCCTCGACGTGGCGCGCTGGCGCGACGACGCTGCCGACAGGATCACCGCCGTCCGGGAGGGCGCCCTCGCCACCCACGAGCTGCCGCCCGGCTGCCCCGAGCGGGCGGTGCGCGTGGTGGCCTCCGCGGCGCGCGTGCGCGCCATCGTGGAACTGGCCACCGAGGACGACGGCGCCGCCGTGTCCAGCAGCGAGGCACTCGCCCGCGCGCGCTCGCTGCGCGAGGTCGACGGCGTCGCGCGCCGGGCGCTAGCCGTCGCCGTCAACACCGCGACCGCCGAGCTGTCAGGCACCGCCCCCCAGCCCTAACCCTCTTCGTGATCATGGGCGCTGGCCACCCGTGGAGGTGGCCAGCGCCCATGATCACGCTCAGGGGACGGGCCAGGTCAGCGGGTTGCGAGCGCCGCGCGGTAGACGGCGAGGGTGCGCTCGCCGATGGCCTCCCAGCCGAACTCGGCAACCGCGCGCCGCCGTCCTGCCTCACCACGACGGCGGGCCTCGGCGGGGTCGGACGTGGCGGCGGTGAGCGCGGCGGCGAGGTCGGCTTCGAACTTCGCGGGGTCGATCGGACGGCCGGTGCCGTCCTGGACCTGCTCGATGGGCACGAGCCACCCGGTCTCGCCGTCCGCCACGACCTCGGGGATGCCCCCGGTGGCGCTGGCGACCACGGCCGCGCCGCACGCCATGGCCTCGAGGTTGACGATGCCCAGCGGCTCGTACACCGACGGGCACACGAACACCGTGGCCGCCGAGAGCAGCCGGATGACGTCGGTGCGCGGCAGCATCCTGTCGATGAGGACGACGCCGGAGCGGGTCGCCTTCAGGTCCGCCACCAGACCGGCGACCTCGGCGGCGATCTCGGGGGTGTCCGGTGCGCCGGCGGCGAGCACCAGCTGCACGTCGGGCGGCAGCTGCGCTGCGGCGCGCAGCAGGTGCGGCAGCCCCTTCTGGCGCGTGGTCCGCCCGACGAACACGACACTCGGCTTGTCCGGGTCCACGCCCAGCGCACGGACGGCGTCGTGCGCCTCCGGGGACTCGTCACGGCTCCACGCGTCGGCGTCGATGCCGTTGTGCACCACATGCACGCGCTCGGGGTCGAGGGTGGGGTAGCAGCGCAGGATGTCGGCGCGCATCCCGGCGGAGACGGCGATGACCGCGGCGGCGGCCTCGTAGGCGGTCTTCTCCGCCCAGCTGCTCAAGGCGTATCCACCGCCGAGCTGCTCGGCCTTCCACGGACGCAGCGGCTCGAGGGAGTGCGCGGTGACCACGTGCGGCACGCCTGCTAGCAGACCGGAGACGTGCCCGGCGAGGTTGGCGTACCAGGTGTGGGAGTGCACGAGGTCCGTCGACCCGGGGGCTCCGGCATCGGCGGTCACCGCGGCGGCCATCGACAGGTCCACGCCCAGCACGCGCAGGGCCGCGTTGGCCCCGGTCAGTTCGGCCAGCTCGGGGTGGCTCGTCGTCCCCGGCTCGTCGCGCTCCCCATCGGCGAGACCCCACGCCCGCACCCGCACGTCGAGCGGGGGGCCGCCCGGCCCGTCGGGGTGCAGCTGGCGCAGCACCCGCACCAGCTCGGCGACGTGCACCCCCGCCCCGCCGTAGATGTCCGGCGGGTACTCACGGGTCAGGACGTCGACGCGCACGGCACGGAACCTAGACCCTCGACGGTCCGTCGCGCGCCCCGGGCGCACCCGCCTCACACCGTCGGCGGCCGGGATGGGTGACCGGCGTGTGCGCCACGTGACCAGCGCACTAAGGTCAGCGGCATGGCACCGAAGGTGATGGCCATCGTCCTGGCCGGCGGCGAGGGGAAGCGGCTCATGCCGCTGACCGCAGACCGCGCGAAGCCGGCCGTCCCCTTCGGCGGGACGTACCGGCTGGTGGACTTCGCCCTGTCCAACCTCGTGAACTCGCGCTACCTCAAGTCGGTGGTGCTCACCCAGTACAAGAGCCACAGCCTCGACCGCCACATCACCATGACGTGGCGCATGTCGACGATGCTGGGCAACTACGTGACCCCGGTGCCCGCGCAGCAGCGCCGCGGTCCGCACTGGTACCTCGGCAGCGCCGACGCGATCTACCAGAACGTCAACCTCATCAACGACGAGCGGCCCGACATCATCGTCGTGGTCGGCGCGGACAACATCTACCGTATGGACTTCTCGGCCATGGTCGAGAGCCACATCTCCTCCGGTGCGGCGGCCACCGTCGCAGCGATCCGCCAGCCGATCGCTCTGGCCGACCAGTTCGGCGTCATCGACGTCGACCCCACCGACCGCCGCAAGATCCGCGCCTTCCTGGAGAAGCCGAAGGACCCGCAGGGCCTTCCGGACTCCCCCACCGAGGTGCTCGCGTCGATGGGCAACTACGTCTTCGACGCCAAGGCGCTCACCGAGGCCGTCACCAAGGACGCCACCCTCGAAGGCTCCCGGCACGACATGGGCGGCGACATCATCCCGTGGTTCGTCGACCAGGGCCGCGCCGGCGTCTACGACTTCAAGGACAACGACGTCCCCGGGTCGACCCCGCGCGACAAGGACTACTGGCGCGACGTGGGAACGCTCGACAGCTACTACGAGGCCCACATGGACCTCATCTCGGTGCACCCGGTGTTCAATCTCTACAACTACGAGTGGCCCATCTACAGCCAGCAGCCGCCGCTGCCGCCGGCCAAGTTCGTGCACGGCTGGCAGGGCCGCATCGGGCACGCCATCAACTCGGTGGTGGGCCCGGGCTCGGTGGTCTCCGGCGCCCTCGTGGAGGACTCGGTGCTCGCCGCCGGCGTGACGGTGCACTCGTGGGCTTCGGTCGACAGGTCGGTGCTCATGGACGGCGTGAAGATCGGCCGCCACGCGGTGGTGCGCCGGGCCATCCTCGACAAGAACGTCGACGTGCCCGAGGGGGCAACCGTCGGCGTCGACCCCGAGCGCGACAAGGCCCGTGGGTTCACCGTGACGGAGTCGGGCATCACCATCGTCGGCAAGCACCAGGTCGTCGAGCCCTGATCACCTCGAACATCCCCGGCTGGGACGCCGACCCTCGCGTCGCGTCCTGGCCGGGCCTGTCTCCGCTGGACGGAGACGTCACCGCCGACGCCTGCGTCGTGGGCCTGGGCGGCTCGGGCCTGGCCGCTGTCGAGGAGCTCACCGCACGCGGCCTGTCGGTGGTCGGTCTCGACGCGGGCCGCGTGGCCGCCGGAGCCGCCGGCCGCAACGGTGGACTGCTGCTAGGCGGCACCGCCCCGTTCTTCCACGGCGCCGTCCGCGACTGGGGCGCCGAGCCCGCGACCTGGCTCTACCGGCAGACCCTCGCCGAGCTCGACCACCTCCTCGACGTCCTGCCCGCCGGCGTCGTCCGCCGTTCCGGGTCGCTGAGACTGGCGGGTGGAGTAGATGCCGACGACGACGAGCGCGCCCGCGAGCTCGCCGACTGCGCCGCGCAGGCCGCTGCCCTGCGCGAGCACGGCATCGCCGTCGAGGAGGTCTCCGGCGCCTTCGGCGAGGGGCTGTTCCTCCCCGACGACGCCCAGGCCAACCCCGTGGTCCGCCATCTCGGCGTCCTCGCGCACGTGCAGCGTGCGGCCCGTGATCACGGGACTCGGCTCCACCTGCACGAGGGCACCCACGTGCGGCGGATCATGCCCGGCCGCGTGGAGACCGACCGCGGCGTGGTGAGCGCGGGCGTGGTGCTGGTGGCCGTCGACGGCCGGCTCGACGTCGTCCTCCCCCAGCTCGGTGGTGAGCAGCCACGGGTGCGCACCGCGCGGCTGCAGATGCTCGCCACCGCTCCTCTCGACGACGACGACGCCGCGCGCGTCCGCGAGCGCGTGCCGTGCGGCGTGTACGAGCGGTGGGGCTACGACTACGCGCAGCTCGACGACGGCGTTCCGGGTCGGGGCCCGCGCCTGCTCGTCGGCGGTGGGCGCGACGTCGACCCGGAGGCCGAGTGGACGACCACCACCGACCCCACGCCGCGCGTGCAGACGCACGTCGAGCGCGTGGCGGAGCGGCTGCTCGGCCGGACGCTGGGTGCCGGCGAGGTGGCGCACCGGTGGGGTGCGTCGGTCGGCTACACCGCGCCGGATGCGGCCGGGCGGGCGCTGTGCGGCCTCGTCGACGCGCGCGTCGCAGCCGTGGGCGGGTACTGCGGCACGGGCAACCTCGTCGGTGCGGTCGCTGCCCGTGCGGCCGTGCGGCTGCTGCTGGACGGCGAGCGGCCGCCGTCCTGCTTCATCCACCCCCTCCGTGGTCATGGGCAGTAGGCCACCTCGCCGCACGGCCGGGCGCGCAGCGGGCCCGGCGCCGCCGCGCCCGCCCGACGTCGTCCTCCCCGACCTCGACCTCGCCGACCGCTCCGTGCTGCTCTCGGGCCGCTGGGACTGCGCCCTCGTCGACGGCGCGGAGCTCACGCAGGCGCGGCTGGAGGGGCAGGTCGTGCTGGAGTCGTCCGTGGAGGACGCCGTGCTCGACGGTGCGCTGCTCGCGGGGATGCGATGCAGCAGCAGTCGGTGGGAGCGGGTCTCGGCGGTCGCGGCCGACGGCGCGCGCACGCAGTGGGCCGACACGGAGGTGACCGACGCGCGGCTGTCGGCCCTGCGGCTCCCGACCGCGCGACTCGACAGGGTGGTGCTGCGGCGGTGCCGGCTCGACGGCGTCGTCCTCCGCGACGCGTCGCTCAGCGACGTGGTGCTCGACGGATGTGACCTGCGCGGCGCCGACCTCACCGGCGCGCAGCTGAGGCGGGTCTCGTTCGCGGGCAGCGACCTCACCGGGGCCGACCTGGCCGGGTCGCGCTGCGAGGACGTCGACCTGCGCGGCGCGACCTTGGAAGACCTGCGCGGCCTCGACGGGCTGCGCGGATGCACCGTGGATGCGGTGCAGCTGGTGGCGCTGGCGCCCCTGCTCGCCGCCCACATCGGCCTGCGCACCCTCTGACCCGCCCCTCGCTCCTTCCCGCACTTTCCGCGGCAAGTGCGGTTCCCAGGCCTGGGGTGGCGCACTTGCCGCGGAAAGTGCGGGAAGGAGGGGCCGTCAGGGGGCGCGCGTAGCGGCCAGCACCAGACCAGCCGCCACCGCGAAGATCACTCCGCCGACCGTCGCGACGACGGCGAACGCCGACCCCGGCCCGACCAGCGCGACAGCGGCCGCCGCGAACGGGGTGGCCAGGCTCGCGCCACCGAAGATCGCCGCCGAGTACAGGGCGTTGGCCGCCCCGCGCGCCTCAGGGGCGGCGGCCATCACCTCCGTCACGGTGGCAGGAGCTGCGACCGCCACCGCCAGCGCGACCACGGCCAGCGCCACCGCGACCCCCGCCACCACGCCCCCGCCGTCCACCGCACCGGCGGCCGTGGCCACACCCAGCGCCAGCGCTGCGCCGGCGCCCACCGCGAGGGCCCACGCCGCCCGCTTCCGCCCCGCGGTCTTGCTCAGGCGGCCGGCCAGCAGAGGCACCGTCACGAGCACCGGGAGCGCCGCAGCGCGCAGGGCGAGGAGAGCGCCCGGGTCGTCACCCACGCCAGCCGGCGGAGCCAGCTGGAGCGCGGCGAAGAGCCCCACGAACACCGTGAGGTAGCACAGCGCCGCCCCGAGCAGGAGGAGCAGCCGCGGGCGCGCGAGCAGCTGCAGCACCGCCGCGTACGCGCCGACGATCGCTCTCGGGGCCGCTGCCCCCTGGCGCGCACGCTCACTGCCGGTCAACGACAGAGCGACGACGACGGCGACCAGCACCGCCGCCCCGGCTGACGCCGCGAAGAGCCCCCTCACCCCGATCCACGGCGCGGCGACCTGGGCCACCACCTGCGCGACCACAGCCGACGCCATTCCCGCACTGATCACCGAGGAGGTCGCGAGCAGGCGGCCGCCGGGAGCCACCCGGGTGGCAATGAGCACCATGACCGCCGGGGTGAACGGCGCGGCCCCGAGCCCCTGGAGCGCCCGCGCCGCGAGCAGCCAGTCGAGGGTGGGCGCCGCCGCCGCCAGCGCGCAGCCCACCGCGACGAGGACGGCGCTGCCGATCGCCACCGCGCGCGACGCCACCCGGTCCGTGAGCGGCCCCAGCAGGATGAAGCCCGCGGCGTACGGCAGGGCGAAGGCGGTCATCACCGCCGTCCCCGCGCCCGGCCCGGCACCCGGGAGGAGTTCGAGCTGCGGCAGGAGCGGCAGCGGGAGATAGAGCTGCCCGAGCAGCACGAGCAGCCCGGCCGCGCCGACCAACGCAACGCGCACTGTCGAGAGCTCGGTCGGGAGCGGACTCGGTGGCACCGTCGTCGCTTCGACTCCGGTCCGGTGAGCTGCCTGGTGACGGACGTGGTCCGTCGTCGTCCTCGGCACAGCACTCATGGCGGGAGCGTCGTGCCGGGCCACCCTGCTCCGGGAGGGCGAGTTGTGCCTGGCTCCGACAGGGCCACCCAGGACGGCCGCGGTGCGCCGTCCTGCGGCGAGCGGCCCCCGTACGGTCGGCTGCGTGAGCCAGATCCCGCGGTCGGAGATCGGGGAGTTCCTGCGCAGCCGTCGCGCGGCGCTGCGCCCGGGCGACGTCGGGCTGCCAGAGGTGCAGGGCAGCCTGCGGCGGGTGCCGGGCCTGCGCCGCGAGGAGGTGGCGATCGCCGCAGGGGTCAGCGTCGACCACTACCAGCGGGTGGAGCAGGGGCGCGTCACGCCGTCGTCGTCGGTGGTCCGAGCGATCGGCGCCGTGCTGCGGCTCACCGACGACGAGCTGGCGCACCTGGCTCACCTCGCGCGAGTCGGCTCGGGGCCCACCGGGCAGGTCGTTGGGCCGCGGCGCACCGAGGTGTCGCCGCCGCACCTGCGTCACCTCGTCGACGCGCTCGGCCTGCCCGCCTACGTTCTCAACGCCCGCCGCGACGTGCTGGCGTGGAACCGCGAGGCGGCTGCGCTCTTCGTCGACTTCGCCGCGCTGCCGCGCGAGTGCCGCAACCTGGCGTGGCTGGTCTTCACCGACTCCCGCCTGCGCGAGCTCTACGCCGACTGGCACGACACCGCGCGCCGCGTCGCGGGGGTGCTCCGCTGGGCGGAGGGAGAACACCCCGACGACGACGAACTCCGCGCGCTCCTGCGCCGACTCGAGGCGGCGTCGCCGGACTTCCGAAGCATCCGCGCGCTGCGGGAGGTGGCGCGCAAGTGCTGGGGCACCAAGGTGCTGCGGCACCCGGTGGTCGGGCAGCTGGAGCTGATCTACCAGGACTTCGCCGTCACCGGCCACCCCGGTCTCGAGCTGGTGCTGTTCGTGCCGCAGGACGAGCCGACCGCCGAGCGGCTGCGGGTGCTCGGTTCCTGGTCGGCCGCACCGTCCACCTGACCCCGCCCCTTCCCGCACTTGCCGCGGAAAGTGCGAAAGGAGGGGCGCGGTGATGTCAGGGGGTGAGGGCGCCGGACAGCAGGCGTGCTGCGGCGTCGGGGCTACCCGCCAGCGCCACCCGGCCCGATGCGAGCTCCGCGTCGAGGGTGGTGCGACGCCACAGCAGGAGCAGCAGGGCCGGTGCAGGGCCTGACAGCTCCGCAACCGGCTGAGCAGCACCTGCACCTCCGAGCAGGCTCCGCCCGGACGGGCTCTCCAGCGCCAGCGCCCCCGGCAACGGCGGCGTCCGCCCGAGCCTGACCTGCCGCCGCGCGATGACGTCGGCCACCTCGGCGACGCCGTCAGCGGCGACGTCCTCCTCCAGCCACGCGGCCGGGTCGGGCGCCTCGCCGAGGCCGGCCGCTGCCAGCGCGGACTCGGCGTCCCACCGGTGCACGGCCGTCTCGTGCACCTGACGCCGCGCCCAGAAGGACGCCGTCGCCGGAGCCTCCACCGCCGCGAACGTCCAGCACGGCGCCGCCGGGGACAGCGATGCCAGCACCGCCGCGAGCTCCTGCGCGCCCGCGGCGAACCACGCCGGCACGTCGCCGTCGTCGTCGGGCCCTGCGGGCTCGTCGCCGGGGTCCCCGCTCGGCGCGGTGCGCAGGGCGGAGAGCGCCCAGCGGTGCACCCCGCCGGTGTGCCGGGCGAGGCCCGCGAGAGTCCAGTCAGGACATCCGGGGACGACGACGGCGAGCGCCTCCGACCACAGCGCGGCGGCGAGCCGCCCAGCCTCCCGCTCGACCAGGCCTGCGGCGCGCGTCATCTCCACGCGCGGACCGTAGCGAGCGAGACAGCGGCGGCGGCAGGCCCGGACCTGCCAGCGGACGTCGAGATCCTGACAGGCCGTTCGTCACACAGCGTTGACTCGCGGGCGATCGACCCGCTACGGTCCTGCCCAGGTCATGAGCGCCAGCGCCAAGCCCCGGCTCGCTGGCCGGCAACCCTGCTCGTCATGGGGTGCTCCGGGTGAAGACCAGGCGTGTGCCCACCGGCACACGCAAGGACGACGACTTCGAGGAGCCGACGTGCGCACGCACGCCCTTCTGATGTGCCTGACCAGCGGCGACTGTCGCTGGCGACGCGCCTGACCGCAGCACGCTGACCCGCCGGCGACCCCGGCAGCAGCACCCTGCGGCCCTCGCGAGAGCACCCGACGACGGCTGCTCTCGCGAGGTCCCTGCACGGCGCGTCGCACCCCCGCCGCTCCGGCGGCACCTCCACACTTCCCGCTCGCCGTCACTGTGTGTGACTGCCAGCGGGCGATGCCCCCTGCCCGTACATGCCCACCACCCCTTGGAGGCCACGGTGATCGAGCCGTGATCGAGCTCAGGTCGCTCACCAAGACCTACGGCGAGGGCCAGCACGCCACCACCGTGCTGGACTCCCTCGACCTCACGGTCTCCCCCGGCGAGATCACCGCCGTCGTCGGTCCGTCCGGCGCCGGCAAGTCGACGCTCGCCGCCTGCGTCACTCTGCTGGAACGCCCGACCTCCGGCGCAGTACTCGTCGGCGGCCGTGATCTCACCGCTCTGCCCGAGAAGGACCTGCGCGAGGCCCGCCGCGGCATCGGCACGGTGTTCCAGGCCGACGGCCTGCTCACCCGACGCACCGCCGCGCAGAACGTCGAGCTGCCCCTCAAGCACCTCGGTGTGGTGCCCGCGCAGCGCAGGGCCCGCGTGGCGGAGCTGCTGGAGCGGGTCGGCCTGGCCGACAAGGCCCACCGCTACCCGCACGAGCTGTCCGGTGGTCAGCGCCAGCGCGTCGGCATCGCCAGAGCGCTCGCGCTGCGCCCGAGCGTGCTCCTGTCCGACGAGGCCACCTCCGGCCTGGACCCGCAGGCGACCGCGAGCATCGTGGCGCTGCTCAAGGAGCTCCGCGACGACCTGCAGCTCGCCGTCCTGTTCATCACGCACGAGATGGACACCGTCGTCGCGGTGGCCGACACCGTCGCCCGGCTCGACCACGGCCGCATCGTCGAGCACGGCGCCCTCGTCGACCTCCTGCACACCCCGAGTTCACCGCTCGGTCGGGCGCTCCTGCCGCGCCGCGCGCACGCCGGCTCGATCGCCGAGGACGGCGCGACGGGCCCAGCGACCCAGCGGTCGGTGTGGGTGGTCAGCCACGCCGGCCACCGCGTCCCGGCCGACTGGCTGGTCCGCGCCTCCCGGGCCCTCGGCACCGACCTCGAGCTGCTGGGCGCGTCCCTGAGCACGGTGGCGGGGGTGGCTGTGGGCCACGCCGTCATCGGCGCCCCCGGTCACCTCGACGACGACGACGTCGAGGCCGCGCTGATCGGCCTTGGGCTGCACGCCCAGCGTGAAGAGTCCGACGCCGCCGAACAGCGCGCTGCGGCGCGGACGCTCGAGCAGCCGCTGGAGGTCGTCGCATGAGCACTCACGTACTCGCCAGTCCCGTCCTGACGGCCACGAGCACCGACCTGACCTGGGCGGAGATCCCCGCCCTCGTGCTGCCGGCCCTCGGCGACACCCTGGTCATGGTCGGGGTGACGATGGCCATCGTCGTCGCTCTCGGGGTCCCGCTGGGCGTCTCGCTCGACACGCTCGGCCCCGGCGGCCTCACGCCGCGACCCGTGCTGCACCGGGTCATCTCCGCTGTCGTGAGCGTGGGCCGCTCACTGCCCTTCCTCATCCTCATGGCGGCGCTCGTGCCGTTCACGCGGTTCGTCACCGGCACCAACATCGGCATCCCCGCCGCGGTGGTGCCGATGGCCCTGGCCGGCACGGCGTTCTTCAGCCGCATCGTGGAGAACTCCCTGCGGTCGGTGCCGCCGTCGCTGGTCCGCGTGGCCCGCGCCTCCGGCGCCTCGCCGCTGCAGGTGCTCACCAGCGTCAAGCTCTCCGAGGCCGTCCCGTCGATCCTCGGCGGCCTGACCATCAACACCATCGCGATGATCGAGTACTCGGCCATTGCGGGCACCATCGGCGCCGGCGGCATCGGCTACGTGGCCGTCACCTACGGCTACCAGCGGTTCGACCACAACGTGATGATCACGACGATCGTCGTGCTCGTGGCTCTGGTCGCCGTCGTTCAGGCCCTCGGCGACGCCGCCGTGCGCGCCACCACCCCGCACTCGCGCCGCCGCGTCCCGCGCCAGCGCCGCGCCGGCACGTCCGGCGCGACGCCCTCGTCGTCGTCCCCCACCGTCCAGACCAGCGCCAGCGCTTCTCCGAAGGAGCTCACCGATGTCCACCACTGAGACCCGCCCCTCCACCGGCGGCACCGAGAGCCACGGCTTCGAGGTCAAGCAGCGCAAGCGGTGGCCGTGGGTCGCCGGCGGGGCGGTGGCCGTGCTGGCTGTCGCCGTCGCCGTCGTCGTCCCCCGCCTCGGCGGCACCGAGACCGCCAACACCACCCCCGGCGCCACGCTCTACGTGGCCACGGCGGAGGGCAACGCCCGCGAGCAGGCGCTGATCGAGTACATCGCCAAGGAGGTCGCCCCCGACCACGGCATCACGGTCGCGTTCAAGGCCCTCGCGGACTCGAACACCATCAACCGCGCCGTCAGCGACGGCGAGGTGGCCGGCACGATCTACCAGCACAAGCTGTGGCTGGGCCAGGTGCTGGAGGCCAACCCCGACTTCAAGGAGGAGGCCGCCACGCCGGTGTTCCGCTGGGGCTTCGGGCTGTGGTCAGCCAAGTACAAGACCCCGCAGGAAATCCCCCAGGGCGGCACGGTGTCGCTGTACTCCGACCCCGCCAACGAGGCGCAGGGTCTGTACGTGCTGCAGCAGGCCGGGCTCATCACCCTCAAGCCGGGGGTGGACGTCGGCTCCGCGACCGTGGACGACATCGCGTCCAACCCGAAGGACCTGAAGTTCACGCTGCTCGACTTCGGCGCGCAGAGCCGGGCGCTGCCCGACCTCGACGCCGCCGTCGGCTACACCGAGTACTACCTCGCGGCCAAGATCCCGCTCGAGCAGCAGATCTTCGCGCCGACCCCGCCGGACGAGTTCGCCGGGCAGCTGACCATCGGCTCCACCTGGAAGGACGCCGACAACATCAAGAAGCTCGTCGAGACCTTCCAGGACCCGAAGGTCCAGGAGTTCCTCGCGAACGACCCGTCCGTGAAGGGCGTGCTGCTGCCGCTGAACGCGAGCTGACCTACCCTTTCCGCGACGATCAAGGAAGCCGTGCACGCACCCGCGTGCACGGCTTCCTTGATCGTCATCGGGGTTGCAGGGGCTGCCGATGGCGGCCACGCCGTCTCGACGCCGGGGCTGCGCCCGGCGGGAGCGGTGCCTAGGGTCATCGTGTGAGCGAGCAGACTCCCGAGCCCACCCCCGTCGACACCGAGGTCGTCAGCGCCCTGCGCGAGCGCTACCCCGTCCGGATCGCGGTGCAGGTCCAGCCGCAGCACTCCGACTACGCCGGCATCCGCCGCACCGTGGCCGCCGTCGAAGAGGCCGGCGCAGACGTCGCGTTCTCGTGGGACCACTTCTACCCGTTGTACGGCGAGCCCGAGGGCCTGCACTTCGAGTGCTGGAGCCAGCTCGCCGCGTGGGCTGAAGCCACCGAGCGCATCGAGTTCGGCGCGCTCGTGACGTGCAACAGCTACCGCAACCCCGAGCTGCTGGCCGACATGGCCCGCACGGTCGACCACATCTCCGCCAAGGGCGGCGAGGGCCGGCTCATCCTCGGTATCGGCTCCGGCTGGTTCGAGAAGGACTACGATGAGTACGGCTACGAGTTCGGGACCGCTGGCGGCCGCCTCGACGCCCTCGGTGAGGCGCTCCCCCGCATCGAGTCCCGCCTGGCCAGGCTCAACCCCGCACCCACGCGCCACATCCCCGTGCTCATCGGCGGCGGTGGGGAGAAGAAGACGCTCCGCATGGTCGGCAAGCACGCCGACGCGTGGCACTCCTTCGGTGACGCCGAGACCTTCACCCGCAAGAGCGGCATCCTCGACCGCTGGGCGCGCGAGGCCGGCCGGCAGCCGGTGGACGTCGAGCGCAGCATCGGCGTGGAGGGCACCTCCGACCCGGCCGTTGTCGGCGAAGACCTGCTGAGCCGCGGCGCCACGCTGTTCACCATCGGCGCCGGCGGACCCGACTACGACTTCGGCCGTCTGCGCGACTGGCTCGCCTGGCGCGACGAGAAGAACGCCTGAGCCTCCCCCGTCCGTGATCATGGGCCTCCGCCACCCTGAAAGGAGGTGGCGGAGGCCCATGATCACGGTGGGTGGGTAGCGTTCGGGCGTGCCCCAGCCCGCCACGCAGCACCACAGCACCCTGCTTGCGACCTTCACCGGCACGGACCGGCCCGGCGTCACCGCGGCGGTGCTGGGGGCGCTGGCGGGCCGCGGCCTGGAGGTGCTCGACGTCGAGCAGCACGTGGTCCGCGGCCACCTCACCCTTGCACTGCTGACCACGTGCGGCGCCTCCAGGGGAGATGAGGACGACGACGGCGACCGCGTCGCTGAACTCGAGAGCGCGCTGCGCGCCGCGGCCGCCCGCTTCGATCTCGACGTCACCATCACGCCTGGCGGCAGCAGCGACGACCCGGCCGTCGGCGTCGTCGTCCCCAGTGGTCCCCGCTCGCACGTGACGGTCCTCGCGGCGCCCCTGCGCCCCGAGCAGCTGGCGCTGGTGGCCGGCACCGTGGCCGAGGCGGGCGCGTCGATCGACGCCGTCCGCCGCCTGGCTACCGCCACGCCCGACCACCCCGTGACCTGCCTGGAGCTCGACGTCCGCGGTGCGGAGCCCGCCGCGCTGCGCCGTGAGCTGGCCACCGTCGCCGCGAGCGCCGGGGTGGACGTGGCGGTCTCGCCGGCGGGGCTGGTGCGCCACGGGCGGCGACTGGTGGTGCTCGACGTCGACTCGACGCTCATCCAGGACGAGGTCATCGAGCTCATCGCGGCCCACGCAGGCCCGGAGGCGCAGCGCGCGGTGGCGGAGGTGACCGAGCGGGCGATGCGCGGCGAGCTCGACTTCGCCGAGTCGCTGCACGAGCGCGTCAAGGCCCTCGCCGGACTGGATGCGCGGGTGCTCGCCGACGTGCGCGCCGCCGTGCGGCTCACGCCGGGCGCTGAGGTGCTGTGCTCGGTGCTGCAGCGGCTCGGGTTCGTCATGGCGCTGGTGTCCGGGGGGTTCGCGGAGGTGGTGGAGCCGCTGGCGGCGAGCCTGGGCATCGCGCGGGTGCGGGCCAACCGCCTGGAGGTGATCGACGGGAAGCTCACCGGGCGTGTGCTCGGGGAGGTGGTCGACAGGGCCGGCAAGGCGAGCGCGCTGCGCGAGTTCGCCCGCGCGGAGAGGCTGGACCTGGACCGCACGGTGGCTGTCGGTGACGGCGCCAACGACCTCGACATGATCGCCGCGGCCGGCCTGGGCGTGGCGTTCAACGCCAAGCCGCTGGTGCGCGAGCAGGCCGACACCTCACTCAACAACCCCTACCTCGACAGCGTGCTGCACCTGCTGGGCATCAGCCGCGAGGAGGCCGACGAGGTGCAGACCAGCCGTGACGACGACGGCGAACTGCGCGGCCCGGTCGCGCTGCGTCCGCTGCGCCGCGACGACTTCCCCCTGCTCGCCAGCTGGCTCGACCAGCCACGCGTCGCCCGCTGGTGGCCCGACGCGCACACGCTGGAGGACCTCGAGCTCGACTACGGGCCCGGCATCGACGGCACCGACCCGATCCACCTGGCCCTGGCGCTGACGGCCGGGGGCCGCGCGTTCGGCTTCGTGCAGACGTACCGGTACGACGACGAGCCCGAGTCCCGCGCGGCGCTGGAGGCGCTGCTGCCCGTGCCGCCCGGCGCGCTGGGTATCGACTACCTCATCGGCGAGCCCGACCTGCAGGGCCGCGGCCTCGGCGCCGCCGTCATCAGTGCGGCGGTGGCCGAGGGCTTGGTGCGCCACCCCGACGCCCCCGAGGTGCTCGTGTCGGTGCCGCTGGGCAACCGCGCGTCGTGGCGGGCGCTGGAGAAGGCCGGTTTCGAGCGGGCCGCGGAGGGCGACATGGTCCCCGACAACCCCCTCGACCCGCACGACCACGTCGTCTACCGGCTGACCCGGATCGACGGGCGGTCGACGAGCGCCTCCACCTCGACGGACAGCGGCGGTGCTGCTGGGATGGGCGTGTGAGCACCTTCAGCCAGGGCTTCACCGGCCGGCGCGGACGCGACCCCCGGTTGCCTCCGGGCCAGTACGACGTCGGCAGCTCCTTCCCGGTGCTGACCGCCGAGGCCACGCCCAACGTCAGCGCCGCCACGTGGACATTCCGCGTGGACGGAGAGGTCGCCGCGCCCCGCACGTGGACCTGGGACGACGTGCACGCGCTGCCGTCGTCGTCCTACGAGGGCGACATCCACTGCGTCACCACCTGGAGCAAGCTCGGGACGAGCTTCACCGGGGTCAGCCTCGACGCGCTGCTGGACCAGGTCGAGGTGCTGCCCAGCGCCACGCACGTGCTGGCGTGGAGCAGCAGCGGCTACACGACCAACCTGCCGCTGGCCGACGTCACGGGCGGCAAGGCGTGGCTGGTGTGGGAGCACGAGGGGGCGCCGCTGACCGCCGAGCACGGCGGGCCCGTGCGAATGCTCGTGCCGCACCTGTACTTCTGGAAGTCCACCAAGTGGGTCGCGGGGCTGCGCCTACTCGACCACGACGAGCCGGGCTTCTGGGAGCGCAACGGCTACCACGACCGCGGCGAGCCGTGGGCCGAGCAGCGGTACGCCGGTGACTGAGATCGCTGACAGCGCTGAGGGTCTGCCCGGCCTGCCCGCGCTGCCGCAGCTCGACTCCCCCCGCCGCCGCGTCCCCCCGACCGGCGCCAAGCGCTCGTGGCAGACCGGCACCGTGACGGAGGTCCGCCAGGAGACGCCGCACGCGAAGACGTTCCGCATCGAGCTGGAGCAGTGGCAGCCGCACCTGCCGGGGCAGAACTACCTCGTGCGCCTCACCGCACCCGACGGTTACCGCGCGCAGCGTTCCTACAGCGCGGCGAGCCCTCCGGAGGACCCGGGCGTCGTCGAGCTGACCGTCGACAGGCTTCCCGACGGCGAGGTGTCGGGATACCTGCACGACCACGTCTCCGTCGGCGATCCGCTGGAGGTCCGCGGCCCGTTCGGTGGCTGGTTCGTGTGGCGCGGTGACCGACCGGCGCTGCTGGTGGGCGGTGGCTCCGGGCTCGTGCCGCTGGCGTGCGTGCTGCGGTCGCGAGCGGCCCGCCTCGCCGCGGGGCAAGACGCCGCACCCGTGCACCTGGTCGCGGCGGCTCGGACGCGCGAGGAGCTCTTCTACGCCGACGAGCTGACCGGCCGCTTCGCCGACCTCACCACCGTGGTGCTGTCGCGCCAGGACGACGACGCCAGCGGCCGTCCCGCCGGCCGCCTGCGCGCCGAGGACCTGCTGCCCGCTGCCGAGCGCCTCGGTGCTCTGACCGGCAGTGGCGCGGGCGCCGACGTCTTCCTGTGCGGCTCAACCCCGTTCACGACGGCGGCCGAGCAGCTGCTGCAGGAAGTCGGCGTCCCACCCGAGTCGATCCGCGTGGAGCGCTTCGGCCCCTCCTGACCCGCCCCCTTCCCGCAGCCGGGCACTCGCTTGCGGTTCCGCCACCCCCGCGAACCGCAGCCGGGCGCCCGGTTGCGGTCAAGGGGGGGTCCAGTAGGTGAGGATGGTTCTCATGTCGAGCATCCGACTGCTGCGCCGCGCCAGCCCGCTGGTGCGCCTCCTGGTGCTCAGCCAGCTCGCCTTCAACACTGGCTTCTACCTCGTCCTGCCCTTCCTCGCGGTGCACCTCGCCAGCGACCTCGCGCTGGCCGCCGGCACCGTCGCGCTCGTCCTGGGCCTGCGCACGGCCAGCCAGCAGGGCCTGTTCGTGGTGGGCGGGATCCTCGCGGACAGGTTCGGTCCGCGGCCGCTGGTACTGACCGGCTGCGCCGTGCGCGTGGTCGGCTTCGTGCTGCTGGGGACGACGACGAGCGCCGCCGGCGTCATCGCCGGTGCCCTGCTCACCGGTGTCGCCGCGGCGATGTTCTCCCCCGCCGTCGAGTCCGAGCTGGCGCGCGTCACCGGTGCACCGGGCGCGGGCCTGGACCGGCGGGAGGCGTTCGGGCTGTTCTCGGTGGCCGGGCAGGTCGGCGCGCTGGCGGGGCCGGTGCTCGGCTCGGCGCTGCTGCTCGTCGGGTTCCGCGCAGCGTGCCTGAGCGCGGCGGCGGTGTTCGTCGTCGTCCTCCTCGGTCACTGGCGGTTGCTGCCGCGCCGCGACCGCGCGGGCGGCGCCCCGGCAGAGTCCCGCCCGCTCGTCGCCGGTGCGGTCAGCGCGCTGCGCGAGCCGGTCTTCGTGGCAGTCGCCCTCGCCCAGGCGGGCTACCTCGTGGTCTACAACCAGCTCTACCTCACGCTGCCGCTCGAGCTGGACCGCGCGGGCATGGCCCGTGACACGGCGGACGTCGCCGTCGGGGTGCTGTTCGCGCTGTCGGCGGGGCTGGTGGTGCTCGCGCAGATGCCGCTGCTGCGCTGGGCCTCGCACCGGTGGACGGCGCCGGCGGCGCTGCTCGCGGGGCACGCGCTGCTGGTCGCAGCGGTGCTCGCCGGGGCCGCCTCGCGCCAGGTGGGCGGGGCGAGCGCGGCGCTGGTCGGCGCGGTGGCCCTCGTGGTGCTCGTGACGGCGGGGCAGATGCTGCTCATACCCGTGGGTCGTGACGTCGTCGCCGCCCTCTCCCCCGCGGCCGACCTCGGCGCCCGCTACGGCCTGGTCTCGACGTTCGGCGGGATCGCGGTGCTGCTGGGCAGCTGGCTGGTCGGGTCCGTCGTGGACGCGGCCGACCCGTCCGGCGCCGCGCGGTCGCTGCCGTGGCTGGTGCTGGCCGTGGTGCCGCTGGCAAGCGCCGCCCTGGTGCTGGCCGCGCGGCGCCACCTGCCCGCGCTCCCCGCGCTCCCCGCACGGCCGAGCCCGGGCGCCGACGACGCCGAGGCACCCCCCAGCGAGGACAGCGTCACGGCCAGCACCGACAGCGCCACCAGCGAGGCGGCCGGCGCGAGCACCGCCCAGGGCGCGCGCTCCACGTAGGGCATCCCCTCGGCCAGCACGAGGCCCCAGTCGGGTGCCGGCGGCTGCGGCCCCAGGCCCAGGAACCCCAGCGACGCCAGCGCCAGCGCGATGCCCGGCAGGCGCAGCGCGGCGTGGCGCAGCACGGGTGGGAGGACGTCGGGCAGGACGTGCACGAGCAGCAGCCGGGCCCGGCCCACGCCGAGCAGCGGCAGCACCCTCACGTGCGGCTGGGCGCGGGCCTCGGTGACGAGGGCCGCCGTGTGCGCGGCCAGCGGCGCCCAGGAGACGGCCAGCACGGCGATCGCCGCGCTGCCGACCACCTGACCGCCGGGTCCCAGCACCGCCGCCGTGACCAGGCCAGCGAGCACCGGCGGGGCGGCGTTGGCGACCTCGACCGGGCCGGTGGACAGGCGCGGGAGCAGCCCCGCGGCGATGCCGACGACGGCGGCGAGCGCGCACACGAGCACCGCGGTGCCCACCGTGCTGGCGGCTCCGTGGCCGACCCGGGCGAGCAGGTCCCGCCCGGAGGCGTCGGCGCCCAGCGGCAGGGCGAGGCTCGGCGGCTGCAGGCGCCCGTGGGCGGGGGTGAAGGGGTCGCGCAGGAGCCCGGACACCGTCACCGCCACGAGCAGCAGGGCGCAGCACACCGGCACCGCGCGGGCGCCCCAGCCGCGGGCGGCCTCCGGCTCGGCCACGGACAGGCCCGCGGTGCGCAGCGCCCGCCCGAGCACCACCCGCCGCAGCAGCGCGGCGCCGGCGCCGCACACGACGCCGACCACGAGCAGCGCGAGCACGCACGCCTGCAGCAGCGGGGCGTCCTGGGCGGCGGCGGCGCCCAGCGAGGTCCTGCCGATGCCGGGGATGGCGAAGACGCGCTCCACGGGCACGGCGCCGCCGGCCAGCCCCACGAGCACCATCCCCACCTGCGGGGCGACGCCGGGCACGGCCCGCAGCAACAGTCCGCCGACCAGACGGCCCCGCGTGGTGCCGGCGGTGGTCCAGGTGGCCACCCACGGCTCGGCGGAGGCGGAGCTCACGGCGTCGGCGAGCAGGCGGCCCAGCAGACCACCGGCGGGCAGGCCGAGCGCCAGCGCCGGGAGCACGGCGTGGTGCGGGCCCTCCCAGCCGTAGGGCGGCAGCCACCGCAGGTGCACGGCCACCACGACGAGCAGCGCCGTGGCCAGCAGGAACTCCGGCAGGGAGGTCAGCAGCGCGGCCACGGCACCCCCGCTGCGCGTGGCACCACCGCGCACGGCCGCGCGCAGCGCCGGGGCCACGAGGAGGGCGGCCACCACCGCGGCCACCGCGATGGCGAACGCCATGAGGGTCAGCGACACCGCGAGGCCGCCCAGGACGTCGGGCAGCACCGGACGTCCGCTCACCCACGACGTCCCCAGGTCGCCCCGGACCACGCCCGAGGCCCAGCGCAGCAGCTGCCCGCCTGCGGTGGGGGCCAGCCCGAGGTCCTGGCGCACCGAGGCCAGGGCCTCGGGGGTGGCCACCTGCTCCTCCGAGCGCGCCCGCAGCACCGCGAGGGCCGGGTCGCGGCCCGACAGCCACGGCAGGGCGCCGACGACGACGAGCGCCGCCGCCAACGCCCCCAGGCGCGAGGCGCCGACCAGGACGCCCGAGGCCAGCCCCGGGGCGAGCCGCGCGGCTCGCCCCGGGGTGCGCGCCTGGTGGGTCCCGGTCGGCGCGGTGCTCACGAGCTGGCCGCCCCGACCGTCGTGCTCGGGGTGACGAGGGCGCGCTCGCGCGGGTCGCGCGCGGCGTCGGTGACGCCGGGCTGCTCGCCCTGCAGCACGCGCTCGTGGAGCATCGGCACCGCGGCGTCGGCCTCGAGGATGAGCTTCTCGGCGGCCAGCACGGCCGCGCGGCGCTGCGGGCCCGCGGGCGTCGAGGACGCCGCGGCGATGGCCGCGTCGACGGCAGGGTCGCAGAACTGGGAGATGTTGAACGAGCCCGCGCAGCTGAAGTCGCTGGCCAGGTAGGCCACCGGGTCGCCGGAGTCGAGCACCGTGGCTCGGGACAGGATGAAGGCGTCGAACTTCCCCGACAGCGCGTCGGCCTCGATCTGGGCGTACTCGCGCACGTCCTGCTGCACCACGAACCCGGCGGCCTCCAGCTGCGCCTGCAGCTGCACGGCCACCTCGGGGAGCTCGGCGCGGTCGGTGAAGGTGCCGAGGGTGATGACGCGGCCGTTGCCACCGCCTGCCGGTGCCGCGGCCTGCGTGCGCTGCGGGCGGTCGGCGCTCCACGGCAGCGCGGGGCCGAGCAGGCCCTTCGCCACGTCGGCGCGGCCCTCGTAGACGACGTCGACGATGGTCTGGGCGTCCACCGCCGCCCGGGCCGCGGCGCGGGCCGCAGGGTCGGCGAAGACGCCGCTGGCGGTGTTGAGGTACAGCGTGTTGGTGCGGGGCATCTGCACCTCGTGCAGCAGCGCCGGGTCGAGCAGGGACGCCTGGCCCGCGGGCACCGCCTCGACGATGTCGGCGGTGCCGGTGCGCAGCGCCGCGGCGCGGGCGGTGCCGTCCGGCACGAAGGAGGCGTCGATGCCGGAGGCCGCGGCCTTGGTGCCCCAGTAGCCGTCGAAGCGGTCCAGCGTGGCGCTGGAGGTGCCGTTGACGGCCGTCAGCACGAACGGGCCGGTGCCGTGGCGCACCGGGTTGACCTGTCCCCCACCGGACGGGTAGGCGGCGGGCGACATGATCGACAGCTGGGGGCTCGACAGGCGCTGCGGCAGCAGCGGGTCGGCCGCGGCGGTGCGGACCAGCACGGCCTCCTGCGGCGCCGCGGGGTCGACCTGCGCGGTGAGCTGGACGCCGTCGAGGATGCGCGGCGGCGGGGACGCCGCGGCCGCCGCCGTCAGGGACGCGACGACGGCGTCGGTGGTCAGGGGCTGGCCGTCGTGGAAGGTCACGCCCTGGCGGATCTCGAAGCGCCACGTGGTCGGGTCGACCTGCGACCAGGCGGTGGCCAGGAGCGGCTGCGCGTCGCCGTTGTCGTCCAGGACGACGAGCGGCTCGATGTTCGACCAGCGCGCCATCTTGAAGGCGTCGTCGGTGAGCGGGGAGAAGCCCGAGCGCGGCGGCTGCAGGTGGGCGATGCGGATGCGCGCGTCACCGGTGCCCGCGCTGGCACCGGCCGTCGGCGCGGCGTCCTGCGCGCTCCCGGTGGAGCCGGAGAAGCAGCCGGTGAGCAGCAGGAGCCCCGCGGCAGGCACGGCCAGGTGCAGCGCCAGTCGGCGGACGGACCGGGAAGGGGGCAGGGCAGGGCGGGGCAAGGGGTCCTCCAGAGGAGATGGGTGGTGCTGGTGCGGGGAGAGCTCAGGCCGGCTGGGGTGCGCCGTCGACCGAGGGCAGGCGGGGCAGAGCGTCGACGAGCTCGCGGACCGCCTCGTGGCGGGGGTCGGCGAGGAGGTCGCAGGTCGGGCGGTCCTCGACGAGGCGCCCGGCGTGCAGGACCGCGGTCCGCTCGCACAGAGCGGCAACGGCGGCCAGGTCGTGGCTCACCACCACCAGGGCCGTGGTGCTGCGGACCCGCGCCAGCGCGTCGAGGACG
Organism: Quadrisphaera granulorum; assembly: GCF_003149145.1. Lineage (GTDB taxonomy): Bacteria > Actinomycetota > Actinomycetes > Actinomycetales > Quadrisphaeraceae > Quadrisphaera > Quadrisphaera granulorum. The sequence continues at coordinate 70,016 of NZ_QGDQ01000022.1, read as the reverse complement.
TGCTCGCGCAGCGGCGCGTCCAGCCCGCTGACGGGCTCGTCGGCCAGGACGACGACGGGCCGGGGCGCCAGCGCCCGTGCGATCGCCACGCGCTGCGCCTGGCCGCCGGACAACTGGCGCGGCCGGTGGCCGTGCAGGGCCGCACCGACGCCGACGGCCTCGAGGCACTCCGCGGCGCGCTCGGCCGCCGCGACGCTCCCGGCGCGGTGCAGTCCCAGCCGGACCAGCGGCTGCTCGACGGCCTGCAGCGCACTCAGGCGCGGGTCGAGGCTGGCGGCGCTGTCCTGCGGGACGTGCTGGACGGCGCGCCGGTACCAGCGCAGTGCGCCGGTGCGCCAGTGGGGACGGACGCTGCGGCGCTCGTCGTCCCCCACCGCGGCGGTGACGGCGCCGGCGTCGGGAGCTTCCAGGGCCAGCAGGACACGCAGCAACGTGGACTTGCCTGCGCCGGAGCGGCCGAGCAGCGCGAGCGACTCACCACGGTGGACGTCGAGGTCGACACCGTCGAGCACGGTCCGCTCCCCGCCAGGGGCGCGGTAGCGCCGCACCAGGCCGTGAGCGCTCAGCAGGACCCCGCTCACGCGGGCGCCGGTCACGGGGCCACCCCCACCAGGGTGCGAGGCGGCAGCGCGGCGTGTGCGCGGCGGGCGGCCGCCACCAGGGCGCGGGCAGCGGAGCTGGTGGGGGCGGAGAGCAGTTCCGCGACGTGCGCGACCTCGACGAAGCGCCCGCCCTCGACCACCACCACGCGCTGGCACAGCTGGGCGGCCACAGCGAGGTCGTGGGTGATGAAGAGCAGGGCGGGCTGCCCCGGGCCGCCGGTGCGCTCGCGCAGCAGCTCGACGACCCGAGTCTGGGTGACGACGTCGAGTGCGGTGGTCGGTTCGTCCGCCACGAGCAGCGGCCCCGGACGCGCCAGCGCCAGCGCCAGGCACGCGCGCTGGCGCTGGCCACCGGACAGCTCCGCTGGACGTGCGCTCGCGGCGGCGCGGGGGTCGGCGAATCCGACGGCGCCCAGGAGGTCCAGGGCCTGCGCGCGCGCGGCGCTGCGCCGCGCCCCGAGGGCCTGGAGCGGCGCCGCCACCTGGGTCCCCACGGCGACCAGCGGGTGCAACGCACGTGAGGGGTCCTGACCGACGGCGCTGGGCCGGCTCCCGTCAGCCCGGCGCGGGGCGGGGACCCCGAGCACCTCCTGGTCGGCGAGGCGCACCGAGCCGGTCACCTGGACCCCCGGGGGCACACGGCCCAGCACGGCGGCGGCGGTGAGGGACTTGCCGGAACCGGAGGCACCCACGACAGCGGTCCGTGCCCCCGGCATGCCGGCCGCGGGGACGTCGAGGTCGACCCCGTGCAGCAGGGTGCGCCCGGCTGTCACGGCGGTCAGCGAGCGGACCCGGAGCACCTCCACCCTCAAACCATAACGGTTCTCATTTACTCTCGATCTCTCGCCCTGCCTCGGCACGGGCTCCGCCGAACTGCAGCGTCTCGCCCGTCAGAGGTACCGGCGAACGCCACCGAGGGCACGTGCTGGCGCGCCTCGTCGGCCGCTGGAAGGGCGTGGGCGGATGCCGCGCGCGTAGGGTCGGCACGTGACCAGCAGCGCCGTCGACGAGCACGAGGAGCACTCCACCCCTGGCGTCTACTCGAAGCCCGGCCAGGAGTTCACCCGAGACACCCGCTACATCACCGACCGCATCGTCCACGCCACCGGTAGCGCACCCGGCTCCGACCCTGTGGAGGGACCTGGCGGCACCCAGCTGTGGCCCGTCGAGCCAGGGCGCTACCGCCTCGTGGCGGCGCGGGCGTGCCCGTGGGCCAACCGCGCCATCATCGTCCGGCGCCTGCTGGGCTTGGAGGACGCCATCTCCCTGGGCCTGTGCGGTCCCGAGCACGACGAGCGCAGCTGGACCTTCGACCTAGACCCCGATGGCCGTGACCCGGTGCTCGGCTACGAGCGCCTCCAGGAGGCGTACTTCGCGCGTTTCCCGGACTACCCGCGCGGCATCACGGTGCCGGCGCTCATCGATGTCCCGACCAAGGCCGTGGTCACCAACGACTTCGCGCAAATGACGCTGGACCTGTCCACCGAGTGGACCGAGCACCACCGCGACGGCGCGCCGGACCTCTACCCCGAGCACCTGCGCGACGAGATGGACGCGGTGATGCGCCACGTCTACACGGAGGTCAACAACGGCGTGTACCGCGCGGGGTTCGCTGGGTCGCAGGAGTCCTACGACGCCGCGCACGACCGGCTCTTCGCAGCCCTGGACACCCTCGAGGAGCGCCTGACCACCCGGCGCTACCTCGTCGGCGACACCATCACCGAGGCCGACGTGCGCCTGTTCACCACGCTCGCCCGCTTCGACGCGGTCTACCACGGTCACTTCAAGTGCAACCGGAACAAGCTCTCGGAGTTCCGTGCCCTGTGGGCGTACGCGCGCGACCTGTTCACCACGCCGGGCTTCGGTGACACCACCGACTTCGCCCAGATCAAGGCGCACTACTACCGCGTGCACCGCGACATCAACCCCAGCGGCATCGTGCCGAAGGGGCCGGACCTGTCCGGCTGGCTCGAGCCCCACCACCGCGAGCAGCTGGGTGGGCGTCCCTTCGGTGACGGAACACCTCCCCCGGCGCCTCGCCCCGACGTGCAGGTGCCGGCCACCGCCACGCCACTGCGCTGACCGGAGGCCGAGCCGACGTGGGCCTGCGCCGCACGCTGCCGCTGGCGGGCGAGCCCGCGTCGGCGCGCTCCGGACGCGCCGCCGCCACCGAGCTCCTGGGGCGGGTCGGGGCGCCTGAATCGCTGGTGGAGTCGGTGGTGCTCGTGGTCTCCGAGCTCGTGACCAACGCGGTGCGGCACGCTCCTGGCCCGCTGGAGCTCTTGCTCGAGGCCGACGCGACGTCGGCGTCCGTCGGCGTCCGCGACACCTCCGCGGTGCGCCCGGCGCTGGTGGAACCGTACGACGGCGGGGGCCGCGGCATGCTCGTCGTGGCGACGGTGGCCGTTCGCTGGCACGTCGAGGAGGTGCCCGGCGGCAAGGTGGTCTGGGCCCACCTGCACGCGGACTGACCCCCTGCCCAGGGTGGCCACCCGCCCACCATCACCGTGATCATGGGCGGTCGGCCACCCTTGGCGGAACGCCTCAGGGGGTGTAGAGCGCCACCAGCCGCGCTGTCCCCTGCTGCAGCTCGGCCCACGGGTGGTCGAGCTCGAGGACGACGGCGGAGCCGGTGCTCACGCCCGCCAGAACCTGCGCCGCGAGCCGTCCATCGGAGCCCTCACCGGCCAGCGCGGACGCCGCACCCGAGACCACCGGTTCGTGCCCCACGAGCGCGAGAACGGCCACCTCCTCGGGCGTCGCCGCGACGAGATGCACGAGCGCCTCCGCGGAGGTCTCGTAGAGCTCCGGCTCCTCGCGCACCGTCCCGGGGTGCAGGAGGGGAGCCATCACCTGCCACGTCTGCGCCGTGCGCACCGCGGAGGAGACGAGCACGAGGTCGGGGCTGCCGAGACCGCGCTCCACCAGCCAGGCCGCCGTCGCGGCGGCCTGGCTGGCACCGCGCGGCGCCAGTGCACGGGAGTGGTCGGAGCCATCGGCGGAGTCCGCCACGGCCTTGCCGTGCCGCACGAGCACCAGCCGGTGCAGCGGCCCGGCCGTCCCGTCCGGGCCGCCGGTCGCCCCGCTCACGCGTGGACCGCTCAGGCACCGACGGCGTGCACGCCGCCGTCGACGTGGACGATCTCGCCGGTGGTCTTGGGGAACCAGTCGGACAGCAGCGCCACGCACGCCTGCGCCGGGGGCACCGGGTCCTTGACGTCCCAGGCCAGCGGCGCCCGCTCGCTCCAGACACTCTCGAACGCCTCGAAGCCCGGGATCGCCTTGGCGGCGGTGGTGCGGACGGGACCGGCCGCCACGAGGTTGCAGCGCACGCCCTCGCCGCCGAGCTCGCGGGCCAGGTAGCGGCTCACGGACTCGAACGCGGCCTTGGCCACGCCCATCCAGCCGTACACGGGCCACGCCAGCGACGCGTCGAAGGTCAGACCGACCACGCCCGCGCCGGGGGCCAGCAGCGGCCGGCAGGCCACCACGAGCGACTGCAGGCTGAACGCGGAGACCTGCAGGGCGGTGGCGACGTCGTTCCACTCGGCCGACAGGAACCCGTCACCCATGACCGCCTGCGGCGCGAAGCCGATGGAGTGCACGACGCCGTCGAGCTGGACGCCCTCGCCGAGCTGCTCGGTGATGCGCCCCGCGAGCGCGGCCAGGTCGTCGGCGCTGGAGACGTCCAGCTGCACCACCGGAGCGGGCTGCGGCAGGCGGCGCGCGATCACCTCGGTGATGCGCATCTGGCGCCCGAAGCTGCTGAGCACCACGGTGGCGCCCTGCTCCTGCGCGAGCCGCGCGACGTGGAACGCCATCGACGTGTCCGTCAGCACCCCGGTGACGAGCAGGCGCTTGCCCTCGAGAAGTCCAGCCATCAGTGACCCATCCCCAATCCTCCGTCGACGGGGACGACCGCCCCGCTGATGTACCCGGCGGCGTCCGAGGCCAGGAAGGCCACGACGCCGGCGATCTCGTCGACCTCGCCGAAGCGGCCCGCCGGGATGGCCTTCTGGTAGACCTCCTGCTGCGACTCGGACAGCGCGTCGGTCATGGCCGTGTGGATGTATCCCGGGGCGACGACGTTCGCCGTGATGCCGCGGCCTCCGAGCTCACGCGTCAGCGCGCGGGCCATGCCGACCAGGGCCGCCTTGCTGGCCGCGTAGCTGGTCTGGCCCGGAGAGCCGTACAGGCCGACGACGCTGCCGATGAAGACGATGCGCCCGCGCTTGAGGCGGACCATGCCCTTGGCGGCCCGGCGCGCGCAGCGGTGGGCGCCACCGAGGTTGGTGTCCAGGACGGCGGCGAAGTCGTCGTCGGTGGCGCGCAGGAGCAGGGCGTCGCGGGTGACGCCGGCGTTGGCGACGAGCACCTCGACGGGTCCGTGCGCCTCCTCGGCGCGCGTGAACGCGGCGTCGACGGACGTGGTGTCGGTCACATCCGCCTGCACGGCGAGGGCGCCCTCGGGCACGTCCTCGGGCCGCCCGGTGCGATACGTGCCCACCACGCGGTCTCCCGCGGCGACGAAGGCGGCGGCAATAGCCCGGCCGATCCCCCGGTCAGCACCCGTCACCAGCACGCTGCGGCCCTCCGGCACGCGCCACCTCCCGCTCTTGAGCCCGCTCGGCTCTCGTCACCAGTCGTCTCACCATGTGTCGCTGCACGTCGAGCGGCGGTCCGCCATGTCGAGGCGACCGACTCTCGTCGGCGCACGCTACCGGCCCGACAGCCGTACGGTTGACCCGTGGCTCGCTCGCAGACCCCGCGGTCGGAGCGCCGGAGCGCATCGACCACCCCGTCGATCACGTCCGCCGGACGTTCCCACCAGCAGGACATCGACTCCCGGATGCTCCGGTACGGCATCACGATGGGCATCCGTGTCCTGTGCTTCGGGCTCATCTTCGTGCTCGACGGGCCGTGGCGGTGGGTGGCCGCGATCGGCGCCATCTTCCTGCCCTACGTGGCGGTGCTCATCGCCAACGCCGGCCGCGAGCGCCTGCCGGTCAACTGGGGGTCAGGTCGCTCGTTGCGCGACGTCCCCTCTCCTCACCAGGACGAGCAGGTGACCGACCCGGCGGCGCTGCGGCCGGTTCAGGTGGTGCGCGGCGAGACGGTCGATCACCACCCCGCGGCCGACAGCAGCGACGACGCCGGGCGGGCGTCCACTCCGGGGAAGCCTCAGGACGACGACGGTCCGCCGGAGGCCCGCGCCAGCTGACCAGCCGGCTCCCTCACCAGCTGACGGGCGAACCGCCCGGCTCGTGAACCGCCCGGCTCAGCGGCCCGCGGAGCGTCATCGAGCCACGGTGCGTCACGTGACTGCTCCGTCTGCGGCGCCTCGTGCCCCGAGGCGTACCGCAGCGGAGTGATCCAGGCATCGACGGGTTCCCCCCGCACTCCACCCACCGGGACCATCTGAGCAGCGCGACTCGTCCCCCCGTCGGCTCGCGCTGACGCCGGGCGGTCCCCCCCACCGCCCGGCGTCGCTCTTCCCGTCCACCGTTCGGGACGAGCGCGGTTCATCGGCAGGTAACCCACAGGACTCGCGGGGTTCCCTCATGGGGCGCGCGGGTGGGAGAGTGGGGGTCATGGCCTTCGAGCTGCACGAGCCCGCACCGGATCTGGTTTGCAGCGCACGGGGGTGCCGGGGTGTCGCTGACTACGCGCTGCTGTGGAACAACCCCCGCCTGCACACCCCTGAGCGGCGAAAGACGTGGCTCGCCTGCGGCGACCACCGCGAGCACCTCTCCGCGCACCTGCAGGTGCGTGGGTTCCTGCGGGAGGTGGAGGCCGTCTCGGCGCGGCCCTCGCTGGCCGCGCAGCACACCGGCTGACACTGCTTCTCACTGCCTGACGCCGCTCGTCAGCACCTGACGCTGTCGGGGTTCACCCAGACGGTCGCCGTACCGTGGTGGGGTGCACCGGCTGCTGCTGCAGCGGCGATGGCTGAGGGCGATCGCCCTCGCTCTGCTGTTCTCCCTGGCATGCCTCGCGCTGGCGCGCTGGCAATGGGACCGGCGCGTGGAGCGCGTGGCTGCCATCGACCTCGTCGAGGCGAACTACCACCGCTCACCGGTCCCCTTGGCGACCGCGCTCCCCGACTTCACCTCACCGTTGCCCCGGGACCGCACCTGGACCCCCGTCGCGGTGAGCGGTACCTACCTCGCGCAGGCCACCCTCCTCGTGCGGCATCGCCCGCACGAGGGTCAGGGCTACGGCTACGAGGTGCTCGTTCCCCTGAGGCTGGACGACGGCCACCTCCTCGTCGTCGACAGAGGCTGGCTCCCGCCCGACCCGACATCGCTGGACGGCCCCAGCGTCGTCCCGGCTCCCCCGGCCGGCCGCGTCGACGTCGTCGTGCGGCTGCGCCCCTCAGAGCCCGTCGACGGCCGCGACGCGCCCCCCGGGCAGGTACAGGCCATCGACCTGGCCGGATCCGTGGCCTCCGGTATCGCTGCGGCCATCGGCGCCACCGCCGCCACGGTCTCCCCGGAGGTCATCACCGCCGCCTACGGGGAACTCGAGAAGGACGGCGAGACGCCGGCGCCTACCGCCGCCCCCCGTGCTGCCGACGCCCCGAGCCTCGACGAGGGGCCGCACCTCGGCTACACCGTGCAGTGGCTGCTGTTCGCGATCGGTGCGTGGGTGTTCCTCGTCGTCCACATGCGCCGTGCCGCCTACGAGGCCGACGTCGCCGCGGGACGCCGCGAGCGGCGCGCGGAGGTGGTCGTGTACGACCCGAACCGCGCCCCCACCGATGAAGAGGTCGAGGACGCCGCCGTCGAGGCGATGCTGGCCGCCGCGCGGCGCGAGAGCGAGCGCCAGCTCGGCCGTTGATCAGCTCGGCCGTTGATCAGCTGGGCCGTCCGGGTGACACGACCGGACTCAGTCGGCACGTGCCTGGGCCCAGGCTGCAGTTGTGCGGAGTCGACGCTGGTACGACACCGTCCCTGCCGTCAGCGTCGTCTGTGCCATCGGCGCCATCGGCGAACTGCGTGCGGTACAGGTCCGCGTACAGACCGGCGCGGGCGATGAGCTCGGCGTGGGTGCCGCGCTCGACCACCTGCCCGTCGTCGACCACGCAGATGAGGTCGGCGCTGCGCACCGTCGAGAGCCGGTGGGCGATGACGATGCTGGTCCGGCCCACCAGCGCGGCGTCCAGCGCCTCCTGGACCGCGCGCTCGGACTCGCTGTCGAGGTGGGCCGTCGCCTCGTCGAGGATGACGACGCTGGGCGCGCGCAGCAGCAGCCGCGCCAGCGCCACACGCTGCTTCTCCCCACCGGAGAGCCGGTGGCCACGCTCCCCCACGACGGTGTCGAGCCCCTGCGGCAGGGCACGCACGACGGCGTCGGCGCGGGCAGCGGCCAACGCCGTCCAGAGCTCCTCCTCGCCTGCCCCCGGCGAGCCGTAGCGGAGGTTGGCGCGGACCGTGTCGTGGAAGAGGTGCGCGTCCTGGCTGACCACGCCGACGCGGCGGCGCAGCTCGGCCTGGGTGACGTCGCGCACGTCCACGCCGCCGACGCGCACCGCGCCGGAGTCGACGTCGTAGAGCCGCGCCACGAGCGAGGCCAGCGTGGTCTTGCCGGCACCGCTGCGCCCCACGAGAGCCACCACCTCACCCGCCCCGGCGTGCAGGCTCACCCCACGCAGCACCGGCCGGTCCGGCTGGTCGGGCGTGTCAGCTTGCTCGCCGTCGTCGTCCCCGTCCTTGGGGCTCTCGGCGGCGCCCAGAGAAACGAGTGACGGAGTCACGGGGTAGGTGAACACCACGTCGTCGAGCTCGACGTCGAGGGGCCCCTCGGGCAGCGGTACGGGGTGCTCGGGGTCGCGCACGGCGGGTCGCAGGTCGAGCACCTCGAAGACGCGCTCGAAGGAGACCAGCGCCGTCATGACGTCGATCTGGACGTTGGCCAGGCCCGTGATCGGACCGTAGAGGCGGCCCAGTAGCGCCGCCAGCGCCACGAGCGAGCCGGTGGTGACCGCGCCGCTGATGGCCAGCCATCCCCCGACGCCGTAGACCATGGCCGTCGCCAGGGCTGCCAGGGCGGTGAGCCCGGCGAAGAAGACACGGCTGCTCAGCGCCGTGCGCACTCCGACGTCACGCACCGCTGCGACGCGAGCGCGGAACTGGGAGGACTCCTCGGCGTCGTCGCCGTAGGTCTTGACGAGCAGGGCCCCGGCCACGCCGAACCGCTCGGTCATCCGCTCGCCGAGATCGGCGTTGCGCTGCATCGCCTCGCGCCGCAGGGCCGCGAGGCGCCGTCCCACGCGGCGGGCGGGCAGCAGGAACGCCGGCACGACGACGAGGGCCAGCAGCGTCACCTGCCAGCTCAGGAAGAGCATCGCGGTGAGCACCGCGGCCAAGGTCACGGCGTTGGACAGGACGCCCGCCGCGGTCGACGTGAAGGCCTGTTGAGCGCCCACCACGTCGCTGTTGAGACGCGAGACGAGCGCCCCGGTCTGGCTGCGGGTGAAGAAGCCGATCGACTGGCGCTGCACGTGCTCGAAGACGGCGCTGCGCAGGTCGTAGATCAGACCCTCGCCGATGCGCGCCGAGAGCCAGCGCTGCACCAGCGAGAGCGCCGCCTCAGCCAGCGCCACCACCGCCACGAACAGCGCCAGCACGACGACCACGGAGCGGTCACCGGTGCGGACGCCGTCGTCGATGAGGTGGCGCAGCAGAAGAGGCGGCACGGCCACGAGTGCGCCGTCGACGACGACGAGGGCCGTGAAGACGGCCAGGGGCCGCCGGTGCGGACGCGCAAGCGCCGCCACGCGCCGGAGGGTCCCCGGGGCGAGGCGGTGCTCGCGCACCGACCCGTCGCGGCTGAACGACCGCATGGCGGCCCAGCCGCTGGAACTGCTCATCGTGCTGCCCAACCACCGGCGGACGCCGGTACTTCCCGGACGCGGGCCGCCACGCTGCTCGAGCGGGCCCGCCCCGGATCCGGGGTCAGCTCGCCTTGCGCGAACCTCGCGTAGCCCCGCCGCGACTGCGCAGCGAGACATCGCTCTCGGTGAGGATCCGGTGCACGAATCCGTAGGAACGGCCGGTCTCGGCCGCCAGGGCCCTGATGCTGGCGCCCTGGGCGTACTTCGCCTTGAGGTCGTCGGCGAGGGTGGTGCGCTCGCCGCCGGTGATGCGGGCGCCCTTCTTGATCACTGGGTTGTCGCTCACGATAGTGCCCTCCTGAGTCATCCTCGACCAGTCCCCTGCTGGCCGCGTCCATCCACCACAGGTTCTCGGCGGTGTCCGGAACGACCATGGTGCCTCCATGGTGCGGCCTCGTCACACCCGGTGCCACCGGCACTGATCTTGTCGGTCGATATGGGGACCAAAGTCCCGCGTCTCGAGGGGCTCGTACCCCTCAGGCGAGGGAGACCAGCTCGGCGTACTCCGGGCTCCACAAGTCTTCCTGGCCGTCCGGGAGGAGCACCACGCGCTCGGGTTCGAGCGCGTGGACGGCGCCCTCGTCGTGGGTAACCAGGACGACGGCGCCCTCGTAGCGGCGCAGCGCGTCGAGCACTTCCTCGCGACTGGCGGGGTCGAGGTTGTTGGTGGGCTCGTCGAGCAGCAGCACGTTGGCGGCGCTCACCACGAGCATCGCCAGCGCCAGGCGCGTCTTCTCCCCACCGGACAGCACACCCGCAGGCTTGTGGACGTCGTCGCCGATGAACAGGAACGAGCCGAGCACACTGCGCACGCCCGTGTCGTCGAGGTCTGGGGCCGCGGAGCGCATGTTCTCGAGCACGGACCTGGCGACGTCGATCGTCTCGTGCTCCTGGGCGTAATACCCCAGGCGCAGGCCGTGACCGGGGACGACGGCGCCGGTATCGGGGGTCTCCACGCCGCCGAGCAGGCGCAGCAGCGTGGTCTTGCCGGCGCCGTTGAGGCCCAGCACCACGACCTTGCTGCCCTTGTCGATCGCCAGGTCGACCCCGGTGAAGATCTCCAGGGACCCGTAGGACTTCGACAGGTGCTCCGCCGTGAGCGGCGTGCGCCCGCAGGGCGCCGGGGACGGGAAGCGCAGCTTGGCCACCCGGTCGGCCTGGCGCACGTCCTCCAGGCCCGCGACGAGCTTCTCGGCGCGCTTGGCCATGTTCTGCGCCGCCACGGCCTTGGTGGCCTTCGCGCGCATCTTGTCGGCCTGGGCCATGAGCGTGCCGGCCTTCTTCTCGGCGTTGGCGCGCTCGCGCTTGCGGCGCTCCTCGTCGATGCGGCGCTGGTCGAGGTAGAGCTTCCAGCCGACGTTGTAGACGTCCAGCTGGGACCTGTTCGCATCGAGGTGGAACACCTTGGTGACCACGGCGTCCAGCAGGCCGACGTCGTGACTGATCACCACCAGCCCACCGGAGTAGGTCTTGAGGTGGTCGCGCAGCCAGACGATCGAGTCGGCGTCGAGGTGGTTGGTGGGCTCGTCCAGGAGCAGCACTTCGGCGTCGGAGAACAGGATCCGCGCCAGCTCCACGCGGCGGCGCTGACCGCCCGACAGGGTGCCCAGGGGCTGGGCCAGCACCCGCTCCGGCAGGTTGAGGTTGGCGGCGATCCGGTGCGCCTCCGCCTCGGCCCCGTAGCCGCCCGCCGCGGTGAAGCGCGCCTCGAGCTTGGCGTAGCGGTCCATCGCCCTGGCACGGACGGCCGGGTCGTCGCCGGCCATCTCCTCCTCGGCGGCGCGCATCTTGGCGACCACGGCGTCGAGGCCGCGCGCGGAGAGCACGCGGGCGATGGCGGACTGCTGCAGGTCACCGGTGCGCGGGTCCTGCGGGAGGTAGCCGACGGGTCCGTCAGAGGTCACCGAGCCGCCGGCCGGCTGGGTCTCGCCGGACAGCACGCGGGTAAGGGTGGTCTTGCCGGCCCCGTTGCGGCCCACGAGGCCCACCCTGTCGCCGCGCCCGACGCGGAAGGTGGCCCCCGAGACCAGCAGGCGGGCGCCGGCGCGGAGCTCGACGTCGGTCGCTGTGATCATGTCCTGCCCAGTCTAGTCGCCGAAACGCTCCCCCTTGGGCCGCGCGGCACCGGTCTGCCAGGGTGTCCCCGTGGCCATCACCGCTCCTCTGCCCGGACGGCTGCCCCGGCGCGCCGTCCTCGCCGACCTCGTTCCCGCCGTCAGTTCGTCCACCCGCGTGCGCGACGCGCTGCTCGTGACCGGGGGCGCCCTGTTCACGGCACTGCTCGCGCAGATAGTCGTGCCGCTGGGGTTCACGCCGGTGCCGATCACCGGCCAGACGCTGGCGCTCGTCCTCGTGGCCGCCTCGCTCGGCCCGGTGCGAGGCCTGTCCTCGATGGGCCTGTACGCCGTGCTCGGCGGCATCGGGCTGCCGTTCTACTCCGAGGCCTCCAGCGGCTGGGACGTCGTGGCCGGCGCCACCGGCGGCTACATCGTCGGATTCCTGCCCGCCGCGTTCCTCATCGGCCTGGCTGCCCGCTACGGCGCCGACCGCCGCTGGTGGCTGGCGGTGCCCCTGTTCGCCGCCGGCCAGCTCGTCGTGTTCGCCGTCGGCGTGCCGTGGCTGGCCGTGACCACCGGCATGACCGCCGAGCAGGCCATCGCCGCCGGCTTCACACCGTTCCTGCTCGGCGGGCTCGTGAAGGCCGTCATCGCCGGTGTGGCCCTGCCGGGCGCCTGGAAGCTCAGCGCCCGCCTGCGCGGCTGATCCGCCGCGGCGCGCAGCCGCCTGCACGACGAGGGCCCCTCCACCGCGCGGTGGAGGGGCCCTCGTGCGTCACGAGCCAGCCGGCTCAGGAGTCGCCGTCGTCGTCCTGGTCCTCACCCTGCTGGTCGGACTACTGGTCGGACTACTGGTCGGCGGTGGTGCCCGTCTGCTCTCCGGCCTGGGCGCAGGCCGCCTGAAGCTGCTGCACCTGGCCCTGGTCGGGACCGCCGTCGCCTAGCAGCTGGTCGGCCTGGGCGATGACGTCGCCCTCGACGCCGGCGGCCTCGGCGGCGCGCACGGCGGTGCGCAGCGCGTTCAGGTCGGCCTCGCTGAGCTGGCCGTCCTCGACGAGGCCGCAGACCTGCTCGAGCGCCGCCGCCCGTGCGGCACCCACCTCTGCCGAGCTCGCCCCCTCCCCCGCGGCCGAGGCGACGTCGCCGACGGCGGAGCAGCCGGTGAGCGCGAGGGCGAACCCTGCGCCGGCGAGAATGGTCATCACGCTGCGTCGTGTGGTGATCACCTGACCAGGGTGGCACGCGTGGGGCGCGGCGCACGCCGGACGCCGCTGCGGGTGTGGCGATCACCGCACCGGAGCACGCACCTGAGCATCGGTACACCCGGGGCCGCAGCCACCGGGCGCAGGCGGGTGACCGCCCAGGGCACGCGTCGGGGCACACTGCGCGGGTACGCATCGCCGTGGTCGAGCCCCTCCTGACGGGGGCCTTCGCGCGCCGAGGCTCATGAGCTCACGGGCTGGTGAACTCAGCTGTTGGTGGCGACCCGCACGCGGACGCAGCGGGCGCGCGCGGCGACCTCCTCGAGCACCCGGCGGCGCGGGTCGGGTACGTCGAGCAGCGGCCCCCGCGGCAGCTGGTCCAGCCGGTCACGCACCACCGCGGGCACGGCCGCGAGGACGTCGGCCACGAGCTGGCGGTCTCCACCGGGGACGACGACCTCCGGCGGCGGTCCCTGCGCGAGCAGCCGCACCAACCCCTCCGCGGCGGCGCCGACCAGGCCGTCGGCCTGGTTGGCTCGCCGACGGGCGTACCGCTGCTGGCTCCACCCGCCGGCCGCGGTGCGGGACTGCACGTAGCGCGTGCCATGCGTCCCGTCGAGGAGCTCACCGCCGCGCGCCAGGCCCACGGCCCACCCGCCGCGGCGCAGGAGCAGCAGCACCGCCGTCCGGTCGGCGGCGGCGTGAGCGGCGAGCGCGGCGACGCTCGCGCCGACGTCGTCGTCATCCTCAGCGACCGCCGAGGAGGACAACGGCGCACGCAGCGCGGGCCAGGGCACCTCCAGGTCCGCCGTCTCGCCGTCCGCGGCGCGCAGGACCAGCCGCTCCGGCGACTCCGCCAGCTGCGCCGCCCCGTGAGACGCGGTGAAGCGCTGCACCCACCCGGTCAGACGCTCCGGTTCCACCTCGACCAGGCGGCTGCTCACCGCGTGACGCCGAGCGGTGGTACTACCGGCGTGCAGAACCCCGCGGGAAGGCCCTCAACGAGCCTTCCCGCGGGGTTCTGCACGCCGCTGTGACCACCGGTGGTGGTCAGACGTTGAAGCCGAGCGCCCGCAGCTGGTCGCGGCCGTCCGGGGTGATCTTCTGCATGTCCCACGGTGGCATCCACACCCAGTTGATCCGGTGGTCGTCGACGACGCCGGAGAGGACGTCGGCGACCTGCGCCTCGATCTCCTCGGTCAGCGGGCACGCCGCCGAGGTGAGGGTCATGTCGATGACGGCCGTGCGGGGCTCCTCCACGGTCAGGCCGTAGACGAGGCCGAGGTCGACCACGTTGATGCCGAGCTCCGGGTCGACGACGTCCTTGAGGGCCTCCTCGACGTCGGCGACGTCGACGTCAGACATCAGGCGGTCACCGGCGCCGAGCTGTCGAGGAAGCGGTCGTAGCCGTTCTCCTCGAGGTCGTCGGCGAGCTCGGGGCCACCCTCCTCGGCCACCCGGCCGGCCACGAAGACGTGGACGAAGTCGGGCTTCACGTACCGCAGGATGCGCGTGTAGTGCGTGATGAGCAGCAGGCCCGTCTCGCCGGTCTCGCGGACGCGGTTGACGCCCTCGGAGACGATGCGCAGCGCGTCGACGTCGAGGCCGGAGTCAGTCTCGTCGAGGACGGCGACCTTCGGCTTGAGCAGCTCCATCTGAAGGATCTCGTGGCGCTTCTTCTCACCGCCGGAGAAGCCCTCGTTGACGTTGCGCTCGGCGAACGCCGGGTCCATGCGCAGCGCGTCCATGGCGGCCTTGACGTCCTTGGTCCAGTGGCGCAGCGACGGCGCCTCACCGGAGACAGCCGTCTTGGCGGTGCGCAGGAAGTTCGACACCGTGACGCCCGGCACCTCGACGGGGTACTGCATCGCCAGGAACAGGCCGGCGCGGGCGCGCTCGTCCACGCTCATGGCCAGCACGTCCTCGCCGTCGAGGGTGACGGTGCCGCCAGTGACGGTGTAGCGGGGGTGCCCGGCGATCGAGTACGCCAGCGTCGACTTGCCGGAGCCGTTCGGGCCCATGATCGCGTGGGTCTCGCCCGCGCGGACGGTCAGGTCGACGCCGCGCAGGATCTGCTTCGGGCCGGCGTCGGGGGTCTCCACGGAGACGTGGAGGTCTCGGATCTCCAGGGTGGCCATGCGGTGCTCCTCAGGTCAACAGGTCAGATCAGGTCTTCAGCAGCGCTGGTCAGCGCGCTTCGGCGGCGGGGCCGATGTCGGCGGTAGCGTCGACGAGGACGTCGTCGCCGTCCACGGCCAGGGCGTACACGGGCACGGGGTGGACGGCGGGCAGCGCGCTCGGGCGGCCGGTGCGCAGGTCGAACGCCGACCCGTGCAGCCAGCACTCGATCATGCAGCCCTCGACGTCACCCTCGGACAGGGAGACGGCCTGGTGGCTGCAGGTGTCCGAGATGGCGTGCAGGCCGCCGTCCTCGTCGCGGACGACGGCGACGGCCACCGTCCCCGACGGGGTCGGCACCTCGACACGCAGCGCCCCCGGGTCGGGGACGTCGTGCACCGAGCACACGCGCACCATGCTCACTGTCCTGTCAGCTGCCTTGTCCGCCGTCTCGCTCGTGCTCACAGGCGGGCGCCGGCGAGCTCCGCCTCGACGCCGTCGGCCACCACGGGCAGGTCTCCTTCGTCGCCGGAGCCGTCAGCAAGCTCCAGCTCCGCCTCGATGGCGGCCATCAGCTGGTCGGTGATCGAGCGGACGCCGATCTGCTGCAGCACGTCGGCGAAGAAGGCGCGGACCACCATGCGGCGGGCCTGGTCCTCCGGGATACCGCGGCTCTGCAGGTAGAAGAGCTGCTCGTCGTCGAAGCGCCCGGTGGCGCTGGCGTGGCCGGCCCCGACGATCTCGCCGGTCTCGATCTCGAGGTTCGGCACCGAGTCGGCGCGGGCGCCGTCGGTGAGCACGAGGTTGCGGTTGAGCTCGTAGGTGTCGGTGCCTAGCGCGCTCGCGCGGATGAGCACGTCACCGACCCAGACCGCTCGCGCGGTCTCGCCCTGCAGGGCCCCCTTGTACGTGACGTTGGAGCGGCAGTTGGCCGCCTCGTGGTCAACGAAGGAGCGGTGCTCCAGGTGCTGGCCAGCGTCGGAGAAATAGACGCCGAGCAGCGTCGCGTCGCCTCCGGGGCCCGCGTAGCGGACGGTGGACCCGACGCGCACGAGCGAGCCGCCGAGCGTCACCACGACGTGCTTGACGGTGGCGTCGCGCCCGACGAGGAGGTCGTGCTGCGCGAGGTGCACGGCGTCGTCCTCCCACTGGTGCACGCTGACCACCACGAGGTGCGCGCCCTCGCCGACCACGGCCTCCACGCCGCTGCCGACGTGGCCGGAGCCGGAGTGGTCGAGCACCACGGTGGCGCGGCTGTAGGCGCCGGCCCGGACCACGAGGTGGCCCGCCGAGCGGGGGGCGTCGCTGGCGACGCGCACGAGCACCGGCTCGGCCAGGTCGGCCTCGGCGGCGATGTCGACGACGTCGACGGCGCCGGCCGAGGCGGCGTCGGCCCAGGCCACGGCAGCGGCCCGGTCACCGGGCACGAAGCCCTTGCCGGCGCTCGCGTCGGAGCTGCCGCGACGGTGGGTCACACCGTCCGCGGTGGAGACCTCGACCCGCAGGCCGCTGACGCTGGCGCCGGCGGGCTCGAAGAGGTCACGGGCGCGCTCGATGGGGGTGAACCGCCAGTCCTCCTCGCGCCCGCTCGGCACCGGGAAGTCGGCGACGTCGAACGACGTGCGCCGCTCCGCACGGTTGGTGGCCGGCACACCCGCGCCGTGGCTGTGGGCGTTCAAGCCGTGCTGCGCAGGCGCCGAGCCCACGGGCGAGCCGCCGTCGGGCACGGAGGCGCCGGAGAGCGGTGCCGTGAGGGTCGCCGGGGCGCCGCCGGGCAGGTCGAGCGCGAGGTCCTCGCGTCCAGCGTCGAGACCGTCCAGGCCGAGGGCCTCGTCGGTCGGGATGCTGGTGGTGGTGCTGTTGGACGTGTCAGCCATGCTCAGCCGACCGCTCCTTCCATCTGCAGCTCGATGAGCCGGTTGAGCTCGAGGGCGTACTCCATCGGCAGCTCCCGCGCGATGGGCTCGATGAAGCCGCGCACGATCATCGCCATTGCCTCGTCCTCGGCCATGCCGCGGCTCATGAGGTAGAAGAGCTGGTCCTCGGAGACCTTCGAGACGGTCGCCTCGTGGCCCATGGAGACGTCGTCCTCGCGGACGTCGACGTACGGGTAGGTGTCCGAGCGGCTGATCGAGTCGACCAGGAGCGCGTCGCAGCGCACCGTCGAGGCCGAGTGCCCGGCGCCCTCGAGCACCTGCACCAGCCCGCGGTAGGAGCTGCGACCGCCGCCGCGGGCCACCGACTTGGAGATGATCGAGCTGGACGTGTGGGGCGCGGCGTGCACCATCTTGGCGCCGGCGTCCTGGTGCTGGCCCTCGCCCGCGAAGGCGATGGACAGTGTCTCGCCCTTGGCGTGCTCGCCCATGAGGAAGATCGCCGGGTACTTCATCGTCACCTTGGAGCCGATGTTGCCGTCGATCCACTCCATGGTGGCGCCCTCGGCGGCGGTGGCCCGCTTGGTGACGAGGTTGTAGACGTTGTTCGACCAGTTCTGGATGGTCGTGTAGCGCACGCGGGCGTTCTTCTTCACGACGATCTCGACCACCGCGGAGTGCAGCGAGTCGGACTTGTAGATCGGCGCGGTGCAGCCCTCGACGTAGTGCACGTAGGAGCCCTCGTCGGCGATGATCAGGGTCCGCTCGAACTGGCCCATGTTCTCGGTGTTGATCCGGAAGTAGGCCTGCAGCGGGATCTCCACGTGCACGCCTGGCGGCACGTAGATGAACGACCCGCCCGACCACACGGCCGTGTTCAGCGCGGCGAACTTGTTGTCGCCCGGGGGGATCACCGAGCCGAAGTACTCCTGGAACAGCTCCGGGTGCTCACGCAGGCCCGAGTCGGTGTCGAGGAAGATGACGCCCTGGCGCTCGAGCTCCTCGTTGATCTGGTGGTAGACCACCTCGGACTCGTACTGCGCGGCCACACCGGCCACCAGGCGCTGCTTCTCGGCCTCGGGGATGCCGAGCCGGTCGTAGGTGTTTTTGATGTCGGCGGGCAGCTCGTCCCAGCTGGTCGCCTGCTTCTCCGTCGACTTCACGAAGTACTTGATGTTCTCGAAGTCGATCTCGGACA
Organism: Quadrisphaera granulorum; assembly: GCF_003149145.1. Taxonomy (GTDB): domain Bacteria; phylum Actinomycetota; class Actinomycetes; order Actinomycetales; family Quadrisphaeraceae; genus Quadrisphaera; species Quadrisphaera granulorum. Next base: position 52,069 of record NZ_QGDQ01000022.1, on the reverse strand, counting down.
AGTCGCTGCCCCAGTCGGGCATCGGCTTGCGGCCGAACATCTTCAGCGCCTTGAGCCGCATGCGCAGCATCCACTCGGGCTCGCTCTTGCGCGCGGAGATGTCGCGGACGACGTCCTCCGACAGCCCGCGGCGGGCGGTCTCGCCCGCGGCGTCGGGGTCGGCCCACCCGTACTGGTAGGTGCCGAGCCCGACGAGCTCGGGGTTGCGAGCCTCGATGTCGTTGAGCTCGGCGGGGGTCTGGGGGCTGGTGTCTGTGCTCATGCGCTCCGTCCCTGGGTGGCGTGCGACGTCTGGGTGGTCTGCGAGGTGCGCCCCGAAGGGCCTGATGGCGGGACCACGGCTGCTGGGCCGCGGGTGGCTCGAGGTCGGCCGCCCGTGCCGACCTGGCTTGTCGGGCTGGTCGAGCTGGTCGGGCCGATGGGCGTGGTCGTGACGTGGGTCGTGCAGGCGTGGTGGCCGGCGGCCAGGGTGGCCAGGCGCCGCACGGGCGCCCCGATGAGGCGGGCGAACGCCTCGGTCTCGGCCTCGCACAGCTCCGGGTAGCGCGTGGCCACGGCCTGCACCGGGCAGTGACCCTGGCACAGCTGCACCGACGCCGGCACGGCGGTGGCCGCCGAGCCGTGCCCGCGCGGAGCGGGGTGCCCCAGGACGGCGGTCCGAGCGGCGTAGCCGTCGCCCGAGAGGGCCTCCGCCAGCGCCAGCGCACGGGCGGCGGGGGTGCTGCCCGCGGCCTCCACGGACTCGCGGTGGCGGTCGACCAGCTCGTCGGCGCGCTCCCGGGCGAACCGCTCCAGGGCCGGACGCCCCGCCTCGCGCTCCAGCGCCGCGAGGGCGGCGGTGGCGAGGTCGTCGTAGCTGCCCGGTGCGGCGGCGTGGCCGGCGTCGGTGGCGACCCACCCGCGGGCGGGGCGACCGGGACGGCGGCCCGCGGGTCCGGTGAGCAGGGGCGCCTGGCGCACCAGTCCCTCGGCGGCGAGCGAATCGAGGTGGCGGCGCACCGCGGCGGGGGTAATCCCGAGGTCGACCGCGAGCTGGGCTGCCGTCACGGGACCGCGGGAGAGAACGGTGCGCGAGACGCGCTCACGGGTGCTCGCCGCAGACAGCTCCGGAGCCGCGGAGGCGTGCGCGGCGCCTGCGGGGTCTCGGGGGTCCATGGTTTGCACAACACCATGGTGCCCTAATCCCCTTCCCCCGCCGTCCGACGATCGCCCGGGCGTGATCAGACGCACGTCCGGGGCGGGCTGGGTCCCGGGTGGTGTCGGTGGCCCGACCTAGACTCCCGGGCGTGCAGAACCCCCGCGGTGAGGAAGCCGCCGCGCTGGAGGTGCGCGGACTGGTCAAGCGGTACGGGCGGCTCACCGCACTGGACGGGCTCGACCTCGTGGCCCGGCGGGGCGAGGTGACCGCCGTCCTCGGTCCCAACGGCGCCGGCAAGACCACCCTGGTGGAGTGCTGCACGGGGCTGCGCCGCGCCGACTCCGGCCATCTGTCGGTACTCGGCCTGGACCCTCGCCGCGACGGCCGCGCCCTGTCCTCGCGCACGGGCGTGCTCCTGCAGGACGGCGGACTGCCAGGTGGCGCCCCGGCCCTGGCCGTGCTCCGGCTGGTGGCAGCGCAGCACGCCCGGCCAATGGACGTCGACGCCCTGGCGGCCCTGCTGGGAATCGACGGCTTCGGGCGTACCTCGGTGCGGCGCCTCTCCGGCGGGCAGCGGCAGCGGCTGGCGCTGGCGTGCGCCGTCGTCGGCCGTCCTGAGCTGGCCTTCCTCGACGAACCCAGCACGGGGCTGGACCCGCACGCCCGCGCCGTCGTGTGGGACCTCCTGGAGCAGCTGCGCGCCGCGGGCGTCGCCGTCCTGCTCACCACGCACTCCATGGCGGAGGCCGAGCGCCTCGCCGACGCCGTCGTCGTCGTCCGCGAGGGCCGTGCGGTGGCCTCGGGCACCGTGACGCAACTCACCTCGTCCGGCCCGGAGGTCCTGAGGTTCGGCGCGCCGGCCCACCTGCCGCTCGACGGGTTGCGCGCGGCCCTGCCGACCACCGTGACCACCGACGAGACGGCCCCCGGACGGTACGAGGTCACGGCGCTGCGCCCGGGCGCTGTCGACCCGCAGGTCGTGGCCACCGCCGCCTCGTGGTGCGCGGCCCAGGGCGTGCTCCCCGAAGGACTCGTGGTGGGACGACGCTCCCTGGAGGAGGTCGTGCTGGAACTGACGGGAGGTCCCTCGCAGTGGGCAGCGTGAGTTCGCAGGCAGGCCCCGCTGTGCTGGAGCTGGCTCCCGCGGGCGGGGCCGCCCCGGCGGCGCAACGGGTGGCGGCGCAGTCGCGGTTCGAGGTGGGCGTGCTGCTGCGCAACGGCGAGCAGGTGCTCGTGAGCCTGGTGCTGCCGGCGCTGGCCCTGCTGGTGCTCGCGCGGACGCCGGTGGGGGCGGCCGTCGTGCCGGCGTCGCTGGGCGGGCTGCCGCGGATCGACGTCGTCACCCCCGGGGTCCTGGGGCTGGCGGTGCTGTCCACCGCGTTCACCGGCCAGGCGATCGCGCTCGGCTTCGACCGCCGCTACGGCGTGCTACGGCTGCTCGCCACGACACCGCTGGGGCGCTCCGGGTTGCTGCTGGGCCGGCTGGTGGCGGTCCTCGTCGTCGAGGCACTGCAGGTGGTGGTCCTGAGCGCGCTGGCGCTGGCGCTGGGGTGGCGGCCGCTCGCCGCCGGAGGCGCCGCCGTCCCCCTGCTCCTGCTCACCCTCCTGCTCGGCACGGCGGCGTTCGCGGCGCTGGCACTGCTGCTGGCAGGCACGCTGAGGGCCGAGGCCGTGCTGGCGGTGGCCAACCTCGCCTGGGTGCTGCTCGCGGGGGCGGGGCTGCTCGTGCCGCGAGAGGCGGCCGGAGCCGCCGCACCGCTGCTGGCCGTGCTGCCGTCATCGGCCCTGGGGGACGCCGTGAGGGCCGCCACCCTGGACGGCACGCTGGCGCTCGGGCCGTGCGCCGTGCTGCTCGCGTGGGCGGCCGGGGCGGCGGCGCTGGTGGTCCGCACCTTCAAGTGGAGCTGACGCCGCCACGTGGAGCTGACGCCGCGCTCACGGGTCGGGCGGCCGCCACGGCGGAGGCGGTGACGTTCGCCCCAGCAAACCGCGCGGCGCACGGACGGCATCCAACGGGCGCCTACCCTTCTGAGGTGTCGTCGAGCACCGAGCCCCGCCGCCGCGCCCAGGACCCCGGCGCCACCCCGACGACGTCGCACGCCTCCGCGTCTCCGTCGTCCCCAGCGGTCCCGGCCGCTACGGGCGCCCCGGACGGGACCGGCGCGCGGGAGCGGTTCCTCGCCGGCGTCCGCAGCGGTCGCTGGCTGCGGCCGGTGCTGCTAGCGAACCTCGTCGCCGAGGTCGTCATCGTCATCACCGGCGGTGTGGTGCGGCTCACCGGCTCGGGCCTCGGCTGCCCCGACTGGCCGACCTGCGCCGACGGCTCCGTGACCCCGGTCGTCCACCAGGCCGAGGGCTTCCACAAGTACATCGAGTTCGGCAACCGGCTGCTCACCGGCCCCGTCGGGCTGCTCGCCGTCGCCGCGCTGCTCGCCGTGGTGCTCCTGCGGCCGCCGCGTCCGCGGCTGCGGGTGGTGGCGCTGCTGCCGGTGCTCGGCGTGCTCGTGCAGGCCGTGGTCGGTGGCATCACGGTGCACACCGACCTCTCGCCGATCACCGTGTCGGCGCACTTCCTCATCTCGATGGCGCTGATCGCGGTCTCCACGCTGCTGTACCTGCGCGCCGGTGAGGGCGACGGCGACCCGCGACCCGTCGTGCCACCGGCAGTGCGCACGCTCGCGGTGGCCCTTTCGGCGACGACAGCAGCAGTGCTCGTCGTCGGCACCGTCGTCACGGGGTCGGGTCCGCACTCCGGCGACGCCGACCAGCCCGCCCGCTACGGCTTCGACCCGCGCACCGTCAGCTGGCTCCACGCCGACCTCGTGCTGCTGCTCGTAGGTCTGCTCGTGGGTCTGCTCGTGGCGCTGCACGTCGCCCCGTCAACGCCCACCGCCCGGCGCCGGGCCTGGTGGGTGCTCGGCGTCGTCCTCGTCCAGGGGCTCATCGGGTACGTCCAGTACGCCACCGACCTGCCGGTGGTGCTCGTGGCGCTGCACATGCTCGGCGCATGCCTGCTGGTGGTTGCGGTGACGGCGTTGTGGACCTCGCTGCGCGAGCGTACGGACGCGGGCGTCGTCGTCCCCAGTCGCTGAAGCCCGGGTGATGGCCCGAGTGATGCCCGACTGATGCCCGGCACGGCCGGGTAGCTCCACGCGAGGGTTTCGTCGTGGCTGCTTGGTGGCTTCGCGCTGGCGGAGTCCAGGGGCAGGAACGGCCTCCGCGTGCCCCTGGACTGCGCCAGCGCGGGCAGGGACGTGGCCCAGCGCGCGGTCACGCACGCCCTACGGACGGCTGCCGCCGAGCCGACGGCGCCCGTCGTCGTCCTCATCACCCACGGCTGCAGCACTGCCGCGACCCAGAACGACCGCGCCGGGGGGGATCCGCACCATTCCCTCACTGGCACGGGATGGCGCCGCGGAGAGCCGAAGCCCGAGCGCGTCAGGAGAAGAGCGGCTGCAGCGGGAGGACGGCGTCGACGGCGAGCGCCAGGAACAGCAGCGTGAGGTAGCTGATCGAGGTGTGGAAGAGGCGCATGGCGCCGACCTCGTCGGCAGAGGTCACCTTGCGGGCGCGGCGCAGCAGGCCGTGCGACTCGACAAGGAACCAGCCGCCGAGCAGCACCGCGGCGATGGCGTACACCGGGCCGGTGGGGGCGATCGGCACGAGCACCAGGGTGGCCGCGACCATCGCCCACGCGTAGGCGACGACCTGGCGGCCGACGGTCAGCGGCGACGCCACCACCGGCAGCATGGGGACGCCGACCTCGGCGTAGTCGGCGCGGTACTTGATGGACAGCGGCCAGTAGTGCGGCGGGGTCCACAGGAAGATGACGGCGAAGAGCACCCACGGCGCCCAGCTCAGCGACCCGGTGACCGCCGACCAGCCGATGAGCACGGGCATGCACCCGGCGGCGCCGCCCCAGACGATGTTCTGGCTCGTGCGTCGCTTGAGCCCGAGCGTGTAGACGACCACGTAGAACGCGATGGCCAGCGCCGCGAGGAGCGCCGAGAGTCCGTTGACGACGAGCCCGAGCCACGCCACCGACAGCACGCCGAGCGCGAGGCCGAAGACGAGCGCCTCCGGCGGCGTGACCACGCCCGTCACGAGCGGGCGCTTGCCCGTGCGGTGCATCCGCATATCGATATCGCGGTCGATGTAGCAGTTCAGCGCGTTGGCGCTGCCCGCCGCCAGGGTGCCGCCCACGAGCGTCGCGCCGAGCAGCCACAGGGGCGGAAGACCGCGCTGGGCGAGCATCATCGTCGGCACCGTGGTCATGAGGAGCAGCTCGATGATGCGCGGCTTGGTGAGCGCGACGAAACCGGCCACGCGTTGGCGCCGGGTCCAGCGGGTGCGGGCGCCACGGGCGTCCTCGACGGCGGTCACGGGTGGTCGCGGTCCTCGCTGAAGCAGGGGCCTGGCGGGGGCGCGCCAGTGGGCGCGGCACCCCCAGGGCACGGACGAAGCAACTGTACGGCCCAGCGGTCTCAGAAAGTGGCAGACCGCCATTCGGGTGACGTGTCGGCGGTGAGTAGGCTCACAGCAACAGCGAGCCGCACTCCTGGACGACACAACAGCGACAGAGCCGCACCACTGGACGAGATGCGCGCGCGGCAGCCTTTCCCGCGCCGCGCGGAGAGAAGGACAGCTCAGTGACCCAGACCCAGGCCATCGCTCCGAGTACCTCGAAGAGCACCCTCACATGGGACGACGTCGACCAGCGCGCCGTCGACACGGTGCGCGCGCTTGCCGCCGACGCCGTGCAGAAGGTCGGCAACGGCCACCCCGGCACCGCGATCAGCCTCGCGCCGCTGGCGTACCTGCTCTACCAGAAGCTCATGCAGCACGACCCGACCGACACCACGTGGGACGGGCGTGACCGCTTCGTCCTGTCGGCCGGCCACTCGGCGCTGACGCAGTACATCCAGCTGTACCTGGGTGGCTTCGGGCTCGAGCTCGACGACCTCAAGGCGCTGCGCACCTGGGGCTCGAAGACCCCGGGCCACCCCGAGTACAAGCACACCAAGGGCGTCGAGGTGACCACCGGCCCGCTGGGCCAGGGAGTTGCCAACGCGGTGGGCATGGCCATGGCCGCTCGCCGCGAGCGTGGCCTGCTCGACCCGGACGCCGCCCCTGGCGAGTCCGTGTTCGACCACCACGTGTACGCCATCGCCTCCGATGGTGACCTCGAGGAGGGCATCTCCGGCGAGGCGAGCTCGCTCGCGGGCACGCAGGAGCTGGGCAACCTCACGGTCATCTACGACTCGAACTCGATCTCCATCGAGGACGTCACCGACATCGCGTTCACCGAGGACGTCGCCAAGCGGTACGAGGCGTACGGCTGGCACGTGCAGACGGTCGACTGGACCCGCGGTGGTGACCACGGCGACGGCGAGGGCTACAAGGAAGACGTCCAGGCACTGTGGGACGCGCTGCAGGCGGCCAAGGCCGAGACCGGCCGTCCGAGCTTCATCGTGCTGCGCACGATCATCGCGTGGCCCACGCCGAAGCTGCAGAACACCGGCAAGTCGCACGGCGCCGCCCTCGGCGACGAGGCCATCAAGGCCCTCAAGGCCATCACCGGGCTGGACCCGGAGAAGACCTTCGCCGTCGACGACGAGGTGCTCGAGCGCACCCGCGGCCTGGCCGCTCGCACCCAGGCCGTCCGCGGCGGCGCCGACGGGTGGGACGCCCGCTTCGCCGCGTGGCGCACCGCGAACCCCGAGCGTGCCGCGCTGCTGGACCGCCTCAAGACCCGCACCCTGCCCGAGGGCTGGACCGAGTCCCTGAAGTCCTTCCCGGCCGGCAAGGCCGTGTCCACCCGCAAGGCCTCGGGCGAGGTCCTCACCGGCCTCGCCAGCGTGCTGCCGGAGCTGTGGGGCGGCTCGGCCGACCTCGCCGAGTCCAACAACACGACGATGGAGGGCGAGCCCTCCTTCCTCCCGGTCTCGCGCCAGACCCGCTCGTGGAGCGGCGGACCCTACGGCCGCACGCTGCACTTCGGCATCCGCGAGCACGCCATGGGCGCCGCCATCAACGGCATCGTCCTGCACGGCGGCACGCGTGCCTACGGCGGCACGTTCCTGCAGTTCAGCGACTACATGCGCGCCTCGGTGCGTCTGGCTGCGCTGATGGAGATCCCGTCGATCTTCGTCTGGACCCACGACTCCATCGGTCTGGGTGAAGACGGCCCGACCCACCAGCCGATCGAGCACGTCGCCGCGCTGCGTCTCATCCCGGGTCTGGCCGTGGTCCGCCCGGCCGACGCCAACGAGACGGCGTACGCGTGGCGCGGTGCGCTCGAGCACACCGACAGCCCGACGGGTGTGGTGCTCTCGCGCCAGAACCTGCCGGTCTACGACCGCGAGGTCTTCGGCGCTGCCGAGGGCACGCTCAAGGGCGGCTATGTGCTGGCCGACGCCGAGGGTGACCTCCAGGTCATCATCGTGGCCACGGGCTCCGAGGTGGAGATCGCCGTCGCGGCCCGCGAGCAGCTCCAGGCCGAGGGCATCGGCACCCGCGTGGTGTCCATGCCGTGCCGCGAGTGGTTCGCCGAGCAGGACGACGCCTACCGCGCGTCCGTGCTGCCCCCGACCGTGAAGGCGCGCGTGTCCGTCGAGGCGGGTGTCGCCGCCGGTTGGCGCGACATCGTCGGCGACGCCGGCCGCACGGTCTCCATCGAGCACTTCGGCGCCTCCGCCGACGGTGCCCGCCTCATGAAGGAGTTCGGCTTCACCGCCGAGAACGTCGTCGCCAAGGCGCACGAGTCGCTGCAGGCCGTGGCCGGCGGCGACAGCCCCGGTTCGGTCGCGGGCTCTTCGTCGCCGACCGGCGGCACCGGCGACCGCTGACCCACCTCGTGCGCCGGCGGCGGTCCGGTGGCCCGCCGCCGGCGCACGATTTCTCCCGATCGGCCTCTCACCTGCGAGATCGCTCACATTCCGGTCCGCCGCGCCGATCGGCAAGCAGAGACGTCAGACGTCCCGATCCGACTGACCTTGACCTCACCTGGAGCGATCACATGACCAACGCGAACCTCGCCGCCCTCTCCGAGGCCGGCGTCGCCGTCTGGCTCGACGACCTGTCCCGCGAGCTCGTGCAGACCGGGCGCCTCGCCAGCCTCGTCGCCGAGTACAGCGTCGCGGGCGTCACGAGCAACCCCACGATCTTCGCGACCGCCCTCAAGAAGGGCGACCGCTACGAGGACCAGGTCCGCGAGCTCGCGACGGCCGGCGTCGACATCGACGAGGCCGTCTTCCAGATCACCACGCGCGACGTGCGCGAGGCGTGCGACGTGCTGCGCCCGATCCACGACAAGACCGGTGGCAAGGGCGACGGCCGCGTCTCCCTCGAGGTCGACCCGCGCCTGGCGCGCGACACCGCCGCGACCATCGAGTCGGCCCGCGTGCTGTGGTCCGCCGTCGACCGCGAGAACCTCTACATCAAGATCCCCGCGACCGTGGAGGGCCTGCCGGCCATCACCGCGGCGATCTCCGAGGGCATCAGCGTCAACGTCACGCTGATCTTCTCCCTCGACCGCTACCGCGCCGTGATGAACGCCTTCCTCACCGGCCTCGAGCAGGCCCGCGAGAAGGGCATCGACCTGGCCCCCATCGCGTCGGTGGCGAGCTTCTTCGTCTCCCGCGTCGACACCGCGATCGACCCGCAGCTCGACAAGATCGGGACCGACGAGGCGAAGGCGCTGCGCGGCAAGGCCGCCCTGGCCAACGCCCGCCTGGCCTTCCAGGCGTACGAGGAGGTCTTCTCCTCCCCGCGCTGGCAGGTGCTCGCCGAGGCCGGCGCTCAGGTGCAGCGCCCGCTGTGGGCCTCCACCGGCGTCAAGGACCCGGCCTACCCGGACACCCTGTACGTCAGCGAGCTCGTCACCGACGGCGTCGTGAACACCATGCCGGGCTCCACCATGGAGGCCTTCGCCGACCACGGCACGGTCACCGGTGACACGATCAAGGGATCCTACGCCGAGGCCGAGCAGGTCATGGACGGTCTGGAGCGCCTGGGCATCTCCTACACGAAGGTCGTCGAGGACCTCGAGACCGAGGCCGTCGACAAGTTCGAGAAGTCCTGGACCGAGCTCGGCGACTCCGTCCGCGACGAGCTCGAGCGCGCGGCTGCCCTGGCCGGCGGTAGCAGCCACGAGTGATTGTTTCGCTGCAGATCGTTACCGCTCGTCGCATGTCCGGTCAGGTGAACCACTGATGTCCCTCTACCGCCCTGGCCTGGGCACGGGGGTCGCGCAGAACCCGCTGCGCGACCCCCGCGACAAGCGGCTCTCTCGCATCGCCGGTCCCTGCGGCATGGTGATGTTCGGGGTGACGGGCGACCTTGCCCGGAAGAAGCTCATGCCGGCCATCTACGACCTCGCCAACCGCGGGCTGCTGCCGCCGGGGTTCTCCCTGGTGGGCTTCGCTCGGCGCGACTGGGCCGAGCAGGACTTCGGGCGGATCGTGTACGACTCGGTGCGCCAGCACTCCCGCACGCCGTTCCGGGAGGAGGTGTGGGCCCACCTCGCGGAGGGCTTCCGCTTCGTCCCGGGTGAGTTCGGCGACGCCGCGGCGTTCACGCAGCTCGCCGAGGTCGTGCGCGACCTCGACGCCCAGCGCGGCACCGGCGGCAACCACGCCTTCTACCTGTCGATCCCCCCGGGCGCCTTCCCGCTGGTGTGCCAGCAGCTGGCCGCGTCGGGCCTGACCGACCCGGTCGAGGGGTCGTGGCGGCGAGTGGTCATCGAGAAGCCGTTCGGGCGTGACCTCGCCACCGCGCGCGAGCTCAACGCCGTCGTCGGTGGTGTCTTCCCCCAGGACTCGGTGTTCCGCATCGACCACTACCTGGGCAAGGAGACGGTGCAGAACCTGCTGGCGCTGCGCTTCGCCAACCAGATGTTCGAGCCGCTGTGGAACTCCAACCACGTCGACCACGTGCAGATCACCATGGCCGAGGACATCGGCATCGGCGGCCGCGCGGGGTACTACGACGGCATCGGCGCCGCCCGTGACGTCATCCAGAACCACCTGCTCCAGCTCCTTGCACTGACCGCCATGGAGGAACCGGTCTCCTTCTCTGCCCGCGACCTGCGGGCCGAGAAGGAGAAGGTGCTCTCGGCGGTGCGCCTCCCGGCAGACCTCGACGCCCACACCGCCCGCGGGCAGTACGCGCCGGGCTGGCAGGGCAGCGAGCCGGTCAAGGGCTACCTCGAAGAGGACGGCATCCCGCAGGACTCCACCACGGAGACCTACGCCGCGGTGACCCTGGAGGTCGACACCCGGCGCTGGGCCGGGGTGCCGTTCTACCTGCGGACCGGCAAGCGCCTGGGACGGCGCGTCACCGAGATCGCCGTCGTCTTCAAGAAGGCACCCCACCTGCCCTTCGAGTCGACGGCCACCGAGGAGCTCGGGCAGAACGCCCTCGTGGTGCGCGTGCAGCCCGACGAGGGCGTGACCCTGCGCTTCGGCTCGAAGGTGCCGGGCACGCAGATGGAGGTCCGCGACGTCACGATGGACTTCGGGTACGGGCACTCCTTCACCGAGTCCTCCCCCGAGGCCTACGAGCGCCTCATCCTCGACGTGCTCCTCGGAGACCCGCCGCTGTTCCCCCGGCACGAAGAGGTCGAGCTGAGCTGGCGCATCCTCGACCCGGTGATCAAGCACTGGGAGTCGCAGGGCCAGCCCCCGCCGTACGCCTCGGGTTCGTGGGGTCCGCAGCAGGCGACCGACATGCTCGCCCGCGCGGGTCGCACCTGGAGAAGGCCGTGAACGCCAGCGGGGCCTCCTGCACCGACCACTCGTCCGAGGAGGGCGTCCGTTGATCGTCGACATGCCCCGCACCTCGACCGCCGCCATCGCCAAGCGGCTCGTGCACCTGCGTGACAGCGGCGGTGCCGTGGCGCTCGGCCGGGTGCTGACGCTCGTGGTCCCCACCGACGACGAGCACGCCGAGGCCGCCATCGAGGCCGCCAACGACGCCAGCCGGGAGCACCCGTGCCGGATCCTCGTACTGGCAGCCGCCGACGAGCGTGGAACCTCCCGCCTGGACGGTCAGATCCGGGTGGGCGGTGACGCGGGCGCCAGCGAGGTGATCGTGCTGCGCAGCTACGGGCCGCTCACCGGTCACGGCGCGTCGATGGTCATCCCGCTGCTGCTGCCCGACGCGCCCGTCGTGGTGTGGTGGCCCGGCGAGGCGCCCGAGCACCCCGCCACCGATCCCATCGGCTCGATGGCGCAGCGGCGCATCACCGACGCGGCGGCCAGCCCCGACCCGGTGGCTGCGCTGCACCGGCTCGCGGCCCACCACGTGCCGGGCGACACCGACTTCGCGTGGTCGCGCCTGACGCTGTGGCGGGGTCTGCTCGCCGCCGCGTTCGACCAGGTCCCGGCCGACGTCGTGACCTCCGCGACGGTCACCGGCGCCAGCAACAGCCCCAGCACGGAGCTGTTGGCGGCGTGGCTGGCGCTCGCGCTGCAGTGCCCGGTGACGCGAGTCAGCGGGCCCGCCGGGGGCGGCATCGTCGGGGTCCGGCTCGAGCGGCCCTCGGGCGTCATCGAGCTGGCCCGCCCCGACAGCCGCGTGGCCACCCTCACCCAGCCGGGGCAGCCCGAGCGGCGGCTGGCGCTGCCGCGGCGGTCCAACCGCGACTGCCTCGCCGAGGAGCTGCGCCGCCTCGACCCCGACGACATCTACGGCGAGGTGCTCACCCACGGCCTCGCGGTGCTGGACGCCGAGGCCGACAGCCACGTCGGCCTGGCGGAGGCCCATGCAACGGGCCGTGGGCCCGACGTCGCCGAACAGCTGCGCCACGGTGCTGAGCTCGACGCCGCCGCGCACGTCCGTGCCGCGGCCATCCAGGCCACACCGTCCGTCACGGACAAGGCTCCGGCGACTGCGCCGGACAGGACGCCGGAGAAGGTCTCGCAGAAGGCCACCGTCGGAAAGGACGCGTCATGACCTTCGGGTCCCGCTCGGCGGCCGAGGTCGTCGTCCACCCTGACAAGAACTCGTTGGCGGCGGCCGTGGCCGCCCGGCTCGTCGTGCGCGTCCTCGACGCGCAGGTCCGGCGTGGACGCGCGTCCGTGGTGCTCACCGGCGGCACGGTCGGCATCCAGCTGCTGCGCGAGGTGGCCTCCTCCCCCGCATCGCACGCGGTGGACTGGTCACGGGTGGACCTGTGGTGGGGCGACGAGCGGTTCGTGACCTCCGACGACGGCGACCGCAACGCCGTCCAGGCCCGCGAGGCGCTGCTCGACACCCTCGCGACGCAGGGGCTGCGCGAGGACGCCGTCCACGTGATGCCTGCCACCGACGATGCTGACGTCGACAACCCCGCCGATCCCGACGCGGCAGCCGCCCGCTACGCGGCCGAGCTCGCCGAGGCCGCTCGCGCCGAGGGCGTCGGTGGCTCGGTGCCCGTCTTCGACGTGCTCATGCTCGGTGTCGGCCCCGACGGGCACGTGGCGAGCCTCTTCCCGGAGCACCCGTCGCTGAAGGAGGGGCAGGAGGCCGGGCGGGAGGTCATCGCCGTGCGTGACTCCCCCAAGCCTCCGCCCACCCGCCTGTCGCTGACGCTGCCCGTGATCACCTCTGCCGAGGAGGTGTGGCTCGTGGTGGGCGGCGCCGACAAAGCTGACGCGGTGGCCGAGGCCCTCGCTGGCCCCGGCCGGCTGCCGGCGAGCCTGGTCAGCGGCACGCGGCGCACGCTGTGGCTGCTCGATCGCGACGCGGCGAGCCAGCTGTGAGGGCGCTTCGCACGCTCGGCAACGGGACTGACACGTTCTGGGGATCTCCGTCACCCACCTGCCCTAGCGTCTCCTCGTGAGCACTCCTCCTGTGGATCCGACCACCACTTCCGCCTGGGCCGGCCTCACGGCCCACCACGCGGCTGTCACCCCTGACCTGCGCGCCTGGTTCGCCAAGGACCCCGAGCGGGCCCGCAGGCTGACCTTCGACGCTGCCGACCTCCACGTCGACCTCTCCAAGAACCTCATCACCGACGCGACGCTGTCGCTGCTGGTGAAGCTGGCCGAGGAGGTCCGCCTTCCGGAGCGGCTGGCGGCGATGTTCGCCGGGGAGCACATCAACGTCACCGAAGACCGTGCCGTGCTGCACACGGCGCTGCGCCGTCCGCCGCACGCGACGCCGGCGCTGGTCGTCGACGGCCAGGACGTCGACACCGACGTCCAGGAAGTCCTGGCGAAGGTGTCGGCGTTCGCGGACGACGTCCGCTCGGGCGCCTGGACGGGCGTCACGGGCGAGCGGATCCGCACCGTCGTCAACATCGGCATCGGCGGGTCCGACCTGGGACCGGTGATGGCGTACGAGGCGCTGAAGGCCTACAAGCACCCCGAGATCGAGCTGCGGTTCATCTCGAACATCGACCCGACCGACCTGGCCGAGACCCTGGTCGGCCTCGACGCCACCTCGACGCTGTTCATCGTCGCCTCCAAGACCTTCGGGACCCTGGAGACGCTGACCAACGCCCGTCTGGCCCGCGCCTGGCTGTGGGAGCAGCTCATCGCTGCCGGTGCGCTGAAGGACGACGACGACGCCCGCCGCGCGGCCGTCGCGAAGCACTTCGTGGCCGTCTCCACCGCGCTGGACAAGGTCGCCGACTTCGGCATCGACCCGCAGAACGCCTTCGGCTTCTGGGACTGGGTCGGTGGCCGCTACTCCGTCGACTCCGCGATCGGCACCTCACTGGCGGTGGCCATCGGTCCGGACGCGTTCCGGGAGTTCCTCGCCGGGTTCCACGCCATCGACGAGCACGTCCGCACCGAGCCGCTCGCCACGAACGTGCCGGTGCTCATGGGCCTGATCAACGTCTGGTACGTCAACTTCGTCGGTGCCCACACGCACGCGGTGCTGCCGTACAGCCAGTACCTGCACCGCTTCGCCGCGTACCTGCAGCAGCTGACGATGGAGTCCAACGGCAAGTCGGTGCGCTGGGACGGCACCCCGGTGACCACCGAGACCGGTGAGGTCTTCTGGGGCGAGCCCGGCACCAACGGGCAGCACGCCTTCTACCAGCTGATCCACCAGGGCACGCGCATCATCCCGGCCGACTTCATCGCGTTCGCCAACCCGGCGCACCCGCTGCAGGACGGCGACGTCGACGTCCACGCCCTGTTCATGGCGAACTTCTTCGCCCAGACCAAGGCGCTGGCGTTCGGCAAGACCGCCGAGGAGGTGCGCGCCGAGGGCACCGCGGAGGACGTGGTGTCCGCTCGGGTCTTCAGCGGGAACCGCCCCACCACCTCCATCCTCGCGGCGTCGCTGACCCCGTCGGTGCTGGGTCAGCTCATCGCGCTGTACGAGCACATCACGTTCGTCGAGGGTGTCGTGTGGGGCATCGACAGCTTCGACCAGTGGGGCGTCGAGCTGGGCAAGAAGCTGGCCCTGGAGATCGCTCCTGCCCTCACCGGAGACTCCGCGGCGCTGGAGTCGCAGGACCCGTCCACGCGGGAGCTCATCGAGTACTACCTGGCGCAGCGCACGGTCTAGTTGCTCGGGCTGTAGCAGCAGAGCACGCAGAGGGCCCCGGGACGATCGTCCCGGGGCCCTCTGCGTGCTGCGCTGGTGTGAGAGTTCGCTGGTGTCAGAGACCGCTGGTGTCAGAGACCGCGCTTGGCGCGGTGCTTGGCGAGGGCCGCCTCGAGGATGGCCTTGCCGTCGCTCTCGGAGCGGCGCTCCTTCACGTACGCGAGGTGCGTCTTGTACGGCTCGGTCTTGGGCGGCTGGGGCGGGTTCGCCCGGTCCTGCCCGGCCGGCAGCCCGCAGCGCGGGCAGTCCCAGGTCTCGGGGACCTCGGAGCCGGAGTCGTACGCGAAGCTCGGCTGCGTCTCGTGCGAGTTGGCGCACCAGTACGAGACACGGCGCCGCGGGGCGGCGTCACCGCGCTCGGCCTCGCCCATGGGACCGGCGCCGACACGGCTGCCTCGGATCGCGTTGCCACCTGCCACGGTGATCCCTTCGTCTGCAGGAGTGGAGGGTCAGGAACCGCTGGGGTCGAAGCGCTCGACCAGGCCCAGCGCGACGACGACGGCCGCCCAGAGCACGGCGTTGGCCACGGTGATGCGGTTGAGGTTGCGCTCGGCCACCCCGGAACCGCCCACGCTGGCCGACATCCCGCCGCCGAACATGTCCGACAGACCGCCGCCCTTGCCCTTGTGCAGGAGGATCAGCAGGGTCAGGAAGAGGCTCGTCAGCGCCAGGAGAACCTGGAGCACGATCCGCAGGACAGTCACAGCCGACCAGGGTACTTGCTGGTGAGCCCCACGGTGACCGCCATCACGCAGGTGGCGGTGCCCGATGTGGTCCCGGGGAGCGTGCTCGGGACGCCGATCAGGAGGGTGCTCCGCCCGTGACGATGCCGGCGAACTCGCCGGCATCGAGGCTGGCGCCGCCGACGAGGGCGCCGTCGACGTCATCCCCGGCCATGATCGCGGCGACGTTGGACGACTTCACCGAGCCCCCGTAGAGCACGCGGACGGCGTCAGCGACCTCGGCGCCGTGCTGGTCGGCCAGACGGGCGCGCAGCGCCGCGCAGACCTCCTGCGCGTCATCGGGGGTGGCCACCTTGCCGGTGCCGATGGCCCACACCGGCTCGTAGGCGACGACCACCTTGGGCAGGTCTTCCGCGGAGACGCCGGCTAGGGAGCCGTCGAGCTGGCTGACGCAGTCGGCGACGTGCTCGCCGGCCTCGCGGACCTCGAGGCTCTCCCCGAGGCAGACGATCGGGGTCATGCCGTGCTCGAGCACCTTGGCGGCCTTCGCGGCCACGAGGGCGTCGTCCTCGCCGTGGTACTGGCGGCGCTCGCTGTGACCGACGACGACGTACTGCACGCCGAGGCGCGCCAGCATCGAGGCGGCGACCTCGCCGGTGCGGGCGCCCGGCTCGTGGGCGGAGACGTCCTGGGCGCCCAGGCCCAGCTCGAGCTTGTCGCCCTCGATGAGGGTCTGCACCGAGCGCAGGTCGGTGAACGGGGGGATGACGACGGCCTCGACGGCCTTCGGGTCGTGCTTGGCGTCGCGCAGCGTCCACGCGAGGCGCTGGACGAGGGCGGTGGCCTGCACGTGGTCGACGTTCATCTTCCAGTTGCCGGCCATGAGCGGGGTGCGGGCCACGGGGGTCCTCCTGTGCTGGGACGTCGGTGTCGTGGGTCTGTACGTGAGTGAGTCGGTATCAGCGCGTAGGTGGGCTCCCCGCCCGCACGCATCGAGGGGTGCGGGCGGGGAGCCGCGGGACTGCCGTCAGGAGAGGACGGACAGCCCCGGGAGGGTCTTGCCCTCGAGGTACTCCAGGCTGGCGCCGCCGCCGGTGGAGATGTGGCCGAAGTCGCTGTCGGCGAAGCCGAGCGAGCGCACGGCCGCGGCGGAGTCTCCGCCGCCCACCACGGTGAGGCCACCAGCGCGGGTGACCTCGACGAGGGCCTTCGCGAGCTCGCGGGTGCCCTCCGCGTACGGCGCCATCTCGAACGCGCCCATGGGCCCGTTCCAGAACACCGTGCGGGTGTCGGCGAGCTTCTCGGCGAACAGCGCCGAGCTGGCCGGGCCGATGTCCAGGCCCATCCGGTCCGCCGGGATCGCGTCTGCGGCGACGACCTCGTGGTCGGCGTCGGCGGAGAACGCGGTGGCGGCGATGACGTCGACCGGGAGGACGACCTCGACGCCGCGCTCGGCGGCGGTGGCGAGGTAGCCCTTGACGATCTCGATCTGGTCGGCCTCGAGCAGGGACTTCCCGACCTCGTGGCCCTGGGCCGCGAGGAAGGTGAAGACCATGCCGCCGCCGACGAGGAGCCGGTCGGCGGTGCCGAGGAGGTTCTCGATGACGGCGAGCTTGTCGGAGACCTTCGCCCCGCCCAGCACCACGGCGTAGGGGCGGGCCGGGTCGGTGGTGAGGCGCTGCAGCACCGCGGTCTCGGCCTCGACGAGGCCGCCGGCGGCGTGCGGGAGCAGCTGGGCGACGTCGTAGACGCTGGCCTGCTTGCGGTGCACCACGCCGAAGCCGTCCGAGACGAAGAGCCCCTCGTCAGGCCCACCGACCAGCGCGGCGAGCTCTCCGGCGAAGGCGGCACGCGCGGCGTCGTCCTTGCTGGTCTCACCGGCGTTGAAGCGGAGGTTCTCCACGAGCAGCAGCTCGCCGTCGCCGAGGGCGTCGGCGGCCTCCTGCGCGGAGCCGCCCACCGTCACGTCCGCGAAGTGGACCGTGGTGGAGGGCAGCAGCTCGCGTACCCGCTCGGCGACGGGGGCCAGGGAGTACTTCGCCTCCGGGGCCCCCTTGGGGCGGCCCAGGTGCGCGACGACGACGACGCGGGCGCCCGCGTCGAGCAGGCGCTGCCACGTCGGCACGGAGGCACGGACGCGGCCGTCGTCGGTGATGGTCGTGCCGGAGAGCGGCACGTTGAGGTCGGAGCGGACCAGCACCCGGCGGCCGCGCAGATCACCCTGCGCGGCCACCAGGTCGTCGAGAGAGGTCAGAGCCATCTTCGTGAGGAAGGAGGCTCAGGCCCCGACGAGCTTCACCAGGTCGACGAGGCGGTTGGAGTAGCCCCACTCGTTGTCGTACCAGCCGACGACCTTCACCTGGTCGCCGATGACCTTGGTCAGGCCGGCGTCGAAGATGCAGGAGGACGGGTCGGTGACGATGTCCGAGGACACGATCGGGTCGGTCGTGAACTTGAGGTAGCCCTTGAGCGGGCCCTCGGCGGCGGCCTTCACCACGGAGTTGACCTCGTCGACCGTGGTCTCGCGACCGACGGTGACGGTGAGGTCGGTGGCGGAGCCGGTCGGGACCGGGACGCGCAGCGCGTAGCCGTCGAGCTTGCCCTTGAGCTGCGGGAGCACCAGGCCGATCGCCTTCGCCGCACCGGTGGAGGTGGGGACGATGTTGATGGCGGCGGCGCGGGCGCGGCGCAGGTCGGAGTGCGGGCCGTCCTGCAGGTTCTGGTCCTGCGTGTAGGCGTGCACGGTGGTCATGAGGCCGCGCAGGATGCCGAACTCGTCGTCGATGGCCTTGGCCATCGGGGCAAGGCAGTTCGTGGTGCACGACGCGTTGGAGATGATGTTGTGGGCGGCGGCGTCGTAGTCGCCGTCGTTCACGCCCATGACGATGGTGATGTCCTCGTTCTTCGCCGGGGCGGAGATGATGACCTTCTTGGCGCCACCGTCGATGTGGGCCTTCGCCTTGGTGGCGTCGGTGAAGATGCCGGTGGACTCCACGACGACGTCCGCGCCCAGGTCACCCCAGGGCAGCTCGGCGGGGTTGCGCACGGCGAGCGCCTTGAAGCTCTTGCCGTTCACGGAGATCTCGTCGCCAGCGGTGGAGACACCCTCGAGACGGCCGAGCACCGAGTCGTAGGCGAGCAGGTGGGCGAGGGTCGCGTTGTCCGTGAGGTCGTTGACGCCGACGATCTCGACGTCAGCGCCCGACGCCGCGACGGCGCGGAAGAAGTTGCGGCCGATGCGGCCGAAGCCGTTGATGCCCACGCGGATGGTCACAGAGCGCCTCCTGGAAGGGGTGGCATTGGTCGCCCCAGACCCTAGGGCACCTCAGGCGTCGAGCATGTCCGGGGTCAGGTTGGCCTCGGTGCCGGGGATGCCCAGCTCCTGGGCCTTGCGGTCGGCCATGGCCAGCAGCCGGCGGATGCGGCCCGCGACGGCGTCCTTGCTCATCGGAGGGTCGGCCAGGGCGCCCAGCTCCTCCAGGGAGGCCTGCTTGTGCTCCAGGCGCAACGTGCCGGCGATGCGCAGGTGCTCCGGGACGTCCTCGCCGAGGATCTCCAGCGCCCGCTCCACGCGGGACCCGGCGGCCACGGCGGCCCGGGCCGAGCGGCGCAGGTTGGCGTCGTCGAAGTTGGCCAGGCGGTTGGCGGTGGCGCGCACCTCCCGGCGCATGCGCCGCTCCTCCCACACGAGCTTGGCGCCATGGGCGCCCAGGTGGGTCAGGAGGTCACCGATGGCCTCGCCGTCGCGGATGACCACGCGGTCGGTGCCGCGCACGTCGCGGGCCTTGGCCTGGATGTCCAGGCGGCGGGCGGCGCCCACGAGCGCGAGCGCGGCCTCCGGCCCGGGACAGGTGATCTCCAGCGCCGAGGAGCGCCCGGGCTCGGTGAGGGAGCCGTGCGCGAGGAACGCCCCACGCCACGCGGCCTCGGCGTCGCAGACCGCACCGGCCACCACCTGCGGCGGCAGACCGCGCACGGGGCGACCGCGCTGGTCGAGCAGGCCCGTCTGGTGGGCCAGCGACTCGGCGTTGTGCACCACCCGCACGACGTAGCGCGAACCCCGCCGCAGACCGCCACCGGCGACCACGAGCACCTCGCTTGGGGCGCGGTACACGTCTGCGAGATCACGCCGGAGCCGCCGCGCAGCGGCACCGGTGTCGAGCTCGGCCTCCACGACCACGCGGCCCGCGATGATGTGCAGACCCCCCGCGAAACGCAGCAGGGCCGAGACCTCGGCCTTGCGGCAGCAGGAACGCTGGACCGGAAGACGGCTGAGCTCGTCCTTCACCTGTGCCGTCAGTGCCATGTCAGACATGGTGCCATTGCGACACGCCCGGGGAGGCGACTCGCCGAATTCCACCGTTGTGACTAGGTCGACGCGATCAGGAAGGACGGCCCCGGAGCCCTGGTCAGACCTGGTTCATCTGACCGCTGAGCGACCGTCGAACGCCCCTCGAGCGATCGTCACGCGACGTCGCCCCAGGAGCCCTCCAGCACGTCCCGCATGGCTGCGGCGAGCCGCAGCGGGTCGTGGACGGCCGTCCGCCCGCGCCGCACCTGCCGCAGCACCAGGCGCGCCCCGGCCTCCTCGGCGGCCGCCGCGAGCTCCTCGACGTCCTCCACGGCGCTCGGGTCGGCCAGGACGACGTCGAAGCGCAGCCCCCGCGCGTGCGCGGTGAGTGCCCGCACGTGCGCGGCCGGGCTCAGGCCCCGGGTCTCGTTGCGCTCGCTGACGAGGTTGAGCACGAGGCAGCGGCGGGCGGGCGTCTCTCGCAGCGCCGCCGCCAGGTCAGGCACCAGCAGGTGCGGCATGACGCTGGTGAACCAGCTGCCCGGACCGAGCACCACCCAGTCCGCGGCGCGCACCGCTTCGACCACCTCGGGGCGTGCGGGCGGGTCGGCGGGCAGCAGCCGCACCTCCTCCACCGTGCCGCGCGTGGTGGCGACAGCCGCCTGGCCCCGCACCAGCTCCACCCGCGGCGGCGACGAGCGACCTCCGCTGACCCGCACGTCCGCCTCGATGTCCAGCGGCACCGACGACATCGGCAGCACGCGCCCGCGGGCCCCCAGGAGGCGCCCGACGAGGTCGAGGCCCTCCACGCTGTCGCCCAGGCGCTGCCACAGCGCGGCGATGAGCAGGTTGCCGACCGCGTGCCCGGCCAGCGGGCCCTCGCTCGTGAAGCGGTGCTGCAGCACGTCACGCCAGGTGCGACCCCACTCGGTGTCGTCGCACAGCGCCGCGAGCGCCATCCGCAGGTCACCGGGCGGCATGATGCCGAGCTCCTCGCGCAGACGTCCGCTGGAGCCGCCGTCGTCGGCGACGGTCACCACGGCGGTGATGCGGTCGGAGAGGTGACGCAGGGCCTGCAGGGAGGCGGACAGGCCGTGGCCGCCTCCGCACGCCACGACCGCGGGGCCGGTGCCGGGTTGCAGCCCGGCACTCAGCCCGGCGCCGGGTGCGACGCCTGGCCTCACGCCACCCTCACTCTCGGCCTCATTCCCGGCCCAGGTCGCGGTGGGCGACGCGCAGCACGGGCCGGTGGTGCTCTTCGCCCCCCGACGACGAGGACGAGGACGACGACGTGCGCTCCTCGGCGAGTGCCTCCAGCCGGGCTGCGAGCGCCTCGGTCATGGCTACCGAGCGGTGCTTGCCGCCGGTGCAGCCGATGGCGACGGTGGCGTAGCGGCGGTGCTCGCGCTGATAGCCGTCGATGACGGGCTGCAGGGCGGCGGCGTAGCGGGTGAGGAAGTCCTCGGCGCCGTCCTGGCCGAGCACGAAGCTGCTCACCGGCTCGTCGCGGCCGGTGAGGGGCCGTAGCTCGGGGATCCAGTGGGGGTTGGGCAGGAACCTCACGTCGACAACGTGGTCCGCGTCGGTGGGCAGCCCGTACTTGAAGCCGAAGGACAGCAGCGTCAGGCGCAGGCGGGTGGCCTCGGCCTCCCCGAACGCCCGGGTGATCGACGCGGCCAGCTGGTGGACGTTGAGGTCGGAGGTGTCGATGACGACGTCGGCGGCGGCGCGCAGGTCGCGCAGGAGCTCCCGCTCGGTCTCGATGCCGTCGAGGATGCGCCCCTCCTCCTGCAGCGGGTGGGGGCGGCGCACGGACTCGAAGCGGCGCACGAGGGCGGCGTCGCTGGCCTCGAGGAAGAGGATGCTGCGCCGCACCCGGACCGCGGCGAGCGCGGCGGCCAGGTCGGCGGAAAAGCCGCGGCCGCGGACGTCGAGTACGACCGCGACCTTGGGGACCGGGTCGGAGGCCTGGGCGGCCAGCTGCGCCAAGGGGCCCAGCATCTGCGGGGGCAGGTTGTCGACGACGTACCAGCCCAGGTCCTCCAGGACGTGGGCGGTGGTCGACCGGCCGGCACCCGACAGGCCGGTGATGACGAGCAGGTCGTGCTCGCCCTCGGGTGGGCTCTGGTTGCCGTCGGCCCGGCTGCTTTCGGAATGGCTGCTCTCGGCCTGATCGTCGTCCTGGGGCTGCGGGTGCTGCGGCGGCGCGCTCACGCACTCATCCTGGCCCATGGGCGTCAGTCCACGAGCTCCCCGGTGGCGGTGTCGACGGCGGGAGCCGGAGCGTCACCCGCGAGCGCGGCGAGGACAGCGGCCGCCGTGGCGGGGCCCACGCCCGGGACTTCGGCGACCTGCTCGGGGGTGGCCGCGCGCAGCGCCTTCAGCGTGCCGAAGCGCGCCATGAGCGCCTGCTTGCGCGCGGGCCCGAGGCCGGGCACGCCGTCGAGGGCACTCGTGGTCATGCTCTTGCTGCGCTTGGCACGGTGGGCGCTGATGGCAAAGCGGTGGGCTTCGTCGCGCAGGCGCTGCAGCAGGTAGAGGCCCTCGCTGGTGCGGGGCAGGACGACGGGGTGGTCCTCCCCCGGCAGCCACACCTCCTCCAGGCGCTTGGCCAGGCCGCAGAGGGCGACGTCGGTGACGCCGAGGTCCGCGAGCGCTGCCGCGGCAGCCTCGACCTGCGGCTGGCCGCCGTCGACGACGACGAGCTGCGGCGCGTAGGCGAAGCGGCGCGCCCGCCCCGTGGTGGGGTCGATGCCCGGCTGGACCTCGGCGCTCACCGGCCCGCTGACCTGCTCGACGCGCTCACCGCCCCCACCCTCGGCGGCCTGCTGCTCGAGGTGCCGACGGAACCGGCGCCTCAGGACCTCGTTCATCGACGCGAGGTCATCCGTCCTGCCGTCGGGCCCCTCCCCGCGGACGTTGAACTTGCGGTACTCGCTCTTGCGCGGCAGGCCGTCCTCGAAGACGACCATCGAGGCGACCACTTCGGATCCCTGCAGGTGGGAGACGTCGTAGCACTCGATGCGCAGCGGCGCCTCGTCCAGACCGAGGGCCTCCTGCAGCTCCTGGAGTGCCAGGGAGCGCGAGGTCAGGTCGCCGCCGCGGCGGGTCTTGTGGAGGTTCAGGGCGCCGACGGCGTTGCGCTCGACGGTCTCCAGCAGCGCGCGCTTGTCGCCGCGCTGCGGCACGCGCACCTCCACCCGGGATCCCCGCAGCCGCGACAGCCAGGCAGCGGTCTGCTCGGGGTCGGTGGGCTCGACCGGGACGAGCACCTCGCGGGGAACCTGCTCCGATCCGCCAGCAGCACCCCCGCCGTCGTCGTCCTGATCAGCCGAGTCTCCGTAGACCTGCTGCAGCAGGTGGTGGACCAGGTCGGCCGTGGTGAGGTCCTCGACCTTCTCCACCACCCAGCCGCGCTGCCCGCGGACGCGGCCGCCGCGCACGTGGAAGACCTGGACGGCAGCCTCGAGCTCGTCCTCGGCGAGGGCGAAGACGTCGGCGTCGGTGGCGTCGGGCAGCACAACGGCGCTCTTCTCGAGCGCCTTGCGCAGGGCGCCGGCGTCGTCACGGAGCCGGGCGGCACGCTCGAAGTCCATCTCGGCGGCCGCCTCGCGCATGGCCGCCTCGACGCGCTTGACGTACTTGGACGTGGACCCGCCCATGAAGTCGGCGAACTCCTGCGCGAGCGCGCGGTGCTCCTCGGGGGTCACCTTGCCCACGCACGGTGCGGAGCACTTGTCGATGTACCCGAGCAGACATGGCCTGCCCACCTGGCCGGCGCGCTTGAAGACGCCGGGCGAGCAGGTGCGCACCGGGAAGACGCGCAGGAGCAGGTCGACCGTCTCGCGGATGGCCCAGGCGTGGGCGTAGGGCCCGAAGTAGCGGGTGCCCTTGCGCTTGGCGCCGCGCATCACCTGCACCCGCGGGAACTCCTCACCCATCGTCACCGCGAGGTAGGGGTAGGACTTGTCGTCGCGGTACTTGACGTTGAAGCGCGGGTCGAACTCCTTGATCCAGGAGTACTCCAGCTGAAGGGCCTCGACCTCGGTGCTCACCACGGTCCACTCGACGCTCGCGGCGGTGGTGACCATCGTGGCGGTGCGGGAGTGCAGCTGGTGCAGCGGCTGGAAGTAGTTGGCCAGCCGCTGCCGCAGGCTCTTCGCCTTGCCGACGTACACCACGCGGCCCTGCGGGTCGCGGAACCGGTACACGCCCGGGGAGTCGGGCACCTCCCCCGGCTTCGGTCGGTAGGAGGCGGGATTCGTCACCCGTCCAGCGTAAGCAGCGCCGCTGACAACGCTGACAACGCTGACAGCTCCGACTCCTCCGCCGCCACCCCCTGCCGCCGGTCAGCCCATGCGGCGCGGGTCCGCGGGCAGGCGCGGGTTGAGCAGGTGCGCGACGAGCGCCGTCCACCCTGTCTGGTGCGTGGCGCCGAGGCCCTCGCCGGTGTCGCCGTCGAAGAACTCGCTGAAGGTCACCTGGTCACGCCACAGCGGGGAGTCGCTGGCCTCGATGCGGTCTCCGTCGGCGGGGCGCCGCCCGCCCTTGCCGGGGTCGGGGCGGAACAGGGCCGTGAGGCCACCGTCGATGAGGTCAGCGGCCTGGTCGAGGGTCACCACGTTGCCGGAGCCTGTGGGCACCTCGATGGTGAAGGTGTCGCCGTAGTGGCGGCCCATGGTCCGCAGCTTGTCGGCCAGCAGCACGTTCACCGGGAACCAGATCGGGCCGCGCCAGTTGGAGTTGCCGCCGAAGAGCCCGGTGCGGCTCTCCCCCGGCTCGTACTCCAGCGACACGTCACGGCCGCCCACATTGGCGTACACCTGCCCCGTCGAGCGCGACAGCGAGCGGATGCCGTACGGGCTCCAGAACTCCTCGGTGTCGAACATCCGCTGGAGGATCCGGCGCAGCCGCTCGGGGCCCACCAGCGACAGGAGCATCCGCCGTCCGTCGGGTCCGGACCGCGAGCGCAGCGGACCCATGACCTCGGGCCGGCGTCGCTGGAGCCACCGCAGCCGGGTGGTGACGTCGGGGCACTCGGTGGAGATCCACGAGGGCACCTCGGTGGCCCCGAGGATCGGCAGCAGGCCGACCATGGAACGCACGCGCAGCGGCTCGGCGTGACCGGAGGGGTCGACGAGGACGTCGTAGAAGAAGCCGTCGTCGTCGTGCCAGAGCTTCGCGCCCCGCGTACCGAAGCTGTTCATCGCCTCGGCGATGGACAGGAAGTGCTCGAGGAACTTCGTGGCGGTGTCGTCCCAGGCCTTGTCGTGCCGGCTGAGCTCGAGAGCGATCTTGAACATCTGCTGGCAGTAGAACGCCATCCAGCTGGTGGCGTCGGACTGCTCCAGCCGGTACCCGGGCGGCAGCGGCGCGGACCTGTCGAACAGGGCGATGTTGTCCATCCCCAGGAAGCCGCCCTCGAAGAGGTTCGAGCCGGAGGCGTCCTTGCGGTTGACCCACCACGAGAAGTTCAGCAGGAGCTTGGTGAAGACGCGGATGAGGAAGTCGCGGTCGCGGTAGCCGTCGATCCGGTAGACGTGCCAGGCGGCCCAGGCGTGCACGGGCGGGTTGACGTCGCCGAACTCCCACTCGTAGGCGGGGAGCTGGCCGTTGGGGTGCATCGCCCACTCGCGGCACATGAGCACCAGCTGCTCCTTGGCGAAGTCGGGGTCGACGTGCGCCAGGGGGATGGTGTGGAAGGCGGTGTCCCAGGCCGCGAACCAGGGGTACTCCCACTCGTCGGGCATGGAGATGACGTCGGCCAGGGCGACGTGGCGCCAGGTGGTGTTGCGCCGCCCCGTGGCCTCCCGCTCGGCGGGTGCGGGCGCGACCGGGTCTCCGTCGAGCCACTGCGCCACGTCGAAGCGGTACAGCTGCTTGGTCCAGAGCAGACCGGCGTAGGCGCGGCGCGCGATGTGCCGGTCGGCGGCGGGCAGGGACGGGTCGATGACGGTGGTGTAGAACTCGTCGGCCTCGGCGCGACGATTGGCGACGACGTCGTCGAAGCTGCGACCGAACGTGCTCGCTGTCGGGTCGGACGGGGTCAGGCGCAGGCGCACGGTGACGGTCTCACCGGGGGCGACGCTCTTCCAGTGGTACCAGAACGCGGCCTTGGTCCCGGTGTCGGCGGGGTTGATGCCGGAGGAGTCTCCCTGCACCACGGCCCTGTCGATGCCGTCCTTGGGGTAGCGCGCACTGGCGCGCTTGTCGTCGAAGAGCAGCCCGGCGTTGGTCTCGTTGTCGCAGAAGAGCACCGCCGGTGACCCCTCGGCGGCCAGCACGTAGCGGCCCAGGTAGCCGTGCTCGGCCTCGACGGCCTCCAGGCCCGGCACCGTCAGCGTCGGGGCGAGGAGCTGCGTGATCACGCCGCGGCGCATGTCGCGCCCCCACGACCAGGTGTTGCGGAACCACAGCTGCGGGAGCAGGTGCAGCGGCGCGGCCTCGGGGCCGTGGTTGGTGGCCTCGATGACGACGCACACGTCGTCCGGGGCCGCCTTGGCATAGGTCACCGTGACGTCGAAGAACCGGCTCTCGTCGAGCACGCCGGTGTCGGCGAGCTCGAACTCCCGCTCGTGGCGGCCCCGGCGCGCGTTCTCCTCACGCAGCCGCGCGTAGGGGAACTCCGCCTGCGGGTAGCGGTAGAGCCACTGCGCCCAGGAGTGGGTGGGGGTGCCGTCGACGGCCCACCAGTGCTCCTTGGCGTCCTCGCCGTGGTTGCCCTCCTCGTTGGTGAGGCCGAACAGGCGCTCCTTGAGGAACGGGTCCTTGCCGTTCCACAGGGCGACGGCGAGGTTGAGGAAGCCGAACCTGTCGCAGAAGCCGCCCAGGCCGTCCTCGCCCCAGCGGTAGGCGCGCGACCGCGCGTGGTCGAAGGGGAAGAAGCGCCAGGCGTCGCCGTCCTGGGAGTAGTCCTCGCGGACGGTCCCCCACTGGCGACCGGCCAGGTAGGGACCCCACAGGCGCCACGGGCCAGCCGACCCGGTGCACTCGGCCAGGCGGGCGTGCTCCGCGGTCGGTGGGGGCGAGGCGGGCTCGGCGTGGTGGCCGATGGGCGCCGCCGTCTCGTCGACGGGAAGACCCGCCGGCGCGTCCGCGCCGGCAGCCGAGGCCGCACCTGGAGTCGCGGCGGGGACGGCACCCGCAATCGGGCCTGGCGTCACACCTGGGGTCGCGGCGGGCGTCGCGTCAGCGGGCGGGAGGTCTGGCAGACCGGTCGCTGCGGTCGCGGCGGCGTCGCGAGCGGCGCCGGCGGCAGGACCACCGGAGGAAGCGGGGGGCACGGAGACACCCTGCCACCTGCACGCCGAGCGCGTGGTCATCGGCCCACGACCCGCGCGCGTTCATACTTCGGCAACAGGAGTATCTTCGCGATCGTGCCACGGACCGGGCTCCAGGAGCCCTCCTTCCTCGTCCTCACCGCGCTCGCCGCGGGACCGCTGCACGGGTACGCGATCCTCAAGGACGTCGAGACCACGTCCTGCGGCTCCGTACGCCTCGGGGTCGGAACCCTCTACGGGGCGCTCGAGCGGCTGGCCGAGCGCGGTCTGGTGGAGGTGGCCTCCGAGGAGGTGGTCGACTCACGGCTGCGGCGCAGCTACCGGCTCACCGAGGACGGCGCCGGAGTGCTCGCCGCCGAGGCGAGTCGCCGCCAGCAGCAGAGCGCCGCCGCGCTGGCCCGGCTGGGCCGTCGCGGCGCCCTGGGGTGGACCTCGTGAACCGCCGCGGCGCCCGCTCGTCGTCGTCCTCCTCACCTTCCTCCCCCTCGGAGCCGCAGCAGGCGTCGCCGCAGGAGCCGCTGGAGACGTCCTACCGCCGGTGGCTGCGCCTCTTCCCCCGCGACTGGCGCCGCCGGCGCGAGGAGGAGGTCCTGGCCGTCCTCCTCGACGCCGCTGCGGAAGGTCAGCAGCGCGCCACGTCCGCCGAGCGCGCCGACCTGCTCCGAGCCGCCGCGGGAGCGCGGGCGACCGCTGGCGCGCGGGCAGCTCGCCGCGCTCCGGGGAGGACCGCCGGGCTGGTGGTGCTCGTCGTCGGGACAACACTGGCGCTCCTGCCCGCAACGACGGCAAGCACGGTGGGGCCGGAGGCGCTGGCCGCCGGGCTGCCCCGGCAGCTGCCCGGATACTCCTACGCGACGGAGTCCGTCTCCTCGTCGCCGCCGGGCACGGCGCTGGCCCTCTACCAGCAGGGGTACGGCGTCGAGTTCGCCGACTTCCCCCAGGCGGTCGTGGTGGGTGCCGGAGGCTCGGTCCGCCGTCTCGACCTCGCCGAGGGGCGAGGCGAGGGTGCCCAGGGAGACCCGGGCGCGATGCTCCTGTCACCCGACGGCACGCGCGTGGCGGTCGGTCGTTACGACGCCGAGCGAGCCGACGTCGCGATCCAGGACCTGCGTACCGGTGAGGTCGTCCGCAGCCGGGTGCTCGGCAGCGGCGCGGTGCTCCCCGTAGCGTGGTCGCCGGACGGGCGGCAGCTGGTCGCCCTGGTGCTGGCGGCCGGGTTCAATCCCTACGGCGGCGACGGCGGCCCGCCCGCAGGCACCCCGGTGGTCCTGAACGCCGACGGCTCGGCAGGACCCGCGCTCGCCGGCGCCCCGGAGCTCGTCGAGGCAGCGGAGTGGACGCCCGACGGCCGCTCGCTGCTCCTCACGGACGAAGCCGGGGTGGTGACGAAGCTCGGCGCCGCCGCGCCGGAGGACGGTTCGGCCGGCGCACCGGCTGCCGCCCCGTGGACGCTCCCGTTCCCCGCCGGGCCGAACGCCTGGTCACCCGATGGAGCCCTCCTGGCGACGTCGGGGACCTGCCCCTACCGCGGCTCCGACGTCATCCCTCCCCGCGCGCCAGGAGAGGGAATCACTGTGCCGGCGACCGGCCTGGTCCTGGTTCCCACCGGCGGCGCGGCGTCGCCAGCGCCGCACTGCCTTCCCGACGGCCGAGGGTACATGGCGTTCCTGGGGTGGGCCGGAGCGCGGACCGTCGTCGTTGCGGTGAGCGCCGACACCGAAGGGACCGAGACCGACCCCGTGCCGATCATCGCCGTGAACGTGGACACCGGCGAGCGCACCCGGCTCTCGGCGATCCCGACGTCGGGCAACTTCGCGGTGTCGCGCCTTCAGGTGCCCTCGGCGGTGCTGGCAGGGTCCCTCCAGCGGCCGGGGGCGGCGCCAACGACGGCGTGGGACCACGGGCGCGGCGACCTCGCGCTCCGCATCGCCGCCGTGGCGGCGCTGGCGGGCGGTGTGGCACTGGCCGTGGCCGCAGCTGCCGCCGCAGGTCGAAGCGCAGCCGCCCGGCTGCGCGCGTCGAGCAGCCGGGCGAGCAACGGGTCGAGCACCGGACGGGACCCCGGCACCACCTGACGCGCGCCCTGAGGCGCCGCCCGAGGCGCCAGGGCGTCCTGTCAGCCGATGACGAGCTGGTCGCCGTTCGGGGTCACCGTCAGCGACGGCAGCGGAGCGGTAGCCGGACCCTGCGTTACCGCGCCGCCGTCGCCGGCGTCGAAGACGCTGCCGTGCAGGGGGCAGCGGACCTCGGTGCCGCTGTCGGCCTGGACGATGCCGCCGGCGTGGGTGCACACCGCGGAGAACGCGACGTACTGCCCGGCGCTCGGCTGGGCCAGGACGACCTTCTCACCGCCCGCATCGACGACGACGGCCGTGCCCTCGGGCACCTCCGACGCGGCGACCGAGGCCCCCGAGCCCCCGCCCGACCCGGCGGCACTACTCGCCTCGCCGGTACCACCGGACGCAGTGTCGCCCCCCGGGGCCGCGGGCTCGCCCGTGCCACCGCACGCCGCGAGCAGGCCGACCGCGCCGAGTGCAGCCCCACCCACTCCAGCGCGCTGCAGCAGCGCGCGGCGGGAACAGGGGAGCATCCGTGAGTCGGTCGCCGAAGCACTCGGCGCAGAAGCACTTGGCACGGTGGCGTCGGCACGATCAGTCATGGCGGAGCGGGACTCGGCTGTCTGCAGTTCCGTCGTCATGACACGAGGCTAGGCGCTGAAGCTCCGTGCTTCCTGAGATCGAGCTTCTCTTCCCGCTGACGCGCTGCCTCCAGCACCGGCACGAGGAAGCGCCCGGTGTGACTGCCGGTCTTCTCGTGGGTGGTGGCGAGCTGCTCGGGCGTGCCGGCAGCGATGAGTTTGCCGCCTCCGGAGCCGCCCTCCGGGCCCATGTCGAGCACCCAGTCGGCGCTCTTGATGACGTCGAGGTTGTGCTCGATGACGATGACCGTGTTGCCCTTGTCGACGAGGCCCTGGAGCACCTCCAGGAGCTTGCGGACGTCCTCGAAGTGCAGTCCCGTGGTCGGCTCGTCGAGCACGTAGACCGTGCGGCCCGTGGAGCGGCGCTGCAGCTCGCTGGCGAGCTTGACGCGCTGTGCCTCACCTCCGGACAGCGTCGGCGCCGGCTGACCGAGACGCACGTAGCCGAGGCCGACGTCGACGAGGGTGCGCAGATACCTGGCGATGCGGGGGACCGCGGCGAAGAACTCCGCGGCCTCCTCGATGGGCATGTCGAGGACGTCAGCCACGGTCTTGCCCTTGAAGTGCACCTCGAGGGTCTCGCGGTTGTACCGGGCGCCGTGACACACCTCACAGGGCACGTACACGTCCGGGAGGAAGTTCATCTCGATCTTGATGGTGCCGTCACCGCTGCAGTGCTCGCAGCGACCGCCCTTGACGTTGAAGGAGAACCTGCCGGCCTGGTAGCCGCGGACCTTCGCCTCGGTGGTCTCGGCGAACAGCGACCTCACGACATCCCAGACCCCGGTGTACGTGGCGGGGTTTGATCGGGGCGTACGTCCGATGGGGCTCTGGTCGACGTGGACGACCTTGTCGAGCTGGTCGACGCCTTCCACACGCGTGTGGCGTCCCGGCACCTGGCGGGCGCCGTTGAGCCGGTTGGCCAGCACCTTGTAGAGGATGTCGTTGACCAGGCTCGACTTGCCCGACCCGGACACACCGGTCACCGCGGTGAAGACGCCCAGCGGCACCGCGACGTCGATGCCCCGCAGGTTGTTCTCGCGCGCACCCACCACCGTGACGACACGGCCCTTGTCGACAGGGCGGCGCTCGGCGGGCAGGGGGACGGCGCGACGCCCGGCAAGGTAGTCACCCGTCATCGAGGAGGTGTTGGCGAGCAGGTCGGCGACGGGACCGGAGTGCACCACCTGCCCACCGTGCTCACCAGCCCCCGGGCCGATGTCGACCACCCAGTCGGCCACGTGGATGGTGTCTTCGTCGTGCTCGACGACGATGAGCGTGTTGCCGAGGTCACGCAGGCGCGTGAGGGTCTCGATGAGGCGGCGGTTGTCGCGCTGGTGCAGGCCGATGCTCGGCTCGTCGAGCACGTAGAGCACGCCCACCAGGCCCGATCCGATCTGGGTGGCCAGGCGGATGCGCTGCGCTTCACCGCCTGACAGCGTTCCGGAGGCGCGATCGAGGGAGAGGTAGGTCAGGCCGACGTCGACCAGGAACTGGACCCGCGCCAGCACCTCCTTGAGGACGGCGGCCGCGATCTGCGCCTCGCGCGCGGTGAGCTCGAGGGTGTCGAGCCAGGAGCGCAGCTCCGCGACCGGCAGCGCACACGCCTGGGCGATGGACTTCCCGCCGACGGTGACCGCCAGCACCTCCGGGCGCAGCCGCGCGCCGCCGCACACCGGGCACGGCACCTCGCGCATGTACCCCTCGAGACGCTCGCGCGAGCTGTCGGACTCCGTCTCGGAGTGGCGGCGCTTGATGAAGGGCAGCACCCCCTCGAACCCGGTGGTGTAGGAGCGCTCACGGCCCCACCGGTTCTTGTAGGTGACGTGGACGTCGTAGCCCTCGCCGTGGAGCAGCGCCTGCGTGGCCCGCTCGGGCAGCGCCCGCCACGGCACGTCGACGGAGAACCCGAGCTGCTCGGCCAGGCCCCCGATGAGGCGCTGGTGGTACTCGCTGCTGCCTGCCCCGTTCCACGGGGCGATGGCTCCCTGCGCGAGGGTCTGGTCGGGGTCGGGGACGACGAGCTCGGGGTCGACCTCGAGGCGGGTGCCGATGCCGGAGCACTCCGGGCAGGCTCCGTACGGGGCGTTGAAGGAGAACGTCCGCGGCTCGACCTCCTCCAGGGCGAGGGGGTGGTCGTTGGGGCAGGCGAGCTTCTCGGAGAAGCGCATCACGGTCGGCCCGTCGCCCTGGGCGGTCTCCTCACCCGCCCGCGCCACGAGCTCGACCAGGAGGACACCATCGGCCAGGCCCAGCGCGGTCTCCACGGAGTCGGTGAGGCGGCGCTGCACGCCCTCGCGCATGACGAGCCTGTCGACGACGACCTCGATGGTGTGCTTCTTGCGCTTGTCCAGCGAGGGCCTTGACGCTGCATCCGACAGCTGCAGCGTCTCGCCGTCGACCCGCACGCGGGCGTAGCCCTTGGCCTGCAGCTCCGTGAAGAGGTCGACGAACTCGCCCTTGCGGCCGCGCACCACGGGTGCCAGCACCTGGAAACGGGTGGCCTCCGGCAGCTCCAGCAGCCTGTCGACGATCTGCTGGGGCGTCTGGCGGGCCACCGGCTCACCGCAGGTCGGGCAGTGGGCTCGCCCGGCGCGAGCCCACAGCAGGCGCAGGTAGTCGTAGATCTCGGTGATCGTGCCCACCGTCGAACGGGGGTTGCGGCTCGTCGACTTCTGGTCGATGGAGACCGCGGGTGACAGACCCTCGATGAAGTCGACGTCGGGCTTGTCCATCTGCCCGAGGAACTGCCGGGCGTACGCGGACAGCGACTCGACGTAGCGGCGCTGCCCCTCGGCGAAGATCGTGTCGAAGGCCAGGCTCGACTTGCCCGAGCCCGAGAGCCCGGTGAAGACGATCATTTTGTCGCGGGGGAGGTCCAGGGAGACGTCCTTGAGGTTGTGCTCACGGGCGCCCTGGACGACGAGTCGATCCACGGTCGTCAACTGTAGGTCGCACCACCGACAGCGCGACCGAGCGCGACGTCACACCGCGGGGAAGGCCTCGGTCGGCTCCGGTCCGTCGCTGCCGGCGGGGTAGGTCTCCAGCGGCACCTCGTCGGCCTCCCACGCGGCGATGACCGGCGCGAGGATGCGCCAGCAGTCCTCGGCGGTGTCGCCACGCACGGACAGCAGCGGGTCTCCGTCGAGGACGCCCGCGAGCACCTCGCCGTAAGCGGGCAGCTCGGAGTCGCCCAGCTGTGCCGTCAGGGTGGTCTCCTCGAGGTCGAACGGGTCGCCCTCGGCGTTCACCATGAGGTCGAGGTTGATGACCCCCGGTTTGAAGGACAGCCGCAGCCGCGTCGGGCGAGCCTCGCCGTGCAGTCCCGCGACGAGGTGCGGCACCGGCTTGAAGGTGATGACGGCCTCCTTGCGGGCCCGGCCCAGCCCCTTGCCAGAGCGGAGCCGGAACGGAACGCCCGCCCACCGCCAGGTGTCGATGTGGAGCACCACCTCGGCGAGCGTCTCGGTCTGGCGGGACGGGTCCACGCCGTCCTCGGCCTGGTAGTCGGGCAGGTCGCGGTCTCCCATGCGCCCGGCGGTGTAGACCGCGCGGCGGCTGGCCTGGGCGGGCGTGCCCGCGAGGCGGGTGGCGCGCAGCACCTGGGCCTTGCGGTCGCGGAACTCGCGCTCGTCCAGGGCTGCGGGGGCGTCCATGGCCAGCACCGCGAGCACCTGCAGGAGGTGGCTCTGGATCATGTCCTTGAGGGCCCCGGCCTTGTCGTAGTACCGGGCCCGCCCCTCCAGACCGAGGTCCTCGTCGTAGAGGACGTCGACCCGCTCGACGTGGCTGGCGTTCCACGTCGGCTCGAAGAGGCGGTTGGCGAACCGCACCCCGAAGATGTTGAGCACGGTCGACGTGCCGAGGAAGTGGTCGACCCGGTGCACGTGCTCCTCGGGGACGAGCTGCGCGACCACCTCGTTGAGCTGGTGGGCGGAGGCCTCGTCGGAGCCGAACGGCTTCTCCATCACCAGGCGGGTGCTCTCCGGCAGCTGCTGGCCGACGAGCTTCTCGCAGGCCTTCGCCGTGATGCCCGGCGGCAGCGCGAAGTAGACGGCGACCGGCGCCTCGCAGGAAGCCATCAGGGCGGTGAGGGCGTCCGGGTCGGTGACGTCGACCTTCGCGTACCGGCTGGTGTCGCGGACGGCGCACGCCGCGGCCCAGCCCTTGTCGTCGCCGTGCTCCTGGGCACCGGCGAAGGCCTTCGTGACGACCTCGCGCCACCGGTCGTCGTCCCAGTCCTCCGCTCCCGCACCCACGAGGCGAAGGCCATCGCGGCTGTGCTCATGACGGCCGGGACCCTCGTTGCGATCGGACACCAGCAGGCGCGCCAGCCCCGGTAGGAGCAGCCGGGAAGCGAGATCGCCGCTGGCGCCCAGGACGAGGAGCGTGGCCACCGGGTCACCGCCGCTGTGCCCCCGTTCGCCGGACGCGCCGTGACCGCCTCCGCCGGGCTGCTCCGGCCCGGAGCTACCTGCACGACCGCTCTCCGTGCCCCCGGTCGCCTGGCCGTCGACCTGCTGCTGCTCGCTCACGGCCTTCAGCCTGCCGAAGATCGCGGTCAGGTGCACGATGTCGCGGTGCCATCAGCTTCACCCATCCCCCAGGTCGGCCAGCAACCGGACCAGCAACCGGACCAGCAGCCAGACCAGCAGCAAGGTCACCACATCGAGGACTACGCCCTCGTCGGTGACTGCCACACCGCGGCGCTGGTGAGCGACCGCGGGTCGATCGACTGGATGTGCCTGCCCCGCTTCGACTCCCCCGCCGCGTTCGCCGCGCTGCTGGGTGGTCCCGAGCACGGCCACTGGACCATCGCGCCGCCCGACGGCGGACCGGCCGTGGTGTCGGTGGACCGGGAGTACGTGGGCGACTCCTTCGTGCTGCGCACGCGGTGGACGCTGGAGGACGGCGGGGTCGTCGACGTCCTCGACGCCATGCCCATGGGAGACCGCCGCGCCGACCTGGTGCGCCGCGTGGTCGGGGTGGCCGGCCGCGTGGTGCTGCGGCAGGAGCTGGTGATCCGCTTCGGGTACGGCGCCGTCGTGCCGTGGGTGCGACGCATCGGGGGCAAGGGCGACGACGCCCGCGGTCTGCTGGCGAGCGCCGGCCCCGACGCGGTGCTGCTGCGGACCACCGGCACGCTGCCGAAGGCGAAGGGGCGCACGCACGTCGGCATGATCCGGGTGTCGCCGGGGGACGTGGTCGACACGGTGCTGACCTGGTATCCCTCCCACCGCGAGCCCCCGGTGCCCATGGAGGTCGAGAAGCGTCTGGAGAGCACCCGGCGCTGGTGGCAGGACTGGGCCGCCCGCGGCGACGGGCCGGCGGCGGAGGGGCCATACGCGGGTGCGGTGGTGCGGTCTCTGCTGGTGCTGCGCGCCCTGACCCACGAGGACACCGGCGGCATCGTCGCGGCGGCCACCACATCCCTGCCGGAGATGCCCGGCGGCACGCGCAACTGGGACTACCGCTACTGCTGGCTGCGTGATGCGGCACTCACGCTCGAGGCCCTCCTGGCGCACGGGTACACCGAGGAGGCCAGCGAGTGGCGCGGGTGGCTGCTGCGAGCCATCGCGGGCGACCCCGAGGACCTGCAGATCATGTACGCCGTCGACGGCGCCCGAGACCTGCCCGAGCGCGAGCTCGCCCACCTGCCCGGGTTCGGCGGCGCGAAGCCGGTGCGGATCGGCAACGGTGCCGTGGAGCAGTACCAGGCCGACGTGCTCGGCGAGGTGATGGTCGCGCTGGACGCCGCCCGGCGCGCGGGGCTCGTGGAGGACGCGTTCTCCTGGCCGATGCAGCGGGCCCTGCTCGACTTCGTGGTCTCCCACACCGCCCGCAAGGACTCGGGCATCTGGGAGATGCGGGGCGCCGAGCAGTACTACGTGCACTCGCGGGTCATGATCTGGGCGGCGCTGGACCGCGGCGTGCGCGCCGTCCGCGAGCACGACCTCGACGGCCCCGTCGAGCAGTGGGAGGCCCTGCGCGACCAGGTGCGCGCCGAGGTGCTCGAGCACGGTGTCGACACCGGCACGCCGGACCGTCCCGGCCGCGGGTGCTTCGTGCAGCACTACGGCACCCGCGAGGTCGACGCCTCGCTGCTGCAGCTGCCCCAGGTGGGTTTCGTGGCGCCCGACCACCCGGCGATGCTCGCCACGGTGGCGGCCATCGAGTCCGACCTCATGCCGGACGGGCTGGTGCTCCGGTACCGGACCGAGGCGTCCTCCGACGGGCTGCCGCCGGGTGAGCACCCGTTCCTCGCGTGCTCGTTCTGGCTGGTGGAGCAGTACGCCCGCAGCGGACGCCTCGAGGACGGGCACGCCCTCATGCGGCGACTGCTGGGCCTGCGCAACGACGTCGGCCTGCTCTCCGAGGAGTACGACGTGCACGACGGGCACCAGCTGGGCAACACTCCCCAGGCGCTGTCGCACCTCGCGCTGGTCAGGGCCGCCGACGCCCTGGCCGCGGCCGACCGGCGCGCAGGAGGACCCGACGGACAGGAGCTGGAACGCTGATGCTCGACCTACGGACGGTCTCGGTGGGACCGATGGACAACCGTTGCTACCTGCTCACGGACGGACGTGACGGAGCCAGCGGCGCGTGGCTGCTCGTGGACGCCGCCGCTGAACCGGAGCGGCTGCTGGCGCTGCTCGAGGAGGCGCTCCCGACGGCGCAGCGGGGCGAGGGCCTCGTGGTGACCACCCACCGCCACGACGACCACACGGGGGCGCTGGCCCAGGTGGCCGCGGCTACCGGCGCCACGACGGCAGCCGGCGACGACGACGCCGACGCGATCCCGCTGGCGCCCGACCGCCGCCTGAAGCACGGCGACGTCGTCACCGTCGGCGCGCACGAGCTGGGCGTGACGGCTCTGCGCGGGCACACCCCGGGGTCGGTCGCGCTGCTGCTGCCGCCCGGAGCGCTGCCCGGCCCCGACGGTGAGGTGGGGCACCTCTTCACGGGCGACTCGCTCTTTCCGGGCGGACCGGGGAAGACGTGGTCGCCGGAGGACTTCACCTCGCTCATGGACGACCTCGAGGAGCGGGTGTTCGCCGTCCTGCCCGACAGCACCGTCGTCCATCCCGGTCATGGGGAGACGACGACGATCGGCGCGGAGCGACCGCGCCTGGGCGAGTACCGCGCACGCGGCTGGTGACGTCCCGGATCTGACAGCGGGACAAACAGCAGGGTCGGGACCCACCGTGCGGTGGGTCCCGACCCCGAAGTCCAGCTCACCCGTGCGTCGCGCCGGCGTCACGCCTGCCTGGGTCAGGCGTGGTCGCGGCGCTCCAGCTGGCGACTGCGCAGCAGGCTGGCGACCGTGGTGATCGCCAGCACCGAGACGATGAACACCAGCGAGACCCAGATCGGCACCTCGGGCGCCCACGGGAAGGGCTCGCCGCCGTTGAGGAACGGCAGCTCGTTGGTGTGCAGCGCCTCGAGCACGAGCTTGATGCCGATGCCACCGAGCACCACCGCCAGCCCGATGGACAGGTAGACGAGCCGGTCCAGCAGGCCCCCCAGCAGGAAGTACAGCTGGCGCAGCCCCATGAGCGCGAAGAGGTTGGCGGTGAACACGATGAACGGGTCCTCGGTGAGGCCGAAGATCGCCGGGATCGAGTCGAGTGCGAACAGCAGGTCGGTGCTGCCGATGGCGAAGAACACGATGATCATCGGGGTGAACAGCATCTTGCCGTCCACCACGGTCCGGACCTTCGCGCCGTCGTAGTGCTCGGTGAGGGGGAGGATCTTCCGCATCCTGCGGATGAGGGCGTTGTCCTCGTACTCCTCGTCCTCGTTCCTGTCGAGCACCAGCTTGACAGCGGTGTAGATGAGGAACGCGCCGAAGATGT
Source organism: Quadrisphaera granulorum (assembly GCF_003149145.1). Lineage (GTDB taxonomy): Bacteria > Actinomycetota > Actinomycetes > Actinomycetales > Quadrisphaeraceae > Quadrisphaera > Quadrisphaera granulorum. The sequence goes on along the minus strand of NZ_QGDQ01000022.1, from coordinate 14,578 downwards.
AGAAGACCCAGCTGAACTGCTCGATGACCGCGGCGCCGAGCAGGATGAAGATCCCTCGCAGCACGAGCGCGATGAGGATGCCCACCATGAGGACCTTCTGCTGGTCCTCCGCGGGCACCGCGAACCTCGACATGATGATCACGAAGACGAAGAGGTTGTCGACGCTGAGCGAGTACTCCGTGATCCACCCGGCGAAGAACTCGGAGGCGGGTTCGGTGCCTCCGCCCGGGATGAGCAGCATGACCACGCCGAAGGCAATGGCGAGGGCCACGTAGAAGGAGACCCAGAGGGCACTCTCCTTGGTGGACGGCACATGGGGCCGCCGCCCGACGACCAGAAGGTCGGCGAGCAGCAGCCCCACGAGCGCGATGAGGGTGCCGACCTCGAACCAGGTCGGCAGCTCCTGCACCGTCAGCCGTCCTGGCGGGTGGAGCCCGATCCGGCTCCGGTGGTGGTGCTCACGTTCTTCCCCTCGCGGTCGGAGTTCTTGTCAGCGTCCTTGGAGGACTTGCGCAGGCTCAGCACCGTGGTGACAGCCAGCGCGACGACGATGAACCCTAGCGACAGCGGGGTCGGGATCTCCGGGATGGCGGTGATGGGCTCGCCACCGTTGAGGAACGGCAGCTCGTTCTTGTGCATCGCGTGGATGATCAGCTTGGCGCCGATGAACGCGAGGATCGCGGCGAGGCCGTAGTGCAGGTACACGAGGCGGTCGAGCAGACCGTCGATGAGGAAGTACAGCTGGCGCAGGCCGAGCAGCGAGAACGCGTTGGCCGCGAAGACGAGGTACGGCTCCTGCGTCAGGCCGAAGATCGCCGGGATCGAGTCGACGGCGAAGATGAGGTCGGCGGTGCCGATGGCGATGATGACGACGAGCATCGGCGTGACGAACCGCTTGCCGTCGATCTTCGTCGTGAACTTGTCGCCGTGGTAGTCGTCGGTGGTCGGCAGGATGCGCTTGGTGAAGCGCAGGACCGCGTTCTCCTTGAACTCCTCGTCGTGGTCGTTCTGGGCCCTCACCTGGGCGATCGCGGTGTAGATGAGGATCGCGCCGAAGAGCCAGAAGACCCACGAGAAGTTCTCGATGGCTGCCGCCCCGATGGCGATGAAGATGCCGCGCAGCACGATGGCGATGGCGATGCCGATGAGCAGCACCTTCTGCTGGTATTCACGCGGCACCGCGAAGCTGGACAGGATCAGCACGAAGACGAAGAGGTTGTCGACGCTGAGCGCCTTCTCGGTGATGTACCCGGCGAAGTACTCACCGCCGTACTGACCGCCGTAGAAGACCAGGATCAGCAGACCGAAGACGACGGCGATGCCGACGTAGGCGGCCGACCAGATGGCCGCCTCTCGGATCGAGGGGGCGTGCGGCGTGCGCACGTGCCCGACGAAGTCGTACACGATCATGCCGAGGATGGCGGCGAGGGTGACTCCCCATAGCCAAAGAGGGACGTCCATGCTGGGCCTCCGGGTTTCGATCTGACACGAATCGACCGGAGGTCTCTCCCACCGCCGGAACAGACACCGGTCGGCCGCAGGCCCGGGTCTCCGTCGAGACAGAGATCCGTGATGACGAGCCTGCGCGCAGGGATACTCCCCTCACGTTCTCTTGACCATACCTTGAACATCTCCCGTCGGCACCCCGACAGCCGACGTGTCAGCTGGTCGTGTCAGCTGGTCGTGTCAGACGGTGGTGGCCCGCTGCATCCCCCGCAGCTCCTTCTTGAGGTCGCCGATCTCGTCGCGCAGCCGGGCCGCCAGCTCGAACTGCAGCTCCGCGGCCGCCGCGTGCATCTGGTCGGACAGCTGCTGGATGAGATCGGAGAGCTCCGCGCCCGCGAGGCCAGCCGACGCCCGCCCCTCTGCCCCCTTCGAGGCCATCCCGGGGACCGGCGCCTTGCCCCGCGACTGCTGGCGCCCGCCACCACCGAGCAGGGCCGCGGTGTCGGCATCCTCGCGGGCGATGAGGTCGGTGATGTCCGCGATCTTCTTGCGCAGCGGCATCGGGTCGACCCCGCGCTCACGGTTGTAGGCGATCTGCTTCTCGCGTCGGCGGTTGGTCTCGTCGATGGCCTGCTCCATCGACGGCGTGACCCTGTCGGCGTACATGTGCACCTGACCGGAGACGTTGCGCGCCGCACGGCCGATGGTCTGGATGAGCGAGCGCGCCGAGCGCAGGAAGCCCTCCTTGTCGGCGTCGAGGATGCTCACGAGGCTCACCTCCGGCAGGTCGAGACCCTCGCGGAGCAGGTTGATGCCGACGAGGACGTCGTAGTCGCCCTGGCGCAGCTCGCGCAGCAGCTCCACGCGGCGCAGCGTGTCGACCTCGGAGTGCAGGTAGCGCACCCGCACGCCCTGGTCGAGCAGGTAGTCGGTGAGGTCCTCGGCCATCTTCTTGGTGAGCGTGGTGACGAGCACGCGCTCGTCCTTGGCGGCTCGCTCGCGGATCTGGGCGAGCAGGTCGTCGATCTGGCCCTTGGTGGGGCGCAGGACCACCTGCGGGTCGACCAGGCCGGTGGGGCGGATCACCTGCTCGACGACGTCGCCCTTGACGCGCGACATCTCGTAGTCACCCGGGGTGGCCGACAGGTAGAGCGTCTGCCCGATGCGCTCCAGGAACTCTTCCCAGGTCAGGGGGCGGTTGTCCATCGCCGACGGCAAGCGGAAGCCGTGGTCGACCAGGGTGCGCTTGCGGCTCATGTCGCCCTCGTACATCGCGCCGATCTGCGGGACGGTGACGTGGGACTCGTCGATGACGAGGAGGAAGTCTTCCGGGAAGTAGTCGAGCAGGGTGTTCGGCGCCGTGCCGGGCTCGCGGCCGTCGATGTGGCGGGAGTAGTTCTCGATGCCGGCGCACGTTCCGACCTGTCGCATCATCTCGATGTCGTACGTGGTCCTCATACGCAGGCGCTGCGCCTCGAGGAGCTTGCCCTGCGCCTCGAGCTCCGCCAGCCGCGAGGCAAGCTCGATCTCGATGGTGCCGATGGCGCGCTCCATGCGCTCCGGGCCTGCGACATAGTGCGTGGCCGGGAACAGGTGCATCGTCGACTCGTCGCGCAGCACCTCGCCGGTGAGCGGGTGCAGGAGGTAAAGCTTCTCGATCTCGTCACCGAACATCTCGATGCGGATCGCGTGCTCCTCGTACACCGGGATGATCTCGATGGTGTCTCCGCGCACCCGAAACGTTCCACGGGTGAAGGCGAGGTCGTTACGGGTGTACTGCATGGTGACGAACTGACGGAGCAGGTCGTCTCGCTCCACGGTGTCGCCGACCGTGAGCGTCACCATCCTGTCGACGTACTCCTGCGGCGTGCCCAGGCCGTAGATGCAGGACACCGAGGCGACGACAACGACGTCGCGCCGGGTCAGCAGCGAGTTGGTGGCGGAGTGCCGCAGCCGCTCGACTTCCTCGTTGATGGAGGAGTCCTTCTCGATGTAGGTGTCGGACTGCGGGACGTACGCCTCGGGCTGGTAGTAGTCGTAGTAGGAGACGAAGTACTCGACGGCGTTGTTGGGCAGCAGCTCCCGGAACTCGTTGGCGAGCTGCGCAGCGAGGGTCTTGTTGGGCGCCAGCACGAGCGTGGGCCGCTGCAGCTGCTCGATGGTCCACGCCGTGGTCGCGGACTTGCCGGTGCCGGTGGCGCCGAGCAGCACGACGTCCTTCTCGCCCGCACGGATGCGGCGGGCGATGTCGGCGATGGCCGTCGGCTGGTCACCGGCGGGCGAGAACTCGGACTCGACGGTGAAGGGCGCGACGCGACGCTGGAGATCGGTGACCGGGCGCATGAAGACATCATGGGCGCCACCACCGACATCGCTCCTCCCGAGCGCGGGTCCGGCAGCAGCCGGAACGTCGGTAGCACCGCCGGTGAGCTCAGTGGCGGGACCGCTCCAGCACCTCCGCGATGAACTCCGTCTTGGCGGCGGCGTAGGCCTCGAGGTCGCGGTGCTTGGCCGCCAGGCCGCGTTTGAGCAGCGCGTACGCCTCGCGGGCGTGAGGGTCCGCGCGCAGCGTGTCCCGGAAGGCCAGCACCTCGCGGGCCTCGGGGTTGGTGGCGTCGCGCACGTGGCAGTTCACGCGGCGCCCCGGGTCCGCGTCGAACGCCATCGCCTTGGGTACCCGCCGGTAGTCGGCGCTCCCCTGCCCCCGCCGGGACAGCGGCTCGTCCCACCACTCCCCCTCCCCGGCGACCAGTCCGGCGGCGCGCAGGTCGACGGCCACCTCCCGCGCCGTCGCCAGGTCCGGGCAGACCACCTGGAGGTCGATGCAGTCCTTCGCCAGCAGCCCCGGCACAGCGGTCGACCCGATGTGCTGGACGTCGAGGGCCCGCTCCCCCGCGGCGCGGGACACCCGCGCCACCAGCCGCTCCCCCGCCGCCGCCCACGCCGGGTCCGGCGGCACGAGCACCGGGTGGTCCGGGCGAGCGGCCCGCACGCCGCGGCGCAGGTTCTCCTCGTACGGCCGGAGCCGCCCCACCCACAGCTCCCGTACCTGCTCCGCCAGCTCCTCCGGCGTGCCGGAGCCGTCGAGCAGCACGTCGGCGGCGGCGCGGCGGGCGTCGTCGCCGCACTGCGCGGCGACGCGGGCGCGTGCGTCGTCGTCGTCCATCACCCGTCCCTCCACGAGCCGGCGCAGCCGCACCTCCTCGTCGGCCAGCACGGCCAGCACGAGGTGGTACCGGTCCGTGCGACCCAGCTCGACCAGCAGGGGGATGTCGTGGACGACGACGGCGGCCGGGTCGTCCCGCACGGCGTCGGCCACGAGCTGCTCGGTGCGCTCCAGGACGCGGGGGTGGGTGATGGCCTCCAACACGCGCCGGCGCTGCGGGTCTGCGAACACCACGCGCCCGAGCGCCGGCCGGTCGAGGGAGCCGTCGGGCCGCAGCACACCCCCGCCGAACTCGGCGACGACGGCAGCCAGCCCCGGCGTGCCCGGAGCGACCACCTCACGGGCGATGGCGTCGGCGTCGACCACCACCGCCCCCAGATCACGCAGAGCGGACGCCGCCGTGCTCTTGCCAGCCCCCACACCACCGGTCAGCCCCACGAACAGCACCCGCCGACCCTACGGGCGAGGCCCCGCACCCCCGGAAGGGGTGCGGGGCCTCGTCGTGACCGAGGTCGTCACCGAGCGAAGAGCTCAGCGACCGCTCGACCTGCTGGTCAGCCGCCGGTGAGCTTCTCGCGCAGAGCGGCCAGCGCCTCGTCGGAGGCCAGGGTGCCCTCGACCGCGGGGCCGGAGGAACGGCTCGAGCTCGAGCTGGAGCTGGACTCGACCGGGGCCGAGCTGGAGTAGCTCGTCGGGGCGGCCTCGCCGGAGGTCGCGGCCTCGGCGTCGCGGGTGCGCGCCTCGGCGACCTGCTTGCGGTGCGCCTCCCAACGGGCGTGGGCCTCGGCGTACTGCCGCTCCCACTCCTCGCGCTGCGCCTCGAAGCCCTCGAGCCAGTCGTTGGTCTCGGGGTCGAAGCCCTCGGGGTACTTGTAGTTGCCGGCCTCGTCGTACTCCGCGGCCATGCCGTACAGCGACGGGTCGAAGTCCTCGGACTCCGTGTCGACGCCCTGGTTGGCCTGCTTCAGCGACAGCGAGATGCGGCGACGCTCGAGGTCGATGTCGATGACCTTGACGAAGATGTCGTCACCGACGTTGACGACCTGCTCCGGCAGCTCCACGTGACGCTCGGCCAGCTCGGAGATGTGGACCAGGCCCTCGATGCCCTCCTCGACGCGCACGAACGCACCGAACGGGACGAGCTTGGTGACCTTGCCCGGCACGACCTGCCCGATGGCGTGGGTGCGAGCGAACTGCTGCCACGGGTCTTCCTGGGTGGCCTTCAGCGACAGGGACACGCGCTCGCGGTCCATGTCGACGTCGAGGACCTCGACCTTGACCTCCTGGCCGACCTCGACCACCTCGGAGGGGTGGTCGATGTGCTTCCAGGACAGCTCCGAGACGTGCACCAGGCCGTCCACGCCGCCGAGGTCGACGAAGGCGCCGAAGTTGACGATCGAGGACACGACGCCCGGGCGGACCTGGCCGCGCTGCAGGGTCTGCAGGAAGTTCTGGCGGACGGCCGACTGGGTCTCCTCCAGCCAGGCACGGCGCGACAGCACCACGTTGTTGCGGTTCTTGTCGAGCTCGATGATCTTCGCCTCGAGCTGCTGGCCCACGTAGGGGGCCAGGTCGCGCACGCGGCGCATCTCGACGAGGGAAGCGGGCAGGAAGCCGCGCAGGCCGATGTCGAGGATGAGGCCGCCCTTGACGACCTCGATGACGGTGCCGGTGACGACGCCGTCCTCCTCCTTCAGCTTCTCGATCGTGCCCCAGGCGCGCTCGTACTGAGCCCGCTTCTTGGACAGGATGAGGCGGCCTTCCTTGTCCTCCTTCTGGAGAACGAGGGCCTCGACCTCGTCACCGACGCCGACGACCTCGCTGGGGTCGACGTCGTGCTTGATGGACAGCTCGCGCGAGGGGATGACGCCCTCGGTCTTGTAGCCGATGTCGAGGAGGACCTCGTCGCGGTCGACCTTGACGATGGTGCCGGAGACGATGTCTCCGTCGTTGAAGTACTTGATCGTCTCGTCGATCGCGGCGAGCAGCTCTTCGGCGGTGCCGATGTCGTTGAAGGCGACCTGGGGAGCGCTCGACGTCGGGAGGGTGGCGGTCATGAAGGGGTGGGCTCCGATGCGGACAGGGAATGAGTGGTGGACGGTTGAGCGGGAGCGTCAGACGCTCGACCACCACGGAGGACGCACCGGATCAACACCAGATCAACTGCGGATCAGCATCGGGACAGCACAGCCTGTGACCGCGGCGACCGGCGCCGCCGACCTCGACCTCGCTCAGCGAGACCTCCGACAGCACACGACACACCCAGTGGAGAGACTACCGGAATGACCGGATCGCTTTCCAGCGCGGGCTACGGACCCGCCGGTGCCGACGAGAGCGCGCGCGCCAGCCGCACCCACTGGGACGGCGCCTCCCACAGCTACCTCGAGGAGCACGGCGCCACGCTCGGCACCGACGATCTCGTGTGGGGACCCGAGGGCCTCACCGAGGACGAGGCCCATCTGCTGGGCGCACCGGCCGACCTCGTCGGCCAGATCGTCGTCGAGGTCGGCTGCGGCGCCGCGCAGGGCGCGCGGTGGGCTGCGGCGCGCGGGGCGCTCGCCGTCGGCGTCGACCTGTCCGCCGGCATGCTCGCCCGCAGCCGGGCCCTCGACGCCGCCTCCGGCTCCGCCGTCCCCGTGCTCCAGGCCGACGCCGGCGCGCTGCCACTGGCCGACGGGTGCGCCGCCGTCGCCTTCTCCGCCTACGGGGCGCTGCCGTTCACCGCCGACGCGGGCGGGGTGCTCACCGAGGTGCACCGCGTGCTGCGACCTGGCGGGCGCTGGACGTTCTCCGTCAGCCACCCCGTGCGCTGGGCCTTCCCCGACGATCCCGGCCCGCAGGGCCTGGTCGCCGAGCGGTCCTACTTCGACAGGGCGCCGTACGTGGAACGCGACGAGCGGGGGGCGTTGCTCTACGCCGAGCACCACCGGACCCTCGGAGACTGGGTGCGCCTCCTGCGCTCGGCCGGCTTCCGCCTGCTCGACCTCGTGGAACCCGAGTGGGAGAAGCCCGACCAGCCGACATGGGGCGGGTGGAGCGCGCTGCGAGGCGCGCACCTTCCCGGCACGGCCATCTTCGTGTGCGAGCGATCCCGCTGATCAGGGGCTGATCAGCGGGTGCTCGGGCGTCGCCGTCGTCGTCGATGGAGCGGGCAGCGGGTCGACGTCGACATCGCCGGCCACCGCCCTGTCCCGCCCCTCCGCCTTGGCGCGGTACAGCAGGGCGTCGACGTGGTGGAACGCCGCCGTCCAGGACTCGCGCGGGGTGGGGCGTGCCGTACCCGCGCCGACGCTCAGGGTGAGGGCGCTGACGGGGTCGGTCGGTGCGGCCTCCCGGCGCAACCGGCGCGCCTGCTCCACCAGGTCGTTGGCCACGTCGGCGGCACCGTCGGCGTCCGTCCCGGGCAGCACGAGCGCGAACTCGTCGCCGCCGAGGCGTGCCACCAGGTCACCGGGGCGTCGCGCCAGGGCACCGAGGAGCCCGGCCAGCTCACGCAGCACTGCGTCACCACCGGGGTGCCCGAATCGGTCGTTCACGGCCTTGAAGTCGTCGACGTCGACGAGCAGCAGGCTCAGCGGTCGGCCTTCGCGAGCGCACCGCTCCCACTCGCCACCCAGTTCCTGCTCCCAGCGCCGGCGGTTGGCCAGCTCGGTGAGCGGATCGGTGCCCGACAGGTGGCGGACCAGCTCCTGCTCGGCGAAGAGCAGCCGCTCCCGGACGGCTGACCGGTGCGTGGAGACCAGCCCGATGGCGTTGATGAGCACCATGAGGACGATGCCCTGGAAGAGCACACCCCAGCTCACCTGGCCACCCGGCGGCCCCTGGGAGATGACGACGGCGACAGCGCCCGTGCTCGCGACCGTCCAGAACAGGGTCAGGGACGCGGTGACCACCAGCGGTAGCTGCGCGTGCAGGTAGAGAACGGCCACCGTCATCACGGCGATGAGCACGGCGTTCAGCGGAGGGAGGGTGTGGGCCAGGACCGCCGCCACCGTCGCCCCGGTATAGAGGACCACGCCGGCCACGAGCACCCAGACCGCGGCCCTGTAGGTACGGGTGGTGCGGGCGATCGTGATGGCAGCCACAGCCGCCACGAGCAGCACCGCATTCGTGATCATTCCGTGGAGGGCCGCTCCCACGCCGCCCGCCCGGTGCACCTGGTCGGCGACCGACCAGACGTTGTAGAGGAGCACCGCCGCCGAGACGACCTGCACGTCGCGCCGCAGGATCGGTTGCCCGGTGGCGCGGAACCGCTGCTCCTGCGCAGGGTCGACCAGGACGCCGGTCCAGCGCGAGACCACCGTCCGACCGGCGCTCGTCGCGGAGCCGGCCCCGGGGTGCGCACGGGACTCCACGTCCGTCCATCGGACTCCCGCGCAGGCCGACGAAGCGGCAGTCACCCGATCGGCCGGACGATCAACCACCAGATCAACCGTCAGAGGAGCCTGTCAGTGACCGGCCTCGTGCCACGAAGCGCCGGCACCGACGGACACGTCGAGCGGAACGCTCAGCTGCGTGCGCTCCTGCACGCGGGTGCCCATCTCCTCCCGCAGCAGCGCCTCTACGGCCTCGCGCTCTCCCGCGGCGACGTCGACGACGAGCTCGTCGTGCACCTGGAGCAGCAGCCGCGAGCGCAGGCCCTGGCCGCGCAGGGCGCGCTCGACGCCGAGCATGGCGAGCTTGATGACGTCGGCGGCCGACCCCTGGATAGGCGCGTTGAGCGCCATCCGCTCGGCGATCTCGCGGCGCTGGCGGTTGTCGCTGGTCAGGTCGGGCAGGTAGCGGCGGCGACCGAGCACGGTCTCGGTGAATCCGGTGGCGCGCGCCTCCTCGACGACACCGCGCAGGTAGTCGCGCACGCCGCCGAACCTGGCGAAGTAGTCCTCCATGAGGCCGCGGGCCTCGTCGACGGGAATGGTGAGCTGGCGGGACAGCCCGAACGCCGACAGGCCGTAGGCCAGCCCGTAGGACATCGCCTTGATCTTGGCGCGCATCTCACCGGTGACGTCGGCGGGCTGCACGCCGAAGACCCGGGCGCCGACGAAGCGGTGGAGGTCCTCCCCGGAGCGGAACGCCTCGATGAGGCCCTCGTCGCCGGAGAGGTGGGCCATGATCCGCATCTCGATCTGGCTGTAGTCGGCGGTAAGGAGGATTTCCGCGTCGCGCCCGACGACGAACGCCTCGCGGATCCGGCGGCCCTCCGCGGTGCGGATCGGGATGTTCTGCAGGTTCGGGTCCGTGGAGGACAGGCGTCCGGTGGCCGCGATGGTCTGCTGGAAGGTCGTGTGGATGCGGCCGTCGTCGGCGACGGACTTCAGCAGTCCCTCCACCGTCTGCCGCAGCCGCGAGGCGTCGCGGTGGCGCAGGAGGTGGTCGAGGAAGGGGTGTGGCTGGCGGACGTTGAGGTCGGCGAGGGCCTCGGCGTCGGTGGTGTAGCCGGTCTTGGTCCGCTTGGTCTTGGGCATGCCCAGCTGCTCGAAGAGCACCACCTGCAGCTGCTTGGGCGACCCGAGGTTGATCTTCTGGCCACCGATCGCCGCGTAGGCCTCCTCGGCGGCGTCCGCCACGACCTCCGCGAACTCACCTTCGAGGCGCTCGAGGGCGGAGGTGTCGACGGCGATGCCGTCGGACTCCATCTGCGCGAGCAGTGGGACCAGTGGCAGCTCGAGGTCGCGCAGGAGCGCCGTCCCCCCACGCTGCTCCACCTGCTGCGCCAGGACCCCCGACAGCTCCAGGGCGGCGGCCGCGCGCACGCACGCGAGCTGCCCCTCATCGGGGCCGGACGCGTCGCCGTCGAGGTCGAGCACCCCCTGCTCCTCCCCTGCCTCGGGGGTGGTGTCGTCGACGCGGAGCTCGCGCTGCAGGAACCTCACCGCGAGGTCGGCGAGGTCGTAGCTGCGCTGGTCGGGCTGGCACAGGTAGGCGGCCAGCGCCGTGTCGGCCGCGAGCCCGGCCAGCGGGAGGCCGCGCTCGGCGAGGGCGTGGATGCCGGTCTTCGCGTCGTGCAGGACCTTCGGCGCGCTCTCGTCGGCCAACCACGCCGCGAGCGCGCTCTCGGCCTCCGGGGAGAGCTCGCGCAGGTCGAACCAGGCCGTGGTGCCATCGGCACCCGCCACGGCCAGGCCCCAGGCGTCTCCGGACCCGCCGCTCCAGCGGCCCAGCACCGCCACGCCGGAGGCGGGTCCGCCCGGTGCGGCGTGGGCGGCCAGCCAGGCGGCGGCGTCGTCCCCCGCGGGACGCTCGGCAGTGACGGCGAAGCCGCCGTCCACCTCGGGCTCGTCGGCGGACAGGGTGGCGAACAGCCGGTCGCGTAGGACGCGGAACTCCAGGCCGTCGAAGACCCGGTGCACCTCCTCGCGGTCCCAGGGCCGGACGGCCAGGTCGTCGACGACGACCGGCAGCTCCAGGTCACGCACGGGGGCGTTGAGGCGCTTGTTGCGAAGCACCTGGTCGAGGTGGTCGCGCAGCGACTGTCCCGCCTTGCCCGTGAGCGACCCGACGCCGGCGACGAGGCCCTCCAGGTCACCGTGGGCGGTGAGCCACTTGGCGGCGGTCTTGGGACCGACACCCGGGACGCCGGGCAGGTTGTCGCTGGACTCCCCCACGAGCGCCGCGAGGTCTCCGTACAGCTCCGGGCGCACCCCGTACTTCTCCTCCACCGCCTCCGGCGTCATCCGGGCGAGGTCGGAGACGCCCTTGCGGGGGTAGAGGACGGTGGTGGCCTCGTCGACGAGCTGGAACGCGTCACGGTCTCCGGTGACCACGAGCACCTCGGCGCCCTGCGCGCGGGCGGCGCCGGTGAGGGTGGCGATGACGTCGTCCGCCTCGTAGCCCTCCTTGGTGACCACCGTGATGCGCAGCGCGGCCAGCACCTCCTTGACGAGGTCGACCTGGCCGAGGAACTCCGTCGGTGTGGAGGCCCGGCCGGCCTTGTACTCCGGGTACTCCTCGGTGCGGAAGGTGCGCTTGGAGACGTCGAACGCGACGCCGATGTGCGTGGGCGCCTCGTCCCGCAGGAGGTTGATGAGCATGGAGGTGAAGCCGTAGACGGCGTTGGTCACCTGGCCGGTGGAGGTGGAGAAGTTCTCCGCCGGGAGCGCGAAGAACGCGCGGTAGGCGAGGGAGTGGCCGTCGACCAGGAGCAGGCGGGGGCGGGGGCCCTCCAGCACGGTGTCGTCGCTGGTGGCGCTGCTCGTCGTCGTCACGTCTGCCAGCCTAGGCGGGGTGAGTGACAGCCCGACCATCCCCGCTGACCTCCCCGACCGCCCCCACGGCGACCCCAGCACCGAACTCGCCGCGAACCCCGTGCTCCGCACCGACAACCCCGTGCTCCGCACCGCGGGCACGCTCATCGAGCGGATGGGCATCGAGCTCGACCTCAGCGACCCCGCCCGCCCCTCCGGGACGATGCCCGTCGACGGCAACACCCAGCCCTACGGACTCCTGCACGGGGGCGCGTCCGTGGTGCTCGCCGAGACCCTGGGGTCGGTGGCGGCAGCGCTGGCGGCGGGGCCGGGACGGATCGCGCTCGGCGTCGACATCAACGCCACCCACCACCGCGCGGTGCCCGGTGGGGTCGTCACCGGACGCGCCGAGCCGCTGCACGTGGGGCGGACGGTCGCCAGCTACGAGGTGGTCGTCACCGACGAGCGCGGCCGCCGCGTCTGCACCTCGCGCATCACGTGCCAGCTGCGGGACGCTCCGACGGGCTGACCTGCGAAGGGATCCGAGCGCCACCGCTGAGCTGGCGCCGGCGGCGGGCCAAGAGCTGCTCCAGCGCCGCCCGCCGGCGGGCTCCGAGGGCCGGCGCGCTCGCGGTGGCCGCGGCCAGCCGGGCCCTCAGCAGCGCCAGCGGTGCCACCCGGTGCACCACGGGGTGGGCGAAGCCGAGGCGCGCGAGGAACCGCTGGGCGTCACGCTCACCGGGCGCCGCGACCGCCCATACCTCCTCGGCTCCGGCCGCGGTCGCGGAGGCCGCCGCCGCGGCCAGCAGCTGGTGGCCCACTCCTCGGCGGCGCCAGGCAGGGGCGACCCACAGCTGCTCGACGTGCAGCACCGGCGCCACCGCCGGTAGCAGCGACATGCCGTGCCGGAGGACGACGACGCCGACAGCCTCCTCGGTGCCTTCGTCGTCCCGTCCCGGCTCTCGCGGTGAGAGTGCCAGGTGGAGCTCGGCGCGGGGGTCCTCCAGCAGTGCCCGCAGCGCCTCGGGTCGCGGCTCGCGCGATCGCGGGGCGTCCGGGTCCACGGCCGCCCGCAGCACGTCGTCGACGAGCGCGCTGTCGTGCGGTGTGGCACGACGCACATGGAATGCCATGACCGCCACAGCACCTCCTCGCCGCGAGTCGGCCAAGGTGGCCGCCGTTGTCCTCAGGCGCCCCGTCCGGGCCGCACCAGGGCGGAGGGTAGCGGGATCGCCTGGGTCGCGCCGAGCCCCGCCCGTGGCAGGTGGACGACCGGCCTTTCCTCACAGCTGCGCAACATTCATCGGCCGCAAGGCCCAGGGGGCCAGCTTCTGAGATATATCTCAGCGCCGAACGTCCGGCACCTCGACTCGCCGGAGGTCCGCCACGAGGAGGAAACCCTTGTCCGCAACTTCCATGTCACGCCTCGTCGCCCTCGGGGCGGTGGCGGCGCTGGCTCTGAGCGCCTGCGCAAGCAACACCGACAGCAGCTCCTCCAGCTCCGGCAGCAAGGAGCTGATCATCTCCACCGACCTGCCCCTGCAGGGCTCGTCGGCCACGCAGAGCGGTGACACCAACAAGCTGATCCAGCTGTACCTGGACCAGATTGGCGGCAAGGTCGGCGACTACACCGTCAAGCTGAAGACGTACGACAACTCGACCGCGGCCAAGGGCGCCTGGGACGACGCCGCCTGCGCGAAGAACGCGACCGACCACGTGGCCGACGCCGCCGAGGTCGCGGTGATGGGCACCTTCAACTCGGGCTGCGCCAAGATCGAGGTGCCGACGCTCAACCAGGACAGCACCGGCCCCCTGCTCATGGTGTCGCACGCCGCCACCAACCCGGGCCTGACGAAGGAGTGGGAGACCGGCGAGCCGGCGAAGTACTACCCCACCGGCAACCGCAACTTCGCCCGCGTCGTGACCACGGACGACTACCAGGGCAACGCCGCCGCGGCCTACGCCAAGGGCGACCTCCAGGTCACCAAGTGCTACGTGCTGAACGACAACCAGACCTACGGCCTGGGTGTCGCGAAGGCCTTCGCGACCGCCGCCGCCAAGGAAGGCATCGAGGTCGTCGGCGAGGCGGCCTGGGACGCCAAGCAGCCGAACTACACCGCGCTGTTCCAGACGGTGAAGGCTTCCGGCGCCGACTGCGTCTACCTCGGCGGTATCTACGACAACAACGGTGGCCAGCTCATCAAGGACAAGGTGGCCGTCCTCGGTGACAACGCCGGGGTCAAGCTCATGGCGCCGGACGGCTTCACGGGCTACGCCGACCTGCTCGCCCTGCCGGAGTCCGAGGGCATGTACCTCAGCTTCGCGGGTCTGACCACCGACCAGCTGACCGCCGCCGGAGGCCCGGCCGCCAAGCTCATCGACGCCTTCACACAGAAGTACGGCCAGGCGCCCAGCGGCTCCTACCCGCTGTACGGCGTCGCGGCGACCCAGGTGATCCTCGCCGCCATCGAGAAGTCTGACGGCACCCGCAAGGGCGTCAACGACGCGATCTTCAGCGGTGAGGGCGTCACCATCCCGGCCGCCGACTCGGTCACCGGCAAGGAGATCAAGATCGACCCGAAGACCGGTGACACGGACGCGCGCGACGTCACCATCGAGCTCGTGACGGGCGGCAAGGAGACCTTCGCCAAGGCCCAGTCCGTCGAGGGCTGACCTCCCGGTCACTAAGAGCGTCCGCCAGTAGGTGCGATCTTGGCGAGTGACCCGCTGGAGTTGCGAGCGGGCACGGGGCCCTCCACATCATGGAGTTGCTAACGCTCTG
>NZ_QGDQ01000021.1 GCF_003149145.1 Quadrisphaera granulorum | reverse complement strand
CTGATCGTGGGGTGCTGGGACCGGTACCGCTGGGAGAACCGGCCTCGCTCCAAGCGCATCCGCGCAGCATGATCACACCTACTGGCGGACGTTCTAAGGACGCACCACGCCACCTCGCCGGGTCGCTGCACACCAGCGGCCCGGCGAGATGGTGTCCGGCCCCGGCCGGACCCTGCCCCGCCGCCCACCCCTGCGGCACGCAGCCCGTGTGAGAGAGAAGGTCTCGATGTCCACAGGAACAGCAGTGACCACCGCGACGAAGAGAGTGCCGCGTGTGCGGCTCGGTCCGGTGGTGGAACGGATCCTCGGTTACGTCATCCTCGGCGCGGCCGTCATCTGGGTCCTCGCCAACGCCATCGCCAACCCGGACCGGTTCCTGGGGTCGGTGCTCGTCGGCCTGCAGAACGGCATGCTCTACGCCCTCGTGGCGCTCGGCTACACCATGGTTTACGGCATCATCGAGTTGATCAACTTCGCCCACGGTGACCTGTTCATGCTCTCGACGATCGTCGCGGCAGCAGTCATGGTGAGCGTGATGGGCGTCGGCCAGCTGGGAGTCTCCACTTTCCTGCCGCTGCTCGTGGCGATGGTGGTCTGTATGGCGTTCGGCGCCCTGGTCAATGTCAGCGCCGAGTTCTTCGCGTACCGGCGGCTGAGAACGGCACCGAAGCTGGCGCCCCTCATGACCGCTGTGGGCCTGAGCTTCGTCTTCCGCGGTTTCGCCCAGCAGGACTACATCAACGGCTCGGCGCAGAAGAACTGGCCCGTCACGTGGGGCGGCCCGATCCTCGAGGGCGTCTACGTCTACAAGATCGTTCTCATCGCGGCGGTCACCATCCCCCTGCTGCTCGCGATGACCTACATCGTCACGCGCACCAAGATGGGCAAGGCCATGCGCGCCGTGGCACAGGACCAGGACGGCGCCCGCCTCATGGGCATCAACGTCAACGGCACCATCTCGTTCGTCTTCATGCTCGGTGGAGCCCTCGCCGGTGCCGCCGGCGTCCTGTACTTCCTCGCGCAGACCCAGACCTACTACGACACCGGCACGCAGCTCGGCCTGATCGCGTTCACCGCTGCCGTCCTCGGTGGTATCGGCAACCTCAGCGGAGCGGTGGTCGGCGGCCTCGCCATCGGCCTGGTGCAGGCCCTCAACGAGGGCGGCACCTACGGGCTCGGCTCGAACTGGTCGCAGTCGGTGGTGTTCCTGATCCTCATCGTGCTCATGGTCTTCAAGCCCGAGGGCATCTTCGGCCGCCCGACCACGGAGAAGGTGTGACGTGGCTACCACGACGGTGAACAGCAAGCGCCCTGGGAGTTCCGGGGGACTGCAGGTGCGGGGCTTCACGGACAAGTACGCGTGGCCGCTCGGCTACGTCGCCGTGATCCTCTTTCTCTTCCTGCTCTACCAGGCGATCCTGCCGAGCCTCATCACCGACGTCTCCGGGCCGGTGCTCGCGTGGCTGCCGGTCGCGACCGTCAACGAGTGCCTCATGTGGGCGATCATGGCGTTGGGTCTCAACGTCGTCGTCGGGTACGCCGGCCTCCTCGACCTGGGATACGTGGCGTTCTGGGCGCTCGGCGGGTACACCGCGGGCTGGCTCATGGCCTACCCGTTCAACTGGGAGTGGGACTTCCACCTCTTCTCCCCGGTGCCGGCCGACGCACCCGGAACGCATATCAACTTCTGGCTGGTCTGCCTCGTCGCGGGTGTGCTGTGCGCCCTGCTGGGCATCCTCATCGGCGCACCGACGCTGCGTCTGCGGGGTGACTACCTGGCTCTGGTGACCCTGGGCTTCGGTGAGGTCATCACCCAGTTCTTCCGCAACTCCAACGAGATCGCGGGCTTCAACGTCGCCAACGGCGACTCCGGCATCTCCTCGATCGACTCCATCGGGACCGGGGTGCTGGGGGCCACGGGCATCGCCCCGCCCCTGCTGACCAACTCCTCGGCCGGCAACGTGTGGAAGATCCTCGTCCTCGGCCTCATCGTCGGAGGGTGCATCTTCGTCTCGCTCCGTATCCGTGAGGGGCGCCTCGGCCGGGCGTGGCTGGCGATCCGCGAGGACGAGCTGGCGGCGTCGATGATGGGCGTGCCGCTGGTACGCACCAAGCTGCTCGCCTATGCCGTCGGCGCCTTCTTCGGCGGTGTCGGTGGCGTGGCGAACGCCTCGGGCATCACCACGGCGGTCTCGCCGTCCGGCTTCGACTTCGGCAAGTCCGTCCTGGTGCTGCTCATGGTGGTGCTGGGCGGCATGGGCAACGTGTGGGGCGTGACCGTCGGCGCGTTCCTGCTGTCGTGGCTCAACAGCAACGGCCTCAAGCAGATCGGCGTGCAGAGCGACGCCCTGTTCGGCACCGACCTCGCTGCCACGCTGCCGCGCTACAACTACATCATCCTCGGCATCCTGCTCGTGCTCATGATGCTGTTCAGACGCGAAGGACTCATCCCCGAAGGCCGGACGAGAGCCCTGCTCAAGACACCGTCACGGACCGAGGCGGAGTCGCTGGGTGCAGACTCGCTGGAGGCGGCGGCGGAGACCGAGGCCGTGGAAAGGGCCGACCCGGCGGCCGACGCCAAGATCGCGGCCTCGGCGGCCGCGATGGCCGGTCCGGCCGGTGATGCGACGTCGAGCGGCGACAGCACGACCTCGCCCGGCAGCGGCACGCAGAGGAAGAACTCCGATGACTGAGACGACAGCCACTGCGCCGGCGCCAGTCGGCGACCCGTTCACCGACAACATCCTCTACGCCGACCACATCACCATCAGGTTCGGTGGTCTGGTGGCCGTGGACGACGTCTCCTTCGCCATCCCCCCGCGGTCGGTGACCAGCCTCATCGGCCCGAACGGCGCGGGCAAGACCACGTTCTTCAACGTGCTCACTGGCCTCTACGAGGCCAGTGAGGGGTCGGTCCACCTCAACGGCCGTGACGTCACCACCGTCAAGCCGCACCGGCGCGCCGCCATGGGGATGGCCCGCACGTTCCAGAACATCCGGCTCTTCGGCCTCATGACGGCCGAGGAGAACGTCATGGTCGCCATGCACCCGCACCTCAAGGCGGGCGTCCTGTCGACCATCATCCGCACCCCCGGGCAGCGCCGCGAGGAGCGCGAAGCGCGGGACACCGCCCGTGAGCTGCTCGCGTACGTCGGCATCCCCAAGGCCGAAGGCGAGCTGGCCCGCAACCTCTCCTACGGCGACCAGCGCCGCCTGGAGATCGCGCGGGCGATGGCGCTACAGCCGAAGGTGCTGCTGCTCGACGAGCCCACCGCAGGCATGAACCCGCAGGAGTCGGCGGCGTTCAACGACTTCGTCTACCGGGTGCGTGACGAGCGGGGCATCTCGGTGCTCCTCATCGAGCACGACATGAGCGTCATCATGAAGATCAGCGAGCGGATCACCGTGCTCGACCGCGGCCGCATGATCGCTGAGGGCACCCCCGACGACATCCGGAACAACCAGCAGGTGATCGAGGCCTACCTCGGCAAGACCGGCACCCGCGAGGGACGTCGCCTGCCCGTGGCCGAGAAGGGGACAGCATGAGCACCACCACCGAGCAGGCGGCCCCCCCGGCCCGTGGAGGCGGCAAGGAGCCGGTGCTGGAGCTGAGAGGCATCAGCGTCAGCTACGGCAGCATCACGGCGGTGCGCGACCTCTCCCTCGAGGTCTACCCCGGCGAGATCGTCACCCTCATCGGTTCCAACGGGGCCGGGAAGTCGACGACGCTGCGCACCATCTCCGGGCTCCTGCGCCCCCGCACGGGCGACGTGGTCTTCGAGGGCAACAGCATCACCGGGGTGCCCGGCCACGAGGTGGTCAAGCGAGGCATCTGCCACTCCCCCGAGGGGCGGAAGATCTTCCAGCGGATGACCGTGTCGGAGAACCTCGACCTCGGCGCCTTCACCCGCAAGGACAAGGAGAAGATCGCCGAAGACCGCGAGAACGTGCTGGAGCTCTTCCCCCGTCTGCGGGAGAGGATCGACCAGAAGGCCGGCACGATGTCCGGCGGTGAGCAGCAGATGCTCGCCGTCGCGCGGGCACTGCTGGGCAACCCGCGCGTCCTGCTCCTCGACGAGCCGTCGATGGGCCTCGCGCCGGTGCTCGTCGACGTCATCTTCGAGACCATCGAGCGCATCCGGCAGCAGGGCGTCACCGTGCTCCTGGTGGAACAGAACGCGCTGGCGGCCCTGGAGATCGCCGACTACGCGTACGTGCTGGAGTCCGGCACCCTGAGCCTGCAGGGGCCCGCCGCGCAGCTCCTGGACGACCCATCGGTCACCGCCGCGTACCTCGGCGGTCACTGACCTTCAGGGCCGTCTGCGCGACGGTCGGAGAACGCACAGCGCCCGGTCCCCGCAAGGGGGCCGGGCGCTGTGCGTTGCCAGGGGCTCAGGAGTGCCTGAGAGGGCCCGTGAGGGCCAGAAGGGGGCTGGTCAGCTGGTGACCTGGCTGAGGACGGCGTCGGCCACCTCGCGCATGGTGAGCCGGCGGTCCATGGAGGTCTTCTGGATCCAGCGGAACGCCTCGGGCTCGGACAGGCCCATCCGGGTCATGAGGAGGCCCTTGGCGCGCTCGACGCGCTTGCGGGTCTCGAACCGCTCGGTGAGGTCGGCCACCTCCTCTTCGAGGTCGGCGATCTCCTGGAAGCGGGAGACGGCGATCTCGACGGCGGGCAGCAGGTCTGCGGACGTGAAGGGCTTCACCACGTACGCCATCGCGCCGGCGTCACGGGCCCTGTCGACAAGCTCGCGCTGGGAGAAGGCCGTCAGGAGGACGACGGGGGCCAACCGCGCCTTGCCGATGCGCTCGGCGGCGCTGATGCCGTCCATGACGGGCATCTTGACGTCCATGACCACGAGGTCGGGCTGCAGCTCCTCGACGAGGCGGACGGCGCTCTCGCCGTCGCCGGCCTCACCGACCACGTCATAGCCCGCCTCGCGGAGGATCTCGACCACGTCGAGGCGGATGATCGCCTCGTCTTCCGCGACGACGACGCGACGGCGCGGCCCCGCGCCCGGCTCCGTCTGGATACCCTGCTCACTCACGCGGGTACTTTAGTGGCCCCGCGGAGCGCGCCCCACAAGCGTGCCCCACCTGCAGCAGTAAACTGAAGAAACTTGCCCCGGTAACCCAATTGGCAGAGGTAGCGGATTCAAAACCCGCTCAGTGTGGGTTCGAGTCCCACCCGGGGCACAGATCAGCGGCGTCAGGACCCTCCGCGGAGAGTCCTGACGATGCCCTTTCCCGCTGTGCGTGGAGCTGTCCGAACGATGGTCGAGTCCGGCGCCGGTGACACAGAGATCGTCCGGGACGCCAGCACGAACGCCGCACCAACGGCTGAGGGGCCGGGCCCGGCGCAGCAGCTGCACCCGGCCCGGCCCCTCGCCGTCGTCGTCCTACTGGTTCTTCTCGTCTCCCACGCGGTGCACGCGGATGGCGTTGGTGGACCCGACCTTGCCCGGCAGCGACCCGGCCACGATGACCACGGTGGAACCGCTCTCGACGCGGTTGATGTCGAGGAGAGCCTTGTCGACCTGGGCGACCATGTCGTCGGTGGTGTCGACGAACGGCACCAGGAACGGCTCCGTGCCCCACGTCAGCGCCAGCTGGTTGCGGGTCGACGGCTCGGGCGTGAACGCCAGCGCAGGGATCGGCGAGCGCAGGCGCGCCATACGACGGGCAGAGTCACCGGAGACCGTGAAGGTGACCAGCTGGCTCGCGCCGATGTTCTCCGCGATGGCCCGCGCCGCCCACGTCACCGCACCGGGCTGGGTGTGGGGCGTGGTGCCGAGGGGGCGGATCCTGTCGAGCGCTTCCTTTTCGGTGTTCGCGATGATCCGGGCCATCGTCTGGACCGTCTCGATGGCGAACTCGCCGACGCTGGTCTCCCCGGAGAGCATCAGCGCGTCGGCGCCGTCCAAAACGGCGTTGGCGACGTCGCTGGCCTCGGCGCGGGTCGGGCGCGGGGCGCTGATCATCGACTCGAGCATCTGCGTGGCCACGATGACCGGCTTCGCGTTGCGGCGGCACAGCTCGACGGCGCGCTTCTGAACGATCGGCACCTGCTCCAGCGGCAGCTCGACGCCGAGGTCACCGCGGGCGACCATGACTCCGTCGAACGCCGCGACGATGCCCTCCAGGTCGGCCACGGCCTGCGGCTTCTCGACCTTGGCGATGACGGGCAGGCGGACACCGACCTCGTCCATGATCGCGTGGACGTCGTCGATGTCGGCGCCGGAGCGCACGAAGGACAGGGCGATGAAGTCGACACCGGTCTTGAGTGCCCAGCGGAGGTCTTCGGCGTCCTTCTCGGACAGGGCGGGCACGGACACGGCGACGCCGGGCAGGTTGATGCCCTTGTTGTTGGAGACCGGACCGGGCACGACGACCTTGGTGTGCACCCGGGGACCGTCGACGGCGGTGACCTCGAGGCCCACCCGCCCGTCGTCGATGAGGAGCGGATCACCGGGGGCCACGTCACCGGCGAGGCCCTTGTAGGTGGTGGAGCAGATGTCCTTGGTGCCCGGCACGTCCTCGGTGGTGATGGTGAAGCTGTCACCGACGGCCAGCAGGTGCGGGCCGTTGACGAAGCGCCCGAGGCGGATCTTGGGGCCCTGCAGGTCGGCCAGGATGGCGACGGCGTGGCCGGCGGCATCGCTGGCCTTGCGGACCAGGTTGTAGCGACGCAGGTGGTCAGCCTGGTCACCATGAGACATGTTCAGCCGGGCGACGTCCATCCCGGCATCGATGACGGCTGCCATCCGCTCCGGGGTGTCGAGAGCCGGCCCCAGCGTGCAGACGATCTTCGCGCGGCGCATGGCTCCAACCCTAGGCCCGCGCCGGGTGCCCCGGATCTCGGGGGCACCCGGCGCGCAACCTCAACCGGGGGGTCAGGGCGGGCTCGTCCTGATGTTCAGACGGACAGCGGGCGCGCGTTCGGCGTGACCGGCGCCGGCAGGGTGCTCGGGCGACCGGTGAGGTACTCGTCGACGGCAGCCGCGCACGCGCGTCCCTCGGCGATGGCCCACACGATGAGGCTCGCGCCGCGGCCGGCGTCGCCGACCACGAAGGTGCCGGGCCGGGAGGACTGCCAGCCCGCGTCGCGTACGAGCGCGCCGTCACGGCCGACCTCGAGGCCGAGCTGCTCGACCATCGGCATCTTTTCGACGCCGGAGAAGCCCAGCGCGAGGAGCACCAGCTGCGCGGGCAGCTCGCGCTCGGAACCCTCCACCACGGTGTAGGTGCGGTCCGGGTGGCGGACCACCTCGACCATGCGCAGACCGGCCACGCCGCCCTCGCCGTCGTCCACCAGCTCCGTGGTGGAGGCGGTGTAGACGCGCTCGCCACCCTCCTCGTGCGCGGAGGAGGTGCGGAGCACCAGCGGGTAGGTCGGCCAGGGCTGGTTACCGGTGCGGTCCTTCGGGGGCGTCGGGCCGATGGCCAGCTGCGTCACCGACTTCGGGTTCTGCCGCAGCACCGTGCCCAGGCAGTCGGCGCCGGTGTCACCGGCGCCGATGATGATGACGTCCTTGCCCTCGGCGGTGATCCGCTTCTCCGCGGGCACTGACGCGGGGATGGGCTGGCCCAGTGCCAGCTTGTTGCCCTGCGGCAGGAACTCCATGGCCTGGAGCACGCCGCGCAGGTGACGGCCCGGCACGTCGAGCTCGCGCGGCTGCAGCGCGCCCACGGCCATGACCACCGCGTCGTAACGGCTGGCGAGGCGGGCGGCGTCGACGGCGCCGCCGACGTCCACGCCGGTGCGGAAGCGGGTCCCCTCCGCCTCCATCTGCTGGATGCGCCGGTCGATGTGGCGCTTCTCCATCTTGTACTCGGGCACGCCGTAGCGCATGAGCCCGCCGAGGGCGTCGTCGCGCTCGTACACGGCCACGGTGTGACCGGCGCGCGTGAGCTGCTGGGCGGCAGCGAGCCCCGCGGGGCCGGAGCCGATCACCGCGACGGTCTTGCCGGTGAGGCGCTCGGGCGGCAGGGGCTGGACCCAGCCCTCGTCCCAGGCGCGCTCGATGATCGACTCCTCGACCAGCTTGATGGTCACCGGGTCCTGGTTGATGCCCAGCACGCACGCCGCCTCGCACGGGGCGGGGCACAGCTTGCCCGTGAACTCCGGGAAGTTGTTCGTGGCGTGGAGCTGCTCGATGGCCTCGCGGAAGTCACCACGGCGGGTGAGGTCGTTCCACTCGGGGATGAGGTTGCCCAGCGGACAGCCGTTGTGGCAGAAGGGGATGCCGCAGTCCATGCAGCGGCCCGCCTGCCGGGAGAGCACGGCCTGGTCGACCGGCTCGTAGACCTCGCGCCAGTCCTTGATGCGCACCGGCACCGGGCGGCGCGGAGCGTTCTCGCGGACGGGGGTGGTGAGAAACCCTCGGGGGTCAGCCACGGACGGCCTCCATGATCTGCTGCCAGACGTCGGCGCCGTCGGGGTCGTTCCCCTCGGCGATGGCGCGCTCACGCAGCGCGGTGACGCGCGCGTAGTCACGCGGGACGAGCACGGTGATGCGGGACAGGGCCTCGTCCGTCAGCGAGCCGTCGGACAGGAGCGAGGAGGCGACGGCGGAGCCGGTCTCCTCCACGTGCCGCGCGAGAAGGCGAGCGACGAGCTCACGCTCGGCGTCGGTGCCCTCCGCCAGCGGCCGTGAGGTCAGCTCACCACTGCGCACAGCGGCGGCGTTGAGCTTCTCCGGGAGCAGGTCGAGCACGAACGCCGTGCCGCCGGACATGCCCGCGCCGACGTTGCGACCGGTCTTGCCCAGCACGAGGACCGTGCCGCCGGTCATGTACTCGCAGGCGTGGTCTCCCGTGCCCTCGACGACGATCGTCGCTCCGGAGTTGCGCACGGCGAACCGCTCGCCCACCCGGCCGGACAGGAACACCTCCCCCGAGGTGGCGCCGTAGCCGACGGTGTTGCCGGCGATGACGTTGTCGCGTGCTCCGAGCCCGCCGAACGGCGCGACGTCGTGCGGACGCACCACCACCCGGCCCCCCGAGAGGCCCTTGCCGACGTAGTCGTTGGCGTCACCGACGAGACGCAGCGTGACGCCCGCCGGCAGGAACGCACCGAACGACTGGCCCGCCGACCCCACGAGGGTGAGGTCGATGGTGCCGTCGGGCGCGCCCTCCGGACCGAACCGCTTGGTCACCTCGTGGCCGAGCATCGTGCCGACCGTGCGGTTGACATTGCGGATGGCGAACGTGGCGCTCACCCGCTCGCCGTCCTCCAGGGCCGGGCGCGCGGCGGCGAGGAGCTGGTGGTCCAGCGCCTTCTCCAGGCCGTGGTCCTGCACGGAGGTCTGGCGGCGGGAGGTGCCCTCGGCGACCTCGACGTCGGCGAGCACCGGGGACAGGTCCAGGCCGGAGGCCTTCCAGTGCTCGACAGCGCGGCGCACGTCGAGGGAGCCGACCTGGCCGACCGCCTCGTCGATGCTGCGGAAGCCCAGCGCGGCGAGGTGCTCGCGCACCTCTTCGGCCAGGTACTCGAAGAACGTCACCACGAACTCGGGCTTGCCGGTGAACCGCTCGCGCAGCACGGGGTTCTGCGTGGCCACGCCCACGGGGCAGGTGTCGAGCTGGCAGACGCGCATCATGATGCAGCCGCTGACCACGAGCGGAGCCGTGGAGAAGCCGAACTCCTCCGCGCCCAGCAGCGCTGCCACGACGACGTCGCGGCCGGTCTTGAGCTGCCCGTCGACCTGGACGCTCACCCGGTCACGCAGGCCGTTGAGCAGCAGCGTCTGCTGGGTCTCGGCCAGGCCGAGCTCCCACGGGGCGCCCGCGTGCTTGAGCGAGGTCAGCGGGGCCGCACCGGTGCCGCCGTCGTACCCGGAGATGAGGACGACGTCGGAGTGCGCCTTCGCCACGCCCGCCGCGACCGTGCCGACGCCGACCTCGGACACGAGCTTGGTGTGCACGCGCGCCGCGGGGTTGGCGTTCTTGAGGTCGTGGATGAGCTGGGCGAGGTCTTCGATGGAGTAGATGTCGTGGTGGGGCGGCGGCGAGATGAGCCCCACGCCGGGCGTCGCGTGACGCGTCTTGGCGATGTTCGGGTACACCTTCGGGCCGGGCAGCTGCCCGCCCTCGCCCGGCTTCGCGCCCTGCGCCATCTTGATCTGCAGGTCGGTGGCGTGGGTGAGGTAGGCGCTGGTGACGCCGAACCGCCCCGAGGCGATCTGCTTGATGGCGCTGCGGCGCTCGGGGTCGAGCAGCCTGTCGACGTCCTCGCCGCCCTCACCGGTGTTCGACTTGGCGCCGAGGCGGTTCATGGCGATGGCGAGCGTCTCGTGCGCCTCGGCGGAGATGGAGCCGTAGCTCATCGCCCCGGTGGAGAACCGCTTGACGATCTCGCTGACCGGCTCGACCTCGTCGATCGGCACCGGCTGGCGCCCGGTGGCCGCGGCGTCCTTGAAGGAGAACAGACCGCGCAGCGTCATGAGGCGCTCGGACTGGTCGTCGACGCGGGCGGTGTACTGCCGGAACACGTCGTAGCGGCGCGCGCGGGTGGCGTGCTGGAGGCGGAAGACCGTCTCGGGGTCGAACAGGTGCGGCTCGCCCTCGCGCTTCCACTGGTACTCCCCGCCCACGGCGAGGCGGCGGTGCGCGGGCGCCGCCCCTTCGACGGGGTAGGCGCCGGCGTGGCGGGCGGCCACCTCTGCGGCCACGACGTCGATGCCGACGCCGCCGAGCTGCGTGGTCGTGCCGGTGAACCAGCGGTCGACCAGCTCCTGGGACAGCCCGATGGCCTCGAAGACCTGGGCGCCCCGGTAGGAGGCCACCGTGGAGATGCCCATCTTGGACATCACCTTGAGCACGCCCTTGCCGAGCGCGTAGATGAGGTTGCGGACGGCCTTCTGCGGGTCCTGTCCCTCCAGCAGCCCGTGGCGGCACAGGTCCTCGACGGACTCCATGGCCAGGTACGGGTTGATGCAGGCCGCGCCGTAGCCGATGAGCAGCGCGACGTGGTGGACCTCGCGGACGTCTCCGGCCTCGACCACGAGGCCGACCTGCGTGCGGGTCTTCTCGCGGATGAGGTGGTGGTGCACGGCGCTGGTGAGCAGCAGCGACGGGATCGGCGCCCACACGGCGTCGGAGTCACGGTCGGACAGGAGGACGAAGCGCGCGCCCTCGGCGATGGCGTCGGAGACCTCCGCGCAGATCTCGCGCAGGCGGCGCTCCAGCTCCTCGCCGCCGCCGGCCACGCGGTAGAGGCCGCGCACCCGGTGGGTGGAGTAGCCGGGCAGGTCCTCCTCGGACCCCATGTGGATGATCTTGGCGAGCTCGTCGTTGTCGATCACCGGGAACGGCAGGCGCAGCTGCCGGCAGTGCTCCGGGGTGGCGGCCAAGGCGTTGCACTCCGGGCCCATGTCCACACCGAGGCTGGTGACGACCTCCTCGCGGATGGCGTCGAGCGGCGGGTTGGTCACCTGCGCGAAGAGCTGGGTGAAGTAGTCGAAGAGCAGCCGGGGGCGCTCGGACAGCACGGCGATGGGGGTGTCGGTGCCCATCGACCCGACAGGCTCCGCGCCGGTGGCGGCCATCGGCGCGAGGATGAGCCGGAGCTCCTCCTCGGTGTAGCCGAACGCCTGCTGGCGACGCGTCACCGAAGCGTGCGTGTGCAGCACGTGCTCACGCTCGGGCAGGTCGCCGAGCTGGATGAGGCCCTCGCGCAGCCACTCCGCGTACGGATGCTCCGCGGCCAGCTGACCCTTGATCTCGTCGTCCGGGATGATCCGCCCCGGCTCGGACTCGGTGCCGACGTCGAGCAGGAGCATCCGGCCCGGCTGCAGCCGACCCTTGCTCACGACGCGCTCGGGGGCGATGTCGAGCACGCCGACCTCGCTGGCGAGGACGACGAGCCCGTCGTCGGTGACCCAGTACCGCGAGGGACGCAGGCCGTTCCTGTCGAGCACGGCGCCGATGAGGCGGCCGTCGGTGAAGGTCACCGCAGCCGGGCCGTCCCAGGGCTCCATGAAGCTGGAGTGGAAGGCGTAGAACGCCCGCCGCGCCTCGTCCATCTGGGTGTGGTTCTCCCACGCCTCGGGGATCATCATGAGGACGGCGTGGGGCAGCGAACGGCCCGTGAGGTGCAGCAGCTCGAGCACCTCGTCGAACGAGGCCGAGTCACTGGCGCCGGGCGTGCAGATGGGGAACAGGCGGGAGAGGTCACCCTCGATGAGGGGCGTGGCGAGCTGGCTCTC
The DNA here is from genome assembly GCF_003149145.1 of Quadrisphaera granulorum. Taxonomy (GTDB): domain Bacteria; phylum Actinomycetota; class Actinomycetes; order Actinomycetales; family Quadrisphaeraceae; genus Quadrisphaera; species Quadrisphaera granulorum. The sequence goes on along the minus strand of NZ_QGDQ01000021.1, from coordinate 86,156 downwards.
GCGAGCGCGCATCCAGTTGCGGTTGCCGCGCACGGTGTTGATCTCGCCGTTGTGGGCGACGTACCGGAACGGGTGCGCCAGCGGCCAGCTCGGGAAGGTGTTGGTGGAGAACCGGGAGTGCACGATCGCCAGCTGGGTCGCCAGGCGCCGGTCGGACAGGTCCGGGAAGAACGGCTCCAGCTGCCCCGTGGTGAGCATGCCCTTGTAGACGAGGGTGCGGCTGCTCAGGGAGGCGAAGTAGACGTCGAGCTCGCGCTCGGCGCGCTTGCGCAGCACGAAGGCCAGGCGGTCGAGCTCGATGCCCGAGATGCCCTGGCGCGAGCCGTTGCCGGCCACGACGAGGTGTCGGAAACGCGGCATGCACGAGCGGGCGGTGTGGCCCACGAGCGAGGCCGTCACCGGGACCTCGCGCCAGCCGACGACGCGCAGGCCCTCCTCGGCGGCGGTCGCGGCGATCTCGGCCTTGGCGATCGCCTCCTCGGTGTCGTCGTCGGGGAGGAAGCCCAGGCCGACGGCGTACTGGCCGGCCGGGGGCAGCTCCACGCCCGACGGCGAGGCCTCCTGCGCCCAGACCTCGCGCAGGAACGCGTCCGGCACCTGCACGAGGATGCCGGCGCCGTCGCCGCTGTCGACCTCGGCGCCGACGGCGCCGCGGTGGTCGAGGTTGCGCAGGGCAGTGAGCGCCTGCTGCACCACCTCATGGGTGGCGCCGGAGCGGAGGTTGGCCACGAAGGCCACGCCGCAGGCGTCCTTCTCCCCCGAAGGGTCGTACAGACCCTGCGCACCGGGCAGCGCGGAGTAGCGCTGCAGTGCGCGGGAGGTCTCGCGCGTGAGGGCCATGGTGACCGTCCTCGGGGCTGGCCGGCGGCATGGTCCGCCGGGTGGGGTCTCGGGGCTGGCGGCAGTGCTGCTGTTCGACTCGATGACTTGCTGGTGGTGCTCGTCGAGCGGGGACGGCGCTGGCCCGGCACGCTTCAGTTGACGATAGCACCGGAGCGAGACTGCTCCGAGGTCGAGACCGGGATCGCTATCTCACATCGCGAGACGAATCATCCCGCCCAGCGGACGGGCTTGACGCTGAGGACGGAGGCGCTGAGCCGGCGGTGTCGTCGACGGTGGCGCCCGGGGCAGTCACGGTGTCAGAGCCGTCAGCGGTGTCGGCTGTCGCGGCGGTATCCCGTCCGGGGACCAGCACCGAGTCCTCGATGCCCGGGTGGCGGCGAGCGCTGACAACGAACGCCACGATGCCGGCCAGACCCACCACGAGGCAGGTCCAGATGTTGAGGCGCAGCCCCAGCACCTGCTCGGCGGGGTCGATGCGCAAAGCCTCGATCCACACCCGGCCGAGCGTGTAGAGGACGACGTAGGAGAAGAAGACCCGACCGTGCCCGAGCCGGAAGCGACGCTGGGCCCACACGAGCACCGCGGCGGCGCCCACGTTCCAGATCGCCTCGTAGAGGAAGGTGGGGTGGTAGGTCTCGACGTCCTCGTAGCCCGGCTCGCGGTGCTGCGGATCGATCTCCAGCGCCCACGGCAGCGTGGTGGGCTTGCCGTAGAGCTCCTGGTTGAACCAGTTGCCGAACCGGCCCACCGCCTGGGCCAGGAGCAGGCCGGGCGCAAGAGTGTCCGCGTAGGCGGAGAACCTCGCCCCGACGGCGCGACATCCGAACCAGGCGCCCACGGCCCCGAGCGCCACGGCACCCCAGATGCCGAGGCCGCCGTTCCAGATGTACAGCGCCGCGACCGGGTTGCCGCCCTCCCCGAAGTACGCCGCCGGTGAGGAGACCACGTGGTAGAGGCGACCCCCGACGATGCCGAACGGCACCGCCCACAGGGCGATGTCGGCGATCTGACCGGGCAGACCGCCGCGGGCCCGCCAGCGGCGGTCGGTCAGCCAGACCGCCAGGGCGATGCCCGCGAGGATGCAGAACGCGTACGCGCGCAGCGGCACCGGACCGAGGTGCCAGACCCCCTGCTCGGGGCTGGGGATGAACGCGAGGACGCCGGCGCTCGCCAGCGCCCCGCTCAGCACGCTGCTGCCACTCGGGTGAGCGGCGTCGGACGGGTCGCGCGGACCGCCGTCGTCGTGTCCATCACGCGCGGGAACCCGCGACGCCGGCGGCGAGGTCACGCACCACACGCTCGAGGCCGGGGACACCCTCCTCGGACAGGGCGCGCACGAGAGCGGAGCCCACGATCACCCCGTCGGCGTAGGCGCCGACCTCGGCGGCCTGCTCGCCCGTCGAGACACCCAGGCCGACACAGACCCGCTCGGCCCCGGCGGCGCGAGACGCGGCGACGAGGCCCTCGGCCGCGGCACCCACGGACGCGCGGGCTCCGGTGACGCCCATCGTCGACGCGGCGTACGTCCAGCCGCGGCACGCAGCGGCCGTGGAGGCCAGGCGCGCGGGCGTGGACGACGGGGCGACGAGGAAGACGCGCTCGAGGTGGTGGGCGTCGCTGGCGGCCAGCCACTCCCCCGCCTCGTCGGGCACGAGGTCGGGGGTGATGAGGCCGGCACCGCCGGCGGAGGCGAGGTCACGGGCGAAGGCCTCCACCCCGTACCGCAGGACGGGCGCCCAGTAGCTCATGACGAGCACCGGTGCCCGCTCGCCGTCGGGAGCCGAGGTGAGCTGCTCCACCGACTCCAGGACGTGGCGGATGCGGGTGCCCCCGCGCAGCGACGTCTCAGCGGCAGCCTGGATGACCGGCCCGTCCATGACGGGGTCGGAGTAGGGCAGGCCCAGCTCGATGACATCGAGGCCGGCCGCCACGGACGCGCGCAGCGCGTCGACGCAGCCGGCCCGGTCGGGGAACCCCGCGGGCAGGTAGCCGACCAGGGCGGAACGGCCGGCCGCACGGGCGGCGTCGATGGCGGTGGCGCTGGCGCGCCCCGTCGTCGTCGTCGCCGTCCCCGCCGTCGTCGTCGTTCCAGTCGTGGTGCTCACCAGCCGTTCCCTTCGCTGTCCTCGACGGGGGCAGCCACGCGCTCGGCCTCGGAGGCGACGAGGTCGGCGTCGCTCACGAGCCCGAACCAGCGGGCGGCGGTGTCGACGTCCTTGTCACCTCGGCCCGACAGGTTGACCAGCACCACGCCGTCCGGGCCCAGCTCGCGACCGGCGCGCAGCGCGCCCGCGAGGGCGTGGGCGCTCTCGATGGCGGGGATGATCCCCTCCGTGCGGCACAGGAGGCCGAAGGCCTCCATGGCCTCGGCGTCGGTAACGGGCTCGTACCGGGCGCGCCCGATCGAGGCCAGGTACGCGTGCTCCGGCCCGACGCCCGGGTAGTCGAGCCCAGCGGAGATGGAGTGGCTGTCGAGGGTCTGGCCGTCTTCGTCCTGGAGGATCATCGAACGGGCCCCGTGGAGCACACCCGAGACGCCTCCGGTGATGGACGCGGCGTGGCGGCCGGTCTCGACGCCGTCGCCAGCGGCCTCCAGGCCCAGGAGCTGGACCTGCGGGTCGTCAAGGAAGGCGTGGAAGATGCCGATCGCATTCGACCCACCGCCCACACAGGCGGCCACGAGGTCGGGCAGGCGGCCCACGCGCTGGAGCACCTGGGCGCGGGCCTCCACGCCGATCGTCCGGTGGAAGTCGCGCACCATCGCGGGGAACGGGTGCGGACCGGCGACCGTGCCGAGCACGTAGTGCGTGTCGTCGACGTGGGCGACCCAGTCACGGAAGGCCTCGTTGAGGGCGTCCTTGAGGGTGGCCGTGCCGTTGCTCACCGGCACGACCTCGGCACCGAGCAGGCGCATGCGGGCCACGTTGAGCGCCTGGCGGCGGGTGTCGACCTCGCCCATGTAGACCACGCACTCGAGGCCCATGAGCGCGGCGGCGGTGGCCGTGGCCACGCCGTGCTGGCCGGCGCCGGTCTCGGCGATGACGCGCTTCTTGCCCATGCGCTTGGTCAGGAGCGCCTGCCCCAGCACATTGTTGATCTTGTGGGAGCCGGTGTGGTTGAGGTCCTCACGCTTGAGCAGCACGCGGGCACCACCCGCGTGCTCGGCGAAGCGGGGCACCTCGGTGAGGATGCTCGGCCGGCCCGTGTACTCGCGCTGCAGCCGGTCGAGCTCGGCGGCGAAGGTCGGGTCTGCGGCGGCGCGGGAGTACTCCTCGTCGAGCTGGTCGAGCGCGGCGATGAGCGCCTCGGGCACGAAGCGCCCGCCGAACTCCCCGAAGTACGGGCCGCGGTCACCGAACCGCTCGAAGAGCAGCTGCTCGCCTCCCGGCGTGGTGGGCGCGCTCACGGCTTGCCACTGCGCGAGACCGCGCGCAGCGACGGGTGGGAGCCAGCGGCGACCAGGTCGGCCACCGCGGTGCGGGGGTCACGACCCGTGACGAGCGCCTCGCCGACGAGCACGGCGTCGGCGCCGGCCCGGGCGTGCTCGACGACGTCGTGGGCAGAGCGCACACCGGACTCGGCCACGCTGACCACCGAGTCGGGGATGCGGTGGGCGCACCGGGCGAACGTCGTCGGGTCGACCTCGAGAGTCTTGAGGTTGCGCGAGTTGACACCGATGAGCTGTGCTCCAGCGGCGACCGCGCGGTCGACCTCGTGCTCGTCATGGGCCTCGACCAGGGCGCACATGCCCAGCGAATGCACGCGCTCCACGAGGGAGACCAGCGCCTCCTGCTCGAGCGCGGCCACGATGAGCAGCACCAGGTCGGCCCCCGCGGCGCGGGCCTCCCAGACCTGGTAGCTGGAGACCACGAAGTCCTTGCGGAGCACCGGGACGTCGACGGCAGCGCGAACGGCGCGCAGGTCGTCGAGGCTGCCGCCGAAGCGGCGCCGCTCGGTCAGGACGCTGATGGCGCTGGCGCCACCGGCCTCGTACTCCTTGGCCAGCGCGGCCGGGTCTTCGATGGGCGCCAGGGAGCCCTTGCTCGGGCTCGACCGCTTGACCTCAGCGATCACCGTTACCTGGCCCCGCTCGTCGCCACCGGGCCGCAGCGCCTCCAGGGCGTTGCGCGCCGAGGGGGCTCGGCGGGCGGCTTCCTTCAGCTCGTCCAGCGACGTGGCGGCCTGGCGCTCGGCCAGGTCCTCCCGGACGCCGGCGAGGATTTCCTCCAGCACGCTCACAGAGCCAGGGTAGTCCGCGCCGAGGAGACCCCTGTCCGCTCGTCCCCGTCCGCCGCCCGTACGGCCGCTGATCGAGAGGCGTACAGCCGCAAGATCGCTACGGTGACGGCAAGGCCGCCGTCCGGCGGCGTGCACGAGACGAGGAGTCCCCATGAGTACCCAGGACCCCTACGGCGCGTCCGACGACGGCCGTCCGCAGCGCACCGGGTCCAGCCCCGACCAGGGGGCGCAGCAGCCCTCCTGGCAGCAGTCGGCACCGTCCGGCCCGGGCGGATACCCCGAGGCCCCTCAGCCGGGGTACCAGCAGCCGGCGCCCTACCAGGGCGCACCCGGCCAGCAGGGCGGCTACCCCGGATACTCCGGCTACCCCGGCCAGGGCGGCTACGACCGCCCCGCCCCGAAGAACGGCATCGGCATCGCCGCGCTGGTGCTCGGCATCCTCGCGCTGCTGTCGGGCTTCTTCGTCATCGGAGGCCTGTTCGGGCTGGTCGCGATCGTGCTCGGGTTCATCGGCACCCGCCGGGCCAAGCGCGGTGAAGCGACGAACCGCGGCATGGCGATCACGGGCATCGTGCTCGGCGCGCTGGGCGTCGTGGGCGCCGTCATCGCCATCGCCTTCTTCGGCTACATCGGCAGCCAGGCGGCGAACTGCAACGACTACCTCGCCAACAACGACGAGGTCGGCTACCAGCAGTGCCTGGCCGAGCAGCTCGGCGTGCCCGCCGACCAGCTCGACGGCTGATACTCCTCCCTGGCAGCACCGATGACGAAGGCCCCGGGCCAGCTCACCTGAGCTGGCCCGGGGCCTTCGTCGTGGAGCCTGGTCAGCGCACCGGGGTCGGCTTCCCGTGCTGCTGCGAGTGCTGCTTCTTCTTTCCCTTGCCAGCCATGACGAGGAAGGGAAGGCCCAGGAGCATCACCACGATGCCGACCCAGAACAGCCACACCATGGCCAGGACCATCGCCACCGAAGCGATGGCCGACCCGAGCAGGCCGAGGCCCGCGCCGGTCCATCCGGTCACGGAGTGGCCGTGGTCGATGTGCTGCTCGACCTCCTCGCGGCGGGCCTGCACGATCGGGTTGCTGTCGGCGTCGGTGCTCATCGGGCTCCTCGTGCTGCGGGCGGGCCCAGCCCCACCTGGCTGCGGCCCCGGGTCGGGACGTCGACCGTCACGTCGAGGTCATTCTGCCCGCTCCCGCGGCGACGCGGCGGACGACCCGTCGGCGGGTCGGTCCTCGATCGCCGCCGTGGGGTCTTCGCCGCGACTCAGGCCGTCCCACAGACCCGCGCTCGTCGGGGGCGACGGCGGAGCGGCTGCCACGCGGCGCGCCGAGGAGCCGCGGGCACCGGCTGCAGCTCCCGGAGCTTCGAACCTCTCGCTCGTGCCCCACGAACGACCAGCGACCAGGGCGATCGCTCCCGTGGCCAGCACGCCCAGCACCGGAACCAGCGCCACGAGGGGCCACGCGGTGGTGCGGGCACCCTCGACGTCGCCGACCCCCGTGGCCGCACGGGCCGCGGCCTGAGCCGCCGGGACCGGATCGAGCAGCAGCGCCACGACGGCCGCGACCGCCGCCGCTCCGGCGACCACCAGGAGCACCGCCGCCGCGACGCGACCCACCGCCCGCAGCACCGACAGCGCGAGCGCCCCCGCGACGGCCACCACCCCCAGGGCCGGCACGGCAGCCACGGCCTCGCGTCCGCTCACGGGTACCTCGGAGGCGCTGCCGCCCGGCCCCACGGGTAACGCGGCGAGCACCCACGGCTGCGTGCTCACGATGAGCACCAGAGCACCCGCCGCGAGACCGACCAGGACGACGACGGGCCGTCGTCGCCATCGAGCTCCCCCGGAAGAACGTCCGGCCGAGGCATCCGGCGCTGGGCCGGGCACCTCGTCAGGCACCGGACAGCGGGCGCAGCGCGCCGGCCCGGGCGACGGCGGCCAGGACCGCTGCCGCCTTGGCGCGCGTCTCGGCCTCCTCGCTGGCCGGCACGGAGTCGGCGACCACGCCCGCTCCCGCCTGCACCCGCGCGACGCCGTCGCGGAGCACGGCGCTGCGGATGGTGATGGCCATGTCGAGGTCACCGGCGACGTCGAAGTAGCCGGCCGTCCCGCCGTACAGGCCGCGACGCACCGGCTCCAGCTCGTCGATGAGAGCCAGCGCCCGCGGCTTCGGAGCACCGGAGAGCGTGCCCGCCGGGAAGGTCGACTGGAGGACGTCGAACGCCGTCCTCCCCTCCTTCACCTCGCCCGTGACAGTGCTGACGAGGTGCATGACGTGGCTGTAGCGCCACACCTCCATGAACTCGACCACCTCGACGGTGCCGGGACGGCACACGCGGGCAAGGTCGTTGCGGGCGAGGTCGACGAGCATGAGGTGCTCGGCGCGCTCCTTGGCGTCGGCCAGCAGGTCGGCCGCGAGCGCCGTGTCCTGCTCGGGGGTGGCGCCGCGAGGACGCGTGCCGGCGATGGGGTGGGTCATCGCCCGGCCCCCCTCGACCTTGACCAGCGACTCCGGGCTGGAGCCGACCACGTCGAAGCGGCCGCCGTCGGCGTCGGCGAACCGGAACAGGTACATGTACGGGCTGGGGTTGGTGGCCCGCAGCGCGCGGTAGACGTCGAGGGCGTCCGCGGAGCAGTCGACCTCGAACGTCTGCGAGGGCACCACCTGGAACACCTCGCCGTCGCGGATGGCCGCCTTGGCGGCCACGACGGCCGCCTCGTAGTCGGCGGCGGTGGAGGTGCGGCGCGGCTCGGCGGAAGCCGCCGCGGCCGCGGCGGCCGGGTCGAGGGTCGACACCGTGGACGGCGCCGGCTCGGCGAGCTGCCGGGTCATGGCGTCGAGGCGGATGACGGCGTCGGCCCAGGCCTCGTCGACCCGCTCGTCGGTGCCGTCGAGGTTGACCGCGTTGGCCACGAGGAGCACGGAGGAGTCGGCGTGGTCGACGACGGCGAGGTCGGTGGCCAGGCACAGGGCCAGCTCCGGCGGCTCGGTGCCCTGCGCGCGCGGCGGGTGCGGGAGATTCTCCCAGCGGCGGACGACGTCCCAGCCGAGCACGCCGACGAGGCCGCCGGTCAGCGGCGGGAGGCCGGGGATCCGCGGGGTGCGCAGGGTGGTGAGGGTCTCGCGGACGGCGACCAGCGGGTCTCCGTCGACGGGGACGCCGACCGGCGGCGTGCCGAGCCAGTGGGCCTGGCCGTCGCGCTCGGTGAGCACGGCCGCGGAGCGCGCGCCGACGATGGAGTAGCGCGACCACACGCCGCCGTGGTCGGCCGACTCCAGCAGGAACGTCCCGGTGCGGTCTCCGGCGAGCTTGCGGTAGACGCCGACCGGGGTCTCCGCGTCGGCCAGTAGGCGACGGACCACCGGGATGACGCGGCGGTCACGCGCGAGCTGGCGGAAGGTCGGCAGGTCGGGCCAGGTGGCGCCGATGCTGAGGTCGGGCGCGGGGGCGGCGGTCGCCGTCGTCGTCGTCGGGTTGTCGGTCGTGGGGTTGTCGGTGGTGGTCACGGGGCAGTCGCCTCGGCGAGGAGGGGGCGGGCGTCGAAGCAGGTCCGGTCACCGGTGTGGCACGCGCCGCCGGCCTGGTCGACCGTGACGAGGACGGCGTCCCCGTCGCAGTCGAGGCTGACGGTGCGCACGCGCTGCACGGCGCCGGAGGTGTCTCCCTTGCGCCAGTACTCGCCGCGGCTGCGGCTCCAGAACCAGCTGCGGCCGGTGGTGAGCGTGCGGTGGAGCGCTTCGTCGTCCATCCAGCCGACCATGAGCACCTCGCGGGTGTCGTGGGCCTGCACCACCGCGGCGACCAGGCCGGCGTCGTCGCGCTTGAGGAGGGAGGCGACCGTGGGGTCGAGGGCGGAGCCGGTGCTCTGCTCGCTGGAGACGGGGCTGCTCACCTCCGCATCATCCCAGTGCGGCGGGGGGTCTCGCCTCGACGGGCCCCGGCGTGCTGAGGTGTACCTCGTGAACGACGGTCAGTGGTATGGAGTTCGTGGCGTGTTCCGGTTCCGGGACGCCTACGAGGAACGGTTCACCGTGTGGCGGGCCGAGAGCATGGAGAGCGCGATGGCGCTCGCTGAGGCCGAGGCCCTCGAGTACGCCCGTGAGAGCGACGCCGGGGAGGTCACCTTCCTCGGGCTGCTGCAGGGCTACCGCATGGAGGGTGAGCCCGGGCACGGCGCGGAGGTCTTCTCGCTGGTCAGGTCCAGCGACCTGGGCACCCGCGAGTACCTCGACAGGTTCTTCGACACCGGCGACGAGCACCAGTCGGTGCTGCGCTCGGAAGCGGGCGAGACCGTCAGCTGACGGCCCGCCGACCGTGGCCTGACGGTCGGCACGCGCCGGGGTTCGAGCACTCGAACGGGGTGCCCGAACCCCGGCTCAGTGCTGCCCTGAAACCCTCGGTGCTGCCCTAAAACCCTCGGCGCCAGGGGTGGGGGTGTCGGTCCGGCGGATCGGACATCTGGCGGGCGTGTTTGGGTGGGCGTGACTCGAAGTGGTGTTAGTGTCGCGCTGACCTGAACGGACCGACGGGACGTCGACCCGGTGTCGGCGGGCTGAGCAGCAGGAGGTGCGCGATGGGCGCGTCACTGGAGCTCGCCGTCTCCACCGTGATCCTGGCGCTGCTGCCGGGCACCACCGCAGGCTGCGGGGACGAGACGCTGCAGCTGCACCTGCCGCTGGTCCGCCGCACGCGTGAGCCTTTCGCCGGGCGGTGGGCGCTGCCCGGCGGCTGGGTCACCCCCGACGAGCGCCTCAGTTCCGCCGCGCGACGCACCCTCGCCGAGACCACCGGCCTGCGCCCCAGCTACCTCGAGCAGCTCTACACGTTCGGTGCTCCGCACCGCTCCCCCACGGGCCGCGTCGTCTCGGTCGTCTACACCGCGCTGGTCCGCGCCCCCGAGGCCGCCGCCGTCGAGATCGGCGAGAACGTCAGGTGGGCCCCCGCCGACCGGCTGATGGAGACCGTCGGCGAGCTCGCCTTCGACCACGCCGAGATCGTCGACTACGCGCTGTGGCGGCTACGGACGAAGGTCGGCTACGCCGCCATCGCCCAGCACTTCCTCGGGGAGACGTTCACCCTTGCCGAGCTGCGCGGTGTGCACGAGGCCGTGCTCGGCAAGCACCTCGACCCCGCCAACTTCCGCCGCAGCGTCGCCGCTTCGGGAGCCGTCGAGGCCACCGACGAGGTCCGGTCCGGCGCGGCGCACCGCCCCGCCCGCCTCTACCGCGCCGTGCTTCCGCCCGGTGGCGCGACCGGCGGGTACCCGCCGTGGCAGTCGCGCCCCGAGCTCGGCTGACGTCCCCGCAGAACGACCGCAGCGCACCCGCCTCAGATCCCCCCAGAGCCTTTCGCAGAGCCCACCGCAGGAGAAGGAAGAGTCCCCATGGTCTCCGTCGCCATCACCCTCGGCCGGTCCGCCCCCACCAGCGCGCCCGTCAGCTCGTGCGACTCCCGGCTCGCCGCCGAGCCGTTCGCTCTCGACGCGATGCCCGGCCTGCCCGCCCCCGCGCCTGAGTACGGACCCGGCGCCTCCGTCGTCGACACCGCCCCCGCGCACACGCCGGTGCAGCAGCAGATCCCCGAGCGCTACCGCCGCATGGAGGCCGACGAGGTCCACGCGCGCATCCGCGCCGCCAAGGACGCGCTCGGCGACGCCGTCGTCGTCCTCGGGCACCACTACCAGCGCGACGAGGTCATCGCGCACGCCGACGTCACCGGAGACTCCTTCCTCCTGGCCCGCCGGAGCCTGGAGCGGCCGGAGGCGAAGTACGTCGTGTTCTGCGGCGTGCACTTCATGGCCGAGACCGCCGACCTGCTCACCCGCCCCGACCAAGCCGTCGTGCTGCCCAACCTCGCCGCGGGCTGCTCGATGGCGGACATGGCCGACCTCGACGCCGTCCAGGACTGCTGGGACCAGCTCGAGGCAGCCATCGGCCGCCCGCTCGACGTGCCTGCTGATGGGCCCGGCGAGGACGGCCTGGTCGAGGTGGTACCCGTCACGTACATGAACTCCTCCGCGGCCATCAAGGCGTTCTGCGGGGAGCACGGCGGCATCGTCTGCACCTCCTCCAACGCCACCGCGGTGCTGGAGTGGGCGTTCGCCCGCGGCCGCCGGGTGCTCTTCGTGCCCGACCAGCACCTGGGCCGCAACACCGCCAAGGCCATGGGCGTCCCGGCCGAGCTCATGCCCCTGTGGGACCCGCGCAAGCCGCTGGGCGGCAACAGCGCCCAGGCCCTCGTCGACGCGCGCGTGCTGCTGTGGCGCGGCTGGTGCTCGGTGCACCAGCGCTTCACGACGGCGCAGATCGACGCTGCCCGTGCCGCCGACCCGTCGGTGCAGGTGGTGGTGCACCCCGAGTGCCCGCAGGACGTCGTCGACGCCGCCGACCAGGCTGGCTCCACCGAGTTCATCATCAAGGCGGTGGCGGCGGCCCCGGCCGGCTCGTCACTGGCGATCGGCACCGAGATCAACCTGGTGCGCCGCCTCGCCGACGCTCACCCCGACAAGACCATCACCTGCCTCGACCCGGTGATCTGCCCCTGCTCGACGATGTACCGGATCCACCCCGGCTACCTCGCGTGGGTGCTGGAGTCCCTCGTGGAGCGCGAAGCTGCGCTGGCAGCGGGGGCTCCCGAGGCGGAGCTCGGCGCCGTGGTGAACCGGGTGGTGGTGGACGACGACGTCGCCGTGCACGCGCGGGCCGCGCTGGAGCGGATGCTGGCGGTCGTCCCGTGACGGGGTTGATGAGGACGACGACGACGGCCGCACTCGCGCCCGGGCTCGTGGCCGCACAGCCGCTCGACGTCGACGTCCTCGTCGTGGGTTCAGGCATCGCGGGGCTGACCACGGCTCTGGAGGTGCTGCGTCTGCAGCCGGGCGCTCGGGTGGCCGTGGTGACGAAGGCGGAACTCGGCGACGGCGCGACGGCGTGGGCGCAGGGCGGCATCGCTGCGGTGCTGAAGGACGACCTGGCCCCGCTCGCCCCGGGCTCTGCCAGCGCGGATGACGTGGCGCTGCACGTCGCCGACACCCTGGCTGCCGGTGACGGTCTGTGCGTGGCCGACGCTGTCGCCGTCCTCTGCGGTGCCGGAGCTGACGCCATCACGGCGCTGGAGCGGCGCGGTCTCGTGCTCGACCGGCGCCCCGACGGCACCCGAGCTCGCGGCCTCGAAGCCGCGCACTCGCGGCCGCGGATCGTGCACGCCGGAGGAGACACCACCGGCGCCCACATCGCGGCAGCCCTCGGGGCAGCGGTTCGGGCTTCGCGCGCTCTGCTGATGGAGCACACGGCGCTGGTGGCACTGGTCACCGCTGCGGGCCGCGGCACCGCCGTCACCGGGGCGCGGCTGCGCGGCCCCGGCGGTGAGGACATGCTGGTCAGAGCTGGCGCCGTCGTCCTCGCCACCGGCGGGCACGCGCAGGTCTACGCGCACACGACCACGCCGTCGGTGGCCACGGGTGATGGCTTGGCCGCCGCCGTGCGGGCGGGGGCGGTGGCCCGCGACGTCGAGATGGTCCAGTTCCACCCCACGGCCGGCGCCGGGCGCGACGGCCGGACGTTCCTCGTCTCGGAGGCCGTCCGCGGGGAAGGTGCCGTGCTGCTCGACGCTTCCGGGCGTCGCTTCACCGACGAGCTGGCCCCCCGCGACGTGGTGGCCCGCGCCTGCGCCGCCGCCATGGCCACCCAGGACGGCGCGCCCGTGCTGCTCGACGCCACGGGGATCGAGGGACTGCGGACGCGCTTCCCCGGGATCGACGCCCTGACCCGCGCCGCCGGGCTGGACTGGACCCGTGAGCCCGTGCCCGTCACGCCGGCCGCGCACTACGCGATGGGCGGCGTGCTCGCCGACCTCGACGGGCGCACCACGCTGCCCGGGCTGTGGGCCGTCGGCGAGGTCGCCTCCACCGGCGTGCACGGCGCCAACCGCCTGGCCTCGAACTCGCTGCTGGAGGGCGCGGTGTTCGGGGCGCGAGCAGCGGCAGCGATCGTCGCGGGGGCTGTCGGCGCTACCGGCACGGAAGCCGCCGCAGTGGACGACAGCGAGCTCCTCGACGTCGAGCTCCCCGCGGAGACGCTGCCCCGGACGGAGCTGCAGGCCCTGGCCTGGGAGCACGCCGGGCTGCTGCGCGACCGCGCCGGCCTGGAGCTGCTCGTCAAGACCCTCGCGGGCGCCGAAGCCGCAGCTCAGGGCTCCGACGTCGAGGCGCTCGAGAACCGGGCTCTCACCGACGTCGCAGCGCTGCTGGCCGCCGGGGCGCTGGTCCGCGAGGAGAGCCGCGGGGCGCACGCCCGCACCGATCACCCGGGTCGGCGCGAGCCGGCCCGTCACGTGCTGCTGCGCGCCGTCGCCCACCCGGCTCCCGGTGGTGACGCGTGAGCGGCTCGATCGCTGGAGCGCTGGCCGACGTCGTCGCCCGTGCCCTCGCCGAGGACGCGCCCTGGGGCGACGTCACGAGCGAGTCGCTGCTCGTCGGGCTGCCCGGCGGCCCCGCCACCACGACCGCCGTGCTGCGCGCCCGGCAGGAGGGCGTGCTCGCGGGAGTCGGCGCGTTCGCCGAAGCGCTCGCGCAGGCGTCGCGCCTGGTGGGCGTTGCTGATGCGGACGGGGCTGGAGGGGACGGGCCTGGAGGGGACGGGCCTGGCGCCGTCGTCGTCGAGGTCCTGGCCCACGACGGTGACCGCATTGTCCCGGGGCAGGTGCTGGCCCGCGCGCACGGCAGCGCCCTGGCGGTGCTGCGCGCCGAGCGCATCGCGCTGAACCTCGTGCAGCACCTCTCAGGTGTCGCGACGGCCACGGCGGAGCACGTGGCGCTGGTGGCCGCGGCGGGTGGCACCGCCCGCGTGGTCGACACCCGCAAGACCACGCCGGGGCTGCGCGCCCTGGAGCGGCACGCGGTGAGGTGCGGTGGAGGCGGCAATCACCGCTGGTCGCTGTCCGACGCGGTGCTCGTCAAGGACAACCACCTCGCCGTGCTCGCGGCGGCCGGCGGCGATGCTGACGTCACCTCGGCACTGGCCGCTGTTCGGGCCAGAGTGCCGCACACGACGTTCGTGGAGGTGGAAGTCGACAGGCTCGACCAGCTGCCCGCGGTGCTGGCCGCCGGGGTGGACGGGGTGCTCCTCGACAACTTCACCCTCGCCGACCTGCGCGCCGGCGTCGCCGCGGTGCGCGAGCACGAGCGGGCTGGTAGCCACCGAGTGCTCGTGGAGGCCAGCGGCGGGGTTCGGCGCGAGACGATCGGCGCCATCGCGTCGACCGGCGTGGACCTCGTGTCGGTGGGGGGGCTGACGCAGGCGTCGGCGGCGCTGGACGTCGGACTGGACATCGGGGACGACGCCGACGTCGCGCCCGTCCGCACCCGCACGGGCTGATGCACTACCTCGACCACGCCGCCACCTCCCCGCCGACCCGACAGGTGCTGGAGGCCGTCTGGCCCTACCTCGTGCAGGTCACCGCCAACCCGGCCTCCGTGCACACGCCCGGTCAGCAGGCACGCGAAGGCCTCGACCGGGCGCGGGCCACGGCGGCGGAGGCCCTGGGGTGTCGCGCGGGCGAGGTCGTGTTCACCTCGGGCGGGACGGAGTCCGACGGCCTCGCCGTGCTGGGTATCGCCCCCGCGGTGGTGGCAGCCCGCGGGCGGGAGCGGCACCTCGTGACCACCGCCGTCGAGCACGCCGCGGTACTCGAGCCGGCGCGTGCGCTGGAGCGGCAGGGGTGGCGGGTCGACGTCGTCGGGGTCGACGGCGAGGGGCGCGTTGATGTGTCAGCGCTGGCCGACGTCGTCACCGAACGGACCGCCCTGGTGTCGGTAATGCACGCGAACAACGAGGTCGGCACCGTGCAGCCCCTCGCGGGGCCGTCTGGTGTGGCACAGCTGTGCGCGGAGCGCGGGGTGGCGCTGCACGTCGACGCCGTCCAGAGCGCTGGGGTGCTCGACCTGCGCGAGCTGTGGGCGCTGGCCGGCGGCGCGGTGAGCGCCGTGAGCGTCTCGGCGCACAAGCTCGGCGGGCTGCGTGGATCGGGGCTGCTGGCCGTGCGGTCCGGGACGCCGCTGGAGCCTGTCGCGCTCGGAGGCGGGCAGGAGCGAGGACGGCGCTCGGGCACGGTGGACGTGGCGTCGGCCGTGGGGCTGGCGACCGCGCTGTCCGCTGCCGCGGCGCGGCGCGAGCACGAGGTGGTGCGGCTGGCGGCCCTGCGGGACCGGCTGGTGGCCGGGGTGCTGGAGATCGGTGCTGCAGCGGGTGTTGCTGCGGCGCTGACCGGTGCGCCTCCTGGGGCCGGGCGGCTGCCGGGCCACGCGTCCTTCGTGCTGCCGGGGCTGTCCGGCGAGGTGGTGCTCGCCGAGCTCGACCTGGCGGGCGTGGCGTGCTCGTCAGGATCGGCGTGCTCGGCCGACAGCGACGACGCCTCGCACGTGCTGCTGGCGATGGGCCTGGCCGAGGACGCCGCCCGCACGTCGGTGCGCGCCACGCTCGGGTGGAGCTCCACCGACGCCGACGTCGACGCCCTGCTCGACGCCCTGCCCACCGCCCTGGCCCGCGCCGGCCGCTGACGCCAACTGACGACCGCTCGGACGGAGGGGCCGGCCGCACCAGCGTCAGCCGACTCGGCGGACCGTGACGCGGTGCAACCGGAACCCCAGCATCCTCTGGAAGTGCCTGAGCCCCGGGGTCAGCGCCGCCGGGTGTGAGGTGTCGGCGAGGTGGCGGACGCCGCGCGCCGCCAGCTCGCGGGCCAGATCGGCAGTGGCGAGGTAACGGCTGTCCGAGTGCTCGGGGTCGAAACCCAGGGTGCGGAAGTACCGCAGCACGGCCCACTGCCCGGAGGCGGGGATGACGGCGAGCAGCAAGGGGGTACCGCGGGAGTCTTGAGCGACCATCCACAGCGCGTAGCCGGGGAGGTCTTCCACCTCGGGCTCCGCCGTCCGGTACACCTCGTCGGGGTGCTTGCGCTCACAGCGGCGGGCGAGCTCGAGCAACGCCTCCCGTTCACCGGGGTCAGTGACCAGCCGCGTGGTGGTGCCTCGGCGCTGTGCCGCGCGGATCTTGCGGCGCAGCGTCTGCTTAGCGCGGCCCGCCACCACGTCCTCGGGATCAGCGGGGACGGGGAGCACCGAGACACCGGTGCATGCCATGGGCACCCCGAACGACCGGCTGAGTAGCGCCGCCCGCACAGCGTCCGTCTCGGCCTCACCACAGCCGGGCCCTCGCGCAGGAAGGTCGGCTCGCAGCCGCGGAAGCCTCAGGACGGCCGCGAGAGCCGCCGCGGTACGCGCGGGATGCCTCACGGCGAAGGCCAGGGGCCCGTGTCCGGCCGCCTGGCGGTCTCCGTAGTACGCCACGAGTGACGGCTCTGACGTCGCGGCAACCAGCCGACGGCGCCCGCGCTCGAGGCGCGAGGGCGGAGCCGCGGCCGGGGCCGTCCGGTTCGCCGCGCCAGAGGTCACGACCGCGAAGGCTACGGCGGGTCGAGGGTCACCCCTGTCTACACAACGGCACGGTGATCCCTCCGAGGGCACCAGCTCGCAGCCATCAGGTGCGGGCGGGTGAGCGCTGTGACACTGCGCGAGGTTGGATGACGCCATGGAGTTCAGGAAGCTCGGACGCAGTGGTCTCAAGATCTCCGAGATCACCTACGGCAACTGGCTGACCCACGGTTCGCAGGTCGAGAACGACGTCGCGACGCAGTGCGTGCGCGCCGCCCTCGACGCCGGCATCAGCACCTTCGACACCGCGGATGTCTACGCGAACGGCGCCGCCGAGGCGGTGCTCGGTGAGGCGCTGAAGGGCGAGCGCCGTGAGTCGCTCGAGGTCTTCACCAAGGTGTACTGGCCCGTCGGCCCCCGGGGCAAGAACGACGTCGGCCTCTCGCGCAAGCACATCCTCGAAGGCATCGACAACAGTCTCGAGCGACTGGGAATGGACTACGTCGACCTCTACCAGGCCCACCGGTACGACCACGAGACGCCGCTGGAGGAGACCATCTCTGCCTTCGCGGACGTGGTCGCCGCGGGCAAGGCGCTCTACATCGGCGTCTCGGAGTGGACCGCCGACCAGATTCGTGCCGGCCAGGCCCTCGCGCAGCAGGCGGGCTTCCGCCTGATCTCCAACCAGCCGCAGTACTCGGCCCTCTACCGCGTCATCGAGGGGCAGGTCGTGCCGACCTCGCGCGAGCTGGGCCTGTCGCAGATCGTCTTCTCGCCCGTGGCGCAGGGCGTGCTGACCGGGAAGTACCTGCCCGGTCAGCAGCCGCCGGAAGGCAGCCGCGCCACCGACACCAAGGGCGGCGCACAGATGATCTCCCGCTGGATGCGCGACGACGTGCTCGCCGCCGTCCAGGAGCTCAAGCCCGTTGCCGCCGACCTCGGCCTGTCGATGGCGGCGCTTGCAGTCGCGTGGGTGCTTCAGAACGACAACGTCGCTGCGGCGATCATCGGTGCGTCGCGACCGGAGCAGGTCGCCGAGAACGTCAAGGCCTCCGGGCTGCGACTGCCGGCCGAGGTCATGACGAAGATCGACGAGCTGCTCGGCGACGTCGTCGCCACCGACCCGGCGCTGACCGCCGCCAACGCCCCGAAGGTTCGCCCCGCCTGACGGCCCCCCGCGCCCCTCCTTCTCGCACTTTCCGCGGCAAGTGCGAGAAGGAGGGGTGCCTTTGGCGCACTTTGCTCGGCAAGTGCGGAAAAGCGCGGTGCGGGGAAGCCCGGGAGACGAGTCGGGTCAGACGTGCTGCGCGGTCCAGGCGGCGTGCAGCCGCGAATACGGGCCACCGGCGTGGGCCAGCTCGGAGGCCGGCCCCACCTCCACCACGCGGCCGGAGTCGACCACGACGACGACGTCCGCCGCCTCCGCCGTCGACAGCCGGTGCGCGATCGCCACGGACGTCCGCCCGCTGAGCACGTGCTCCAGCGCGCGTTGCAGCCGCACCTCAGTGGCGGGGTCGACCGATGAGGTCGCCTCGTCGAGCACGAGCAGGTCCGGGTCGGCCAGGTGCGCCCGCGCGAGCGCGACGAGCTGACGCTCCCCCGCGCTGAGCCGCTCACCGCGCTGCCCGACGGGTGTCTCCAGCCCGTCGGGCAACTGCTCCAGCCAGCGGCTGAGCCCCAGGTCGGACAGAGCGGCGACCGCGTCGTCGTCGGTGGCGTCGGGCCGCCCGAGCCGGATGTTCTCGCCCACGGTGCTGTCGAACAGAAATCCCTCCTGCGGCACCGCGACCACGCGGCGGTGCAGCGAGGCCTCGGGCACCCGGCGCGCGTCGACGCCGGACAGCAGCACGCGACCGACATCGGGATCCACGAGCCGTGTGACGAGCCGCGCCAACGTCGTCTTGCCCGATCCTGTCTCCCCCACGACGGCGATGCGGGAACCGGCCGGCAGCACGAGGTCGACGTCGGAGAGCACCTTCCGCGACGTGCCCGGATAGGTGTAGCCGACGCCCTCCAGCCGTACCTCGACGGGCCCGGCCGGCAGTTCCACCGCGTCCGTCGGTGACGGGTCGGGCACCACGACCGGGGTGTCGATGAGCTCCACCACGCGACGCCACCCGGCGAGTGCGTTCTGCAGCTCGTTGAGCACCTCGGTGGCGGCCTGTACCGGCATGACGAACAGCCCGATGATGAAGAGGAAGGCCAGCAGCCGCCCGAGCGTGATGTCGCCGTCGACCCCCAGCAGCGTCCCGGCCACCACGACGAGCGCCAGCACGAGCCCGGACACGAAGACGCCGACCGAGAACGTCGCCGCTGTCGCCACCTGCGCCGTGACGGCCTGCTTGCGGTGGGCCTCGACGGCGGCGTCGACCGCCCGCCAGCTGCGCGCTGACGCGGCGTGCGCGCGGATGACGTCGGCGCCGACCACGGTTTCGGACACAGCCCCCAGCAGCTCGCCCATCCGCAACCGCACCTGCTGGTAGGCGCGTGTCACCGGTCGCTGCAGTCGCTCGCGCAGCAGCAGCACCGGCACGAAGCACGCCAGCACGAGCAGCGCCAGCTGCCAGGAGTAGACGAACATCAGCACCGTCGCGAGCACCAGCTGTCCGATGGACAGGACCAGCACCACCATGCCGGTCTGCAGGAACGTGGAGATGGTGTCGACGTCGGAGGTGACGCGGCTGACCAGCGACCCGCGCCGCTCCCCGCCCTGGGTCAGCACGGCGAGCCGGTGCACGTGCGCGAACGCCCGCGTCCGCAGGCTCGCCAGACCCGCCTCGGTGGCGCGGAAGAGCCGGTAGTTCACCAGCCACGAGGTGCCCATGGTGAGCAGGACGACGACGGCGGCGGCCACGGTGATGACGGCGACCCGCCCGGCGTCCACCCCTCCCGGCGCGCGCAGGCCCGAGTCGATGGTCTGCTGCACCGCTACCGGCACAACGATGCGGCCCAGCGTGGTGACGCTCGCGAACACGAGGGTGAGTCCCAGCCCCTGAGCGACCTCGGGCGCGAGCTCGCGGGCACGGGCGATCACCCCCTGGGGCTTGGGTGTCGTCGGGGACGGCACCGCAGCCGACGACGACGCCGGGGCGCCGGGAGAGGCGGTTGCGGTGCTCACGCGCGGCTCCCCTCGCCGGTCATGCTCTTACTGCTCATGTTCTCGCTGCTCATGGACTCGGCGGCACGCTGCCGCGCAGCCCGGGCGTAGGCCGAGACCAGCTCGCGGTAGCCCTCGTCACGCTGGAGCAACTCCTCGGCGGTGCCCCGGTCGACCACGCGGCCGCGTTCGAGGTGCACGACCTCGTCGGCCAGGGCGATGGTCGCCGGGCGGGAGGCGACCACCAGCACGGTGGTGCCCTGCCCGCCGTCGAACGAGGCGCCGAGCCCGTCGAGCACGGCGCGCTCGACGGCGGGGTCGAGTGCGGAGGTGGCGTCGTCGAGGACGAGCAGGCGCGGGCGCCGCACGAGCGCGCGAGCGAGCGCCAGCCGCTGGCGCTGGCCACCGGACAGGGTCGTCCCGCGCTCCCCCACGCGCGTGTCGAGGCCGTCGGGCAGGGACGCCACGAAGCCGTCGGCCTGGGCCAGGCGCAAAGCGGCCCACACGTCGTCGTCGGTGACCTCCAGGCCGAGCGCGACGTTGCCGCGGACGGTGTCGTCGAAGACGAACGTCGCCTGCGGTACGAGGGCCGCAACGCCGGCCAGCTCCCCCTCGGCAAGCTCGCGCACGTCGACACCGTCGAGCAGCACCTGCCCGGACGTCGGGTCGACGAGGCGCACGAGCAGCCCCGCCAATGTCGACTTGCCCGAGCCCGTGCCGCCGACCAGCGCGGTGGTGGTGCCGGCGGTGAGGTCGAGGTGGACGCCCGACAGCACGGGCCTCGCCGCTCTGGACCGCCCAAGAGCAGGCGCAGCGGCCGCGGCTCGGCGGCGCGCGTCGTCGTCGTCGTCCTCATCGGTGGGATCGGGGACGGGCACGGGGTGGTGGTACTCCACACCCCGCGCGGAGGGCGCTGCCGGGCTAGCGGTCCGGTCCGCGCGCAGCGTGCCCCACGGTGTCGTGGCGCTCTCCCGCAGCACCGCCTGCAGGCGCGCGTCACCGGCAACGGTGCGGGGCAACTCGGCGAGGGTCCAGCCGATGGCCCGCACCGGGAAGGCGAGCAGGCTCAGCATGTAGGCGACCTGGACGATGTCGCCGACGTCGGCGGAGCCGCTCGCCGCGCGGGCTGCGCCCACCGCCAGCACGAGCAGCGTGCCGAGCTGCGGGAGCGCCTCGATGACCGGGTCGAACGCCCCGCGGGTGCGGCCCGCGGCGATGTTGGCGTCGCGCAGGCGCGCGGCGTGCTCGGAGAACCGGGCGACCTCGCCGTCCGCCAGGCCGAGGGTCTTCACGACGAGCGCGCCCTCGAAGCTCTCGTGCGCGACGGCGGAGACCTCCCCGCGCAGGCGCTGCACGCGCCGGACCTTGGGCGACATCACGCGCGAGTACGCGGCGTTGGCCACCACCAGGGCCGGGACGACGACCAGCCCGATGCCCCCGAGCACAGGATCCGCCGCGACCATGGCCGGTCCAGCGACCCCGATGAGGACGACGACGCCCAGCGCGAAGGGAAGGATGGCCATGGCCTGCCAGGTCGCCTCGACGTCGGAGGCGGCCGTGGCCAGCAGCCGCCCCGCGGGGTGGGAGTGGTGCCAGCTCAGCGGCAGGTCGAGGTAACGGCGGGCCAGGGCCCGGCGGTAGCGGGCCTGCAGGCCGTACATGGCTGCGCCGGCGAAGATGCGCCGCAGGAGCACCCCACCCACGGTGACCAGGGCGACGGCGAGCAGCGCGGCCCCGGCGAGCCACACGTCACCCGTGGTGACGGTGCGTTGCGAGCCGGAGGTCAGGGCGGGGACGACGACGTCTTCGGTGATGCGACCGACCAGCCAGCCGCTCCCCGCGGTGCCCACGCCGTAGACGACGCTGCCGAGCACCGCCCCGGCGAACAGGCGGGGCTCCTCACGAGCGCCGCGGGCGAGGATTTTCAGACCGGGCAGGAAAGTGCCACTCGAACTCACAGGAACACCGCTCGCACGCTCA
This sequence comes from Quadrisphaera granulorum, assembly GCF_003149145.1. Taxonomy (GTDB): domain Bacteria; phylum Actinomycetota; class Actinomycetes; order Actinomycetales; family Quadrisphaeraceae; genus Quadrisphaera; species Quadrisphaera granulorum. Next base: position 64,562 of record NZ_QGDQ01000021.1, on the reverse strand, counting down.
CTCGATGAATCGAAACACGAGCCACCGACATCGGGGCCCGCGAGGCACCTCGCGCTGCCACGGAGCGCGATGCGGGGAACAATGATCGGGTGACAGGGCCCGACCGCGCTCACCTCACCGACCTGCTGCTCGAGGCGGGACCCGACGCTCCCACGCTGTGCGAAGGCTGGGACGCCCGCGAGCTCGCCGTGCACCTCGTGGTGCGCGACGGACGGCCCGATGCTTTCGTACCGCGGCAGCTGTCGGAGCGACTCGAGGCTCGCAGTGCCGTCCCGCCGGTGCTGGCGCGCGCCGTCGCTCACGCCGACGTCGTCGAGGCCCAGCTGCGCTCGCTGCCCTTCGCCGAGCTCGTGCAGCGGTTCCGGTCCGGTCCACCGCGGTGGACGCCGCAGGCGCTGCCGCAGCTCGAGGCCCTCGCCAACGGGCTGGAGTTCTACGTGCACGGGCAGGACCTGCGCCGCGCCGCGCCGTCGTGGGACCCCACCGACCCGGCCTCCGCCGAGGAGCTGCGCCCGGGGCAGCGCGAGGCGCTGTGGCGCAGCCTGCGTGCGGTGGCGAGGCTGGCCTACCGCCGCTCACCCGTAGGCGTCGCGCTCGTGGTGCCGGCCGGGCCGCAGGTCGTGGCGGTGCGACGAGACCGCCAGGTGGTGCTCACCGGTGAGGTGGAGGAGCTGGTGCTGCACGCCACCGGCCGCCGCGGGGCGGCGCAGGTGGAGATCAGCGGCCCGACGGACGCCGTCGCCGAGTTCTCCGCCGTGGTCCAGCAGCTCTGACCCTCCGTGATCATGGGCCTCCGCCACCCTGCGAGCTCGGAGGGTGGCGGACTCCCATGATCACGCTCGGGGGGGGTCAGCGGACGGGGTGGCCAGCCTCCGCCAGCGACGCCTTGACGTCGCCGATGGTCATCTGCCCGAAGTGGAAGACGCTCGCCGCCAGCACCGCGTCGGCCCCGGCGGCCACCGCGGGCGCGAAGTGCTCCACGGCCCCGGCGCCGCCGCTGGCGATCACCGGCACGCCGACGCGGGCGCGCACGGCGGTGAGCATCTCCAGGTCGAACCCCGCCTTGGTGCCGTCGGCGTCCATGGAGTTGAGCAGCAGCTCCCCTGCGCCCAGTTCCGCGACCCGCTCGGCCCACTCGACGGCGTCGATGCCGGTGCCGCGGCGGCCGCCATGCGTGGTGACTTCGTAGCCTGACGCTGGTGAACCAGCCGGCTGCGAGCCCTGAGGAACACGTCGCGCGTCGAGCGAGACGACGAGCACCTGGCTCCCGAACCGCTCCGCGATCTCGCGGACCAGCTCCGGGCGGGCGATGGCGGCGGTGTTGACGCCGACCTTGTCAGCACCGGCACGGAGCAGCCTGTCGACGTCCTCGGGGCTGCGGACCCCGCCGCCCACGGTGAGCGGGATGAAGACCTGCTCTGCGGTGCGACGCACGACGTCGTACGTCGTCTCGCGGTCACCGGAGGAGGCTGTGACGTCGAGGAAGACCAGCTCGTCGGCGCCTTGGGCGTCGTAGCGAGCGGCCAGCTCCACGGGGTCTCCGGCGTCGCGCAGTTCGCGGAAGTTGACGCCCTTGACGACGCGGCCGGCGTCGACATCGAGGCAGGGGATCACGCGCACGGCCAGGCTCACGTCGGCCCAGCCTAGGTCCCCACTCTCCGTGATCATGGACATCCGCCACCTCTACGGCCCACCGGGTGGCGGACGTCCATGATCACGGAGGAGGGTGGCGGAGGTCTCCCGCCTGGACGGCGCTCACCGGGTCAGTGGGCAGGGATGTCACCGACGTCCGCGACCATCCCGGTAGCGGAGTAGACCTCACTCGTCCAAGGGCCGAGCGGGATCCGAGCCAGCGACTCCGCCATCGTGCCTCGGTCCACCAGGGTGCTCTCCCACGCCAGCAGCACCGCCCGCTGCGGGTCGAAGGTCAGCGTCTCCCGCCACACCCCGCCGTTGTGCAGGGTGAACTCGATCGCAGTGCCCGTACGCCCCTGCGGGTCGGTGTGCTCGCCGAGCAGCCCGACGTCGGAACGCGCCGCCATGGCCGTGAATACCGTCGACCTCTGCTCGGCGCTCAGCTGGGGAGACCGCAGGAGTCCCGTCAGGAGGCGCATCTCGGTGTCGGTGACGGTGCCCTCACCGTCGTTGCCGACCATCAACGGCATCGTGGCTGCGGCCCCGGCCACCTGGCGCGCCAGGGCAGTCGGGTCGGTGGGGACGCCGGCGGGTCCGCCCAGCTCGTCCAGGACCGTCTGCTGCTCCCCCTCGGGGCGCTCCCCCGCGCGCCAGGTCGTGGTGCCGTTGCTGAGGTCACCGCCGGTGCTGGTGAGGATCTCCTTGCCGGCCCCGTCGGGAGCCCACCACAGCTGGCTCCGCTGCGTGCCGAGGAGCTCCCCGTTCTGACCTACCCGCACCTGCGAGGTCGTGTCCGTGTAGACGACCTGGCCTCCAGTGGTGGCCCCCGGCTGCGCCAGGGCCACCGAGGCGAGCTCGAGCAGCACCGCACCGGCCGGCGCGGTCGCGGCGGCGCGGGTGTCGGTGGTCACCGGGACGGTGCCCTCGCCCTCGCTCAACACCGGAGAGGACGACGACGGCGGGCTGACGGCCATCGAACCGCTCGGCGCCGGGCGCAGTGCCTCCGCGGCCAGCACCACGCCCGTGGCGGTGACCGCCGCGAGCGCCAGCGCCATGGCCAGGGTGCGGCGGCTCCTGGGCGCCCTCTTCAACGGGGCGCGCCGTAAGCGGGGGCGCAGGCGCGGGGCGGGCTGCTGCTCGGCGGTCGACGTCTCGGGCCCGTGACCTGCGAAGACGGCGGCGAGCAGCGCGTCGCCGTCCTCGGCCAGCAGCGCGGCGACGTCGTCGTCGACATCAGGACGAGCAGACCGGAGGCGCAGCAGCACGGGGTCGTGCGGGTCGAGGTGGTCGGAGGGCAGCGGGGTGGGCGCGGACATCAGGACTCCTCGAGGGCGAGCGGGCGGGCAGGGGTGCGGGTGGTCGTGTGGGCAGGCGCGGCGGCGTGACGGGGACGCGGTGGTGGCGGCGGTGCTGACCAGGCGGGTGGGTCAAGTGCTCGCTCCAGCCGGCGCCGGGCCCGGTGGAGGCGGACGGCGAACGCTCCGGGTGCGCAGCCGAACACCGCTGCCGCCTCTGACGAGCTGAGTCCGTCCCAGCCGACGAGGAGGAGCACCTCGCGGTCTTCGTCGCTGAGGCCGGCGAGGGCCGTGACGACGGCGCTGCGCTCGGCGACGGTGTCAGAGACGTCGGCTCGGCCGTCCCCGCCGCGGTGGAGGCGGTGGTCACCGGCTGCCGCGTGCGCGGCGCTCAGCGCGAGGGCCGCCTGCTGCCCCTGGGAGCGCCAGTGGTGCGCGAGGGTGTTGCGGGCCACACCCAGCAGCCACGGCAGGGCTGGCTCGGGGACGTCGTGCACGCGTCGCCACGCCGTCGCGAAGACCTCGCTGAGCAGATCCGGTGCCGCGTCAGCGGCTCCGCGGCGCAGCAGGAAGCCGAGCACCCGCGGGGCGTGCTCCCGGTAGAGCCGGGTGAGACGCTCGGCGGGGTCGGGTGGGCTGGCGCCAGGAGGGACGTGCACCGGGGTTCCTCTCGTCGGGGACACCCGGGTAGTTCCGTCCCGCGGGGCGTTCTTACAGGGCGTTGTCCTTCGGACGCCCACGATCACGGCCGGAAGGTGGCGGAGGCCCATGATCACGGAGAGAGGGTGGGGTGGCTAGCGTGACCGGGTGCCCGAGCTCACCGACCCGGCCGCCGCGGACATCGCCGAGCGGGTCGTGGAGCTGGTGCTGGGGCGACCCGCCGGGCCGGGCGGGGTGCGCGTCCTGGCCATCGACGGCCCCAGCGGGTCGGGCAAGACGACGCTTGCCGGAGTGGTGGCGACAGCGCTGCGGGCGCGTGGAGTCAGCACCACCGAGGTGCACATGGACGACCTCTACCCGGGCTGGGACGGGCTCGCCGAGTCCGTGGGCCTGGTGACCGCCCAGGTGCTCGAACCCCTGACCGCCGGCACGCCGGCCGCGTTCCGCCGCTGGGACTGGGTGGCGCACACGTGGGCGGAGCAGGTGCCGGTGCCCGCGGCCGCCGTCGTCGTCCTCGAAGGGGTGGGATGCGGGTCGCGTCCGTGCGCACCTCACCTGACCGCCCTGGTGTGGGTGGAGGCCGACGACGACGAGCGCATGCGACGCGGCATCGAGCGCGACGGCGAGGCGTACCGGCCGCACTGGGAACGGTGGGCGGCGCAGGAGCGGGTGCTGTTCGCCGCGGAGGGCACGCGGGAGCGCGCGGACCTCCTGCTGCGGACCTGACCCGCCCGGCAGGATGGACCGCGTGGGCGAGAGCACCGGTCTGGGCAAGAGCCTGCGCGCCGAGGCGGGGAGCCGCCTGCAGCGGCTGCGGGTGCACGCGCCCCACATCGCGCTGTGCGCCTTCGGCGCTGCCACCGCGCTGTTCATCGCTTCGCAGGTGCTGGGCCACACGCAGCCGATCTTCGCGCCGATCGCTGCGGTGCTCGGCCTGGGCGTCTCCTACGGCAACCGCATCCGCCGCGTCGGCGAGGTGGTGGTTGGCGTGGCCATCGGGGTGGCCGTCGGCGACCTGCTGGTCCGCGTGTTCGGCTCCGGTCCGTGGCAGGTGGCGCTGGTCATCGGGTTGGGGATGGCGGTGGCGATCGTCCTGCGTGCCGGCACCCTCATGATCAACCAGATCGCGGTGCAGGGCGTGTTCGTGACGCTGGTGCACCCGCCGACGACGGGCGCGATCGTCGACAGGTGGCTCGACGCCGTCGTGGGTGGCGCGGTGGCGCTGGCCCTCGCGACGCTCGTACCCACCCGGCAGCTGCAGCGTCCGCTCAAGCTCGCCCGGGAACTGGTGAGCACCCTGGCGGACCTGCTGCTGGAGGCCTCGGCAGCGGCTCGCGACGGCGACGCCGACCGCGCCCGCGACGCCCTCACCCACGCTCGGGGCACCCAGGAGCGGCTCGACGGGCTGCGCGCCGCCGCCGCGGAGGGCCTCGACGCCGCACGGCTGTCGCCGTTCCGCCGCCGGCACACCGCCCAGACCCGTTCGGTCAGCGCCATGGCCGTGCCCCTCGACCGCGCCCTGCGCAACGTCCGTGTGCTCGCCCGGCGGCTGTGGGTGGCCACCGACAGGCTCGAGGTGGTGCCCGAGGAGCTGCTGGACCTGGTCGACCAGCTGGCGGCCGCCTCGCTGCGCCTCGCCGAGGACCTCGCGCCCGGCCGGTCTCGGGAGGGGGCGGTGGAGGCGCTCTCGGCGGTGGGTCAAGCGTCTGTGCTGGTGCCGCGCTCGTCGCTGTCCAGTGACGTGGTGCTGGCCCAGGTGCGCTCGGTGGTGGTCGACCTGCTCATGGTCGCCGGACTCGACAACGCGGCCGCGCGCGAGAGGGTGCCGGTCCGGGTGGGGGAGAACTTCGGCTGACGCAGCCCTTCGGTCTGGTCGGTCTGGTCGGTCTGGTCGGTCTGGTCGGTCTGGTCGGTGAAGTGATGACACACCGCGCCGCAACCATCACTTAGCAGTGGAAGTGAAGGTAACGTCCGAACGTGCCGTCAGATCGAGCCGCGAGCGCGGTGGCCTGGCCGAAGCTGGGCAGCCGCGAGGTGCCGTGGACGCCGACCCTGCCGCCCGACCTCGTGCCGCGCTCGATCCGCGAGCTTCACCAGGGTCCGTACGCAGCAGCGGTGGTGCCGTTCATCGCGGAGGCCACGCCTGCGGTCTCGTCGGGCGCGGCGGCGCTGGCGGAGGAGGCGGCCGCGGAGGTCGCGCGCTTCGACGCGGAGCAGGCGGTGGGCGCGGCGGGACCGGACGACGACGACGGGTCGGGGCCACTGCCGTTCCTGCTGCTGCGCAGCGAGTCGGCGTCGTCGTCGCAGATCGAGGGGTTGACGTCGGGGGCGCGGGCGATCGCCGTGGCCGAGCTGGGCGGTGGAGCGACGCGGAACGCCGAGCTGGTCCTGGGGAACGTCAGGTCGATGCAGGCGGCGTTGGCGCTGGCCGACGACCTCACCGCTGACGCGCTGCTGGCGATGCAGCGGGCGCTGCTGGAGGCCAGCGCGCCGTCGATCGCGGGGCGGTGGCGCAGCGAGCAGGTGTGGATCGGCGGAGACACGTACGGACCGCACGGCGCGGAGTTCGTGCCACCGCACCACGAGGACGTGCCGGCGCTCATCGACGACCTGGTCGCGTTCAGCGCCCGCGGCGACGTGCAGGTGCTCGTGCACACGGCGCTGGCGCATGCGCAGTTCGAGACCGTCCACCCGTTCGCGGACGGCAACGGCCGCACCGGGCGGGCGCTCGTGCACGCGCTCCTCCGGCGGCGGGGGCTGGCGCGACGGGTGACGGTGCCCGTGTCCGCGGGGCTGCTCACGGACGTGGGCGGGTACTTCGACGCGCTGACGGCGTACCGCGGCGGCGAGGTCGACCCGATCGTCGAGGTGATGTCCCGGAGTGCGCTGGCGGCCGTGGTGAACGGGCGGCAGCTGGCCGCCGAGCTGCGGTCGGTGCGGGCGCGGTGGGACGACGTGGTGGTGGCCCGCCGCGACTCCGCGGCGTGGCGCCTGGCCGACCTGCTGCTGCGGCAGCCAGTGGTCGACAGCGCCACCATCGCCCGCGAGCTGGGCCTTTCCCCTGCCAACGCCGCCCGCCCGCTCGCGCCGCTGGTGGAAGCGGGAGTGGTGCGGGAGACGACCGGACGTGACCGGGGCCGGCTGTGGCAGGCCGACGAGGTGCTGGCGGCGCTGGACGCGTTCGCTGCCCGGGCCGGGCGGCGCTCCGCCAGCTGACAGGGCCGCGGGGCGTGACAGCCGGGTGTGCAGACGGACGTGCAGAAGTCCGCTGACAGGCCCAGATGCTGCCCTGGAGCCGGGTTCTGCACGTCCGACGTCACGGGCTCCCGCCCCCGTCGTGGCCCTCAGCCGGCAGGTGGCGCCACGACGTCTGCGCCCGGCCCGGTGATGTCGTCGTCGATGCGGCCGTTGACGTCCACCAGCTGGCGGTCCCGCAGCGGCTGCCCGAGCTCGACCACCAGCGGCGCCAGCGGGTGGCCGGGGCAACTCTGGTTGCCCTTGCGGATGTACGTCGACACCGCGATCCGCACCTGGGTGGCCGTCACCTCGACCTGCGGCTCTGCCATGTTCCCCGCGGCACCCTGCCCGCTGGTGCAGCCCCGCTCCTCGACGAGCACCTCGACGCTCGTGGCCGCGGGATCGGGCACGAACCCCGCCGGCAGGAACCACGTGGCCGGTTCGGTGGTCTTCGGGTCTCGGTCGTCCGCACCGAACTCGACGGTGATCGGTGCCCGCCGCCCCAGCACCTCCAGCGTGGCCGCGACCATGGCGGCCGCCGTGGCATCGTCGGCGCGCTTCTTCGCGCCGTCGGGTACGTAGCTGATCGCGTAGTGGCCCGTCGGGGCGTCCAGCCCGCCGCCCCAGTTGTCCGCACCGACGTCGGCTGCGAACGCGTCGAGACCAGCCGACTGGGCACGCTCGCGCTCGGCCTCGGACATGACGGCGCCACCCCGCAGCTCCACCGGGTACGGCAGCTGCTCCGCGAGCGCGACGAGCTCCGCAGGTGGCGGCTCCTCACCGGTATACGCGACCCACGGCAAGACGGCGTCGTCCTCGGGGTCGCCGTAGGCCAGCGCGGAGTAGCGGTCTCCGAGAAGCTGCGGCGCCTGCTCCGCGAAGGGGTTGAAAGCGTCCTGGTCCATCGACTCCCGGGCGGCTTCCTCGAGGGTCATCCCCTCGTGCTCGACCCACCAGGCGAGGTCGGGACGCTGGTCGATGGAGGCCTGCGTCACCGGTGCCCGCACGCCCTTCGGCGTGGTGACCAGCGTCAGTTCAGCGACGGGCCAGACCGCGGCCACCTGGCCTGCTTCGACCTGTCCCGCAGAGGAGGAGGACGACGACGGCGACCCACCAGGTGGAGCTGGCTGCGTCGCGCCCCCGCAGCCGGCCAGCAGGACCGCCACCAGCGCCGCTCCAGCCGCCAACCCCACCGTCCGCGCCCTGAAGTGCCGCACCTGGCCACCGCCCTCCGCGCTCGCCGCCGCGCGTCGCGGCGATCACTCGTCAGACGCTGCCGCAGCGCCCGGCGTTGCAGGGCGGCGCCGCGCCGTCGTCGTCCTCAACCGGCTGCAGGTGCCACGAGGCCGTCGCTCGGAGCGGACCGGCCCTCGCGCAAGGCCCCGTTGACGTCCACGAGCGTCCGGTCGCCCAGCGGCTGACCGAGCTCGACCACGAGCGGGGCCGTGCCGTGCCCGGGACAGGTTTGCGGTCCCTTGAGGATGTACGTCGACACGGCGATCCGAACCTGGGTGTCCGTGACCTCCACCTGCGGTGGAGCCATCCGCTCCCCGGGGTTGACCCCGCTCGCACACTGCGGGGAGTCGACGGTCACTTCGATGCTCGTGGCCGTCGGGTCGGCGGTCCAGCCTGCGGGTAGGTACCAGAAAGCCGGCTCGGTGGTCTTCGGGTCGCGGTCGTCCAGCTCGACCTCGACGCGGAACGGCGCGTCGCGGCCCAGCGCCTTCGCGGCTGCTGCGACCACGGCGGCCTTCACCTCGTCACCGCCCTGCCACTGCTCGGCGGGGATGCCGCTGTAGGTGAACGTCGCAGTGGGGGTGTCGAGGCTCCCGCTCCACCCGAAGCCCTTCGGCGCTGCCGCGGCGAAGGCGTCGGTGCCGACGGACCGCACCCGGTCAGCTTCCGCCTCCGTCAGCAGCGCTCCGCCGCGCAGTTCCATCGGCAGGTAGAAGGCCTCCGCGGCCGCGACGAGCTCGGGCGGCACGTCACCGGTGAACCCGATCCACGCCGGGTCGCCCTCCATCTCCGGGCGGGCCTCGGAGTACCTGTCACCGAGGATCGGCCTCACGGTCGAGGCCACCCAGTCGTGGAACGCCCTGACGTCCTGCTGTTCCCGGACCATCGCCTCCACGGTCATCCCCTCCTGGGCCGCGAAGGAGGTGAGGTCCTGCAGCTCGGCCTCGTCCGGTGCGGGCATCGGCGGGCGCTCGCCCTTCGGGGTGATCGCCACGGTGCGTGCCGCATCGGGCCACAGCGGTGCGCTCTGCTCGGGTGACGAGGACGACGACGGCGAGCCGCTGCCGGCGTCCGGCGCGGGCTGCGCCAGCGGGGTTCCTCCGCACCCCGCGAGCACCACCGCTGTCAGTGCCGTCGCTGCCGCGAGCCCGACCGCCCCTGCCCTGGAACGCCACACGTGCACCACACCCTCCGGTCGCCGCCGCGCGTCGCGGCGATCACCGGTCAGACGCTGCCGCAGCGCTCGGCGTTGCAGGGCGGCGGCGCGCCGTCATCGTCTTGCAACGCCGACGCCGGGCCGTTCCGGAAGCCCATGATCACGACCGGAGGGTGGCGGACGTCCATGATCACGGCGGGAGGGGGTCAGCGGCGCTTCTCGGGGACGGCGGGCAGCACGGACGTGGTCAGCGACGGGTCCGGCTCCTCGCGGAACCGGCGCCGGATCGCGTCGCGCTCCTCGGCCTCGATGCGCTCGCGCTCCTCGCGCAGGAGGCGCTCGACGCGGTCGGCCTGCTCAGCCTCGCTCGGCCCCGCGAACGCCTTCGACCGCTCGATGGCCTCCATCGAGCCGGTGAAGAGGGAGTCGTCGCGCCGGTCCGGCACCTGCACCGGCGGCAGGACGACGGTGGCGGGGGTCGCCGGCCCGGGCACGCGGCGCGGGGCCTTCGGGTCGTGCGCGCCCTTCGCGGGGACGCGCTCCTCGGCGCCCGAGACCAGCGCCGCCTGCGCGGCCTCCTCCGCGCCGACGCCGGTGAGCCGCACGCGGGGCAGCCCCTCGGGGTTGTACGCGACGAGCCAGCGGACCATCGCCTCCCGCACGTGGCAGCGCAGGTCGAAGGCGGTCGGCCCGTCCTGCGCCGAGACGAGGATGCGCACCTGCACGAAGCTGCCCACGGCATCGGTGACCTGCAGCACCGCCACGCGGCGGTCCCACAGCTCGTCGGCCTCGACCACGCGGTGCATCTCTTCGCGCATGGCGTCGAAGTCGGTACGCCAGTCGACCTCGAACAGCACCACCCCGAGCAGTTGGGAGTCCTTGCGGGTCCAGTGCTGGAACGGGGTGGAGGTGAAGTATGTCGAGGGGAGCACGAGGCGGCGGTCGTCCCAGATGTGGACGACGACGTAGGTGAGGGTGATCTCCTCGATGCGCCCCCACTCCCCCTCGACCACGACGACGTCGTCGACGCGCAGCGCGTCGGTGAACGCCAGCTGGAGCCCCGCGAAGACGTTGCTCAGCGAGCTCTGCGCGGCCAGGCCCGCGACCACGGACAGCAGGCCCGCGGAGGCGAAGATGCCGGTGCCGACCACGCGGGCCTCGGGGAAGGTCCAGAGCATCGCGCCGACGGTGAGCAGCGCGATGACCAGCAGCGCGATCCGCCGCAGGAAGATGATCTGGGTGCGGATCCGGCGCGCGTGGCGGTTGTCGGCCACGTCCACCCGGAACTTCTCGAGGAGCAGGTCCTCGATGACCAGCACGACCTTGGCCAGCAGCCAGCCGACGCAGGCGATGACGGCGAGCAGCAGCACGGTCCGGACCGCGGAGAGCCAGCCGTCGTTGCCGGTGGAGCGCACGAACACCTGCTGCGCGGCCAGCGTCACGAGGATCCAGCGGAACGGTCCCTTGAGCCGCGCGGCGAGCGTGCGCGCCACCATGGACGTGTTGCCGATGCGCAGCACGACGGCGTGGATGACCATGCCCAGCACCAGCGCCCCGATCGCCGCGCCCGCCGCGATGGCGACGAGCTGCAGCGCTTGGAACCCGGTGAGGGGGGTGGTCCCAGCGGCGCCGTCGCCGATGAAGAGGGGGGCGAGGAAGTCGAAGACGTTGGGCATGACTGGCGGGGGCCTCCAGGTCTGGGGCGGGTGGTGCAGGCGGTGCATCCACTGTCGCAGAAGACCCCGCTGTCGTGCACGCTCGCTGGATGGCACCTCAACGCCGACTGATGATGACCCTGCTCGGGCTCCTCGTCGTCGTCGTGCTGGGGGCCGGGGCGCTGCTGCTGGGCGGCCCCGCCTCCCTCGCCGGGATTCTCGGGGACGACGACGACGGCGGGCGCGGGCGCGGCGCGAGCGGCTCCGCCGGACCGGCCGACCAGTCGGTACCGGGCACGGTGCTGCTCGTGCCCGGGTACGGCGGGAGCACGAGCGGGGTGCAGGTGCTCGCCGGGGCCCTGGAGCGCGCGGGGCGTCAGGTGCAGGTGGTTGCGGCGGTCGGTGACGGCACCGGTGACCTCGCCGACCAGGCCGACGCCCTGCAGCGGGCGGCGACCGAGGCGCTGGAGGCGGGGGCGCCGTCGGTGGACGTGGTCGGCTACTCGGCCGGTGGTGTGGTGGCGCGGCTGTGGCTGGCCGGCGACGGAGCTGACGAGCCGGTGCGCCGAGTGGTGACGCTCGGCAGCCCGCACCAGGGAACGGACCTGGCGCGCTTCGCGGCGGTGAACGCCCCGCAGGACTGCCCGGAGGCGTGCCAGCAGTTGTCGCCCGGCAGCAGCTTGCTCCGGACACTTCCGGAGATCCCCGGTGACGGCACCCGCTGGACGAGCGTGTGGTCGACCTCGGACCAGGTGGTGGTGCCGCCGGCGGATGCTTCCTCGCTACGGGGCGCCGTCGGCATCGAGTTGCAGCGGGTGTGCTCGGGAGCGCGCGTCGACCACGGTGGCCTCGTGAGGGATCCGCTGGCGGTGGGCGTGGTAGACGCGGCGCTCGACGGGGCGGTGCTCGAGGGGGCGCCGTCCTCGTCGGACTGCGACGCCCTCACCACCCGCGGGCGCGCCCTCCTCACCCAGTAGTGGCGCTCAGCCGCATGATCGTCGGGGAGGGGTGGGGCGTGGCGTCGGCACTGGACCGTCCCCGACGATCATGCGAATGAGCGCCACCATCCAGAGGTCAGCTGGTGATGTCGCGGGTGGTGAACGACGCCCACGCCGCCGCGAGCAGCACGCCCGCCCACCCGAGCTGCATGAGCACGCCGCGCCGCACGTCGGTCCACAGGATCGGGTCCCTGAACAGGTCCACCCACGCCAGCCAGTACCGCGTGGGCAGCAGGTCGTGGATCGCCGACGCCGCATCCAGCCCCACGAGCACCGTGCTCGCGACGAGGAGCGCCAGGCCACCCAGCGCCGCGACCAGCGGTGAGTCAACGAGCGTCGAGAGCAGCAGCGCCAGCGCTGCCACCCCGAGCATCGACACCGACACGTACGCCATCACCAGCAGCGTCCGCACGAGCAGCTCCTGCGGGGACAGCGACGTCCCGGACAGCGACGCCGTCGTCGTGCCGAGGGCATCGGGACGGGTGCCCAGGAGCTGGGTACCCGCCACGAAGGACACCAGGGCGACGGCGACGACGGCGCCCAGCGTGAAGGCGAGCACCGCGAACAGCTTCGCCACGAGCAGGCGGGTCCGGCCGACGGGCCGCACGAGCAGGTAGCGCAGCGTGCCGGCCTGCGCCTCCCCCGCGATGGCGTCTCCGGCGACCACGCAGACCGCCACCGGCAGAAAGATCGGGACGACGATGCCCAGCGCCGCCGCCGGGTACAGCTGGCCGTTGCCGAGCACCGCCGACAGGAACGCCGGACCCTGCCCGGGCCGGGGCGCCAGCTCGCTCGTACCGAGAAATGCCGCAACCACCACGGGCAGCGCGCACAGCAGCCCCACCGAGACCCACGTGCGGGGCCGCAGGGCGAGCTTGCGCAGCTCGACGCCGGTCAGCGCTGCCAGCCTCACGCGCCCATCCCTTCTCCGACCGCCGTGGTGCGGGACAGGACGACATCGGTGAGCGTGCGCCGCTCCACCACGGCCTCGCGGACGGCGAGGCCGCCGCGCACCAGGTCACCGACGACGTCTCCGGCGTCAGCGACCACGAGCCGCACGCCGGCCGCCCCGGGGTCGGGCGCGGGGACGGGGCTCTCCAGCAGGCGGGACCCGAGCAGCTGACCGGCCAGCGCAGCGGCCCGCGCGCCGTCGTCGTCGTCCTGATCTCTGACGGCCAGGGTCACGAGCAGCCTGCCGGTGGGGGCGCGCAGGGCGTCGACGTCGTCCTGGACCACGAGGTGGCCCCGGTCCATGACCCCCACGCGCGTGCACAGGTGCTCGACCTCGGAGAGCAGGTGGCTGGAGACGAGCAGCGTGGTGCCCTGCGCGGAAAGCTGCAGCAGCAGGTCGGTGACGAGGGCGATGCCCTGCGGGTCGAGGCCGTTGGTCGGCTCGTCGAGGACGAGCAGGCGCGGGCGGCGCACCAGCGCGGAGGCGATGCCCAGCCGCTGGCGCATCCCGAGGGAGTAGGCGCGGACCGGCCGGCGGCCCACCTGCGCCAGACCGAGGGCCTCCAGCGCGTCCTCCACGCGGCGGCGCCGGGTGCGACGCCCGCCCGGGGTGGGGACGGCGGCGTCGAGCAGCCGCAGGTTGGCGCGCCCGCTCAGGTGCCCGATAGCTGCTGGCCCCTCCACCATGGCACCGACCTGCGGCAGCACGCGGGCGGCGTCCTGCGGGACCCGTCCGCCGAGCACGCGCACGCGCCCGGCCGTGGGGAGCACGAGGCCGAGCAGCATCCGGACGGTGGCCGTCTTGCCGGAGCCGTTGGGCCCGAGGAAGCCGTACCGGTCTCCCTCGGTGACGCGAAGGTCGACGTCGGTGACGGCCTGGACCCGGCCGAAGCGCTTGGTCAGGCCTTGCGTCTGGACGGCGAGGTCGCTCACGGGTGGATCGCTCCTGGGTGCGTCACGGGCGGCGCTCCGGGGGCTCGGTGACCAGCTGGGCGGCGGCGCGGGTAAGCAGCTCGGGCTGCACCGCGCCGGAGACGAGGTAGGCCCGCCTCTCCCGCCGACCCTCCCCATCGGGGACGACGACGATCGCGGCGCTCAGCGCTCCCGCCCGCACGAGCGCGGTCCGGGCGGCGGGGGTGGAGGCGTCGTCTGCTGGGTCGAGGGGGTCCGCGCCGGCCGCCTCCGCGGCGAACAGCGCCTGCCGGCCCTGCTCGGCGGGCAGCGACACCACCGCCAGCCGCAGCAGCCCCGTGCCGTAGGCGACGGCTCCCGTGCTGAGTGGGTCCTGCAGGGCGGGCAGCCCGGCCAGCTGGTCGGGCAGTGCCCAGGGCGCGGCGGTCGCGGCGCCGGCGGCGACGTCGACCTCGGCGGTCCGGACGCTGGCGCCCGGAGGGTCGGGGACGACGAGGGCGGCGGGGTTGGGCGCGCCGAGGGCGACGTCGTCGAAGGCCGCCGAGACGACCGGACCCCCGACGATGTCGACCACGTCGACGGCGAGCGGCAGCCCGGTGGCCCGGTCGACCCAGACGTCGGCGTGGTCGAGCGTGGAGAGGCGGGACGCATCCGGCTGCTCCGCGGTGGGGGTCGTGCGCAGCCGGACGCCGTCGGCGAGGCGCCCGGCGACCACCCGCTCCCCGATGTCGGTGGCGCCCTGCTCGACGAGCTGCTCAGGGGTGGCGCCGGCCAGGAGCGAACGCGCCAGCGTCGGCGGCAACAGGTCGGAGGCGCGCGGCAGTCGGGCGCCCGACAGCGGGGCGTCCACCGTGATCGCGTCTCGCTCGTAGTCCCACCCGGTCAGCTGCCCGCCGGAGGCGTACTGGCCGCGCTCGCCGGTGGCCGTCAGGACATCGGTGCGCCACGTCCCCTCGCCGGCCCACCACGTCCGGGTGCGGGTGCTCTCTCCCACCAGCGCGGCGACATCGCCGAGGCGCGGCAAGTCGGGCAGGCCGAGGGCGCCGCTGCTCGTGGCGGTGCCGGTGAACGGGACGGACGCCGATGCGGCGGCCCGGGCGAGGACCCGGGTGACGCCGTCCCCACCCGCATCGCCTCCCTCAGGGCCGTCGCCACCACCGGCGCTCCACGCCGGTCGTCCGACGAGCGCTGCCGTCACGAGCAGCACCGTCCCCAGGACGACGACGACCCATCGCAGCCCCGCGGCCCGGCGGTGAGGAGCAGCGGGCACCTAGCCACCGTACGTGCCGTCCCTGACAGCCGCCCCCCTCGCGACGATCAAGGACGTTGTGCACAGTGACCGTGACAGTGACCGTGCACAACGTCCTTGATCGTCACGGAGGGGTGAGCGGTTACCGCTGCGCGAGGCGCTGCCAGGAGTCCAGCGGCAGCACCCCGAGACCCGTCACCGCGTCCCAGCCGTTCGTCGTCCGCAGGGAGGAGTCGCGGTCGAGGGTGACCAGGACGTTGGCCTGCTTGCTGGGCGAGAACGACGCCAGCGCGAGCGTGCCCGCAGGCGCCTTGACGTCGCGGACCACGGAGGGAGCCACCTTGGCAAGCTGGTAGATCGCGGGGCTGGCGAACCCGACGCGCGCGCCGATACGCCCCTGCACCGCGGCGACCTGGGCGGCGACCATCGGCGACGCCAGGGACGTCCCCCCGGTGGGATAGGCCTCGTACTCCCCCGTGGCGGTCGACCCGTCCTCGAGGATCGGGGTGTACCCGGTGAGGAAGCCCGTGTACGGGTCGGCGATGTTGGCGATGTCCGGTACCGCGCGGTAGCCGCGCGAGATGGCGTCGGGCACCACGCCGCGCTGCCAGTCGGGCTCGCGGTAGATCGTCCCGGTGCCGCCACCGGCACCGGCGTAGAAGTCGCCGGGCGGCGCCGGGTCATAGGCCGTCCCCGTGATGACGGACCGCGCGTTGCCCCAGCCGGTCTCGACGGCGATACGCCCTGAGGCGTCGACGCCCACCGAGGTGCCGCCCACGGCCGTCCAGAACGGGTGCGCCGCAGGGAAGCCGACCTGCTTGGGGATGTCGTTGATGGTCTCGTCGCCGTCGTCACCGCTGGAGGCGTACAGACCGATGCCCTGGGCGGCGGCCTGCCAGCCCTGGTAGTCGTAGATGGCCCGGTCAGCGGACACGAGGTACTGCTCCGGGATGCCCCAGCTGTTCGAGATCACCGACGCCGCCTGGGTGTCGAGCACCCGCGAGACGGCGATGTACAGCCCAGCGCCGCAGTTCGCGCCGGCGGAGTAGACGATGCGCGCCTTCGGCGCGACCGCGTGGACGGCCTGGACGTCGAGGGACTGCTCCCCCTGCCACGCCTCCTCCCCCTGGCAGGCCTCCTGGTCGGTGAAGGTCGACCTGTCGACGCCGATCTCCGAGTACAGCCCGCTGATGCCGGGCTCGCCCTGCGCGGCGAACAGCTTGTTGCTGTCGGCGACGACGGTCGGCGAGGCGTACGCGTCGACGATGGCCACGGTCTGGCCGGCGCCGTCCCCGGGGACGGTTCCGGACACCGCCCGCATCTGGGCCGCGGTGTACCCGCAGATGTTGGTCGGGAACGACGTGCGCCCGTAGGCCCGCGGAGCGGTGAAGGACCGCTGGCCCCAGAAGTCCGAGCAGGGCACCTGCTGCGCGGGCGCCGCCTGCCCGGCTCGCGCGAACGATGCCGGCTTCTCCCGCCCCGGTGACAGGGCACCCGGCCGGGCCTTCAGCGCGCCACCGGACAGGCTCACCGAGCTCACGAGCGCGCCGACGGAGGATGGCAGCGACGGGGTGCTGGAGGGTGCGGTCACCGTGTCGCCGTCGACGCGGTACTGCCGCAGCGACGTGCCGAACAACCGGTTGACCTTGTCGGCGGGGCCGCGGAAGACGACGTAGGTACGGCTGGCGGGCACCGCGGTGACGGTCATCCCGTAGGCCCGCAGGAGCGCCGTCACGACGTCGACGGTGGTCTGCGTCGGTGCATAGGTCGAGATCCACTGCTGGGCCGAGACGAACTGGCCGTACCGGGCGGAAGTCGGTGTCGACACGGCGACGGCGAGGGCGCGGGCACCGGCGGCGTCCCGGAGCGGCAGCGCCAGGTAGCCCTCCACCGATGTGTCGGCCGGTGCAGCACCGGCGTCCGAGGCCGCGGTGGCCCACGCGGGCTTCGCGTCGGGGAACGCCGTGCGGTCAGCGGCCTGGGCGGGCCCGGCGACGAAGCCGGTCGAGAGGCCGGTCAGGGCGATGGTGAGGAGGACGGCAGTGACCGCTGCCGCTCTGGTCGTCCACCGCCGGGGGGCGAGCTCCGATATGCGCACCGCACTCCTTCGGACAGGCTGGAGCGGTGACTGCGGCGGACCGCCGCAGCCACCGCTGGGAGATCGCCGACGCTAGACCGACGTGACCTCACGCGGGCCCGGTTGCCCAACACCGGTTGCCACCGGACACCGGACCACGCGGTGTTTCGCCCTGTCAGCGCAACCCCTGCGTCACCGCAGCGGGCTCGTCAGCGGCTGTGCAGGGCAACGAGGGTGGCGAGACGATCCGCTTCGACCCGGCCGCGCTCGCCGTCGGACCGCTGGACGCCCATGACGGCGAGCGTGTCGCCGTCGGCGAGGTCGAGCTGCACCCACGGGCGCCCCCCTCCGAAGGAGACCCCCACGACCTCCGCCCACTCCAGCCGCCGACGGTTCACGAGGTTGCGCACGTACAGGCCGCGCTCGTCCGGGATGGCGACCACGCGGGCCTGCATCTCGCAGAACGCCATGACGAGCAACCCCGTGACGACGAACGCGACCCGGTCCCACAGCGTCTGCCCGACGACGAACAGCGCCAGCACCGTGAACAGCACCACCGCGACCACGCCGAGCACCCGGGCCACCAGCCGGCCCCGCACGGGGCGGAACGGCGCATGCAGCCGCGCGACGTCGTCGTCGTCGAACGACGAAGAGGACGACGACGCCGAGGGCGGCGTCACAGCCGGCAGGCGTGGATCGTCGTGACGAGGATGGCGCGGGCGCCGAGGTCGTACAGCTCGTCCATGACCCTGTTGGTGGTCGCCCGAGGCACCATGGCGCGCACCGCGGCCCACGCCGGGTCCGCCAGGGGTGCCACCGTCGGTGACTCGAGCCCGGGGGTCAGCGCGCAGGCGGCGTCGAGGTGCTCGCGCGGGACGTCGTAGTCGACCATGACGTACTGCCGGGCCACGAGCACGCCCTGGATGCGCCGCAGCAGCACGTCGAGCCCGGCGGGGCGCACCGGCCCTCCGCCGGCCTCGATCGAGCGGCGCGTGATGACGACGGCCTCCGAGCGCAGGATCGGCTCGCCGAAGACGGCCAGGCCTGCCGAGCGCAGCGTGGAGCCGGTCTCGACGACGTCGGCGATGGCGTCGGCCACGCCCAGCTGCACCGCGGTCTCGACGGCGCCGTCTAGCCGCACCACCGACGCGCTGACGCCGGCCGCCGCGAGGTGGTCGGCCACGAGACCGGGGTAGCTGGTGGCCACGCGCTGACCCTGCAGGCCGGCGACGTCGAGCCCGCCGGCCACCTGCGACGCCGGCCCCGCGAAGCGGAACGTGGACGCGCCGAAGCCCAGCTGCATGACCTCCTCGGCCTCCGCGCGGGAGTCGAGCAGCAGGTCGCGGCCGGTGATGCCGACGTCGAGGGTGCCCGAGCCGACGTACACGGCGATGTCGCGCGGGCGCAGGAAGAAGAACTCGGCCCCGTTCTCGGGGTCGGCGAGCACGAGCTCGCGGCCCTCACGGCGGGTGGCGTACCCGGCTTCGCGCAGGAGCTGCGCCGCCGGCTCGGACAGCGATCCCTTGTTGGGGACGGCGATCCGCAGCGGCGCGGTGGCTGCTGCGCTCGCCGCGGAGCTGGCGGCGTGGGGCAGGGGGCTGGTCATCGTGCTGCTCACAGGTGCTCGTAGACGTCGTCGAGGGACAGACCGCTGGCGATCATCAGCACCTGCGCGTGGTACAGCAGCTGCGAGATCTCCTCGGCGGCGCGCTGGGGCGTCTCATGCTCGGCGGCCATCCACGACTCAGCGGCCTCCTCCACCAGCTTCTTGCCGATGGCGTGGACGCCGGCGTCGAGCTCGGCCACGGTGCGGGAGCCGGCGGGACGCTCGGCGGCTTTGGCGGACAGCTCGACGAAGAGCTGCTCGAACGACTTCACGAGCGGCCAGCCTACGGGCGATCGCCGGGGAGCTTCGCCCCCGGGCGACCCGGACGGCCCAGAAGACCCCGTCAGGCCACCGAGGCGACGACGACGCCGGCCATGGCCAGCTGGAACGCCGAGGTCACCCAGGCGGCGGGGTGCATCGCTCCGGTGGGCAGATGGGTGCACACGAGGTCACCGAGCTTGCCGGGTGTCAGCAGGTCGAGCACGAAGAGCGCCACGGCCTGCATGACGATGCCGACCAGTCCGAAGACGATCGTCCACAGCAGCGCCGGCCCGAAGCCGGCGTCGGCGTTGCGCCAGATGGTGGTGAAGGTGATCAGCCCGACACCGAGGGCACCGGCGGCGGTGACCAGCGCCGCGCCGGGCTCGGCGTCGCGGAACACCCGTGTGGCCAGCTTGCCCGGCACGATGAGGTCGAGGGCGTAGAAGCCCACGAGCAGCAGCCCGAGCCCCACCGCCGTGTACACCGCGGCAGCACCGACCGCCATCGCCAACCCGTCCACGCGGACCTCCTGCTCGATCCCTGGTCGATCTCTGCTCGACAGCCGTCGGTCACTCGGCGAGCCACGCGGCCCGCTGCTGCGGGCTCGGTGCCGGCCCGTCGATGTGGTGCGGCACGAAGCGCGCGTAGTAGTCGGTGACCGGGGAGTCGCTCTCGCGGATCCCGCACCCGGCTGCCTTGCCGTCCACGATCCAGCTACCGACCACAGCCTTGTTGCCCTCGAAGTCGGGCATCCGCACGTACTGCTGGTAGACGAAGCCCTCCTCGCCGTACTCCCCCGGCTGGACCAGGGAGAGGTCGCGGGAGGAGACCTCGATGTTGTCGCCCTCGCGCCCGTGCAAGGGCTTCTTCACCCACTCGGTCATGCCGTTGGGCTCGCCCATCGACGCGGGCAGGAGGTTCTCGTGGCCCGGGAAGCACCGCCACAGCGCCACGAGCAGCGCCTTGTTGGACAGCACCACCTTCCACAGCGGCTCCAGCCAGACCGTCGCGCCTTGCTCCAGGGTGCTCAGGGCGTGCGCGCCGAAGTCTTCCCAGAGCACGTCCTCCCAGGGGTAGAGCTTGAAGAGGACGTCGATGACGTCGTCGTCCAGCCCGATGAACCGCTGGACGTCGGGGTTCCACCCCAGCTGCTCCACCTGGAGCTGGCACGTGGACCAGCCGGCTTGGTCGGCGCAGTCGCGCAGGTAGCCGACGGTCATCTCCTCCTCGCCGCTCTTCTCCGCGCCGAGGTGCGCCAGGTGCAGCACGCCGAGGCCCGTGCGCTGGCGGATGCCGCGCCAGGCCTCGACCAGGCGCTCGTGCAGGGAGTTCCACTGGTCGAGCTCGGGGGCGACGTCCTGCAACCAGTACCACTGGGCGACGCTCGCCTCGACGAGCCCGGTGGGAGTGTCGGCGTTGTACTCGAGGACCTTGGCGGGAGCGTCGTCGCGGCCGTCGAAGCGCAGGTCGAACCTGCCGTACAACGATGGCGGCGCGGCGTCGAAGGAGACGCGAGCCGCCTCCAGCGCACCCGGCGGCAGTCCGAGGTCTCCCAGCTCACCGCTGCACAGGTAGCGGGCGGCCTCGACGCACATCGTGTGGACGCGCTCGGTGACGGTCTCGAGGTGGTCCACCTCGTCGCTGCTCAGCACGTAGCAGGCCCGCTCGAACCAGTACTCCTGCTCGCCGAGACCGTTGCGCGACGGCGTCATCGGGTAGACGAGCCCCTGCGACACGACCGTCTCGCGCCACCCCGGGCGCGGTGTGGTGCGGATCCTCTTCACCGGGCGGTCACTCAGCTGCCGGCCTTCGAGCCGCCGCCGAGTCCGCCGCGCACGGTGCTTCCCGACTCCGTCACGCTGAGCACCCGGCCGCTGGACGACGACGCCGTGCGCAGGCTGTCGTCGCTGACGGTGCCTCCGGCGCGGTCGGCTCCTCCCGACACGAAGGTCGAGCCGTCCGGCACGCTGCGGTCGAAGCCCGCGTACTGCCCGTTCTGGCTGCCCGAGCCCCCGGTGCTGCTGCTGCCGCCGCCAGTCGGCATGGCCGAGCCGACCGCGGGGATCCGGGCGCCGCGACCGCCGTAGTACCAGTAGTGGCCGCCGCCGGAGCCGCCCGTGCCGCCGTGGCCGTCGTCCTCGCCGCAGTCGTCGTCATCGGCGCGCTGGCCGGTCGTCTGGTTGACGCAGACCCCCTGGTACTCCGCGTCGGAGCCGTCAGAACTGCCGGAGCCGTTGTCCGTGCTGCCCGAGCATCCGGACAGGGCCAGCGCCAACGACGACGTGATGATGAGCGGCACCGCTGCCGACTTCCTCACCCGTTCCTCCCACACGATCGGAAGCGCTGAGGCTACGGCCAGTCGTGACCACCGTAGGAGCCGGGGATCTGCAGGAGCGCTCGCGCCGCCAGGTTCTTGCGGTCGCTGTTCAAGCCGACGCCCAGCTCCTCCAGTGCGCCACAGGTCTTCAGCGGCAGCAGATCCTCTGGGCACAGGTGACCGACGTCGACCAACGAGAGCTGCCGCAGGGCGGGGGCGGTAGCGAGGGCTGAGAGGTCGACCAGCCCCTTCATCGTCTCCAGGTGGACCCGCTCGAGCGCCGTGCACCGAGAGAGGTCCGGCAGTGCGCGGACGTTCCGGAGAGCTTGCAGGAACAGGTGCTCGAGGTGGCCCATATCGGCGAGGAAGCTCACGTCGGCGAGGCCGCGGACCAGCCACAGCTCGAGGTAGGTGATCCGGCCGATCTCGGGGACGACGCTGAGGTCGGTGATCCCTCCGAGGCGGATCTCCAGCGTGCGCAGCCGGGTCAGCGCCGTCAGGGGCGCGAGGTCAGCCGTGACCGATCGGAGCTTCAGGTGCTCGAGCTGGGTGACCCCGGCCAGGGGTCTGAGATCGCGGGCCCGTGCTTCCAGGCGGAGGTCGCGCAGCGGCGTCGGCAGGTGATCCAGACTCTGAGGGCCGAGCACGACCTCATGGTCGAGTGAGTCGATGCTCAGGCCGGTGAGCCGGGGGTAGTGCCGGAGGAAGGACAGGTCAGCGCCGTCCCCGAGCCCCCCGGCGCAGACGCGCAGCGCGGCCTGCGGGTGCTCCTGGAACCAGGAGCCGAGCCTGCGGTGATCGCGGTCGGTCAGCGGCGTCGCGAGCTGCACCACGCGGACCCCGCGTCGCAACAGCGAGAGCATGCCCGGCGTGAAGGGACTGGCCACCTCCACCAGCCCTCCACCCTGCGGGCGGAGCGGGAGCCTCACGCCCACCAGAGCCGTCGGACCTCAGGCGTCGGCGTCGGCGTCGGCCGGGGTGCGGGTGGTGCTGTCGCCGCCGGCTCCCGCGGCGCTGCGGCGCAGGAGGGCACCGACGTCCACGCCCGTGGTGCGCCGCACCAGCTCGAGGGTCTCGGTGAGGTTGGTGGCGACGCCCTTGGACAGGGCGCTCGCGCCGTCGGTGGAGATGACCGTGAGGTCGCTGATGGCGGCCATCGGCGCAGCGAGCTCGCGCGCGACCTTGGGCAGCGCCTCGACCACCATCTGCGTGGTGGCGGCCTGGCCGTACCGCTCGAACGCCTCGGCGCGCAGGCGCTGCGTCTCGGCCTCCGCCTCGCCCTTCGCGCGGATGGCGGCGGCCTCCGCCTCACCCTCGGCGCGGACGGCGTTGGCGATGGCGGTGCGGCGGGCCAGCTCGGCCTCACCCTCCAGCCGCACCTTCTCGGCGGCGGCTGCAGCGGCGACGCGGGCGGCGTCGGCGTCGGCCTTGGCGAACGTGGTGGCCCGCTCGGCGTTCGCGGCGGTGGCCAGGCGGGTGCGCTCGGCTTCCGCCTCGGCCTCGGCGATGGCGGTGGCCTTGGCGCCCTCGGCCTGGAAGATCTCCGCGTTGCGGCGGCCCTGGGCCTCCTGCTCGGCCTGGTAGCGGGCGGCGTCGGCGGGCTTACGGACCTGCGTGTCGAGCTGGCGCTCGGTGAGGGCCGCCTGCCGCTCGGCCACGCGCTCCTGGCTGGTGAGCACCTCCTGGTCGCGCTCGGCCTTGGCCAGGGAGCCGGCGGCCTCGGCGTCGGCGGCGGCCCTGTCGGTGTCGGCCTTGAACGCGGAGCGACGCAGGTCGAGGTCGCGCTGGGACTCGGCGATGGCCTCGTCGGCCTTGGCCTGGGCCTGGCTCGCCTCGCGGCGGGCGGCGGCCTCGGCGATGGCGGCGTTGCGGGCCGCGGCGGCGGCCTCGGGGCGGCCCAGGTCGCGAAGGTAGTTGGTGTCGTCGGAGACGTCCTGGATCTGGAAGGTGTCAAGCACCAGACCCTGGTTGCTCAGCGAGGAGATCGACTCCTCGGCCACCTGCGTGGCGAAGGCGGCGCGGTCACGGATGATCTCGTCGACGGTGAGCGTTCCGACGATGGACCGCAGCGAACCGGCGAGCACCTCCTGCGTGAACGACTCGATCTCGTCCTGCTGGTGCAGGAAGCGCTGCGCAGCGGCGCGCACGTTGTCCTCGGAGCCACCCACCTTGACGATGGCGACGGCGTCGAGATTCAGGCGGATGCCCTGCTTGGAGACGGCCCCGCCGATCTTCACCGAGATCCGGCGGCTGCTCAGCGACAACACGTGCACGCGCTCGACCAGCGGCTTGACGAAGACACCGCCGCCCATGACCACGCGCTGGCCCGACAGGTCGGTGGAGACTTGCCCCGTCTCGGGATTGGTCACCGCTTTGCCCTTGCGGCCGGTGACGATGAACGCCTCCGACGGGCTGGCGATCTTGTAGCGCCGGGCGAGAGCGAAGACCACCGCCAGGACGACGACGATGACGACGCCGATCGCGACGATGGGAACGAGCGCCGATGTCAGGTCCACGCGCTCGACCCTAGGGCGACGCTCTCGGCGGGCGAGTCAGCCCGCAGGTGGGTTCACCCGCGAGGGGGCCTCACCCTCCGGCCAGCACTCACCCTCCGGCCAGCGCACGCAGCTGCGCGATGGCGGCGGCCGGGTCGGCGGCGCCGTACACCGCGGAACCGGCGACGAAGACGTCCGCGCCGTTCTCCGCGCACCGCTCGATAGTCTCGGCAGAGACGCCGCCGTCCACCTGCAGCCGCACCTCCAGGCCGTGCTCGTCGACGGCGGAGCGCAGGCGGCGCAGCTTGGGCAGGCACCCCTCGAGGAAGCTCTGGCCGCCGAAGCCGGGCTCGACGGTCATGACGAGCACCATGTCGAACTCGCTCAGCCAGTCGAGGAACGGCTCGGCGGGGGTACCGGGGCTCAGCGCGAGGCCGGCACGGGCCCCGCGGTCGCGCAGCTCACGAGCGAGGCGGATCGGTGCCGCGACGGCCTCGGCGTGAAAGGTCACGGAGTGTGCGCCGGCCTCGGCGTACGAGGGTGCCCACCGGTCGGGGTCGGCGATCATCAGGTGGCAGTCGAGCGGCACCGGGCTGACCTGCGCCAGGCGCTGCACCACGGGCAGGCCCAGGGTGAGGTTGGGCACGAAATGCGCGTCCATGACGTCGACGTGGGCCCAGTCGGCGGTCGCGATGCGCCCGAGCTCAGCCTCGAGGTTGGCGAAGTCTGCGGACAGGATGCTCGGGGCGATGGTCACGGCCACGTCCGGCAACCTACCCAGCCGCCCGTCCCACCGGTCGGGCGGCGACGCCGGCAGCATCGATGTGGCGCAATCTCGCATGATCGTCGCGGACCAGGTCGTCGACGATCATGCGGCTGAGCGCCACAGCCCCCGCACGATCATGCCGATCCGCGCCACCCGGCGGAGGTCAGAGGGGACGGCGGAGCAGGCTGATGCTCATCGCGTCCGTGCCGTGCAGGTGGGGCCACAGCTGCGCTCGCAACGAGCCGCTGCCCGTGCCCGCGTCGACGCCGGCGACCTCACGCAGCACCGCGGGGGCGTCGAGCACCTCCACGGGCTCGCCGTCCTTGGTGTGGCGGCGGACGACGTCGTCGACCACGGCCTGCGTCTCCGCGGGGTGCGGGCTGCAGGTGACGTACGCGACGACGCCGCCGGGGCGCACCGCGTCGAGCGCCGAGGAGAGCAGCTCGCGCTGCAGGGGTGCAAGAGCGGTGAGGTCAGCGGGGCTGCGGCGCCAGCGCGCCTCCGGGCGGCGGCGCAGCGCACCCAGGCCCGTGCAGGGCGCGTCGACGAGCACCCTGTCGAACTCGCCGGGCCTGTCGTACCCGACTGTGCGGCCGTCTCCGGTGACCACCTCGACAGCCCCGGGTCGCTCGGACACGACGGCGGCGAGCGCCTGCTGGACGAGCTGCGCGCGGTGCGGCGCCACCTCGACGGCCAGCAGCCGGGCGCCCCGCTGGGCGGCGCTCGCCGCAAGCAGCGCAGCTTTGCCGCCGGGGCCGGCGCACAGGTCGGCCCAGCGCGCATCGGCGTCCTCGCCCGCCAAGGGAGCGGCGAGCAGCGCAAGCGCGGCGAGCTGGCTGCCCTCGTCCTGGACGCGAGCGCGGGCCTCACGGACGGCGGGCAGGTCGCCAGGGTCACCGTCGGGCATGACCGCGGCCAGCGGCGACCAGCGCCCCGGCTCCGCACCGGCAGCGTGGAGCTCGGACGGCTCCGTCAGCCCCGGCAGGGCGGCGAGCGCCACGAGGGGGCGGGCGTTGTCGGCGGCGAGCAGATCCGGCAGCTCCGATGCGGGGCGGCCCGCGAGGACCAGCGCCTCGCGCAGTGCGCGCACGATCCACGCCGGGTGGCTCTCACGGACGGCCAGTGCGGCGACGACGTCGGCTCCGGGACCTTCCAGCGGCGGGGCCACCTTGTCGAGCCAGGTCGGCAGGTCGTGCTCGGAGACACGCCGCAGCACAGCGTTGACGAAGCCCGAGGGGCCGGCGCCGATGGCGCCGCGCACCAGCGCGACCGTCTCGCTCACCGCAGCGTGAGCGGCGACGCGAGTAGCGAGCAGCTGGTGGGCGCCGAGGCGCAGCGCGTCGAGGACAGGCGGGTCGAGCTGGGTCAGCGGCCTGTCGACACAGGCGGCGAGCACCGCGTCGTAGGTGCCACGTCCCCGCAGCGCGCCGTACGCGAGCTCGGTGGCAAACGCCGCGTCACGCCCGTCGAGCCGGGCGGCACGAAGAAGACGCGGCAGCACGAGGTTGGCGTAGGCGTCCTGCTCCTCGACGGCGCGCAGGACGTCGAAGGCGACCCGGCGGGCGGGGTCGCCGCTGCGCGGTCGCGCGGAGGGCGCCGTCGTCGTCCACGACCTGCCCGGACCGCCCGGGGTGCCGCGGGGACCGCCACGCTGGGGCCCACCTCGCTGCGGACCACCCCGCTGGGGCCCCCGCTGCGGACGGCGCTCCGGCGGCTGCGACGCGCTCATGCCAGCACCTCCCCGGCGCCCAGGCGCGCACCGCGCGCCCACGCCGCAGCGGGCATGGCCCGCTTACCGGCGGGCTGCACCTCACCGAGACGCACGGGCACGGTCGCGGTGCCGACAAGCACCTCCTGCCCCTGCACCAGCAGCTCCCCCGGCGCGAGGCGGGGCGCGGACGCCGTCGCCAGGGCCACCGGAGGCAGTGGCTCGACAGGGCCGATCTTGAGCCGTTCCACCACCTCGCCGGGCTCGGCGCCGGGCCGCGCGACCGTGGTCCACGCCCCCGGTGCGGGAGTGACGCCGCGAACACGCCGATCGACGGCGAAGGCGGGCTCGTCCCAGCGGACGCGGGCGTCCTCGACGGTGACCTTCGGGGCCAGGCTGACGCCCTCGGCGGGCTGCGGCACGGGCACCAGCGCACCGGCCTCGAGGCCGTCGAGCGTGGCGACCAGCAGCTTGGCGCCGTCCACAGCGAGACGGGCGAGCAGTTCGCCGGAGGTCTCCCGGGGGCCGATGGACGTCGTCGTCGTCCCCAGGACCGGTCCGGTGTCCATGCCCTCCTCCAGGAGGAAGGTGGTGGTGCCGGTGACGTCGTCACCGGCCATGACGGCGCGCTGCACCGGGGCAGCGCCACGCCAGGCCGGCAGCAGCGAGAAGTGCAGGTTCACCCAGCCGAGGCGGGGTACGTCGAGGACCGGCCGCGGGAGCAGCGCGCCGTAGGCGACCACGGGGCAGCAGTCGGGTTCGAGCGCGGCCAGGCCCGCGAGGAAGTCGGGGTCGGAGGCGCGGGTCGGCTGCAGCACCGGCAGGCCCGCGGCGAGCGCACGCACCACCACGGGGCTCTGCAGGGCACGGCGGCCACGACCGGCGACGGTGTCGGGACGCGAGACGACGCCGACCACCTCGTGGTCGGACGCGAGCAGCGCTTCCAGCGCCGTCTCGGCGACGGCGGGCGTGCCGGCAAAGACGATGCGCACCAGGTCACGGTACCGACCAGACCGAGCGGCCCCCTCGGGCCGGTGCCTCAGGGCAGCAGCGCGAGGGCCTCGGTGTGACGGGGACGCACCACCGAGAAGTGCCGGCGGTCGACGGTCGCGACCTCGACGATGCCCAGCCGCTCCGCAGCAGCGACGACCGAGGCGTCGACGGCACCCAGCGGCAGGTCGGAGTACCGGGCAACCAGCGTCGCGATCCGCATCCAGTCCGAGGCGTGCACGGGCTCGACGGTGAAGGACCCCGAGGCGATGTCACCGAGGAAGCGCACCTCCGCCTTCGCGCTGAGGCGCGTCGAGAGCAGGTAGCAGACCTCGGTCACCACGAGCGTTGGGACGATCAGCGGACCGGGGTGGTGGGTCAGCAGCTCGAGACTGGCCTCGTGATGCCGGTCATCAGCATCGACGTAGGCGTACAGAGGGCCCGCGTCGACGATCAGCGCGGCGATGGCGTGGGGAACTCGGTAGCGAGGATCTCTTCGATCCGCTCTGAGACGTCATCGCGACCACTTCGACCTGCTGCTGCCGCGCCGAGACGCCGCGTCGGGCCTCCGAGGTGCGCCTCGAGCGCTTCTCGCGTCACCTCGGCGATCGTCACACCCCGGCGTTGTGCCTCATAGCGCAAGCGAGCATCTAGCTCGTCAGAAAGCTTCAGCGTGGTCCGCCGCACGTATGCCAGCATACCGCCGGTCTCACGCTCCATCAGGAGCCACACGCGGCCGCGGGTCAGCGGCTGCTGTCCCGACTGCCACCTCACGATCGACGGACGGAGACGACGACGCCGCCGAGAGACAGCTGGTCACCCTCGTGAAGCTCCACGGACACGTCGGCGACGAGCTCCTGGGGCGGCCGCCCGGGCCGCACCAGCTCGGTGCCGTTGGTGGAGCCACGGTCGACCGCCCACAAGGCACCGCCCTCGAGGCGGAGCAGCAGGTGCGTCTTGGACACGAGGCGGTCTCCGTCGGGTACCCGCACCGCCGTGGTGCCCTGCTCGCCGTCTCTCGGTTCGGGGTCACGCCCGAGCAGGGTGGGCTTGTCGACGACGACGCGAGCGCCGTCGGCGAGCGTCACCGTCCAGGCAGGAGCCGCCGGCGCGGGACCGGGACGTAGCGAGACCTGGGTGGCTTCGTCCGCTTCCTGGGAGGCCACTCCTGCAGCCGGCGCCGGCGCTGCAGCGGGTGCGGCAGGTGCAGCCGAAGGAACAGGTGCAGCCGAAGCAACTGGAGCAGGCGGCGGAACCGGCGGCTGCGGAGCCCGAGGCTGTTGAGCGGGGGGCTGTTGAGCGGGGGGCTGCGGAGCGGGGTCCCGAGGCGCGAACGGCGCGGGCGGCCCGAATCGTGAGGGTGGTTCGGCCACCGCGCCGGGGGCCTTGGCCGCCATCGGCCGGTACGGGACGGGCGCGGGAGGCGGCGGCCCAGCCACGGGGCGATCGACAGGCCGGGGCGCGGGCGTCGAGATCGGGCTGGCGCGCTCGTCGATGACGATGCTGCCGAAGATCTGGTCGTGCCACATCCGGCCGTCGTTGTTCGGCTCCCGCGTCACGATGACGATCATGATGATCGTGCCGATGCCGAAGGTGAAGCCGTTGAGCGCCCCGAGCACGAGCATCCGGCCGATGATCGGTCCGAGGGTGAGGTTCTCGCCGCTGTCGAGGTTCGCGACGCGCAGACCCATGACCCGCTTGCCGAGGCTGGCGCTGCGCGACTCCATGACGACCCACGCCGCGGCCCCCGCCAGAGCCCCGACGGGCCAGAAGGCCAAGAGGAGCAGACCCAGGCGGACGACGGCGTCGCCAGGGAGCTGCGCCCCCAGGGTGACGAGCAGCCCCCCGACGAGGAAGAACACCAGGCTCGCGGCCGTCGAGATGGCCGCGTTGATGGCGTAGGCGCCGAGGCGGCGCCCCAGCGGCGCGGGTACCAGACGGGACGGATGGGGACCGTACGACATCACGACACCTCCGAGAACGCGATCGTGGACCGCTCGGAGAGGACGACGCCGGGGCGCAGCATCCTTCGTCGGCGGCGAGGACTGGTGGCGCGCACCGCCAGGACCGGGGAGGGGTGTCCGGCCACGGACATCACGAGCCCTGGCGACCGACGGTGATGGTGACTCCGCCGCCCAGGTCGAGGACGGATCCCTCGACCACCGTGGAGCTCACCCCCGGCGCCAGCGTCTTCGACGGCCCGTCAACCGAGCGCAGGGAGGTGCCGTTGGTCGAGTGGAGATCGCGGGCGAGCAACGTCCCCGAGTCGTCGACACGCAGCTCGAGGTGGGTACGTGAGACCTCACCCGGCGGGCTGTCGACGGACACCAGCTGGGGGACGTCGGGGCCGGGCACGCGTTCGGCGCTGGGGTCTCGACCGACGAGCACCCGACCGCGCACGGTCACCTCCTGCCCGTTGGACAAACGCAACAGCCAGAGCGGTGCGCTCGACGGCGCCGTCCCTCCCCCAGGCGGCTGTGATGTAGGTGGCTGCGGACGCGGCCAGGGCACGTCGGAGACGGCTGCCGAGACCGTCTGCCCGTCGTGGTCGGAGTTGCGCACGACCACCTGCGCCGGCGCGGGGACTGGAGCGACGGGCGGCACCGCCGGCGCGGGTTCCTCCACGACCTGCGGCGGGTCAGGGCTCGGGGCAGAAGTCGGGTCAGGACTCGTGTCAGAAGTCGGGTCAAGGCTCGGGTCGGCGACTGGCGAGGCAGCAGGAACCGGCCCGGCCGCAGTCACCGGACCGCCCGAAGGCTCGGGAGCGGCATCGAGCGCGGGATTGCCGCCCTCGACGCCGCCGTCGTCGTCCTCGTCCTCGTCCTTCGTGTTCTGGTCGACCGTGTTCTGGTCGACCCACCGCACCTCGGCGGCCATGACCGCCCCCGCGCGCAGCGGAAGCACCGGACCGTCCGGCGAGCTGTCAGCGCTGGGCAGGTGCACCGCGGTGAGTGCGTCGATGCGCTGCTCCGCCCACGTGAGCACGCCGTCCCCGGTGAGTTCGACGGGCTGCCCGGTCGCCTCCCCGACGACCCGCGCCGGGCCCCTCACCACCACCGCCACCTGCTGCCCGACGATCCGCTGGACGAGCACGAAGTGCGGAGCGCGGGCCCAGCCCCCGGCGAGCACGGCCTCCAGCAGCTCGCCGAGGTCAGCCCCCGTGTCGACCGATGGCCACAGGCGATCCAGCAGCTCGTGCACCTCGAGCTGCGGTCCGGGGAGCACGGCGACCAGGGCTTGCTCCGAGGCGACCACGAGCCATGCGCCCGGGCGGTAGGTGAGGCTCATGCTCGTGCCTCGGGACTCGGCACGCAGAGATGGCGGAGGCGGCGCACGGTTCTCCTCTCGCCACACCCCGCACGAGCCGGATGCGGCGGTCGTCGGGCAGCGGTCGGAGGCTAGGGAAGATCCGCTGTGTCCGACAGGGGGTGCTTGTCCCTTCAAGAAGGACTGGTCGGTGTGGTGGCCGACGAGGCACAGAGCTCGCGCACGTCACCGCCGAAGCCACCGAGCGGGTGGCGCAGCGGATCGGTGGCATCCAGACGTCGTCGGCCTCGATGGCCAGCGCCTTCGGCAGGTAGCCGCTCCCTCAGACGACGTGCTCGGGGTCGAGCTGCACCCTCACCGACCCGGGTTCCTTGCGGGCGCTGCGGACGGCGACGGCGCCCTGCAGCGCCTTCGCCAGTGCCGCCCGCTCGGCGAGCGGCACGCGGACCAGGGCGAACGCGCGCGGGACCGGCGTCCCGCCGTCGTCCCCCCCGCCGCTGCCAGACGGGCGACCTCCGCTGCCTCCACGGGGGTAGCGGTCGGGTTCCAGCGGAGTCGGGCCCAAGACCTCGGCATGCGGGGGCAACGCGGCCCGGTCGTCGTCGGTGCGCTGCAGCGCGGCCAGGAGGCCGTCGACGGCGACAGCGGGGCCGTCGAGCCGGGCGAACGCCGCCCCTGGCGGCAACCCCAGCTCGCGGCGCTCGGCCAGCTCGCGGGAGGCGTGCCAGGCCGGGTCCCACCGCACGAGCGCCTCCACCGGCGGCACGCCGGCCGGTGCCAGCAGCACCACCGCGCCGCCGGCTGACTGCGGTCGCACGAGTGCGGCGGCCGCGGCCCAGCGCCGCAGCGCCTCCTCGGCGGCACGCAGCTCTTCGCGCTCGAGCATCGCCCAGCCGTCCAGCAGCAGCGCCGCGGCGTACCCGCCCTCGGCGACGGGCTCCGCGCCGGGCGTGCTGATGACGAGCGCAGGTTCGCCGTCGACAGCCTCCAGCACGCCCGCTCCCCCGCCGGAGGTCTTCACAGGCACGCCGGGGAAGGCCCGTCCCAGCTCCTCGGCGGTACGCCGGGCACCGACCACCGCCGAACGCAGCCGGTCACCACGGCACTGCGGGCAGGTCCACGTCGGGTCGTCCGTGCTGCACCAGCGGCAGGCGGGGTGCTGGTCGGCACCGGTCAGCTGCAGCGGGCCGGCGCACCGGCGGCAGCGAGCACGTGCCCGGCAGTGCTCGCACCGCAGTGTCAGCAGGTAACCGCGGCGCGGCACCTGCACGAGCACCGGCCCGGGGCGTGACTGGCTCGGCAGACGCCCCGCGAGCGCGGCCTGCGCCGTCCGGAACGCCAGCGACGGCAGCCGGGCGGAGCGGGCGGCGGCATCGCGCTCGGCCTCGATGTCGTCGCCGGGGAGCAGCACCCGGGGAGAAGCGGTGCGCACCAGCTCGCGGGGGGCCTCGACCGCGCGGGCCCAGCCCGACTCGACCCAGCGCTGCCCCTCGGCGGTACGGCTGTGCCCGCCCACCAGCAACGCTGCGCCGGTGCGGTCGGCGCGCAGCGCCAGCACCTCCCGGACGTGCGGGTAGGGGGCGTGAGGTTCGGCGTGGAGGTCGTCGCCGTCGTCCCAGATGGCGAAGAGCCCCGGATCGACGACCGGCGCGAGCGCCGCCGCCCGGGTTCCGACCGCTACGCGGACGTGCCCGCGGCGCAGCGCGAGCCAGGCGGCGTAGCGGGCGGCGGGACCCTGGTCGGCGGTGAGTCGCACGTGCCGGGGCGCGGAGCGGGTGCTCCCCAGCGCGGCCGTCAGGGCAGCGTCGACACGGGTGACGTCGCGGTGGTCGGGGACGACGATGAGCGCACCCCTGCCCGCAGACAGCGCCGCCTGCGCCGCTGCGGCCAGGGCTGCCGGCCAGTCCTGGGTCGGCTCCGGCGACGGCAGAGCCGTCCACACCGCACGGACACCCGCGGTGGCAGCCGTGGTGGCAGCCGTGGTGGCAGCCGGCGCGGCCAGCCGCTCCAGCAGCGCGGGGCCGGCGGGGTAGGGCGCCCACGGGCCGGCAGGGTCGTGGGGGTCGGGTGCGGCGGGCAGCTCCGGCCGCGCGGGGGCGCTCCCCTCGGCGGCAGCGGCTTCGTCACGTGCGGCGACGCGCTCCGCCGTCGTCTTCTCGGTGGTGGCGTGGCGCCTCGGCACGGCGAGCCGCAGCACGTCGGCGAGGGTTCCCGCCCACCGGTCGGCGACGGCGCGGCACGTGCCGAGCAGCTCCACGTCGAGCACGGGCTCCGGCGAGACCACCGCCCGCAGCGGTGCGAGCCGGCCGGTGTGCTCCGCCACCTGCTCGCGGCTCAGCAGGAATGCCTCGACGTCTTGGCCCGCGAACCGCACGCGCACGCGCACGCCCGGCTGCGCGGTCTCGGCCATGGAAGCGGGCACGGCGTACTCGAAGACCCTGTCGAGGTGGGGCAGGGGGACGTCGACGACGACGCGCGCCACCGGCGCGACCTCGGCCACGGGCTCGGGCGGTTTCGGTGCGCGCTTGCCGCCCTTCGCTGCGACCTTCGCGCGGGCCTGGGCGGGAACGGCCACGTCGAGGGCGAGTTCGCCCGCTCCGTCCGCCTCGGCTGCCACGCCTCCACTGTGTCAGCCGCCACCGACAACCCTCGCCGTCCCACCCCAGACCTACGCAGGCCCAGGCGCAGACGCAGGCGCACTGTCACTCGGGACGCACGACGCGCACCTCGCACCGCAGACCAGCCGCTCGCGCCAGCCGCAGGTCCGCGGTCACCAGAGGACAGCCGAGCGACTCCGCGGCCACCGCGTACGCCGCGTCGTTGCCGGTCACGTGTCCGCGCAGCTCCCACATCCGCCGCAGGAGCGGGCTGGTGGCCACTGGCTCGATGACCGCCGCAGCCAGAGCGGCGATCGCGTCGAGGGCTCGTTCTTCCGTGATGTGTCCGCCGGCGCGGCGCCCCCGCACCGCCGAGAAGACCTCGACGACGAGGTGGGCCGGGGCCGCCCAGCGCAGGTCCCGCGACAGTTCAGCACGGGCCGCTACGCCGAGGGGCCCGTCGTCGGTCAGGGCGCTGGTGAGGACGGACACGTCGAGGACGATCACGGAACGTCTCTGCTGCGCCTCCCGGCGTCCAGCTCTGCCAGGACGTCGTCGGCGGAGAGCCGAGCGCCATCAGACCTGCCCTCGAAGGTCCGCGGCAGGGTCGCGTTCCGTGAGCGCTGCGCCTCAGCCGTCACGAGGGTCAACAGGAAGGCCTGCAGGGACTGGCCGGCAGCCTCGGCGCGACGGGCGAGCTCGTCGCGGACGTCGTCGGGGACGTCGCGGATCTGCAGAGCGACCATGCATGCATATTGCATGCACCCATGCCCGCCAAGCCGTGCGCGAACTGTCAACGAGCCGCAGTGGCGGAGTCATGGCGGGCACCAGTCGCCGATGCGGACCCGATTGTCATTCGACAGAAATCTGACGGTCGTCGAAGAATGCTTGACATTCACTGAGCACCGGGGCCACGATCGGCTTCCCTCCAGCAGCGTCGCTAGGGGCCGTGAGCACCGTCGCAGAGGGCGCCCGCGTTGCCGGAGGTCCAGTCCGCCGTCACGAAGGGCCCTCCGATGATGAAGAGGCTTTCCCGGCTCGCCCTGCTGGCCGCCGCCGCTCTCGCGCTGAGCGCGTGCACCGACTCCGCCGCCCCGACCGCTGCCGCTCCGAGCGGCAGCGGCAGTGCCACGGGCGAGGTGCGGCAGGTCCGGGTCGCCGCCCTCCCGATCGCCGAGACAGGTGCCCTGTGGGCCGCGATCGACGCCGGCATCTTCACCAAGCACAACCTGGACGTCGAGGTCGTGCCCGCCCAGGGTGGCGCCCAGGCGATCCCCGCGCTGCTCAGCGGCGATATCCAGTTCGCGATCGGCCAGCCTTTCGGCCCCTTCCGCGCCGACCTGCAGAACCTCGGCATCGTGATGATCGGCGACTACGCCGACAGCAACACGGAAGGGCCCGACGTCAACGCCGTCGTGGCACCCGCGGGATCCGGCATCACCGGCCCCGCCGACCTCGCCGGCAAGCGCGTGTCGGTCAACAGCCTCGGCGCAGCGGGCGACGTGACGATCATGAAGGCCGTGCAGGACGCCGGCGGTGACCCCGCGAGCATCCAGTTCGTCGAGGTGGCCTTCCCGGATGCACCGGCCCAACTCGACGCCGGGAGCATCGACGCCGCCTGGGTGCCCGACCCGTTCATGTCGAAGGTCATCGCGGCGGGAGGCACCAAGGTCGTGTCGCCGTACCAGGCGACAATCCCCGGGCTGCCGGTGCTGACGAACATCACCACGCAGAAGACGCTCGATCAGGACCCGCAGCTCGTCGCCGACTACTCCGCCGCCATGGAGGAGGCGCTGACGTGGGCTGCAGACAACGAACCGGCCGTCCGCGACGCGATCGCGACGAACCTGAAGATCCCCGCCGACGCCGCCGCCGGCATCACGCTGCCCACCTTCAGGTGGCAGCTCGACACCCAGAACCTCCAGAAGCTCGCCGACACGGCCGTGGAGTTCACGGTGCTCGACAAGGCACCCGACTTCGACCGCCTCGTGAAGCAGCAGTAGTTCGCCTCCCCCGGAAGCGAGGCCTCCCATGCAACCGTCCGCTCTCGCGCCAGCGGCCGTCGCTCGAGCGAGCACGCCCGCGCCGTCGTCGTCCTCCTCTCCCCGACGCGGACGGGGACGGCGCCGCGCGGCGCGCCGCGCCGGGCTCGGCGCGCTCGGCATCGTCCTGTTCGTCGGGGTGTGGCAGCTGGTCCCCACCGCGGGTCTGCTCGACGGCCGCTACTTCCCGCCGCCGACGGCGGTGCTCCCCCGCCTGGCGACCGACCTCGGCGACCTGGAGTTCTGGCGCAACATTCGGCGCACCATGTCGACCTGGGCGATCGGCCTGGTCGTCGCCACGTCCGCTGCGACGGTGCTGGCCACGGTCATCGGGCTCGTGCCGTTCCTGCGCAGCGCCACGCACACCACGGTGGAGTTCCTCCGTCCCATCCCGTCGGTCGCGCTCATCCCGCTGTGCGTCCTCGTCTTCGGGATCCAGCCGCAGGCGGCGCTGGTGATCATCGTGTTCGCGTCGTTCTGGCAGGTGTTCGTACAGGTGCTGTACGGCGTGGCCGACGTCGACTCCGTCGCGCGCGACACCGCCCGTAGCTTCGGGCTCGGCCGCTGGTCGCGCGTACGGCACCTCGTGCTGCCGACGGCGCTGCCCTACCTGATGACGGGCGTCCGGCTCGCTGCGGCGGTGGCGCTGATCCTCGCCATCACCGCGGAGATGTTCATCGGCAACCCGGGGCTCGGACGTGCCTTGATCTTCGCGCAGTCCGCCGGCGACTACCCGCAGGTGTACGCGCTGGTCATCGCGACAGGTCTGCTCGGGCTGGGCGTGAACCTCGTGTTCCGCCTCGTCGAGCGCCGGGCGCTGTCGTGGCACCAGTCGGTGCGCGGGGAGGAGGTGCCGTGACGACATCGAGCGGCGCGGTCGCCAGGTCCCGCCCGCGCCACCGCACGTGGCAGCGCCTCGTGGGCGGCGCGGGGTTCGCGCTGGGACTGCCCGTCGTCCTGCTGCTGGTGTGGGGCATCTGGGCGTCCTTCGCGGTATCGCCCTTCTTCCCGAGCCCGCTCGTCATCGGCGACGCGTTCGTGAGCACGTGGGTCGGCCCGTCGTTCCTGCAGGACGTACTGCCGAGCCTCGCGCGCCTGGCCGTCGGTGCGGCGCTGTCGATCCTGCTCGGCGTCGTCCTCGGAACGGTCATCGGCCTCGTGCGCTGGCTCGGTGACCTGCTGGAACCCCTCCTGGAGTTCCTCCGCGCGATCCCGCCGCCCGTGCTCATCCCCATCGTCGCCGTGCTCCTGGGGCCGACCGACGCGATGAAGATCACGGTGATCGTGGCTGGCTCGTTGTGGCCGGTGCTGCTCAACACGATCGACGGCGTGCGCGCCACCGACGCCGTGATGACGGAGACGGCACGGTCGTTCTCCCTCACGCGCACCGAGCGCCTGCGCTACCTCGTGCTCCCGGCGGCGAGCCCGCGCATCATGACGGGGGTGCGGCAGGCGCTGTCCATCGCGCTCATCCTCATGGTCATCTCGGAGATGTTCTTCTCGTCCTCCGGCCTGGGGTACCGCATCGTGTACTTCCAGCGGAACTACCTCATCGATCAGATGTGGGGCGGCATCGTCCTGCTCGGACTCATCGGCGTGCTGCTCGCCGTCGTCTTCTCGCTCGTCGAGCGGCGCGTACTGCGGTGGTACCACGGAACCAAGGAGGTGGCACGTGCCTGACAACCTGCTCACCGTCACGGGACTGCGGAAGGTTTACGACTCGTCGACCGGCAGCGTCGAGGCGATCGGCGACATCACGTTCCGCATGGACGCAGGCGAACTGGTCTGCATCGTCGGACCGTCCGGGTGCGGCAAGACGACCCTGCTCAAGTGCATCTCGGGGCTGCTCAAGCCGACGTCGGGCAGCGTCGAGCTGCGCGGTCGGCCGGTGACCTCCCCGCCGCCGAACATGGCGCTCGTCTTCCAGGAGTACGGCCGCAGCCTGTACCCGTGGCTCACGGTGCGCGGCAACGTCGAGCTGCCGCTCAAGCACAAGTACCCGTCGCGCTCCGAGCGTGGCCGTCTCGTCGAGGATGCGCTGCGTGCTGTAGGGCTCGACCACGCCGCTGCCAGCTACCCGTGGCAGCTGTCGGGTGGTATGCAGCAGCGCGTGGCGATCGCGCGCGCCGTTGCGTACCAGCCCGAGGTGCTGATCATGGACGAACCGTTCGCCGCCGTCGACGCGCAGACCCGCGCCGACCTCGAAGACCTCGTGCGTGCGCTGCACCGCGAGCGGGGCATGTCGATCCTGTTCGTCACGCACGACATCGACGAGTCCGTGTACCTGGGCGAGCGCGTGGTCGTGCTATCGAAGTCGCCGACGTGGGTGCAAGAGGATGTGCACGTGGACCTGCCCGACGACCGCGACCAGATCACCACGCGCGCGCTGCCGAGGTTCACGGCGCTGCGTACCCACGTGTATGAGCAGATCCAGCGCGCCAAGCGCGGTGAGGCGGTCCGTCCTCCGGCACCCGTGGCGTGACCAGCGCCCTGGAGGCCGTCCGGCCGGCCGTGGTCGAAGGCTCGGTCCTCGCCCGCAAGCCGCGGCAGCTGCTGCTCGCACTGTTCGGCGAGTACGTGTGCGATCAGTACTTCGAACCACTGCGCACGTCGGTGCTCATCGGCGCCTTGGAACCTGCGGGCTTCGCGGCTCCCGCCGTGCGGACGAGCCTCGACCGCATGGTCGAGAGCGGGATGCTCGCGCGCCGCAGGCTCGGCCGCGAGGTGGGGTTCGAGCTCACCGCGAGCGGTGTCGACGTCCTGCGGGGCGCGTCGGAGCGCGTCAAGGGCGCGGAGCCCTTCGCGCCGCAGGGCGAGGGGTGGACGGTGGTCGCCTTCACGCTGCCGGAGGACCAGCGCGCGCTGCGCCACCGCCTGCGGGCAGCGCTCACGTGGGCCGGGTTCGCCGCACTGCGCGACGGTCTGTGGATCGCGCCTGGGGCCGTCGATCTCGCGGCTGTGCTCGACGACGTCGAGGACGAGCTGCCCCCGGGCGCGGTGACGGCGTTCGCCGCGTCGGAGCTTCCCGGTTACCCGATGGCCGACGCGGTGCGCGTCGCGTGGGACGTCGCGGGGATCCGCCGTGCTCACGAAGAGTTCATCGCGGCCTGGGAGCACCCGGACGCGGCGGCCGGGCTACCCGCGCTCACACGTCACGTGCTGCTGGTCGCCGACTGGCTTGCGCTGCTGCGTGTGGATCCCCGTCTGCCGCCGCAGTACATGGGCGAGGACTGGCCGGCGACACGCTCGGTCGACGTGTTCACCGCCCGGCACCGCGCGTTCGCTTTCCCCGGCGTGCGTGACTTCGCCGCGCGCGTCAGCTGACGCCGCCTCCCGTCGGCCGCCGAGCTTTCCACCGGCAACCGGTCTTTCCACCGGCCACCGTTGTCGGCACCTCGGCCTAGCCTGCCGCCATGAGCAGCGAGAATGCCCTAGCGCCCGTCCCGTACCTGCTGCTGCCCGGCATCGCGCGCGCCGCCCTCGTCCGCTACCAGGAGGTGTTCGGCGGGGAGCTGCAGTTCCACAGCTACGCGGACTTCGGTAGATCTGACGGGCCACCAGACCTCATCGCCCACGGCCAGCTGCGCGGGTCGGTGTCACTGTTCGCCGCGGACGCCCACGGGTCAGAGGAGCCATTCCGATGCTCCGGGCTGCTGCTGTCCCTGCTGGGGGCTGCAGCGCCGGAGGAGCTGCACCGCTGGTTCGACGCGCTGAGCGAGGGCGGCACCGTGCTCGACCCCCTGCAGCAGCGCCCCTGGGGCGCCAGCGATGGCCAGGTCCGCGACGCGCACGGCGTCACCTGGCTCATCGGGTACGAGCCGGATGACGCCGCCTGACGTCGTCGTCCTGATCAGTGCCCCGGTCGCCAGGGTGACCCTGCGCCGAGCGGGCGCCTACTCTCCGCGCCGTGCGCTTCTCCCTGGATCAGGTCGTCATCGACGCCGTCGACCCGCAGCAGCTCGTCCGCTTCTACGCGGGGCTGCTCGGCGGCGAGCCCGTCGACCGCGCCCGCGGCTGGTCGCACGTGAAGCCGCCCGGCTTCCCCAAGCTCTCCTTCCAACCTGTCCCGGAGCCGGTGGCAGGCAAGAACCGGCTCCACCTCGACATCGAGGTCGACGACGACGACGCCCTGCAGGCGGCGTTGGCTCGCGCCGAGGCGCTGGGCGGTCAGCGGGTGGGGACCCCGGTCCGGGACGACGCGGGCGCCTACCAGGTGGTGCGCGATCCCGAGGGCAACGTCTTCTGCTTCGTCTGCGACTGATCGGGCCTGAGCACTCTAGAGCTGGACGCCGCCGCCCCCCTCACGACGACGATCAAGCACCTTCGCGCCACGTCGTCCGCCCAGGTCGGCAGGTTGAGTGCCGCTGTCACCGCCCCCGAGTGCCATGACGCCCGACCAGTTCGGGGTTCACCTCACGCCGCTGACGATCTCAGGCGTCTAGCGTGCGCTCCACGGGGCATTCCCTGGTGGAGGAGGAGCTGTGTACGCACTGCTGTCGAGCGTCAACGTCGGCGTCACGAACCCGGGCCTCCCCGACCAGAGCTTCCCCGACCCAGGGTTCCCCGAGCCCTCGGCAGCTGGAGGATTCGGGACGTTCATGGCTCTGATCGTGGTGGTGTTCATCGGTGTCGTGGTGTTCACGATCATCAGCGCTGCCCGCAACTACGCCGTCATGAAGCGCGGTGGCCTCGACCCGATGACGGCGGAGTCTCAGCTGGCGGTGGACCTGCACCAGAAACTCAACGCGACCCCGCCCCCTGCAGCCCCTCCGACGGCCCCAGCGAAGTCCCTCGAAGAGCGCCTGGCTGAGCTCGACGACCTTGCCGCGCGGGGCGTCATCAGCCAGCAGGAGCGCACCGAGGCCCGCGCGAAGCTGCTCTCCGCTCCTTCGTCCTGAGGATCACCGCACGTCGGCCTCAGGCCCCTCGGATGCGGTGCCTCATCTGCCTCACCGGGGCCTTCCAGCTCGACCGGAGCGGACCCTGGGCGTGGGGAGCACCTCACCACACCTGATCAGCACAAGCGCGGTCGGGTGTCCACCGTGGTCGTCCCTCTCCGGCGCGTCGTCACGGCGCGCTGATCGAGGCTTGGCGCCGGGCGCGCCATTCGTGCTCGAGCACCGACATGATCACGTGGTCGTGCCAGGTGCCGGCGTGGAAGGCGACCTCGCGCAGCCGGCCCTCCTCGGTGAAGCCCGCGCGGCGGTAGGCGGCGAGCGCTCGGTCGTTGTACGCCCACACCTTGAGCGCGACGCGGTGCAGGCCCAGCTCGTCGAAGGCGTACCGGAGCAGCACGGCCACGGCGTCGGGGCCGAGCCCTCGACCCTGGTGGTCCGGGCCGAGGATGATCGCCAGTTCCGCGGAGCGGTCCCACCAGGTGGCGCCCCAGAGGGTCACGTGCCCGGCCAGCTCGTCCGTGGCCCGCTCGACCACGCTGAAGCCGACGTCGGCGGTCCTGCCGTCGTTGGCGCTCCAGCTGCGGAACTGCTCGGTCGCAGATCCAGCAGGACGGGGGACGACGACGGCGGCCTGCAGCGCCTTGTCCTCGCTGCGCTGCCACCAGGCGTCGAGCAGCGGGAGGTCGCCGTCGGCGAGGGGTCGCAGCTGCACG
Source organism: Quadrisphaera granulorum (assembly GCF_003149145.1). Taxonomy (GTDB): domain Bacteria; phylum Actinomycetota; class Actinomycetes; order Actinomycetales; family Quadrisphaeraceae; genus Quadrisphaera; species Quadrisphaera granulorum. The sequence goes on along the minus strand of NZ_QGDQ01000021.1, from coordinate 23,841 downwards.
AGCTCTCCGACGAGCAGGCCCGCCGCGTACGAGCGGGCGCCGTCGGTGCTGGTGAGGTCGTCCACGCAACGATGATCACAGGTCGGCGGAGGGCCCCGACCGCGCTGGCGCCAGGATGACCCGCGTGGACCTGCCGCCGTGGCTCGCGTCAGCCGCCCGCCCCGTCACCGCCGCCGGGGCGCTGGTGCTCAGCCCGGTCGGCGAGGTGCTGCTCGTCGAGCCGACGTACAAGCCGACCTGGGAGATCCCCGGCGGGCTCGTCGAGCCCGGAGAGTCACCGGCCGCCGCGTGCCGCCGGGAGATCGTCGAGGAGCTGGGCCTCACCCCCGGCGGTCTCGCTGACACGGGCGTGCGGGTGGGCCGGCTGCTGTGCTTCGACTGGACCGACAGCTCACCCGCGGCCCCCGCGCTGCGGCTCATCTACGACGGCGGGGTCCTCGACGACCTGTCCGCCCTGCACCTGCCGCCCGCTGAGCTGGCGTCCGCCCGCTTCACGCCCCTCGACCTGCTGGATCAGCGCTGCGGAGACCGGCTCGCACGCCGCATCCGTGCCGCAGTGGCCGCGCTCGCGACCGGTGACCTCGCGGAGTTGGACGACGACGGCGGCCCCGCAGCGTGACGGCCCACGTTCCGTACCGGCCGCTCCCCCGCGACCTCGACGATGTCCGCTACGAGCACGGACCCGATTCCGTCCGCAGCCCAGACGTGCCGGTGGGGTACACGGAGGAGCTGGTCTGGGACAGCAGCTCGGTCTACCCGGGCACGTCACGGAGATATGGATCCACGTCCCGGCCGCCGTGCGGCGCGAGGAACCAGCTGGCGTCGTCGTCCTCAACGACGGGTGGTGGACGCTCGATCCGCAGGGCGAGGTTCGCGGCGCCGTCGTCCTCGACAATCTGGTCCACCGGGGTGAGGTCCCGCCGACGGTCGGCGTCTTCGTCGACCCCGGTGTCTTCCCGGGGGCGGAGCAGCCGAAGAACCGCAACGTCGAGTACGACACTTTCGACGACCGGTACGTGACCTTCCTGCTCACCGAGGTGGTCCCTTTCGTCGCCGAGCGGTGCACCCTGGTGGACGACCCCGCCCGCTGGGTGGTGTGCGGTGGGAGCAGCGGCGGGAACGCCGCGTTCACCGCGGCGTGGATGCGCCCGGACCGCTTCGGCGCCGCCCTGTGCTTCCTGTCGAGCTTCGCGCAGATGCCCGGCGGCAACCCCTACCCGTCTCTGGTCCCGCGCACCGAGCGCAAGCCCGTGCGCTTCTTCCTCCAGTCGGGAGCGCGCGACCTCGGCTGGGACCGCCCGACCAGGAACTGGCTGGCGGAGAACCTGCGCACCGCCGCGGCCCTGGCCGAGGCCGGCTACGACCTGCGGCTCGTCGTCGGAGACGGGGGCCACAACCCCAACCACGAGGGCGTCCTGCTCCCCGACGCCCTCCGCTGGGCCCTGTCACCCCCTCCGCGGTGAGGGGACGCCGACCGCTGGAGCCGTCGGACACATCACGGCGCTCCAGAGGGATCCCACCGCACCAGCACCCCGACGCCACCGGTGAAGGGCTCGCCGGGGCCCTGGCGTCGCCAGGCCGGGTCGACCAGCAGGCCCGTCAGGTACAGACCCGGTGGTGCGTCGTCGTCATCGACCGGGGTGCAGGGGGCGACCTCTGTCGCCTTACGGACGAAGGGGGCGTTTCGAGTGGTCTGCGTCACGGACAGCGAGCATCCTCGACGGAGAGACAGCTGCAGCAGCGGGGGCGGTCGCCATGGGCTCAGAGTGCGCGAGGTCGTTCCTCGCCCTCCCCCACGACGACGGCGCCGCCCGGACCGTGCGCGCCCACCTCGCCGAGGTCGGTGCCGCGTGGAACCCGCAGGTGCTGCACGCCGCGCTGCTGCTGGCCACGGAAGCGGTCACCAACGCGGTGCGCCACGCGCCCGCCGCGCCCGTGCTGGTCCGCATCGCCGACGACGACGAGCAGCTGGGCATCGAGGTGGTCGACGGCGGTACCTCGCCCCTGCCGCCGCTGCACTGCCAGGACAGTCGCATGCCCTCCACCTGCCACCTCGGTGGGCGGGGGCTGCCGCTGTTCGGGCTCCTGTCCGACGGGTGGGGCAGCCAGCTGGAGAAGGTCGACGACAGCGCCCGCGACAGCGACGCGTGCGGCGAGCGCCACGTCGTCTGGTTCACCCTGGCCCACAGCGCGCAGCCGCTGACGCGGGCCGCGCGGCGCGAGCGCCGCACGCGCGCCCAGCCGGTGGCGACCTCCGGGCAGCGGACCACGGGCGCTCCGGGGTTCGCCGCCCTCCACGCGGCGCCGAGGGTCGCAGCAGCCGGGTAGCGTGCGCCGGTGGTCGTCGACGACTTCGGCGGAGAGCGGTTGGACCCCGGGCTGTGGGTGGACCACTACCTGCCGCAGTGGACCACGTCCGAGCGGTCGGTGGCGCGCTACGACCTCACCGGTGCCGGGCTGAGGCTGCGCATCGACGCCGACCAGCTCGACTGGCGTCCCGAAGACGCACCGCTGCGGGTGTCCAACCTGCAGACGGCGACGTTCTCCGGCCCGCTCGGGTCGGAGCGCGGCACGCACCGCCACCGCACCGACGGCCTGGTGGTGCGGACAGCGGTGACCGAGCGCCTGCTGTGGGCACCGGCCAGCGGGCGGGTGGACGTCACCGTGACGGCGAGCACCGACCCCGGCTGCATGCTCGCGGTGTGGCTCGTCGGCACCGAGCACCTCGACGCGCGCGACAGCGGCGAGGTATGCGTCTTCGAGATCGACGCCGAGGCCGTGGGCGAGCGGACCACCACCGCGCGCGTCGGGGTGAAGGCCCACCACGACCCGCGCCTCGTCACCGACATGACGGAGGTGGTGGTGCCCGTGGGACGCGGCGAGCAGCACACCTGGACCGCTGCGTGGGACGAGGACGGTGTGCGCGTCGCCTGCGGCGGGCAGCTGGTCTACAGCTCGACGCAGCGCTTGCTCTACCCGCTGCAGCTCATGGTGGACCTCTTCGAGACCGCGCTTCCCGGGCCGGCGAGCAACTACCCGAAGTCGGCGCTGGTGCACCGCGTCGCGCTCAGCTGACGCTCCAGAGCCCGACCTCGTCGCGGAACGCATCGACCACCCGCTGCACGGCGCCGCCGGGCGCCAGGACCCGGAGGACGTCGCTGGCGCTGGCCGCCGCGTCGCCGTCGGCCCACGCGAGCAGCAGCTGCAGGTCGTCGGCGACGACGGTGTCGACCTCTCCCCACCGCCGGGCGCCGGTGGCCCGGTCGGTGGTCCAGGTGCTGTCGTGGACGCTGACGAGACCGGCTGCCGCCAGGAGCGTCTTGCGCGCGAGGCGACGGCCCAGCGCCGACGAGGGCGTGTCCCGCCCCGCGCGGGTGCGGACGGCGTCGCGCCACCGGTCCAGGTGCAGCGCGATGTCTCCGTTGAAGCCCCGGGCGGCCCGGGCGTCCGCGGGGAACGGGCGCCAGCGCGCGGCGACGTCGTCGCCTGCGAGCAGCACGCAGTAGTGCTTGAGGAAGACGCGGTTGCCGTGCGCCTCGTCGTCGCCCTCGGAGTCCTGCACCTGCCCGGCTCCAACGGCCACCTCGCGGCACAGGTCGGCGAAGCGCGTGGAGAGCTCCTGCGCCACCGGCTCGGGCGCTGCAGGCGGTACGCCGAGCACCACTGCGTCGACGTCTGAGGTCGGCGGCCGGGCCTGTCCGGTGGCCACCGAGCCGTAGAGCAGCAGCGACGACGGCGCGGACGGCGCGAAGGCGGCGAGCAGCGCTCCGAGGACCGGCTCGTAGACCGCAGGCACCCGCGACCTGTCGGCGCCGGTGCGGATGCAGCCGTCGCCGTCGACGCCCTCCAGCGGATCTCGCACGGGACCACGGTGTCGCACCCTGGGGCGGCGGGTCCACCGAACCTGAGGAGCAGCCATGAGCGACAGCACGTCCAGCAGCGCCGGAGCGGCGCACCCGGCTTCCGCGCTCGTCATCGGCGCCTCCCGGGGACTCGGGCTGGGGATCACCGCCGAGCTGCTCCGGCGCGGCACCCGGGTGGTGGCCACCGTCCGCGGTGTCGTGCCGGCCGCGCTCCACGAGCTGGCCGACGGCGCAGCCGGACGGCTGCTGGTCGAACGGCTCGACATCACCGACCCGGTGCAGGTCAGCGCCCTGCGCGACCGGTTGGCGCAATGGACCTTCGACCTCCTGCTCGTCAGCGCCGGCGTCACGCACGACCAGCAGCTCACCGCCGCGACGATGAGCGCCGAGGAGTTCTCGCGGGTGCTCGTCACCAACGCCCTGTCGCCCATGAGGGTGGTCGAGCAGCTCAGCCACCTGGTCGCACCGGCGGGGACGATCGCCGTCATGTCCTCCGGCCAGGGCAGCGTCTCGGGCAACCACGGCGGCGGCTGGGAGGTGTACCGGGCGAGCAAGGCGGCGCTCAACCAGCTCATGCGCAGCTACGCGGCGCGCCTGCAGGGGCAGCACACGCTGCTCCTGCTGGCGCCCGGGTGGGTCCGCACCGACCTCGGCGGCCCGCAGGCGGGGTCCACCGTCGAGGAGGCCGTGCCGCCACTGCTCGACGCGGTGGAGGCGCAGAAGGGGCGGCCCGGCCTGCAGTTCATCGACCGGGACGGGCGGCCCGTCGCCTGGTGACGCGTCAGCGGCTCACGGCCCCACGGCCACCACGACCGGCGGGCGCGCGGGCTTCAGCCGCGCAGCGAGCGTCGCACGGGCCGCGGCGTACCGGCTGCGGGCCGTGGACGCAGTGACGTCGGTCATCTGCGCCGCCTCGGCGATGCTGAAGCCCTCCCAGTGCACGAGGCGCACGAGCTCCCGCTGGGCGTCCGGGAGCGCGTCGAGAGCTTCCTCGACGCTCACCGAGGACGACGACGGCGACGCTGCGGCCGGTTGAGTCCGCAGCTGCTCCGCGAGCTGCGTGCGCAGCGCGGCGGCGAGGTCGTCGGCGCGCCGCGTGCCGCGGACGTGGTTGGCCAGCACGTTGCGGGCGGTGACGAACAGCCACATGCGCAGCGGCTCGTCGGCTGCGGGCAGGTGGTCGACCTTGCGCCAGGCGATCACGAAGACCTCCGAGAGCAGGTCGGCGGCGTCTTCGGTGGGTCGGACGCGGCGCTGGAGGTAGGCGAGCACGTCGGAGCCGTGCGCCTGGACCGCCGCGGTGAGCCGCTCGGAGGGACCATCAGCAACAGCCCGAGTGGTGCGGCTCATCGCGAGGCCCCGGTCTCGGTCGTCGAGTCCGCCGCGGTGCCTGCCGGGGCCTGGCAGAGGCGCGCCACGCTGACCCCCGACCACGGGCCGACCTCCATCCCCTGAGCGGCGACGTGGGCCTCCATCATGTTCCAGACCGTGGTCTGGTAAGCGTCGGCCAGCATCTGCTCGTCGGTGTAGAGCTCCTTGGCCGGGACGGTGCGGAGGTCGTTCCCGTCAGCGTCGACCTCGGTCACCAGCTCCTCGCGCTTCTTCAAGAACTCCGCCGTCGGATCGACGTCCTCCACGGACAGGGACGCCAGGTAGGCGAGGGCCGCCTGGAACGCGGGCCCGTCGACGCCTCCGCGGTCGGTGTCGAGGTCGAGGTCGAGCCCGACCGCAGCGCAGCGTCCCGGCTCCATGTGGTCCGTGACCGATGACATCGTCCAGCCGGCGGTCTCTGCCCGGAAGCTCTGGGGGCTGTCGTCGTTGGCGGCAGCCATCGACGCACCGGACGCCGCCAGCACCACCGCCCCTGCGCCCAGCAGGAGGCGCCTCCTCAGCTTCTGGCGCCGACCGCCCGTGATCGGTGTCACCGTGCCCGGCCGGGCTGCCTGCAGCAGCGCCTGCACCTGCGCGTCGACCTCCGGCCCGTTGACGACGGGCGGCGCGGTGCGCGTGAGTAGCAGGTCGAGGCCGTCGTCGTCGTGGTCTCGCGGCGGCGGCAGGAGGTGGGTCGCCATGGTGGCTCCTCGGGAAGGTGGTGTCAGGACATGCGCGCACCTCTACGTGTCCGGGACGGCGCGAAACGTCCACCGCCGCTCCACATTTCTCAGACCACCTCGGGCGCCACCGGCACCGGCCCCCGCACCGCGTACAGCACAACGCCCACCACGAGCGCCGCGAGCGCCGAGACCACAGCCGGGCCTGAGTCAGCAGGGACGCCGGAGACCGTGGGCCACGCCCACCAGCCTGCCCCGTCGATCGTCGGCTTGGGCGCGGCGAGGTAGACGACCGTGCCGTACCCGAACACCGGCGCCCACGCCGCACGCGCCGGCAGCAGAGCCGCCGAGGCCAGCGCGATGCCGGCGAAGCCCGCGGTGTTGCGGGCCATCGCCACAGCACCGAAGTGCCACGGGTCGGGTAGCACCGCCAGGACGAGCGCCCCCACGGCCAGCGCCACGGCGAGCACCGCGTGGGTAGCCCGCCACCGCGCGGTGGTCCGGGCCGCGCTGCGCTCGAGGGAGGTGTCGGCGCCTGCGAGGGTCGCCAGTACCAGCAGCGCCCCCGCGAGCGCCGCGCCCACCACCACCGGAGGCCGGGCGAACCGTCCGCCGAAGCGGGGGCTGCTGCTCAGCGCGTCAGCGCACCACGCTCCCACGAGGACGACGACGACGAGCGCCACCAGCGCCTCCGGCACGTGCCGCGCGCGGGCGTGGAGCCAGATGCCTCTCACCAGGCGGCCAGCCGCTCGAGCTCGGGCACGTCACAGGACCGTGACGCGGTGAGGAAGGAGGCCATCCACGCACGGGCCTGCGCCGGGTCGGCCTCCAGCCGCGCAGCGAGGGCCGCGCCGCGCTCGTCCTGGGCGAACGCCTGCTGTCCGAGCAGTAGGTCAGCAGTGTCGCTCACGGTGACGGCCCAGGCCGGGGACGTGTGCTCCATCTCGGGGCAGTAGAAGGCGGTCAGCGAGCTGAGGTTGCTGCCGGCCCACTGCTGCAGGGCGTCAGGGTCAGCCCCTGAGCGGTAGGGCTGCCCCATCCCCGAGAGGGGGATGAGCGGGAACACGTCAGCGGCACCGGTGACGCCCCAGTCGAGCTCCTCGGCGCGGTCGACAGGCAGGTAGCGGCCCACCACCTGCAGCTGCTGTCGAGCGACGGGCGCCACGTCGCGGAGGAACCCGGCGTGAATGCGCTGCACGCAGACGACGGGGGCGTCGTCGGTGCACACCGGGACGACGGCGGCCGGGTCAGCTTCCACCCAGGAGCGCTGCACGGGCTCGACGCCGGGAGCGCCGTCGCGCCCGAGGTGGGGCGCCACCTGCAGGGCCGCCGCACAGACGACAGCCACCCCGGCGGCGGCCGCCGCCACGCGCCAGTGGCGTCGTCGGCCCAGTGCCACCACGCCGATCATCACCACGAGGGATCCCGTCCAGGCCGCAGCCAGCGGGATGACCCGGGCCTCCAGCTGCTCGCCGTCGAAGACGGCGAGGTTGCCCACGGGCACCAGCTGGATCCAGCGGGCATCGAGGTAGACGGGGATGGCCGTGAGGACGTAGAGCACGATGCCCAGCGCCGGGGGGACGAGCCGACCCGGTACCCACCGGCCGAAGGCCGATCCCACGGCGGCGCAGAGCAGCATGCCGAGCGCCATCAACAGCAGCGTCGCCCACCACCGTCCGCCCCAGTACGAGACCGAAGGAAACACCCCGCCCACGACCACGGCGGTCTGGATGAGCCAGCCGAGCAGCAGCGCGGCCGAGACGGCGCCCGACGTGGCGAGCCGCCGCTGCCACGACGGGCGTGCGGTGCTGGCCAGGAGGTCGCCCATGCGACGGCGGCGCTCGCGCCCAGCGACCCACGCAGCCACCGTCGCGACCACCGGCCCGAGCACGATTCCGGACGACGAGACGAACTCCAGGGCGTCGGCCACCGTCGATGACCAGGTCGACCAGGTGTTGAAAGGCCGCTGCTTGGCCGCGAAGAGGACCACCCCCGTGAGGGCCAGCGCCACGGCGACGAACGCGCCACCGGTGCGCCGCCACTCCAGGGCGCCCACGCCCCGCCAGGTCATGCGCCGGCCGCCGAGGTCGGGGCTCCGGAGGTGCTCGCCGCCGGCTCGGGCAGGACGACGGGCGCCGCGCCCGGCCCGCTGACCCGCGCCGCGCGCAGCACGCCGGTGTAGCCGCGCTCGATCGCAGAGGCGAGCCCGTCATCGGCGGAGCCAGAACCCACCAGACCGCAGACACCGTCGCCGTCGTGAACCAGCCCGCGCCGACCTGCCTCGGCGAGCCCCGCCGGGGTTCCGGTGGCCACCACGCGGCCCGCCTCCATGAGCACCACGTGGGTGCAGGCACCGGCGACGTCCTCGACGAGGTGGGTGGAGACGACGACGGCGGCGTCGAGCGCCAGCTCGCGCAGCAGCGAACGGAACGCCACGCGCTGTTCGGGGTCGAGGCCGGCGGTGGGCTCGTCGAGCAGCAGCACGCGGGGGTCGTTGACCAGCGCCTGCGCCACGCCCGCGCGCCGCAGCATGCCGCCGGACAGCGACTTCATGCGGTCACCGGCCCGATCGGCGAGGCCCACGCGCTCCAGCGCGGTGTCGACGGCGACTCCGGCGCGCGCGGCCGGCACCTCCTTGAGCCAGGCGAAGTACTCGACGAACTCGCGCACGGTGAACCGCGGGTAGTAGCCGAACGCCTGGGGCAGGTAGCCGATCTGGCGACGCAGCTCGCGGCGTCGGCGGACGTCGCGGACGTCCACGCCGAGCAGGCTGATGTCACCGCTGCTGGGTGGCAGCACGGTGGCGAGCACCCGCACGAGCGTCGTCTTGCCCGCGCCGTTCGGGCCGAGCAGCCCGTGCACGCCCGCACCGAGCCGCAGGTCCAGCCCGTCCACGGCCCGCCGCTGCTTCTTCCCCCGCCCTAGGACCACCGCCAGGTCGGACACCTCGACCAGCACCTGCTCGCTCACGCCTCGCCACCTCCCGTTGTCCACCGCGCGGTCAGCGACGGCTTGACCGTTCCGAACGCGTCACGCCGCACCACCACCACGACCACCGCGGCGGCCAGCACGAGCAGCCACACCGGCTGCGCCCACCCGCTGATGAGGTGCACCACCCAGGCGGACGCGAAGGGGGTTGCGGAGCTGTCGAGCGCGCTGCCCACGGCCGAGGACGACGGCGTCCGGAGGACCAGCGACGGCACCCCGACCACCAGCAGCCAGACAACCCCGACCACCGCCGCCGCCTGCCAGAGCACCAGCCAGGTGCCGAGCGCCAGCGCGGTCGCGGTGAGCGCGAGCGCCGGCAGCAGCCACAGGACGGGCAGCCACGCCCCGCTGACCCCCGACGTACCCGGCGGCACCAGCCCGGGCGGGGCCGGTCCGGTGAGCGACGCGGTCACCCAGCCGGCGAGCAGGGCAAGCGGCACCGCCGTGACGACCACGGCGAGCGCGCGCCACAGCACGAGCCGCCATCCGGCGGACGGTGTGGCCAGTTCGAGCTCGAGCTCGTCGCCAGCACCGAGGCCGCTGAGGGCCACTCCCGCCACGGGCACGGCGGGCGCCAGCAACCACAGCAGCCAGGCGGTGCCGCTGGTCGGGCTGTTGGTGGCACCGACGACGACGTGGGAGATCCCCGCGAACGCCGTCGCCGCGGCCACCGCCAGGGCCACAGCCCCCAGGGACGCCGGTCGCACCACCCACCGCAGGTGCCACGGAGCGCCTGAGCGAGCGCCGACCCGGACGATCGCCCGGCGCAGTCCGGCGCTGGCCGCACGCTGCCCGAGCCGCTGGGCAGCTGGAGCCGGCGGGGGCTGGGAGAGCACGCGGGTCCGTGCGAGCGCGAGCACGTCGCGGGTGTCGTCGACGTCGTCCACGATCCGCCCCAGCTCGGCGCGGCACGAGGGGCAGGAGACCAGGTGCGCTTCCGCGCTCCAGGCGTCGGCGGCGCTGAGCCGCCCGAGGGTGTAGGCGACCAGCAGCGCCGGACTCGCGTGCCACGGCTGCGGGGACGCGCTGGGCTGGGACTGAGGCTGGGGCTGGGGCGCGCTCATGCGAGGGCCGCCCGGACCTGGGCACGGGCGCGCATGGCTCGCGTTTTCACCGTGCCCTCGGGCACCCCGAGCAGCACCGCAGCCTCGCGGGTGCTTAGCCCGTCGAGCACCGTGGCCTGCAGCACGGCGCGCAGCTCCGGCGACAGTCCCTCCACCGCCGCGGCCAGCGGCCCGGTCAGCAGTCCGTCCACCACGTCCTCCTCCGCCGAGGGGACCCAGGCCCGGGCCCCCGATGTCGCGTGCAGGTGCTCGAGCTCCACGTGGCCGTGATGGGCCACGGCGGCCGTCTTCTCCCGGACCGCCCGCCGCCGGAACGCGTCGACCAACCGGCGCGCGGCGATCGTCCACACCCAGGCGGCCACGTCACCGCGCCCGTCCCACGTGCCGGCCGCGCGCCAGGCGGAGCTGAACGCCTCCTGGAGGACGTCGACGACGACGTCGTCGTCCGAGCAGCGGCGGCGCAGCCGCACGAGCACCATCGGCGCGAGCCGGTCGTAGAGCTCCCCGAACGCCGCCGCGTCACCGCGGGCGCTGGCGCGCAGCAGCGCCGCGTCGTCGGCGGCCGCCGGGTCCACGCTCCTCACACTCCCTCTGACGCACGGCGAGCGATCGCGGTTCTCGCACCCGTGTGGTGACCACGGCCCCGCGGTGCGAGCGTCACGCATGCCGTCGCGCTCTCCGATGCCCCGCCCGGCTGGTCGGGCAGGGCACGCACACGGGCGTCTTCGAGGGAATCGCCCCGACCGGGCGGACCGTGCGCACGCAGGAGCTGGTCTTCTACCGGGTGGTGGGAGGCAAGATCGTCGGCGTCTGGGGCGACCTGTTCCCCGTGGTCCGCGACGCGCTCAGAGCACTGGATGCGGCATGAGTTCTTCGTCGAGACCGTCGGCAGTGGCTGTCTCCCACGACTCGCCCTCGCCGGAGGCGTCCCACTCGGCGAAGGCGTCGGCGTAGGAACCTCGGAGGCCTCCAGGGCCCAGCAGCTGGGCGCCGCACGGCCCCATCAGCGTTGACCTGCGACGAAGGCGCGGACGTGCGCGTGTCCGCGGACGGCGCGGACGACGAGCGGGTCATCGTCGTCCTCGTAGTCCAAGCGGACCGAGACGGTGGGCGGGGTCACCGACGTCCACGCGGACAGGGCCACCGGGTGGGCCAGCTCCCACACGCCACCGCGCCGGTGGCGCCGCCACCCCCGGGCGGACAGCCCGCCGGTGAGCGAGCCGACGTCGTCGAGCAAGCGGTCATGAACGGCCGCTCGTACGAGGTCGACGACGACGTCGAGGGCGGCACCTGTCCCGAGGTCCTCCTGCACGCCACGGAGTGTGGCCTCCGAGGCCTACCCGGTCCACTCCCGTCGCGGAGCAAACCGCTCCACCCCTTCGGTGAAGGCCGCCGATGTGGCGCGCAGACGCTTGATCGTGCCGAGGTCCGCCCGGTGGCTGCCGGGGCCACATGGGAAGGTGATGATCTCTTCCGCCCGAGCACCCCGTCGAGTGACCTGGAGTCGCGCATGCCTCTCACCGGCATCACCGGATCGCCGTCGATGAGCCTCGGACACCGCACCGATCTGGTGGTGCTGCGACTGACCGGCAGCGACATCACCGAACACGGTCCGCTCACGCTCGTGAGGACGCCGAGCAACCCCACCTACCGGTGGGGCAACTTCGTGCTGGTCGACGACTCGGACGACGGTGCGGACTGGTTCGAGGCGCTCGGCCTCTTCCGCAGTGCCTTCCCCGGTGAGACGACCGTGAGGTTCGGCATCGCCCCCAGCCCACCCATGATCGTGCTTCCCGGCTACATCGCCCGGCTTGACCTCGAGGGCGACGTGGCCCTGGTCTCTGATGCGGCTCCGTCCGCCCCCGTCCCCGACGGGATGACGGTCAGGGCGCTGGAGGACGACGGCGACTGGGCCGCCGCCTTCGAGCTGCAGCGCGTGAACAACGGCTACGAGGACGACGCCGACGTCGACTTCCTCACCCAGCAGCTGGCCGCCTACCGCGGGGCGGTCGAGCGCGGTAGCGGGCGGTGGTTCGGCGCGTTCGTCGGCGAAGCCCTAGTGGGCGGGCTCGGCGTCTTCAGCGACGGGGGCCCCGACGCGCGCTACCAGTCCGTGGACACCCACCCGGACTGGCGCAGGCGCGGCGTCGCGTCGGCGATGCTCGCTGCGGCGGGGCGCTGGGCCCTCGACGCGCTGGGGGCGCAGCGACTGGTCATCGTCGCGGAGCGCGACTCGGCAGCGATGAGGCTCTACGAGCGCCTCGGCTTCTCCGAGGTCGACGTGCAGCTGCGCCTGTCAGGCCCCCAGTCGGTCCTCGGCCTCTGAAGCGTGCACAACGTCCATGATCACGGTGGGGGGCAGGTCAGGCGGAGGGCGACGACGGCGACGTCGTCGGTGACCACCGGCGGGAGCATCTCCTCGAGCACGAGGTCCAGGAGCTGGTGCAGGTCGGCCGCCTGCGGCGCCACCCGCTTCACCACCTGCTGCAACCGCCGAATGCCCTGGAGCAGAGGCTGATCACGCCGCTCCACGAGGCCGTCGGTGTAGAGCAGCAGCGTGGCGCCCACGCCCAGAGAGAGCTTCGTCTGACGGCGCCGGGTGGCTGGGTCGACACCGAGCAGGAGGTCCGTGGACGGCGCGGTGAGGAGCCGCACCACGCCGTCCTTGGCGAGGACGAGCGGCGGCGGGTGGCCCGCGTTGGACCACTCCACGAGCACCGCGGGGGCCTCATCACCATGAGCAGGCACTGGGCTGCTGACATCGCCGGGCGCCGCGAGGCGCACGACGGCCGACGTCGCCGTCGTGTCCATCCCCGAGGCGCGCATCAGCGCGTCGGCGCGGCGCAGCACCTCGGCGGGCCCGTCGTCGGTGAGCATCCCCAGCGTGCGGACGGTCGAGCGCAGCTGCGCCATCGAGGCGGCGGCGTCGGTGTCGTGGCCCATGACGTCGCCGATGACGGCGACGGCAGCCCCGCCGGGCTGGGTGAAGACGTCGTAGAAGTCGCCACCCACGCGTGCGGCTTCCGCTGCGGCGACGTACCGCACGGCGACGTCGACGTGACTCGGAACGGCCCCGGGCGAAAGCGTGAGCAGCGACCGCTGGAGTCCCTCCGCGAGGTCGCGTTGCTGGCGGTACAGGCGGGAACGGTCCAGGGCCAGCCCGGCGCGGGCGGCGATGTCGGAACCCAGGTCCACGTCGTGCTGCGTGAGCGGCTCCCGCTCACGGTCGGTGCCTACGGTGAGCAGCCCCAGCGTGCGACCGCCGCTGCGCAGCGACCACGTCGCCATCGACGAGGGGTTCAGCGCCAGCAGCGCGTCGCGGGCTCGGCCGGGACGCATCATGCGGGCGAGGTCTTCAGCCACCGACCTCCCGTCGGGAGGTGTGCCCGGGGCAGCCACGGCGACAGCATCGGGGCCGAGCAGCGACAGCAGGAGCTGGTTGCCCGCCTCGTTGAGCTCGGACAGCCGCCGGGTCGCGATCTCCCGGACCAGCGTGCGGCGGTCAGCGTCGTGATGCCACCACGCCACGTCGCGCAGACCCCGACGCCGGCGCGGGGGACGCGCGGGCGCGGCAGGATCCGACGACGACGCACGCTGCGACGCGCCACCCGCGTCGCCGTCGCCGTCCCCAGCCGCCTCGTCGGGCGCGTCCGGCTCGTCATCGACATCGGCGTACCGCAGATCGGGCAGGGAGGTGGCCGACGTGTCGTCACCCACCACGGCGATCATCGCGAAGTCGGCCAGGTCGGGGACGACGAGGTGCGCCAGCCTGTCCACAGCCACCCGCGCGTCGGTGACCTCCGACAGCTGGCGGGTCACCTCCGCCAGCAGCCGCAGCCGCGCGTTGGCGACCTCCACCTCAGCTCGCGCCGCCTGCTCCGCCGCGAGCGCGCGGTCACGCTCGGCGTCGGCGGCGATCCGGCCCGACACGTCGGTCTGGATACCGACGTAGTGCGTGACCTCACCGTTCGCGTCGACGACGGGGCTCATCGCCACCTGGTTCCAGAACGCCGTGCCGTCGGCGCGGTAGTTGAGCAGCACCTCCGTGATGGACCGGCCCGTCTCCAGGGCCTCACGCATCCGCAACGCGCTCGCGGGGTCGGATCCCGGCCCCTGGAGGAACCGACAGTTGCGGCCTACCGCCTGCTCGAAGGTGTACCCGGTGACCGCGGTGAACGCGGGGTTCACCCACACCAGCGGCAGGTCCGGCGCGTGGGCGTCGGCAACCGTGAACGACAGGCCGGTGGCCAGCACGGCGGCTTCTCGCAGCAGCACCCCGCCGTCGTCGTCCTGCGCACCCGACGGGGTCAGTGGGACCAGTGGCACCACTGGCACCAGGGAGACCGACTGGCCCGATGAGCCCGCCGCGCCCGGCCGGCCGGCCGCCCCACCAGGGCCAGGGGACGCGGCAGCGTGCGCCTCCTGTGCGCGCTGCTGCATCTCCTCGCGGTCGCGCACCGGCAGGAACACGACCAGGGCGCGTCCCTGCAGGTCGGGGGCGTCGTCCAGTGGCAGCGCCACCACCCACAGCGGTTCGCGGCTGCGGCCCATGTCCGAGTGCCGGGCAGCGGAGACCCCCTGCCCGGCCACCGGCTCGAACCGCGCGATGCGCCAGAGCGGGTGCGCGGTCTCGTCGAGCTGCTCTCCGTCGAGGTCACGCAGGTCAGCGGCTGCCGACCAGTCTTCGACGGTCACCGGGAGCGTCAGCCCGGGGGCCAGCTGTGCCGCAACCTCGTTGGCGTACAGCACCCGGCGCGCGGCCAGGTCGACCACGAGCACCGCGGCGGGGGCATCCGGGCGCACCTGCGCGACCCCTCGGGGCAGCATCAGCCGGGCGCCACCGCCCAGCTCCAGCCCGAGGGAGGCCTGGCGCAGCGGGTCCTGTCCGTCGGCGGTCACGAGGACACGTCCGGCTGGCGTAAGTGGGCGACGGCGTCGTCGCGGGTGTCGTAGACGCGCAGCACCGCGGGCAGCCCCAGCGACCCCAGCAGGTGGCGCAGTTCCGGGCTGGGCCCGGCCAGCACCAGCTCGCCGCCGCGGGCGCGCACTTCGCGCCGTACCGACAGCAGGGCACCGACACCGGTGGAGTCGACGAAGGGCACATCGGTGAGGTCGACGACGACGACGGTGGCCCGCTCACCGCCGTCCGCGGGCTCCGCCAGCAGCTCCGAGGACCACCCGCGCAGCTCGGGAGCCGACTGGAGGTCGAGGTCTCCGATGAGGTGGAGGACCTCCACCTCATCGTTCTCATCGTTGCGGTGGAGGTCGACGTCGAGCGGGCGGCGCACGGGGGCCTCGTTCCACGGTTGGCGGGTGTCAGCCGCGGTCTGCGCTCACGCTGACAGCGGCTGGCACCGGCATCTGCCGGTGCACCCGCAGAGGATCTCGCACCGCTCCTGGTCTCGCCCGCCGAGCCCTGACGCAGGCCCTTCCGCCAGGGCCGCGGCCCGACGTCAGGGAGGACGCACACCCGGCCCCCCATCTGGAGGACAATCATGATCAGCTCCATCAAGGACCGCCGCCCTGCGACCGAAACCCGGACCATGAGTTCCACCCCGCCCGCGGCACCGTCCGCCTCCGCGCCCTGGCGGGTGGGGCGTACCGCCGGGTGGGGCAATGTCGTCGGCGGTGTGGCAGCCGGAATCACCACCCTCCCGACATGGGCGTCGCCTACGAGCGGCACAGCAGTGGTCCTCGTCCTCTCCGCGCTGGCAGCCGTGTGCGGTGTGGGCACGCTGCGGTGGGGGGCGCTGCTGCCGCGCTGGTCGCTGCACGTGCTCGTGGGCCAGGCAGGGCTGATGATCGCTGTCGCTGTCGTGTGCAGCGAGTCGAACGCCGCTGCTCTGGCGACCGCGGGCATCTTCACCTTCTGCGCCGTCGACCATGTCTTCTTCCACACGCTGCGGCGAGCGCTCCTGCGCAGCGCGGCCCTGCTCGTGCCGATCGGTGGCGCCCTCCTGTGGCGCGACGTGCACCCGAGCGCGGTGGCGGCCCTCGTGCTGGTCGAGCTGGGGATGGTCGCGGTCATCGGCCTGCGCCTCCGCGGGGCAACCAGCGCCCAGGTCGACGACCTCACCGGGCTCGCGGACCGCCGCGCCTTCGATGGACTCCTGGAGCGCTGGGTGCAGGTGGCGGGGCGCAAGGGCGAGCCACTGTCGGTGGTGCTGCTCGACGTCGACGACTTCAAGGAGATCAACGCGACGCAGGGCAGCGCGGCGGGAGACACCGTGCTCGCCCACCTCGCGGCGGACCTGGCGCACGAGCTGCGCACCACAGCCCCGCACGCCACGCTGGCGCGCCTGGGCGGGGACGAGTTCGCCGTCATCGCCCGCGGCTGCACCGTCCAGGCCGCCCTGGAGCTGGCCGAACGGCTGCGCTCGGTGGCGGCGCCGGTGGGCGTCTCGGCGGGCGTCGCGCAACTGGTCCCCGGCGAGGACGCCCCCCGGGTCACCCGTCGGGCCGCAGCTGCGCTGCACCAGGCGAAGTCATCCGGACGCGGGCGCATCCTCGCGTCGACGAGCGACGATCTGCAGCTCATCCAGGACCTCACTACGGCCATCAGCGCCAACGCCATCTCCGTGGCGCTGCAGCCCCTGGTCGACCCGAGCGATGGCCGACTGCTCGGCGTCGAGGCGCTGGCCCGGTGGATCCACCCGGAGCGCGGGTTCGTCTCGCCAGCGGAGTTCATCCAGCTCGCCGAGGAGCACGGCCTGGTCGTCGACCTGGGCGCAGTGATCCTCCGCCGAGCCCTGGCGGAGGCCGAGGCCCTGCGCGAGGAGATCGGGCACGACTTCCTGCTCACCTTCAACGTCTCGGGCAAGCAGCTCGTGCACCCCGGCTTCGTGAACAGCGTGGTCGACGCGCTGGTCGGGAGTGGGTGGAACCCGAAGCAGCTGGTCGTCGAGGTGACCGAGAGCGTCGTCGATGCCAGTTCCGCCGTCGCACGCGAGGCGCTGGAGGATCTGCGCTGGTGCGGCATCCAGGTCGCCATCGACGACTTCGGCACGGGCTACTCGTGCCTGAGCCGCCTCGACGAGCTCCCCGTCGACTTCCTCAAGCTGGACTCCGGCTTCATCGGCGAACTCCTCACGAGCCCCCGCCGACGCGCGGTGATGGCAGGCATGCTGGCGATGAGCCGGGCCATCGGCCTCGTGGTCATCGCGGAGGGCGTCGAGACGCTTGAACAGGCCCAGCTCCTCGTCGAGCTCGACTGCCCGCTCGCGCAGGGCTACCACTTCGCCCGGCCGGCGACGGCGGCGGTGCTCGCCGAGCACTACCGCGCGTCCGGGCACGCCACAGACCGCCCGGCCGCTGAGCCGGCCCCGTAGGCGCCCCACACCTGTCCGCTGGCACCCTCGCGGCCGGCCCTCGCCACGCGGCCGTGCTCAGCCCACCCCGGCCTCGGCGATACGCCAAGGGTCAGCGTCGGTGTGGCGGACGAGCACGTACCCCCAGCCGCTGGGGACGTCCGTCGAGAAGCCGGAGCCGTCTCCGGTCACCGTTAAGGTCACCGTGACGTACCGGACCTGCTCCCATGCCTGGAGCGCCGGTGGGCTCGAGGCGGTGTCGTACGGAGTGGAATCGGCCGACACGCTGACGTCGCGCAGCCGCGGGTCCGACCCGTGCTGCCACGGGTCCGAGTCGGCGTAGCCCGGGGTGCTCACCGCGGCGGCTGCGTCGTCGTCCCCGGCCTGGATCGCGTCGAGGTAAGCGCGCACCACCTGCGGCGGTGATGCGTCTTCGGGAGGCGCGGAGGCACTGGCGCTGCCCCCGCACCCGGAGAGGACCAGGCCGAGGGCGAGGACACCCACGCCGAACAGGGCGCGTGCAGACGGCATGGGATGCACGGGTGACTCCTTCAGCGTGACGGAGTGATCACGCTAGGGGTCCTCAGCGCCCGCGGTCGTCATTCGGCAGGTTGATCCCGTGACGGACGAGCTGGCAGTACGAAAGGCCGAGCTGGACGACGTGTCCCAGATCACGCACTTCGGGCGCGCCCACGTCGCGCGCCACTACACGCCGATCCTCGGGGCGGCGGCCGCGGCCGGGCAGGTTCGGCAGTGGTGGACGGACGCGGCCATGACCACGGCGACCGCCGCGGGGCTCGTCGTCGTCGCTGAGACTCTCGGCAAGGTGGTGGGGGTCGCGGAGCTGGGTCGCTGGGAGGGGGCGCCCGTGGTGTGGAAGCTCTACGTGCACCCCGACCACCGCGGCGCCGGGCTCGGCCCGCGTCTACTCGCGGCGGTGGAGGAGCTGGTCGACGACGACGACGAGCGCCTCCTGCTCGAGCACTTCGCCGGCAACGTGCGCGCGGCGGCGTTCTACGAGCGAGAGGGCTTCACCGTGGACCGCGTCGAGCCGGCGCCGTCAGGGCGGCGCGAGCACGACGTCGTGTGGCGCTCGCGCCCCCTGCGGCGGCGGGGCTGACGAAGCTCAGCCGACGGGGACGGCGCCGAGCGCGCGCCCGGCCTCGCGCGCCGCGGACAGCGCTTCGGCGTGCAGCACCTTCGCCTGCTCGGTGAACGCGTCGAGCGCGGGGTTGACACCCACGAGGGTGAAGTCGCGCTCGACCACGGTGAGCTCGGCGCCCCACACGTCGGCGAGGATCCGGCGCAGGTACGCGGTGGAGTGGTCCCAGCCCTCCCGCGGGGTGCCGGCGCTGTAGTTGCCGCCGCGGACGGCGGCGAGCCCTCGACGAGGGAGGACGACGACGCAGCGCCGTCGCCAGCACTCCCACGAGCGATGACGCCCCCGCCGGCGGGTGGCTCTCCGCGGAGCAGCAGGAGGCATGGAAGGCCGTCGTCGGCCTGGCGTCGCTACTGCCCGGCCCGCTCGACGCACAGCTGCAGCGCGACTCCCGACTGAGCCTCTTCGAGTACATGGTTCTCAGCTCGTTGTCGATGCTGCCCGGCCGCAGCGCCCGGATGAGTTCCCTGGCGCGGTTGGCCAGCGGGTCGCTGTCACGCCTGTCGAACGTGGTGAAGAAACTCGAAGACCGCGGGCTCGTGCACCGCTCCCCCGACCCGGACGACGGCCGGTTCACCGTGGCGACACTGACGGACGCCGGGTGGGACGTCGTCGCCGCCGCGGCTCCGGGCCACGTGGAGGCCGTGCGCACGCACGTGCTCGCGCCCCTGGACGACGAACACCTCCGGGTGCTCGTCGACATCGCCGAGCGCCTCGGCGCGATGCCGGGCCCGGCGCGCAACTGCTAGTTCGCGCCGAGGAGCGCCCTGTCGGGGCTCTCCCCGCGCGTTGTGCTTGCGCCGCGGGCCGCCGCCGTTCCACCATCCGGGCATGAGCGTCTCCGACGACGCGGTCAGCGCTGACCTCGTCGAGGGCCCCTTGGGTCCCCTCCGCCCGCGCCAGCTCCTCCTGATCACCGGCACCGTCATCGCTTGCGCGGGGCTGTTCGCTGTGACCGTTCTGCACGGATACCTGGCCAATGGTCTGCTGCAGGTGCCGGTGGATCAGATCAGCAATGGCGCTTACGACCCCCGTGACCTGCCCGACCCGCCGTCCACGCTGAGCCAGGTGCTCGGCTACCTGGCGATCGCCACCGCACCGCTGGCGGGGTTCTCGGCGCTGATGGTCTCCGGGGCCGATGTGCTGCAGTCGGTGCACGATCACCGGTCACCGCGCGAGATGGTGCCGTCAGCTGCCGTGGTCCTCCTGGCGGTGGCGATGCTCGCCGGCTGCGCCGCGCTCAGCCCGATCGCCAGCTGGTGGCTCGACTAACGGCCTCGCGCCGCTGGTCTGCACGTCCGCTCTCACTCGCCGGTCGATCCGTCCAGGGCTACGGGTCGATGCCCCGCGGAGATGACAGAAGACCGACGGGTGTCTGCACGTCGACTGGACAGCGTCTGGAGAGCGTCCGGAACGCCAGCGAGGGGCCTCCGAGAGGAGGATGCTGGACCTGTGGACAGACATCACGCCTTCGCCCTGGACCTGCACGCCGTCGAGCCGGGCCTCGTCCCGCAGCCGCGCAGCCACAAGGACGGCCTTAGCTGGCCCGCTTGCGAGTGCGCGGGGTGCTTCGACGAGGGCGGCGTCTCCTGGACCTCCCCCGGCTTCCCCGCGGTCAGCGCCTCTCGCTGATCCCGCCTCCCGGCACGTCGCCGGGGCGCTGCGCGGCACCGTCGCCGCGTAGCGTCGATGCGTGAGGATCGTTCTTCTCGACGACTACCAGCACGTCGCGCTCGACTGCGCGGACTGGGGCTCGCTGCCAGACGACGTCGACGTCGACGTCGTCCACCAGCACCTCACCGGCTCCGCGCTGCGGGGCGCGCTCGCCGGGGCCACCGTGGTGGTGGCGATGCGCGAGCGCACCCCCTTCGACGCGGCCCTCCTCGCCGACCTGCCCGACCTACGCCTGCTGGTGACGACGGCGATGGGCAACGCCGCCATCGACCTCGACGCCTGCCGCGCCCGCGGCGTCGTCGTCTGCGGCACCGGGATGGTGGAGCCGGGGACGGCGGAACTCACGTGGGCGCTGCTGCTCGCACTCGTGAAGCAGGTGCCGCGCCTGGACGCGGGCGTGCGCGCGGGGGCGTGGCAGCAACGGCTGGAACGGGCGTCCGGCATCGGGGGTGACCTGGCGGGCGGCGTCCTCGGTGTCGTCGGGTTGGGCAAGCTCGGTCAGCGGGTGGCGCGCGTGGCGCAGGCGTTCGACATGCACGTGATCGCGTGGTCCCAGCACCTCGACCCCGACCTGGCCCGCAGCCTCGGCGTCGAGCCCACCACCAAGGACGACCTGCTGGCCCGCTCCGACGCCGTGACGCTGCACCTCAAGCTGTCGGAGCGGTCTCGCGGGATCATCGGTGCGCGGGAGCTGGCGCTCATGAAGCCCGGGGCGCTGCTCGTCAACACCTCGCGGGGGCCGCTCGTCGACGAGGCTGCGCTGCTGGAGGCACTGCACTCGGGGCACCTCGGCGGCGCGGGACTCGACGTGTTCGATGAAGAACCTCTCCCCCACGACCACCCGCTGCGCACCGCGCCTCGCACTGTGCTCACCCCGCACGTCGGATACGTCACGGAGACGACGTACCGGACGTTCTACGGGGAGGCGCTCGAGGACGTCGTCGCATGGCTCGCGGGGGCGCCCGTGCGCGTGCTCACCTGAGCCGCCTCGACGCACGACGAGGGCGTGCGGGCACGTCCCCTCCTCCCCGGGGAGGAGGGGACGTGCTCCCAAGGTCTGATCTTGGGCGCGGGAGCTCGGTGGCCGGCCGGTGCTGCGTCATGCTCGATCGGTGAGCATCCCGGACGACCCCTCAGGACGACGACGGACGCGCTGGCGGTCGCCGCTGCTGATCGCTCACGCGACGCTCGCCGTCGTCGTCCTGGTGGTGGCGCCGATGCTCCCGGTCAGCGTCGCTGCTGCTGCGGGGCCGGGTCTCGTTGCTGGTGCGGTGGACGCGACGCGGCTTTTGCTGGGTGCGCCGTGGTGGCTGGTCGTCGGCCCGCTCGCCCTGCTGGGGGCTTCCGACGTACCGAGCTGGGTCGTGCAGGGCGTTCCGGTGCTGGTGAACCTGGTGCTGCACGTGCTGCTGCTGAGGGTGGTGCGTCGGCGCACGGCCACTGGTGAGGCGCTGCAGGCTCGCGACGACCAGCCCGCCGTGCGGCGGTGGCCCGCCAGTCGGTCCGCGCAGTTCGGGCTGGCGATCGCGCTCGGTGCGCTGGTGTGGGGCGCGTGGCTCGGGTGGGACCGGACGGCCAGCTTCGACATCATGACGGGCACCACCCAGTACCCGTACGTGACGCTGCAGGTGGCCGGGTGTGCGGTCACCGTGGGGCTGCTGACGGGCGTGCTGGCGTCGCGATGGTCGCCGCTGGCAGTGGCTGCTGGTGTGTCGGTCGGGTTCCTCGTGTGCTGGACCACGCAGGCGGCGGCCACCGACTCCACGGGGCTCTACCTCGTGGGGGCCATGATGCTGACTGTCGGTCTCACCGGGGGAACCGCGCTGGCCGCTGCGGTGGGGCACGTCGTGGGTCTGGCGAGGCAGCAACGACGGACGGCGTGACCGTTCACCGGCTGGTGCGGGTGGAGAGCCGGCACCGCTGTCGGGCCGTCTGACAAAAGTGCTGGTCAGTGCCTGTTGTCGGTGGTGGGTGCTGTGATGTGGACATGGGTTCGACGTCGGTTTCGGTGCTGGAGGATCACCTCGCGGTGCTCCTGCGGCAGCGCGCCGGAGCCCACCCGCACGGCTACGAGATCGACCCGCCGGCTGGGGTGGTGGGCCAGTTCAGCCAGCCGCTGAGGGTGCCGGCGCTGCTGTTCACTGACCCGCGGCCCGTCACCGTTGCTGATGAGGACGACGACGACGCGCGGCTCGTGGCGCCCGCGCTGCCAGGGCCGCGGGGTGCGTTGCCGGGGTTGGCGCCGGAGGCGTGCCTGGTGGGGGTACGCGACCGTGGGGCGTTGTCGTGGGCTGGCCTGGCTCCGGGGTCGTGGTTGGTGCAGGCGGTGGAGGCGCTGTGGGGCGAGTTGTCCGTGGATCTGGATGCTGCGTGCCGGCCTATCGACTCCGCGCTCCCAGCTCCCGACCTCGCGGCTGCCGACCCCGCCACCGGCGCGAGCACCGGTACCACCACGAGCTCGAGCACCGCTGCAGCTGACGAGACTGCTGCAGAGGACTTCGGCGTCGATGGCGCCTCGGAAGCGTCCACCAGCGACGCGCAAGCCGCTGAACGGCTCGCTGACGATCCCGAGTCGACCGGGCGGGCCGACGCTGAATGTGTCGACGTCGATGCTGAGGCGGCCCCGACCGCGCCGGGGGCGGACCCGGCGGATCCGGCTGCAGCCTCAGATGGGGTGTCGGCGGGGGTCTCGGATGCGGAGTTGGTGGAGGCGGTCGCGGCGTGTGAGCGGCAGTTGGCGGCGTTGGCTGCTCGCCGTGACCAGCTGGCGGGGGTCTTCGCTGCTCGCCGGCAGGCGGAGGCTGAGCAGGACGTCGCTGATGCCCGCGCTGCCACCGCCCGCGATGGCAAGGGTCGTCCGTGGGCCAGGCAGGTGCGTTCGACGGCGGCCTCGGAGTTGTGTGCCCGGTTGGGGATCGGTTCGGCGGCTGCTGATGCTCTGGTGGAGCGGGGACTGGCAGCTTTGGGAGCTCACCGGGAGGTGGCGGCGGCGATGGCCGCCGGGGCGCTCACCGCGGGTGCGGGCACGTGGATGTTGGAGCAGCTGACGGCGGTGGGTGCCACCGCCTACCTGAGCGCGCTGGAGCGGGAGACCGCCATCCGCGAGGAGGCCCTCAGGCAGGCGCGTGCTGTTCAGGACGAGGTGCGTGCCGAGGCCGGGCAGGCGCCGCTGACCCAGGAGGAGCTGCGGGCAAGGTCGGCTGCGGACCGCCAAGCGCTCGATGCTGAGGCCGAAGTCGCAGCGCGCGAGCATGCCGAGCGGGTGGCCGCTGCGGTGCGGCGGGAGTTGCTGGGCAAAGCTACCGGGTCCGACACCTGGCCCACCGACAGCCCGGCTGACGGTTCACCTGCTGGCCCTGCCGACAGCTCGACCGACGGTTCGACCGACGGTTCGACCGACGGTTCGGCTGACGGTTCAGCTGCTGGCCCGGCCGACAGCTCGACCGACGGTTCGGCTGACGGTTCACCTGCTGGGCCTGATGACGCTGACGATGCTGGTGCCCAGGGGCCCTCCCCGTCGTCGCCATCTCCTGATGCGGCGGGGTCACGACCGAGTGCGGGGGCGGGGTTGGGTCCGAACCGGCGGGCGTGGACCAAGCGGTTGAACACCGCGGTGCACCGCATCGACCCTGATGCTGCTCAGGCTCGTGCGGCCAAGGCGCGGGCGGGGTGCTCCACGTCGCGCTGGAGTGAGGCTGATGGGCAGGCGGGGTTGCAGCTGCGGGGGCCGGCGGA
>NZ_QGDQ01000020.1 GCF_003149145.1 Quadrisphaera granulorum | reverse complement strand
CCATCGTCGCCGCAGCGCTGGTGGTGCTGCACCTGGAGTACCACCGCACCGTGTGACGCAGCGTCACCACTCAAAGTCCTAGTGGCAAAGGCTCAATGACGACCGCGACTCGCTCACGTCACTGCTCACTTTCACGCACACAGACTCCGCCCACCCCGTGCTGCAGTCGTGGGACGGAGGCGAGTTCGAAGATGCATCCGAGTTCGGGGTCCCCACCTCGAGCCGGTTGAGCATGCAGGTGGTGATGGTCGGCTACAACTTCAAGTGGCGCGACTACGCCATCCGTTCCACGTGGCAGTACCTCGCGGACGCTCCGGCGGACGAGGTGCGCGCCCAGATCAACGGCGCCTACGAGGCCGACAACCGCCAGCGGTTCCAGGCGCTCATGACCTGCCTGTTCGACCCGGCCCAGCGTCTCAACGAGAACGGGGTGCCGATCTACGGCTTGTTCAGCGGTGATGGCTTCGTCCCTCCGACCTTCCGCGGCACCTCTTTCTCCGGATCGCACAACCACTACATGACGACCGGCTCGGTGACGCTCGACAGCGGCGACGTAGACGCGCTGGTCGAGACGGTGGTCGAGCACGGCTATGGCGGTGACGGCGGCAAGGTGCTGATCTTCGTCAATCCGCGCGAGCGGAAGGTCATCTCCAAGTTTCGCGTCGACAGCGCAGCCAGCTTCGACTTCATCCCGTCCGTCTCGGCGCCCGCCTACCTAACTAGCAAGCAGGTCATCGGCTCAGCGGCACCCGCCAACTACGGCCGCGTCCCGATCGTCGGCTCCTACGGCGACGCGCTCGTCAGCGAGTCCACGCTGATCCCTCAGGGGTACGTGCTGGTCGTCGCCACCGACGGACCCAACTCCCGCCGCAATGTGGTGGGCTTTCGTGAGCACCCCACCCCGTCCAACCGGGGGCTGATCGCAGTGCCGGGGCCTGTGACGGCTTATCCCCTGCAGGAGTCCTTCTTCGTGCGGGGCTTCGGGACGGGCGTGCGTCACCGTGGTGCGGCGGCGGTCATGCAGATCACCACGGGGACCTACGCCCCGCCCGCCCAGTACCGCCGGGCCGCCTGATGGACGTCCCGCGCGACCGTCTGAAGACACACGGAGTGCAGGCGCCCACCCCCGGCGGGACGGCCCTGCTGGACCAGCAGGCCGCTGCCATCGGCGACATCGACCTCTACTGGCGATGGAACGGATGGTTCGAGGCCGACGAGCGCATCGAAGCCTCGATGCTGAAGATCGTCGGGCAGTCGCCGGACGATCTGGTCGACGGTGACGGCCGAGGCCTCGTTGGTGGTCCGCAGGGTCTGGGGCAGGGATACCTGTGGTGGTCGGGGGCCGCCTGGCGGCTGCCGCCCTGGACGGCTCGCACCACCTACGGGCGTGCGCTGCAGCGCTTCGCCAAGCAGACCGCTCCGCCTCTCGATCGGGCGGTCTGCGACCGGTGCGCAGAGCCTGGCTGCTGGGGCGCCTTCGTCGTCGCGTTCTCGCCCCATCTCGTTGGGCTGACCCTCTGCGGGGACTGCACCTACGAGTTCATCTGGGCCTCTCCGTCCAAGTACCTCGGCGAGCCGCATTGGGCGGCCAGCATCTTCGTCAACTGAGAGGAGAGAGGACATGAGCACTGGGCCATCGACCACCCGCGAGATGTCGCCTGAGTTCATCCGAGACGCCAGCCAGTGGCCCTCGATGCAGGAACTCGCAGATCGCTACGGACTGCCCTTCCGGTTGGTCCGCGGAGCAGTCGAGCGTCGCTGCGTGGAGTCGATCCTCCTGGACAAGATTCGCGTCAACGAGTCCTCCTGGCGGGCGTTCTTGGCGTCTCGCTACGCGGCACCAGCCAGCGTCCGCTGAACTGACCGAGAACAGCGACGAGCCCCGGACTGGACTCCGGGGCTCGTCGTCTCCCGTACTACGGAAGGTGTTTACTGTGGCAAGAGCAATTCTAACTCGGGCGGCCGCATTGCCGCTCTCGCCGGAGGACGCCGACCTCGAAGGAGAGGGCACCTCAGCAGGGCGACGCAAGCCGAAGCGCCCTCGCCGGGGCGACCTGGTTGCGATCTACGACTACCCAGACGAGCGCGGGCGGGTGTGCCTGCGAAAGCGACGTCACGAGCTGCCGGGCTGGCCCAAGACCTTCGTGATGCTCGGGCGGCGCAAACCGGGCCACGTGTGGCTGTCACCGCGCAAGCTGGAAGCGCTGTACCCGCACGCCGAGGCCTACTTCGACTCGCTGCTCTACGGCCTGCCGCACCTGCTCGCCGCGGGGCCGTGGGACGACCTGGCGGTGGTGGAGGGGGAGAAGGACGCCGACAACCTCACCGCAGCCGGGCTGCCCGCTCTCAGCCACTGGCAAGGCGGTACCGGCTGGACGCGGGAGCAAGCCGCTCGCTGGTCGGGCTTCCGGGGCGGAGTGATCCTGGTGGCGGACCGCGACGCCGCGGGCGCCCGCTGCGCGCTGCAGACGCGCTCGCTGCTGCTGGGGGCGGGGGTAATTGCCTCACGGCTGCGCGTCGTGTTGCCCGTCACCGGGAAGGACGCCTCCGACCACCTGGCCGCTGGTCACGACCCAGTCGACTTCGTGCCGGCGGATCTGGACTCGCTTGCAGTGCTCGCCGCGACAGCCCCGCCCCCCGGTCGGGGTGGGGCTTACCGCGCGGGACGTGCGCTGTGACGGGCCTGCACATCGTCCAGTGGCCGTTCGACGTCGCCGAGCCGCCGGACCTCGCACTGGACGACTACCTGGCCGGTTCGCCGGACGAGGAAGAGGTCATCACGCAGGCGGGATCGTCTCGTTCCAGCTGGGCACCGGTTGATCTAGCGGAGGCGCTGCGTGGCCAGGAACCGCTGCAGCCGACGGTGATGCGTCGCGACGACGGGCTGGCGATGTTCTACCCCGGCAAGCACCACCTGGTTTACGGGGAGACAGAGTCTGGCAAGTCATGGCTAGCGCAGGCAGCAGCAGCCGAGCAGCTGCGCCGCGCAGAGCAGGTGCTCTACGTGGACTTCGAGTCGGACGAGCGCTCGGTAGTGGATCGACTGATCGCGTTGGGGGTGCGCCGCGACTACATCGCGGAGTGCCTGCACTACGTGAGCCCCGCGGGGCCGCCCGTGGACGGCCTGCCTCGGCAGCACTTCGATGCGCTGTTGCGCCAGCGGTACGCCCTGGTCGTGCTCGATGGGGTCACGGAGGGGATGGGGCTATTCGGCCTCAGCCCGCGCGACGAAGCAGACGTAGCAAGTTTCTACCAGCGGCTTCCGAATGCACTCGCGAGCCAGACGGGCGCAGCGGTCGTCTCCATCGACCACGTCTCCCTCAACAAGGAGACGCGCGGCCGCTTCGCGCTCGGCAGCCAGCACAAGCTGTCAGGGCTGACCGGCGCGGCCTACCTGCTGGACGAGGTCCGCCAGCCGTTCGGGCGCGGCCAGCACGGCGTCGTGACGGTGTGCGTAGCGAAGGACCGTCCCGGCTACATCCGCGGGCGGTGCGGTGCGCAGCGATCGAATCGGACCCAGGTCTTCGCCGAGTTCCACCTCATCTCTCCCGACGCCGCCATCGCCGGGACGACCTCCGTCAAGGCCGAACTGCGGTCGCTGGAGCCAGCCGCCATGCAGGCCGCGACGGTCGCGGACCGTCCGAGCTGGTACATGGAGCAGATCAGCCTCCTCTTGGAAGCAGCCGAGCCCGATGACGTGTGGACCGCTACGGGCATCGAACGGGCCATCAAGAAGGAGCGCGAGGTGATCGGCAAGCGCTTCGCACGCAACGCGTGCCGCAAGGCGCTCCAACTACTTGTGGACGAGGGGTACGTCGCGCGGGACGACTCCCGGCAGCAGCACCGCCATACGTCGCTGCGCCCCTACCGGCAGGACGAGCAGCCGTGATTGGGCTCTATCAACCGCGCCGAACCGCGCCAAACCACGCCGGAGCGCGGTGGCTCGGTCGACCGAGCCAACCGCGCCGAACCGCGCCGCCCCCTTCTAAGGGGCGCGGTTAGCGGCGCGGTTGCGACGGCGCGGTAAGCGGCGGGGCGGAGGGGCGCGCCAAGGAAGAAGCCATCGAAGTGCAGAAGCGAGAGAGAGGACAAGGCGATGCGAGAAGACCCCTTACACGGTGCGACCTCTAGCGCTGTGTGCGGCGCGAAGACCCGCAGCGGTGGGACGTGCCAGACGGCGCCGATGCGCGGGACCAACCGCTGCCGCATGCATGGCGGGGCGGCTCCCCAGACGCAGAAGAAGGCGCGCGAGCGGCTACTGGCGGCGGCGGACCCGCTGATGGCGATGCTGCTGAAGATAGCCATGTCGTCGGACAACGAGGTGGTGCGGCTGCGGGCGACGATGGACGCGCTGGACCGCGCCGGGCTGACCGAGCGCGGCGTGGCCACGGCGGCCACCGCGCAGCCCTTCGACGACCTGCTCGCCGGAATCATCGATGAGGCGGTGCGCACGGAGCCCATGCCCGAGGACGCCGAGCGGCAGTTGGCTCCGGCGATGCAGCCGCCTGCGTTGCCTGCCGCGCCGCTGCCCACCTCGACAGACACCCCCACCCCTGGGGGGCGGGCCTCGGCACCTCTGACCGTTGCAGACCAGGAGCGCGTGGCGGCTGGAGCGGGCGACCCGACGGGACCGCAGCGCGGCTCCGCCTACGACCCCGCTGACACCGTGCCGGGGGAGGTGCTGGCGGAGCGCGGCTCCATCGACCCGCCCGCGTGGGTGCTGGACCGGCTCGACCCGCCGAAGATCCCGCCGGGGTTCGCCGACATCTCGCGGTAGGCCTCCGTCGAGGCCTCCCCGCTGGCCGCTACCGAACCGCCGACCCGGTCTCGGTAGCCGGGGCCCCCTCGGCCCGCCCGACTCGTTAGCGACCAACGTAGGACCGAGCCGCAACCGCTAGACCGTGACGGATAGCGAGCGAAGATGCCGCCGATCTCACGGAGAGTAGCCAAAACGGACGCATTGGCGTACGAAGTCCCTCACCGACCATGATCAACTCGGCGAGGAGACCCCCGTGCACGTCATCGGCTACATGCGCGTCAGCACCGACGAACAGGCCCGCTCTGGCCTCGGGCTGGAAGCCCAGCGCGCCCGCATCGAGGCGGAAGCCGCTCGGCGCGGCTGGACGGTGTCCTGGTACGCCGACGAGGGCTGGTCCGCCAAGACCCTCAAGCGCCCCGGCATCGCAGCAGCACTCGCTGCGTTGAAGCGGGGCGACGCCCAGGCGCTCGTGGTGGCAAAGCTGGACCGGCTCTCGCGCTCGGTGCTGGACTTCGCCGACGTCCTGCGCACCGGCTCCCGCCAGGGCTGGGCCGTGGTCGCGCTCGACCTGGGCGTGGACACTACGACCGCCGCCGGGGAACTCGTCGCGGGCGTGATGATGCAGGTCGCCCAGTGGGAGCGGCGGGTCATCGGTGAGCGCACAGTAGCAGCCATCCGCGCCAAGCAGGCCCGCGGCGAGGCGCACGGACGTCCGGTGGCACTGCTGCCGAGTGCCGAAGCGCGACTGCTCGCGCTCCACGGCCAGGGTCTCGGCGCACGCCGCATCGCCGCTGCGCTCAACGCCGAGGCGGTGCCGACTGCGCACGGTGGCACCTGGCACCCGTCCACGGTGGTCCGCATCCTCGCCCGGCTCGGCATCTCGGCGTCCGCATCGGCCTCCGTTCGGCATCCCGCATCTGCTGTTGCGGCGGTGTCGGCATGAGCGCCCCCGTCGTCGAGCAGCGGCTGCTCTCGGCTCCGCGGCTCGTCGCCCCCACGGGCAGCCAGGCGTTCCTGCTGCCGGGTGTCGGCTTCGTGTGGGACTACCGCGACTGGACCGGCTCGGCCCACGCCAAGCCGCGTTGGGGTGCCGCCTACAAGCCCGACCTGCACGCGCGCTGCGCGGTAACTTCGCGTCTCGGCTTCCGGTCCCGATCGGCAGCGGTCTCCTGGCTGCTCTCGCTGGCCATGCCTAGTGCCGATGCGGCTGGGGTGGGGGTCTGAGATGGCGCACGTTCGTGAGGTGGCCCGCTCCGGCAAGCCCGCCTACGAGGTGCGCTGGCGCGACGGTGCCAAGTTCCGCCAGCGCACGTTCCCCGCCCGCCGAGACGCCGAGCGGTTCGCGCTGCGGGTTGAGGCCTCGCTCGGCTCGGGCGCGCCCACCGACGCCTACGTGAAGCGCGGCAAGACCGTCGCCGAGGTGGTCGAGGCGTCAGTCGCGGCCTCCGCGTACAAGTTGAAGCCGCGCACCGTGGCCAGCTACCGCCAGGTCTACGACAACCACGTGCTGCCGGCATTCGGCACGCGGCGCATCGCCACCGTCACGTCGGCGGACGTAGAGACGTGGGTCGGCAACCTGCGGGCGTCCGGACTCTCGGCGGCCACCGTCCGCAATGTCTTCGTCGCCCTCAACAAGGTCATGCGGTACGCCGTGCGGCATCGCTACATCGCCGCCAACCCCTGCGCCGGAACGGACCTGCCCCGCGCTCGGCACGACGAGACCTTCGAGGCGCGGTTTCTGTCACCTGCAGAGGTTGAGCGGCTGGCCGCTGCCCTCGACGACGCCCACCCCTACGGGCTGCTGGTGCGCTTCGCCGCGTACACCGGCCTGCGCGCGGGGGAGGTGGCCGGGCTGCGAGTGCGGGACGTCAACCTGCTCCGCCGCGAGGTGTCGGTCCGGCGGACGATGCAGCGGGTGCGTGGTGGCTGGGTGGAGGGCTCGCCCAAGTCCGCCCGCTCCACGCGCACCGTGCCGCTGCTCCGCGACGACCTGCTGCACGACCTCGCCACGTACCTCGGCGAGCACCCCGCGCGCTCCAACCCGGACGCGCCCCTGTGGCCAGGGCGAGCCGTTGGGTCGCACGCGGTGGACTGGGAGCGGCCCTTCGACCACCAGTCGTTCTATCGCTGGTACTTCCGCCCAGCGGCTGCCCGGGTGGGGGTGGGGGCGGTCCGCTTCCACGATCTGCGACACACCGCCGCGTCCATCTGGCTCGCGGCGGGTGTCGAGATCTACAAGGTGTCGCGGTGGCTGGGCCACGCCAACATCAGCACCACCGACTCGATCTACGCCCACCTCTACGCCACCGACTACAGCGCCGACGCCGCACGCCTGGCGACGTTTGTCCGCGGGCTCGGATGAGCCTTGCCGAGTCAAAAGGCAATGTCAGCGTCGCTCACAGAAGCCAGCGTACGTAGCCATTCTTCTGGTAGCCCGGCCGCATTCCAGGCGGACAGTAGGGCAAAGGCGTCGTTGTCCAGTCGCTCCAAAAGCATCAGGCTCTCCGCCTGCCCGAATAGGGCATAGTCCGGAGAACTAGACATGTCACTGTGTGGCCCGTAGTCCGAGTAGATGCTGCGAAGTGATTCCTCGTTGGCCGCTACGTACTCTCGTACCTTGGTGACATATGAGTCGTCGGAAGGAATCACCCCTTGCAGTGAGTCCAGAATATAAATCGAGAGTCGCCGGAAGCTTAGGGATTCTGTGAGTCGCAAGAAGTCTGATTCCACCTCGCGCAGCACCTCCGAGTACTCGTAACCCGGTTGCTGTGGTAGGGCGTCCATGACGCGCTCCACTTCCATGTCAAAGAGCTCGATAAGGGCAACCAGTCTGTAGATGGCGTGCTGCTGCTCGCGGGGAAGTTCTACGATTGGCTTGTATAGGAGTTTGTGGGACAAGATTGACCAAATGTCTTGGGCTGCCGTTCTTAGCTGGACCTCGCACTCAATCGCTTCACTCGCTCCGTCGTCGGCGGTCACGGCGACCTGGATGTGGACGCCGCTATAGGCCAATCTCTCCGGGTCGGTGATCTCGCGCTTGTCTTCGATTCGAATGACTGCTAACTCAGGGTCTTCGTCGATGATCTTAGTGAAGTCATCGACGTGGGACGGCCTGTCGAAAATAACGCGAGCGCCAGCCTTATCGGTCACCTCACCCCATGCATCTGCATAGCCCTTGGTGACTACCTTGATCATGTAACCCTGTGGGTCCTTCTCGCGTGCGGAGACGCGGCACGAGAGGCCATTCTCTGCCGCCAGGTGTTCCAGGCGTACTCGGACCTGCTCGGCAGCGCGCTGGAAACGCGGCCGCTCGGCGGTGTACCTCTCCAGGGCTTCATTAAGATTCATCATCTGCCTCCCCCGCCGTTTTCCGAATTCGTCCGGCACTGGTCACCCTCTTGACGGTGTCGGTGATCGTCACCGTGGAGCGACCTTCGGGTGCTTCATCGATGCTTACCGTTCCTTCTTCCCCGAACTCCTCGGGAGGCGCAAGAAGCATCACATTGCTCTCGAAGTCCATCTGGACCCGAGCCAGTTTCGACGCAATCAGGGTCAAATCCTTCGGGACTGGTCTGGTGAGATGAACGGACTCGCTCCCCACCGCGTCAGTGAATGGAACCTGATCCTGAGGATCCAGGTGGTCGCGCGCGAATGCGGACACGGAGATTTCTTGACGATTACTTGTCAGTTCGCTGAGCAGTGCCACCTGATAGTGCGCCCGGCGAGCGGGATCTTGTACGGTGTCGAAATAGCGCAGCGCGGCGTTGTGGAAGAGTTCGGTCAGGACATCCGCTCGTTGGGTGAAGTTGCACCCCAAGAACACATTCATGAAGTACCCGGCGACCGCGCTGCCGGCTGATTGCTGATCCGAAACTTGACCAAACAGTGGGTCTGTGTCGTTAGGAGGCGCCGTGAAGACGGCAACCTTGTATACACGCGATCCCTTGGTGAAGAACAGGTCTTGGAGAAATTCCATCCCGTAGATTTGTTTCCCGTCGGGGGTCGTCTGCTGCCTGGCGCGCGCGCCCGTCTCATGTTCCAGCTTCGCGATGACGAGGATGGGTTCCTTGTCCAGGGACCCATCGGCCACCATCAGAAGGCCTGCAGGACTCACGCCTGGTTGGCTCTCTTGGAGCAGCTTTGCGAGGGCTGTCGACGTTTCCAGCAGAGGGGTCGTGCCGTCCAGGTACTGCTTCACGACCGCCGGTGCCTGGGCGGGCAGCTCCGGATCCTCCACCACTGGCCTGGCGCGCTTCAGAGCATCACTGAGTCGTGTCTGAAGGAAACCGCGATTCTGGCCGTCCAGCGGGGTCAGCGCTTCGCTCAACACGGGCTCTGTGCGGGTTGACCTACCTGCGCGCTGAATGAGGTGCAGGGCGAGCTGGTTGATCTTGAGAGTGATGAGTGCCAAGAGAGCCCCCTCGTCTTGCGCTGCTGCGTGCGACCGCTGTAGATGCATCGTGGCAGCCACCACCGACAGTCCCTAGAGGCGCGGACCGCCGAGGGGATGTGGAGGGGCTGCCCGGCAGTCCCCGCGGGCCGGACCGGCGTCGTTGCTGGTCAGACGGTGGGCCCCGTGGGGCTCGAACCCACAACCCGCGGATTAAAAGTCCGCTGCTCTGCCGGTTGAGCTAGAGGCCCTGGCCCCCCGATGTTCCCACGTCCGCGCCACGATCGGGTGTCGGGTCGGGGTGCCTCGGCTGAGCGTCAGGCGGGCGGAGCCTCGGATACGGCCCGCAGCTGCTGCAGCCCGCGCTCGAAGTCCTTGCCGACGATCTTGTCCATGCTCAGCGCCGGCCCGAGCAGCCGCATCACCAGCGGCCTGGGGCCGACCATGGTCCACGTCACGCGCGTGGCGGGGGCGCCGCCGTCGTCGTCCTCGGGGGTCAGCGTGAACGTCGACGTGCTGGTGTTCGGGAAGGGCTTCTCGAAGGCGATGTCGATGCTCACCACCCGCGGCGCCTCCGCGCGCGCGACCCGCATGCTGCCCTTGCCGGCCTTGCGGTTGCCGGACCATGCGTACGCGGCGCCCTCGCCGGAGCCCGGTCCGGAGTAGGTGCGATCGAGCGCGGGGTCGAGCCCCTCCCAGGGAGACCAGCCCTGCCATCGCCGCAGGTCGGCGATCTCGGCGAAGATGCGCTCCGGGGGTGCCGCCACGAGGACCTGGCGCTCCACGGTGTACGTCTGTGCGATGGCCACAGTCGACCGTAACGGTCACGTCCCCTCCGGGGGAGGTCCTCGTCGGGCCGCAGGGCACCGGGCCACAGAGCCTCGGGGGGTAGAGCAGTGATCACAGCTGCCGTGCTGCTGGGAGTCGTGGCGGTGGTGCTGGCGGTGGCGCACCTGTGCGAGCGCCTCGGCCTGTCGACCCCGCTCGTGCTCGTCGTCGTGGGGGCGGCCCTCGGCGCCGTCCCCGGGGTGCCGGAGATCCGCCTCGAACCGGAGCTGGTGCTCACCGGTCTGCTGCCGCCGCTGCTGTACGCGGCGGCGGTGCAGCTCTCGCTGGTCGATCTCAGGCGCGACATCACCGGCGTCCTCCTGCTCTCGGTGGGTGCGGTGGTGGTGACGACGGCGGCGGTCGGCGGAGCGGTGGCGCTCGCGCTGCCCGCCGTCGGGCTCGCCGCCGGGTTCGCGCTCGGGGCGGTGGTGGCTCCGCCGGACGCCGTCGCGGCCACCGCGGTCGCTCGTCGCATCGGCATGCCGCGGCGCCTCACGCGACTGCTCGAAGGCGAGAGTCTCGTCAACGACGCAACGGCGCTAGCGCTGCTCGCGGCAGCGAGCACCGCTCTCGTAAGCACGGTGAGCGCCGGTGACGTGGTGCTGGACTTCGCGGTGCTCGTCGTCGTCGGGGTAGCCGCGGGAGCCGTGGTCGGGCTGTTGCTCTCGTGGGTGCGCGCCCGCCTGGACGACGCCGTCATGGTCACCGTCGTCTCGCTGGCCGCGCCGTTCGCGGCCTATCTGGCTGCCGAGGAGGCCCACGGCTCCGGCGTGCTCGCCGTCGTCACCACCGGCCTGCTGCTGGCCCGCAGCTCAGCTCGGCTCAGCAGCGCCACCTCCCGGGTAGTCGAGACGACCACGTGGAAGACCATCGCCTTTCTCCTGGAGAACGCCGCGTTCCTCCTCATCGGCCTGCAGCTGCCGGTGCTGCTCCGAGCGGTGGGCGAGAGCGGCAGGTCGGCAGCCTCGGTGGCCGGGTTCTGCCTTCTCGTGCTGGCCGTCACCGTGGTGGTGCGCGTGCTCTTCCTCTTCGCTGCTGCCGGGGCCTCGCGTGTGCTGCCGGGGCTCGCCGCTGACGACACGCGCTGGACCTTCCGCGGATCGCTGCTGGTCGGCTGGGCGGGCATGCGCGGCGTGGTGACCCTCGCCGCAGCCTTCGCCGTCCCCGCCACCGCGCCCGAACTGCCGCTGCTCCAGCTGGCGGCGTTCACCGTGGTGGCAGGCACCCTGCTCATCCAAGGCCTCACGCTCCCGCTGCTGGTGCGCCGCCTCGGGCTGCGCGGCCCCGACCCCGCCGAGGACGCCCTCGCTGAGGCGGTGCTGCTCGAGGGCGCTGCGCGTGCCGGGCTCGAGCGGCTCGAGGCGCTGGTCGCCGCAGGCGACGCGGCTGCTCCGTCGGTGGTCGACCAGCTGCGCGGCCGCGCCCGCGCCCGCGTCGACGCCGCCTGGGAGCGCCTGGGCCCGGCCGAGGAGGAGCGAGCGACACCCTCCGCCCAGTACCGCAGGCTGCGCCTGGCCATGCTCGCCGCGGAGCGCGAGGCGATCCTGGACGCCCAGCGCAGCGGCGGTTATGACGACCTCGTGCTCCGCTCGGCGCTCGCGCAGCTCGACCTCGAGGAGTCGCTCCTCGACGAAGCACGCGGCAGCACCGAGGCCGGCGCCGCGACGGGGCGCACAGCAGAGCCGCTGGTCGGTGCCGCCGTCCCGACCCCGGGCTGCGAGGACCTCGAGCGCGCGCCGCGCACCCGCCAGTTCGAGGACACCTCCGTGTGCGGTGCGTGCGTCCGTGAGGGCACCACGTGGGTGCACCTGCGCGGCTGCCTGGAGTGCGGCGTGGTCTCGTGCTGCGACTCCTCCCCACGTCGGCACGCGACAGCTCACTGGCACGAGAGCAAGCACCCGGTGATGCGCAGCGTGGAGGCCGGCGAGGCCTGGCGGTGGTGCTACGCCCACGAACTCGCCGACTAGCGTCGGCCGGGTGAGCACGCCCTGGACCACCGCACAGATCCCCGACCAGCGCGGCCGCACGGTCATCGTCACCGGCGCCACCAGCGGCCTCGGGCGAGAGACCGCCAAGGAGCTCGCCGCCCGGGGAGCGCGGGTCGTGCTCGCCGTGCGCGACACCTCCAGGGGCCAGCGTGTCGCCGCGGGCCTGGCCGGCACCACCGAGGTACGCCGGCTCGACCTGGCCGACCTCGCCAGCGTGCGAGCCTTCGCCGAGCAGTGGGCACAGCAGGACGACGACGCCCGCCGCATCGACGTCGTCGTTGCCAACGCCGGGATCATGCTCGTTCCGCTGGACCGCACGGCCGACGGATTCGAGAGTCAGGTCGGCACCAACCACCTCGGCCACCACGCGCTCGTGTGCCGGCTGCTGCCGCACCTGGCAGGCGACGGGCGCGTCGTCGTCCTCAGCTCCCTGGTCCACAAGACCGGGAAGATCGACCTGACCGACCTCAACTGGGAACGGCGCCCCTACAGCGCGTCGGCTGCGTACGCGCAGAGCAAGCTGGCCAATCTGCTGTTCACCCTGGAGCTGCAGCGCCGCCTGCACGCCAGCGGCTCCCTGCAGCGAGTGCTGGCGGCGCACCCGGGATGGGCGGCCACCAACCTGCAGGGTCGCAGCGGCAACGCTGTCGTCGATCGGCTCACCGGCATCGGCAACCGCCTCATCGCGCAGAGCGCCGCCGCCGGTGCGCAGCCGACGCTCGCGGCTGCCACAGCAGAGCTGCCGGGCGGGTCGTTCCTCGGCCCGTCCGGGCCGGGGGAGGTGCGCGGCGCCCCGCGCCTGGTGGGACGCACCGCGCTCGCCAGTGACCTCGGCCTCGCCGCAGACCTGTGGGCGCTGACCGCGCAGCTGACGGGCGTCGACCACCCATGATCACCCTGGGGGCGGGCTGCGACGATGCACGGCATGACGTACATCGCCGCGGATGACCGTTACGAGACGATGACCTACCGCCGCTGCGGGCGCAGCGGCCTCGACCTGCCCCTGGTCAGCCTGGGCTTCTGGCACAACTTCGGTGATGACAGGTCCCTGGAGAGCCAGCGCGCCATCGTGCGGCGCGCGTTCGACCTCGGCGTGACCCACCTCGATCTCGCAAACAACTACGGGCCCCCTTACGGCAGCGCGGAGAAGAACTTCGGCGAGCTCGTGCGCTCGGACCTACGCCCCTATCGCGACGAGCTGGTCATCTCCACGAAGGCCGGCTGGGACATGTGGCCCGGCCCCTATGGAGACCACGGGTCCCGCAAGTACCTGCGGGCCAGCCTCGACGCCTCGCTGCAGCGGATGGGCCTCGACTACGTCGACATCTACTACCACCACCGGCCCGACCCGGAGACGCCGCTGGAGGAGACCATGACGGCGCTCGCGGACGCCGTCCGGGCCGGCAAGGCGCTCTACGTGGGCATCTCCAGCTACGGGCCGGAGCGCACCGCGCAGGCCGCGCGGATCCTGCGGGAGCTGGGTACTCCGCTGCTGATCCACCAGCCCTCCTACTCGATGCTCAACCGCTGGGTCGAGCCGGAGCTGCTCGACGTGCTGGAGCGCGAGGGAGTCGGCTGCATCCCGTTCACGGTGCTCGCCCAGGGGCTGCTCACGGACAAGTACCTGCACGGGGTGCCCGAGGGGTCGCGCGCCTCGCGCGGCTCCTCCCTGGGCATGGACATGCTCAGCGACGAGAACCTCGCCCGGGTCCGCGCGCTGCACGAGATCGCTGACGGGCGCGGGCAGACGCTCGCGCAGATGGCACTTTCCTGGGTGCTGCGCGACCCTCGCATCACCACGGCCCTGTTCGGTGCGTCCAGCGTTCAGCAGGTCGAGGACAACGTGGCCGCCGCGGCGCGCGTGGACTTCACCGCCGATGAGCTGGCAGCCATCGACGAGCACGCGGTGGACTCCGGCGTCGACCTGTGGGCGGGCGCCCGCGAAGCGGGCGACTGACCCAGCCGGGCTCGCAGCGTCCGTCGGCAGTACAGCTTTCGTCGGGACTACCGCTCCCGTCGGAGATCAGCGGTCAGACGCCGGCGGTCGGCTGCTCGGGGTGCGGCTGTTGTTCTGACCCTGACCGGGGTTCCGGCGGCGAGGGCGATCGAGCCTCTCCGCGGCGCCGTTCGCCCTTGTCCAGATACATGGACCGGTCCGCCTCGTGGGTCGCGGTCTCCAAAGTGGTGCCGTACATCCACGTGGCCGCCCCCGCGCTGGCGCGGACGCCGTCGGGCGCGGCCCGCCGCAGCGCGTCGAGCAGTGCCGGGTCCACCGCGGGGCGATTCCGCCCCGACGTCACCAGCGCGACGAACTCGTCACCGCCGGTGCGCGCCAGCAGGGACGGCACGGGCAGCATCGCGCGCCACGCCGCTGCAGCGCGCGTGAGCAAGCCGTCGCCAGCGGCGTGTCCGTGCACGTCGTTGAACGTCTTGAACCCGTCCAGGTCGAGGACGACGACGGCCACCCGCTGTCCGCGCGAGCGGGCACGTGCCGCGAACGCCGGAGCCTGTTCCGCCAGACCGCGCCGCGAGAGCACCCCCGTGAGGACGTCGGTGGTGCTGGCCCGGCGGACCTGCTCGCAGACGGCTCTGAGCACCACGGACGAGACCGACAGCACCACGACGGTCGACATCGCGAAGATCACAGCGCGGAGCCCGCCGATCTGGCCCCACAGGCCGATGGCCAGCCCGGGGGCGGTCACGGACAGCGCCAGCAGGCTGTGCCAGCGGCGACCGTAGAGATCGCAGAAGGTCACGAACCACACGTAGAGCAGGGACAGCGTCATCGCCGTGGTCGGCGAGTCAGCGACTCGCATGGCGATGGTGATGTTGGTGCACCCGACCGCGGGGCCCGCCGGCAGCATCACGGCGGCGATGCGGCGGTGGGTCCGGGGAGAGAGACAGGAGAAGACGGCGGCGCTGGCGAGGCAGGCGACCACGCTGACCAGGTGCTTGGCGTCAGGCGGGTGCGGGAAGCCGTCGAGCGCCAGCACCACGGCGATGACGATCGACCCCGCGACGCCCAGGACGCGCACGCCCCACGCGGGATCGGTCACCTGCACCTTCCTCGCATCGGCGTGGCGCTATTCCCGCTTGAGGGACGCCGATCAGTCCGTTGGCGGGGTCCACGGGCTGGCGAACGCGTTACCGGGGATGCCGTGAGCTGCCAGGAGCAATGGGAGGGCGGTCGCGCCGTCCAGCTGCTCACGCAGCACGTCAGCGTGGCCGGCGTGCCGGGCGAACTCCTCGACGGCGTGCGCGAGGGCGTACCGGTGCACCGATGGTGTCGGTTCGGGGCGTCCGTCCCAGGGAGCGGGTGGCTCGGTCATCGCAGCGGCGGGGTCGGTGGCGCGGACGTCGGCCAGGTAGGTCGCGCGGACCTCGTCGAAGGTGGCCAGGGTGCCGGCGAGCGTTTCGTCCTCGCGGAGGGTGAAGCTGTCGGTGAAGGACGCGAAGCCGGCGGCGTCCATGACGCGGTCGTGACCGCGCTGCCGCATCACCCATGTGACGTGCTTGACCACCCCTCCGACCGACAGCTCGCTGCGGCACGGTCGCTGTCGCGCCTGCTCGTCGGTGAGCCCGAACGCCGCTGCACGGACAGCCTCCAGCTGGGTCGCGATGAAGCCGGCGAAGACCTCGGCCTCGGTGTGGGTGCCGGGAGCGAACACGGGTGCCTCCTGTGGCTGCGGGCGAGGAATGCCCTCGCCCTGGTGGAGACGACGCTAGAAGCGGTCGCGGCCAGTTGCTGTCCGCAATGTGACGACACTTGTCGACGTGGCCAACACGTCGTCGCGCACGTTGCGCCTGCTGTCACTCCTGCAGGCCCGGGCGTACTGGCCAGGGCCCGAGCTGGCCGACCGGCTGGGCGTCTCGGTCCGCACGCTGCGCCGCGACGTCGAGCGGCTGCGCGACCTCGGCTATCCCGTCGACGCCACGTCCGGCCCCGAGGGTGGGTACCGGCTCGCCGCCGGAGCGTCCTTGCCGCCACTGGCGCTGGACGACGAGGAAGCCGTCGCGCTGGCGCTCGCCCTCCAGGGAGCCGCCACGAACTCTGACGACGACGACAACGGCGCCGCCGCCCAGCCGGCGCTGCGCGCCCTGACGAAGGTGGTGCAGGTGATGCCGCCGCGGCTGCGGCGGCGGGTCGATGCGCTGCGCGCGGTGGCCGTGAGCGGCCCGTGGGGTGCTGAGGGCGGCCCAGACCCGGCGGTGCTGCTGACCCTGGCCCAGGCCTGCCGCGACACCGAGCGGCTGGCGCTGGACTACACCGCCGCCGACGGCACCCGCACGCAGCGGCGCGTGGAGCCGCACGCCCTGGTGAGGCTGGGACGGCGCTGGTACCTGCTCGCGTGGGACCTCGGCCGCGGTGACTGGCGCACGCTCCGCGTGGACCGCACCGCCACGGCCAGAGTCGAGGGAGGGCGGTTCCGTCCGCGCGAGCTGCCCGGGCCGGACGCCCTCGCCGTCGTCGAGGGGAGCATCAGGACGGCGCCTGCTCGCCACGAAGTGAGCGCCGTGCTGCACGTGCCCGCGGACGAGGCCCGTGCGCGGCTCGGAGGGTGGGCCCACATCGAGGAGCTCGATCCGGCTCAACGGGGCAGGTGCAGGCTGCGGATGTCCACCGAGAGCCTCGACTGGGCGGCGTTCGCGCTGGCCCGCGCTCGCTGCGACGTCAGCGCGGTGGAGCCTTCCGCGCTGCGGGACCACCTGCGTGCCTGGTCCGAGCGCTTCGCCGCCGCCTCCTCCGCCTCCTCCGCGTGATCATGGGCAGTCGGCCACCTCGGAGTGGCCGACTGCCCATGATCACGGACGGAAAGTGGTGCGGAAGTCCATGATCACGGACGGTGTGGTGATCATGGGTGAGGCCGGGGTCAGTCGGTGCCGGCCTCCATGGCGGCGCGGTCGATCGGGCGGTCGTCAGGGGAGGGCTGACCGCTGGAGGCGATCTCCTCCGCCCCGCCCGGCTCCAGCGCAGCGGCCTCCAAGCCGCCGACCAGACCGACGCCCGGTGCGTCCGGACCCACCAGGCCCAGCGCTGCGTACTGCTCCAGCTTGGCGCGCGAGTCGGCGATGTCGAGGTTGCGCATCGTCAGCTGGCCGATGCGGTCCACCGGGCCGAACGCGGCGTCCTCGGTGCGCTCCATCGAGAGCTTGTCCGGGTGGTACGAGAGGTGCGGGCCGGAGGTGTCGAGCAGGGAGTAGTCCTCGCCGCGGCGCAGCCGCAGCGCCACCTCGCCGGTCACCGCCGTCCCCACCCAGCGCTGCAGCGACTCGCGCAGCATGAGTGCCTGCGGGTCGAGCCAGCGGCCCTCGTAGAGCAGCCGACCCAGGCGGCGGCCCTCGGAGTGGTACGTGGCGATGGTGTCCTCGTTGTGCACCGCGTTGACGAGGCGCTCGTACGCGGCGAACAGCAGCGCCATGCCCGGCGCCTCGTAGATGCCGCGGCTCTTGGCCTCGATGATGCGGTTCTCGATCTGGTCGGACATCCCCAGCCCGTGACGCCCGCCGATGGCGTTGGCCTCCAGCACCAGGTCGACCGGGGAGGAGAAGGTGCGCCCGTTGATGGACACCGGACGGCCCTGCTCGAACCCGATGACGACGTCCTCGGGTTCGATCTCCACGGCCGGGTCCCAGAACCGCACACCCATGATCGGCTGCACGATCTCGATGCCGGTGTCGAGCTGCTCCAGGCTCTTGGCCTCGTGGGTGGCGCCCCAGATGTTGGCGTCGGTCGAGTACGCCTTCTCCGTGGAGTCGCGGTAGGGCAGGTTGTGCGCGACCAGCCACTCCGACATCTCCTTGCGGCCGCCCAGCTCGGCCACGAACTGCGCGTCGAGCCACGGCTTGTAGATCCGCAGCGCCGGGTTGGCCATGAGGCCGTAGCGGTAGAACCGCTCGATGTCGTTGCCCTTGTAGGTGGAGCCGTCGCCCCAGATCTGCACGTCGTCGTCGAGCATCGCCCGGACGAGCTTGGTGCCGGTCACCGCGCGGCCCAGCGGCGTGGTGTTGAAGTACGCCCGTCCGGCGGAGCGGATGTGGAACGCGCCGCACGTCAGCGCGGCCAGGCCCTCCTCCACGAGCGCCTCGCGGCAGTCGACCAGACGGGCCAGCTCGGCGCCGTACGCCCCGGCGCGGCCGGGCACAGCGTCGATGTCGGGTTCGTCGTACTGGCCGATGTTCGCGGTGTACGTGCAGGGCACGGCGCCCTTGTCGCGCATCCAGGCGACCGCCACGGAGGTGTCGAGACCTCCGGAGAAGGCGATGCCGACGCGCTCGCCGACGGGCAGGGAGGTCAGGACCTTGGACACGGCCACAGATCCTGCCAGGAGCCGGGCCGGTCAGTGCATCCCGTGCTGCCCGCTGTGTCCGTCGGCCGCTCAGCCCCTTGTTCAACCGAGCTGGCGCATGACCTCGTCGAGGTAGCGGCGGCGGATGGCGACGTGCTGGCTCAGC
The DNA here is from genome assembly GCF_003149145.1 of Quadrisphaera granulorum. Classification (GTDB taxonomy): domain Bacteria; phylum Actinomycetota; class Actinomycetes; order Actinomycetales; family Quadrisphaeraceae; genus Quadrisphaera; species Quadrisphaera granulorum. The sequence goes on along the minus strand of NZ_QGDQ01000020.1, from coordinate 84,936 downwards.
TCGTCGCAACGGGTCAGGAGCAGCCCGCGCAGCGACAGCCGGTCTGCCTCCTCCACGGCCTCCAGGAACCGGCGTGCGTGCACGCCCGTGCCCGCCTCCAGCACGAGTTCCAGGGTGACCAGCTGCGCGCCGGCGCGCGCCGCCCTCACCACCTGCGTGCGCACCTGCACCCGCGCCGAGTCGAAGGCCTGCACCGCGGCGTCGAGCCGGCGCGCCAGGACGACCTCCTCCGGCGCCTCCGATTCCGCGCGCGCCACGAAGGCCGGGTCGTGCATGACGATCTGCAGCTCGCGGACCAGGTCGTCGAGGTGCTCCTTGGCGGCCAGCAGCGGCCCCACCGGCACGTCGGGGATGACGACGGTCACTGCCGTGTCGAGGTCTGCCCACATGGCGAGCAGGTCTTCAGCGCTGGGGTCGTCGGGGTCGGTCCGGTCCTGCTCCCCGCCCACCTCGAACCAGACCGACTTGCCGGAGTCGAGCCGCTCGCTGCCCCAGCGCGAGGCCAGCGCCGCCACGAGCACCATGCCGCGCCCGGTCATCGACGTCCTGAGGGTGTCGGCCAGGACGGGTAGGGCGGTGCTGCCGTCGACCACCTCCACCCGCACGCGCTGGCGGTCGTGACCGGTGACGACCACCTCGAACGGCGTCCGGGCGTGGAGCACGGCGTTGGCGGCGAGCTCGCTGAGCACGAGGCCGGCGTCGTCGGCGAGCTCCTCGTGACCGCGGGCGGCCAGCTCGGCTTCCACGAAGCGGCGGGCCTCGCGCACGGAGGCGGTCACAGGCGGGTACCTGGTGCCGGACCGCCACGGCGAACCGGCGCCGTGCGACGCCTCAAGCTGTGCCACGCCACCTCCAGCCGGCCCATGAACGTGGAACGGAGAACCGGGGCTCGGGACGGGGTGCCGAGCTCGGTGTCCCTCACAGTAGGTGACCTCAGCGAGGATGCACCGGCCTGCTTGTGCAGGACACCCGCTCGGATGTCGGCTCGCCGCGGTGGACTCGCCCGGACGTGGGACGCTCGAGGGCGTGCCTGCCGCCGCCCCGACCGACGACCTCGAGGTGGACCGCCGTCCAGACCTGCCCTCCCGCCTGCCCTCCGGCGAGGCGGCGGGTGACCCGGATGCCGTCTTCGAGGCCTTCGAGGGGTGGGCCACCGACCGCGGGCTGAGCCTTTATCCGGCCCAGGAGGAGGCGCTTATCGAGGTGGTGAGCGGCTCGCATGTGGTGCTCGCCACACCCACGGGCTCGGGCAAGTCGCTCGTGGCGCTCGGCGCCCACGCGGCAGCGATGGCCTCGGGGCGCCGGTCGGTCTACACCGCCCCCATCAAAGCGCTGGTCAGTGAGAAGTTCTTTGCGCTGGTGGAGGTGCTGGGAGCCCAGAACGTGGGCATGGTCACCGGCGACGGCGCCGTCAACGCGGCAGCCCCGGTGGTCTGCTGCACCGCGGAGGTGCTGGCCAACCGCGCGCTGCGCGAGGGGGCCGATCTGGACGTCGGACTCGTCGTCATGGACGAGTTCCACTACTACGCCGACCGCGACCGCGGCTGGGCCTGGCAGGTACCGCTGCTGGAGCTGACGCGCGCGCAGTTCCTCCTCATGTCGGCGACCCTGGGCGACACCACGCGCTTCACCGACGACCTGCTGCGCCGCACCGGCACACCGGCCGTACTGGTCGCGGGCGCCGAGCGGCCGGTGCCGCTGCACCACCGCTGGGCCATGACGCCCGTGCACGAGACGCTCGAAGAGCTGCTCGAGGCGCGTGAGGCGCCGGTCTACGTCGTCCACCCCACCCAGGCCGCCGCACTGGAACGTGCGCAAGCGTTGCTCTCAGTAACTGTCGCGGACAAGGGAGCGCGGGAGCGGATCGGGGAGGCCCTCGGCGGTTTCCGGTTCACCGCGGGATTCGGGCAGGTGCTGTCCAAGCTCGTGCGCCACGGCGTCGGCGTGCACCACGCGGGGATGCTGCCCAAGTACCGCCGCCTCGTAGAGACGCTCGCGCAGGAGGGGCTGCTCCCGGTCATCTGCGGCACCGACACCCTCGGCGTGGGCATCAACGTGCCCATCCGCTCGGTGCTCGTGACGTCACTGACCAAGTTCGACGGCCGCCGCACCCGCCTGCTGAGCGCGCGGGAGTTCCACCAGATCGCCGGGCGCGCCGGCCGCGCCGGCTTCGACACCTCCGGCACGTGCGTGGTGCAGGCCCCCGACCACCTCATCGAGAACGAGCGGGCGCTCGCCAAGGCCGGTGACGACCCCAAGAAGCGCCGCAAGGTGGTCAAGAAGAAGCCGCCGGAGGGCGAGGTCAGCTGGGCGCAGCCCACCTTCGAGCGCCTCGTGGCGGCGGCCCCCGAGCCGCTGACCAGTCAGATGTGCGTGACGCACGCGATGGTGCTCAACACCATCGCCCGCCCCGCCCCGACGGTGCCGGCGTTCCGCCGGCTGCTGCGCGACAACCACTCCGACCGGGCCACCCAGGTGCGCCTGGTGAAGCGCGCCATCGCGATCGTGCGCGAGCTGCTGGCCGCCGGCGTCGTCGAGAAGCTCCCCGAGCCCGACGACGACGGCCGCACGCTGCGCCTCACCGTCGACCTGCAGGCCGACTTCGCGCTCAACCAGCCGCTGTCGACCTTCGCGGTGGCGGCGCTCGACGTGCTCGACCCCACCTCGCCGACGCCCGCCCTCGACGTCGTCAGCGTGGTGGAGGCGACCCTCGATGACCCCCGCCCGATCCTGCTGGCCCAGCAGTTCGCCGCCCGCGGTGAGGCCGTGGCGGCCATGAAGGCCGAGGGCATCGAGTACGAGGAGCGGATGGAGCTGCTCGAGGAGATCACCTGGCCCAAGCCGCTGGAGGAGCTGCTCGGAGCGGCGTTCGAGCAGTACCGCCAGAGCGCGCCGTGGCTGCCGGAGGACGCGCTCAGCCCCAAGTCGGTGGTGCGGGAGATGCTGGAGCAGGCGATGACCTTCGGCGACCTGGTCCGCCGCTACAACCTCACCCGCTCCGAGGGGGCGGTGCTGCGCTACCTGTCCGACGCCTACCGGGCGCTGCGCCAGACCGTCCCGGAAGACCGGCGCGTGGAGGGCTTCGACGACGTCATCGAGTGGCTCGGCGAGGTGGTCCGCCAGACCGACTCCAGCCTGCTCGACGAGTGGGAGGCGCTCACCCACCCCGAGGCGCTGCTCGACGGGACGCCGCCACCCCCGCCGGCCCTGCGCGGGATTACCGCCAACGTGCGCGCCTTCACCGTGCAGGTCCGCAACGCGATGTGGCAGCGGGTGGACCTGCTGGCGCGCCGCCGCGCGTGGGACCTCGCCCAGCTCGACCCCGCGCTCGACCTCGACGCCTGGCAGGCGGTGGTCGCTGACTACTACGCCGAGCACGACGACGTCGGCGTGTCCGCCGCCTCGCGCGCTCCCGCGCTGCTGCAGATCACCCACGACAGGGAGGCCCGGCTGTGGCAGGTCCGGCAGGTCGTCGACGACCCGGCGGGCGACCACGACTGGGGCTTCCTCGCCACGGTCGACCTGGAGGCCTCCGATCTGGAGGGCACCGCGGTCATCGCCGGTCACGGACTTCAGCGCATGTGAAGCAGTGGTGTTCTGCCTCGACGCTTCATTCTCAGGAGATGTCGTGCACGCCGTGTCTCCACCAGCAGCGACGCCAGCCCTACTGCCACCGTCGTGATTCTGGGAGCTGTGTTCTGTTGGCCCCTTCAGCGTGACATTCCGCTCACGCTGAAGGGGCCAACGCTCCGCAGCTCCCGGCACCGTTCCGCTCTCGGCGCGGGTGTCCAGGTCGATGTCCACGTCGAGCTCCAGCTCGACGTGAGGGAGAGCAGCGCCGACTCTGGGCATCAACCATCTCGTGCTGTGACGGATCTCGCGAGGCTGTCAGACGCGGTGGTGGCGGCGCTCCGGCATGAACAGTGCCAGCAGCCACGACACCAGGCCCACGACGACGGCACCGAGCACCGCCGACCAGAAGAACCTGTCCACCACGAGGGTCAGCGGCGTGAAGCTCGACACCCACGCGGTCAGCTCGAGCATCGCGGCGTTGACCACCAGCGAGAACAGGCCGAGCGTCAGTACGTAGAGGGGCAGCGACAGCAGCTTCACCACCGGGCGCACCACGGTGTTGACCAGGCCGAACACCGCCCCCACCAGCACGAACGTCAGGGCCTGCTCAAGGTGGCCGCCCTTGCTCGTGATGTCGATGCCGGGCACCACGAGCGTGGTCACCCACAGGGCGACGGCATTGACGAGCACACGGACGAGCACGGACATGTCTGCATGCTGGCAGACGAGCCGGGATTCGAGCTGAGGAGCGGCACGGGTGTAGCAACGGCACGCGGGGTGGACACGTAGAGGTGTGAGCACCCCGCTGACCACCGCCCCCGCCGCGGCCCCACCACCGCGGCACGCGCCCGACTCGATGACGGCAGGAGGGCCGGTGCCCGACGAGGACCGCTACCAGGCCCTGTTCCGCGCCACCTACGCCGACCTCGTCAGGTTCGTCGAGAGGCGCCTGCACCCGCTGGCCGCGGAGGACGTCGTCGCGGAGGTCTTCATCGTCGCGTGGCGGCGCCTGGAGGAGGTCCCCGAGGAGCACGGCCGTGCCCGCGCCTGGCTGTTCGGCGTGGCGCAGCGGACCATGCTCAACGCCCGCCGCGGCGACGCCCGCCGTCAGGCGCTCGCGGTGCGCGTGGGCACGGCGCTGCCCGCCGACGTCGTCCCCGACGGCAGCGACCACGTGGTCTCCCAGGTCGACCTCGCCCGCGCCTGGTGCCTGCTCAGCCCGTCCGACCAGGAGGCGCTCACCCTCACCGCGCTCGACGGGCTGAGCACCGTCGAGGCCGCGCAGGTGCTCGGCATCAGCCGCACCGCGCTCAGCCTGCGCCTGGTCCGCGCCCGCCGCCGTCTGCGCGTGCACCTCGACCACCCCGCTACCCCCCGTACCGCTGCTGCCGACGACGGAGGCCCCCGATGAACGCCCCCCTGACCGAGCTGGACCTCACCCGCATCGACCCCACCCGCGACACCACGCCCGACCCCGCCTCCCCGGCGGCGGAGGCACTGCTGGCGCGCGTCCTGGCCACGCCGCGCACGCCCGAAGACCTCACCAGCAGGACGACGACGGCGACCGGCCGGCGCTCGGCCCGGCTGCGCCGCAGGTGGGTGCTGGTCGGCGCATCGGCGGCAGTGACGGCGGCCGGCCTCGTGGCCGCGCAGGTGGTGTCCGACCAGGGGACCCCGCAGGCCTTCGCCTCCTGGACCCCCGACCCGACGCCCCTGACCGCTGCTGAAGCCGCCTCGTGGGAGGCCGACTGCCTCGCCGTCGCTTCCCGTCGGCCGCCGGGCGACGACACGCCTGCCCCCGGGCCGCAGATCGCAGGCGTCGCGGAGACGCGGGGGCTGTTCACCGCGATGGTCGCCGTCACGCCGCAGGGCGTTGCCAGCTGCTTGTCGTCCGACCCTCGAACCCGCCCGGGAGTGCCGCTCGACCGCATCGGCCCCAGCGCGTGGTCACCGAGCGACAACCTGGCTGCCCCTCCGGAGGACGGGGTGACCGTCGGTGGTGGTCTCTCCAGCAGGGACGAGGGGGGCACCTTCACCCTGGTGATGGGGCGAGCAGGTGCCGCCGTGACGGGCGTCGTCGTCACGGACGACCGGGGCCAGCGCGTGGCGGCCACCCTCGGCAGCGGCTACTTCGTGGCCTGGTGGCCCGCCTGGTCGACCGGCTCGCTGACCGTCCGCACCACTCTGGCCGACGGGCGCACCACCGAGCGGGTGCTGCAGCGCGGCGAGCACTGACCGCGTCCCCCCTCGCGCACTCGCGCGCTCCAGCGCGCCGTGGAGACCCCACGAAGTCGCACTGAAGCGCGCGAGTGCCGGTCGGGTGGGGGGTGAAGGCGCACTGGGGCGCGCGAGTGCGAGAAGAGGGCCGGCACCCGCGTGAGAACGTTCTCAACGGGGTCGGGGCATGATGGCGCGCATGAGCGCTGCGACGGAGCAGAAGCGGCCCCAGGCCGCCCCGGGGGTGCCGGACAGGCTTCCCACGACGATGCGGGCCAGCGTGCTGCTGGCCGAGAACACGGTCGAGGTGCAAGAGCGCCCCGTCCCAGAGGCCGGCCCGGGTGAGGTGCTCGTCAGGGTCGGCTCGGTCGGGGTCTGCGGCTCCGACGTCCACTACTTCCGGCACCTGCGCGCCGGCGAGTTCGTCGTCGAGTCGCCGCTGGTGCTGGGCCACGAGATGGGCGGCACCGTGGTGGCCGTCGGCGCCGGCGTGGACGCCTCGCGGATCGGCGAGCGCGTCGCCGTCGACCCGCAGCGCCCCTGCCACCACTGCTCGCAGTGCCTGGCCGGCCGCTACAACCTCTGCCCCCACATGCGCTTCTACGCCACCCCACCGGTCGACGGGGCGTTCGCCGAGTACGTCACCGCGCCCGCCGAGTTCGCCTTCCCCGTGGCGGACGGTCTCTCCGACGACGCCGCCGCGCTGCTGGAACCGCTGAGCGTGGGCATCGCCGCGATGCGCAAGGCCCGCGTGGTGCCCGGCCAGCGGGTGCTCATCGCCGGCGCCGGCCCGATCGGCATCATCACCGCCCAGGTCGCCCGGGCGTTCGGTGCCCGTGAGGTGATCGTCACCGACCTCGTCGGCCCTCGCCGCGAGCGAGCGCTGGGCTTCGGCGCCACGCACGCCGTCGACCCGCGCGAGACCGACGTGACGCAGCTCCAGGTCGACGCGTTCATCGACGCCTCCGGCGCCGCGCCGGCCATCACCTCCGGCATCCGCTCCGTGCGCGGCGGCGGCACCGCCGTCCTCGTGGGACTGGGCAACCCGGAACTGAGCCTGCCGGTGAGCTACATCCAGGACAACGAGATCCTGCTCACGGGCATCTTCCGGTACACCGACACCTGGCCGCTGGCCGCGCACCTCGTGGCGAGCGGCCAGGTCGACGTCGACTCCCTCGTCACAGGCCGCTACGACCTCGGCCACGCCGGTGACGCCCTCGACTCCGACACCGACCCGAACAGCCTCAAGTCGGTCGTCGAGCCGTGGCACTGACGGCAGGGAGCTGGGGGCCGTTCAGCCTTCAGGGGCGCACCGCCGTCGTCACCGGCGGCAACCAGGGCCTCGGTCGCGCGTTCGCGCTCGGTCTGGCTGCGGCGGGCGCGAGGGTGGCGATCGTCGCTCGCGACGGCGCGCGGTCGCAGGCGTTCGTCGACGAGGCTGCCTCCCAGGGGGTGCCGTTGGTCCGCGTAGACGCTGATCTCACCGTCGACGACGACGTCGAGCGCGCGGCCTCCGAGTGCCTGGCGGGCCTGGGCGGCCGCATCGACGTGCTGGTCAACAACGCCGGCACGTGCTTCCACCGGTCCAGCTGGGAGGTTCCGGACGACGAGTGGTCGGCGGTGTTCGACCTCAACGTGCGGGCGCTGTGGAAAACCTCTCTCGCTGTGGGCCGCCACATGCGGGAGGCCGGCGGCGGCTCGATCGTCAACATCGGCTCGATCTCGGGGATCATCGTCAACCGCCCGCAGGACCAGGCCGCGTACAACGCGTCCAAGGCCGCGGTGCACCAGCTGACCAAGTCCCTCGCCGCGGAGTGGGCGCCGCACGGCATCCGCGTCAACGCCCTCGCGCCCGGGTACGTGCGCACGGCGATGGCGCCCGTCGACGAGCCGCGCTTTCGCCGGCAGTGGATCGAGGACGCCCCGCAGCAGCGCGCCGCCTCGCCCGAGGAGATCGCGCCCAGCGTCGTGTTCCTCGCCAGCGACGCCGCCAGCTTCATCACGGGCACCGTGCTCGTGGCCGACGGCGGCTACACGGTCTACTGATCCGGCTTCCGATCTAGCTGCTGATCGCAGACGATCGCCGGTGATCGCCGGTGATCGCCGGTGATCGCACAGCAGGGGAGCCGCTGGTGTCTCGGAGTTGCCACGGGGAGGTCACTCTCGGTGGCAGGGTGATTCCGTGCGCGTGAGGCTTCCCAAGGACACCAGGGCTCCCCTGCTGGCGCGGGCGTTCGTGCGCAAGGAGCTGGGCGTGCTGTGCACGCCCGAGGCGCGTGACCGCGTCGAGCTGCTCGCCTCCGAGCTCGTCACCAACGCCGTCGTCCACGCCGGGTCGCTGGTGACGATGGACCTCGAGCTCGAGTCCGACGGCAGCGTGCTCGTGGAGGTGGCCGACGGCAGCCCCGCGCACCCCGTGCTCCGCGACGCCGGTCTCCTCGAGGAGAGCGGGCGTGGGCTGGAGCTGGTCGACAAGCTGTCCGTGGAGTGGGGCGTTCGCGACGGCGGACTGCGCGAGGTCGAGCCGGCTCCGGCCGCCGCGTCCGCCGTTCCGTCGGCCAGCGCGCCCGCCCCTGGTCCGTCACTGCCCGGTCCGTTGGCCGCGCTCCTGGGGGGCCGGGTGCCGCGCCAGGCCACCGGCAAGGTGGTCTGGTTCCGCGTCAGCAGCTGATCGACGGCTGATCGACAGCTGACCGACGTGTGATCGGCTGGGTCAGTCGAGCAGCGGCGATGCGTCGAGCCGCGCGACCAGGTCGGCGGCGTCGTCGTACAGCGGGGCCTCCGGCGCTTCCGCGCGCAGCAGGTCGTCGCAGAAGCCACCGGAGCGCACCAGCGCCACGCCCATTCCCGCGGCGTGCGCGGACCTGGCGTCCCACGGGGAGTCTCCGACGGCGACGGCGCGACGCGCCCCCACCTTCCGTGCCGCCACGGCGAACAGGTCGCCGGCGGGCTTGGACGCCTCGACGTCGTCGGCGGTGGTCACCGCGCTCACGGTCGCCTCGACGACGTCCTGCCCGATGATCGCGGTGTGCCGCTCCAGCAGGTCCGAGGTGCTGGAGCTGGCCAGCACCACCGCCAGCCCGCGGTCGTGGCAGGCGCGCAGGAGGTCGGCGGCGCCGGGGAGCACCGGCACCCGGTCGAGCAGGGCGAGGTACTCCCGCTTCCAGGCCTCGCGGAGTGCGTCGCCGTGGGCGCGCTCGACGTCGTCGCCGGCCACCGAGCCCACGAGCTGGTCACCGCCCATGCCGACCGCGCGGTGCAGTCGGGCCGCGGGCACGTCGACGCCGACACCCGTGAAAGCGCGCGCCCAGGCGACGACGTGCTGGTAGTTGGAGTCGACGAGGGTTCCGTCGACGTCGAGCAGGACGGCGTCAGGGCGTCCGTTCGAGGTAGTGGGCATCACCCACCGTCGCACCGTCCGTGTAGCGTCGCGAGGTGTGCGGATCCTGGTGACGGGCGGAGCGGGGTACATCGGCAGCCACACCGCGGTGGCACTCCTCGAGGAGGGGCACACGGTCACCGTCCTGGATGACCTGTCCAACTCCTCTCCTGAGGCGCTGCGACGCGTCGCCGAGATCGCCGGCCGCGACATCGAGCTGATCGAGGCCGACATCACCGACGAGGCAGCCGTCCTGGCGGCGCTCCAGCGGGTCCGTCCCGAGGCTGTCGTCCACTTCGCGGCGCTCAAGGCCGTCGGTGAGTCCGTGGCCGAGCCCGAGCGGTACTACCGCACCAATGTCGGCGGCAGCCTCAACCTCATCAAGGCGATGGACGCCGTCGACTGCCGCACCATCGTCTTCAGCTCCTCGGCCACCGTCTACGGCGCCGCAACGCAGATGCCCCTCACGGAAGACTCTCCGCTGGGGGCCACCAACCCCTACGGCTGGACCAAGTTCATGGTCGAGCAGGTGCTGCGTGACGTTGCCACCAGTGACGACCGGTGGTCCGTGGCGCTGCTGCGCTACTTCAACCCCGTCGGCGCGCACCCCTCGGGTCGCATCGGGGAAGACCCGCGCGGCGTGCCGAACAACCTCGTGCCGTTCATCGCGCAGGTCGCGGTGGGCCGCCGCGAGCAGCTGACGATCTTCGGCGATGACTTCGACACCCCCGACGGCACCGGCGTGCGTGACTACATCCACGTGGTCGACGTCGCCGAGGGGCACGTCGCCGCCCTGCGGACGCTGGCGGGACTGTCCGCCGGTGGGCGCGGCGCAGGCGCCCGCGCCTGGAACCTCGGTACCGGGCGTGGCTCGTCGGTGCGCGATGTGGTCGCCGCGTTCGAGCGCGCCGCCGGGCGCGAGATCCCTGTGCGCGTCGCGGCTCGCCGCGCTGGAGACGTGGCGGTCTCGTACGCCGACCCGGCCCGTGCGCGCGACGAGCTCGGGTGGACTGCTCGCCGCGGGCTCGACGAGATGTGCGCCGACACGTGGCGCTGGCAGACCTCGAACCCCGCCGGGTACGCCACTTCATGAGCCCTGCGTGCTGGATCAGTTACGCAATGTAAGATCGCTTCAGGAGTTCTTCCCCGCCTCGGCGTGTCTCGGTCGTTTGGCGCCTGATCGGTCACACCCGGTGACACCCTTTGGGCATGCCTCCGCCGCCGTGGTCCCCGAGTTCGCGGACGGTGACCTCACCCTCCGCTGCTCCGGGGCGCCCGCAGGCGGCCGACCCGGACAGCGCCCCAGACGCCCGGGGTACGGGCAGCAGGGGCACCGGTAGCAGGGGCTCGGGTAGCAGAGGCACGGGCATCAGCGCCGCGGTGTGGGAGCTCGACCTTCTCACCGGTGAGCTCACCTGGTCCGAGGGGATGCACCGCATCGCCGGGAGCGACCCCGCCTCCACGCGCCCCTCGATGCAGTGGTGGACCTCACTCGTCGTGCCCGCCGACCGGGCGCGCGTGCGGGCCTGGCTGCTCGTGGTGCGCGAGGCGCGCCGCGGCGGCGAGGAACAGTTCGACCTGGTCGGCGCCGACGGCGTCCACCGCCGCGTGCACGCGTGGACCGAGGTGGAGCTCGACGCCTCGGGCGAGGCCCGCCGGCTCTACGGCTCCGCCGTCGACATCACGGCCGCAGCCCCGATCGGTCAGCGCGACCCCCTCACCGACCTGGCGACGCGCCCCGCGGTCCTGGCCTACCTCGAGGGCGACGCCCGCGAGGGCGAGCGCCAGCGTCGGCGCGGTGGCGCGGTGCTGGCCCTGGTCGATCTCGACAGGTTCTCCGTCCTCGACGATGCCCTCGGCCGGGCCACCTCGGACCGCGTGCTCGTGGCCTGCGCCGACCGCCTGCGCGCCGCCGCTCCGCGTGACGCGGTGGTCGCCCGTCTGGACGGCGACGTCTTCGCCGTCGCCGTCGGCGCGTGCACCCCGCCGGGTCACGGACCGACCACCCCCCCGGCCGCCGCCGACCTCGCCGCCGACCTCGCAGCGGCGCTGCGGCGTCCCGTCCTCGTCGACGGTGCCGCCGAGCCGCTGACCCTCACCGCCTCCATCGGACTGATCACCACCGACGGTGACGAGGTGGGCGCCGACGACGTCGTCCGCCGCGCCGGGCTCGCGCTGCGCCGCGCCAAGCGGGAAGGGCGCGACCGCGCCGTCCACTACACCCCCGCCCTCGAGCACGCCGCCGCCCGCAGGGTGCGCACCGAGGCCATGCTGCGCTCGGCCCTCGACGCCGGCCGGCTGCAGGTGCTCTACCAACCCGTCGTGGCGATGGCCAGCGGCGAGGTGGTCGGCGTCGAGGCGCTCGCCCGCGTCATCGACCCCGAGCAGGGACCGATTTCCCCGGCCCTGTTCGTGGACGTCGCCGAGGAGACGGGCCTCGTGACGCGCCTGGACGAGTGGGTGCTCGGCCGCGCCAGCTCCATGGCACAGCGGTGGCGTCCGCCGGCCCTCGAGGCCCCCGCACCCTCAGCGGCGGCCCTGGTGGCACGGGCGGCGATGCCCGCGGTCAGCTCGATCGCCCTGCCCGACACCGAAGCACTGCCGGTGAACGGTCCGCGCCACCAGCTGCCCACCGTGGCCGTCAACATGTCCTCGCGGACCCTGTGCCGGCCCGACCTCGCCCTCCTGGTGCGCGGTGCCCTGCAGAGCTCGGGCTCCGACCCGTCCCGCCTCCTCGTGGAGATCACCGAGCACTCCCTGCTCGACCAGGGCGAGGACGCACGCCGCGCCCTCGACGGCCTCACCGACCTCGGCGTCGGCGTCGGCATCGACGACTTCGGCACCGGCTGGTCCGCCCTGAGCTACCTGGCGGCCCTCGACCTGGCGTTCATGAAGGTCGACCGGGCCTTCGTCTCGCGGCTGGGCACCGACACCTCCGCCCGCGCTGTCGTGCAGGCCGTCATCGACCTCGCCCACGCCCACCGCCTCACGGTCATCGCCGAGGGCATCGAGACCGAGCAGCAAGCGCGGATGCTCGTCGAGATGGGGTGCGACCACGGGCAGGGCTACTGGTTCGGCCGCCCCACCCCCGAGCCCGACCTCGACGCCGCCATCACGTCCTGGTACGAACGCGCCCGTAGTGTCGGGTTCGGCGCGTGGAGCGGCGAGGGGCCGGCGGCCACAGTCGCCGAGGCATCCGTCGAAGTCACCACGGCTGCCGCCGCCACATCCGCTCCCGCGCAGGTGCCCGTGCCTGATCGTCAGCTCCGCCGGGCAGCATCGCTGTCCGTGCCCGCGCCGTCCGTAGGGCCTGACTCCTCGACGGCTGCGGCGGGAGCTGCGGCGCCTGGGTCACTGCGCCAGCGCGCGCTCAGCCTGCGACCCTGAGCCAGCCGAGCAGCCGCTCGACCGGCCAGGTGGTGACCACGCGCCCGTGGTCGACGCCCGCCGCCGCAGCCCGGGCGGCCCCGAAGGCGCGCCAGTCGAGCTGGCCCGGCGCGTGCGCGTCGGTGTCGATGCTCACCAGGCACCCGGCCTCCAGCGCCTGGCGCAGCAGCCGCATCGGCGGGTCGAGGCGCTCCGGGCGCGCGTTCACCTCCACCGCCACACCCCGCTGTGCGCAGCGCGCGAACACCGCCGCCGCATCGAAGGGCGCCTCGGGGCGCTGCGCCGGCCTCCTCGATGTCGGCTGATCCGCCCCCTTCGCCACCAGCCTCCCCGTGCAGTGCCCGAGCACCCTCACCCGCGGGTGCTCCAGCGCCCCGAGCATCCGCGCGGTCATCTCCTCGCTGCTACTGCGACCGCCGAGCTTGCTGTGCACCGAGGCGACGACGACGTCGACGCGCTCGAGCAGCTCGTCCGGGCAGTCGAGCCCGCCGTCCTCGGTGATGTCCACCTCGATGCCCGACAGCAGCCGGAACGGCGCGAGCTGCCCCGCCAGCGCGTCGACCAGGTCCAGCTGGCGTTCCAGCCGTCGCGGGGACAGCCCGTTCGCGACCCGGAGGCCACCGGAGTGGTCGGTGAGGGCGAGGTACTCGTGACCCAGCTCCACTGCGGTAGCGGCGACCTCCTGGGGCGGGGAACCGCCGTCGCTCCAGTCGGTGTGGACGTGCAGGTCTCCGCGCAGCGCGGCGAGGAGCGCCGCGGCGTCGTCGTCGAGCTCGACCAGGTCACCGGAGGCCCGGCGGCGCTCCTCCAGCTCGGCCAGGTAGTCGGGTTCGAGGCCCTGCGCGGCCTGCGTGGCGACGGCGGCCGTGCGCGGCCCCACCCCGCGCAGCTCGGTGAGCGTGCCGGCGGCCACGCGTTGAGCGAGCTCCTCCTCCGGCAGCCCGCCGAGCACCGTGGCCGCCGTGCGGAACGCCTTGACGCGCGGAGTGGCGGCCTGCTCGCGTTCGAGGAGGAACGCCGTGCGGCGCAGCGCATCGACAGGGTGCACCCGCTCATCTCAGCAGCTGTTCTCACCGTCAGCACTGCTGGCGCGGGCTGACCGGCGGTTCTCCCCGCGGTTCGGGCGATGGGCGACGGCGCAGCCCGCTACCGTGCAGGGATGGAGCGCAGCCGGCGCCTCGACGACGACGCCCTCGCCGAGGAGATCGAGCTGTACGGCGACCTCGTCGTCGCCGCCTCCGAAGCCGGAGACGTGCTGCCCCAGGCCGAGATCGACCGCCTGCTCGGCATCGCGGTGAGCGATGCGCCGGAGTCGAGCTCGATGCTGGACACGGCCGGCGAGGGCACCCCCGAGCAGGTGACCTGAGCCCGTCACGACGGCGCCGAACGGGGCTCGGATGACGCTCTCTCGTCACCCGCGCGACCCGCTGGCCTAACCTGGGCGTTCCCGGCGCGGCCGGATCCGACCGTCCCTGGAGCACCACCCATGCGCCTGCTGCCTCGCGACAGCGCCGTCTTCGACGACGCCGCGGCGCTCGCGCACCACGTCGTCGCGGCTGCCGACGTCCTCGTGGCGATGGTCGGGGCGGGCGGGGCGGAGCGGCTCGACCTGGCCGACAGGCTCTCCGCCGTCGAGCGCACCGCCGACGAGGCCACCCGAAGGCTGGTCCGGACGGTCACCTCCAGCTTCGTCACCCCGTTCGACCGCGGAGACCTGGTCACCCTGGCCACCGCCCTGGACGACTGTGTCGACGCGCTCGACGAGGTGGCCGGCGCACTGCTCGCCACGAACCTCGGCGAGCTGCCCGCGGGGGTGGTCGAGCAGCTCGCGCTGGTGCAGCGCCAGGCCGAGGTGACGGCCCCGGCCATGACCCGCCTGCGCGCCGTGCGCGACCTCGCCGACTACTGGGTGGAGGTGAGCCGCCTCGAGCACGAGGTGGGACGCGCCCACCGCGCCATCCTCGCCGACGTCTACGGCGCCGGGCCCCGCGGCGCGGGCGACCTGCTGCGCTCCCTGGCGGCCAAGGAAGTCGCGGACCGGCTGCTCGCGGCTGCTCGTGCCTTCGAGGTCGTCTCCCGCACCGTCGAGGCCATCGCCGTGCAGGAGGCCTAGCCGGTGGATCCCGGCACCGGAACGCTGCTTGTGGTCGTGGTGGTCGCCGCGCTGGTCTTTGCCGCGATCAACGGCGCCCACGACGCCAGCGACGTCATCGCCACCCCCGTCGCCACCCGCGCCCTCACGCCGGGGACAGCGCTCGTCATCGCCGCCGTGCTCAACGGGCTCGGCGGCCTGCTGGGCCTGCGACTGGCCGAGGCGCTGGCCTACGGCGTCCTGGACCCGCTCGGCGGACGCCCGGGGCTCGTGCTCGTGCTGTCCGCGCTGCTCGGTGCCACGGCGTGGAACGTCCTCACGTGGTGGCGCGGGATCCCCAGCAGCTCCACGCACGCCCTGGTGGGCGGCCTTGCCGGAGCCGGTGCCGTGGTGGGCGCACGCGTGGACTGGATGGGTGCCGCCCTCCAGGTGGCGCTGCCCCTGCTCGCCTCACCGCTGCTCGGGTACGCCGTGTCCGCCCTGGTGTCGCTGGTCATCGCCTGGCGGCTGCGGCACGCCGCCCCCGGGCGCGCCCACCGCACCTTCCGCTACGCCCAGGTGGTCTCCAGCAGCGGGGTGGCCGTCGGCCATGGACTGCAGGACGCGCAGAAGACCATGGGCGTCGTGGTGCTGGCGCTGGTCGCCGCGGGTGCGCTGTCGGACGGTGCCCCGGTGCCGTGGTGGGTGGTGGGGGCGGCGTCCGGGGCGCTGGCGCTGGGCACTCTCGCAGGGGGCTGGCGCATCGTGAGGACGCTCGCCACGGGCATCACCCGGCTCGATTCCCCGGCAGGGTTCTCCGCAGAGGTCACCACCACGGGTGTGCTCGCCCTGTCCGCAGCGGGTTTGGGTGTTCCCGTGTCCACGACGCACGTGGTCACCGCGGCGATAGCCGGCGCGGGCGGCGTGCACCGCCTGTCGGCGGTGCGATGGCGGGTGGTGCGCCGCATCGTGGGGTACTGGGTGCTCACGGCGCCCGGCGCAGCGGCCGGCGCGGCGCTGTTCGCCGTCGTCCTCCTGCCCTTGCTCGGCTGACAGGTGAGTGGAGCAGACGAGCTGACGATCGTCGGACGCGGCGAGGGGCGCCGACCCGGCAGGGTCGGCGCCCCTCGTGGACGCGGTCGCGGCTCGTGAGGAGCCGCGAGATCACCCGAAGCGGCCGGAGACGTAGTCTTCGGTGGCCTTCTGGGTGGGGTTGGAGAAGATCGTCGCGGTGTCGGCCATCTCGATGAGCTTGCCCGGCTTGCCCGTGCCCGCAATGTTGAAGAAGGCCGTGGCGTCGGAGACGCGCGAGGCCTGCTGCATGTTGTGGGTCACGATGACGATCGTGTAGTCGCTCTTGAGCTTCTGGATGAGGTCCTCGATGGCGAGGGTGGAGATCGGGTCGAGCGCCGAGCAAGGCTCGTCCATGAGCAGCACGTCGGGCTTCACCGCGATGGCGCGGGCGATGCAGAGGCGCTGCTGCTGGCCACCGGACAGGCCGGCACCGGGGCGGTCGAGGCGGTCCTTGACCTCGTTCCACAGGTTGGCGCCCTGCAGGGAGGACTCCACCAGGTCGTCGGCCTCCGACTTGCGCATGCGCTTGCTGTTGAGGCGGGCGCCGGCGAGCACGTTCTCGGCGATGGACATCGTCGGGAACGGGTTGGGGCGCTGGAACACCATGCCCACCGTGCGGCGGACGTCGACCGGGTCGACGTCGGAGCCGTAGAGGTCCTGGCCGTCCATGACGACCTTGCCCTCGACGCGGGCGCCCGGGATCACCTCGTGCATGCGGTTCAGCGACCGTAGGAAGGTCGACTTGCCACACCCGGACGGGCCGATGAAGGCCGTCACCGAGCGGGGCTCGATCGCCATCGAGACGCCCTCGACGGCGAGGAAATCGCCGTAGTAGATGTTCAGGTCAGAGACGTCGATGCGCTTGCTCATGGCCGCCTTCCAGTGCGGTCGGTGTATGTCAGGGGGTCAGCGGGTCTTGGGCGAGAAGGCCCGCGAGACGACCCGTGCGAGGAGGTTGAACGCCATCACCAGGATGACGAGGACGAGAGCCGCCGTCCAGGCCCGATCGATCGATGCCTCGACGGGCAGGCTCGGTGCTGCGTAGGAGAACCACGAGAACGTGGGCAACGTGGCCATACGCCCGTCGAAGGGGTTGTAGTTGATGGCCGCGGTGAACCCGACGGTCACCAGGAGCGGGGCGGTCTCACCGATGACGCGGGCGATGGCCAGCGTGACACCGGTGGCGATCCCGGCGACGGATGTCCGCAGAACGACCTTGACGACCGTGCGCCACTTCGGGACGCCCAGCGCGTAGGAGGCCTCCCGCAGCTCGTGCGGCACCAGGCGCAGGATCTCCTCGGTGGAGCGGACCACCACGGGGATCATCAGGACGCACAGCGCCACCGAGCCCATGATCCCGAGGCGTGCGCTCGGTCCGAGGATGAGGACGAAGAGGGCCAGGGCGAACAGACCGGCGACGATGGACGGGATGCCGGTCATGACGTCCACGAGGAACGTGATGGCGCGCGCGAGGCTGCCGCGGCCGTACTCCACCAGGTACACCGCCGTGAGGATGCCGATCGGAACGGAGATCAGCGTGGTGATGGCCGTGATGATCAGCGTGCCGGCGAGTGCGTGGGCGGCGCCACCGCCCTCACCGACGATCCCGCGCATCGAGAACGTGAAGAACTCGACGTCTAAGCGCGCGGCCCCGCGGGAGATGACCGTCCACGCGACGGAGATCAGTGGGACGAGGGCCAGAAGGAACGACCCGACGACGAGGCTCGTGACGAAGCGGTCGGTGGCCTTGCGAGGGCCCTCGACGGCCCGCGAGGCGACGACCAACACGATCATGAAGGTGATGGCGGTGAGGACGAGGAAGCCCGCCAGGTTGAAGCCGGCCAAGGCGAGCACTGCCGCCGAGAAGGCCGCTGCCAGAACCAGGACGCCGTAGGGAGCCCACGTCGGCAGGTGGCGGCTGTGACCCAGGCCGAGGCCCGAACCGGAGGTGGTCAGCTGCGACATCTCGCTCAGCCCTTCGTGGTGCGGGCCACGATGGCGCGGGCCGCGAAGTTGACGAGGAAGGTGATGACGAACAGCACCAGGCCCGTGGCGATGAGGAGGTTGACCCCGATGCCCGTGGACTCCGGGAACTGCAGCGCGATGTTCGCCGCGATGGTGGCCGGGTTCTGGTTGCTGATGAGGTTGAAGGTGATGCCCCCGCCGATGGAGAGCACGGCAGCAACGGCCATCGTCTCGCCCAGGGCGCGGCCGAGACCCAGCATCGAGGCGGCGACCACGCCGGACTTGCCGTAGGGGATCACGGCGTACTTGATCATCTCCCAGCGCGTGGCGCCCAGGGCCAGCGCTGCCTCCTGCTGCAGCGTCGGGGTCTGGCGGAACACCTCACGGGACAGCGCCGTGATGACGGGGAGGACCATGACAGCGAGCACCAGTCCGACGGTGAGCATCGTGCGACCCGAGGCCACCGGCCCCGCGAAGAGCGGGAACCAGCCGAGGTTCTCGTTGAGCCAGGTGTAGATCGGCACGACGGCCGGGGCGAAGACGAAGACACCCCACAGCCCGTAGACGATGCTGGGGATGGCCGCCAGCAGATCGATGATGTAGCCCAGCGGTGCGGCGAGCTTCCTCGGCGCGAAGTGGGTGATGAACAGGGCGATGGACACACCCAGCGGAGCACCGATCAGGAGCGCGAGGGCTGCCGACAGGACCGTGCCGAACAGCAAGGGCGTGACCTGCGCCCAGAAGCTCTCGCCGCCGATCTGCTCCGGTGCGGCCACGAGCGCGGGCGCGGCCTGCCACACCAGGAAGACCGCGACACCGGCGAGGATGACGAGGATCATCACGGCTGCAGCCGTGGACAGGCCGGCGAAAATGCGGTCACCGGGGCGCTGACGCACCCGCTGCTGGGGTACCGCCTCGCGGGGCGGGGTGGAAGTGGCGGTCACGGGGTGCCTTCCTGGGCGGGCCGTCGACGCGCGACGGGGAGGCGAGGGACTGGGAGAGCCTGGCGCGACTGCGGCGCCGGCGCTAGGCCCTGCTCTCGCAGGACCCGGCGCCGGCGCCGTCGTCGAGATCCTCGAACTACTTGATGAGCTCGAGCGACGTCGTGATCTGCTCGCGCAGCGAGTCGGAGATCGGGGCCGAGCCGGCGGCCTTGGCCGCGGCGTCCTGACCTTCCTTGCTGGTCACGTAGGTGAAGAAGCCCTTGACGTTCGCGGCCTCGGTCGCGTCGGCGTAGCTCGTGCAGCCGATGAGGTAGCTCACGAGGATCACCGGGTAGGCGTCCGTGGCGGTAGGCGTGCGGTTGATGTCGAGGGCGATGTCACCCTCGGGGCGACCCGAGGCGGGGGTGGCCTCGTCGAGGGCCTTGGCGGCGGCCTCGGCGGTCGGGCCGACGTAACCGCTGCCGACCTTCACCTGGACGTGGCCGAGGTCCTTGGCCTGCGACTCGTCCGCGTAACCGATCGAGCCTGCGGTGGCCTTGATGGCGGCGACGACGCCGGACGTGCCCTGAGCGGCCTCGCCGCCCTGCGCCGGCCATTCCTGGCCCGGCTTGTAGCTCCAGGCGCCGTTCGACGCCTTGGACAGGTAGTCCGTGAAGTTGGCGGTGGTGCCCGACTCGTCGGCTCGGTGCACGGGGTTGATCGCCGTGGCGGGGAGGGTCACGCCGGCGTTCTCGGCGGCGATGGCCGGGTCGTTCCACGTGGTGATCTTGCCGTCGAAGATCTGGGCGATGACCTCGGGAGAAAGCTTGAGGTCCTTGACGCCCTCGAGGTTGTAGGCGATGGCGATCGGCGAGACATAGTCCGGGATGTCGATCGCGGTGCCGCCGTTGCAGCGCTCCTGCGCCTTCGTCAGCTCCTCGTCCTTGAGGTAGGCGTCGGAACCGGCGAACTGCACGGCGCCCGAGAGGAACTGGGTGCGGCCAGCGCCGGAGCCGGCCGGGTCGTAGTTCACCGTCAGGCCGGGGGAGGTGTTCGTGATGCCAGCAATCCAGGACTGCATGGCGGCCTGCTGTGCCGAGGAGCCGGCGCCGTTCAGCGTGCCCTCCAGCTCCGGGGCCGAGGAGCTGGAGCCCGCCCCGGGGTCGGCCGAGGTGGCGGAGTCAGTCGGCTGCTCGTTGCTCGCGCACGACGCCAGGCCGAGGGAGAGCACGATGGCCGCGGGGATGGCGGCGCGACCGAGGGTGCTGCGCTTCACGTGAGGTACCTCTCGAAGGCGGGGGGTTCGTCCTCCGCGCTCCTAGCGCAGGCGGACGTGTTCGGGCGGGTCGGAAGCTACGGTTGAGAAGTGAAGCGGCGGCCCGTCGCAGGTGAACGATGGGCGAACGCGCAGCTCAGAGGGCCGGTCACGATCGGGTCACGGTGGCGAGTCGACCCAGGGCGCCGAAGATCGTCACCCTGGGTCGACGTCACATCACCGAGGGGTAACTGGCGAGGGTGCCGTCTCGCCGGCCTCGACGAGGTCGCGTGCCGGCCCGAGCACGAGCGGGTCCGCCTCGCCGACCAGGTCGACGTCCTTGCCCGTGTAGTCCAGCTGACGCAGCACGTGGCGCATGGCCTCCAGCCGGGCGCGCTTCTTGTCGTTGCTCTTGACGACCGTCCACGGGGCGTCGTCGGTGTCCGTGGCCCGGAACATCGCCTCCTTGGCCGCGGTGTACTCGTCCCACCGCTCCAGGGAGGCCAGGTCCATCGGTGAGAGCTTCCACTGGCGCACCGGGTCGATCTGCCGGATGGCGAAGCGGGTGCGCTGCTCGGCCTGGGAGACCGAGAACCAGAACTTCACCAGCGTGATGCCCGAGCGCACGAGCATCCGCTCCAGCTCCGGCGCCTGCCGGTAGAACTCCTCGTACTCCTCACGGCTGCAGAAGCCCATGACCCGCTCGACGCCGGCGCGGTTGTACCAGGACCTGTCGAACAGGGCGATCTCCCCGGCGGAGGGCAGCCGCGCCACGTACCGCTGGAAGTACCACTGGGTGCGCTCGCGCTCGGTGGGCTTCTCGAGGGCCACGACGTGGGTTCCGCGGGGGTTGAGGTGCTCGGTAAACCGCTTGATGGTGCCGCCCTTGCCGGCCGCGTCACGGCCCTCGAAGAGCACCACGAGCTTCGCGCCCTCGTCGACGAGCCAGCGCTGCATCTTGAGGAGCTCGATCTGCAGGAGGCGCTTGGTGGTCTCGTACTCGCGCCGCGTCATCCGGCTCGGGTACGGGTAGCCCTCGCGCCAGGTGTCGATCTCGCTGCCGTCGGGGCGCAGCAGCACGGGCTCACCCTCGGGATCGACCTCCACCCGCAGGCCGTCGAGGTGCTGCCCGAGCGGCCCGGAGGGCCCCTCCTCCAGGTCGGAGTCGTCGAGCGGTGATGTGGGAGAGGGAGTGGTCGTCTGGGTCATGTCCCGGTGATACCGCTGGGCGGCTCGTTCACGGCGAACGTCAGGTGAACGCGGCGTGGCGAGAACGCCTCTTGACTATCGGTCCGCCCGGAGGGCCGCACGCGCGCCGCCGCGCGACAGGCCCCCCGTCCCGGACTGTTCACGTGCCCTTTGGCGCACCGCTGCCTGAAGTCCGCCGGACCGGCCCATCTTCTGCCGGGCGGCCGCGCCACGCGGCCGTCACTCCTGCTCGTCACCCTCGAAAGAGGTCCCATGCGTCCCTCCGCCCGCCTGGCCGCCCTGCTGACCGCCGGGGCCCTGCTCGTCCCGCTCGCCGCCTGCGCGCCACCCACCGCCGACGCCGGTTCCTCGGCGAGCGCAGGCGCCCGAGTGCTCGTGACGACGGCGGAGGTGCCTGTCCTCGTCCGCTGAATCGCGCGTGCTCACGACTGGTCGGCCGTTCCGCCGTCTGATTGGTCTTGGCCCCGGTCACCACCGAGGAGACGCTCAGCAGCACGGAGCAAGGCCCACGGCACACTCTTGGAGGTCTCCAGTGCCCAGCATCGTGGAGGGTGGCGGGTACGCCACGTTCGTCAACGTCTTCCACACCGACCCCGCCCACCAGGCCCGTGTGATCGAGATCCTCGTCGCCATCAGCGACGACGTCGCCGCGTCGTCGCCGGGCTTCCGGTCCGCCAGCACGCACGCCAGCGTGGACGGACGTCGGGTCTTCAACTACCTGCAGTGGGACAGCCCGGAAGCGCTGGCGGCGATGCAGCAGAGCGCAGCCTTCCGCGCCCTCTCACGCCGCTTCGCCGGAGTCCTCGGGGGCTTTGAGGAGTATTCGTGCGAGGTCGTCCACGTGCGGGAACGCACGGTCGAGGAGTAACCCCGGCGCGCTCCTCGGTGAACGGTGGATGACCTCCACGCCCCGTCCTCACCGCCGTGACGGCAGTGGTCGGCACCATGAGTCATGGCCGACCCCGCCATCGATCGCGCGACCACCCCGGACGCCGGGAGCCGCATCGGCAGGGAGGCGCGCGCGGCGAGCCTCGCCCTCCACCTCGGTGTCGACCGGAGCTCCGACCGTCCCCTGTGGGTGCAGCTGCGCGAGTCGCTCGTCGGGGCGGTCGAGCAGGAGGTGCTGCGCCCGGGTGACGTGCTGCCCTCGACACGGGTGCTCGCCGACGAGCTCGGACTGGCACGCAGCACGGTGGTCGAGGCTTACGCGCAGCTCAGCGCTGAGGGGTGGTTCACGGCCAAGCGTGGATCCGAGACGCGCGTCGCTGTCGGGAACCAGGGGGCGTCACCAGCTGGCGAGGACCGGCGACCGCCCATGGCGGACCTCATCGACCTCCGGCCGGGGCTCCCTGACCTGCGGGGGTTCCCCCGCTCGCTGTGGCGCGCCGCGCTGGTGGACGCGGTGACCCAGACCGCCACGCGCGATCTGGGCTACCTCGACCCAGCGGGTCTGCCGCTGTTCCGTGAGGTGGTGGCTGCGCACCTGCGGCGCACCCGCGGGGTGGCAGCGACCTCGGACACGGTGGTGGCCACGCACGGGGTCGTGCAGGGACAGCACCTCGCCATTCGGGCCCTGACCGCCTCCGGGCACACGCGTCTCGCGGTCGAAGACCCTCTCAACGCCACCCTGCGGCGGCTGCTCGCCCAGGGCGGTCTGCCACTGGTGGCCGTGCCCGTGGACCGCGAGGGCATCGACGTCGACGCCCTCGCACGCTCGGGGGCTCGCGCCGTGGTCGTGACAGCGGCGCACCAGTACCCGACGGGCGTGACGATGACAGCTCGGCGGCGCGCGGCGCTGCTCGCATGGGCTCGGGACGTCGACGGCCAGATCGTCGAAGACGACTACGCCGCCGAGTTCCAGCTCGCGGAGGACCGCCTGCCCGCCCTGCAGCACGGGTCAGCAGACCGGGTCACCTACCTCGGGTCGGCGAGCAAGACCCTCGCCCCCGGCGTCCGGCTGGGCTGGGCCGTGCCCTCAGGTCCGTTGGCCGTGGCCTTTCGGGCCGAGAAGCTCGCGGCTGACCACGGCAACCCCGTCTTCGACCAGGTCGCTTTCGCACTGCTGGTGCGGAGCGGTCGGTATCAGCGTCACCTCAGAGCTCAGTGGGCCCGCTACCGGCGGCGCCGCGAGCTGGCCGTCCGGCTGCTCGAAGCCGAGCGTGGCTGGCGGGTGGACGGAGGCACCGGCGGCCTGCACCTGTGGGTGGAGCTGCCGGACGGTGTCGACGACGAGGAGGTGGCGGCCGCAGCGCGCCGCTGGGGCGTCGTCGTCTCGGCCGGGTCCTCTCTGACGGTCCTGGGGCACTGCCGGCCTCACCTGGCCATCGGCTACGGCGCACCCTCGGACGCAGAACTGGCCGAGGGCGTCCGACGCCTGAGGTCCGCGGCCGCCGGCCTGGCCGCGAGTGCGCACCCTTCCGCGCTGGGACCGACGTTGGGATGAGCTTCAGGGCAGCGGGCGAACTCGCAGCTGGTGTCGCCCTCCGCCTGGTGCCGAGCAGTCAGCGCAGGGTGTCCAGCCCGCGGTCGACGAGGGCGGCGAAGTCCCGGTCGGGGTTGTCGGACAAAGGCCGCAGCTGCCCGAAGACGTCCATGACCACGAACCCGTGGACGACGACGAAGAGGTCGACGGTCCGCGCCAGGACGCCCGGCGGGAGGTCGTAGCCGCGGCGTGAGGCGAGGGCCTTCAGGTGCGCCCGGCGAGCCGGGTCGAGGTCGTCACCGCCGTCGTGTCCCGCGGCTGCGCCGCTGCGGGCGCGCCCCCTGGCCACGGCAGCCACGAGGAGGTCGCCGCAGCGCGCGCCCGCGCGCACGGTCTCGTCGGCGGGCGCGGCGTACCCCGGCACGGGCGTGCCGTACGCAAGGCCGAACGGCGTCGGGTTCTCCAGACCCCAGCGCCGGTAGGCGAGGAGTCCAGCGCGCACGGGGGCCAGCCGGTCGCCGTCGTCGTCTTGGCCCGAGAGGTCAGGCTCGGCGCCCTCGACGGCGTCCTGCACGGCGTCGGCGTGGTCGTCGAAGGCGCGCACGAGCAGGGCGGTGAGCAGGTCGTCCCGGCCGGCGTAGTAGCGGTAGAGGCCCGAGACGGTCACTCCGACGTCACGCGCGACGGCCCGCAGGGACAGCGCCGCGGGGCCGACCTCGAGGAGCTGCGCCTGTGCGGCGTCCAGGATCCGGTCGGTCAGCTCGGCCCGGCGCTGGGCGCGAAGTGTCGCCATGCCCGGACTCTACAACAACGAGAGCATCGCTCACTTCGAGAACACTGCTCTTGACTTCTCGCTGTGGATCGAGAACAGTGTTCTCGGTCAGGGTGTGGCGAGCACGAGGGAGACAGCTGTGGAGACCGAGCAGAAGAAGCCAGTTCCCGTGGGAGCGGGCCGCACCAGCGGCAAGCAGTGGGCGGCGTGGATGGCAGGCACACTCGCCTTCCCGGTCGCGGGGCTGGCGGGAAGAGCGCTGTCGGGCCCCGTGGACGGCGTCGGTCCGGCCCTGATCGGCGGCCTGGTGACGGGCGCCGTCATCGGGACGGCGCAAGGAGCGCTCTCGCCACGCCTGCCGCTCCTGCCGTGGGCCGCGGCGACGGCGGCCGGGGTGTCGGCGGGCCTGGCGGCGGGCTCCGCCGCCGTCGGGTACGGCACGAGCCTGGGTGAGCTCGCCACCATGGGGGCGATCACTGGCGTGGTGACGGGAGCGGCGCAGGCGGTGGCGCTGGGGGGCCGGCTGCCAGGCTGGAGGCGCCTGGCGTGGCCGGTGGCCACCTCCGGCATCTTCGCGGCGGGCTGGACGGTGACCACGCTGTTCGGCATCGACGTGGAGCGGCAGTACACGACCTTCGGGGCCACCGGTGCGCTGGTCGCGACGGCGCTGACGGGTCTGCTCGTCCAGACCCTGCCCGCCGGCACGAGCACCGCCGAGGTCGAGCGGAACGCCCGATGAGCGCCGCGTCGCGCGGCGTCGTCGAGCCGAACAGCACTGGAGGCTTGCATGTGGTGCTGGGCGCCGGCGCCGTCGGAACCCGGCTGGCGGTCGAGCTGGCCGCTCTGGGCGCCCGGGTGCGTGTGGTCAGTCGCAGCTCCCGGCCCCAGCTGCCCGGCGGCGTCGAGCTGGTGCACGCTGACGCGGCCGACCCCGCGGCGGTGGTCGCCGCGGCACGTGGTGCCGCCGTCGTCCACCAGGTGCTCAACCCCGCCTACCACCGGTGGGAGCAGGACTTCCCGCCCCTGCAGGCCGGTGCCGTCCAGGCGGCCCGCGCCGCGGGGGCGCGGCTGGTCAGCCTGGAGAACGTCTACCTCTACGGGCGTCCCGCCGGGCGCACCCTCACCGAAGACTCCCCCCACCGGCCGCACGCCCGCAAGGGTCGGGTGCGCCAGCGCATGGCCGAGCAGCTCGAGGTGCTGCGGGAGGACGGAGAGCTCGACGTCGTCCAGGTGCGCGCCTCGGACTTCTATGGCCCCGGCGCCGGGGATCAGTCGGCCATCGGAGACCGCGTGCTCGCCCCCCTGGCCGAGGGGCGCCCCGCCTGGGTGCTCGGCGACCCCGACCAGCCCCACACCTACACGTACGTGCCCGACGTCGCGCGGGCGATGGCCCTGCTCGGCACCACCGCCGGGACCGCCGGCGTGTGGCACGTCCCGAACGATCCCCGCCCGCTCAGCACGCGCCAGGTCCTCGACCTCGCCGCGCGCCACCTCGGGGACGCGTCGGCGCAGCTGCGCACCACCCCGACGTGGGCGCTGAAGGCGCTCGGGCTGGTGAACAGGACGATGGCCGAGGTCGCGGAGATGGCCTACGAGTTCGAGGAGCCGTTCCTCGTCAGCGGGGCCCGGCTCACCGCAGCGCTCGGTCTGAAGGCCACGCCCTACGAGCAGGGCATCGCGGCGACCGTCGACGACCTGCAGCGTCGGACCGCCGTCCTGCAGTGAGCCTCACCGAGGCAGGTGGGCCAGGCCCGTGACGACGACGGCGAGGAGCAGGTTCGCCACCCGGTCCGTAGCGTCGTCGGGGAGTCCCCCGAGAGGACCGTCGAGTATGAGCGAGGCCAGACCGTGCACGGCCGACCACGCGACGACGTCGACATCGCCGTCCTGGATCGGTGGCAGCAAACCCGCTGCGGTGCCCTCCGCGACCACCGTGGAGAGCACCCGCAGTGGCGCTGAAGCCACCGATTCGCTCGGAGCGACCGCCCCCGGGGCGGTGCGGTGCGCGCCCTCGGCGAACACGGTGCGAAACAGGCCGGGCTCGCTGCGGGCGAAGCGCAGGTAGCCGGCCCCGGTCGCCCTCAGGCGGGCGGCGGCCAGCTCGGCGGGTGACCCTCTGGTGCCCGCCTCGACGGCCTCCACCTCGGCCTGCATGGCCTGGGCGAGCGCCTGCTCGGCCTCGACGCGCACAGCACCCAGGAGCTGGTCTCGGTCGGCAAAGTGCCGGTACGCGGCATTGGGCGAGACGCCGGCGCGCCTCGTGGCCTCCCGCAGCACGACGGCCCCCGGGCCGCCGTCGCGGGCCATCGCCACTCCCTCCCGCACCAGGGCGGTGGTCAGGTCGCCGTGGTGATAGCTGGGGCGCTTGGTGGGGGCGGGCATGTCCGCATGATGTCATGTGGACACTGTGAACATCATCTGTCAGAGTGTCGCCGTCACCATTGATCACCGACGGAGGCCCCCACCATGAGCAGGACCGCGAGCTTCCAGGACAGGTACGGCCCGCTGGCCGTCGTGACCGGCGCCTCCTCTGGGCTGGGCTGCGCGGCTGCCCTGCGCGCCGCCGAGCTCGGCCTCAACACAGCACTGGTCGCGAGGTCCGCCGGCCGGCTGGAGGAGGTCGCCGTGCGGGTGCGGGAGCGCGGACGCAGGGCGCACCTGCTCCCCGCCGACCTCGC
The DNA here is from genome assembly GCF_003149145.1 of Quadrisphaera granulorum. Classification (GTDB taxonomy): domain Bacteria; phylum Actinomycetota; class Actinomycetes; order Actinomycetales; family Quadrisphaeraceae; genus Quadrisphaera; species Quadrisphaera granulorum. The sequence continues at coordinate 58,011 of NZ_QGDQ01000020.1, read as the reverse complement.
AACGCCCGAAGGGCGAGCCCTGGTGGAGTCCTTCGTGCGAGAGCACGAGGTCGGGCTACTCGTCGCAGCGGCCGGGTTTGGCACCACCGGCCCACTGGCCGGCTCCGACCTCGAGGAGGAGCTAGGCATGATCACCGTCAACTGCACAGCGGCGTTGCAGTTCACCCGTGCGGCGGCGCAACAGATGACCGCCAGGCGGCGGGGCGGAATCGTCCTGTTCGGGTCGATCCTCGGACGGCAGGGCGTGCCGGGTGCATCGTCGTACGCCGCCACCAAGGCGTGGGCGCAGGTGCTGGCGGAAGGGCTTCATGCAGAGCTGCGTCCCGCTGGGGTCGATGTCGTGGCGTGCGCTCCCGGGCCTGTCCGCACCGGCTTCGCCGACCGCGCCGGCATGACCATGGGGCGGGCAGACGATCCCGCCGTCGTCGTCGCCTCGACCTTCGCAGCTCTCGGGGGCCGGGTCCCGGTGGTGTCGGGGGGCGGAGGCTCGCGACTGCTCACCCTGTCCCTCGCGACGGCGCCGCGCCCGCTACGTACGCGGATCCTCGCTGGAGCCGTTGCCCGCATGTCAGGAGCTGCGTCGACGCGCTGAGTCCGACAGCAGCCTCGGTCAGGAGACGGTCAAGAGCGGTCGCGACGCGCCGACCACTCGTTGAACAGTGGCCGAAAGCACCGAACTGACCCTGGTGGGTGACCCTCTTCAGGAGGACACAGGGGGCTCGTGACCACTGTCATCGCCATCCTGGTGCTGCTGGTCGTGGTAGCCCTGTCGTTCGACTTCACGAACGGCTTCCGCGACACCGCCAACGCTCTGGCGACCTCCATCGCCACCGGCGCGCTGAAGCCGAAGACCGCCGTGCTGCTGTCCGGCCTCCTCAACCTCGTGGGAGCGGTCCTCTCCGTCGAGGTGGCCCTGACCGTGACCAACGCCGTCGTCAAGATCCAGAACAAGAACGGCGCACCCCCGCCAGGGCGAGCTCATCACCACCGCCGACATCGAGAGGCTCATCGAGGGTCCAACCTCGATGAGGCCGCCCCTCCGATGTCGCCAGGGTGTCCGCGCACCTCGCGGCGGGCGGCTGGCCGCTCGCCGGCGCCCGCTGAGGGTCACTGCGCGCTGGTCCCGACTCGCCGTCACTCACGGTGTTCGCGTCCCCAACGGAGAGCACACCGTCGATTAACCTTCGACATCTACGAGGTGTCCGGAGCATGACGGGCACCCCGACCTGGAGGTGGTCCCGAGCGTTGGCTTTCGCCACTCCCGGCCCTCGGCCACCGGCCGACGACGCTATGGATGCCGAGCTGCGCACCCGGCGGATGCCGCCGGCTCACCTCGGCATCGCGTATCAGAACGTTTTCGTCGAGACCGCTGTTCTCGAGGTCATCTCCTCACCGATCAGCCCACGAGATGCTCCGACGCTCGTGACATCCGACGCCGCTCGGCGCACTCACCGGACCGCCGACCTGGTGACGACAGACACCGCACCACCGGCTGTCGGGGAAGCGCTCGGACCGTCATCACCGTCGGAGCGGGCAAGCTCACCGATCGAGAAGCCATCGCTCTCGGTGGCTGTTCCTGAGGCGTGTGCGCGGTGGTCGGAAGCATCTGCTGCGCTGCTGGCGGCGCTGATGCTCCTGATCGCCGCGGGGATGCTCACTGCCTTCGCCATCGCGCTCACCACGTAGCGGAGGCGGCGCGCGGTGTCCTGGTGAAGGCGTCGAGGCGGGCGGTGCCGTCCCATCCGCCGCGCGGGGCGCTGAGGCCGAACAGTGCCGCCACCGTGGGCGCCACGTCCACGGTGCGCACCGGCGCCGACGAGGTGGCGCCGCGGCGCAGTCCGGGGTGTCCACCGGTGATGAGGAAAGGGATCGGTTCCGTGACGGGGTGGCCGTGGTTGCCGGGGATGGGGTTGGACGTGACCTGCGGGTCGCTGAAGCGCCACCCGGGGCGGGCGTAGGCGACGAGGTCTCCCGCTTCTGGTCCCAACCGCAGCTGTGACGGCAGCTTCACCGACAGCACCCCGGGGTGGGCTGCCACGAGCCGGGCAACCTCGGCGAGGCCCTGGCGGCGCCGACCGGCGGGACCGGTCCAGGTGATGCTGTCGGCGCCACCGTTCTGGGCGATGGTCACCGACGCCTGCAGGTCCGGGCGGCTGGCCAGGGCCTGCTGCTTGACCGAGATGAGGTTGGTCGGCACGGAGAAGTCCATACCGTGATCAGCGAGCACCACGAGCACGCTGGAGGCCCACTTGCCCGTGGCAGCGAGGTGGTCGGTGAAGCCGCCGATCAGCGTGTCGGTGGCCGTGAGGTCAGCGGTGCGCAGCGCCGGGAACGGCAGCCGCGGCCCGGTGGGGTCGCTGTGGCCGACCCTGTCGATGTCACCGAGGTTGCAGAAGACCAGGTCGGGGTCGTGCCGGTCGACGATGTCGACGAGTGCCGGCACGGTGGTCGCGTCGGGCACGTGGCCGGTGACGGGCAGATAGGCCGGGGGCACCCAGCGGTGGGTGGCCCGGGTACCGAAGATGCCGACGAGGTAGTCCTTGCTGGGCACGCTGGCGGTGACGAAGCCGCGCTGCGGAAGCCTCTCCAACAGGGTGGAAGCACGCAGGTCGGTGGGCCGGTCGAGGGTGCGCACCACACGCTCGCCGCGGTCGTAGATGGCGTTGGCGGGCACGCCGGACCTGTCGGGACGCACCCCGCTCATCATCATCACGTGGTTAGGGACGGTCTCCATGATCGGCAGCGAGCGCGCTGCCGGGTAGAGGGTGCCCTGGGCGCGCAGCGCCGCCAGGCGCGGCTGGGAGACCGAGGCGAACTCGGTCGGGTTGCACCCGTCGACGACGAGCACGTACACGCGCAGCCGTGACGATGAGGACGACGACGGCGAGACGCTCACCGACGCGGAGGCCGACCCGGAGGCCGACGCCGACGCCGCGGCCGCAGGTTGCGCCGCTGTGCCCGTGAGCACCGCGGCGCCTCCGGCCGTGGCTGCCCGCAGCAGGGCCCGCCGTCCCGGCTGCTGTTCGGGCTTCTGCTGCGGCTGCTGCTCGCTCATCGCGCCGTCCTCGGGGAGTCGCTGCGCGGGCCCAGCTGAGCGACCGGTCCGCTCACCCGGTGGGAACCTTTGACCGTCTGCCACGAGCTCTCCCACGTTGCCTGCGCCTGCGGGTCCCCGCGGGGGTCGAGGGCCAGGCCCTTGTCTCCGCCGCTGCGGATGAAGAAGAAGTCGGTCTGGACGCGTTGCGGGGTCACGTCGACCACGGCGTAGCCGTGCCCGATGCCGTCGAGGTAACGCACCCACGGGTTGGCGGCCTGCACCGCGGCGGTGGTCGCCTGCGCGGCGGCCGCCGTCCCGAGGACCTCCTTGAAACCGTCGCTCGTGACCGAGGGGCACACGAACTCGACACCCACGGAGCGCCCTGCCGATGGGTAGGTGGCGTCGGGCCGCTCGGGCAGCTCGTTGGCCCAGGAGGAGTGGATGTCTCCGGTGAGCACCACCGGGTCCGTGCTCGCCCGCCCCATGGCCGCCAGCAGCGCCGCCTGGTCTGCTTGGTAGCCGTCCCACTGGTCGGCGTTGAAGACCTGCCCCGGAAGCACGCCCACCCCGTCGCGGGGTACCGCGTACACCCGCGCGAGCACGGTCTGGTTGCCCACGAGGTGCCAGGGACGTCGGCTGCGCAGGACGCCGTCGACAAGCCACGCCAGCTGCTCGGGCTCGGGCAGGTGACGGGAGCGGTCTGCCAGCGCCGGATTGACCACCGGCGCGCCACCGGGGCCGGTAACGGTCGTGGGTACCTGCTGGCTGCGGTTCTGCCGCGTCTCGATGACCGACAGGTCGGCGAGGTCACCGAAGCGGAAGCGGCGGAAGAACTGCTCGCCGCGGTGGGGGCGGGGCTGCCACGTGCTGGGCTCGCGGATCGGCATCCACTCCCGGTAGGCCTGGAAGGCGCGGGCGCGCCGCGCGAGGAAGTCGCCCTCGGCGCGTACGCCCGCAGGCTCCCCGGGGCCGGTGTAGGGGGTGTCGGGGTCGTCCTGCTGCTCGTGGTTCTCCGCGCCGGTCGCGTACGCGTCGTTGGTGATCTCGTGGTCGTCGAAGATGACCACCCACGGGAACCGGGCGTGAGCTGCCTGCAGGTCTGGGTCGGTCTTGTAGAGGGCGTGCCGCACCCGGTAGTCCTGCAGCGAGACCATCTCCACCGGCGGCTGGTGGTCGCGCTTGCCCACGAGCGCCACCGGGCCGTACCGGTCACCGGAGCCGGGCACGCCAGGCACACCGGGGGTGTTGCCGTACTCGTAGACGTAGTCACCGAGGTGTAGCACGAGGTCGAGGTCGTCCCGTGCAGCGATACCGCGGTAGGCGGTGAAGTAGCCACCGGTGTAGTTGCTGCAGGAGACGAACGCGAGGCGCAGTGCGTGGGTGCGCCCCGGTTCGTCCGGGCTGGTCTGGGTGCGGCCGATCGGCGAGGTGACGCCACGGGTGCGGAACCGGTACCAGTACCGCGTGTACGGGGCCAGGCCCGTGACCACGACCTTCACCGTGTGGTCGCGCCGGGCGTCGGTGGTGGTGCTGCCGCGCTTGACCACCCTGCGGAACCCCTGGTCGGCGGCTACCTCCCACTCCACACGGCTGGAGGGGCCCAGGCCGCTGCCGGGGACAGCGTCGGGCGACGGCGTCACACGGGTCCACAGGAGCACCTCGGTGGCGGTGGCGTCACCACTGGCCACCCCGAAACCGAAGACCCCGGCGCGCGTGGCCTCAGCGACCGAGGCCAGCGCCTGCTGCGGTGTGAGAGCGGCGGCTCCGAGGGAGGCCGCGGCTGCGACACCACCACGCAGGAGCGCGCGACGGGGGACAGCGGAGTCGTGCACGACGGGATGGTGACCGCGTTCGGCGGATCACGGTTGACCATCGAGCGTCTGCTGGATGAACTCCGCGGTGCCGCGTGTCTCGGTGGCGAGCAGTGGTCCGCATGCGTCGGCTACGGGACGAGGCGGTAGCCGACCCCCGGTTCGGTGATGAGGTGCTTCGGGGCGGAGGGATCGGCCTCGAGCTTGCGGCGCAGCTGCGCCACATAGACCCTCAGGTAGTGGGTCTCTGCGGCCTCCGAGCCGAGGTGCGGGCCGCGCAGCGCCACCAACAGCTCGCGACGGCCCACGACGCGTCCCACGGAGCGGGCCAGCTCGGCCAGCAGCTGCCACTCCGTCGGCGTGAGCCGCACGGGCTCGCCCTCGCCGTCGTCGTCCTGATCACTGGCACCTGCAGACCGCAGGAGGACCCGCCGCCGGGGCAGGTCCACCGTGAAGCGCGCGGTCTCGACCACCGGGTCGGGCACCGGACCGGTGGCCTCCCCGCGGCGCACCGCGGCCCGCAGGCGCGCGAGCAGCTCGTCGACGGCGAAGGGCTTGGTGACGTAGTCGTCGGCGCCGGCGTCGAGCGCCTCGACCTTCTCGGAGCTGTCGTGCCGGGCCGAGAGCACCACCACGGGCACGGCGCTCCAGCCGCGCAGCGCCCGCAGCACGTCGAGGCCGTCGAGGTCGGGAAGACCCAGATCGAGGACGACGACGTCGGGCCGCCGCGTCGCCGCGGCATCCAGGGCCGCCGCGCCCGTGTGCGCGACGTCGACGTCGTAGCGCTTGGCCCGCAGCGTGATCGCCAGCGCCCGCGCGAGCGCCGGCTCGTCCTCCACCACCAGCACGCGGGTCACGCGGTCACCTCCTGGGCACTGACGACCGCCGCGGGGAGCGAAAAGACCACGGTGAGGCCGCCACCGGGGGTGTCGTCGGCCTCCACCGTGCCACCGCTGGCCTCCACCAGACCGCGAGCCACCGCCAGACCGAGCCCCACGCCCAGCCCGCCGGGGGCGTCACCGAGGCGCTGGAACGCGGAGAACGCCGCGGCCTTGCGCTCGTCGGGGATGCCGGGGCCTCTGTCGACCACCCGCACCACCACGCGCCGGCCGCCGCGCCCACCCGGCGCGGCGGAGTCCTCCACGAGGCCGGCGGAGATCTCGACCGGCTGGCCCGGCGCGTGCGGCACGGCGTGGCGCAGCGCGTTCTCCACCACATTGCCCAGCGCTCGCTCCAGCAGCCCGGCGTCGGCGTCGACCAGCGGCAGGTCCTCCGGGACGTCCAGCACCACCGCGGCGGCCTGCTCCGGGGTGAGGCCGGCTAGCGCCCGCGGCACCACCTCGTCCAGGGCCACCGCCTCGACGCGTGCGCGCACGGCGCCGGCGTCGAGCCGGCTCATGTCCAGCAGGTTGTCGACCAGCGCCTGCAGCCGGTCCGCGGAGGTCTCCACATCGGCCAGCAGCACGTCGCGGTCAGCCGCGTCGAGCTCGGCGCCGAAAGCCCGCAGCGTGGACGCCGACGCCTTGACGCTGGCCAGGGGCGTGCGCAGGTCGTGGGACACGGCGGCGAGCAGCGCCGTGCGGGTGGCGGTGCGCTCCTCCTCGCGGCGCGCGGCGCGGGCGGCCTCGCGCAGCCGGTCTCGCTCCAGCAACGAGCCGGCCTGCGTGGCCACGGCCGTCAGAACCCGCAGGTCCGAGGCCGACAGCGGCGATCTGCCGCGGTGGTCGTCGCCCTGGCTGGTGATGGCGATGCTGAGGTGCTCGTCCACGGGCAGCGCCGCGTCCGCGGCGTCGGGGGAGGACGGGGGCGGGCACCCCTGCGAGGCCACCACGCGCCACAGGTCGTGGGCGGTGCCAGGGGAGTCCTGGGTGCGCTCCAACAGCGCGGCGCCCCGCAGCCCGAAGGTCTCCACCAGCCGGTCCAGCAGCGCAGGCACCGCCTCGGCACCGCGCAGCACGCTGCCCGCGAGCGTGGCCAGCACGTCGGCCTCCGCACGGGCGCGGGCTGCCTCGCGGGCGCGCCGCGCGGCCGTGTCGACCACGGCAGCCACCGCGGCACCGACGCTGACCAGCACGAACAGCGCCACGGCGTTGGCCGGTGAGGCGATGGTGAGCGTGCCGTAGGGCGGGGTGAAGTACCAGTTGGCCAGTAGCCCCGACAGCACCGCGGCCAGCAGCGCCGGCCACATGCCGCCGACCAGTGCCACGCCCACCACCAGCGCGAGGAAGAGCAGCAGCTCGCTGGGTAGCTCGTGGTTGACGCGGGTGAGGTGCAGCAGACCCGTGAGAGCCACCGGCCCGCCCGTCGCCAGAGCCCAGCCGGCGGCTCGGCGTCGCACCGGCAGCGCGGAGAGCGCCGACCGGCGCTCCAGCCGCCCGTGCCGGCCACGGGCCGAGGCGTGGGTGACCACGTGGACGTCGATGTCGCCCGACCCGTCGATCACCCGCTGCCCCACGCCCGGGGAGAGGGCCGCAGCGAGCCGACTGCGACGGCTCGCGCCGACCACGATGTGCGTGGCGTTGACGCCGCGAGCGAAGTCGAGGATGGCGGTGGCGACGTCCTCGCCGACCACCGAGTGCCAACTGCCGCCCAGGCTCTCTGCCAGCAGCCGCTGGCGGGCCAGCGCGTCCGGGGCGGCACCGGTCAGCCCGTCCGAGCGCGAGACGTGCAGCGCGAGCAGCTCTCCACCCGCAGCCCGCTGGGTGATGCGTGCGGCGCGGCGCACCAGCGCATCACCTTCCGGACCGCCGGTCAGGGTCACGACGACGCGCTCGCGAGCACCCCACGGCGCCGCGATGCCCTGCTCTGCGCGGTAGAGGGCCAGCGCGGCGTCCACGCGGTCTGCCGTCCACAGCAGCGCCAGTTCGCGTAGCGCCGTGAGGTTGCCGACGCGGAAGTAGTTGGCCAGCGCCGCGTCGACCCGCTCGGCGGCGTAGACGTTGCCGTGTGCCAGGCGGCGGCGCAGCGCCTGCGGGCTCATGTCCACCAGCTCGATGGCGTCGGCAGACCTCACGACGTCGTCAGGGACCGTCTCGCGCTGGCGCACCCCCGTGATCTGCGCGACGACGTCGTTGAGCGACTCCAGGTGCTGCACGTTGACGGTGGTGATGACGTCGATACCCGCCGCCAGCAGCTCCTCGACGTCTTCCCACCGCTTGGCGTTGCGCGAACCTGGAGCGTTGGTGTGGGCCAGCTCGTCGACCAGGGCATGCCGAGGTGCGCGGGCCAGGACGGCGTCGACGTCCATCTCCTCCAGCGTCGTCGGCACGGCCCCCGGCGAGGTGGGGTAGACCACACGGCGGCGGGGCACCTGCTCCAGCCCGTCCAGCGCGGCGGCGGTGTGCGTGCGCCCGTGGGTCTCGACGAACGCGACGACGACGTCCTGCCCGCGCTCGACCCGCCGACGGCCCTCGCTGACCATCGCCACCGTCTTGCCGACACCGGGCGCCGCACCGAGGTAGACGCGGAGCTTGCCTCGCCTGCCACCTCCCACTCCGGTCCCGCCGTCCACCGGCTCATCTTCCTCCGGCGGCAGCTCCACGCTCGCTGCGCTCACCCCTGGGGGCTACCCAGACGGGCCAGGTCGGCGTTGAGGGTGACGACGTCGACGCTGGGCTCCCCGATGAAGCCGAGGTCACGGCCGTGCGTGTTCTGCTCCACCAGCTGCTCCACCTGCGCCACCGGCAGACCGCGCTCGCGGGCCACGCGCGCCACCTGCAGCTGCGCGTAGGCGGGGGAGATGTCGGGGTCCAGGCCGGAGCCGGAGGCGGTGACGGCGTCGGCGGGGACGGCGGACGGCTCCACGCCCTCGCGGGAGGCCACGGCGGCGCGCCGGTCCTCGATGGTCTTCACCAGGTCGGCGTTGTTCGGGCCGAGGTTGGAGGCGCCGGAGGACTGCGGGTCGTAGCCCGTGCCGGCCGCCGAGGGCCGCGGCTGGAACCACGGGAGCTGCGAGGCCGGGTCGTCGTCGGTGCCGAACTGCTGGCCGATGAGGGAGGAGCCGGTGGTGCGCCCGTCGAGGGTGATCAGCGAGCCGTTCGCGCGGCCGGGGACGAGCTGGCCGACGCCCAGCAGCACGGCGGGGTAGACCAGGCCGAGGAGCACGGTGAGAGCCACGAGCAGGCGCAGGCCTGCGGCGGACTGGCGGGTGAGGTCGAGCACGCGGGACACGGCGGTGCCTTTCAGAAGCCGGGGATGAGCGAGACGAGCAGGTCGATGGCCTTGATGCCGATGAACGGCACCACCACCCCGCCGAGCCCGTAGACCAGCACGTTGCGCCGCAGCAGCGCGCTGGCGCTGGAGGGGCGGTACCGCACGCCGCGCAGCGCCAGCGGGATGAGCGCGACGATGACGAGGGCGTTGAAGATGACCGCGGAGAGGATCGCCGACTGCGGGCTCGACAGGCCCATGATGTTGAGGCGGTCGAGCGCCGGGTAGATGCCCGCGAACATCGCCGGGATGATCGCGAAGTACTTCGCGACGTCGTTGGCGATGGAGAACGTGGTCAGCGCGCCGCGGGTGATGAGCAGCTGCTTGCCGATCGCCACCACCTCGATGAGCTTGGTGGGGTCGGAGTCGAGGTCGACCATGTTGCCGGCCTCCTTCGCGGCCGACGTGCCGGAGTTCATGGCCACGCCCACGTCGGCCTGCGCCAGGGCGGGTGCGTCGTTGGTGCCGTCACCGGTCATCGCCACGAGGCGGCCGCCAGCCTGCTCGCGCTTGATGAGCGCCAGCTTGTCCTCCGGGGTGGCCTCGGCGAGCACGTCGTCGACACCGGCCTCCGCGGCGATCGCCTGCGCGGTGAGCCGGTTGTCACCGGTGACCATGACCGTGCGGATGCCCATCGCCCGCAGCTGCGCGAACCGCGCCGCCATGCCGGGCTTCACCACGTCCTTGAGGTGGATGACGCCCAGCACGCGCGCCGGAGCGTCACCGACGCGCTCGGCGACGACGAGCGGCGTACCGCCCGACTGCGAGATCCCGTCGACGACGTCGGCCAGCGCAGCAGGCACCTCGCCGCCCTCGGCGCGCACCCACGCCGTCACCGCGCTCGCGGCGCCCTTGCGCAGCATCCGCGTGCCGCGCTCGTCGTCGTCCTGATCTCCCAGGGGGAGGTCGACGCCGCTCATGCGGGTCTGGGCGGTGAACTCCACGTACTCCGCGCCCGCCGGAGCGTCGTCGGCGCCGTCGCGCGAGGCGTCGACGAGCTCGACCACCGAGCGGCCCTCGGGGGTCTCGTCGGCCAGGCTGGACAGGCGGGCGGCGTCGGCGAGCACACCGGGCTCGACGCCGTCCAGGTGCACCAGCGCGGTCGCGCGGCGGTTGCCGAACGTGATGGTGCCGGTCTTGTCGAGCAGCAGGACGCCCACGTCACCGGCGGCCTCCACCGCGCGGCCGGACATCGCCAGCACGTTGCGCTGCACGAGCCGGTCCATGCCGGCGATGCCGATGGCGCTCAGCAGCGCCCCGATGGTGGTGGGGATGAGGCACACGAGCAGCGCCACCAGCACCGGGATGCTCTGCGCCTGGCCCGAGTAGGCCGCCAGCGGCTGCAGCGTGACCACCGCCAGCAGGAACACCAGGGTCAGCGACGCCAGCAGCAGGTCCAGCGCGATCTCGTTGGGGGTCTTCTGCCGGGCCGAGCCCTCGACCAGCGCGATCATCCTGTCGATGAAGGTGCTGCCGGGTTCGGCGGTGATCTTCACGACGATCCGGTCGGACAGCACGCGCGTGCCACCGGTGACCGCCGACCGGTCGCCACCCGCCTCGCGGATGACGGGCGCGGACTCGCCGGTGATGGCCGACTCATCGACGCTCGCGACGCCCTCCACGACGTCGCCGTCACCGGGGATCACCTCTCCTGCCTCGACGACGACGAGGTCGCCGCGGCGCAGGGCGGTCGCGGACACCGCCTCCTCCTGACCGGTGCTCCGGTCGAGCAGCTTGCGGGCGGTCGTCTCGCTGCGGGTGCGGCGCAGCGTCTCGGCCTGGGCCTTGCCGCGGCCCTCCGCCACGGCCTCCGCGAGGCCCGCGAAGACCACGGTGGCCCACAGCCACAGGGTGACCAGCCACGTGAACAGGCTGGGGTCGACGACGGCGTACACCGTGGTCAGCGCCGAGCCGATCCACACGACGAACATCACCGGGCTCTTCACCTGGTGGCGGGGGTCGAGCTTGCGCAGCGCGGCCGGCAGCGAGGAGACCAGCGAGCGGGCGTCGAAGGCGCCGACGGCCGGGCGGGCGCCCTCGTCGTCGTCGTCCTTCGGGTGGTGACGGGGGTCGGGTGCGGGGGAGGTGCGGTCGAGGACGGGGGTGCTCATGAGAGGGCCTCAGCGATCGGAGCGAGGGCGAGCGCGGGGAAGTACGTCAGACCGGCGACGACGATGACGACGACGGTGACGAGACTCGCGAACAGGGGGGTGTGGGTGGGCAGCGTGCCCGCGGTGACCGGGACGGGCGCCTGCGAGGCGAGGCGGCCGGCGAGGGCGATGACCAGCAGCATCGGGACGAAGCGCCCGAAGACCATGCACAGCGCCAGCGCGACGTTCTGGTAGTCGGTGGCGGCGCCGAAGCCCGCGAACGCCGAGCCGTTGTTGTTGGACGCGGAGGCGTAGGCGTAGAGCACCTCCGAGAGTCCGTGCGCGCCGTCGTCCTGGAGGGAGGCGTCGCGCAAGCTCGGGATCCCGGCGGTGAGTGCGGCGCCGACGAGCAGCAGCGTGGGCGTGGCGAGCACGTAGAGGGCCACGAGGGTGACCTCGCCCTTGCCGATCTTCTTGCCGAGCAGCTCGGGGGTGCGGCCCACCATGAGGCCGGCGAGGAACACGGCGATGACCGCGAGGACCAGCAGGCCGTACAGGCCGGAGCCGGTGCCGCCGGGGGAGACCTCGCCCAACATCATGTTCAGCATCGCCACGCCTCCGCCCGCGGCGGTCAGCGAGTCGTGGGCGCCGTTGATGGCGCCGGTCGATGTTGAGGTGGTCGAGGCCCCGAAGAGGGCCGTGAGGACCTCTCCGAAGCGCACCTCCTTGCCCTCCATCGCACCGCCCGCGGCCTGCGGAGCGGCGCCGGCGCCGGTGACCTCCGCCCACACGGTGAGGCTCACCGCGGCCAGCCACAGCGCCCCCATCACCCCGAGGACGGCGTAGCCGTGGCGCTTGTCGCCGACGAGGCGGCCGAACGTGCGCGGTAGGGAGAAGGGGATGGCCAGCATGAGGAAGACCTGGAAGAGGCTGACCCACGCCGTCGGCCCCTCGAAGGGGTGCGCGGAGTTGGCGTTGAAGAAGCCGCCGCCGTTGGTGCCCAGCTCCTTGATGGCCTCCTGCGAGGCGATCGGGCCGCCCGTGATCGTCTGCGTGCCGCCGGCGATGGTCGTGTAGGCGGTCGGCCCGGCAAGGTTCTGCACCACGCCCCCGAGGAGCATGACGACGGCGGCGACCACGGACAGCGGCAGCAGGATCCGCACGCAGGTGCGGACCAGGTCCACCCAGAAGCTGCCGATGCGCTCGGTGCGGCTGCGCGTAAACCCGCGGACCAGGGCGACGGCCACGGCCATGCCGACCGCCGCCGACGTGAAGTTCTGCACCGCCAGGCCGGCCGCCTGCACCAGGTGACCCATGGTCGACTCACCGGAGTACGACTGCCAGTTCGTGTTGGTGACGAAGCTGATCGCCGTGTTCCACGCGGTGGCGGGGGCGACGCCGGCGAAGCCCAGCGAGAGCGGCAGCCACGCCTGCAGGCGCTGGAAGGCGTAGAGGAACAGGACCGACACGAACGAGAACCCGAGGACGGCGCGGGCGTAGACCGGCCAGCGCTGCTCCGCATCGGGGTCGATGCCGGCGACGCGGTACAGGAAGCGCTCCACGCGGAGGTGCCGGGTGGACGTGTACACGCGGGCCATGAAGTCGCCCAGGGGAGCGTGGACGGCGGCCAGGGCCACCACGAGGACGGCGATGGTCAGGAAACCCGCCGCGGAGTCGGACAGGGCGCTCATCAGAACCGCTCCGGGTCCAGCAGCGCGGTCAGCAGATAGCCGGCCAGGGCGACCACGAGAAGCAGCAGGACGACGCTGGCGATGCTCACCGCTGGCCCCCGAGCCGCTCGAGGCCGCTCACGAGCAGGGCCAGGACGGCGAAGACCACCACGGTCAGCGCGACGAAGACGAGATCAGGCACGGCGCATATCCAGCCACCGCCGGAGGGGGCCGACGGCGGTCCTGACGGTCTCCTGACGGGTTCGACCGGTGCTTCTGACGCCTCCCGGACGGGTGCCTGCTCCGTCAGCGTGCCTGCAGGCCTGCTGATGGCACCGGTGCGCAGCGGCTGCTCGTGAGCGCCCAGCGGCGAGCAGGGCGCGGTGACCGCGGCGGGTGACTCGTGTCAGCCCGCTGGGATCGGGTGGCGTTCTACGGCCACCACCAGCCCGGTGGTGCGCGAGACGTGGGCCACGAGCACCTCGCCGGGGCCGAGGTACGGGTCGTGCTGCGGTACGAGCGCGGCGACGTCGTCGGCGGCGTGCTCGGCGAGCTCACCGAACACCGTCGAGAGCACCGGGCGATGGGTGCAGAGGAGCACCGTCCGCTGCTTGCCGAGCAACTTCCGCACGAGCTTGGCCGTGCGTGACGGGTCGCGGCGGTGTGCGTCCTCGGTGAGGCGGCCGCGTGTCTTGAGCTTCGCGCCGGTGGCCTCGAGGTAGGGCTCCACCGTGTCGGTGCAGCGCCGCCACGGGCTCGAGACCACGCGCTTCGGCTGCCACGCGGTGAGTAGCTCGGGCAGCCGCTCGGCCTGACGTCGCCCGGGGGCGGCCAGGGGCCGCTCGTCGTCACTGCGACCCCAGGCAGTCTTGGGGTGGGCGTGGCCGTGCCGGACCACCACGAGGGGCCACGTGTCCAGGGCCCCGGCACGGTCGGCCGCCAGGAGGGCCCGGAGCTGCACGCGGTCGCCCCGGCGGGTGAGCCGGGCGTCTGCTACCTCGGCGGTGACCCACTCGGTCCTGTCGACCTCGGCGGGGCGCGGCGGCGCGGGGTGGCGGGCATCGGCCACGTGCGCCGCCCAGTACGAGACCTCCTTGGTGGCGTCGGCGCCCAGCGCGTACCGGGCGCTCGGCAGTGCTCGGCCGAGCCTCACCCTCAGGCCGGTCTCCTCGGCCACCTCTCGCACGGCAGCGGCCGGCGGCAGCTCCGCCCCCTCCAGCTTGCCCTTGGGCCACGACCAGTCGCGGTAGCGCGGGCGGTGCACCAGCAGCAGCCGCAGGCTCCCGTCCGGTGCGCGATGCCAGCACAGAGCCCCCGCCGCCCGCACCAGCGGCAGCGGCGGGTTCTGGCCGCGGGCGTCGGGTTGCTGGGGCGTCTCGCCGTCGTCGTGCCCCCCGAAGTCCAGTTCGCGACGGTCCGGCTCGCGATGAGGAGGCCCGGGGAAGCGGGCGTGGTGCACGGCGGAGGGCAGCGCCGTGAAGGGCGGCTCCTCGGGTTGCTCGGGCGGCTCGGGGTGGGCAGCCGCCGCGACGTGGGGGGCCATGACGGCCCCCTCAGCGCCGGCGGGCGCGACGGTTGCTGCGCGCGGCGATGAGGAAATCCTGGAGGTCGAGCAGCGGGTCTCCTTCGCTGTCGACAGCGGCCCGCTGCCAGGTGCCCTCGGGGCCGAGGTGCCAGCTGGCAGTCCCTGCGTCGGCGGCGAGGTCGATCAGGTCCACCAGGGCCCGCTGGTGCTCGACGTCGCGGATCCGCACCAGCGCCTCGACGCGGCGGTCGAGGTTGCGGTGCATCATGTCGGCGCTGCCGATGTAGACCTCGGAGTCACCGCCGCCCTCGAAGGCGAAGATCCGGCTGTGCTCGAGGAAGCGCCCGAGCACCGACCGCACCCGGATGGTCTCCGAGAGCCCGGGTACCCCCGGACGCAGGGCGCAGATACCCCGGACGACGACGTCGATCGGCACGCCCACCCGCGACGCCCGGTACAGCGCGTCGATGATGGCCTCGTCGACCATGGAGTTGACCTTGATGCGGATGTGGGCCGGGCGGCCCGCGCGGTGGTGCTCAGCCTCCCGCTCGATGCGCTGCACCAGGCCGCGCCGCAACGAGCGCGGCGCCACGAGCAGGCGCGAGTACCGCGTGCGCGGTGCAAACCCGGACAGCTGGTTGAACAGCTTGGTGAGGTCCTCGCCGACCTCGTCGTCGCAGGTCAGCAGGCCCAGGTCTTCGTAGAGCCGCGCGGTCTTGGGGTTGTAGTTGCCGGTGCCCACGTGGCAGTAGCGGCGCAGCCGGTCACCCTCCTGGCGCACCACCAGGCACAGCTTGGAGTGCGTCTTGAGACCGACGATGCCGTAGACCACGTGCACGCCGGCCTGCTCGAGCTTGCGCGCCCACGTGATGTTGTTCTGCTCGTCGAAGCGGGCCTTGATCTCGACCAGGGCGAGCACCTGCTTGCCGGCGTCGGCCGCGTCGATGAGGGCGTCGACGATGGGCGAGTCTCCCGACGTCCGGTACAGCGTCTGCTTGATCGCCAGCACCTTCGGGTCGGCGGCGGCCTGCTCCAGGAAGGCCTGCACCGATGTCGAGAACGAGTCGTACGGGTGGTGCAGCAGCACGTCGCGCGCACGCACCGCGGCGAAGATGCTGCGCGGCTGGCTCGACTCGCGACCGTCGGTGAGGTGGCGGTGGGTCTTGGGCACGAAGGTCGGGAAGCTCAGCTCGTGCCGCTCGAGGTCGGCGACGGCGTTGAGGCCGCGCAGGTCGAGCGGAGCCGGCAGCACGTACGTCTCGGACTCGTCGACACCGAGCTCACGGACCAGCAGGTCGCGGACGTGCCCGTCGGCTTCCTCGGTGATCTCCAGGCGCACCGGAGGCCCGAAGCGGCGCCGCAGCAGCTCCTTCTCGAGGGCCTGGAGGAGGTTCTCGGCGTCGTCCTCCTCCACCTCCAGGTCTTCGTTGCGGGTGACGCGGAAGGTGTGGTGTGCCACCACGTCCATGCCCGGGAAGAGCTGGTCGAGGTGCTCGGCGATGACGTCCTCGAGTGGCACGAAGCGCGCCGTCTTGGCGGCTGCCGTCCCCTTGCCCTGCTCGACCCGCACCAGGCGCGGCAGCAGCGGCGGCACCTTGACGCGCGCGAAGTGCTCCTTCTCCGTGGTGGGGTTGCGCACCACCACGGCGAGGTTGAGCGACAGGCCCGAGATGTACGGGAAGGGGTGGGCCGGGTCGACGGCGAGCGGGGTGAGCACCGGGAACACCGACGCCCGGAAGAACTCGTGGAGGCGGTCCTGTTCGGTGGGCTCCAGCTCGTCCCACCTGACGATCCGGACGCCCTCGGCGGCCAGCGCCGGCCGCACCTGGTCGGTGAAGGCGCGCGCGTGGCGCTCCACGAGCTCGTGGGCGCGCTCACTGATGGCAGCGAGCACCTGCCGCGGCTCGAGGCCGCTCGCGGCGGTCACCGCCAGACCCGTCGCGATGCGGCGCTTGAGGCCCGCCACCCGCACCATGAAGAACTCGTCGAGGTTGCTCGCGAAGATCGCCAGGAACCGTGCACGCTCCAGCAGCGGCACGGACGGGTCTTCCGCGAGCTCGAGGACGCGCTGGTTGAACGACAGCCAGCTCAGCTCACGATCGAGGAACCGGTCTGCGGGGAGCGGCTGCGGCTCGGCCGGCTCCTCGGCCACCTCGACGGCACCGGTGTGCTCCTCGGTCTCGTCGTCCTCGGCGGCGAGGTGCTCGGTGAGCGCCTCCTCGAGGTCGATGGTCGCGTCACCCGGGGCCGACGCGTTCGAGGACGGGGCGCTCGCCGCCTGCGGCTCCGCGCCCTCGCCAGCTGGTGTCGCTCCGGTGGAGGGGTCCGAGCCCGTCACCGGCTGCTCGCTCGTGGTGCTCGCCATGGCGCCATCCTCTCAGCCCGCGGCCGGCACCAGCCCGGGCTGGGCCCCGCCGCGCCGGTACAGCACGTCGGTGCTGTCAAGGGTGAACCCGAGGCGCTCGTAGAGCCGCAGCGCGGGAGCGTTGTCGCCCTCGACGTACAGCTCGGCGGAGGCGCAGCCCGTGGCGTCCAGGTGGTGCAGCCCCGCGAGCACCACGACGCGGCCCAGGCCCCTGCCCTGCGCAGCAGGGTCCACGGCGACGACGTAGACCTCGCCGGCCTGTCCCTCCGCCTTCGTCCAGTGCGAGGCGAGCAGCCTCCCGTCCCGGACATCGACGGCGAGCACCAGCCCGCGCGGGTCGAACCAGGGCTCCGCGAGGCGGGCGGCGAGGTCGGCGTCGGTCCAGCGGCCCTGCTCGGGGTGGTCCGCGAAGGCCCGCGCGTTGAGGGCGAGCCACGCTCCCTCGTCGCGGCCGACCTCGAAGCAGCGCAGGACGACGCCGTCGGGAACCTCCACGGGCGGCAACGGCGCCTGCGGGCCCAGCAGGCGCGTGCGGTGCTGCAGCTCCCGGACCGGCAGATAGCCCCGGCGTCGCGCGAGGGCGGCTGCCGCGGGGGACCCGCCGTGGGCCCAGACCGCCAGCTCGCCCCCGGTCGCACTGCTGGTTGCGCTGCTGGTTGCACTGCTGGTTGCACTGTCGGCGAGGGCTTCCAGCACCTCGGCCAGGGAGCTGCCGAGACCGCGGCGCCGCGCCGCGGGATCCACCAGCAGCTCGGCCCCGCCCTCGCGGGGCAGCTGGGCGTATCCGACGACGTCGGCGGGAGTGTCGAGCGCAGCGATGAGCACGTGGTGCGCGCCGGACGCCGGGTCGCGCAGGGCGAGCCGCGACGCCTCGGACAGCGGGTGCCCGCCGTCGGCGTCCGCGGCGCGTTCCACCAGGGCCTCTACGGCGGCGGCCTCGCCGTCGGCGAGGGACGTCAGCACCCGGGGGCGCAGGCCCCCGGCGTCACGAGCAGCGTCAGGCACCCCCGCAGGCTAGGCCTGCGGGGGTGCCTGACGCTGTCAGTGGTCGGCCTCAGTGGTCGGCCTCAGTGGTCGGCCTCAGTGGTCGGCGACGGCGTCGTCCTCGGCGAGCACCGCACCGGAGCGCAGGTCGAGTTCGCGGCGTTCCCGGTTGGCAGGCACGAAGCGGTAGCCGACGTTGCGCACGGTGCCGATGAGCTGCTCGTGCTCGGGGCCGAGCTTGGCGCGCAGCCGACGGACGTGGACGTCGACGGTGCGGGTGCCGCCGAAGTAGTCGTACCCCCACACCTCCTGCAGCAGCTGGGCGCGGCTGAAGACCCGGCCAGGGTGCTGCGCGAGGTACTTGAGGAGCTCGAACTCCTTGTACGTCAGGTCGAGGGAGCGACCACGGACCTTCGCGGTGTAGGTCGACTCGTCGATGACGACGTCTCCCGCGCGGATCTCCTCCGGGGCGTCGTCGTCGGACTCGGCGAGGGCCGCGCGACCCACGGCCAGACGCAGCCGCGCCTCGACCTCTGCGGGGCCGGCGGTGTCGAGCAGCACATCGTCAGCGCCCCAGTCCGCCGCCACAGCGGCGAGACCACCCTCGGTGAGCACCACGAACAGCGGACAGCTGACACCCGTGGTGCGCAGCAGGCGGGACAGCGAACGGGCCGAGGCCAGTTCGCGGCGCGCATCGATGAGGACCGCATCGGCGGGTGGGGCGTCGACCAGCGCTGCCGGCTCGGCGGGCAGCACACGCACGGAGTGCGCGAGCAGTCCGAGTGCGGGTAGCACCTCAGCCGAGGGGGCGAGCGCGTTCGTCAACAGCAGGAGCTGGGCCACGGCGTCCTCCGGAGAACGGGTAGCACTCGCCGCGACGAAGCGCCGCGCCGGTGCGACGTCGCTACGACGAGATGAACGATAGGTGACAGGAGTGCTCCAGCGCCATCACCCAGCCCACTCGGCCCTGAGAGGAGCGACCCCCCAACGGTGGGACGATCCCGGGGTGACCCCCGCGAGACGAGCTACCCCCTCGGTCCGCTCGGCGCTCGTCGCCGCGGGTCTGGCCGGGCTGTTGGCCCTGGCGGGGCTGGCGGGCCTTGCACCGGCTACCGCCGCCGTCGTCCTCGTGTCCGCCAGCTTGGCTCTGGGGTGGCCGGGCCTGTTGCTGCTCCCGAGCCCCCGCGGCAGCGCCGCCGTGGTGGGGGGCGCCGGCGCGCTCGCCGCCCTGGCCACGGGGGTCACCGCCGCGCTGGACGGTGGGCGCGAACCGCTGCGCGCCCTGCCCGCGGTGCTGGCGGTGGCGGTTCTCGGGGCCTTCACCCACCAGATGCTCCGACGCGATCTGCGCCCCCGCGTGGTCGACGGGCTCGGTGGAGCGGTCACCGGCCTGCTCCTCGCGGGCCTCGCGAGCGGATGGATCGCCGCGGCCGCGTCCCCCTCGGCTCCTGCAGCGACGAGCGCTGTGGCGGCGGCCGTCGCCACGGCCTCGCTGGCGTGCGCCCTGCCCGGACCCCGCCCGGTGACGGCGCTCGTGGCCCTCGCGGTCGGCGCCAGTGCCGGTGCCGGCGGCTCGATGCTGGCCGGAGCGGCCGCCGGCGGCGGAGCTCTCCTCGGAGGCGTGGCGGCGGCCGTCGTCGTCCTCGTGGCGATGGTGCTCGCTCCGCTCGCGCCCGCCTCGCGGGCGCTGCCCTCCCTCGGCCGGGCCGCCGCGCCCGTGGCCGCCTGCGGCGCGGTGGTCGGGCTCCTCGGTCCCCTCCTGCTCTGAGCCCACGCTGCTCTGAGCCCACGCTGCTCTGACGGCTGCTCTGACGGCGCCTGTGAAGATCGGCCGCTCCGGTGAACGTCGTGGTCCGCCGGGTGCTGTGACGGCGTGTCGCCAGGCCCCCGGGCAGGTGCTCTGTCACCGTCGAGGGGTGGACGTCCTGCCTCTCCTGCTGGTGGTGCTAGCGGCCTTCGTCGTCATCCGGCTGGTGCAGCTGGCCCTCGTGCCGTCGGCGCGGCAGAACGCCGCCAGCGCCGCTGCGGTGCAGCGCCTGGAACGTCGGGGTCAAGCCGCTCGTTGACCGTCTGCTGACCGCTCTGCCGGTCCGCGTCGCGCGGGATGGCGGTAGCGTCCGGCCGGTGGTGACACCTGGGCCCTCCGACAGCTCCAGCGCCCCCTTCGACCTGCCCGGCGGCCCGCCCGACGGCGTGGTCGTCGAGCACGGCGGCCCGGTGCCGCCGCGCGCGGAGGAGGTGCTGACCCCGTCCGCGCTGGCCCTCGTGGCCCTCCTCCACCGCCGCCACGGCGCCCGCCGCAGCGAGCTGCTGGCCCAACGTGAGGATCTCCGGCGCGCAGCCTCCGGTGCCGGCACGCTGGCGCCATCCCCCGAGACGGCGTCCGTGCGCGACGGTGACTGGCAGTTGCCCCCGGCCCCCGCGGACCTCGCAGACCGGCGCGTGGAGATCACCGGGCCGGCCGAACCGCGGATGGCGTACAACGCCCTGACCTCCGGGGCGCTCGTGTGGATGGCCGACCTGGAGGACTCCTCCACGCCGCACTGGCGCAACGTCGTCGGGGCTCAGGCGGTGCTGCGCGACGTCGTGCGGCGCACACTGTCGGGAACCACGGGCGACGGCACCGCATGGTCGCTGCCCACGCAGGGCCGTCTCGCCACCCTGGTCGTCAGGCCCCGCGGGTGGCACATGGACGAGGCGCACGTGCTCGTCGATGGTGAGGTCGTCGCCGGAGCGCTGGTCGACGCGGCGCTGTTCCTCGACGGCAACGCCGCCGAGCTCATCGCCCGTGGTTCGGGCCCCTACCTGTACCTGCCCAAGCTCGAGCACGCCTCCGAGGCGGCCCTGTGGCACGACGTCCTGGCCGACGCCGAGGCGCACCTCGGGCTGCCCGAGGGCACCGTGCGCGTCACGGTACTCATCGAGACCATCACCGCCGCCTTCGAGATGGAGGAGGTGCTGCACGCGCTGGCCCCGTACGCGACGGGCCTCAATGCCGGCCGCTGGGACTACCTGTTCAGCACCATCAAGACCTTCCGCGACGCCGGCGCCGCGTTCGTGCTCCCCGACAGGTCGGCCCTGACGATGACCACGCCGTTCATGCGCGCCTACGCCCGAGCCCTCGTCCGCACCTGCCATCGCCGCGGCGCGCACGCCATCGGCGGCATGGCCGCAGCCGTGCCGAGCCGCAAGGACGCCGAGGCCGCGGCCCGCGCCCTGGCCGCCGTCGCCGCGGACAAGGAGCGCGAGGCCGGCAACGGCTTCGACGGTTCGTGGGTGGCCCACCCCGACCTCGTGGCCACCGGCCGCGCCGCCTTCGACGCGGTGCTCGGCGAGGCACCGAACCAGCTCGCCGCCCACGCCGACGAGCGCCCCGCCGTCAGCGCCGACCTCCTTCTCGACCTGCCGCCCGCCGCGGGCCGCGTCACCGGCGCCGGCCTGGCCACCAACGTCAGCGTCGGTGTGCGCTATCTCGCGGCGTGGCTGGGTGGGCGCGGCGCCGTCGCCATCGACGGCCTCATGGAGGACGCCGCCACCGCCGAGATCAGCCGCTCCCAGGTCTGGCAGTGGGTGCGCGCCGGCGCTACCACCGAGGACGGCGAGCCGGTGACCGCCGAGCGCGTGAGGGCGCTGCTGACGGAGGTCGTCGACGGGCTCGTCGCTGCCGCCGGTGACGATGCCGCCGCGGCGGCGCGTGCCCGCGAGGCGGGGGAGCTGTTCGAGCGGGTAGCCCTCGCCGACGACTTCCCCCCGTTCCTCACCACCGCGGTGGACGTCGGCCCGTGACGCTGGAGAAGACGCTGCAGAAGACGCTGGAGACGACGTCGGAGAACAGGACGACGACGACGGGAAGCTGCGGCCCCCGTCCGGCGCTGCACCCGGCGTGAGCACCCCCGAGAGCAGGAAGCGGCGCAGCCCGCTGCTGGACCGTCCCGGAGCTGTCGAGGCTGGCGCTGACGGAGGGGGTCTCGACGCCGGCGTGGCCTGGCACTACGGAGACCCGGTGCGCGAGCAGCGGCTGCTCGAGCAGGGGCTCGCCGTCGTCGACCTGTCCCATCGCAGCGTCGTGCGCGTCTCGGGACCGGACCGCCTGCGCTGGCTCGACTCCCTCACGAGCCAGCGGCTGCTCGACCTGCCGCCGCGGACGTCGGTGGAGTCGCTGCTGTTGAGCCCTGAGGGCCGCGTGGAGCATGCGCTGCACGTCGTCGACGACGGCGAGGCCACCTGGCTGGTGCTCGAGCCCGGGGAGGGCGCCCCGGCCGCCGCGTGGCTCGACTCGATGCGCTTCATGCTGCGGGTGGACGTGGCCGACGTCACCGACGAGTGGGCGGTGCTCGGCGAGCCCGTCGGCCGGGAGTCGCTGCCGGGTGAGCCGCTGGCGTGGGTCGACCCGTGGCCGCGCACCTCGCCGTCGTCCACCCGCTACGGCCCCTCCGACGACGAGCACCCCGGCGCCGACCGGCCGTGGCGCGAGCTGCTCGTGCCCCGCGGGGAGCTCGTCGCTGCCGTGGGCGACCGGCCGCTGGCCGGGACGTGGGCCTCGGAGGCGCTGCGCGTGGCCGCGTGGCGCCCGCGCCTGGGGGCGGAGACGGACGAGCGGACCATCCCTCACGAGGTCGACTGGCTCCGCACGGGCGTGCACCTGTCCAAGGGCTGCTACCGGGGGCAGGAGACGGTGGCGAAGGTTCACAACCTGGGACGCCCGCCCCGTCGGCTCGTGGTGCTGCACCTCGACGGCTCCGGTGCCGCGCTGCCCCCGCCGGGGGCCGAGGTGATCGATGTTGAGCGTGGCCGCGCTGTCGGCCACCTCACGAGCTCGGTCCGCCACCACGAGCTGGGGCCCGTCGCGCTGGCCCTGGTCAAGCGGACGACGCCGGTGGACGCGCGCCTCGTCGTCGACGGGGTGGCTGCCGCGCAGGAGGTCGTCGTCGACCCCGACGTGGCTCCGGCGCACGCCCGGCCGCAGGTGGCCGCGCCGCGCCGTCCGACCGTCTGAGGACGGCCGGCGCGAGCTCAGCGGGTCGAGTCGGCAGGCAGGAGGGCGAGGACGGCGGCGGGCAGCGCCGCCGCGCCGCGCGGCCCGACGGCTCGGGCTGCCGCGCGATCGGCCCGTGCGACGACCCCGCACACCACGAGGCCCACCACGACAGAGCCGACCACCCACGAGATGGCCACCAGCAGGAGCTCCATGTCCGCCACCGTCCTTCGAGCCTCGTCTGCGAATCCCCGTCATCCCGGGCGACGACGCCCGGACCTGTAGACATCGCTCACGGTAATCGCTCAGTTACCGAATGCGGGGGACGTTGGGAGCAGGGCCTCGGACGTGTCGCAGATCGCACCTGGGGACGGCTCGCCGGGCCCTGTTGCGGCGGGCGGCCCGGTCGCGCGCCGGTAGTCTGCCGGGGGTGAGCATCCAGGCCCTGGAGACCTTTTATCTGTGCCTGCTCGTGCTGAGCAGCGTCGTCATCATGTGGTTCTCGTTCTACGTCGTCCTGAGGCTGTTCAAGGGCCAGCGCTGACCCATGCCCCTGGAGATCGACGCATCGCTGCCGGCCTCCCTCGTCCCGCTCAGCTGGCTCGTGGGCCGCTGGGCCGGCGCGGGGGTCATCGCCTCCCCGGAGGCCGGTGAGTCCCAGGTCGGGCAGGAGGTCGACGTCATCGCTGACGAGCGCGGCTTCCTGAGCTGGAGTTCCCGCGTGTGGCGGCTCGATGCGGAGGGGCGGCGCACCGAGCCGCTCGACACCGAGACCGGCTACTGGCGGACCTCTGCCGAGCAGTCCTCCCCGGGCAAGCCGGGGGTCGACGTGGAGCTGCTGCTGGCCCACCCCACGGGCATCGTCGAGGTGTTCGTCGGGCGC
This sequence comes from Quadrisphaera granulorum, assembly GCF_003149145.1. Classification (GTDB taxonomy): domain Bacteria; phylum Actinomycetota; class Actinomycetes; order Actinomycetales; family Quadrisphaeraceae; genus Quadrisphaera; species Quadrisphaera granulorum. The sequence goes on along the minus strand of NZ_QGDQ01000020.1, from coordinate 34,462 downwards.
GTGCTCGGCACCCGCGTCGAGATGGTCACCGACGCGGTGGTCCGCACGGCGGGGGCGAGCGACTACACCGCCGCCAAGCGCACGTTCGGGCAGGTCGAGGGAGACCTCCTCTGGGTGCTCGACGTGGCCAGCTCCACCGAGCCGCTGCACCCGCGCCTGTCAGCCCGGTTGCGCCGCGTCGGCTGACGCGGCGCCACCGGGTCTGCAGTCGCCCAGGAGTCCTCAGGAGGCCTCAGGAGGCCAGGCGGGGGAGTTCCAGCAGCACGCCTTGACCGGGGTCCTCGGCGAAGGGGCCGGCGTGGTCAGGCGCCGTGGCGCCGGGCACCAGACGCACCGGGCAGGTGAGAAGGCGCGACCACCCCCGGCCGGTCCACACGTGGGTCGCCTCAGCGGTCCACGTGCCGCACGAGACCACGACGCGCTCGGGGTCGGGAAGGGAAGGATCGAGAAAGAGGTCACCCGGTTCACTTCCGGGGCCACGCTGCCACGGTGTCACCCGGGAATGGTGCGTCACCCGTGGGCGACACGCACGTGCCAGGCGACGCCACGCCCGCACCGGCGGAGGCGTTCGGCGTGCCTGCGACGGCACGCCGGAGGCTCGCCCTTCCAAGGAGCCCACCCCGGCGGCTCCGCGCGGCTACCCTCGGGTCATGACGCTGGACTACCGGCCCGGTGGGCGGCGACGGCTCGACCACGTGCTCGACCCCGCCTTCTCCGACGACCTCTCGTCTCTGGACGACCAGGTTCTCCGGGCCCGGCGCGACGATGCGCAGCAGGAAGAGGCCGACCTCTCCTACGTCCGCCGCCTGCTCCAGGGCCGCCTCGACCTCCTGGACGCCGAGCGGGCGCACCGCAGCGGGGAGCTGCCGGCTCCCGGCCGCGGGGCCGCTCGCAGCGATGCGGAGCTGGCGCAGGCCCTCTCCCGCATCCTCGCCGACGAGACGCGAACCACCCGGGGCATCGGCAGGTTCCTCTCGGTGGAGCCGAGCCGCATCGGCGAGCACCGCCGTGAGGCCGAGCTCGCCGTGGCCGACGTGCGCACCTCCGCACCGGGGGAGCTGTCGGACGCCGAGCTCACCGAGATCATCGACCACCTGCGGGGTATCGAGCAGCGCCTCTCCACCACGCGGCGCCGCGTGCAGCAGGTGGAGAGCCAGCTCACCGAGGAGCTCGGCCGTCGCCTCCGCGTCGGCTGACGCACCGTCACATCAGGACGTCGCCTCCGCCAGCGGTGGCTCGCTGGTCGTCCCGGGCGCCGGGACGGCCGTGCCGACGGCGTACCCCTGCACCGCCCGGAAGCCCAGGCTTCTGGCCAGCTCCACCTGCTCGGCCGTGTCCACGCCCTCCGCGAGGGGCAGGATGCTGAGGTCGTTGGCGATCTCCACGACGCGCGCCAGGAGGCGGCAGCACGCCGGTTCCACGATCCGGCGGACCAGCGACCTGTCCACCTTGAGCGAGTCGACGGGGAAGCTCACGAGGTAGTCCAGCGAGGCGTAGCCGGTGCCGAAGTCGTCGACGGCCACCCGCACCCCGTGCTCGCGCAGCACGTGCAGCCGCTCGGCGATGCGCTGCCGGTCGGTGAGCCAGGAGCCTTCGGTGATCTCCAGGACGAGCGCGGTGCCCGGCAGCTGCTCGTGCTCGAGCGCCCGGAGCACCACCGCGGGCAGGTCCGGGCGCAGCAGGGTGCTCGCGGAGGCGTTGACCGAGACGGTCAGGTCCGCTGCACCGCCCGCGCGCCAGGCCGCGCAGTCGCGCAGAGCGGCGCGCAGCACCGCCTCGTCGACGTCCCGCACCACCCCGAGGCGTTCGGCGAGGGGCACCAGCGACTCGGCGCCCAGCACCCCCCGCTCCGGGTGGTGCCAGCGGGCCAGCGCCTCGTGCCCGGAGACGCGGTCATCGGGGAACGAGGCGCCGAGCCTGACGATCGGCTGGTAGTGCGCGACGATCTCGCCGCTGGCGACCGCCGTGGGCAGTCGGGAGGCGAGCACCCGCTCGTCGTGGCGGGTGGCCAGCAGCTGGGGCGTGGCGCGCATCAGCGGCGCCCGGCGGCGGACGGCCTCGACGAGGGCCAGCTCGGCGTCTCCGAGCTGGGCGTTTGCCCCGCGGGCCACGGCCTCGGCGTCGTCCGGGTCGTCACTGGGACGCCCGGGCAGGCGTACCTCCGCGACGCGGCCACGCAGGCGCACGTGGCCGCCCGGGACCTCGACGGCGGGCTCGAGGGCCTCCAGCAGGCGGCGGGCCGTGGCGGAGGGCTCGGCCCCGCCCTCGCTCGTCGGGGAGCCCCCGGTGCCGTCGTCCGGGGCGAGCACCGCGAACCCGTCGCCGCTGGTGCGGTACGTGCGTGACCCGGGTGGACCGGCGCGCTCCAGCCGCTCCGCCACGACAGCCAGGGCGCTGTCACCGGCGGCGTGGCCGCGGGTGGCGTTGACGTCGGCGAAGGCCTCCAGGTCGACGACGCACAGCAGCGCTGCGGGGCTGGACGGGTCAGCCAGGCGCGCGGCGAGGGCTTCGAGCAGCGTACGTCGGGTGCCCAGGCCAGTGAGCGGGTCGACCCCGCCGCTGCGGCGAGCGCGCCGCGTCGTCAGCCATTGCCGCAGGACGAGCAGGGCGACGGTGAGCGCCGAGGCCGCGACGAGCAGCGGTGTCGGCTCGGCGGCGTCCGTCCACCGGCTGAGGCCGGGCAGCAGCACGAGGGTCACCCCTGCGCCCAGCACGGCCAGGGTGGCGGGGAACCGACGGCCGGACGGGGCGACGGGGCGGCCCAGCGCCCTCATCGACGGGTGCCAGGCCGCGGCCGCGAACGCCGACCACGCGGGCACGAGCGCAGCGTCGGCGATGGTGCCGGGGACGTACCCGCGCGTGAGGGCCTCGGCGATGGTCGCCACGTGCCACACGAGCAGCGACCCGGCCACGATCACGAGCAGCTGCACCGAAGCCGAGCGCAGCCGCCCGGTGGCCACCGCCCAGGCACCGGCAGCCGCCACCACCACGGTCCCGGATGCCTGGGCGGCGAGCCACACCTCCGCGGTGCTCATGGGCCCCCACGACTGCGGGGACGCGCCCGGGGAGATGTGGAGCACGGCCAGCAGCGTCAGCGATGAGGACGCGGCGGCCACCGCCAGCAGGGACACGTCGACGGCGTCGATGGCGGCGTCCCGCTCTGACAGACGGCCCGCGATCACGACGACGCGACCGAGGCCCACGAAGACCCCCGTGCACGCCAGCCCCACGTAGACGCTGGTGGCGTCGAGCACGACTCCCCACCACGCCGCGCCGTAGAGCACCGACACCGCCAGCAGCACCCACCAGACCAGGGGGCGGGCCGGCCGGTTCCACAGCACCCCCGCGAGCACGCCGAGCACCCCGACGACCTGCACCGCTCCGAGCACCCGCACCGCGGTCGCCGGTGGCTGCAGCGCGACCACGATCGTGAGGAGGACGACGACGGCGACGGCCGCCGCGAGCGCGACGGCCATACCGACGGCAGCGGCGACGTCACGGACCGTCGCCAGTCTCCGTCCTGCGCGCGCCACCCTCTGACTCTCCCGCACCAGCGGCCCGCTGGCAGCGCCGCGACCCGGATCCGCGATGCTGCCGCGGTGACGCAGCCGCTCGACCTCTCCCTCGCCGGGCTCGCCGCACCGCTGGCCGCCGTCGTCCGAGGGCCCCTCGTGGAGTCCGTGCACCTGGGGCACCTCGTGATCACCGGTCCCGACGGCGAGGCCGTCTCGGGCCTGGGCGACCCTCACGTGCGCGTCTGGCCGCGCTCCAGCCTCAAGCCGCTGCAGGCCGTCGCGGCGCTGCAGGCCGGTCTCGATCTCTCCGACGACGACGACCGCTCCCGCCGTCTGCTGGCGCTGGCCTGCGCGAGCCACAGTGGCGAGCAGCGGCACCTCGACGGCGTGCTGGAGTTGCTCGCCGCGGCCGGCCTAGGCCCGTCGTCACTGCGGAACACCCCTGACCTCCCCTATGGGGCGCAGGCCGCCGCGGCCTGGCGCGCGGCCGGGAACGGCCCGCAGCCGCTGGCGCAGAACTGCTCCGGCAAGCACGCGGCGATGCTCGCGGCGTGCGTGGCGGCCGGCTGGGACACCGGCACCTACCTCGACGTCGGTCACCCGCTCCAGCGTCAGGTCCGGGCGACCGTCGCGGACCTGGGGTCGAGCGCCCACAACCTGACCACCGTCGACGGTTGCGGGGCGCCGCTGCACTCGCTGCCGCTGTCGGGGCTGGCGCGTGCCTTCGGGCGGATCGCCGCAGCCCCGGAGCAGGCCCCCGGCAGCCCGGAAGCCGCCGTCGCCCGGGCCATGAGCACCCACCCCGAGATGGTCGGTGGCACCGGCCGGGACGTCACCGCGCTCATGGCCGGCGTCCCCGGTCTGGTCGCCAAGGACGGCGCGGAGGGCGTCTACGCGGCCGGTCTGCCGGACGGGCGGGGCGTGGCGCTCAAGGTGCTCGACGGTGGTGACCGGCCGCGTCCCGTGGTGCTGGCGGCGGTGCTGCGCGCCCTCGGCGTCGAGGCTGCCGTTCTCGACGAGGTCGGCCGGGTCCCGGTGCTCGGCCACGGCCGTCCCGTGGGCGCGGTGAGGGCGGTGCTCCCGCAGGTGCTTCCCGCGGCCCCGTCGCCGCCAGCGCGTGCCCTGCCGGACGGGCTGCTGTGACGCCGGGGAGCGCGCGATGAGGGCTGTGGTGCAGCGCGCCTCCTCCGGCCGCGTGGTGGTGGACGGCGAGGTGGTGGCGTCCCTGGACGGCCCGGGCCTGGTGGTCCTCGTCGGTGTCTCCGTCGACGACGGCCCCGACGACGCCGCCCAGGTGGCGCGGAAGGTGGCCGACCTGCGCGTGCTGCGCGGGGAGCTGTCCGCCGTCGACGTCGGCGCCCCGGTCATCGTGGTCAGCCAGTTCACGCTGCTGGCCGACACGCGCAAGGGTCGGCGGCCGACGTGGGCCGGCGCAGCCCGCGGTGACGTCGCGGAGCCGCTGGTGGCCGCCGTCGTCGAGGGCCTTCGGGAGCGGGGCCTGCGGGTGGGTACCGGGGTGTTCGGCGCGGACATGGCGGTGGAGCTCGTCAACGACGGTCCGCTGACGATCCTGCTCGACACGCGCTCGCCGGGTTAGTCCGTCCGGGGCGACCGGTCGGTCCCTCCGCCTACCATCGCGGGGTGAACCTCATCGGGATCGGCCAGGGCTTCGTGCTGACGGTGCTGGGCGTCGCGGCGCTGGGCCTGGAGGTCTGGGCGCTCATCGAAGCCGCGCGGTTCCGCAAGGACGCGTACACCGCGGCCGGCAAGCAGACCAAGGTGCTGTGGGTGGCGCTCACCGCGGCCGCCGCGGCACTCGGGTTCGTGCTCGTGTTCAACCCGCTGAACTTCCTGTCCGTCATCGCCGTGGCGATCGCGGCGATCTTCCTCACGAGCGTGCGCCCGGCACTGCGGTCGGTGCAGGGGCCGGGCGGCCGCACCTCCGGAGGCCCGTATGGCGGCTGGTGACCCGCTGCTGAGCTAGAGCCCCACCGCCGAGGCGGCCACGGTCACCTCGCCGAGCCGCCACCGCGCGGGTCTGCCGAGCACGGGCCACCCGTCCTCCCGGACGCGGGCGCACGCCGCGGCGAACCGCTGCCGCGCCCCGAACACGGCCAGCGGCGCCTCGCGGGCCCACGCGTCGTCCAGCGCTGCCAGCCATGCGTGCACGGGCTCGCCTGGCACGTTCCTCTCGATGAGCACCTTGGGCAGCCGCTCCGCGACGACACCGGGCCGCTCCAGCCCCGCCTGGCGCAGTGAGATCACCAGCGAGCGCGGCGCGCCGTCGTCGTCGACGACGATCCAGGCGGCTCGGCGACCGATCTCGTCGCACGTCGCGTCCAGGAGCACCCCGCCGGGAGCCAGCCGCTGCGCCACGAGCCGCCAGGCGGGTTCCACCTCCTCGACGGGGTACTGGCGAAGCACGTTGGCCGCACGCACCACCACCGGCCGCCGGCCGCCCAGGACGTCGGGCGCCCCCAGCTCGAACCCGCCGAGCGCGAAGCGCACCCCGCTGGCCTCAACCCCTGCCCGGGTCAGGCCCTCGGTGGCCAGCCGCACCCGCTCGGGGTCAATCTCCAGGCCCACCACCTCGACGTCGGGCCGCACCACCCGCAGGCGGGCGGCGAGCTCCGCCGTCGTCGTGTGGGAGGCGCCGTAGCCCAGGTCGACGACGAGCGGGTCGTCCGTGGCGCGCAGCAGCGCCGCCGCGGGGCCGGTGAGCCAGCGGTCGAGGCGCCGCAGGCGGTTGGTGCCCGTCGTGCCGCGGGTGGGCCGGCCCACGGGTCGTCCAGCTGGGCGCTGGGGCGGGCGGGAGGCGGGCACGCACCCGCATGGTGCCAGCCGGCTGGGAGGAGGGGCCGAGCGTGGGTACCGTCGCGCCCGTGCCGTTCCGCCGCTCCCGCCATCGCCACCACGCCGGCGATCCGCCGCGCCGCGTGGCGATGGTGAGCATGCACACCTCGCCGCTCGACCAGCCCGGCACGGGCGATGCGGGCGGCCTCAACGTCTATGTCGTCGAGCTGGCCCGGGAGCTTGCCCGGCGCGGCACCGAGGTGGAGGTGTTCACTCGCGCGCGGTCCTCGGCGGCCCCGCCCGAGGTGGAGCTGGCGCCCGGGGTGCTCGTGCGCCACGTGGCGGCCGGGCCCTACGAGGGGCTCGCCAAGGAGGACCTGCCCGCGCAGATGTGCACCTTCGCTGCCGGGGTGCTGCGCGCCGAGGCGCGCCGCGACGCCGGCTGGTACGACCTCGTGCACTCCCACTACTGGCTGTCGGGGCAGGTGGCCGACCTCGCCGCCGACCGCTGGGGCGTTCCCCTGGTGCACTCCTCCCACACCCTCGCCAAGGTCAAGAACGCCCACCTGGCCGCTGGAGACGCGCCGGAGCCGGCGGCGCGCATCCTGGGGGAGGAGCAGGTGGTGGCGGCCGCTGACCGGCTGCTCGCCAACACCGCCGACGAGGCCCGCGACCTCGTCGACAGGTACGGCGCCGCTCCCGAGCGCGTCGACGTGGTGCCCCCCGGGGTCGACCTGCGCCGCTTCTCCCCGGGTGCCGGCGCCGACCGAGGCCGTGCCGCCGCCCGCCGGGCGCTGGATCTGCCGCCGGACGCTCTCGTGCTCGTCTTCGCGGGGCGGGTGCAGCCACTCAAGGCCCCGGACGTGCTCCTGCGCGCTGCGGCAGAGCTCCTGCGGCGCGAGGGCGCGGCCCTGCGCCGCCGGCTCGTGGTGGCCGTGGTGGGCGGGCGCTCGGGTGTCGGCGGGCACGCGCAGGACCTCGAGGGCCTGGCGGCGCACCTCGGGTTGGCGGGGGTGCCCGGGGTGAACGACGTCGTGAGGTTCGAGCCTCCGGCCTCGCGTGACGTGCTGCCCCAGTGGTTCCGCGCCGCGGACCTCGTGGCCGTCCCCAGCTACAACGAGTCGTTCGGTCTCGTGGCGCTGGAGGCGCAGGCCTGCGGCACCCCCGTGGTCGCCGCCCGGGTGGGCGGGCTGGCCACGGCCGTGTCGGACGGGATCTCCGGCGTCCTCGTCGACGGACACGACCCGCGTGCCTGGGCCGCGGCCCTGCAACGACTCGCCGCCGACCCCGCCGAGCGGGAGCGCCTGGCTTCCGGCGCCCGCCGTCACGCCGAGGGCTTCGGATGGGGCGCCAGCGCCGACGGGGTGCTGCGCAGCTACGCCGCTGCGCTCGACGGGCGCCGCCGCGTCAGCGCCTGAGCCCCACACTTCCCGCACTTGCCGCGGAAAGTGCGGGAAGGGGGAGAGTGGGGCGCAGGGCGCCCGGCTAGGGTCGCGCCCATGAGCACCCTGCTGCTGCTGCGCCACGGCGAGAGCGAGTGGAACGCCCTGAACCTCTTCACCGGGTGGGTCGACGTTCCGCTCTCGGAGAAGGGCCGCGCCGAAGCCGCGCGCGGCGGTGAGCTGCTGGCCGAGTCGGGCCTGCTGCCCGACGTCGTCCACACGTCCCTGCTGCGGCGCGCCATCACCACCGCGCACCTGGCCCTCGACGCCGCCGACCGCCACTGGATCCCCGTGCGCCGCAGCTGGCGCCTCAACGAGCGCCACTACGGGGCCCTGCAGGGCAAGGACAAGAAGCAGACCCTCGCCGAGTTCGGTGAGGAGCAGTTCATGACCTGGCGCCGCTCCTACGACGTGCCGCCGCCGCCCATCGAGCGCGGCAGCGAGTTCAGCCAGGACGCCGACCCCCGCTACGCCGACCTCGGTGAGGACGCCCCGCTCACGGAGTGCCTGGCCGACGTCGTCGACCGGATGCTGCCGTACTGGCACGAGTCCGTGGTGCCCGACCTGCGGGCCGGCAAGACGGTGCTGCTGGCCGCGCACGGCAACTCGCTGCGCGCGCTGGTCAAGCACCTCGACGGCATCTCCGACGCCGACATCGCCGGCCTCAACATCCCCACCGGTATCCCGCTGCTCTACGACCTCGACGAGGACCTGCGCCCCACCACCCCCGGTGGCCGCTACCTCGACCCGGAGGCCGCCGCGACGGCCGCTGCCGCCGTCGCCAACCAGGGCCGCTGACCACAGCACCACTGATCGATGAACCACTGATCGCTGAACCACCGCCCGACGCACGAGACCCCCTGCCGCACCGGCCGGGGGTCTCGTCGCGTGATGGGTGGGACGTCAGCCGGTGATTAGACCGTGGGGGCGGGCTCGCCGATGCCGTCGAGGTCTCCGGTGACCAGGTAGCTGATGCGCTTGGCGAGGGAGACGGCGTGGTCTCCGTAGCGCTCGTAGAAGCGGCTCGCCAGGGTGATGTCCGCGGTGGTCTCGGGGGAGGCGCTCCACCCCTCGCCGGAGACCGCGGCGAAGACCTGGCGGTGCAGGTCGTCGAGGGCGTCGTCGTCCTTGGCCAGCTCGGCCGCGAGTGCGAGGTCGCGGGTGGCGATGACCCGGCCGGCCTTGGAGGCGATGCGCTGCGCCGTGGCGCCCATCTCCGCGAAGACGAGCTCCAGCTCGCCCGGCACGGCCTTGTGGGGGTAGCGCAGGCGGGCCAGCAGGGCGACGTGACGGGCGAGGTCGCCCATGCGCTCGAGGCTGGAGCTCATGCGCAGCGACGCCACGACGACGCGCAGGTCGGTCGCCACGGGGGCCTGGCGAGCGAGGATGGCGACGGCGCGCTCGTCCAGCTCGCGCTGCGCCTCGTCGATCTGGACGTCGGCGGCGATGACGCTCTCGGCCAGGCGCAGGTCGGCGGCGAGCAGTGCGCGCGTGGCGCTGCCCATGGCCGCGCCGACCAGGCCGCACATCTCCTGCAGGCGCTCGGCGAGCTGGTCCAGCTCGGAGTGGAAGAGGTCGCGCACGGGGTTCTCTCCTGACGGTGGGGACGCCCCGGTGCGGGTGCTCGGGGCGTGACCCGACGAGCCTGGCGCGGCACGGTGAACGGCGCCAGGTGGTCCGGTGAACAGCGGACCAACCAGCCACCCTGTCGGCCCTCGAAGGGCTGGGACGGCCAGGACCGCGCTCGGCCCGGGCCTACGCTGGGTGATGTGCAGGCCTCCGTCGTGGCGGCCGCCCTGCTAGGGCTGGTCGTGGGCTGCCTGGTCGCCCTCGCCGTCCGCCGCGACGACGTCAGGGTGGTCCAGGCGCCACCGCCCGGCACTGGCGACCTCCCGGCCGGCGTCCCCGAGCTGCTGGCCGTGCTCGGCGGGCCCGCCGTCGTCCTCGACGTCTCCGATGTCGTGGTGCGTGCCTCGCCCGCGGCGCACGCGGTGGGCCTGGTGCGCCGCGACTCGATCACCGACCCCGACGTGCTCGCGGCCGTGCGCGCCGTGCGCGCCGACGGCGAGGTGCGCGAGGTCGACGTCGACCTGCGTGCCGCGGATGTCGGCGGAGCACGCCGCGCCCTGTCCGTGCGGGTCGCGCCGCTCGGCCTGCTCCACGTCGTCGTGCTGGGCAGCGACCGCACCGAGGCGCGTCGCCTGGAGGCGGTCCGCCGCGACTTCGTCGTCAACGTCGGGCACGAGCTGAAGACGCCGGTGGGCGCCATGTCGGTGCTCGCCGAGGCGATGGCCGACGCTGCGGACGACCCGGAGGCCGTCCGCCGGTTCTCGGCTCGGATGGCCGTGGAGGCGCGCCGCCTGGCGGTGCTCGTCCACGACGTCGTCGAGCTGTCCCGGCTGCAGGACGGCGAGCCGCTGGCCGCCGCCGTGCGCGTCGACGTCGACACCGTCGTCGCCGAGGCCGTCGACAGGTGCAGCACGACGGCGGGCTCTCGGGGTATCGGGCTGGAGATCGGCCCCGACACGGGCGCCCAGGTCATCGGTGACGCCGAGCTGCTCACCACGGCGATCCGCAACCTGGTGGACAACGCCATCCGCTACTCCGACACGGGCACCCGCGTGGCCGTGGGGGTCCGAGTGGACGAGGCCGCCGACGTCGTGGAGGTCTCGGTGACCGACCAGGGCATCGGCATCGGGCCGGCCGACCGGGAGCGCATCTTCGAGCGGTTCTACCGGGTCGACCCGGCCCGATCGCGGATGACCGGCGGCACCGGGCTGGGGCTGAGCATCGTCAAGCACGTCGTCGCCGGGCACGGCGGCGAGGTGCAGTTGTGGAGCCAGGAAGGTCAGGGCTCCACGTTCACGCTGAGGGTGCCGCAGGCACCCCCGCGGCAGCCCGTTCGCGCGGGCGCCGACGCAGCCGACAGTGAGCAGGAGGAGTACTCAGGATGACGAGGGTGCTGCTGGTCGAGGACGAGGAATCGTTCAGCGACCCGCTGTCGTACCTGCTCCAGCGGGAGGGGTACGAGGTCGAGGTGGCTGCCGACGGTCCGTCGGCGCTGGCCGCCTTCGACAGGAGCGGCGCCGACCTGGTGCTGCTGGACCTCATGCTGCCGGGCGTTCCCGGTACCGAGGTGTGCCGGCAGCTGCGCGTCCGCAGCGCCGTCCCGGTGATCATGCTGACGGCCAAGGACTCCGAGGTCGACGTCGTCGTGGGCCTGGAACTCGGCGCCGACGACTACGTCACCAAGCCGTACTCGGCGCGCGAGCTCCTGGCGCGCGTGCGGGCGGTACTGCGCCGCCGCAGCGAACCGGAAGACCTACTGCCCTCGGCGGTGGAGGTCGGGCCGGTGCGGATGGACGTCGACAGGCACGTGGTCACCGTGCGCGGCGAGGCCGTCCGGCTGCCGCTCAAGGAGTTCGAGCTGCTCGAACTCCTGCTGCGCAACGCCGGCCGGGTGCTCACCCGCGGTCAGCTCATCGACAGGGTCTGGGGTTCGGACTACGTCGGCGACACCAAGACCCTCGACGTCCACGTCAAGCGGCTGCGCGCCAAGGTCGAGGAAGACCCTTCCGACCCGCGCTTCCTCGTGACGGTGCGCGGCCTGGGCTACAAGGTCGAGGCCCCGGGAGCCTGACGGCTCCCGGGGCCCCGGCCTCGAGCGTGCTGGTGGTTTCGAGTCTCAGCTCTCGCTGGGGGTGGGCGTCGACGTGGCGGTCTCGGTCGCTGCCGGGGCCGCGCTCTCGGTGGGGCTGGGCGAGGCGGTACGAGGCGCCGAGCTCGACGGCGCCGGCGAGCCGGTGCGCGGACCGGTGGCCGACGGTGAACCGGTCACCCGTGTGGTCGGCGACTGGCTCGCGGAGGGCTCCTGCGTGGGCGACGGCGCGACGGTCTGGGTGGGGGTGGCCGTCGGCACGTACTGGGCGTACTGCTCCAGGGTGCCGTCGAGCACCGGCACCGCCAGCTCGGTGGATTCGCTGCCGGCCGTCACCTTCATCGTCACCACCTGTCCGGGCAGTGCGTCGAGCGACGGCACGGTCACCGAGTCATCCCCGGAGGGGCCGACGTCGTAGGTGCTCGCCGGGTCGACGGTGAAGGTCCCCGTGAGCCCCGTCGAGCCGGAGGCGTCGGCGATCGCCACGCTCACGGCCTCGGTGCCGGAGTTGACGATGCGGGCCACCAGCGAGGCGGGACCCTCGCCGTCGGTGGCCACGAACAGGCCGGCGACGTGCACCGTGCCGAGCGTGGCCGCCGCAGCGGCCCCCGGGTTGTACACCTCCGCCGTCTGCTGGGCATTGGTGGCAGTGCAGCCGGTAGCGGTGGTCAGGGAAGCCAGCGCCAGCGCGCTCGCGGCCAGGGCGCGTCGTGGGAGGTGCACGCCGCGGAGCCTACCGGGAGGAGCCCCGACACCCGGGGCAGCACGCCGTAGCGGCCGTGTCAAGCCTGCAGGCGGGGAACGCTTCGCAGCCGTTCGGGGAGTCGCACGTCCCTGACCTGCGGGAACGGCGTTCCTGAGCTGCCGGACCACGCGCACGCCGTGGTAGGCTCAAGGCCGCGAAAGGGGATCTGCTGATGGTATTCAAGGTCGGCGAGACTGTCGTCTACCCCCACCACGGGGCCGCCCTCATCGAAGAGATCAAGAACCGCACGATCCGCGGCGAGGAGAAGCTGTACCTCCGCCTCAAGGTCGCCCAGGGAGACCTGACCATCGAGGTCCCGGCCGAGAACTGCGACCTCGTGGGTGTGCGCGACGTTGTCGATCGCGCCGGTGTCGACAGGGTCTTCGGGGTGCTGCGCCAGCCCTACACCGAAGAGCCGACCAACTGGTCGCGCCGCTACAAGGCCAACCTGGAGAAGCTCGCTTCGGGTGACGTCATCAAGGTGGCCGAGGTCGTGCGTGACCTCTACCGTCGCGACCAGGACCGCGGCCTGTCCGCCGGTGAGAAGCGCATGCTGGCCAAGGCGCGCCAGATCCTCGTCTCCGAGCTCGCGCTCGCGGAGAAGACCGAGGAGTCTCGCGCGGAGGCCCTGCTCGACGAGGTTCTCGCGAGCTGAGCACGGCCTGCATCCTCGTCGCCGCCGGATCTGGCACCCGGCTGGCGGCAGGATCACCGAAGGCGTTCGTCCTCCTCGGAGGACGCCCCCTCCTGGTCCACGCTGCAGAGCGTGTTCTGGGATCCGGCGCCTGTGAACAGCTGGTCCTGGTGGTGCCTCATGGGCGCCAGCAGGAGTCGATCGCCCTCGTCTCCGGCCTGGCCGGGGCCGAGGGCGTCGCGCTGTCAGCCGTCGTCGGCGGGGTCGATCGGCGCTCGTCCGTGGCGGCGGGTCTCGCGGCCCTCGACGACGACGTCGACGTGGTGCTCGTCCACGACGCCGCCCGTTGCCTCACCCCACCCCAGCAGGTGATCGACGTGGCTGCGGCCGTGCGGGCCGGCGCACCCGCGGTGGTGCCGGGGGTCGCTGTCAGTGACACCGTCCGCGCGGTCGACGTCGCGGGCGTGCCCCGTGGAGGTCCCCTCGACAGGGCCGCTCTCCGTCTGGTGCAGACCCCGCAGGGCTTCCGTCGCGACGTGCTGCAGCGCGCTCATGACGCCGCCGCCTCGCAGGGCCTGCCTGAGGCGCTCGCCGCCACCGACGACGCGTCGCTGGTGGAGGTGCTGGGGACCCCGGTGACCGTGGTCCCGGGCCGCGACGAGGCATTCAAGATCACGCGACCTCTGGACCTCGCCCTGGCGAATGCCGTGCTCGAACAGGAGCGGGTCGGCGCGGGGAGCTCGGTGTGAGCGGAGAGCCCGGCGTGACCGGTGTGTCAGGCATCAGCGGGCTACCGCGGGTGGGTGTCGGCGTCGATGTCCACGCATTCGCCCCTGAAGGGTCGGAGCGCCCGCTGCGCGTGGCAGGTCTGGACTGGCCCGGGGAGCGCGGCCTCGCCGGCCACTCCGACGCCGACGTCGCCGCCCATGCCGCCTGCGACGCACTCTTCTCCGCCGCGGGCATCGGAGACCTGGGCGCCCACTTCGGCACCGCGGAACCGCAGTGGGCGGGGGCCGCGGGAGTCGTGCTCCTGGCAGAGGCTGCGCGCCGTGTGCGCGAGGCGGGCTACGAGATCGGCAACGTCGCTGTCCAGGTGATCGGCAACCGCCCCAAGATCGGCAAGCGCCGCGCTGAGGCCCAGGAGGCACTCTCAGCGGCCTGCGGGGCCCCCGTGGCGGTTTCGGGCACCACGACGGACGCCCTTGGTCTCACGGGGCGCGGAGAGGGTGTGGCGGCGATCGCCACTGCCCTCGTCGTCGCCGTCCTGCCCGCCCCACACTCCCCGGCGTGATCATGGGCGTCCGCCACCCTCGAGGGTGGCGGACGCCCATGATCACGGATGAGGGGTGGGTCAGAGCGGGACGACGAGACCCGCGGTCTTGGTGCGGGCGGCCTCGAAGCGCGCCGCGACGTCGGCCCAGTTGACGATGTTCCACCAGGCCTTGACGTAGTCAGGCTTGACGTTCTTGTAGTCCAGGTAGAACGCGTGCTCCCACATGTCGAGCATGAGCACGGGGATCAGCGTCACCGGCACGTTGGCCTGCTGGTCGTACAGCTGCACGATGACGAGGCGCTGGCCGACGGAGTCCCACGCGAGGATCGACCAACCGGAGCCCTGGATGCCGAGGGCGTTGGCGGTGAAGTGCGCGCGGAAGCCGTCGAAGGAGCCGAAGAACTCGTCGATCGCGGCGGCGAGGTCACCGACGGGCTTGTCGCCGCCGTCCGGGGACAGGCTCGGCCAGAAGATCGAGTGGTTGATGTGCCCGCCGAGGTTGAAGGCGAGGTTCTTCTCCAGCCCGGTGATCGAGCCGAAGCTGTCCTTCTCGCGCGCCTCCGCCATCTGCTCCAGGGCCGTGTTGGCGCCGGCCACGTAGGTGGCGTGGTGCTTGTCGTGGTGCAGCTGCATGATCGCGCCGCTGATGTGCGGCTCGAGAGCGCTGTAGTCGTAGGGCAGGTCGGGCAGGGTGTACACCGCCACGGGATCTCCTCCTCGTGTCTCCTCGCCGCCCGGAGCGAGGCGCCGGGCGGCCCGTTCAGTACGCCGCGCCGTCCCACCTGCAGCGGGACCGGGCGCGCCGACCCTCCGAGCATTCCGCGCCCCTTCCCGGCGGGCAACACCGGGGTGGCCACCGGCGACCGGGTCCTGGTGCGCGCCCGGTCTGCCGGGGTCTGCCGGGGTCTGCCGGAAGGGGGGCGGTTTGTCCGGTTCTGCTCCCATCCGGGCTCCCCGCTGCTCCGAACGGGTGGCGGGTGAGGCCGACGGCGGCCCCGCCGCCTCTCGAGAGGACTGACCGGATGTTCGGCAAGCAGCTCGTCACGGACATGATCTCCCGCAGCGCGGAGAGCGGCGCCGACCGCCGCGCCTTCCTGCGCACCGCGGGGGTGGCCGGCCTGGGCGTCATCGGCGCCACCGCGGTGGCCGCTCCGGCCCAGGCCCACGAGAAGAAGGGCGGCGGGGGCGGGGGAGGCGGCGGTGGCATCAGTGATGGCGCCATCCTCAACTTCGCCCTCAACCTCGAGTACCTCGAGGCGGAGTTCTACTCGCGCGCGTTCTACGGCCGCGGCCTCGACGACGGCCTCACCACCGGCAAGCTGAACCGCGGAGACGTCAACGGCGGCCGCAAGGTGCCGTTCAAGAGCAAGCTGGTCCGCGGCATCGCCGAGGAGATCGCCAACGACGAGATCGCCCACGTGAAGTTCCTGCGCGGGGCCCTCGGCGGCGCTGCCGTCGCACGCCCGGCCATCGACTTCACCGGCGCCTTCAACGCCGCGGCGAAGGCCGCGGGCCTCATCAAGGACGGGCAGACCTTCGACGCCTTCGCGGACGACACGAGTTTCCTGCTGGGCGCCTTCCTCTTCGAGGACGTCGGCGTCACCGCCTACAAGGGCGGTGCGCCGCTCATCAGCAGCAAGACCTACCTCGACGCCGCCGCGGGCATCCTCGCCGTGGAGGCCTACCACGCGGGGGCGGTGCGGACCGTCATCTACACCGAGGGGCTGGCCGACGCCGCGAACAAGATCTCCGACGCCCGCGACTCCCTCGACGGGAAGAGCGACGACGACCAGGGCGTCTCGCAGGCGGGCGGCCGCATCAACGTCACCCCCGTCGACGGCAACGCCATCGCCTTCGGCCGCACCCCGCAGCAGGTGCACAACATCGCCTACCTCAACCCGGCGCAGGGCGTGCGCTCCGGCGGCTTCTTCCCGGCCGGCACGAACAACGAGGACTCCCGCCTCACGACCACCTGAGCACCGGGCGGGCCCCCCGGTCCGGGCACCAGGTCCGGACCGGGGGGCCGCCTCAACGGCCTCGGGCGGCCGCCAGCGCGCCGCGCAGCAGCGACAGCGCCGCGTCGTCGTCGAGGCCCGCGGCCACGGCCTCACGCGCCAGTGACGCCGCAGCCGCGCGAGCCGCCGCATCACCGCGCGCCGCGGTCCGGTCGCGCACCACGGTGCCGGCGCGACTGGCGGTGCTCACGACGTCGGAGGCCTCCAGCGCCCGGTACGCGCGGGCCACGGTGCCGGCGGCCACACCCAGCTGCTGGGCCAGGGCCCGCACCGTGGGCAGCCGATCGCCGGGGACCAGGCGCCCGTCGTCGACCGCGGCGACCACCTGGTCGTGCACCTGCTGCCACGGCGCCGGGGCCCCGGCGGCGCGGTCGAGGTGCACGACCAGGGGGCCGTCGAGAGTCACGTCAGTGACCCCTGTCGATCCACTCCTGCAGGTGGGGGGCCTCGTCGCCGACCGTCGTCGTCCCCCCGTGGCCCGGCACCACGGTGGTGGCCGGAGGCAGCGCGAAGATGCGCTCGCGGATCGAGGTAATGATCGTGGGGAAGTCGCTGAACGAGCGGCCGGTGGCGCCCGGGCCGCCGGCGAACAGCGTGTCGCCGGTGATGACCGTCTCCAGCGCCGGCACGTAGAGGCACACCGAGCCGGGGGAGTGGCCCGGGGTGTGCAGCACGTGCACCTCGGTGCCGGCCACCGTGATGACCTGCCCGTCCTCGAGGAGCTCTGTGGGCGCCGCCGCGGGGTGCGTCAGCGTCCACAGGGCGAGGTCGTCGCGGTGCAGCAGCACCGGCGCAGCGAACCGCTCGCCGGCAGCGGGCGCCAGGCGCACGTGGTCGTCGTGGGCGTGGGTGCACACCACGGCCACCACACGCCGGTCTCCGACGACCTCGGCGATGGCGCCGAGGTCGTGCGGGGCGTCGATGACGAGGCACTCGGTGTCGTCGCCGAGCACGAGGACGTTGTTCTCGACGTCGAAGGTCTGCCCGTCGAGGCTGAACGTGCCCTCGGAGGTGCTGCGGTCGAGACGCAGCGCGCCCTTCTTGGAGGTGCCGGCGGCGCTCACAGCACCACCACCGACCGCAGCACGTCGCCGCGGCCCATGGCAGAGAACGCGGCCTCGACGTCGCCCAGGCCCACGGTCTCGGTGACGAAGTCCTGCAGCGGGAAGCGGCCCTGCAGCGCCAGGGCGGCGAGCATCGGGAAGTCGCGCTCGGGCAGGCAGTCGCCGTACCAGCTGGACTTCAGGGCGCCGCCGCGGCCGAAGACGTCGAGCAGGGGCAGCTCGAGCGTCATCTGCGGCGTCGGCACGCCCACGAGGACGACGGTGCCGGCCAGGTCGCGGGCGTAGAACGCCTGCTTGTAGGTCTCGGGGCGACCCACCGCCTCCACGACGACGTCGGCGCCGTTGCCGCCGGTCAGCGCCTGGATGGCCTCCACGGCGTCGGTCTGGCGGCTGTTGACGGTGTGCGTGGCGCCGAACTTCTTCGCGACGTCGAGCTTGCGGTCGTCGACGTCGACGGCGATGACCGTGGTGGCGCCGGCGAGCACCGCGCCGGCGATGGCGGCGTCGCCCACACCGCCGCAGCCGATGACGGCCACGGAGTCTCCGCGGGTCACCGCTCCGGTGTTCACGGCTGCACCAAAGCCGGCCATGATCCCGCAGCCGAGCAGACCCGCCGCGGCGGCCGGCAGGGCCGGGTCGACCTTGGTGCACTGGCCGGCGTGCACGAGCGTCTTCTCGGCGAAGGCGCCGATGCCGAGGGCCGGGGACAGCGGTGTGCCGTCGGCCAGGGTCATCTTCTGCTCGGCGTTGTGCGTGGCGAAGCAGTACCAGGGCCGTCCGCGGCGGCAGGCGCGGCAGGACCCGCAGACAGCGCGCCAGTTGAGGACGACGTAGTCGCCCACGGCGACGTCGGTGACGGCCTCACCGACGGCGGAGACCACGCCGGCCGCCTCGTGGCCGAGCAGGAAGGGGTAGTCGTCGGAGATGCCGCCCTCGCGGTAGTGCAGGTCCGTGTGACACACGCCGCAGGCCTGGACGTCGACCACGGCCTCGAAGGGGCCGGGGTCGGGGACGACGACGTCGACGAGCTCCACGGGAGCTCCCTTGCTGAGGGCGACGACGCCCTTGACGGTGTGAGGCATGGTCCGACGCTATCGACCGGCCCGGACGTGCACCAGCAGCGGGAGCCCAGGTCGAGACAACTGATGCATCAGTGATGGGGGCAGGTGGAAGCGTCCGCGCTGTGCCAGGGCGCCCTAGATTCCGGGCACCCGCAGCGACGACCACCGTCTGCGGCTCCTGCGAGCACCACGGAGAGCGCGAGTGCCCTACGCCATCCCGCCGGCCGACCGCGAGGGCCGAGCGCCCTTCCGCGGTCACGAGACCTGGTATCGGATCACCGGTCACCTGCCCGGCCCTGACGATGCAGGCGCCCCGCTGCCCGTCGTCGTCCTCCACGGGGGACCAGGCGCAGCCCACGACTACACGCTGTCGATGGCGAACCTCGCCACCGGCGGACGTGCCGTCGTCCACTACGACCAGCTCGGCTGCGGCCGCAGCACCCACCTGCCCGACGCAGACGTGTCCTGGTGGACCGTCGAGCTGTTCGTAGCCGAGCTGGCTTCGCTGCTCGACCACCTCCGCCTGGCGCGTGTGCACGTGGTCGGCCAGTCGTGGGGCGGCATGCTCGGCCCGGAGTTCGCCCTCGCCCACCCCGAGCGCGTGCAGTCGCTGACGATCTGCGACTCCCCAGCCGCCATGGCCACGTGGCGGGAGGCCGCCGAGGAGCTCATCGACGCCCTCCCGGAGCCGCACCGCTCGAACCTCCTCCGGCTGGAGGCGTTGGGCGCCTACGACGACCCCGACTACAAGGCCGCCAGCGACGTCTTCTACGCCCGCCACGTCTGCCGGGTGCAGCCGCTGCCGGCGGAAGTCGCCGCGACCTTCGCGCAGATCGACGCCGATCCGACCGTGTACCACGCCATGAACGGGCCCAGCGAGTTCACGATCACCGGCTCCAACCTCACCTGGACTGTCGAGGACCGCCTCTCCGGAATCACCGCTTCGACCCTCGTGGTGGCCGGGGCCCACGACGAAGCCACCCCGGCGTGCTGGGCGCCATTCGCCGAGCGCATCCGCGACGTACGCAGCCACGTGTTTCCCGAGTCCAGCCACATGCCGCACGTCGAGGAGCACGAGGCGTTCCTCGAGGTCGTCGGTCGCTTCCTGCGTGAGCACGACCCCCGAGGAGACCGTCGGTCAGCATTCCCGCCGCCCTGGGGTGGCCAGCGCCCATGATCACGGCCGAGGGGTCGCGGCGGCGGAGAGCGGTCCGCGTCGCCGATAGCCTGGTGGGGTGCCACTCCGCCTGTACGACACCGAGGCCGCCGCCGTGCGCGACTTCGCGCCCCTGACCCCCGGAGCGGCCTCCATCTACCTCTGCGGCGCCACCGTGCAGGCCCCGCCGCACATCGGGCACCTGCGCTCCGGCGTCGCCTTCGACGTGCTCGCCCGCTGGCTCGAGGTCGGCCACGGCCTCGACGTCACCTTCGTGCGCAACGTCACCGACATCGACGACAAGATCCTCGCCAAGGCCGCCGAGGCGGGCCGCCCCTGGTGGGCATGGGCCTACACCCACGAGCAGGCCTTCACCGCCGCGTACGACGCCGTCGGCGTGCGCCGTCCCACCTACGAGCCCCGCGCCACCGGCCACGTGCCCGAGATGGTCGAGCTCATGGAGCTGCTCGTCGAGCGCGGCCACGCCTACCCCGCAGCAGACGGCTCCGGAGACGTCTACTTCGACGTCCGCTCCTTCCCCGAGTACGGGGCGCTGACGCACGTCTCCCTCGACGACGTCGCCCCCGCCGAGGACGCCGACCCGCGCGGCAAGCGCGACCCCCGCGACTTCGCCCTGTGGAAGGGCTCCAAGCCCACCGAGCCGGCCACCGCCTCCTGGCCCACGCCCTTCGGTCGCGGCCGTCCCGGCTGGCACCTGGAGTGCTCGGCCATGGCGCGGCGCTACCTCGGCGACGCGTTCGACATCCACGCCGGCGGCCTCGACCTGCGTTTCCCCCACCACGAGAACGAGCAGGCGCAGAGCCGCGCGGCCGGCCTCGGCTTCGCCTCGTACTGGCTGCACAACGGCTGGGTCACGCAGGGCGGGGAGAAGATGAGCAAGTCGCTCGGCAACTCCCTGCAGGTCTCGACCGTGCTGAAGCACACCAGTCCGCTGGCGCTGCGCTACTACCTCGGCTCGGCGCACTACCGGTCGGCGCTGGAGTACTCGCCCACGTCCCTGGCCGAGGCCGAGACCGCCATCGGGCGGGTCGAGACCTTCCTGCGGCGCGTGCAGCCGGTGCTCGCCTCCCGCATCGGCGCTGCTGCCCCTGCGCCGCGCATCCCCCCGGACTTCGCCGCCGCGATGAACGACGACCTCAACGTGCCCGGCGCCCTCGCCGTGCTCCACGACACCGTCCGCGCCGGCAACGCCGCACTCGACGGCGGGCACGAGCAGTTCGCCGTGGCTGCCGCCAACGACGTCAACGCCATCGTCCGCACCCTCGGCATCGACCCGCTCGACCCGCACTGGACCGGCGCCGCGAGCACCGCCGCCAGCGCTCAGGCGGCGGCGCTCGACGTCCTGGTGCAGGCCCAGCTGGAGGCGCGGGCGCAGGCCCGCGCCTCCAAGGACTTCGCCGCAGCCGACGCCATCCGCGACCTGCTGGGTCGCGCCGGCGTGGTGGTCCAGGACTCCGCCGACGGCGCCCGCTGGTCGCTCGGCTGACGCCGCACTCGCCTCACCTCGCACTCGCCTGACCTCGCACTCGCCTGACCCCGCACCACCCAGCAGCACCCCCACGTGCGCTGCCCCGTAGAGCGCAGAAGCATCACACCCGACAGGAGCACCCATGGCCGGCAACTCGTCCCGGCGCGGCGCCGTGCGCAAGGCCGGCTCCAAGAAGACACCGACCGTCGGCACCGGCGGCAAGAACCGCCGCGCCCTCGAGGGCCGCGGCCCCACGCCGCCCGCCGAGGAGCGCACCGGCCACCCGGCCGCCCGCCGCGCCGCCGCTGCGGCGCGCCGTGCCGGCGAGGGCGCGCCTGCCGTTGCCGGTGGGTCTTCGCGGTCGACCCGGGCAGCCGACGACGGCCCGCGTGCCCAGCGGCCCACCGGACGCACCACCACCAGCCGCGCGGGCAACGAGGCGGTGGCCGGGCGCAACCCCGTGGTGGAGGCGCTGCGCACCCATGTCCCCGCCACCGCCCTGCACGTGGCCACCCGCATCGAAACTGACGACCGGGTGCGTGAGGCGCTGCGTCTGGCCGCTGACCGCGGTCTGCCGGTGCTCGAGGTGGGGCGCCCCGAACTCGACAGGATGTCGGATGGGGCGGTGCACCAGGGTCTCGTGCTGACGGTGCCGCCCTACCAGTACGTCTCCCTGGCCGACGTCCTCGACGCCGACACCTCCGCAGGGCGCGCGCCGCTCATCGTCGCCCTCGACGGCGTCACCGACCCGCGCAACCTCGGGGCTGTGGTCCGCACGGCGGCCGCGTTCGGCGCCTCGTGCGTGCTCGTGCCTGAGCGCCGCTCGGCGGGCATGACCGCCAGCGCGTGGAAGACCTCCGCGGGCGCCGCCGCGCGCCTGCCGGTTGCCCGGGAGACCAACCTCACCCGTGCGCTGGAGGCCGCCAAGGCCGCCGGCTGCTTCGTCATCGGACTCGATGCCGATGCCGACGCCCCGATCGGCTCGGTCGAGGTCGCCCGGATCGCCGAGGGACCCGTCGCCGTGGTGGTCGGGTCGGAGGGCCGCGGGCTGTCGCGTCTGGTCCGCGAGACCTGCGACCTCGTGGCGTCGATCCCCATGGCGGGCTCGGTGGAGTCCCTCAACGCCGGGATCGCGTGCAGCATCGCCCTCTACGAGGTGGCCCGCGCCCGGGCAGCTGCGGGAGCATCAGCGCGCCTGTGACGGTTCGTTCGGGTGATGCCTCGTCAAGACCCACCCGGCCGGCTCCGAAGGTCCATTCGTGAGACAGCGCGCAGCGGCGGCGGTCGGCGCCGCGGCGCGCGGCCTGCGAGGTCTTGCCACCGCCAGCCGTCCCGGGGTCACCGCCGCGGTCATGAACCGCACGACGGTGGCGCTGTACCTCTCGGGGGCGGGCGTCGTGCTCGTCGGGTACCTGCTGCGCCCCGGCCTGACGCACGGGGAACTCGCGCCCGCGTTCATCGGCGGATGCGTCCTGGCCGCGGCCGGGGTGCACGCGCTGCGACGCCGGATGCGCGTGTGGCACTACCACCTCACCCACCTCAGCGGCGTGATCGTGATCACCGTCGGTGTCAGCTCCGCGGGGCCCGACGGGTGGGCGGACGCGTGGATCTTCGCGTTGGTTGCGGTGGAGGCGGTCTTCTTCTTCCCCGCGGCGGTAGCAGCGGCCCACGTGGCGCTGATCGTCGCCGGACTCAGCCTTGCCCTGGGGTCCTCCGGCTCTCTGGAGCCCGGCGGCGTGGCCATGGTGGCCAGCGTGGTCGTGGCGCTCGCCGTCGCCGTCCGCGCCCTGGCGCGGGCTGCCGAGGTGTCCGGCATCGATCCGCTCACCCTTCTGCCTGACCGCACCACCACCACCGAGCGCCTCGAACGGGCACTCGAGGCCGCACAGCGCGGTGGGCCTCCGCTCGTGCTGGCGCTCTTCGGCGTCGACCACCTGCAGAGCACCAACCAGCGCGCGGGCCACGCCGCCGGTGACGCCCTCCTGCGTGCCACCGCCGTCGCCTGGCGCGGGCTGCTGCCGCGCGGCGCGGTGCTGGGGCGCTGGGGCGGCGACCAGTACGCGCTGCTGGTGCGCGCCGAGGCCGGAGCCGCCCGCCAGCTCGTCGCGCAGCTGCACGCCGCCGTCCCCGAGGGTCACAGCGCCAGCAGCGGTGTCGTCATCGCGGAGGTCGGTGACGAGGTGCGCGACCTGGTCGACAGGGCTGAAGGCGCCCTCGCTGCCGCCAAGCGCCACCAGCGCGGCTCGAGCCACCTGTGGACGCCGGGACTGCCGACGGTCCGCGGCCTGTACGCCGCCCTCGAGGACGGTTCCGTCGAGGTCCACTACCAGCCTGTCGTCCGGCTCCTCGACGGTCGCACCACGGGCGCTGAGGCGCTGGTCCGCTGGCGTCGCGGCGACAGCTACGTGCCCCCGGGCGACTTCCTGCCGCAGGCCGAGGCCAGCGGGGCGGTGGTCCAGCTGGGACGCCACGTGCTCCAGCGTGCCTGCATCGACGCGGCCTCCTGGCCCGTCCCCGCGGACGGCGTGCCGCTCACCGTGGCGGTCAACGCCTCCGGGCCCGAGCTGGAAGAGCCGGACTACGCCGCCTGGGTGGTGGCCGCGCTCCACCGAGCCGGGCTCCCCTCGCGGCGGCTTGTGGTCGAGGTGCTGGAGGGGCAGCTCGACGAGCACTCGCCCGCGGTGGTGGACAACTTGCACGCCCTGCGCGCGGCGGGGGTCCGGATCGCCGTCGACGACTTCGGCACCGGCTGGTCGGGTCTGGCCCGCCTGAGCTCGCTGCCGCTCGACGTCCTCAAGGTAGACCGCAGCTTCGTCACCGCCGTCGAGGAGGGGCACGAGGCGCCGCTGTGCGCGGGCGTCATCGCTCTCGCCCATGCCCTCGACCTCACGATCGTCGCCGAAGGCGTCGAGACGCCGCACCAGGCCTCCTGGCTCGGTGAGCACGGGTGCGAGGAGGGACAGGGCTGGCTGTGGGCGCCCGCCCTCCCCACCGGGGCGTTCGCGAAGCGCCTGCTCAGCGAGGCCTCCCGGCTCGGGGCCGGCGCGTGAGCGCACCGACATCAGGCCACCGCCTGCGCCGCACGCGGTGGCACACCCTCATCCTCGAGCTGTCCCGCGCCCAACCTGTGGCCAGCCTGACGGCCATGGTGTGGACCACCAGCCTGGTGATGCTGGCCTGTGGCGCCTACATCGCGGTGGCCTCGTTGCTGCGGACCGGTTTCACCGCCCCGGGACCTCCGTTCTGGGTGGGAGTCGCCGCTTGCCTCGGTGGAGCGGTGATCTTTCTGGGGCGCCGCTACTACCGCAAGTGGTACTACCACTTCCTCCAGCCTGCGACCGGCCTCGCGGCGGCGCTGGGGATCCACCTCGACGGAGGGGGCACCGCCAGCGTCGCCGATGCCTCGCTGTACCTGGTGCTCGCCGCGCTGGCGTTCTTCTTCTTCCCCTGGACGACGGCCGGGATCCACGTTGTGGTGAACACCGCGCTGCTCGTGCTGGCCCTGGGGTCAGTTCCAGGCGTGGCCACCGGAGACATCCTCATCATGGTCTGCGGCAACCTGGTCGTGGGGGGCATCGTCGGTGCGCTCTCGCGCCTCACCGCGAGTGCGGTGCTGGCCGCCGAGGTCGATGTGCTCACCGCCCTGCCCAATCGCCGCGGCACCCAGAGCCGCCTCCTGACGGCTCTGGCCGGTCACCGCGCCGGGGCTCCGCTCTCATTGGCGATCATCGACCTCGACCACTTCAAGCAGGTCAACGACTCCCTCGGCCACGCCGCCGGTGACGAACTGCTCCGTGCCGCAGCCACCGCATGGTGGGCGATCCTGCCCCCCTCAGCCGTGCTCGGCCGATGGGGTGGTGACGAGTTCGTGATGCTGGCGCGGCTGGAGCCTGTCGCGGCGGGACAACTCGTCGACGCCCTGCGCGAGGCTCTGCCCGCCGGTCGCAGTTGCACCGCCGGTGTCACGGGCCTGGGCACCGCCGACGACGTCGACAGCGCGATGCGCCGCGCCGACCAGGCGCTCTACGTCGCCAAGCGCGCAGGGCGCGGCCGCACGAGGGTGTGGACTCCCGAGGACGTCGTCGACCAGCGCGAGGGTGAGCGCCGCAGCCCACAGATGAACGGCCCTGAACAGAGCAGCCCTGAACAGAGCAGCCCTGAACAGAGCAGCCCTGAACAGAGCGGCCCTGATCAGCCGTGGCTGGAGAGCCAGCCGTCGATGCGGTCGGACTCCGGGTCGTCAGCATCGTCGGAGCCGTCCGGCCCGGTTGACCCCAGCAGCGGGGCTTCGTCGCGGTCCATGCCCACCGCCTTCATCTGACCGGTGTCCATGAGACCGGTCTGCAGGATGAGCGCCTGCTCGTCGGGGCGCTGCGCGAGCACCTCCTCGACGTAGGAACGCGCGGCCTCCAGCAGCGGGATGTCGCGCCCCGCCTGCTCGGAGCGGTACCAGCGGTGCTCGAGCACCTCGTGGAAGACCTCCGCGGGCTCCAGCTTGCGCCGCATCTTGCGGGGGATGGCACGCACCACCGGGTCGAAGACCTGCGCGAGCCAGTCGTGGGCGACGATCTCCTCGTCGTCGTTCTGGCGGTCGCTGGCGGCGATGAAGCTGTCCATGTCGTTGAGCAGGCGCCGCGCCTGGTTGTTCTCGGCGTCGATGCCCGTCAGGCGCAGCAGGCGGCGGGAGTGGTGCCCGGCGTCGACGACCTTCGGCTGGATCTGGACCATGGCTCCGCCGACGTCGGTGCTGATCGACAGCTCGCCGACGTCGAAGCCGAGCTCGTTGAGGCGCTCGATGCGGGCCTGCACCCGCCACCGCTCGCCCTGCTCGAACGACTCCTGGCCCGTGAGCTCCTCCCACAGCGTGTGGTAGCGATCGACGATGCTGTTGGCCACCTCGATCGGGTCGACGCTCTCGTCGAGGTACTCGGCGGCCTCGAGGTCCATGAGCTCGCCGGCGATGTTGATCCGGGCGACCTCGACGTCGTTCTCGCGCTGCCCGTCGGACAGCTCCTGGTGCAGCTCGCCGGTCTCGGCGTCGACGAGGTAGGCGGCGAACTCGCCCGCGTCACGGCGGAACAGGGTGTTCGACAGCGACACGTCGCCCCAGTAGAAGCCCGCCAGGTGCAGGCGCACGAGCAGCACTGCGAGGGCGTCGACCAGGCGGGTGGCTGTGTCGGGGCGCAGCGACTGGCTGAACAGCGCGCGGTACGGCAGCGAGAACTGCAGGTGCTGGGTGACCAGGGCCGGGTCGAGCGGCTCGCCATCCGGGTCGGCGCGCCCGGTGACGACCGCGACGGGGACGACGCAGGGCACGTCGAGGCGCCGCAGCATGCGCAGCAGCCCGTACTCGCGACGGACGAGCTCCTCGGTGTTCTCCTTGACCGCCACCACGCTGTCGGCCAGACGGACGAACCTCACGACGTGCCGGGAGATACCGCGGGGGAGCGCGGCGAGGTGCTCGGCCGGCCAGCGGCTCAGTGGAGCGTCCCAGGGCAGGTCGGGCAGTGCCAGCGCCGACCGCTCGGCGGTGAGGGCGGTGATCTGCAGCGGCGCCATGCCCCGATCCTCCCCCAACCTCGGCCGGTCAGGCTCCCCTGCTTCCGCCGGTAGAGTCCTGTGCCGGTCCGTGCCCGCGCGCCTGCGCGGAGATCGCACGGAGGAACGTGCAGGAGGTGCCCCCGGTGGGCCTGGTCGTCCAGAAGTACGGCGGCTCGTCGGTCGCCGACGCCGCGGGCATCAAGCGGGTCGCGGCGCGCATCGCCGAGACCCGCCGCGCCGGTCACGACGTCGTCGTCGTCGTCTCGGCCATGGGCGACACCACCGACGAGCTGCTCGACCTCGCCGAGCAGGTCAGCCCGCTGCCGCCGGCGCGCGAGCTCGACATGCTGCTCACCTCCGGCGAGCGGATCTCCATGGCGCTGCTGGCCATGGCCACCGCCAACCTCGGCATCCAGGCGCGGTCGTTCACGGGCAGCCAGGCCGGCGTCATCACCGACTCCGCCCACGGCCGCGCCCGCATCATCGACGTGACGCCCGGTCGCATCCGCGACGCCCTCGACGCCGGCGACGTCGCCGTCGTCGCCGGCTTCCAGGGCGTCTCGACCGAGACCAAGGACATCACCACCCTCGGCCGCGGCGGCTCCGACACCACCGCGGTGGCCCTGGCCGCCGCGCTCGGCGCCGACGTCTGCGAGATCTACACCGACGTCGACGGCGTCTTCACCGCCGACCCGCGCATCGTGCCCAGCGCCCGCCGCCTCGAGACCGTCACCTACGAGGAGATGCTCGAGCTCGCCGCCAGCGGCGCCAAGGTGCTGGTGCTGCGGTGCGTCGAGTACGCCCGCCGCTACGGCGTGCGCGTGCACGTGCGCAGCTCGTTCACCCCCAGGCCCGGGACGCTCGTGGCCGGATCGATGGAGGACCTTCCCGTGGAGCACGCGATCATCACCGGCGTCGCGCACGACCGCAGCGAGGCGAAGATCACCGTGGTGGGGGTGCCGGACAAGCCGGGCACCGCCGCCGAGCTGTTCGAGCACGTCGCGGCCGCCGGCATCAACATCGACATGATCGTCCAGAACGTGTCGGCCGCCGCCACGGGTCTGACCGACGTGTCCTTCACGCTGCCCAAGGCCGACGGCCAGGCCGCCATGGCCGCGCTGTCGCAGGTGCAGCCCTCCGTGGGGTTCGGTTCGCTGCGCTTCGACGACCAGATCGGCAAGCTCTCGCTCATCGGTGCGGGCATGCGCAGCAACCCCGGCGTCTCGGCCCGCTTCTTCAAGGCCCTCGCCGACAGCGGCATCAACATCGACATGATCTCCACCTCGGAGATCCGCATCTCGGTGGTGACCCGCGACGCCGACCTCGACGACGCCGTGCGCGCCGTCCACACTGCCTTCGGCCTGGACGCCACCGCCGACGAGGGTCAGGCCACGGTCTACGCAGGAACGGGTCGGTGAGCGCCGTGGGCAACGCGCAGCAGAGCGGCCAGGGGCGCAAGCCCGTCCTCGCCGTCGTCGGCGCCACCGGCGCCGTCGGCACCGTGATGCTCGGCATCCTGTCCACCCGCGAGGACGTCTGGGGCGAGATCCGCCTCGTCGCCTCGGCCCGCTCCGCCGGCAAGGTGCTGCGGGTGCGTGGCGAGGACGTCGTGGTGCAGGCCCTCGCGCCCGAGGTCTTCGACGGCGTCGACGTCGCCATGTTCGACGTGCCCGACGAGGTCAGCGCGCAGTGGGGGCCCGTGGCGGCTGCCCGCGGCGCCGTCGTCGTCGACAACTCCGGAGCGTTCCGGATGGACCCGGACGTGCCGCTCGTGGTGCCTGAGGTCAACCCGGCGGCCATCCGCAACCGGCCCAAGGGGATCATCTCCAACCCCAACTGCACGACGCTGACGATGATGGACGCCCTGGGCGCCCTGCACCGTCAGTGGGGGCTCACCGAGCTCGTCGTGGCCTCCTACCAGGCCGCCTCCGGCGCGGGGCAGCCCGGCATCGACCGGCTCCACGCCGAGCTCGAGGCCGTCTCCGGAGATCCGACGCTGGGCACCCGCTCCGGTGACGTGCGCGCCGCCATCGCCGACCGCCTCGGTGACGAGCCGTCGCCGTTCCCCGCTCCGCTGGCGCTCAACGTGGTGCCGTGGGCGGGCTCCCTCAAGGACGACGGCTGGTCCAGCGAGGAGCTCAAGGTGCGCGCCGAGAGTCGCAAGATCCTCGGCATCCCCGACCTCAAGGTCTCCGCGACGTGCGTGCGCGTGCCCGTGGTCACCACGCACTCCCTGGCCGTGCACGCGACGTTCCAGAAGCCCATCAAGGTGGAGGCGGCGCGCCAGGCGCTGGTCGAGGCGCCCAGCGTCGTCGTCCTGGACGACCCGGCCAACGGTGACTTCCCCACGCCCGCCGACGTGGTGGGCTCCGACCCGACCTGGGTGGGGCGCATCCGCCAGGCGCTGGACTTCCCGCACACCCTCGACCTGTTCGTCTGCGGCGACAACCTCCGCAAGGGCGCCGCGCTGAACACGGCGCAGATCGCCGAGCTCGTGGCAGCGGAGCTCACCGGCCGCTGACCCGTCACGATCATGCAGAAGACCCGCACCCGAGAGCCTCGAGTGCGGGTCTTCTGCATGATCAGCCGGCGTGCTGGGGCTGGGGTGGAGCCCCGGCTGCCGCGCCGCGCAGCTCACGACGCCCGACGGCCCAGAAGGCCACCGCGAGGGCCGTGAAGGCCAGCAGCGGCACCAGCTCGACGAACAGGTAGGTCCACCGCTCGGAGAAGGCCCACCCGTCGGCGCGGAACTCCTTGGTGAACCACCCGGCGCCCAGACCCGGGAAGAGGATCTGCACGGTGCAGAAGACGATCCAGGCCGTCGAGACAACCGTCAGCAGGCCGATGGCCGGGGCGCGGTAGGGCCGCGGCGCGTCGGGGAGGCGCCGACGCAGCACCCACGCCGCGGGGAAGATGCCCAGGTAGCTGATGAGCGTGGTGGACACGGCCAGCGCCAGCGCCACGGTGAAGAACTTGCCGGCGTCGCCGGAGGTGATGGTGTTGGCCGCCACGAAGACCAGCGTGGAGATGACCCCGGAGAGCACGTTGACGCGCAGCGGGGTGCCGAACCGCTCCGAGAAGCGGCCCAGGGCGCGCGGACCGGCGCCGTCGTAGCAGGAGACCGCCAGGGTGCGGTCCGAGCCCATGATCCAGGTCAGCCCCGAGGTGAAGGCCACGACCACCACGAGGATCCCCAGCACCCAGCCGACCGCCGTGGAGAAGGCGGTGAGCGTCACCGCGGTGGTCCCGTCGGCGGCGGTGGTGACGGTGCCACCGAAGACCGTCAGGGCCTGCCGCACGGCGTCGGGGAAGCCCGCCAGGCCGCTGGCCTGCTGCTCGGGGAGCACCAGGAGGATGCCGAGGACGGGCAGCCCGTACAGCAGCCCGGTGGCGATGACGGACTTGGCGATGCCCGAGGGCACGTCGCGCGTGGCGTCCTCCATCTCCTCACCGGCGGCGCTGGGCAGCTCGAAGCCCACCAGGCTGAACAGGATGAGCGGCACCAGCATCACGAAGCCCGAGAAGCTGGGTGCGTAGCTGCCCGCCGAGGGGCCGTGGAAGCCGTGCACGAAGCCGTAGGCGACCACCAGCACGCTGAACAGGCCCAGCAGCGCGAAGCGGGCCAGGGCTCCGATGGTCGCGATCCACTTGCCTACGCGGAAGCTCAGGACGGCGAACAGCACGCCCGCCCAGATGAACGCGAACGCGAAGACGTACTGGAACGTCGTGGAGAAGGCCTCGCCGTGGTGGAAGAAGGTCATGAGGCCGCCGAGGGCCGTCCCCACCAGGGTGCCGCCCATCCACACGGGGTTGGTGACCCAGTAGAAGACGTTGTTGATGGCGCCGACCAGCCGCCCGAAGGCCATCCGCACCCACACGTAGGGGCCACCCTCGTCGGGGAAGGCGGCCCCGAGCTCCGCCAGCAGCGCCGCCGACGGCACCGCGAAGAGGAGGACGCAGACGACGAGCCAGGTGAAGCCCTGCCCGCCCTGCGTGGCCAGCGTGCCCAGTCCGTCGATGCCGACGAGCGTGCACACGAGGAAGAAGAAGATGTCGGCTCTGCCGAAGTGCTTCTGGAGCTTGCTCTTCTCGGCGTCAGCGCCGAGGGCCTCGTCGCCCTCGTGCATCCGCAGGTCTGCCACTGCCATGACCGCCACCTGACCCGTCGTCCCGGTCGTGCCTCGATGAGTAGCACCCGATGAGTTGCTGTGAGCACTCGTTCCGAAGGGAGGGTCCCACTGTTCCTGTGTCGTCCGCATGAACGTGGGCTGCTGGACACCTGAATGCCGCGAGGAGCACCGCGTGCGCGGGGACCCACCCGTACTCGTGCGCCGGAGTGGCGCCTCAGACGCCGAGTTCCTCGCGTGCACGCTCCCACCGATCAGGAGAACCGGCCACGAGCAGACCCTCGCGCCGCTCCTGGAGCCGGTAGCGCCCGCCGTCGAGGTGCGCCGCTCTGCCGCCGGCCTCAGCGATGAGCAAGCCCCCGGGGACGTGGTCCCAGGGCAGGGTGCGCCAGTAGAGCATGAAGTCTCGGTGGCCGCTGGCGATCGCGGGGTATTCGACTCCCGCCGTCTTCGTGACGGGCTCCAGGGTGGGAAACCTGCTCGCGTTCCTCTCGATGACTGCCGCGACGTCGGGTGGGAGGAAGCGACGCATGACCGCTCCGCGGAGCTGCGCGCCCGCCCCGGCTGGGCCGGGGCGCAGGCGCGCGCCGGAGGAGAGCTCGTAGGCGCCCGAGCCGCGTTCCGCCACGAAGGTGCACCCGTACTCGGGCTGGTGGATCACGGACAGGACGCTCTCACCCCTGACCACGAGGGCAGCCATGACGGCGTAGTCCGGGGTGCCGGCCGCGAACGCTGCCGTCCCGTCCAGCGGGTCCAGCAGCCACACCGGGCTGTCACCGGTGAGCAGCGCGAGGGCGGAGCTGTCTCGCGAGGCTTCCTCCTCCCCGACGAGGACACTCCCGGGGCATGCCGCCAGCAGGGCTGGACCGAGGTGCGCCTCGCACTCCTCGTCCGCGACGGTCACGAGCTCGCCCGGAGCCTTCTCCCGGACGTGCCCGACCTCGAGCGATCGGAAACGCGGCCGCAGGAAGGTGGCGGCGGCATCGTGGATGTCGTGGACGATGCGGTCGATGTCCACGATCACGACGACGACGATAAGGGCCCGAGGTGCACGGCGGCAGACACGGCGACGGGGGCCTCCCGCGCGTCAGCGAGAGGCCCCCGTGCTCGGGCCAACAGTTGTCGAAGGACACAGCATCCTTGACGCACTGCCATAAAGTTCGGTGATCGTTTAGGGTGTTTGTGCTGGTAGCAGCTCCGTTCCCTCGATGATGATGCTGTGGGTGACCTTGCGGGTGGCGCCCCGGCGCCGGGCGGTCGGTGAGCCCCGTGAGGCGGTCCTGACCCTGGCAACCGCCACCGCCGGTGCGGCGGCAATCCCCGCCAGCAGCCGACCCAGGCTGGGCGCCAGCCCACAGTGCTCGCACCCCCGCAGCCAGGTGGTCCCGCAACGCCCGCAGCACCGCAACCACCGAGACCTGCGCAACCTCGATGCCCAGGTCGTCAGCTACTGCGGCGGCGTGCTCGATGAGGATGTTGAACGCCACCAGCAGCGCCCACACCTCCTGGACGACGGTGTCGGGACGCTGGGCCCGCAGCCTGACCGGTCCACCCCGCACCACCGACTTCAAGATCTTGTAGGTGACCTCCACCGCCCACCGGCGCGCGTACCCCGCCGCCACCTGCGCGGCGGGGGCCACGGCGGGGTCGGTCAGGGTGGTCAGGACCCTGAACCTGCTGGTGGTGGTCGCGCCGTACTCGTCGCGACTGATGACAGTGAACTCCACCAGTCGAGCGGTGACCGGCTCCGCGCGCGGGGCCCTGGGGTCACCGGTGGCGACACGGCGCCGACGCAGGGCCTGGTCGTTCTCGTGGAGCCTCACCAGATGGGACCCGTCGGGCAAGGTCTCGATGATGCGGGCGGGTAGGGACCTGGCGCCGTTCTTGACCCTCCAGGCCAGCTCAGCGCCGGTCTTTGCAGCTGCGCACCAGCGGGTGAAGGAGAAGAAGTTCCTGTCCGCCAGGACGAGCATCCCGGCCTTGAGGTGCCCACCGACCACCAGGCGGTCCCACAGCGCCTGCTCACTGGTGGTGATCGCCTCGATGACCGCGGCCAGGCAGGCGCGGGTGGCGGTGTGCACCAACGTCACCAGCCTCAGCTGGGGGTACAGCCCTTCGGCGGGGGCGGGATAGGGCGTGTCGGGGGCGTCCAAGGCGGTGCCGTCCACCGCTACGGTGACCAACCCGAACAGCACCCCCGCATCACCAGCACCCCCACCAGCATCGACGTCATTGCTGGTGGCGTTGCTGGTGGCGACACCGTGGGCGTGGGCGTGGATCCGGGTCCACACTGCGGCGGCGTGGGCGGTGAACAAGCTCGCCAGCGGGCCCGAGCCCACGCGGACCCGGGCGGTGGAGAACGCCTGCGCGGTGACCATCGCCGTGCCTGCCAGCACCGGGTGCACCCCGGTGGCTACCTGCCACATCCGCGCCAGCACCCCGGCGTAGCCCACGCCGGCGAACAGGTACAGCCCTACCGTCATCAGCGTGGTGACCGCTCTGGTCAGCACCCGCCGGCACACCTCCTGGTAGCCACCGGCCTGGCAGGCCGCCGTGAGCATCTTCGGGGTCAGTACGCCCAGGCCACCGGTGGCGAGGACCTGCTCGCCCCAGCCCAGGTCGCCAGCACCGTCGATGCCGTCGGGAACCTGCCTGGGGCCTTCTGGGTGCAGCAGACCCTGCGGGCCGCGGACTGGGACCTGCCGCCACGATGACGGCGGCTGCGGCGGCGGCGCAGGGGAAGTGGGCGTGGCAGAGTGGCTCACGAAGCTCCTGGGGAAGACGGTTCGTGTGAGAACTTCCGTCCTACCAGGAGCTTCGCTACATTTGGCTATTGGCTCTCACGCCCCGCCCCAGAGCACCGCTGCATCTGGTGACCACCCGCCGCCGCCCTGCTGTGACCAGCCACAACACACCAAACGATCACCATTCTTTACGGCAGTGGTGTAGGTGGTGATGGTCTTGGTGGCCATACGAGTCCGTGCTCCTTGGGTCGAAACGTTGGTAATCCGCATTCATAATGGCGAGTTGGCCGTACCGCGTCAACACTGCTCGCGCACTGTCGATTTAAGCGTACGGCGAGACGCGCTCCCGAGGGCTCATGCGATGATCGGGTGGCTAAAGATCGCTGACTCGACGGAGGCCACTTTGTCCAGGGACCACCAACTACCAGACAGTAGCGGTGCAGGCGAGACGCCACGACCTCGTATCCTCACCGTCATGCTGGAACACATGGCGGAGACCGCCGTGTGGGATCGGCCAGAACCTGTCGACGGCACTGTCAGCCACTACTACACGGTGCCCGAGCTGGTAGCACTCGGCGCCGACCAAGACCTGGCCGAACGCCTCAAAGCCTGGGCCGCGGACTGGTCGCTACATGTGCTGCGCCGCGCAGACGGAGCGGAGTCGCTCGCACCTGGAGAGCTGGAGGCCGTCCACCGACAGGGACAGCAGCTCGCGCTGGAGTTGCAGAATCAGCTCTGGGACATCGAGGTGCGCTATTGGCACCACGAGCGCCCGGACCTGCCAGTTCGGGAACAGCGGACAATTTAGGCGAACGTATCGCTAGCGCGAGAGCCTTGGCCTTGCGCGCGGCGCCAGTCTATTACCACAAGCTGTCAGCGTCGGGGCGGGTTTCCTTGCAGAGCAGACGAGGGACTGGCTGACGGTGGCCAAGGATCCACCCCTGGTACGAGGCGCATCCGTCCGTTGCCGTATGGACATGACTGGTGTCACGCTGCTGAGATGAGTGGTGCCCAGCTTGGGCACCACTACTTCTTCGTGGAGGCGACGCATAGTGCGGGTAAAGACAATTATTGTCGCAGGACTAACTGCGGCCTTGTTCGCGAGCTCAATGAGCCTTTGCCACTAGGACTTTGAGTGGTGACGCTGCGTCACACGGTGTGGTGGTGCTCCAGGTGCAGCACCACCAGCGCCGCAGCGACGATGG
>NZ_QGDQ01000019.1 GCF_003149145.1 Quadrisphaera granulorum | reverse complement strand
TTTGAGCGGACCGATCCATCCTTCGGGGTCCCACCCTCGACTCGCAACCCAAGGTCACGCAGCGTCACCGCCGACGCGCTAGTGGCAAAGGCTCACTGTCGAGCTCGACCTCGGCCGCGGGGAAAGCGCCGTTCATCGCGGCGAGTAGCCGGGCGCCGGCTGTCGCATCGAACCCGGCGATGTTCTCTGCGAGGTGTTCGATGACCTCCGCCAGGATCGCCGCGCTCCAGCGGATTTCCAGCAGGCCCCCTGTCGCCGCGTACAGCAGGTAGTCCCGAAGGACGCGGGAGTAAAGAACGTTGGCGTCCGCGAGGATGACGCGAATCGGCGCGCGCTCGTTGCCGCCGAGTAGCTGTTCAGGTACCTCGGTGATCTTGGTGTCGTTGTAGGGGTTGCCAGCGGCCGTCGGTGCAGGTGAGGCTGGTCCTCCCACCGCTTGCGGTGGGCTGTGACCTTCCCCGCACAGAACGGTTGTCTCGTGCTGCCCGTGGACCGCTCCGCGTTGGCCTCAGCTTCTCGTGAGGAGCTGGTGGACCTGGTGGTGATGCTGTCCGAGCAGGTCGCGGCGTTGACGGCGCGGATCGCTGAGCAGGACGCGAAGATCGCTGAGCTGTCCGCCAAGCTCGCTGCCGCCTCGGCTACCTCGAGGACGTCCTCCAAGCCGCCGTCTTCGGATGGGTACAAGAAGCCCCCGACCCCGTCGCCGACGTCGCGGCGGGTCAAGAGTGGTCGCAAGCCTGGTGGGCAGGCTGGCCATGAAGGCGCCGCGCTGTGTCAGGTCGATGACCCCGACGTCGTCATCACTCACCGCCCCGCCATCTGCTCGGGCTGCCAAGCTTCGCTGGCAGGCGCGGAGGTGGCTTCCTTCGCGCGCCGGCAGGTGTTCGACCTGCCCGAGGACGTGGCCCTGGAGTGCACCGAGCACCGGATCGTGACGTGCCGCTGTGTCTGCGGGGTGCGTACCACCGCCGGTGTCGCCGATGGGGTGGCAGCGGGGGTCGCCGCCCCGGCGCAGTACGGCCCGCGGGTCAGGGCGAGTGTGACGTGGCTGGTCAGTGAGCATTTCCTGCCGATCGCTCGGGCTGCGGTGGTGATGGGCGCGTTGCTGGGTGCGCCGGTCAGCGCGGGGTCGGTGAATGCATGGGTGGCCCAGGCCGGGGACGCCCTGGCCGAAGACGGCGGGTTCCTGGACGTCGTCGCGGCCCAGCTGCGTGACGCCGATGTGCTGCATGCCGATGAGACCGGGCTGCGCACAGCGGGGGCGTTGGCGTGGGTGCACGTGGCGTGCACGCTGGCGTTGGTGCTGCTCAGCGTGCACACCGGGAAGGGCAAGCGCGGGAAGGTCGCCATCGAGCGGACCGGGGTCATCAACCACCTGCGCGAAGAGGCGGTGCTGGTCACCGATGCCTGGGGGCCGTACCTGTCCTACGCATCGGTGCACGCCCTGTGCGGGGCGCACGTGGTCCGGGAGCTGCGCGCGGTGGTGGACGCCGCACCGGGGTGCACCACCGAAGCCGGCTCGCAGTCGTGGGCGGGCAAGATGCTGCACTTCCTGGAAGCCCTCAGCGGCGAAGCCCGCCAAGCCCGCCGCGACGGGCAGGAGCAGCTGGATGAGGCGGTGCTGGCGGCCAGGGTCGCCACCTTCGAGAAGATCCTCACCCTGGGGCATCAGCAGAACCCGGCCCCACCCGGTGGGTGGCCGGGAGCGAAGAAGAGGCCGAAGGCGGTGAACCTGCTACTGCGCATCGAGCGGGAGCGGGAGGCTTACCTGCGGTTCGCGGTCGACCTCACCGTGCCGTTCACCAACAACCAAGCCGAGCGTGATCTTCGTGGTGTGCGGTTGCGGGAGAAGGTCTCCGGGTGCCTGCGCACTCTCAAGGGCGCGGAGGTGTTCGTCGCGATCCGTTCCTACCTGCTGACGGCCCAGCGTCAGGGCCGGGCATCGCTGGAGGTGCTACGGGAGCTGTTCACCGGCCGCGTCTGGATCCCTGAGCTGGCCACCACCTGAATAGCTACGCCGCCGACAGAGGTCAATGGGAGAGGCCCAGCTCGTTCTGCAGCTGGGACACCGCCTCCATGCCCCTCGTCATCTGCTCCCGCTCCCACGCCCGAAATGCCTCGATGGATTCCAGGGGGATGCGGTGGTGTGCGCCGACCATGCGGAAGCCCAGCTTGCCTTCGTCCATGAACTTGCGGACCTGGGGGCGCGAGACGCCCAGTAGTGCTGCTGCCTCGGCGGGAGTGACTTCAGCCCGGCCTTGCGTCACGACGATGCGCTGGCCGCGTGAGCGTGCGTCCACGATGTCAGCCAGCCATTCCGCGGTCGCCCGCGAGACGCTGACCTTGACCTCGTCCCCCGCGCCTTCGAGGGCGCGATGCAGTGCATCCGCGTCGCGCATCAGTACGTCAGTCATGCCGCATCTCCATCTGCTCCAGGTGCAACAACTGTATCAAGTGATCCTGTTGGGGGAGGTTTGCGGCGCGATGACGCGCAGGCTGCCCCCACCAGATCGGCACCCCCGACGACGTCGCCCGTGAGCCCAACCGGCACCTGTGGCGACGCTCACGTCACCGCGCGCTGGAGCTGGGCGTGGACGGCCCAGAGTCCCAGCGGGGTCAGTGACGCTCGACGCTCGCTGCGGTGGAGGTCGATGGCTCGATGAGTGGGGACGTCGGCCGCTGCGTCGTCGTCAAGGACCAGCGCACCGAGAAACTCCAGCACGGCGACCTGCTCCAACACCATGACCGTCCTGGCTTCGATCATCAGCTCGTGCATCTGTGCCGCCATGTCCGCGAGGTCTCCGCCGCCCGGGACGGTGGGCGGTGCGGGCGGAGCGCTGGTGAGCGCCGCGGCGCGTGCCAGGGTGTCGATGGCTACTGGGGTTCCCTGTCCGCCGGCACACCGGTAGAGCGTGACGGTCACCTCGGGCATGAGGTTGCTGCGCCACGTCGTCTCATCGCTGCCGCTGTCACGCGCGGCCACCATGCGCTCGGTCACCGTGAAGGTGGCCTGCCACAGCTCGAGCACCTCGTCGTCGGACAGGTCAGCCAGGTTCGGCTCGATGGCGTCGTCGCGGAGGGGTGGCAGGCGGTGCCCGGGCAACCAGCCCGTCATGCCGGGAGCGATGAGTTCCACCAGCTCCGCGGTGCGCAGAAGCTCGGCCGTGAGCGGCGCATCCCGCAGATGGCGCAGGCGTTCACCGTGTTCAGCTTCTCCGGTCATGAGGGAGAGCAACTCGACGTCGGCGGGTACCGGCTCGCCGTCCTTGGTGGTCTTCCTTCCGACGAGGAACTGGCTCACCGAGACGAGCGTCGCCAGCATCGGCGACTGGCGCGCCGCGTCGGCCGCCTCCGCCCGTGACGGCAGTGGCACCGTCGGGTACGGCTCAGTCGGCTCGTCATCGGTGGCCGAAGGGCCGCCGATGACTGCACTGGCGGTGAGGCCGATGTTCCGGGGATCGTCAGGGTCGAGGGCAGCCGCTTGGCCGTTGCGGGCGATGAACCTGGCCCGCAGCACGCTCGGGTCGCTGGCGGCAAGGTGTTTCAGGACGACGGCGCGCGCGTCATCGTCGCGCTCGGAGAACTCCTCGGCCCACGCCTCGCAGGCGTCGTCGTCGGCGATGTCGACACCTTCGGCGAGCATCTGCGCGTAGAGGGTCTTGGCCAGACGCCAGCGGCGCCGGTCAGCCAGTGCATCGGGCGCCAAGGGCGCGGCCTGGTTCAGTTCGCGGCGCAGTGTCGCCGGCTTGGCGCTACCGGGGTGTAGCCGACCGGTGCTCTCCAGAAGGTCGAGCAGCGCCTCCAGGGCCGGCGCCGCGTGGGCGGGCAGGTCGCAGGGGTCGGTGATTCGCGCGGGTGCCATGTCCAGCAGGACGGCGCGGACGTCACCGGCCTTCCACCGGGTCGGCGGGGAAGCCGGCAGGTACTGGCGCCGGCCGTGCAGCAATCTGCCGAGGCAGTCGGCGCAGGTATCGGGGTGGGCGGCGACGGTGTCTTCGACGAGGACGGTGATCGGGTCTCGCAGCACTGTTCCGAAAGTAGTAGCGGGAGCGCCCATCGGCAGGTCGCGGTGGACCCTAGCGATTCGCGGCACATCGACGCCCGGGACTGGTTGGGTCTGGACGACGACGCGAGCTTCGACGCGTCGCTGGCCGACCTTGCCGCAGCCGACGCCCGGCTGGCGTGGTTGCGGCCGGCGCTGTCCTGATCTCGACGCGCAGAGCGCCCCTCCGCGGCCGTGCGATGCTGTGCTCTGTACTGCAGCCGCAGTTCGTGACTGAGCGTGGGACCCGGTGACCAGGAGGAACGGCCGCCGCGACAGCATCGGTAGGTGTGTGGACTAACAACGAGAACGCGACGGCCGCATGTCCAGCGTAGGAGCCCTGGAGTACGCCCGGCACTTGCTCGACGTCGGTGAGCGCATCGGCTCCTGCGCAGCCAGGGTCGAGACGCGCACCCGGATCCCGCAGGTCACGCCGCCCTGAGCGCGGAGCTGCCGACCAAGAACGCCTGGACGCTGGCCGAACACGCCGGTGAGGCCGACTCCCACGGCAGTCCAGCATCTGCTCAACCGCGCTGTCTCCGATGAGGACGCCGCCCGCGACCAGCTGCGCTCCCCTCCTACATGGTCGCCCACCTGGGGCACCCCGCCGGGGTGAAGGCAGGGCGACGATCGATCCCAGGCCCGTCAAATCATCGCGTTGGAGCGGTCGATCGCGTTGAGCGTTTCGGTCCCCGGCGTCGTCCTGGCTAGGGCATGACGCATCGGGTGCATGCCGAGGTCACGGCACACGACGATGTCTTGCAGAGCGAGAACACGCGCCTTGGCCTCGTTGTGCCAGCGTCGGCGTTCCTGACGCATGCCCTCGTCCGACTCCCAGTAGCGCGGGTCGTTGACGGCGTAGACCCACCACGCTCGGACGTGGTACTCGGTGAGCTCGACGCACTGGACAAGTGAGGGCCATCGAGATGCCGCGGCCCGACACGTCTGCGCCGCGCGGTCCCAGTCGGAGTAGGCCTCCATGAGTGACGGGTGCGCGTCGGCTGTCGCCTGGGCTCGTAGCCGCCACCGGTCTTCGGTGTTCGTCACCAGCTCGATGAGCTGCTTGTTGCGCTCGGCGACGGTGTCGTAGCGCCGTTCGAGCCAGCTCTCCAGATTCTTCGGGCTGGCGGGTCGGTCGAGTGCCGTCACCTGGCGCAGCTGGGCGTCAACCTTGTCGATTCTCCTGGTCCCAAGTTGAGCCACGCGGTCCTCTTGGCGAAGCAGAACGAGGTTGCTCTCGATGGCGGCAGTGATGCCCGTGGATGTCCGCAGCACGTTCCAAGCGTTCACGAGATCGGCCACCGCCTTGCTCAGGTGCTGATGGTCTGCCTCCTTGCGACGGGACGACCACGTGCAGAGCGTGGTGACGACAGCCACCCCGAGGCCCGTCGTCGCGATGAGAAGACGCCAATCGGTGGGGCCTTCCGAGGCGGCGAGCATGGCCACCACGGCGGCGAGAACGGTGATGCCGCCCCAGATGCCGAAGCGGACCGGGAGCAGTTGCAGCACGCCAGGTCGGGCTCCTGTGACGGGAAAGCCGACAGCAGCGGGGGAGTTCTCGCGAATCATGTCGTCCGTGTCGGTGTGCGTGTCGGTCTGCTTGCGCCCCTTCAGCCCTGAGCTGACCGCAGCGCTAAACGGCCACCCTCGGAGACGTCACCCGACGCTGTCTGCCTGAACCCCAGGTCTCATCGTCACTGTGCCCTGGCGTGATCATGATGCTAGGTAGGGTGGCTTCTGGAGCTGGGGCAGCCTCACCTCGCTGCACGTCTCCAGGGGTCGCGGAGCATACCCGGGACTGACGCACCGGAAGAGATCGTGGAAGTCCTGTGGGCCCACCGGTCGCAGGCCACACGGCACAAGGGGAGCCTGCGAGTCCCGCCCTGGGTGCAGCGACGACCACGTACGCGGCCCTCGCCCAGCCGGCGGTAGCTAGGAGTAAGCGCCCGGAGCCGTTGACGTCGAGCCGTCACTCCTGCGGGGTACTTCCCCACGGCGCGCCCAGTTGCATGTCGAGCACTCCGACGTCGATGAAGACCCAGCGCGTCCGGCGCTCTGTGCACGAGGTGCTTCAGCTGATCGGGGCCGGCGGCGTCGACCTACAGCGCTCGTCCGCCCGCCTGCGCGAACTCGTGCTCGGCCGCCGGCATTTCGACGTCAGCGACAACTGCCAGGCTCGCTCATCTGCCGGGGACGCCAAGAGGCCGTCAGGTTCCGATTTTGTGAACCTGACGGCCTCTTGGCGAGTAGCGGCGGTCTCCGGCAGGAGAGGAGGCCACAAGCGGCGCCCGGCTCAGTTCTTGAGCAGTTCCAGGATCGACGCCGGGAGGTTCTTGGCCTGCGAGAGCATCGCCGTGCCCGATTGCGACAGGATCTGCGCCCTGGTGAAGCTGACCATCTGTGCAGCCATGTCGGTGTCGGCGATACGGCTGAGGCCGGCCGACAGGTTCTCGGCGGCCGTGTCGAGGTTGTCGACGGTGTACTGGAACCGGTTCTGCAGCGCACCCAGACGAGCACGGGCGAGCGAGACTGTGGTGATCGCCGCGTCGATGGCCGACAGCGACGACTGAGCGTTCGTTTGGTCCGATAGCCACACACCGGCGACGCCCAGGCCTCCGGCGTCAAACGACCCTGCGGCTACGGCGCTCTGGCCAAGTCCGAGCCCGGTAGACAGACCGACTGATGCTGCGTTCGTAGTGCCGCCAGAGACGGCGGTGATCTCCACAATGTGGCTACCAGTGGTCGAGGCTGACAGCGTGATGGCGCCGTTGGCTCCGGTCGTGAAGACGGCTACGGGCGCCCCGTAGGCCGAGGTAAGGGCGGTGTTCAGAGACGCAGCCAGGCCGGTGGCGTTGGTGACGAGGTTGGTCGAGGTTCCGAGGTTCCCGCTCACCGTCAGCGTCTTGGCAACGCCGTCGACCTTCACTGACACCGTAAGCGCATTCGCGCTGAAGTTGAAGGCCACGCTGGAGGCAGCGGTCACCGAGGCGCCGGCGAGGCTGGCGGTCGTGGCTGACGCCGCCACAGCTCCGGAACCGATGGCGACCATCACGACGTTGCCCGTCGCCCCCATCGCAGCGTTGTCGCCACGGTAGCCGACCTGGAACCCGGCGCCAGCGTTGAAGGTGCCGTCCAGCAGGTTGACGTTGTTGAAGGACGTCGTGTTGGCGATCCGGGTCAGCTCGGCCTTGAGGGCGGTCGCTTCCTCATTGATGGCCTCACGGGAGTTGCTGGACTGCGATCCGTTGGCCGCCTGCATCGCCAGGGTGCGCAGGCGCTGCAGCACCGCGTGGGTGGTGGCGAGCGCGCCGTCACCGGTCTGGACCAGGCTG
This sequence comes from Quadrisphaera granulorum, assembly GCF_003149145.1. Lineage (GTDB taxonomy): Bacteria > Actinomycetota > Actinomycetes > Actinomycetales > Quadrisphaeraceae > Quadrisphaera > Quadrisphaera granulorum. The sequence continues at coordinate 98,132 of NZ_QGDQ01000019.1, read as the reverse complement.
ATGGCGTCCTGAGCGTTGTGTGAAGCCTGCTGGATACCACCGATCTGGGCCTTGAGGCCCTCGGAGATGGCCAGACCGGCAGCGTCGTCAGCAGCGCGGTTGATGCGAAGACCGCTGGACAGCTTCTCGAGCGAGCTCGACAGGCCGGCCTGGGTCTTGTTCAGGTTGCGGTAGGCGTTGAGGGCCTGGATGTTCGAGTTAACGGTGAGTGCCATGATTTCCTCCGTGAAATGGTGCCTGAAGTGGCTCTAGCCCATCCGTGGGCTCGATGCATCAATCGGGTGTGGACTAATCCATTTGAGGATTTTACTTCGGGAGTATCGGTGATATCTGGCTGATGTTCTAATGGGCTGTCGCCGAGGCGGCCTCCGACTCCTTCGGAGCGGTCATGGCCGTAGGGCATGACCGCTCGAAACGCTATGTGCAGGGGCAGCGCGTCCACATGGGTGACGCTGGTCGTGATAGCAGCCCGAAGTCTTGAAGGTGCAGGCGATGACGCCGATGAGCATGGAGCAAGAGATCAAACCCTGTGACCGAGGAGGTCGCGATGAGCATGTTGATCACGTTCGGGGACCACTCGGCGAACGGGGCGCACCACGTCCTGGAGCTTCCGGAGACGCGCCCATCCTCCACGGGGTCAGAAGGTCGCCGTGGGGCGCCCAAGCGGCCGGCTGAGGACTCCGTGTTGCTCACGGTGTCTGTGGCGAATACCAGGCGCACCTACACCTGCGTTATGCCAGAAACGGAGCGGCTTGAAGCAGCCGTGACCTCGATTGCCAGCGCACCGGCTGATTCTTTAACTTCGCAGAGCGCACGCCTGAGTCGTGGAGCAGTGACCCTCCTCAGTTCCTGACCAGGGTGATTGCATTGTCGGCGTAGCGCGACTCTGACCTACATCGATGCAGCCTCCGGATGAGTGCGGAAACGGGCCTCCGTGGTGGCTTGTGGGTCTCTGGCCACCCTCGACTTCCCGTGAGGTAGCGGTGTCCGCGACGCCATCGTGCCTTGACCGGCCCGACGCCCTGAACCTGCCGCCGCATCTGCTGGAGGCACTGACGCGGGCCACCGTTGCAGAGCGGGTCACCGCTGTGGAGCGAACTTCTCAGGGTCGTCGACGGCCGCTGCCCCCAAGGTCTGCGTCACCCTCTGCAACCAACCCTGAGGCTGGCGATCTTCGCCGTGATCGGTGGAGCGAAGTCCTTGGCAGCCATCTCCGACGCCGCCGCCGACGCCGAGATGATCGACTTCATCGGGTTGCGGCACCCACGCTTCGGTCTGCCCCACGCCGGCACGATCCGCCGAGCCCTGATCACGATGGACGTGGCCTCCTTCGAGGCGGCACTACGCCGGTGGGCGTCCCGCCGCTCCCTGGCCCACGCCACTGAGCGCGCCAGGCTGCCGGCGTGGCTGCGGGGGCCCGGAGGCAGGGATGAGTGCGTGTACTCCCTGGATGGCAAGGTTGCGACCGGCTCAACACACGACGAGGTCGACCCCGACACCGGTGAGGTCACCCGTCGCCAGGCGGCGTCCGCGTCCAGCACGGACACCGCCTCGGGGGTGGTGCTGACCCAGACCCCCATGATTAGCGTTGATGAGGTCGCCGCCACGGCGAAGGCGTTGGAGGGCCTCGCCGCGGTGATCGACCTGGCCGGAGCCGTCATCGTCGCGGATGCCCGGCACACCGGCAGGACATCGGCGACGGGGCTGAAGGCGCGAGGCGCACACTACATTTCGCCGTGAAGGGGAACACCCCCAAACTGTCGGAGTACCTGGGCGCCCAGCGGTGAGCAGACTCCTCTCCCAGGGATCTTGCCGTTCGGTGATGCCGAAGCAGACCCCGCAAGGAAAGGTGCCGCGGTCACAGAGACGCCAGAGCCTTCTCTCTCACGGCCTCGACGTACTTGACATCAATGACGCTTCCGGTGGTGCTGGATGTCAAGACGGCGATGGTGGCGTGGGCGACCTCTTCGGCTTCCAGGAGCCCGGTGTTCGACTCCGGCTCGCTGAAGCCGGACCGCATGTCGGTGCGTGTACGGGCCGGGCTGACGCAGTTGACCCTCACGCCGTCGTCGTACCATTCCTCGGCCAGGGCCTGAGTGAGGTTGACGACGGCTGCCTTAGTCGCGCTGTACACGGCATACCCGTCTCGGCCGCGGGTGTATGAGCTCGAGCCGAAGAGCACCAGCTGGCCACCCGACCTTTGAAGGGCACCGTGGACCGCTCGAGCCACTGCTACCGGACCCCAGAAGTTCGTCTCGATCATCTCCTGGAGTTGCCGCGGCTCAGCCCGGGTCACCGAGCCGTGCGAGAGGGTGCCGGCACAGAGCACCACAGAATCCACACGGCCGTGCTTGCGCTCAACGCCATCGACGACTCGCTGGACCGAGGCTTCGTCGCGCACATCGAGTCCGTCTGTCCGTGAGGGCACCTCGGCCAGAGCTCCGGCCTTCCGCAAAGCAGCGGCCAGCGCGGCGCCGATCCCCCGAGTACCTCCAAGGACCAGGACGACCTGGCCTCGCAGCGCATCGTGCTTCACCTCGGTGTCGCCGGTGCTGCGACTGCGGAACAGCTGGTCGAGGAGCATGAAGTCCTGGGGATGGGTGACCTTGATGTTCGTCTCTGCGCCGAGCACTGTGCCGATGGTGGTCGCGGGGGCGAAGGCGCGCAGTACTCCACAGTCGTCGGTGACTGGGGCCGGGAGAGGTGAGGCCTTGGCCGCCTCGTAGGCCCGCTGGATCGTGTGCAGGATGAAGCCCTGTGGGGTCTGTCCACGGCGGAGGCGCTCGCGGAGCGGGATGTCCGTGATGTCACCAGCCGCGTCGACCTCGACGATGGTGTCGCTCGTAGGTACCACCACGTCCACGGCGTCGAGCATGTCGAGCGCCGCGACGCAGTCCTTGATGATGCGCTCATCGAGCAGCGGGCGCACGGCGTCGTGGATCAGCACCTTGGCATCGAGGACGCCCCGGGCCTTGAGGTGGTCGAGTGCGTTGCTGGTGCTGTCGAAGCGCGTCGTTCCGCCATCGACCACCAAGACGGGCTTGGCTCGTGCGGCGGTCTGCGCGATCGAGGTAGCACGCGCCAGGTGGTCCCGGTGTGCGACGACGACGATCATGTCGATTGCGTCGGACCGCTCGAAGATCTCCACGGTGTGCTGGAGTACAGGCTTGCCCGCCACCCGCACGAACTGCTTGGGCAGTGCGCTGCCGGCACGGGAGCCAGTGCCGCCGGCGAGGATGATGCCGATCACGGGGAGCGAACGCCTGTCGGTCCCGGCGAGCGGTCCCTGGGTCAGGTTGGTCACACCACTCGATCGGCGTACCGGCGCCCTGGCTTGAGCAGGTGCCGAGCTGACGTTCAGCGCTCAACCGCGGTCTCGAATGCGCCGATGAGGTGACATGCTCGCCACCGATCGCCGTCGCGCCGTCCTGCTGCACCTGCACAGCACCCCGGACGCGCCGGTGCCGCCGGTGCCGGGACCGGTCCTGCGGCGCCTGCTGGCAAGCACCTCGTCGTCAGACCCCGTGGACCTCTACGTTGCCCTGGCAGTGGAGCCGCGCGAAGAGGACGTGGTCTCGTTTCTCGGCGTGTGTGCGGATGTCGTCCCCGACCTCTCACGGCTCGTGTCATGCAGCCTGGTGGGGCCGCAGGAGGTGGGGTCCCTCGTCGTCGACAATGTGCTGGTCGATGGCAGTGTCAGCGCGGAGACCGCTCTCATGGCGGCCGCATGGAACAGCCGTCAGGCCCGACTGCTGCGCGACGCGGAGCGTCGTCCCTTGCGTGACCGTCCGTTGAAGATGATGGTGCTCGCCCAGCACATGGACAGCTGGGGAGCGCTGGAGCCGCTGGTGAGAGCCGCTTACAGCGACCCTCGCGTCGAGTGCAGCGTGGTGGCCCTCGAAGGTCCCTTCAGTCGCACCGCAACGGAGGCGCACGACACCGTAGTCAAGGCGGGGTGGGCGCCTGTCGCGGCTGCCTCGGTCATGGGGTGCCTCGACGACTTCGACGTCATCGTGGTGTGCGATCCGTACGACGAGTACCGGCCGGAGGGTCTGAGGCTTCCCGACTTCCTCGCCGTGGGTGTTCGCGTCGTGCTCTCGCCGTATGCGGAGAGCATCGGTGCCGAGGTGTCCATGCAGTACGACATGCCGACCCACAACCTCGCGTGGCGCGTCTACGTTGCCAACGACGTCCAGGCTGCTCTGTACGGTGAGCACTGCTCCTCGGGCAACGACCACGTCCGAGCGCTGGGCGCGATCAAAGGGGATTGGTTGCGAGCGGCCCTCGAGCAGGCGGGCGATGCAGGTAGCGCGATCCAACGGAAGCTCGGGAGCGACCGGGTCGTCCTGTGGAACCCGCACTTCCGGAGCGGGGCTGACGGTTGGTCGACCTTCTCCCTATACGCGGAAGCGATGCTCGCCCTCGTAGACCGTGACCCGACCCTGGCTCTCGTGGCCCGCCCGCACCCGATGCTCCTGCCGGGGCTCGAAGCGGCTGGTGGCACTGCTGCTCAGCTCGCTCGGTGGTTCCGTGAGCAGTGCGCGCTGCGGCCTCGCGTTCTCCTCGATGAGGACCGCGACTACCGGCCGGCCTTCGCAGCGTCATCGGTCCTGGTGAGTGATCTGAGCTCGCTTATCCCTGAGTACTTGCATCTCGGCCGACCGGTTGGCTACCTCCGCCACCCCGTCCAGCGGGGTACGACGGCTGATGCCACTTGGCGTGACCTGGTCGACGTCATCGACGACCAGGAGCAGCTGTCCAGGTTCGTCCTCGCGACGGCGCCGCGCGGCCCGGTGTCCGTCGCAACGGGACGCACTGTGGGAGCTCGGGTCATCGACGACGTGGTCGACGGCGTGCTGGACGAGACGCGGACCTGGAACTGATCTCCGGAACTCGGTCAGGCGCAGCTGAGGACACCCTCGCACCAGATCTCCGAGGCGAGCTCCGGGAGCTGCGCGCCGAGCACAACCAGCGCCTCCAGCACCTGCGGGTCGAGCATCCCTGACCCGACTGCCTCCGACATCTGCTCAGCCGCGAACGGCTTCAGGAAGTAGCCACCCTCTGCTGTGACGGACAACCCGACCGACTCGAGCTCGGCCTTGAGTCCCGCCGAGTCGTAGAAGGCCCGCTGCTGGAGCGTCTTCTGGCGGGTCGAGAGCTCCCTGAGGTCGCGCAAGAGGCCCATCTGCATCCCCAGGCGCCGGTGCAGCGACAAGAGGTTGGGCGCGTTCACGTGCACGAGGGTGTTCTCGGAGCAGCAGGCACGGACCGCACGCATGAGGGCCGACGGGTCGGTGACCTCGTGCAGCAGGCTGCTCACCACGATGACGTCGAAAGGGACGTCCAGGGGGAGTGCTCCGCTGGTGACGGCATCCTCAAGCGTCGAGTGCACCACCGTGTGACGTGCATCGAGCTGATCGCGGACGGTCGTGACGAAAGGGGCCGTAGGTTCGACGACCACGCAGGTCGTCTTGTCCTCGACGAATGAGGCGAGCGAGACCAAGCCGCAGCCGACCTCCAGGACGCGGCGGGGAGCGCGCAGGGCCAGGCGCTCCAGCACGATGCGACGGCGCACCTCGGCCTGGTACTCCTCAAAGGCGGAGCTTGCGTAGTCGAGGGCGTAGACCTCGAGATCTCGGAGGTCGGCGTGACGCTCAGGAGACACCGGTCAGGTCTCCTCCGACGCGCGTCGTGATCACTGCGACGCTGTCAAGCAGGACATCGCACACGCGCTCCACCTGAGCGTCGCTGATACCCGGGAACATAGGCAGGCTGAGAATCTGGCTGGCGGCGACTTCGGCGACGGGGAGGGACTGCGGTTCAGCGGCACAGCTCATCGAAGGTTGCAGGTGGCACGGAACCGGGTAGTGGACGGAGGTCGCGATGCCCGCGGCGCGCAACCTCGCCTCCACCCGCTCGCGGTCGACGACTCTGACGACTTCGAGGTGGTACACGGACCTCGAGCCAGCAGGCTCCTGCTGCAGCCGCACGCCGTCTGCGCCGCTCAGCGACCGCTGGTAGGTGGCATGGGCAGCCCGCCGCTGCTCGTTCCAGGTGGAAAGGTGGCCGAGCTTCACGGAGAGCGCGGCCGCTTGGGTGGCGTCGAGTCTGCTGTTGCGTCCGGCTACCACGTGCGAGTTCCGATCAGTGGTGGAACGGCCGTGGTCCGCGATCTGACGGATGGCGGACGCGAGAGCGCTGTCAGCCGTGACCACCGCACCACCGTCTCCGAGAGCGCCCAGGTTCTTGGACGGGTAGAAGCTGAAGCAGCCAGCGTCACCGAAGCTGCCGACGGGCCGTCCGGCCCACGTCGCTCCGTGGGCCTGGGCGCAGTCCTCGACGAGGAACAGGCCGTGCTGGCGGGCCAGGCGGCCGATCTCGTCCACGTCCGCGGCGTGGCCGAACAGATGGACGACGATGACGGCGCGCGTGCGGGGCGTAAGCGCCTCTGTGACGCTGGCTGGTGTGACCAGCAGCGTGACGGGGTCGACATCGGCGAAGACCACGCGCGCCCCGGTGCTGATGACGGCGTGCGCCGTGGCGATGAACGTGTTGGCCGGGACCACGACCTCGTCGCCGAGGCCAATCCCGAGGCCGCGCAGCGCTAGCTCAAGGGCGTCGGTGCCGTTGGCCACTCCGATGGCGTGGGGCGTGCCGCAGGCCAGCGCCCACTGCTCCTCGAAGCGGCGCACGCTGCTGCCGCCGATGAACTCGCCCGAGGTGATCTGCTCCGCGAAGGCGCGTTCCAGATCACGCATGATCGGGGCGTGCGCCACCCTGATGTCGAGGAAGGGGATCGCAGCATCAGAGTGAGTGCGGGCCCGCGGGAGGGAGGGTCGAGTCATCGGATCGAGACCTTTCTGCCGTCCTCTGCCAGTGACGTGGTCGCGGCGACGAGGATGCGTGTCACAGCTGCACCGGACGAGCCGTCCGTCAGCGGGTGGGCTCCGGTGCGGATGCAGCCGACGAAGTGCTCGTCCTCCCGCTGAAGCGGCTCCTCCGCGGGGAGCAGCGGGGCTGTGATGTCGCCGTACCGGTACGACAGCGGCACGGAGTGCGGAGCCTGCTCGATGTCCTTGTCGACGCCCTTGTCGTAGAGGCGCAGCCGCTCCTCGTCGCGGAGGTCGTCGAAGACAGCCATACGCCGTTCTCCGACTACCGTCACACGGCGGACCTTGCGGGGGTCCAGCCAGCTGACGTGCACCACGGCCTGCAGGCCGCTGTCTTCGAAGTCGAGCATGAGGTGGGCGTCGTCGACCACGGCTGGATCGATGTGCCCGCGACCGAAGCTCTGCACGGACGTCGGCGTTTGGCCCGTGATGAGCATGATGATGCTGAGGTCGTGAGGGGCGAGGTCCCAGAGCACGTCGCACTCTGACTGGAAGCGACCGAGGTTGAGGCGCTCGCTGTGGATCCTCAGGACCGTGCCCAGGGAGCCGCTCGCGATGTCGCTCTGCAGCCTCTCCACAGCCGGGTTGAACGCGAACGTGTGGCCGACCATCAGCACGAGGTCAGCTGCGGCAGCCAGTGACGTCAGGCTCTCTGCATCCGTCGGCCTGAGTGCGAGAGGCTTCTCGACCAGGACGTGCCGCCCGCGCTCTAGCGCTCGGCGGGCCAGGTCGGCGTGAGTCGCGGGCCCAGTCGCAATGACGACGGCGTCCACCTCGTCCAGCAGGGCATTGAAGCTCGGCGCAGTCTTGACCGCCGGGAAGACAGCGGTGGTCGCAGCGCACCGCATGGGGTCGGGGTCGAAGCCCGAGACGCGGTCGACGCTGGGCGTGCTCGATAGGACGCGCACGTGCTTGGAGCCCCAGTACCCAAGACCTACCACTCCGACGTGCATCGGGCACCCTCCTGCCGCGGGCTTCCGGCGCTGGCCGCCCGGTTGTTCTCCCTCGGCGATGCTAGGCGGGCGCCGTCGGCGAGTACGGGCATTCTGAACATCCGGCGAGCCATCGGACGGGTGAGGCTCGAGGACGTCGTGAGGAGGTCGATGCTGTTGTGGACGTGCGGATCGTGCCCTACACCAGGCACCTTGAAGACGCGTGGGACCAGTTTGTGGCTGGCTCGAAGAACGGCACCTTCATGCTGCAGCGATCGTTCGTCGAATACCATGAGGCCAGATTCACGGATGCCTCCCTCCTGGCCTTCTCCGGGGAGCGGCTGATCGGTGTGCTTCCTGCTGACGTCGTCCACGGCGAGACGGGGTCACGTCTCCGTAGCCACGGTGGCCTCACTTACGGCGGGTGGGTCACGGACGAGAAGATGACCCTGCCGACGATGCTGGTGGTCTTCGACGCGATGGACGAGCACCTGGCCGATCGCGGAGTGGTCTCGGTCACTTACAAAATGGTTCCCCGCGTCTATCACCGTCTGCCGGCTGACGAGGACGAGTACGCCCTATTCAGGCGAGGTGCCATCAAGACCAAGCACGACGTCAGTTCCGTCGTGACCATCCAAGCCGGCATCCGGCCTTCATCGGGTCGCTTGGATGGCCTGAGGCGGGCACGCCGCGCCAGCCTCAGCTTCACCGAGTCAGATGACTGGGATGCCTTCTTCGCGCTCCTCTCGCAGGTCCTGCGAGAGCGGCACGGCACGGTGCCCACCCACACCTTGAGTGAGATGCTCCTCCTAAGGTCGCGCTTTCCGGCGCACATCAAGCTCTACGGCGCCCACGCCGCCGACAGCGCGATGCTGGCGGGCGCGGTGGTCTTCGACTGCGGAGCCGCGGTGCACACCCAGTACCTGGCCTGCGGAGACGACGGTCGTCGAGTCGGCGCCCTGGACCTGGTGATCAGCCGCCTGATCGCAGACGTGTACGCCGACCGCGCCTACCTGAGCTTTGGCATCTCTACCGAGTCGGGCGGAAGGCACCTCAATGAGGGGCTGGTGCGCCAGAAGGAGATGTTCGGAGGGCGCTCGGTGACGGTGGCTACCTACGAGTACTCCCTCAAGCGCGGGCAGTCATCCACCCCGTGAAGGACGCGACGTCACCTGACCGAACGAGCGTTCCCGTCGGGCGGCCCGGGTCTGGCGGCAGGAGGCAGAAGTCCTCGACCGTCTCGATGGCAATCTCGCCTGCTGCGGAGAGGTCAACGACGTCGCTGGCGGCGTCGGCGAGCCGGGCCAGGACTGCCTCGAACCCGTGACCGAGGTCGGGGTAGACCCATCTCACCGGGGACGTCGCCGTGGTGTGGCGGCTCCACGCCTGGAGGGCCTGCCGGTTCTGCGCGTCCTGCCCGTAAGGCAGCGCCACGTAGGCGCTGGCCACGGACACGAAGGAGCCGTCCCACATCCGCTTGTCGGTGCCGAGCCCGGCGCGAGCAGCGCCCAGCTCCTGGCTAAAGTCCGAGTCGGGGGCGAACAGGTCGACGTCGGCGACGGCACCCCTGCGGAGTGCGTCGTGGAGAGAGGCACCCCGAGTGCTGCCCGCTGCAGCCAGCGCCGCAGCGGCGATCGCATCGTCCCGTTCCCCGGCCAGGTGGTGCGCCACCGCGAGGTTGTAGCTGGCCCGGTGGCTCTGTCGGGCTTCAGCGCCCAGCTGGTAGAAGTGCGCGGCCAAGACGGGGTCAGCGCTGATGAGCCGGTTTCCGAGCTCCAGCGCGGCGTCGTGCCAGAGACCCGACTCCGTCCGCCCACGCAGCTCGGGGAAGTAGTCATCCAGATCTCGGCGCTCTGCCACGAGCCGGCGGTGTCGGCGGGCTTCAAGGCCGCAGCGCGCCATACCTTCGGCGGTCGTCGACAGCGACCGGTCGTGGATCCGGTATTCGACGAGCCGCTGTGGCAGGTACCGGAAGCGGATGCGACCACCGGCCTTCAGCCACCAGTGGTAGTCGCAGGCGACTCCCTCCTCGTACCAGCCCACCGTCTCGAGCGAAGCCCTGCTGTGCATCACCGACGGATGTGACACGAGGTTGACCCGCTGCATGTCTCGGAGGAACGACAGCTCGTCGTAGGGGACCGACAGGCTGAACGACCCCTGGCGTTCCCCTGAAGCGTCGATGAAATAGCCGCCACCGTGGCACACACCGAGCCCAGGATCCTCGTCGAACGCCGCGACCTGAGCCGTCAGCCGATGGGGGAGCGACACGTCGTCGCCGCCCATCATGGCGATGAGTTCTCCGCGAGCCGCCCTCAGGCCTCGGTTGATAACGAGGTCCATACGGCCGGTGCCGCCGAGGTTCTCTTGACGTACCGACACCAGTCGCGGGTTGCCGGAGTACTGTTGGATGATCGATGGGCTGGCGTCTGTCGAGCCGTCGTCCAGGACAAGCACTTCGTAGTCGTCGTACGTGTCGGCCAGGGCTGACTGCAACGTCGCGTGGAGGTAGGGCTCCTGGTTGTAGACGCAGACCAGCATGGTGACGCGCGGGCTGCGATCAGTGACCTGCGGTCGCGGCATCGGGGCGTTGCGGTGCCAGCGAAGGAGGACCGCCGCCGCGTTCGACGTGTCGGAGTCATCAGTCCGTGCGGCACCGACCTCGGAGATGGGTCGGGCGGGTCCTTCGAGATTCCCCTTCTCGATGCACGACAGCACCGCGAGAGCCACCTGGCGCGTGACGTGGACGGCGTCGTGGGACGTCGGCAGCGTGACGGAGCCGGAACCAGGGTGGTCGTCGATGACGACGATCATGTCGGGCTGGTACTCCGCGACCAGCCACGTGACCACATGGCGCGGTCGTCGCATGGACGTCGTCGTCCGCGCGGCGACGGGGTCGAAGCCGATCATCGTTGTCGCGGTGGCAGCGGCTATCAGGGCCCCGAGTTCGTCTTCCGCGTCCTCCGCCCCTTGGCCGATGACCAGCAGCACGCGAGGGGTGCTCACGAGCCGACCGCGCTCTCGGATCCGATAGAGCTGACCTCGACGCCGATCTCACGGAGGTCCACGACGAGCGTGTCGAGGGTGCTCGAGCTCGCCTCCTGCGTCAGCTGCTCGAAACGGTCGAACATAGCCGCTTGCGAGAAGTACTGGGCGAGGAGAGCGCTGGCCATGCAGCGGTCGTGCAGCGGCATCGCTGCGTCGCCCGCCATCGTCGTCAGTGCGTTCACGTCGGACAGGCCGAGCTCGAGCGCGCGCATCGCCCAGACGAGGGCGACACGCCACCCGGCGCGCACCGCGAACACGTTGCCGGCGACTACAGGACGCGGGTCTTCGGGGTGTGTGGTGAAGAGGGCCTCGAACCACGCGAGCGCCAGGAGCGGGTGCTGAGCCGCTGCCTCGCGGATCGTCCTCTCGATGAACTCGTGCGAGGCGACCACAGCCGCGTCCTCCAGGGGGCGACCGGCGAGAGATACCGCCCGGACGAGGAGGTCGAAGGGAACCGCTGCGGGGCTGGTCCTGACGAGCTCCACGAGGAGCTCAGCTGCTCGAGCCGGTTCACCCAGGGCGACGTTCGCGGCTGCCTCGATGACATCGATGCGCGTCGTGTCGAAGGGAGTTCCCCAGGTGTCCGTGCCACCTCGACCACCCTTGACGTCCTCCATGCACTCGAGCGCCTCGCGGTGCTCGTTCAGTGCCAGGTGGCGTCGCGCGCGGAAGAACGCCAGGTTTCCTGCGGACTCGCCGTTGTCAGCCATGACTTTGAGCCACGGCTCCACCTCGTCGAGGCGGTTGGTCCCAAGGAGACCCTCCATGGCAGCTCGGCCACCGCTGACAATCGACGTCGGGTTGCCCTGAGTGCTGCGCAGCTCCTCGAAGACCCTGAGGGCTTCGTCGACCTTGCCGGCCCACATCAGCGAGCGGCCCTGGTTGCTCAGCTTGACAGCACGGGCGGGGTCGTCCGCTGACGCCTCCATCAGCTCCTTGGTCGCCAGGGCCAGGTTCCGGCTCGTCTTGTCGCGAGACTCGGTCCTCTCCTGCTGGTAGCCGCTGTGGAGCACCCGGATCGCCGAGTGCTGGGGTGACATGCCGCGGATGGTGACGCCGGGCAGCGCGTCCGGGTACTCGTGGAGCGCGCCGGTCCAGCGGTAGAGGTTGCGACGGAAGAATCGCGCGGGCTGCGTCTCCATGCCCGTCGTGCCGCCGCGGTAGTTGGTGGAGACGATGGTGAGGGACACTTGATCGTGCACTTCAGTGTCGAGTTGCCGGCGGAGGGCCTCGATGTCGCCGGTGATGACCTCGTCGGCGTCGATCTGCAGCACCCAGTCGCAGGTTGCGTGCTCGAGCGCACGGTTGCGCGCATCGCCGAAGTGATCGTTCCAGTATCCCTCGATGACCTTCACCCCGTGACTTCGGGCGATCTCCACCGTGCGGTCTGAGCTTCCGGTGTCGTAGACGACGACCTCGTCGACGAACGGCTTGAGGGCTGTCAGGCACTCGTCAAGGACGTCCTCCTCATCCTTAACGATCATGACGGCTCCCAGTGTCTGCCGACGTGCTCCGCCGGTCGCGTGGCCCCGCAGCCGCAGGCACGCCGCGTCGATCCACGTCAAGCGTGTGCCGTGCGTGTCGGTCACCTCTGCCGGCACCACGAGCACACTTCGCCCGTAGGCTCCGTACACGCTGATGGCCTGGCTGTGCATCGCAGCACGCGCGCGGACCTCGTCCGTCCAGCCCCGCGAGAAGGCCGTGCTCGTGGGCGCGAGTACCACGAGCGCACTGCGAGAGGCCTCCTGGGCAGCGACTGCCTCGAGCTCAGTCGTGCTGCTCCGCACGACGCGTGCTCGGCGACCGACAGCGGCAGGTACGGACGAGGTGTTGGCGGTCACGAGCACCAGGGAAAACTCCGAGCCGGTGCGCAGAGCCTGCTGAGCGCACCGCACGAGGGCTTCTGGCCCCGCGCTGTCGATGAGGACGAGCGTGAGGTGCGCCTCGGGGGAAGAGGGAGATGCCATGCACTGCTCATCGGTCTCACGAGCGGTGCGCTTGAGCCGAATGGGCGACGTGCCATGCGCTTCGAGAAAACCCTCAGCGGACGGGACCGGAGACCGATGGACGGGTGTCAGCCCACGGACGGGCTCGATAGGCACCACCAGTCAATCACGGAGGAACTTCCCATGGCTCTGACCGTTAACTCGAACATCCAGGCCCTCAACGCCTACCGCAACCTGAACAAGACCCAGGCCGGCCTGTCGAGCTCGCTCGAGAAGCTGTCCAGCGGTCTTCGCATCAACCGCGCTGCTGACGACGCTGCCGGTCTGGCCATCTCCGAGGGCCTCAAGGCCCAGATCGGTGGTATCCAGCAGGCGTCCAGGAACGCTCAGGACGGCGTCAGCCTGGTCCAGACCGCCGATGGCGCTCTGAGCCAGTCGCAGGCCATCCTGCAGCGTCTGCGCACCCTGGCAGTCCAGTCCTCCAACGGCAGCCAGAGCGCTGACTCGCGCACCGCGATCAACGCTGAGGCGACCGCGCTGAAGGCCGAGCTCACCCGCATCTCCGACACCTCGTCCTTCAACAGCGTCAACCTGCTCGACGGCACCTACAAGACTGGCTACAACTTCCAGATCGGTTACAAGGCCGACGGCGCCAGCGCCACCGGCAACCAGATCGCCGTCTCCATCGACTCTGGTGCGGCTGCGGCGAGCGCGGTCACCGCGGTCACCGCTCAGGCGCAGGTTCTGGCGTCCCTCACCGGCACCGGCACGTTCGCCAACGCCACGTCGACGGACTACTCCGCGTCGGAGACCACGCTGCGGATCAAGGTCAACGGCGTGACGATGAACTTCTCGGTCAGCGGCACGTTCGCCAGCACCGCGAACGACGCTGTCGCGGCGTCGATCGTCACCCTGCTCAACACCCAGGCCGGCTCGAGCCTGACCTTCAGCTACAGCGCCACCACCGATCAGTTCACGGTGACGGCTGCCGGCGCTGCGCTGGGTGTCTCCTCCACGATCGAGGTCGTGGCTGCCACCGTGGCGACGGGCGGCCTCAACCTGAACCTGGCGGCGGCGAGCAACACTGGCGTCGCTTCCGTCAACGCCGTCGCGGCCGCTTCGGCCGTCGCGGCTGGGGCATTCAGCGCCGGTGGCCTCGGCGTGGCCTCGCTCGACTTGACGACCCAGAGCACCTCGCAGTCCGCGATCACCGCCATCGACGACGCCATCAAGAAGGTGTCGACGGCTCGCGCCTCCCTCGGTGCGCTGCAGAACCGGTTCCAGTACACGGTCGACAACCTCGACACCACGGCTGAGAACCTGTCTGCCGCTCAGAGCCGCATCACGGACACCGACATGGCGTCCGAGATGGTCTCCTTCACCCGGGCTCAGATCCTGTCCCAGGCCGGTACCTCGATGCTGTCGCAGGCCAAGAACCTGCCCAGCAGCATCCTGGACCTCCTGCGCGGCTGACCCATCCCGACACCGTGGCGCCGGGCGAGGCGACTCGTCCGGCGCCACGGTGTTCGGCCCTTTAGCACCTTCCCCCTGATTCTCGTCAGCCTTCGGAGGCTTCCCTGTGACTTCGTCGACGTCCAACGTCAACACGTCTGCCAGCGGTCTTGCGTCCATCTCGGGCCTCGCCAGCGGTATCGACACGACGAGCCTCGTGAAGAACCTCCTCGCGCTCGAGGCAGCCCCGCAGACCCTGCTCAAGGGCAAGCTCTCCACCGGCCAGGCGCAGCTCAGCGCGCTCCAGGCCATCAACGCCAAGCTCGCCTCGCTCACCACCTCCGCCGCAGCGCTGTCCGGTGGCACCGCGCTCAAGACGATGTCCGTCAGTGCGACCAGCGCGGGAGACACAACCGCGGCCAAGGTGGCAACGGCCACTATCACCGGTACTCCCATCGCCACCACACTTGACGTGAAGGTGAACACCACCGCCCAGGCCGAGCAGCGGCAGTTCACCGGTAGTGCGACCACGACGCCAGGATGGGCACCTCCGAGTCGTACGGGAACATTCCCCATCACCATGACCGCTGGTGGTCAGACCAAGACCTTCACCGCGACCAGCTACAGCGCCGCCGACGTCGCTGCAGCGATCAACGCCAACTTCACCGGTGTCAACGCCGTCCCGGTGCCTGGCGATGGCGGCGCCACCAACCTCCTCGTCACCGCTCCTCCCGGCGACTATCCGGGGTTCTCCCTCACGCTGAAGGACGGCTCGAACAACGATGTCGTGTCAGGTGAGGCGGCTGACAGCGGCACCACGCGCGGTACTGCTGGACGTGACGCGTCGATCTCGGTCAACGGCATCACCAGGACCTCCAAGTCCAACACCTTTACCGGGGTCATCGACGGACTGGACCTCACGATCGCCGGCTCTGCGCCGAACAACACCTCGGTGTCAGTCGTCACTACGCGCGACGTCGCAGCCACGGCCACGTCGGTGTCGAACGTGGTCTCGCAGATCGCTGCTGTGCTCTCCGACATCGACTTCCACACCACCTCGCCGGCTCCCGGCACCAAGGCCTCCTCGGTCAACGGCGGTCTGCTGGCCGGTAACTCCGTGCTACGGAGTGTCTCCGACGCCCTGACCAAGGCCGTCTCCGACGCTGCTGCCGCCGTCGGTGCCACGACGGCTGACACGGGCATCGAGGTGAAGTCCGACGGCAGTGTCGCCGTCGACTCCACCAAGCTCACGGCGTTCATCACCAAGAACCCGGCGCTCTCAACCACCCTTCTCACGCAGCTCGGCACCACGGTGAACACCGTGGCAAGCCAGGCGAGCCTGTCGGGTGACGAGAAGAGCCCGACCACTGGCACCGTCAGCCGCCTCATCGCGGCGATGCAGACCAGCAATACCCGCCTGAGCAGCGATATCAGCGCCTGGGACGTGCGCCTGGCCATCCGGTCCAAGACACTCACCGCGCAGTACTCCGCCATGGAGACCGCGCTGTCCAAGCTGCAGTCGCAGAGCTCGGCCCTGACCGCCGCACTCAAGCAGCTCGAGCCCAACAACTGACGCTGAGGCTCGCGTCCGCTATTCATCCCCTCACTGCTGACGGAAGGGATCTCCCATGCCCGCTCCCGCTGCCATGCGCGCCCGCTTCATCGAGGACGGCGCCTCCGGCGCCTCGCCGCAGGTCATGCTGCTCCGCCTCTTCGACCGCCTCCTGGCCGACCTCGCACGCGGTGCCGCCGCGCTGCGGTCTGGAGAGCGCGAGGCGTCGCACAAGGCGCTCATCAACGCTCAGGGCATCGTCAACGCGCTGATGGTCGCGCTTGACGGATCCGACTGGGAAGCGGCAGACAATCTCCGGGCGCTGTACTCCTTCCTCCTCACCGAGTTGGCCCAAGCCAACGTCAAGCAGGACGCCGACCGCGTCGATGCCTGCTTCACCGTGGTCGAGCCCCTGCGCGACGCCTGGAACCAGGCAGCCACCAGCCTGGGCGCCGGCGACGGCACCGCACCGGTGCACCGCAGCTTGCCGATGGGAGGGATGACCGCGTGAGCCACACCGTCTCCCTGCCCCCGACCCGTCCCGCCGACGGCGCGCAGTGGCGCGCCGCGTGGACGCATGCCCTGGACGCGCTCGAGCTCGACGTCAACGACGTCGAGAACCTCCTCGACGCGCTGCACTCGGCCGCGGACGCCACCGCGCAGACCGAGGCCACCGAGGCCGTCGCGCAGCGCGCTCGGCTGTTCCACCAGCTCGACGGCTCCCTCGGCCCCATGCCGATGGAGCTCGCTCACCGCGCCCGCGTGCTGCTCGCCCGCCAGCTCGACGCCGGCGCGTACCTCTCCCGCGCCATGGTGGCCAACCGTCGCCACGCTCGTGCGGCGGAGGAGATGCAGGTCCGGCCGCACGCCGGCATCCCCCTCTACGTCGACGCCGAGGCCTGAGGACCGTCCCCCATGACCGCCACTCGACGCGCCGCACACGGCGCTCGCGACCAGCGAGCACCGGAGGCTGCCCCCGATGCCTCCGTGCTGGTGGTGGTGGCACGACAGGCCATTTTCACAGCCGACCTTGACCTCTTCGCTCACGAGCTGCTCTTCCGCGCCTCGGAGGGCTCTCAGACCTCCGAGCTCACGACCGTGGAAGACCACGATGCTGCGACCTCGCACATCCTCTCCGCGACCTTCGCCGACTTCGACCCCGAGGAGATCAGCGGCGGCCTGCCGCTCTTCGTCAACCTCACGCGCGCCTTCGTGGTGGGGGACCTGCCGCTGCTGGCCGGCGCCGACCGCATGGTGCTCGAGATCACCGAAGACATCCCGATGGACGACGCCGTGCTCGCCGGCATGGAGCGGCTCCGCGGCGAGGGCTACGCGCTGGCCCTGGACGACTTCGACGGCGAGGACTGGCGCCTGCCGGCCCTGCCCCTCGTGGAGTACGTCAAGCTCGTGCTCGAGCCCGAGCGCCGCGAGCGCGTCGGTGAGCTGGTGGAGCTGGTCCGCCGCGAGGCGCCGAGCGCCAAGATCGTGGTCGAGCGGATCGAGACCGACGAAGACCTCGACCTCTGCCTCGCGCTCGGCGTGGAGCTGCTCCAGGGCTACGGTCTGGAGCGCCCGAAGACGCTGACCGCCAAGACGTTGCAGAGCTCCCAGCTCGTGGCGCTGCAGCTCATCGCCGCGCTGACCAACCCCGAGACGCACCTGCGCGACGTCGAGCGCCTCGTGGAGAACGACCCGGGCCTCAGCATGCGCGTGCTGCGTGCGGCGTCGTCGTCGATGGTCGCCTCCACCAGCAAGGTCTCCTCGGTGCGTCAGGCGATGGTGCTGCTGGGCCCCAAGCCGCTCACCTCCTGGGCCACCCTGACGGCGCTCAGCCCCACGGGCAGCAGCTCTCAGCAGCGCGTGGTGATGACGCACGTGCTGCACCGCGCGAGCGCCTGCGCGCTGATGGTGCCCTCCGACCCGCACACCGCCTACACGGCCGGCCTGCTCTCGGCCACGGCCGAGGTGGTCGGGGTGAGCCCTGAGGAGCTGCTCGCCGACGTCAACGTCGCTGAGAGCGTGCGCGCCGCCGTCGTCGACCACGCCGGTGAGGTGGGGGAGGCGCTGAAGTCGCTCATGGCGTGCGAGAACCGCGTTCCGGGCCAGCAGATCGACGGCGTGGACGACCGCACGGCCTCGGCGTACCTGCAGGCGCTCAAGGGCGCCATGGACATCGCGAACTCGCTCGCAGGCTGACTCGCTTCACATCACTCACCCGAACGGCTCAAGGACTGCGGCGCCGCTGCCGACAACTCCTTTGAGCGACGGACAGCTCACCACCGGCCACGGATCGGCCACAGGTCACACCGGCAGCGCACCCCGCCCGCTCACGCGGCAGAGGTCCACCGGTCGGCTCGTGGAGGTCCTCCCGTGTTTGACTCCATCAGCTCCACCGCGCTGCAGAGCGCCCTCGACGGTCTGGCAGCGCGTCAGCGCGCCACCGCCGACAACATCGCGAACATCAACACCCCGCACTACCTCGCCGCCCGTGTCGACTTCGAGGGCGCCCTGCGCTCCGCCGTCGCCGGTGGCAGCGGCGCCGCCCGCCCGACCGAGAGCCGCTCGACGGACCCGACGCGCGAAGACGGCAACAACGTCGACCTCGAGACCGAGACGCTCTCCAGCATCGACACGCAGCTGCGCTACCAGCTGCTGACGCAGGCGATCTCGAACAAGCTCACGTCGGTCCAGACCGCGCTCCGGACGAACTGAGGCGGCGACGATGGGACTCTTCGACGCAATCGGTGCGGCGGGCAGCGGTATGACCGTGGCCCGCAAGTGGATGGACGCGATCAGCGACAACCTGTCGAACATGAACACGGCGACGCGCACCAACGCGGACGCCTTCCGGCAGCGGTTCGTTACCGCCACGTCGGTGCAGTACGGCGCCGAGCACGGCAACCAGGCCGGCGGGGTGCGCGTCACGGGCGTTGCCTTCGGCAAGGCCGACGGCCGCATGGTCCACGAGCCGGACAACCCGCTGGCCGACGAGAACGGCTACGTGAAGTACCCGGACATCGACCTCGCCAGCCAGATGGGCCAGCTGATCATGACGCAGCGCGCATACCAGGCCAACGCCGCCGTGGTCGACCGGGCCAAGAGCTCCTACGAGGCAGCCCTCCAGATCGGAAAGAAGTGAGATGAGCCTCCCACCCATCGAGGGGCTCACGAGCCTTCTCAGCACCATGCCGGGCGTCAGCTCGCTCGGCCCGACAGCGGGCACGGGCGCCAGCGCCGGTGCCGCCGCCGTCACCGCGGCCCTGGCGGGGGGACAGCCCACCGCCACCACCGCCACGACGGGCACCGGCACCGGGGTCGGTGCCGTCGGTGCCACCGGCTCCTCGTTCGCTCAGACGCTCACCTCGAGCCTGGAGAACGTGCAGCGGCTGCAGGCCAACGCCTCCGACCTTGCTGTCCAGGCCGCCACGGGCGACCTGAACGACGTCCACGACTACATGATCGCGGCCGCCAAGTCCTCCATGGCCACTGAGGTCACCGTCGCCATCCGCAACAAGGCCCTCGAGGCCTTCAACGACATCATGAGGATGCAGGTCTGATGCCCCCGCAGCTGCTCGACCGGTTCAAGAGCGCCGGCACGTCGATCTCCGCCATGTCACTGGGGCAGAAGGTGATTGCCGTCATCGGCATTGCCGTCCTGGTGCTCGGCGCCACCGCCTTCGGCAAGTGGGTCTCGACCCCCAACCTCGTGCCGCTGGCCTCCAACCTCTCGGGGGAGGACGGCACGGCGATCACTGCGATCCTCGACCAGGACGGCGTGAAGTACGACGTCGTCGACGGCGGCCGCACCATCATGGTGCCGCAGGAGAACAAGGACGCCGAGCTGCTGAAGCTCGCGGGAGCGGGCCTTCCCAGCTCCAAGGACAGCTCCTCGCTGTTCGCCAGCTCCAACTTCACCCAGTCGCAGTTCATGGAGAAGGCCAACTTCCAGCGCGCCATGGAGAAGGATCTGGCCCAGACCATCCAGGGCATCGACGGCGTGCGCACCGCGGTGGTGCACATCGCCGTCCCCGAAGACACGGTCTTCACCGACGAGAAGGGCAAGACCACGGCGTCGGTGCTGGTCGACACGACTCCTGGCAAGACGCTGACCGACGAGCAGATCCAGGTCATCCTCAACCTCGTCGCCTCGAGCGTGCCCAACCTCGACCCGACCGAGATCACCGTCAGTGACTCCACGGGTCGCCTGCTTTCGGCGGCGGGCCAGGGCCTGACCGGTTCGGGGTCCACCGACGCTCGCACCCAGCAGTACGAGAAGGACAAGGCCGCGGCCATCCAGGGCGTGCTCGACAAGGTGCTCGGCCCGGGCAAGGCCATCGCCTCGGTGAGCGCCGAGCTGAACTTCGACACGACCAACGAGGTGGAGGAGAACTTCAGCTACCCGAAGGACATCCCGCCGCTGTCCGAGACCAAGCAGACCGAGAAGTACACCGGCACCAACGGTCAGACCGGCGGCGCGCTGGGCAACAACGGCGTGCTCGGCCTCGACGGCACCACCACCAACCCCGGTGGAGCGGGCGCCGGCACGGGCTACGAGAAGGACTCCTCGACCGTCAACAACCCCATCGACAAGAAGACGACCACCCGGCAGCTTGCTCCGGGCTCGGTGAAGCGGCAGTCCATCGCCGTCGTCGTCGATGAGGCCGCGGCCAAGAACATGACCGCGCCGCAGCTGCAGGAGACCATCGCCAACGCGGCCGGTGTCCAGGACGCTCGCGGTGACACCCTGTCGGTGACCCAGGCGACGTTCGACACCTCGGTGGCCCAGAGCGCTGCCGCGGACCTCAAGGCAGCCGAGGCCGAAGAGGCCAAGGCCGCTCAGTTCAAGCTCATCAGCCAGGGTGCCATCGCCCTGCTCGTGCTCATCGGTCTGATCGTCATCTTCATCGCCATGCGCCGCGCCGCTAAGCGTCGCCCGGCCCGCGAGACGCTGGACCTCGGCGAGCTCGAGCGCCTCTACCCCGCCGGCCCCGTCGTGGGACCGGACGGCATGGCCCTGCCCGCCGCGGGCGGACCGCAGCTCACCCCCGCCACCCCGGACCCCGCCGCGCTGCGTCGCGCCGAGGTCGGCGAGCTGGTCGACCAGCAGCCGGCCGAGGTCGCCGACCTCCTCCGCGGCTGGCTCGCTGACTCCAGGAAGGCCTGACCGATGGCATCGACAGCACTGGTCCCGCTCACCGCGGACCTGATGACCGGAGCCCAGAAGGCCGCCGTGATGCTGGTCCAGATGGGCAAGGAGCGCTCCTCCAAGATCTTCGCCCTGATGGACGAAGAGGAGATCGAGCTCCTCACCACCGAGATCGTGCTCATGGGCGAGATCGAGCCCAGCGTGGCCGACGACGTGCTCCTGGAGTTCTACAACGAGCTCACCGGTGGCGGGAGCATCGGTGCCGGCGGCATGGGCTTCGCCAAGGCGCTGCTGGAGAGCTCTCTCGGCAAGGACAAGGCCGGTGACCTGCTCGACCGCGTCACCGCCGGGCAGATCGGGCAGCCGTTCGACTTCCTCCAGGAGGCCGACGCCCGCCAGGTGCTCACCTTCCTCTCTGGTGAGAACGCCCAGACCATCGCGCTGGTGCTCGCCCACCTGAACCCGATCAAGTCCTCCGCAGCCATGACGGGTCTGTCGCCCGACCTGCAGGCCGAGGTGGCGCACCGCATCGCCACCATGGAGCGCACCCCGCCGGACGTCATCGCGATCGTCGCGGAGACCATCATGCGCAAGGCCTCCACGGTGCTCACCCCGCAGTCGGCCTCCGTGGTCGGTGGCGTGCAGCCCCTGGTCGAGATCATCAACCGCGCCGACCCAGGCACCGGCAAGCACCTCCTGGAGGAGCTGGCCAAGCGCGACCCGGCGCTCGCGGAGATCGTCCGGGCGCAGATGTTCACGTTCGACGACATCCTCACCCTCGACGACCGCGCCATGCAGATCGTGCTGCGCGAGGTCGACGCCGCCACCCTCGCCGTCGCCCTCAAGGGCGTGCGGACCGAGCTGCGCGACAAGGTGCTCGGCAACGTCTCCGAGCGCGCTCGCGAGAACCTCCTCGAGGAGATCGAGCTGCTCGGCCAGGTCCGCCTCTCGGCCGCCGAGGAGGGCCGCGCCGCGGTCGTCTCGGTGATCCGCCGCCTGGAGGAGTCCGGCCAGATCCAGATCCAGAGGGAGTCGGACGATGAGTACGTCGCCTGAGCTGGTCAGTCTCCCGGCAACGACTGCGCTCGCAGTCTCAGAGCGGCGTGCCACACCGTCCGTCTCCGCCGCCGTGTTCGCCCCGCTGCCCGCGGTCCGCCGCGGGCACGAGGTGACCGGCAGCGTTCCGGACAGCACGGTCACCGCTTCGGCGCGAGCCGCCGGCTACGCCGCCGGGTGGGCGCAGGGCATCGCCGCTGCGGCGGCCCGTGAGGCCGAGGCGGTGGCCGTCGCGGCCGCCGCCGCGGCCGCGGAGCGCGAGCAGCTGCGTGCCGTCGTGGCCGCTGCCGTCCAGGCCCTCGAGGCCGCCGCGCAGCAGCTGCGGGAGCGCACCGCTCCCGCGGTCGAGGAGGCGGCGGACTCCGTCGCCTCCGGCGCGGTGGACCTGGCGGAGGTGCTCATCGGGCACGAGCTGGAGTCCGCCGATGCGCGGGGTCGTGCCACCGCGGCGCTTACCCGGGCGCTGGCCGCCTCTCCCGAGCTGGACGACGTGCAGGTGCGCCTCAACCCCGGTGACCTGGCCGCGCTGCGCGCCATCGACCCGGAGCAGGAGATCGCCTCGCTGGCCGGTCGCACGAACGTCACGGTGACGGCCGACCCGAAGCTGGCCTCCGGCGACGCCGTCGCCGACTTCCCCGGCGGTTCCGTGGACGCCCGCATCGACACCGCCCTGGCGCGCATGCGCTCCGTCCTGCGCGGTGGCGGTTCCCGCCAGCGCCTCGAGGTGTTCGACGTGGACGACCTGTGAGCGCCGCCATCACCCACCCGGGCCCGCTGACCACGGTGCTCGCCCGCGCCGCCGCAGCCGGCGCTCCGCAGCGCACCGGTGCGGTCCGCTCCGTGGTCGGCCTCACCGTCGACGTGACGGGTCTGTCTGCCGCGGTCGGTGAGCTGGTCCGCCTGCTCCCCGCCGAGGGCACCTCCGGTCAGCCGGTCGACGCCGAGGTCGTGGCCGTCAGCCGCGGTGGCCTGCAGTGCATGCCGCTCGGTCGCAGCGACGGTCTGCACACCGGTCAGCGCGTCATCACGCTCGGCCGCTCGCTGCGAGCCCCCGTCGGTGACGGTCTGCTAGGTCGTGTGCTCGACGGGCTCGGTCAGCCGATCGACGGCCGCGGCCCGCTGCGGGCCAGCAGCTGGGAGTCCGTCGACGCCTCCGCGCCCGACCCGCTGACCCGCCAGCGCGTGGACACCCCGATCAGCCTGGGCGTGCGCGCCCTGGACACCCTGGTGCCTGCCGGCCGCGGCCAGCGCTTCGGCCTGTTCGCCGGCTCGGGTGTCGGCAAGTCGACCCTGCTGTCGATGATCGCCCGCGGCACCTCCGCGGACGTCAACGTCATCGCCCTCATCGGCGAGCGAGGCCGCGAGGTCCGCGAGTTCCTCGAGGACGACCTCGGCCCCGAGGGCCTGGCGCGCTCCGTCGTCGTCGTCGCCACCTCCGACCAGCCGCCGCTGGTCCGCCTGCGCGCCGCGATGGTGGCCACCCGCATCGCCGAGCACTTCCGCGACACCGGCCGCGACGCGCTGCTCATGATGGACAGCCTCACCCGCTTCGCCATGGCGCAGCGTGAGATCGGCCTGTCGGTGGGGGAGCCTCCGGCCACCCGCGGCTACCCGCCGAGCACGTTCGCGCTGCTCCCGCGCCTCCTGGAGCGCGCCGGCACCAGCGACACCGGCTCGATCACCGGCATCTACACGGTGCTGGTGGACGGCGACGACCACAACGAGCCCATCGCCGACGCCGCCCGTTCCATCCTGGACGGCCACGTGGTGCTCGATCGCTCGCTCGCGACCGCCGGGCACTTCCCGAGCATCGACGTCCTGGGTTCGGTCTCCCGCGTGGCGACCCGCGTCACCTCCCGCGAGCAGCGCGACGACGCCACGCACGTGCGCCGTCTCATGGCCGCCCGCCGCGAGGCGCAGGACCTGGTGGACGTCGGCGCGTACGTGGCGGGTGCCAACCCGCTCACCGACGCCGCCATCGCCGCTCGCCCGCTCATCGACTCCTTCCTCCGGCAGGACGTCGAGGAGCGCACCGGCCTCGACGACGCCTGGGGCCAGCTGCGCTCCGTGGTGGCCGCCACACCGGTGGTGGGTGCCTGATGGCCTTCCGCCTCGCCCAGCTGCTGCGCGTGCGGCAGGTCCAGGCCGACACCGCGGCCGCCTCGGCCGGTACGGCCGCGGGCCGCGCCCGCACCGCGCGCAGCGCTGAGACCGCACGCCGCGCAGAGCTGGCCGGGGCCGGCTTCCCCGAGGGCACCGGCGAGAAGGCCTTCGCGGCCATCGTTGCCGCCCGTGGAGCCATGGCCGCTCGGTACGCCGAGAGCGTCGACCTCACCCACCAGGCCGAGGACGAGGCCCGGCACGCCGCCGCGGTGCTTGCCGCGGCCCGGGCCAAGGTCAAGGCACTCGAGCGTCTGCAGGAGCACCACGCGGCCGCCGAGCGTGAAGCCGCCGAGCACGCCGACCAAGCCCTGCTCGACGAGCGCGGCAGCCGCCGCCCCGCCGTCGACCTGACCGACCTGACGACCGACACGACCGCCCCGGAGGTCACCCCGTGAGCGTTCCCACCGTCGCCGACCCCCTGGCCGACGTCCAGAGCCGCGTGCTGATCGTCCAGCAGCGCATCGCCGCCCTGTCCGGGCGTCCCCCGGTGAGCGCCCTCGGCAGCAGCGGCTCGCTCAGCGGCACCGGCTCGACCAGCTCGATGTTCGCGGACGCCCTCGCCCAGGCGCAGGCCCAGATGTCCGGCACGAGCGGCGTCAGCGGAGACGACATCGTCACCGATGCCACCAAGTACCTCGGTGTGCCCTACAAGTGGGGCGGCACCGACCCGGCCACCGGGCTCGACTGCTCCGGCTTCACCCAGCTGGTCATGCGCGAGAACGGCATCACGCTGCCGCGCACCGCTGCGCAGCAGGCGAAGGTCGGCACCGAGGTGCCCTCCATCGACCAGGCGCAGCCCGGTGACCTCATCGTGCTGGACGGTGCCACGCACATCGGCATCTACGTCGGTGACGGCAAGATGATCCACGCCCCGCAGACCGGCGACGTCGTGAAGATCTCCAAGGTCTGGGAGACGCCCCTGACCATCCGTCGCGTGACCGGGGGAACTGCCGACGCGACGGCGAACTCGTCAGCGATCGACGGCCTGTCCTACCTCCGGTCCACCGCGCTCCGTGCGGCCACGGGTTCCACGGCTGACAGCGGCACCTCGGCCGCGACGGCTACCGGCCAGTTCGGTGCGCTGTTCAGCGCCGCCGAGGCCCGCTACGACCTGCCGCAGGGCCTGCTCGCCTCGGTCGCCCAGGTGGAGTCGGGCGGCAACGCTCGCGCCGTCAGCCCCGCCGGCGCCCGTGGCCTCATGCAGCTCATGCCGGGAACCGCCGCCGACCTCGGCGTCAACGCCTTCGACCCGGCGCAGGCCGTCGACGGCGCCGCTCGCCTGCTGAGCAGCCACCTCGACAGGTACGACGGCTCCGTGCCGCTCGCCCTGGCCGCCTACAACGCCGGGCCCGGCAACGTGGCCAAGCACGGCGGCATCCCGCCCTTCACCGAGACCCAGAACTACGTCCGCAAGGTCACCGGCCTGCTGAACGGGAGCAATTGATGACGTTCGTCGCCAACGCCCGCACCTCTGCTGCGGTGCAGGTCACCCCCGCAGCGCGCCCCACGACCGCCCAGGGAACCTCCGGCAGTGCCGAGGGCTTCGCAGCGCTGCTCGCCGAGCAGAGCACCACGGCCGCCGCCTCGGCGGACCGTTCCTCTGCACAGGCGGCCGCAGCGCGGACCTCCGCGCAGGCCGCGGCCCGTGCCAACGAGCGGGCTGCCGAGCGCGCGTCCGAGCGCTCCGCCGTCCGCGACGACTCGCCGGTCCGTGAGGTCCGTGACACCCGCTCGACGGATCGCTCCGAAGACCGCGGCACCGACCGCGCTGCTGACCGTGCCGCCGACAAGGCCGCCGAGCGCGCTCAGAGCGCCGCCGACCGTGCCGCCGACAAGGCTGCCGAGAGGGCCGCGGACCGCAACGACAGGGCCCAGCGCGACGCCGCTGACGGATCCCGCCGTGACGACCGTGGCGGCCGTGACGGTTCGGCGAAGGACGACGACGCCGCCGACCGCGGCCAGGACTCCGCCGCCGTGAAGGCCACGACCGAGACCACCGCCACCGCTTCCACCGACTCCGCAGCCGCAGCGCCGGTCGCCACGTCGATCTTCAGCGCTGCCATCGCCGCGGCCCTCGCCCCGGCGGGGGAGCAGGCCGCTGCTGAGACGTCGGCGACAGTGGCGGTCGAGGGCGGCACAGCCGCGGGCGCCGCTGCTGCAACCGTCCCGGCTGCTGCCGTGACCGCCCAGAACCAGACGACCGCTACCGCCGGCCCCGCCGTCCCGCCGTGGGCCGCCGCGGCGGCTGCGGCCGACGCCTCAGCGACCACGGCGCCCACCGCCGACGCTGCTCCCGCGACGGCCACCCCGGCGGACGCCTCCGCGGCGGCGGGCACCGACGCCACGGCCTCCGGTGACCGCCTCGCCGCGGCCCTGGCCGGCGCGGCGTCCGACACGGCTGGCGAGAGCGCCGGTGACGGCCACCCGGCCGACGCCGGTCACCGCCAGGCTGCCGCGCAGCCCTCCGCGGCTGCTGCGGCCGCCTCAGGGGCCCTCGCAGCCACCTTGAACAGCGAGCGGGCCGTCCTGTCCGGCGCGGCGGCTGCGTCGAGCAGCTCCACCGCGTCCGCGAAGGTCGACGGCGCTGCCGGTGCATCCAGCCCGGCCGTGCCCGCCGCCGTCGTCCTGCCTTCCACCCCGGCGACGACGTCCGCCGCCCCGGCGGCCCCGACGCACGCCACGGCCTCCGCGCACGCTGCGCAGCTCGTGCCGCAGCTCTCCCCGAAGCTCGTCGCTCTGCCGGGCCTGGGTGAGGGCGTGCACCGCCTCACCGTCCAGGTCACGCCCGACGCGATCGGCAGCGTGAGGGTCGTGGCGGACATCAGCGCCAACGGCGTGCAGATCACCCTGCACGGCGGCACCGAGGCGGCCCGTGAGGCCCTCAAGCTGGCCGTGGACGACCTGCGCCGCGACCTCGCGGCGACGGGCTCCAACGCCTCCCTGGACCTCGGAGACGCCTCGGCGTCGGCCGGTGGGCAGGCCCGTGGATTCGGGGCTCCCGACGGCGGCACGCGCACCTCCTGGAGCGCCTCTCGTGGCGCTGACCTGGGCCGTCAGGGCGGTGAGGACGTGGTGGACGTGCGGTCTGCGCGCCTCGGGCTTCAGTTCGGGGCCCGAGCTGTCGATGTCCTCGTCTGAGGGCGTCTCACAACCCTCGACCGACTGATCGGCCACCCGGCCGACAGACCAGCGATCCCGGAGGAGGTGTCATGACGGACGTCAGCAGCATCACCGCGGCGCAGAACGCTGCCCTAGCCAAGCAAAGGGCGCTCATCAATGACAACGCCGCCAAGGCCAGCCAGACGCCCTCGAGCGTGGCTGTCAACAGCCGCAACGGTACGGCCGTCGTGGCTCAGGACAAGACGTCGCTCGGCAAGGACCAGTTCCTCCAGCTCCTGGTGACGCAGATGCGCTATCAGGATCCGTCCTCGCCGATGGACTCCAACCAGGTCATGGCGCAGACCGCGCAGCTGAGCACCGTCGAGCAGCTCACCGAGCTCGCCACCACGCAGCGCGAGGCGTTCGGTCTGCAGATGCGCCTCTCGGCCTCGTCGTTCGTCGGCAAGCAGGTGGAGTGGAAGGACGCCGACGGCGTCAAGCAGTCCGGTGTGGTCGACAGCGCCGACTTCAGCGACGCGACGCCGCAGCTTGTGATCGGCGACAAGAAGGTGCCGATCGACCAGATCATCACCGTCAAGCCCGCCGCCACCAGCACGACGCCCACGACGACGACCTCCGGGTCGGGCACCACGGGGGCCTCCGGGTCTTCCGACTCTTCCGACAAGAAGTAATCCGCTGCGGCTTGAGCCGCACCACCACTGACGAGCCGAGAGGTACCGGCGCCAGGACGGCGCTCACGGTGTCTTCGACGTTCGGCACGGACGCGCATCACCTGCCACGGATGGCATGCACTCGCGCCACGCCAGCTCGCGACCCCCTTCGCGGCTTGGCTTCCCCCGTGAACAGGAGAGACGCATGCTTCGCTCGCTCTACGCCGGCATCTCGGGCCTTCGCAGCCAGCAGACGCTGATGGACGTCACCGGCAACAACATCGCCAACGTCAACACGACGGCGTTCAAGACGTCCACCACGCAGTTCCAGGACACCCTGAGCCAGGTCGTTGCTGCGGCCGGTCGCGCCACCACCGGCGACGGCGGCACCAACCCCGCGCAGATCGGCCTCGGCGTCCGCGTGGCCGGCATCACCACCAACTTCACGCAGGGTGCCGCCCAGCTCACGGGCAAGAGCACCGACATGATGATCCAGGGTGATGGCTTCTTCGTCGTCAACAAGGGCAACGAGCAGATGTACACCCGCGCCGGTGCCTTCAGCTTCGACGCCCTCGGCCAGCTGGTGACCACCGACGGCGCCATCCTGCAGGGCTGGAAGGCCAACGCCGACGGCTCCACGCCTACCAACGGCGCTACCAGCAACATGACGATCCCAGCGGGCACCCTGCTCCCGCCGGCGAAGACGACCACGTGGACCCTCGGCAACAACTTCGCCGACGACGCCCCCGTGAACGCTGGCGCCGTCACCAACATCTCGACCCTCACCGCCGGCAGCTACGTCGGCCCGGTGAAGGCACCCACCACCTACGACACCCTCGGTGTGCCGGCCGACGCCCAGGTCACCTTCGTGCACTCGGTCGGCGGCGCCAGCCCCGACGAGTGGAAGATGTTCTGGACCGCGCCGGGTACGGGGGCCCTCACCGACTCCGGCGCCGTCATCAAGTTCAACGCCGACGGCACCCCGAACCTGACGGGCTCTGTGCTGACCACGACGGCTGCCAGCGTGAGCACGCCGGCCATTCCGGTCGGCCTCAAGCTCACGATCGCCAACACCACCGGCTACGCGGGCACCAACGTCCAGAAGAACTCCAGCGGCGTGGTCGTGAGCTCGAACAGCACCGCGGCGATCACCTCGCAGGACGGCTCGCCCGCGGGCTCGATCTCTGCCTTCTCCCTCGGCGCCGACGGCACCATCACCGGAACCTTCGACAACGGCTTCAAGAAGATCCTCGGCAAGGTGGCGCTGGCCTCCTTCTCCAACCCCTCGGGTCTGACGAAGCAGGGCAACTCGCTCTACAGCGAGACCACCAACTCCGGTGTCGCCCAGGTCGGTGCCGCCAACGCGGCAGGCCGCGGGGCCCTGGCCGGCGGCACGCTGGAGATGTCGAACGTGGACCTCTCCCAGGAGTTCACCAACCTGATCGTCGCCCAGCGCGGCTTCCAGGCGAACTCCCGCGTCATCACCGCCTCCGACGAGATGCTGCAGGAGCTCGGCAACATGAAGCGCTGACCCTGACGGTCAGCATCATCCTCGCCGTGATCATGGACCTCCGGAGCAGGAAAGTGCTCGGGAGGTCCATGATCACGGCTTGGGGGAGCGGCGGTTCACCCGGTCGGGGAACGTCTGGCGGCTGACGGTCGCAAGGCCTCACGGGGGACAGTGCACCGCCGATGGAGTCTGTGACAGGGGTCATGGAAGGCCCCGCAGACTTGAGGACGGACCCCGTGATCGTCGTGACACGCCTGAACGGCCCGCCGTTCGCTGTGAACCCCGACCTGCTCGAGCGCGTGGAGTCCACCCCCGACACCGTGCTCACCCTCATCGACGGCACCAAGTTCCTGGTGCAGGAGAGCGTGACCGACGTCGTGGCGCTCGTCCGCGACTACCGCGCCAGCGTGGTGGCCACGGCTCGCGACCTCGGCCGTTCTCCCGCCGCGGAGATCGCGGCCGACGAGGAGCCCACCATCCCGGGCCCGCGCTCCGCTGACGAGCGTCCGCACCTCACGCCTGTCTCGTCGCTCACCGAACGTCTCGCCAGCCGTGCGAGCGCCCAGAACCCGACAGCTACCCCGACCTCGGAGGAGGAGAACTGATGGATCCGGCAAGCCTCATCGGCCTCGGCATCGCGTTCGGCGCCATCCTCCTCGCGATCATCCTCGAGGGCTCCAGCCCGATGTCGGTGGTCCTCATCCCGCCGATGATCCTCGTGATCCTCGGAACCATCGGCGCCGGTTTCACCGGTATCCGCATGGCAGACCTGCCGATCATCATCAACGCCCTCATCAAGGCGCTGACCGGCAAGGCCGTCAACATGGAGTCGACCATCGACATCATCGTGTCGCTGGCCGAGAAGGCGCGCCGCGAGGGCCTGCTGGCCCTGGAGGACGCCGCCAAGGACGTCGACGACAAGTTCCTCAAGGACGGGCTGCAGGCTGCCATCGACGGCGCGGACCCCGAGGACCTGCGCGAGATGCTCCACTCCAAGATCGACACCAAGAAGGCCACCGACAAGGTGGGTGCGGCCTTCTTCGCGACCGCCGGTGGTTACGCCCCGACCGTCGGCATCATCGGCACCGTCGTGTCGCTGGTGCACGTGCTCGAGAACCTCTCCGAGCCCGCGAAGCTCGGTCACATGATCGCCGCGGCGCTGGTCGCGACCTTCTGGGGCCTGCTGACCGCCAACATCATCCTGCTGCCCCTTTCCGCCCGCCTCAAGCGCCTCTCGGAGACCGAGGCCGCGCAGATGGAGCTCGTCGTCGAGGGCCTCATGGCCGTGCAGGCCGGCGCCAACCCGCGCCTCGTGGGTCAGCGCCTGCGCAGCCTGGTGCCTGAGACGGGCAAGGCCAAGGCGGCAGCCTGATGAGCCACGGCAAGGGCAAGCAGCGTGGCGGTGGCCACGAGGAGGAGCACGAGAACCACGAACGGTGGGCCGTCTCCTACGCCGACATGATGACGGTGCTCATGGCGCTGTTCCTCGTGCTCTTCGCGATGAGTTCCATCGACGTCAAGAAGTTCGAGGAGCTGCGCACGAGCCTCGCGCAGGGCTTCGGCAACGAGTCCCTGCCACAGACCGGCGGCAGCGGCATCAACGACGGCGCGACGGACTCTGCTCTGAGCATGGCCCCCGACGCACCGTTCGTGGTCTTGGATGCCGCGCCGGCGTCCTCGAACAACAACCAGTCCACCACCCAGGTCGCCGGACCGGGGGCAGGTGCTGGTGCAGAGCTCGCCGCCCGTGTCGAGGCAGCTCGACTCAAGAGTCTGCAGGACCAGGTGACTGACGCTCTGGCGGCCAAGGGTCTGCAGGACGCGGTGAAGACCACCATCACCGAGCGCGGCCTGGAGATCCGGGTCATCGCCAATGACATCTTCTTCGCCAACGCCAGTGCCGACATCCAGCCCCGCGGTCTGGAGGTGCTGGACGCCATCGGCCCGGTGCTGGCCGGAGAGCCCGGTCAAATTGCGGTCGAGGGGCACGCCAACCACCTGCAGCTCAAGGGCGGCCCGTACGCCAACAACTGGCTGCTCTCCTCGGCACGCGCCACCTCGGTGGTGATCCACCTGGCCCAGGCGGACGGCGTTCCGGGTGGCCGCATGTCGGCCACCGGCTATGGCGATACCCGCCCGCTGTTCCCCACGGACGACCCGCGGGCGATCGACGGCAACCGACGCGTCGACATCATCGCCGAGTCCGACAAGGCGCCCGAGGTCAAGGCCCTCGTGCCGTACTTCGCGGGCGTCTCCCAGACCTCCACCACCCCATCCACCACCAGCACGACCACCGAGGGAGAAACCCATGGCTGAGGCCAGGACCGCGACGCCCGCCAAGGGCGACGCAACCGACGAGGCGGGCGCCAAGAAGGGCAAGAAGAAGCTGTTCCTCATCATCGGGGTGGCCGCTCTGGCCCTCGCCGGCGGCGGGTACTACTTCCTCTTCATGAAGGGCGCCCCCGCCGAGGCAGCTCCGGTAGAGAAGCCGAAGCCTGTGGCCGGCGCCGTGGTCAGCATCGATCCCATCAGCATCAACCTCGCCGAAGGCCACTACCTCAAGCTGGGTCTGGCCCTGCAGCAGACCGCCGAGGTCACGGAGAACGTCGACGGCAGCCAGGCCCTCGACACGGCCATCGAGCTCTACAGCGGCAAGTCGATGGCGGAGCTGTCTGACCCGACCTCTCGCGAGGCTGTCAAGAAGGAGCTCAGCGAGAAGATCGAGAAGAAGTACGAGGACAAGGTCATGGACGTCTACTTCACCCAGTACGTCATGCAGTGACCCCTCCAATCCGTGATCATGGGCGTCCGCCACCCCTGCCGGGTGGCGGACTCCCATGATCACGGAGAAGAGATGAGCTGATCCACCCGATCGGCTCAACCTCTTCACCCGTTCTGCCGATGACTGGGCTGTGACCGTCGAGACCCCCGCACCGACCGGCCGGAAGCGCCGGCGTGGCGTCGTCACGCCCTACGATTTCCGACGACCCACGACGCTCGCCCGCGAGCACACTCGAGCCCTGGAAATGGCGTTCGAGACCTTCGCGCGCCAGTGGTCCACTCTCCTGCTCACCCGGCTGCGTCAGACCAGCCAGGTGACGCTCACCGGCGTTTCCGCCCGCAGCTACGACGAGTACGTTCGTTCGCTGCCCGGCTACGGCGCCTTCTTCACGTTCCGGCCTGACGCTGGAGGCCCAGCCGGGCTGTTCCAGCTCAGCGCCGAGACGGCGTTCGCCAGCCTCGACTTCCTCCTGGGCGGCCACGGCTCCGTGGTCACCACCGAGGAGCGCGAGCCCACCGAGATCGAGCGCCGTCTCTTCGGCGATCTCATCACCCGCACCCTCGCGGAGCTGGCCTACGCCTTCGCCACCACGGCGCCCATGAAGCCGGTGCCCGGCACCCTCGAGACCAGCGCGCAGTTCCTGCAGCTGGCCGCTGCTGCCGACGTCGTCCTCGTGGCGACCTTCAGCATCACCCTCGTCGAAGAGGGCGAGCCCTCCGAGGCCACGATGATGCTGCCGATGGGCCCGCTCATGGCGCGCCTTCACCAGGCCAGCGGTGACGCCGCCGGCTCCGAGGACGAGCAGCGTGTGCGTGCCGAGGCTGCGCAGACGCTGGGCACCACGGTGCCCGAGCTTCCCGTCGACGTTTCCGCTCGCATGATCCCCGTCGTCATGCGCCCCAGTGACGTCCTGGCCCTGGAGGTCGGTGACGTCGTGCGGATCCCGCACCCCACCGCCCGCCCGCTGGACGTCGTCACCCACGACATCGTCCTCGCTCGTGCCGTGGCCGGCGCGAGCGGCAACCGACTGGCCTGCCTCGTGGTGAGCCCGGATGAGGAGAACGACCGATGAGCACCGCAACCTTCACCCCCGCCTCCCTCGAGCAGCTCACCGCTGCGGCGAACGCCGCCGCTGGCCTGCTGCCCTCCCCGACCCCGCTGGTGCTCGGCCCCACCGACGGGTCGCTCGCTCCGGCTGCTGACGCCACCGGCACCGCCGTCGTGGTCCCCTTCACCGGGGGTACCTCGGGTGTCGTGACGGTCATCGTCGACGGCGGCCTGCAGGAGGCGCTGGCCTCCGCCGAGGGTGGCCCGCTCTCCCTCGCCGAGGCGCTCGCCCCCGCGCTGGACGCTGCGGTCGCCGCCCTGGGCCCGGCCGTCTCGGCCCCCGCTGAGATCCTCGATGCCGCGGACGCCGTGGCGCGCGGCGCCGAGACCGGTGTCGTCTGGGCGCCGCTCGTCGGCGGCGAGGGCGGCGACGTCGTCGCGTGGCTCGGTCTCTCGGTCTCCTCGACCTCGCCGAGCGCTCCCACCGCCACCGCCTCGCCGCTGGCCGCCAGCCTGCCGACGCAGCGCTCCGGCAGTGGGATGCACCTCCTGCGTGACGTCGAGATGGTGCTGACCGTCGAGCTCGGCCGCACCCGCATGTCGGTCAAGGAGCTGCTCGCCCTCACCCCCGGCTCGGTCATCGAGCTGGACCGCGCCGCCGGCGCCCCCGCCGACCTCATGGTCAACGGTCGCCTGCTGGCCCGTGGCGAGGTCGTCGTCGTCGACGAGGACTACGGCCTGCGCATCACCGAGATCATCCAGCCCGGCGCCGAGGGCTGATCGTGGACCTCGCCGTCACCGCGCTGCGTGTCGCCGCCTCCCTGGCCGCAGTGCTCTGCATCATGTGGCTCCTGTACCGGACGATGCGCCGTCGCGGCGCAGGCGCCGGCCTGGACTCCGGCCGCTTCGCAGTGGTGGGGCGCCAGTCGCTCGGCCGCTCCAGCGGCGTCACCGTGCTGCGGGTCGGCGACGAGGCCCTCGTGCTCGGGGTCACCGAGCAGTCCGTGCAGCTCCTGGCCCGCACGCCGCTGTCCGCGGTGAGCGAGCCCGTCCGCATCGCCGACGCCGTCCCCGCCCCCCGCCTGGGGGGCGAGGACGACGGCGACGCCCTCGCCGGTGCATCGGCTGTGGGGGAGTCCCTCTGGGGACGCCGCCGCGTCGTCGCCAGCACCACCGCAGGATCCCGCAAGACCAGCTCCTCCCTGCTGGCCGGCACCGCTCTGTCTCCCGCGACCTGGACTCAGGCGCTCGACGTGATCCGTGAGAGGACGACGAGGAGATGACCTCCAGCACCTCCCCGCTGCGCCGGCTCCTCGCCGCCGCGCAGCGGGCGACCCGCCCTGCCCGCACCCGCTCCGCCGTCGTCCTGATCGCCCTCGTGCTCGCCGTGCTCGGTGCTGGCGCCGCCTCGCTGGTCTCGGCCCCCTCGGCCGCCGCCAGCCCGGCAACGAGCAGCTCGTCCAGCAGCTCCTCGGTCAGCTCTGAGGGACCCGTGGTCCAGCTGCCGCCCGTGGAGCTCGTCGCCGGGGTGACCGCCCCGGCAGCCCCGGTGGCGCCCGGCGCTCCCACCGACCCGGCGGTGTCGGTGAACATCAACGGCGTCGACGGCAAGCCCAGCTCGACCATCACGATGATCATCGTGATCACGCTGCTCTCGGCGGCGCCGGCCCTGCTGCTCATGTGCACGGCCTTCACCAAGATCATCGTGGTGCTGAGCATCACCCGCAACGCCCTCGGCCTCATGACGGTGCCGCCCAACCAGGTGCTCGCCGGTCTGGCGCTGTTCCTGTCGCTGTTCGTCATGGCGCCGGTCATCAACGACATCAACCAGGTGGCTGTTCAGCCGTTCCTGGCGGGCACCATGGATCAGACGACGGCCTACCACCTCGGTGTGGAGCCCCTACGGACCTTCATGCTCGCCCAGACCCGCGGCGAGGACCTGGCGCTCATCACCCGCGCTGCCGACCGGCCCAACCCGGCCAACCCGGCCGACGTGCCGCTGCTGACGCTGATCCCCGCGTTCGTGCTCTCCGAGCTGCGGGCGGCGTTCATCATCGGCTTCGTCATCCTCGTGCCGTTCCTCGTCATCGACGTCGTCGTCTCCGGCGCGCTGATGGCGATGGGCATGATGATGCTCCCGCCGGTCACCGTGTCGCTGCCCTTCAAGCTGCTGCTCTTCGTGCTCGTCAACGGATGGGGCCTCATCGTCACGGCCCTGGTGGGGAGCTACGCGTAATCATGGACTCCGCAATCATGGACATCGCCGTGCAGGCCATGCTGATCTGCGCCAAGCTCTCCGCGCCGTTCCTCGTGACGGCCCTGGTCATCGGGTTCGCGATCTCCCTCTTCCAGTCCGTCACGCAGATCCAGGAGCCCACGCTCAGCTTCGTGCCCAAGGCCGTGGGCGTCGGGGTGGTGCTGCTCATCACCGGGCACTGGATGCTCGCGGAGATCACCGGCTTCACCACCGGCCTGTTCGACAGGATCCCCGACCTCCTCGCACTGGGCTGAGGGCCGGACCGCCATGACCATGCCGGACGTCTCGATGCAGATCATCGTGGGCTACCTGCTGGTGATGCTCCGCATCACCGCGTGGCTCGTGATCGCCCCGCCGTTCGCCCACCGCGCCATACCGGCCCGGGTGAAGGCCCTCATCGGCTTCGCCCTGACCCTGGCCGTCGGAGGCACGCAGGACTTCTCCACCCTCTCCCTGGACACCGACGCCCTCGTCTCCTCGGCGGTGTGGCAGGTGCTCATCGGAGCGGCCCTGGGATTCGTCTGCTACCTCGTCTTCGCGGCGGTGCAGACGGCTGGCAACCTCATCGACCTGTTCGGCGGCTTCCAGCTCACCCAGGCGTTCGACCCGCAGATGCAGTCGGGAGCGGCAGTCTTCGGCCGTACCTACCAGCTGATCGCGATGACGCTGCTGTTCGCGAGCAACGGCCACCTCATCCTCCTGCACGGCATCACCAGCAGCTTCCGGGTGCTGGGCCTGTCCGAGCCGCTCTCGCTCGAGGTGCTCTCCCGCGTGGTCACCGACGGCACCGGCCAGGTGGTGGTCGCCGCGCTGCAGATCGCCGGGCCGCTCATCGCCATCCTCTTCCTCACCGACGTCGGGCTGGGCCTGCTCACGCGCGCCGCCCCGTCGCTGCAGGCGTTCTCGCTCGGCTTCCCGCTGAAGGTGTTCGTCACCCTGAGCGTGGCCGCGCTGGCCGTCGCGATGCTCCCCTCGATCTCCCGCTCTCTCACCGAGAGCGCCGCGACCCAGCAGCAGCAGGTGCTCAGCGCATCTGCCACTGCCGCAACCTCCGAGGGGGGTGAGCCGTGAGCGAGGGGGGACAGGAGAAGACCGAAGCTCCGACTGGCAAACGGCTCGCCGAAGCCCGCAAGAAGGGTCAGTCGGCCAAGACCCCGGACCTCGGCGCGTGGCTGGGCCTCGCCGGAGCCGTCATGACGGTGCCGATGGCGCTGTCCGCGGGGCGCGAGCACCTCATGCCGCTGTTCGGTCTGCTCGACACCGTGGCCGCCGACCCGGAGCCGGCCCGAGTCATGCAGGCTCTCGCGCTGGCCGGCGGGGCGATCGTGCCCATGCTGGCGCCGCTCGCCGTCGTCACGGTGATCATCGCGATCGCGTCCGGCGCCGCCCAGGGCGGCATGCACCTGGCCACCCAGGCGGCCAAGCCCAACTGGAAGCGGCTCGACGTCATCAAGGGCATCAAGCAGATGGTCAGCCCGCAGCAGCTGTGGCAGATGGCCAAGTCGCTGCTGAAGACCGTGGTCATCGGCACCGTGCTCTGGATGAGCATCAAGGCTGTGCTCCCGGTGCTCCTGACCTCGGACATGATGCCGCTGGCCAACATCCTCAGCACCGTGCAGGGGAGTGCCGTCTCGCTCATCCGCACCGCCGTCATCGCCGGTCTCGTGCTTGCGGTGGTCGACTACGCCGTCGCCAAGCGGAAGAACCTCAAGGAGCTGCGGATGACGCGGCAGGAGGTCAAGGACGAGATGAAGTCCTCCGAGGGCAACCCGCTCATCAAGGGGACCATCCGCGCCAAGCAGCGGCAGATGAGCCGCAACCGCATGATGGCCGACGTCGCGACGGCGGACGTCGTCATGGTCAACCCGACGCACGTCGCCGTGGCGCTTCGGTACGACGCCGAGCGCGGTGCGCCCCGCGTCGTCGCCAAGGGTGCCGGGTTCGTCGCAGCGAAGATCCGCGAGAAGGCCGCCGAGCACGGCGTGCCGATGGTCGCCGACATCCCGCTGGCCCGTGCGCTGCACTCGGCCTGCGAGGTCGACCAGGAGGTGCCGCCGCACCTGTACGTCGCGGTGGCGCAGGTGCTCGCCTTCGTCATGGCCCTGCGGCAGCGGGGGAGCGTCAAGGGCGTGCACACCAGTCCCGTGACGAACGCGCTGCCCGTTCCCGTCTGAGCCGTCTGACGGTTCTCAAGGGTCTGACCAGCTTCACCAGTAGCCCGCAGGGGTGATGGCACTGCTCCGTTCAAGTGAACGGCGCGGTCTGCCGATGCACATCGAGCCAGGACGGCGACGCAGGGCCACGGACAGCCACCGATCGCGCTCGACCTACGGGTCGACGCGACAACGAGGGAGCGACTCACCGTGAACTTCCGCCGCCTGAGCACGCTGGCGCTGCCGCTAGGCGTCGTCGGCATCATCCTCCTGCTGGTGGTGCCGCTGCCGTCGGAGCTGCTGGACTTCCTCATCGCCACCAACATCGTGACCGGGCTGTTGATCCTGCTCACGGCGATGTACGTCAAGCGCCCGCTCGACTTCTCGATCTTCCCGTCGTTGCTGCTGGTGGCGACCCTGTTCCGGCTCGGCCTCAACGTGGCCTCCACGCGCCTCATCCTGCGCGACGGCGAGGCCGGCAAGGTCATCCACGCCTTCGGTGACTTCGTCGTCGGCGGGTCGCTGGTCATCGGACTGGTGATCTTCACGATCCTCGTGGTCATCCAGTTCCTGGTCATCACCAACGGTGCGGGCCGTGTCGCCGAGGTCGGCGCCCGGTTCACCCTCGAAGCGATGCCCGGTAAGCAGATGGCCATCGACGCCGACCTCAACGCCGGCCTCATCGACGAAGAGACCGCCCGCACCCGCCGCGCCGAGGTCACCGCCGAGGCGGACTTCTACGGTGCGATGGACGGTGGTGCGAAGTTCGTCAAGGGCGACGCGATCGCCGGCATCATCATCATCCTGATCAACCTCATCGGCGGCTTCATCATCGGGATGGTGCAGAAGGGCCTCGACCCGGCCGAGGCGCTGCACCGTTACAGCCTCCTGACGGTCGGCGATGGTCTGGTCACCCAGATCCCGGCGCTGCTCATGTCCGTCGCCACCGGCCTCATCGTGACCCGTGCCACCTCCCAGGGCGACATGGGCACGGACGCCGCGGCCCAGCTGCTGCGCCACCGCACCGCACTGCGCATTACCGGTGGCGGCGCCATCGTCATCGCCCTCATCCCCGGCCTGCCCAAGCT
Organism: Quadrisphaera granulorum; assembly: GCF_003149145.1. Lineage (GTDB taxonomy): Bacteria > Actinomycetota > Actinomycetes > Actinomycetales > Quadrisphaeraceae > Quadrisphaera > Quadrisphaera granulorum. Next base: position 59,343 of record NZ_QGDQ01000019.1, on the reverse strand, counting down.
CCCGTTCCTCGTGCTCGGCGCCGGCCTGCTGCTGCTCGCCCAGCGTGTCCCGGCCACGGAGACGACGGACAAGGTCGTGGACGTCGACGCCGGTCCGGTCGCCCCGACGCCCGAGACCCCCGAGCAGCTCATGCAGCAGATGCGCGTGGACCCGCTGGAGATCGTGCTGGCGCCCGACCTCGTGGACCTCGTCGACGCGGCTTCCGGCGGCGACCTGCTCGACCGGGTGCGCTCGCTGCGCCGCAAGATTGCCCTGGAGCTGGGCATCGTGCTCCCGCCCGTCCGTACCCGCGACTCCCTCGACCTGCCGCTGTCCACCTACGCCGTCCGCATCTCCGGCGTCGAGGTCGGCACCGGCCTGGCGCCCGCCGGCAAGGTGCTGGCCCTGGGCGACCACCTCGAGGGCCTGCCCGGCACCTCGACCACCGAGCCGGTGTTCGGACTGGCCGGCAAGTGGGTTCCTGCGGAGCTGCGCCACCAGGCGGAGATGACCGGCGCCACCGTGGTGGACCGCGCCTCCGTGCTCGTGACGCACCTGGCGGAGATCGTGCGCACCAACGCCGCCCGCCTGCTCTCCCGCGAGGACGTCAAGTCCCTCACGGACTCCCTCAAGACCACCGACGCCGCCGTCGTCGACGAGCTGGTGCCCTCCCTGCTCACTCTCGGTGAGGTGCAGCGCGTGCTCCAGGCGATGCTCGAGGAGGGCGTTCCGGTCCGCGACCTGGCCCGCATCTACGAGGGACTCTCCCTGCGCGCCAAGGTCGGCACCGACCAGGCCTCCCTCGTCGAGGCGGCCCGCGCCGCTCTCGGCCCGGCCGTGGCCGCCCCGCACATCCGCGACGGCAAGCTCCGCGTGCTCACCCTCGACCCGCTGCTCGAGCACCAGCTCGTCGAGTCCCTGCGGGTCACCGAGGTCGGCGCCCAGATCTCGATGGACCCAGGGCGTGTCGAGGCCGTCGTGGAGGAGGCGGCCCGTAAGGTCCGTATGGCCGAGGATGCGGGATTCACACCCGTCCTGGTGTGCGCGCCGGCGCTTCGAGCCCCGCTGCGCCGCCTGGTCGCGATGTCAGCTCCAGCCGTCTCGGTGCTGTCCTACTCCGAGGTCTCTGGGCCTGAGCTGGTGATCGAGACAGTGGGAGTCGTCCATGGCGCCAACGCGGTTGCTGCTTGAGGGGCCTGAACTCGAACCGCTCCTCCAGCAGGTGCGCGCCGACCACGGCGCGGGTGTCCGCATCGTCAAAGCTGAACGTGTGCGCGTCGGCGGCTTCGTCGGGTTCTTCGCCCGCGAGCAGTTCGAGGTGACCATCGAGGTGGACGGCCCGGTCGGGCCGCCCACCTCGGTGGTGCGTCCGCGGGTTCCCGCCGCCGCGTCCGCTGAGGCCGTGCGCCGTGCACCTGCCCCGCTCGCCGTGGGCTCGCGGGGGGTTGCCGCTGGCGGGACGGGCTCCGGGGCCGCTGCTGGGTCTGCCGGTGCCGGCGGCCCGATGGGCATCGAGCAGCTGCTCGAGGCCGCCGAGGCTGCCGAGCGCGCTCCCGGCTCGCTCAGCGGTTTCGACAGCATCTTCAGCGACGCCCTCAGCAGCATCACGACGACGCCGACGTCTCCGCTGGCCCAGCAGCCCCCCGCCCCGGCGCCGGTGCCGGTGCAGGCGGCACGACCGGCGGTCGGCCACGCGATGAACCCGGCGATGAACCCGCCGATGACGTCGGCCATCAACCAGGCCTCGATCCAGGCTGCGCTGCAGGCCGCCGTCCAGGCCGGGCTGCGGCAGCCCACCCCGCCGCGTCAGGCCGAGGTCATCAAGTCGGTGCCGGTGACCCGTCCGGCACGTCCGCCGTACCAACCTCCTGCGCAGCAACCCCGCACGGTGCTCCCGGAGACACCGGTCGTGACCGCTCACGTGGCACCCGCGCCGATCTACCAGGAGCCCGTCTACCAGGAGCCTGTCTACCGCGAGCCCGCTCCGGTCCACCACGCCCCGGTCCACCACGCCCCGTCGCACCGCGCGCCCGCCAACCCGCTGGCCGAACGTCTCGCCGAGCTCGGCGTGCCGGAGGCGTGGCTGCACCGGCTCCCCGCCGACCGTGCCGCAGCCCTGCGGCACGTCGCCGCGTACATCGCGGCGCAGCAGGCCCGCCGGCCACGCCCGGCCATGGGCCCGGCACCCGTGATCGGCGTGCTGGGTGATCCGACCTCGGCCCTCCAGCTGGCCCGCCGACTCGGGGCGGGCCTGGGTGTGCACGCCTCAGACGTGGCCGTCGTCCAGCGCCGGGAGGCCTCGGGTGCCCGCGTGCTCACCGATCCGGCCGACGTCGCAGCCGAGGCGGCGCAGGCGCGGCTGGGCGGCCACCCGCTCGTCGTCGCCCTGCCCGCTCCGATCGGCGCGAGCTCCGGCCACCGGGCCGCCGTCGTCGAGGTGCTCGACGCCCTCGGCGCCGACGAGGTGTGGGCTGTGGTCGACGCGACGCGCCGTCTGCCTGACACCGCCGCCTGGCTCGCCTCCTTCGGTGGTGATGACACCGTCGATGCCCTCGCCCTCGTCAACATCCGTGCGACGAGCGCGCCGGCGGCAGCCCTCGGCCTCGTGCAGCCCGTCGTCGTCCTCGGCGAGCGGCCAGCTTCCCCGCGGGCCTGGGCCCAGGTCATCGCGGCCCGTCTCCGTGATGAGGACGTTCGATGAGCACCACCGCCGGTCATGACGCCGACCTGGAGCTGCCCGCCATCGGCGCGGCCGCCGAGCTGGTCCCTGCCGAGCTGGCCTCCGTCGAGGTGACGGGCGACGACGTCGTCGAGACCCGCATCGACGACGTCCGCGACGGGCGCATCGCCGTCCACGCGCCGCCGCCGCGCCCGGGAGACCTGGAGCCGCCCGCCGACGGCGCAGCGTTCGAGCTGCGGTGGGCCACGCCGCGCGGCCTCGTGACGCTGCCGGTGGAGCTGAGCGAGCGCGTGCGCACGCCCGCGCCACTGTGGTGGCTCGTGCCCGCCGGCCCCTCTCGCCGCCACCAGCGGCGCAGCTTCGTGCGCGCTGGCGCCGCGAGCACGCTGCCCGTGCAGGTCGAGGTGCTCTGGGAGCACCCCGAGCCGGGCCGCTGCGTCGGCGACCTCCACGACCTCTCTGAGGGCGGCCTGCGCGCCCGGATCCGCGCCCCGCGGTGGGCGCTGGAGTGCGCGCCCGGCAGTGCCGTCGCGGTGCGTCTGACCATCTCCGAGGTCGACCGCGACGGCGACGGGCTCGCCCTGCAGGTGGTCGAGCACGAGCTCGGCGGCACCCTGGTGCGTCTGGACGAGGACCCGGCAGCGGACGGCGCAGCCGCAGGCGGCGCGCACGAGGCCGTCGACGTCGTCGTCCAGCTCCACGACGACCGCCGCCAGGGCGACGCGCTGCGCGCGCTCGTCTTCGCCTGGCAGCGCCGCAGTCGCCGCGCCTGACGCTCCCCAGGATCACCGCCGTGATCATGGACAGTCGGCCACCCACGTGTGACAGCGGACGTGCAGAAGTCCGCTCGATGCCCTCCTGAGGTGGCGCGGGCGGGCTTCTGCACGTCGGGCGTCACGTGACCCTCGTGGCCAAGCCCGCGCGCCGCGCAGAACGTCCTTGATCGTCGCCGGGGGAGCGGGCTCGACCGTTGCAGAAGCGGTGCAGTGGCCGGGCAATACGGGTCAGACGGCGCCGAAACCCTGCAGATCGGCGCGGCGTGCCCGCCGCCCGTGACCGCGCGACTACTGTGGCGGGATGCTGGTCCTCACCCGACGTGCCGGTGAAAGCGTCATGATCGGTTCCGACGTGACGGTGCGGGTCCTCGAGATCCGCGGCGACGTCGTCCGGGTCGGTGTGGACGCCCCGCGCGACGTCCAGGTGCACCGTGAAGAGGTCTTCCACGCGGTGCGCGCTGCCAACCTCGAGGCCGCCAGTGCTGCGGCCCCCTCGCCCGCGGTGCTCGCGGGCCTGCGGAAGCGCCCGACCCCTCAGGGCGGGGTGCCGAGCCAGACCGCTCCCGACGGGGAGCCGGCGGCTACGCCTCCGGCAGACCCTCCCGCAGCTCCCTGACCAGGGAGCCCACCACGGCCTTCAGGTCGCCCCCGGCGGCGGCAGCCACCGCACGCTGCCGCTGGTAGCTCGCCCCTCGCACGGGGATCTGCGCCACCGCCGCCAGCTCGTCACTGCATCCCAGCTGCCGCGCCACCGGCTCCAGGCGGGTCAGTAGGTCGTCGAGGTCGTCGGTGACCAGGCGCTCGTCGCCGGCGGCGCTGGTGATGATGATCGCGTCGAGCCCGTAGCGGGCGGCGCGCCACTTGTTCTCCTGCACGTGCCACGGCGGCAGCACCGCAAGCTGCTCGCCGGCTTCCAGCCGCGCGTCGAGGTCGACGACGAGGCAGTGCGTCAGGGCCGTCAGCGCCGCCAGCTCGGCCTCGGTGGGCACCCCGTCGCACACGCGTACCTCCAGCGTGCCGATGCTCGGTGAAGGCCTCACGTCCCAGCGGACGTCCTTGAAGGAGTCGATGACGCCGGTGTGCAGCAGGTCGCCGACGTAGGCCTCCAGCTCCTCCCAGCGGGCGAACTGGAACGGCAGCCCCGCCGTCGGCAGCTGCTGGAACATCAGGGCGCGGTTGCTGGCGTAGCCGGTGTCGACCCCGCCCCAGAACGGCGAGCTCGCCGACAGCGCCTGCAGGTGGGGGGCGTAGGTGAGCATCGCGTCCAGCACGGGCAGCACCTTGTGCACGCTGGACATCCCCACGTGCACGTGCACGCCCCAGATGAGCATCTGGCGGCCCCACCACTGGGTCCGCTCGATGAGTTCGGCGTAGCGGGGTCCTTCGGTCATGGTCTGCGCCGACCACTGGGCGAACGGGTGCGTGCCGGAGCACGCCAGCTCCAGGCCCATGGGGTCGGTCACGGAGCGGACCTGGGTCATGACGTCGTGGAGGTCGGCGACGGCGCCGGCGACGGTGTCGTGGATGCCGGTGACGAGTTCGACGGTGTTGGTCAGTAGCTCGTGGGTGACCCGCTGGCGTCCGTCGGGGTGGGGTGGGCGGCCGTGCAGTTCGGCGAGCACTTCCGAGGCCTTGGGGGCCAGGTCGCCGGTGGCGGCGTCGACGAGGGCCACTTCCCACTCGACGCCCAGCGTGGGACGGGCGGAGGGGCGGAAGGGCAGCGCACCGCGGCGTGCGTGCGGCCCGAGGGACGGCGTGGTCACCCCGTCACCTCAGCACACGCCGACCCGGTGCGTTGCACGTCCGCCCGAGTCGATCGAGCGAAGAACGTCTCCACCCCGTGCGCTACGAGAGGCGCTACCTGAGTCGCTACCCGAGTCGGCCAGCGAAGAACGCCAGCGCTGCCGCCGCCACGAGCACCGCGACGACGAGCGCGATGACGAGGTTGGTGCGCCGTCCCGGCAACTTCGGTTCGGGAGCCGACAGGCCCGACGTCCCCGCCTCCGATGGCGGGGTGTCACCGGGGGCGACCCCGCCGCCAGGCTCCAGGCCGGGCGTGGTGGCGGGATCGGGGTCGGTCACCTCACTGGCGCTGCCCGGGCGCTCGCGGTCGGCTCCGTCGTCGCCGTGGCCCCCGTCAGGGCCCTCTCCGGGCCCGCGGCCCGGTCCGCCACCCAGGTTCGATGTCACGTGCGAGGACCAGCGCCGGCAGCGACGGAGCCGCGGGAGAACTCCGAGACCAGCGTCGCGCAGAACGCCGGCAGGTCGCCGGGGTTGCGGCTGGAGATGAGTCCGCCGTCGATGACGACCTCCTCGTCCACCCACGTGGCACCGGCGTTGACGAGGTCGGTGCGCAGGCTGGGCCAGGAGGTCAGCGTGCGGCCCCTGACGACGTCGGCAGTCGCCAGCGTCCACGGGCCGTGGCAGATGACGCCCACGGGCTTGCCGGACTCGACGAACCGCTTGACGAAGCTCACCGCGCCGTCGTCCATCCGCAGGTGGTCGGGGTTGGTGGTGCCACCGGGCAGCACGAGCCCGTCGTAGTCGGCCGGGTCGGCGGAGGAGACGACGACGTCGACGTCGAACGTGTCCGCGGGCTCGACGTCGTGCTCGTAGGCCTGGATGGTGCCGCTCTCCAGGGAGAGGATCACCACCTCGGCGCCCGCGTCCCGGACGGCGCGCACCGGCTCGACGAGCTCGGCCTGCTCCACGCCGTCGGCGGCGAGCACGGCGATCTTCCGTCCCTGTAGCTGTGAGGTCATGCGCCGCCCCTACCCCCGGGCGGCCCGGATAAACGACGGCGCGCCATCTCCCACCGCTGCAGGAGCGGGGGAGATGGCGCGCAGGCGCGTGACCGTCGAGGGGCAGGCCGAGGGTCAGCAGGTGGCCGTCGGGTCGACGGCCTCCTTCGGGTCAGCCGAGGCCGAGGGGGCCGGGTTCACCGAGGACGACGCCGACGGCGACGCCGAGGCGCTGGGAGCTGCCGTCGGCGCGGGCGCCGGGCGCAGCGCGTCGGCGACCATCGCGCGGAGCTGGCCGTAGTCGGGGTCGCCCGTGGAGATGTTCGCCTTCGTGAAGGGCAGCGCCCGCATGTCGCCGCCCTTGACGATCTCCCCGAGGGTGACGAAGGCGTTGAGCTCCTTCGCGGGGATGTCGGTCTGGATGTTCTTCTCCGCCGCTGCCGCCAGCGCCGGGAACTTCGCCGCGAGCTGCACGGCGTCGTACTGCTTCACCGCGGCTGAGATGACGCACTGCTGGCGGGCCATCCGGTCGTCGTTGTCGGAACCCTCGCGTGAGCGAGCGAACCACAGCGCCTCGTACCCGGTGAGCTCCTGGCCCTGGCCCTTCTTGATCCAGCCGGTGATGGGGTACTTCTTGCCCGTCTCCAGGTTGGTGCCGCCGCCGATGGGGATGTCGCGGGGCACGTTGAGCGTCATGCCGCCCATGGCGTCGACGAGCTGCTCGAAGCCTTCGAGGTCGACCATGGCGTAGTAGTCGATCTGCAGGCCGGTGGCCGTGGCGACGGCCTCCTTGGTGGCCTCGACGCCCGGGTCGTTGCCGTTCGCGGTGCCGCCGAACAGCTCGGGGTGCAGCGTGCCGAAAAGGTAGACGGCGTTGAGCATGCAGCCGCCCGCACCGTCCTCCTTGCAGGCAGTCGGCCACTGCTTCGCGGCTTTGCTGCCGGGCGGGAAGGGCACGTCCTCGAGCTGGCGGGGCAGGCTGAGCAGGGTGCTGTCACCGGTCTTGGTGTCGATGCTCGCCACCATGATCGTATCGGGGCGCGTGCCGACGCGGTCCATGCCGGTGTCCGCGCCGAGCATGAGCACGGTGACGCGGGGCACGTTGGCCCACGGGTTCTCGGCGCCGGTGTCAGGGCCGTTGCCGGCGCTCGACTCCGAGCCGAAGAGGTTCTTCAGCAGGTCGTGATTGGCCATGGCGTAGCGCGCCGTCGTTGCCGAGGGGGCCACCACGACGGCCATGAGCGCCGTCACCAGCACGAGGGACCCGAGGCGCTGCGCGCGCGAGAGACGGCCGACGCCGGGGGAGCGGCGCAGGCTGGCATGGCTCGCCACGATGACGAGACACCACATGAGAGCGACGACGACGGCGCCCGCGGCCACCACGAGCATGGCCGTCGAATCGAAGACGACACTGCGCAGCAGGGGCACGAGCCGGCCCGTGAACAGCACCGCGGCGGCCGCCCCCAGGAGCGCGAGCACCGGCAGCAGCACCGTCCACCCCAGGGCGCGGCGTCCCGCCGCGATGAGGCCGGTGCCGGGCACGGCGGCGCCGAGCACGGTCAGCAGCACGAGGCGCGTGAAGCCCTCTCCGGTGCTGCTGGCGTGACGTCCGCGGGGGTCGTCTCCGGCGTGGATGAGGGTCACCTCGTCTGAAGGCCGGGAGGCGGGTGCCTCCGCGGGGCGCCGCGGCGCCGGCGGCATCACGGACGGCGCGGCGCTCGTCGTCGTCCTCGTCGCAGCCATCGTGGCGGCGTCGCTGGCGGCGGTGGCTGTCGCCGTCGCCCCTGTACTGCTGGCCGCGGCTGAGCGCGGGTCGCGTGAGCCGCGTCCACCGCTCGCGGTGCGTCCGTCGCGGATGTCGCGGACGTCGCGTCGCCGCGGGTAGCTTCCCGGTTCTGTCACGGTCACCAGACCCCTTCGCGCCCGTGCGGCTCGGTCGCGCACGGCGGAAGGCCATTGCACCACCGGCATCGCCCAGCCACGCCGGATTCGCCACGTGACGCGCTGGAACGACTACGTGTGGTAACGATCAGGCCGGGCAGACGCTCGCGGCGTCCACGGCCTCCCCGCTGGGCGTGCTCTCGGTTCCGCTGGCGCTCGGTGAGGTGCTGCCCGACGGCGAGGCGCTCGCGGATGAGGTGTCCGAGGGGGACGGCGACGCAGACGTCGTCGTCGGAGCAGGCGACGGCGCGGGCGGCGGGGGCACCAGCGCCTGCTGCACGAGCTGGTGGATCTGGTCGTAGTCGGGGTCGCCGGTGTTGACGAGCGGCTCCGTGAACGACAGTGACCGCAGCGGTGCCTCCTTGACCTTGCGGCCCAGGTCGACGAAGGCGGAGAGGCGGCTCGCGGGGATGTCGGTGCTCACGTCGCGCTCGGCGGAGGCGGCCAGCTGCGGGAACGCGCGGGCGAGGTCGAGCGCGCTGTACTGCTGCACCGCGGCGTTGATGAGGCAGCGCTGGCGGTCCATGCGGTCGTTGTTGTTCGACTGCCAGCGGGAGCGGGCGTACCACTCGGCGTGGTAGCCGTCGAGCAGCTGGTTGCGGCCGGGCTCGATGTACCCGGTGACGGGGTAGAGGCCGACGACGCGGCCGGCGCTGTTGAGCCGCTCGCCGCCGCCGATGGGGATGCGCCGCTCGACGGTGAGCCGGATGCCGCCCATGGCGTCGATGAGGTCCTGGAAGCCGGTGAGGTTGACCATGGCCGTGTAGTCGATCTTCATGCCGACGACGCCCGCCGCGGCCTGCTCGGTGGCGGCCAGGCCGGGGTCTTCGGCGCCGGGGTACAGCTGCGGGTTCTGGGTTCCGAAGAGGTAGACCGCGTTGAGCCAGCAGCCGCCGCCACCGTTGGCCTCGCACGCCGTGGGCCACAGCTCTGCCGCCGGCGAGCCCTCGGGGAAGAAGTTGCCGGACAGCTGCCGCGGCAACCCGAAGATCACCGTGTCTCCGCTGACCGTGTTGATGCTCGCGACGATCAGCGTGTCCGGGCGGGTGCCGATCCTGTCGGCGCCGGTGTCGGCGCCGACGAGCAGCACGTTGACGCGCGGGATGCCGGCCCACGGATCCTCGTCCGTGCCGGTCGGCTCGTCGGTGGCCGCCTGCTGCCCGGAGGGGAACAGGGAGGTGATGAGGGAGCGGGAGACCAGGGCGTACCGGGTGGCGGTGCCCGCAGGGAGGACGACGACGGCGAGGAGCACCGCCACGAGGAGCGCAGAGGCCACGCGGTGCCCGGTGACGCCGCGATGGCGGCGCTGGGCCAGGTGGGTCGCGACGACGACGCCGCTCCACGCCACGCCGATCACCGCGGCGGCCACGGCCAGGTAGAGCAGCACGTCGGCGTCGAGCACGTACTGCTGCAGTACCTCGACGGCGCGCCCGGAGAACCACAGCACCGCAGCGGCTCCCACGACGAACGCGAACGGCACCAGCGCGAGCCACCCCAGGGCGCGACGGCCTGCGTTGAGCAGCCCGGTGCCGGGCACGACGGTGCCGAGCACCGTCCAGCCGACGGCGCGACCGAAGCCCGGCTGGGCGTGCCGGCCGTGCTGCGAGGGCGGGGTAGCGGCCGTCGCGCCGGTCCGTGTGGTCGCGTCCAGCGGAGGGCCTCCGTATTCGGTGGGTGGTGCTCGCGGGCGTGGGGCGTGACCTGGTCTCGTGATCGTCACTCCCTGCTGCCGTCCATTGCAGCACCTGTTCCTGGGGAGTGCTGCACGCGGACGACGAGGACGGCGTAGGGTGAGGGGGCGCTCACGGGTGCGCAGCGCGGCGACGCGTGTTCCCGTGGCGCAAGGAGGTGTCGCCTAGTCCGGTCTATGGCGCCCGCCTGCTAAGCGGGTTTGGGTGTTAAAGCCCATCGCGGGTTCAAATCCCGCCACCTCCGCCCTTCGGGTGCGTGAAGGCCCCGGCTCCCTGCGAGCCGGGGCCTTCGTGCGTCTCACTGGTAGCTGACGAACACCGGGCTCGGTTGCTCCGCCACCGTCTGCTGCGGCGTGAACGTGGGGGAGTCCTCGTCGTAGAAGTTCTTCCACCCCCACACCACGCCCTGCGGTGCCCCCGCCTGCAGCGCCCGGTAGGTGGCTTCCTTCTCGCCCGGCGCGCCGGCGCCGTCGGCGTGCACGACGAAGACCAGCTCGTCGTGGCTGGTGTCCAACGACGCCCTGCCGGTGACCATCGACGTCCTGAACTGGTGCAGGAGGAACACCTTCTGCGGCAGCTGGCGCTCGCGGACGAGCTGCGCCAACCACGCCGACGTCTCGTCGACCTCTGCGGCCGAGACGCTGCCGATCTGGTCCAGGTGCTGCTGCCCGGGCGCCAGTCGCCACTCCGGATCGAGCGCCAGACCGACCCCCGGCAGCGCCAGCAGCTCCTCGTACGCCTTCGCCTGCTCCAGGAAGGTCGCGCGGCCCGGCTGCAGGTCGATCACCACCTGCAGTCCGGCCGCTAGCGCCCGGTCCACCAGGGGGCGCAGCTCGGCGACGGGCGTCTCGGTGGAGTAGTCACCGTCCGACCCCGGGGAGCTGCTCGCCACCGTGGCGATGACCTCGAGCGCCGGGGCGGGCGCCAGCGCATCCAGCCCCGCGTACTGCTGGGCGACCTGCTGCGCGCGGGCGATGGTCGCGTCGTCGTCCTGCTCGCCGAGCACGCCCAGGCTCGGGGTGCCCGGGTGCCCGTACAGCGCCACAAGGCGCCGGCCTGCCAGCGGAAGCTGCCCGCCCAAGCCCTCCGGCGCGGGGATCTGCACGCCCGTGCGGACCACGCCCAGGCGCTGCTCCAGCCGGTCGGCAGGCCCGAAGGCGTCTCCCAGGGCGACGACGGGCACCTGCGGCGCTTTCCCGAGTTGCTCCACCAGCGCGCCGTCGGCCCGCGGGTCACCGCCCGGCAGGATCACGGCGCTGGCGCCGGCGGCCGCAGCGGTGGCCACCGCTGTGGCGTCCTGCGGGGCGCCGGTGGTGAGGACGACGGCGGTCGGCGTGGCAGTGCTCGCGGCTGGCGCGTCGCCGTCGTCGTCCTGCTCCTTCTGAGCGTCCTCCTTCTGAGCGTCGAGGAGCAGCGTGGCGGCGTCGTCGGCGACGACGAGCCCGCGTTGAGAGGCCCACTCCTGCGCCTGTGCGCCCACCGGCACCACCTGGGCGCCGAGGCGGCTGATCTCCTGCGCGCCGGAGTCGCCGGTGACCAGGACGGGGATCCGGAGGCGCTCGGCGGCGGCCGCGGCGGTGGACTGCGCGGCGACGTCGTCGGACCCGGCGAAGAGGGCGCGGGTCGCGCTGGTGAACAGCGCCGCGCTGGTGCCCGCGGCGAGCGCGTCCGCCGAGGTGCCGCTGACCAGCGTGGTGGCCCGAGCGGGCACTGCCGCGACCGCGTGGCCGTCGCCGTCCGCGGGGGCGGCTTGCGTCGTCGAGGCATTCGCGGGCGAGCTCGTTGCCGGCGACGGACTGTCCGCGGTGCATCCCGCCAGGGCCAGCGCCAGCGCCACGGCTCCCGCAGCCAGGACGGTGGACGACGGGCGGTGATGCATCGCTCGAGCCTCACCCACGCGGCACGAGTCCGCCAAAGCGCGCACGTCATGCCGTTGATCGCCCCCGCCCCACACCCGGCACGATCAAGCACGTGAGCGCCACATCACGTTCACCTCGCGCGGCCCCCAGCGCCGACGAGCGATTTCACGTCACTCGCCGGTCGAGGTGGCTCTGGCGCCCATCCGAGGGGCCGACGGCACTACCCGTTCGCGAGCACTGCCCGGCGTCGGGTAACGTTCTCTCCGCACTCCAGCGCCCGTAGCTCAACGGATAGAGCATCTGACTACGGATCAGAAGGTTGCAGGTTCGAGTCCTGCCGGGCGCGCTCGTTGAGACAGCGACGCACGAAGCCCCTGAACAGCGGAGACGTTGTGAGGGGGCTTCTTGTGTGGTGGAGCCCGACCGCCCCGGAGGGGCGCTGGAGCGTGTCCTGCGCTCACATTTCGCTCACATCTGTCGCGGGCTTGTCGGCGAGCAGGGCTGCGATGCGGTCGGCGCCGTCGTGCGCCACGTCGTCGTAGACGTGGGTGTAGAGGTTCGCGGTGACCGCGATCGTGGAGTGGCCGAGGCGGTCGGAGACGACCTTCATGGGGACGCCGGCTTTGAGTGCCAGGCTGGCGCTGGTGTGTCGCAGGTCGTGCAGCCGCACCTGCCGCATCCCGGTGGCCCGCACGAGGGCGCCGAAGTGCTTGGTGACGTACTCCGGTCGGTAGGAGGTGCCGTCCTCGCGCGTGAAGACACGCCCGTGGGGCGCCGCGAGCTGCTGCCAGGCCTTCCGCTCGGCCAGCTGCGCCTCGTGGTGCTCACGGAGCATCTGGACGGTCGTCTCGTCGAGAGCGACCCTGCGGACGCTGCGGCGGGTCTTGGGGGAGCCGACGGTGGCCTTGCCAGCGACCTCGGTGATCTGCTCGCTGACCCAGAGGGCCTTCTCGTCGAGGTCGACATCGTCCCAGCGCAGCCCGAGGCCCTCTCCGCGGCGCAGGCCGGTGAAGAGGTAGAGGCGGTAGAGCGGGTAGAGGCGGTCCTCGCGGATGGCGGCGAGGAAGCGCAGGCACTCGTCGGCGGTCCAGGGCTTGGGGCGCTTGGGGTTCTCGGGAGCCAGCTCGATGTGGTCGGCGGGGTTGTAGGGAAGGAGTCGTCGCCGGACGGCGCTGTTGAGCGCTGAGCGGAGCACTGCGTGGATGCGCCGGATGGTCGCTGGACTGAGCGCCTTGCCGCGGACGCCGATGGAGATGGCGACGTACATGCGGTCGAGGTGGTGGGCTCGGAGCTCGACGAGCTGGACGCCGCCGATGTGCGGGGTGATGTACAGACGGGCGAGGTCTTCATACATCGCCCGCGTCGTGGGTCGGAGGGAGTGCTTGCTGAGCAACCACGTGGCCAAGTAGTCCGAAACGGTCGTCTCGGTGATCTGGACGTCGCTGGCCAGCGTCTTCGTCAGCTCGCGCAGGGCCTTGCTCGCGGCCGCCCTGGTGGGGAAGCCAGCCTTCGTCGTCTGCCGACGGCGCCCTGTCGAGTCGGATCCGAGGTCCACCACGTACTCCCAGCCGCCGCGGCAACGGTGCGGTGGTCTACGACCGTCGACAGCCGCCGGGCACTGCCGGGTGTGTCGTGGTCGGACAGTGCCCTCCTTCACGGCTCGAGGCCGATCAGCCTCTTGAGGTCGCGGGACGGAATCCGGATGACCGTTCCGAGGTGCAGGACCGGCGTCGGCCATCCGCCGGTCCTGATGAGCTCGTAGGCCGTCGAGCGGCTGATGCCGAGAGCGGCGGCTGCGGTCGGCACGTTGACCAGCGGTGGCAGGACCTGCAGGTCCTCATGGGAGAGCTGGAGAGTGGACATCGGAACTCCTGGGATGCGCGCCCTTGGTCGTGGGCCGGGTGGGGGAGCAGCGTTCACGGCAGCACCGACACGTGGACGTGGTCGTAGTGGCCACCGACCGGGCTCGTCGGGTCGTAGACGCCTCCGCCGGTGTAGGTGCGCCAGCCCTCGTCGGAGCGAGCGGTCGACCAGATCTGGCCCTGCCAGATGACGTAGGAGACCCGCAGCGCCTTCGCGTTCGACACGAGCCACGTGGCGAAGGTCCAGCCGGCCGCCTTGTCGGCCTCGCCGGGAAAGCGGCCAGCTGTCCCGAAGGTGACGTCGCAGCCGCGGCCCTCGGGGTGGTCGGACGTCGGGTTCCAGGCGTGGGCGTCCCAGCAGCTGGTCGGCTGTCGGCCGAAGTGCGCGCCGGCCTGCTGCAGGAGCCACGCCGTGGCCGGGGTGACGCAGCCACCGGTCCCCGTGGGATCGGAGACGGTGCAGCCGCCGCTCGCGCCGGTGAAGGCAGCGGCGTCGCCGGTGTCGGAAACCATCCCTGCGGGCGGGCCGTCCACCTGCGCAGCGTCCTGGCTCATCACCCCGCCGATCAGGACGACCATGGAGATGAGGCCGAGCGCCGCTGCGGCGGCCCACGTCGTCGTCGAGGTGGTCGCTGTACTCACGGTCGGTCACCCCCATGCGGCTAGCCTTGAGGTGCCGCTCTCGACGCATCTGCGCAGAGGCGGCACTGTGGATGGATCGATGCCCACCGGCGTCTCGTCGGCGGGTGTGGATGCAGGGGTGGCGGTGCGAACCGGCGCTCCGGGTAGGTGTCCGGCTCCCCGTCATTTACATCAGTTGTGATGACGCTCCAGATGCTAAGCCCAGATGAACCGCTGTCAAGACGCGGGGCGCACGACCAGTGCGCCCGTGCGCCGTCGCAGGGCTGAGAGGGGCGAGACGTGGCCGAGGATGCGGTCGACACCGACGTCGATGTCACCGCGGACGAGGCTGCTCCGAACGGGGGATCTTCGCGGACCTTGGCTGAGAAGGTCGACCACCTGTTCCGGACCGTCCGCTCCTCGCGTGGCGAGTACACCTACGAGCAGGTCGCCAGCGAGATCCGTGACGCTGGGGGACCGACCATCAGCGCTGCGTACGTCTGGATGCTCCGCAACGGCAAGCGCGACAACCCGACCATGAAGCACCTCGAGGCGCTGGCGTCGTTCTTCGGGGTTCCGGCGGCCTACTTCTTCGACGACGAGGTCTCCCAGGCCGTCAACGAGCAGCTCGCTGTGGTTGCGGCCATGCGTGACGCCGGGGTACGCAAGATCGCCATGAGGGCGTCAGGTCTCTCCTCGGAGAGCCTCGGGACCATCGTGGACATGATCGAACGGGTGCGTGCCCTTGAGGGCCTCCCCGACGGTGCGGACGGCTCCGACGCCGGATCTGCGCCCGAGGGTCGGACGAAGGGCAGTCGCACCCCCGGGTGAGGGGGTGGCCGGGTGCGGCTGAGCGTCGTGCGTGCTCGTTGTGTCCGGATGCTGGACGACCTCGGCATCGACGGACCCACCAGCGTCGAGCAGCTCGCTGAGCAGCTCAGACATCTGCGCGGCCGACCCATCCGCCTCATGGCGCACCCGCGCCTCGGGGAGATGTCGGGGTTCTGGGTCGGCCTGGATGACATTGACGTCGTCTTCTTCGACGACGCGCTGACAGGTGTGCACCTGGAGCACGTCATCGCCCACGAGCTCGCGCACATCGCCTTCGGCCACGGTCACGACGAGGTGCTCGCTCCGGACGTCCTCAAAGCCCTGTTCCCTCTCCTGGACCCGTCGCGGGTGCGTCGGATGCTGGCGCGCAAGGAGTACAGCGAGGCTGAGGAGCGCGAGGCCGAGGTGTTCGCCTCCATGCTGCTGCAGCTGTCCGCCCGCCCCGCGGCCGACGACCTCGCTGCGCTGCCTGCTGAAGCTCGCCGCCAGGCAGCGGACCTCACCGCCACCTTCGGCTCCCGCCGCCGAGACGCCCGGTGAACCTGGCCGACGTCGTCTCGACGTACGCCATCCCCGCAGTGGCCGCCTTCGTCGGCGTCGCCGCGCTGCTGCGCGCCCGCGACCTGCTCCCCGGGAGCCGCCGCGACCGCCAGGGCCTGGCCGTCGCGCTGTCGGGTCTGGCAGTGGGGACGACGGCGCTGGTCTCTCCGATCTACGCGGCACTGGCGCGACTGACGGGGGTGGCGAACATCGGCGAGCCCATCGCCCGCACCGCTCTGATGGCCTGCGCCGTCGGCATCCTGGCGATGGTGGGTCACTTCGCCGTCCGCGCCGGCGTCGGCGTCGGCGGATTCGCCACACATCGATGGCGATCGGGCTGGACCAGGCGACGGCGGACGTGGCTGGCGGTCGCCGTCGTCATCCTCTGGACCTGCTTCGCCCTCGGCCCGCAGGGGCAGCAGGTGCGCTCCTACATGGTGACCTTCGCTAGCGATCCCGCGGTGCAGGTGTACACGCTGGTCTTCGTCGCCTTCGTCGGCGGCGCCTTCGCCGAGCTGCTGCGGCTCGGCTGGCGGATGCGGGCGACCATGACCGGTCGGCTGGCGACCAGCGGCTGGCTGATCACCCTCGGCGCCGCAGCGGGCTGCCTCTACGTGGTGCTGCGCCTGATCGGGCTGGGGGCGCTCAGCGCGGACCGCTCCGGAGTGCTGGAGGCGCTGGCCTGGCCGGGCGCGGTCCTCGCTGCGGCCGCCAGCATCCTGCTGGTCGCGGGCACCCTGTGGCTCGCCGCTGTGGCCCGAGCACGTGCGGCCTCAGACGGGCTGACGGCCCACACCAAGAGCATCCGCCTGTACCCGCTGTGGAGGGACCTGGTGCGCCTGCGTCCTAGCGTCGCCATGGAGCCCGACCCGGGGCCGGTTCGGGAGGTGCTGGCCGTTCGCACCGGCGCGTGGCGGCTCTACCGGCGCGTCATCGAGCTGCTCGACGCCGTGCGCATCCTGGGCGGACGCTCCGTGACCGTCAGGCCGGTGACGCCCGCGGCCATGGCCTCGCCCGACGCCTCCGCCATCGAAGCCGACCGGGCGGCAACGGCACTGGCTGAGGTCGTCGTGGCCGAGTCCGCGGGGGCGCCGATGCCGAAGGAGACGATCCCGGTGCCTCCGACGGCAGCGACCGTCGAGCAGGAAGTGGCGTGGTGGGCCAAGGTGGCCAATCGGTACCGGGTGCGCCGAAGGCAGGCGCGCCGACACGTCAAGGACCAGCGGAAGGAGGCCACGCGATGACCGACCAGGTGGACGTCCAGACGAGGACCTCCACCGGCGTGAGCGGTGGTCTTCGCCTCCGGCTGGCGAGGGTGTTCACCGAGCTGCTGGCCCCCTCAGTCGTCGGCGTGATCTGCCCGGTGGCCATCGGGGCGCTCAGCGACACGAACGCGTGGCGCGGCGCGGGCCTGGGGCTGCTGGGTGCCGTCTTCGCCATCGGGCTGCCCTACGCCTACATCGCCTGGCTCATCCGCACCGGCGGAGCGACCGACAGGCACGTGTCCCGGCGCGAGGACCGCCCGAAGGTCCTGGTCGCCGTCCTGCTGTGTCTGGCGGCCGGCATCTCGGTGCTCGTTCTCCTGGGGGCGCCGGCGCTGCTGGTCTGGCTGCTGGTGGGCGAGGTGCTCCTCGTCCTTGCCTGCCTGGTGATCTCCAAGCACTGGAAGATCTCGATGCACTCTGCGGTGGCGGCTGGGACAGTGGCTGCGCTCGTCGTCGTCCTAGGCCCCTGGGCGCTTTCGGCCGGAGTTGCGGTGGTCATGGTCTCGTGGGGGCGCGTCGTGCTGGGAGATCACACCCCGGCGCAGGTGACGGCGGGATCGGTGCTCGGCGCCGCCGTCCTCTCCCTCCTTGCCTTGGCCGGTTGATCGGCACAGGCGGAGGTAGCTGCGGATCCACTTCAGGAGACGCATCCAGCGACGCGGTCGTGCGCCGACCCGGGTGAGAGGAGGTGTCTGTGTGGCAGCCACCAGCCGGCGACGCCCCCACAGCGTGCAGTGCCGGCTCCGAGGTGGGGTCCTGGCGAGGAGGTCATCCCGTCGACTGGAGCGAGCCCCTGGGAAGGCTCCGGCCAGGGTGAGTGACGATGGCGTCACCGCGGTGTGCGGAGCAGTCAGCACGTCGTGCGAACGAGGAGCCGTTCCTGCCCAGACGAGGTCGCCGTCGAGCCCAGCCGGTCGCACCCAGCGGATCGGCCCCCGAGCAGGCCATGGTGGTGGTTTGCAGGGGAGGGGACTGCGGCAACAGGAGCAAGCACCCTGGCTTCGACCACGCTGCGCAGCTCGCTGCAGTGCGCGAGGGCGTGCAGGGCAGCGCCACCGTGGCCGTCAGCAAGTGCCTCGATGCCTGTGACATGTCCAACGTCGTGGTCGTAGTGCCGGGACAGGTCCAACGCGATGCCGGCATGACGCCGGTCTGGCTGGGGAACGTGCTGACCCCAGACGCCACCGACGACGTCGTGGGGTGGATCGTCGCAGGTGGGCCTGCTGCCGAGCCGCCGTCACTGGTGCAGATCGTGACCTTCACGCCGACGCGGTTGAGTCGGCGAGAGCTCGATGAGCCGGGGACGCTGTCAGGCCCGCAGCATTGAGGAGCTTGGCGAGGTGCTGCAGTGCGGCGGGCGCGGGCGACGGCGCCCTTGAGTGAATCTGTGACTTTCAGGTACTTTTCGGTCGCTCTCGGACATGACCGAGTGCTCTCGTCGCGCACGCCGAGCCCCTGCCAGCGCGTTCGAGGTCCACAGATCTTTGTGGCAGGGGACGGGGGAACCACTTCCGGGCGCGCTGCTCTTGGGAGCGTCGTCGCGTCCTCGGGGTGAAGCTCGCCTAGCGAGCCGGGGGACCTCACCTCCCGAACCCGACAGCTCACCTCGCAGGCGTCGGAGAGGCCCACCCCCCAACATGTCGATGACCCATGCCCATCACGGGCGCCACGTCTCCTGCCGCCGCTGCGACTCCTCGCCCGCCGGCTCTTCCCGTCCCCGCCGTGCCCTGGCCCGTGCCGCCGCCGGCATCGCCCTGAGCGGTGGCCTGATGGCCGCCGCCGCGCTTCCGGCCAACGCTGCACCGGTGCTGAACAGCGGCGCGGTGCTGACCACCGCCAGCCAGTACATCGGCACGCCGTACCGCTTCGGTGGCACGACGCCGTCCGGCTTCGACTGCTCGGGCTTCACCCAGCACGTCTTCGCCCAGCACGGCGTGAGCCTGCCGCGCACCACCAGCCAGCAGCTGGCGGCGGTGACGCGCATCAGCAAGGCCCAGGCCAAGCCCGGTGACCTGGTGTTCTTCGTCAACGCCTCCGGCAAGCCGTACCACATGGGCATCTACACCGGCGATGGCCGACTGATGGACTCCCCGCGCACGGGCAAGTCGGTCAGCGAGCGCTCCATCTGGAGCGACAACGTCATCTACGGCCGCGTCTGACCTTCCCCGCCCGGGGTCGTCCGCGCCTTGCTGGGGCTTCCACGAGGCCCAGTGAAGAAGGCGACGCACCCCGGTGGTGGGCAGCGCTTCTTCATAGTGATCCGCGAGGGCGAGCCTCTGCGGTGCTCACCCCGGCCCGATGAGGAGCCGGGGTGAGCACCGCACCGCCCACCAGCTGCGCTCAGAGCCGTCTACCCATCCTCTGCGCCCGGGCCCGCCCTTGAGCCAGGGCTTCGGCCGGTCGCTGTGGCGGCGCGTGTCGTCGGTCACAGCTGGATGAGCGTGCCACCGGGTGCCTCAGGGCCGCCGATGTGTTCTCGCCTCGGTCGGCCAGGCAGCTGGGCTGGTCGCGACGGGCGTGGTGGTGTCCGTGCAGGTCCGCAGCGTGCGCAGTCGCTCCGGTGTCGCCCGAGGATCTTCGCGGTGCGGAGTGATCGACGTGGCACGGTGAACCCTGACCCGCGCACGGCCAGTACCCGGCGAGCAGCGAGGGAGCGCAGCCCGCTGCGTCCCAGACGTCGCGCCCGCCGCGGAACGCGGTCAGGCTCGGGGAGGGTCGACGGCGACTGACGCAGCTGGTCACGCGTCGGAAGAGCAACAACGCGAAGGTGAGCATGAGAAGCACATCCAGGCTGTGGGTCGTCGGCGTCAGCGCGAGCCTCACCCTGACCGCCTGCACCGCTTCGGCCCCCAGCCAGGGCGAAGGGCAACCCGAGCAGGCCTCGACGGCGACCTGGGGCCACATGCACGGCCTCGGGGTGGATCCCGCGGACGGTGTCTTGTACGTGGCCGCGCACGATGGCCTCTACCGCTCCACCTCGGACGGAGTCGAGGGGCCGGTGGGTCAGCGTCGCCAGGACACCATGGGCTTCACCGTCACCGGTCCCGGCACCTTCCTGGGCTCTGGCCATCCCGACACCGCGGTGGACCCCGACCTGCCCAACCCCCTGGGCCTGGTCGTCAGCCGGGACAGTGGCCAGTCCTGGGAGCAGACCTCCCTGGGCGGGCAGGTGGACTTCCACGTGCTGCGCGCCCGTGGCGACACGGTCTACGGCTGGGACTCCATCAGCGGCCAGCTGCTGGCCTCCGAGGACGCCGGCCAGTCCTGGCAGGCACGCAGCGACCTGGCAGCACGTGACCTGGCGATCGACCCCTCCAACCCTGCCACGGTGGTGGCGACCACAGCTGAGGGCCTGCAACGAAGCACTGACGGCGGACGCACGTGGTCGGTCGTGGCCTCCTCGCCCCTGCCGGTGGTGGTGGAGTGGACCAACGGCGGTGATCTGTACGGCATCGAGGGCGACGGCGCCGTCCTGCACTCCACCGACGCCGGCTCCTCGTGGGACCGCATCGGCGACGTCGGCGGCTCCCCCGAGGCCATCACCTCACAGAACCCCGTACCGGCAGCGCCTACCGCAACGGAGGCGCCCTCGGTGGGGGAGGCGCCGACGGCCACCGTGCTGCACGTCGCGGTCGCCCGCGAAGGGGAGCACCCTAGCATCGCCACGAGCCGCGACGGAGGCCGCACCTTCTCCGAGCAGGCCACCTCCGACGCCTGAGGATCCTTCCTCGGGCAGGTCCAGGCGGCACGAGGCAGCGGACGGCGGCCACCGCTTCTTCTCGGCCCGGCAGGTACCACGCGTGGGCACGAGTATGCGAGGAATACCCCTGTGGGGTACCGTCGTGATCTCATCCGGAGGAGGCAGGTGTGGCGCACAGGCGGGGACTGCTTCACGCAGCGCTGATCCTGCTCGCCGGTGCGCTGGTGGCCGGGATCCTCACCATGCACGTACCGCTGATGAGCGTCCTGGGTGCTCACGGCTCGATGCACGCAGCCAGCGCGAGCGGGCATTCGGGGTCGTCAACGGCCGAGCACGGCTCGATGGCCAGAAGCGCTCCTGCCGCCGTCGCATCGTCGATGCTGGTCGGATCAGCCGACGGCACGACGCTCGAGCGAGCCAGCGAACAGTTGTGCCACCCCGACGGCGCCGGTCACAGCGCCCCCACCTCGGCTCACGCCGTCGCGTGTGACCTGTCGGCGCCGCCGGCGAACGCCGCGACGGCGCTCGGTGCAGCCGCGCTGGTCGCCGTCGTCGTGATGGCTCTGGTCATGCTGCCCAGTGGTGCGTCAGCGGGCGGGTGGCTGCTGCGTCGCGGTCCTCCTCGCGGCCAGCTTCTGCGTCTCTCCCTGTGCGTGATCCGGGTCTAGGAGCGGGCTCACCCCCGCCCCTGTGATCCGCACACCCTTTTCAAGGAGAGTCATGCCTCGCACCAGTTCCGACCTGCGTCACCACCTCGCCCGCACCTCCGCCCTGCGCGCCCTGGGCGCTGCCGGCGGCGCCGTCGCCCTGGCGGTGGTCCTGACCGCCTGCTCCGGCGGCGGCCACGACATGTCCTCCATGGGCTCCTCGGACTCGGGCACCTCGTCCAGCTCGAGCGCTCCGATGAGCTCGGCGGCGGTCACCCCTGACCCGGCGGCCGTGGCCTCAGCATCATCGGCGGTCTCGGCGGAGCACAACGACGCCGACATCATGTTCGCCCAGCAAATGATCGTCCACCATCAGGGCGCGGTGCAGATGGCGATGCTCGCCGGCGACCGCGCGCAGGACCCCGCGGTCCGTGACCTCGCCTCGCGCATCCAGGCCGCCCAGACTCCAGAGATAGCCCAGATGACGGGGTGGCTGCAGGCCTGGGACGCCCCCGAGACGATGGAGGAGGGCTCGATGGGTGGTCACGACATGGGCTCGATGGGCATGAGCGAGGAGGACATGGCCGCGCTGGAGGGGGCCTCCGGTGCTGAGTTCGACAAGCTCTTCCTGGAGCAGATGACCGTGCACCACCAGGGCGCTGTCGACATGGCCAAGACCGAGCAGGCCGACGGGTCCAACCCCCAGGCCATCGAGCTGGCCGGGACGATCGTGACCTCCCAGACCGCGGAGATCGCCGAGATGGACCAGATGCTGCAAACCCTGCAGGGCTGACCGCAACCACGCAGAAGCACCCCTAGAACGGGATGGTGCGGCGCCTGCTGCGGCGCCGCACCATCCTGTCGGCCCCGAAACGGATCAAGATCCGGTGTTCCAGTAGACGACGCTGCCGGTGGGACTCGGCTGGTCGCGGCCGGACGGCGCGATGCCCCTCTCATGAGGCGCAAGGACACTTCACGCGCTATACCCCCAGTGGGTACCGACGACTCGCGGGTGCTTTGCCACCTCTCGGTGCGGCATGCCGCAACGGTGAAGGAAGGTGCTCGCACCAGAGCGGCGCCCGCTGTGCCCTGTCGCGTGCTTTCGCTGCAGGACGGGTTGGGACAGGTTCCGAGCAGGTGGCGGCACAGGTGTGAGCCGAGGAAGTGGAGGTCCCGTTGGCCGGGTACGCAGGACTCGCGGCGCTCCTATTGACGGTGATCGTGGGCGTCGCCGCGGCGCAGCTGGTCAGTAGGTCCACAGCTGTGGACAGCAAGGCTCTGCTCTCGCTGCCCTTCCTCTCGGGGTCGATGCCGCAGGAGCACGCGCTCTCACGCTTCCACGCCCGCTGGTACCCGATGACGCTGGTCTTCCTGGCCTTCGACGTGGAGATGCTCTTCATGTACCCGTGGGTCGAGGTGGTCGCCACCGTGGGCCTGTCGGCTGTGGTGGAGATGTTCATCTTCTTGGGCGTCCTCCTGATTGCGGTCGTCTGGGCCTGGCGTGAGGGAGCCTTCAGGTGGGTCTGACGAGGGCTCGAGGACTCAAGGCATGGCTCAAGGGCACAGCCCTCAAGCGCCCTCACTACTTGGTGGTGGCAGAGCCTGGGCGTGACGTCACCCGGTTCGCGCTGGAGCGCGTTGCCGCTGAGCGCGGCTGGGTGATGGCCCACTCTCCCGCCGAGGCTGACGCACTGATCACTTGCGGCCCGCTGTCTGGAGAACTGGCCGCAGCCGCGGAAGTGGTCTGGCAGCAGCTGCCTGGCCCGAGGGCTCGCGTGGACGTTGACAGCCCCATGGGCGTCGAGTCCGCCCTGGGTCACGTTTTGGAGCGGCTGTCTGACGACGACTTCCAGCGCCGCGACGCAACCAATCGACCCCAGGAACAGCCAACCGATTCTGGCCACGCCGACATGGACATGTCTGACCACGGCGACATGGACCACGGCGGCATGGACCACGGCGACATGGACATGTCCGACCACGGCGACATGGACATGTCCGACCACGGCGACATGGACCACGGCGGCATGGACATGTCCGACCACGGCGACATGGACATGTCCGACCACGGCGACATGGACATGTCCGACCACGGCGACATGGACATGTCCGACCACGGCGACATGGACATGTCCGACCACGGCGACATGGACATGTCCGACCACGGCGACATGGACATGTCCGACCACGGCGACATGGACCACGACGGCATGGACATGTCCGACCACGGCGACATGGACCACGGCGGCATGGACATGTCCGACCACGGCGGCATGGACATGTCCGGCCCCGGTGGCATCGCGTTGGCCAGCGGTGGGGAGGACCGCGATGGCTTGGAGATGGACGTCCTGCACGTCCAGCTCGGTCCGGTGCTCGGTCTGTGGCCGAGCGGCCTGGTCGTCACGGTGACGCTTCAAGGTGATGTGGTGGTGGACGCCCACGCCCACCACCTGGACGAGGCCGCCGCGCCGGAGCGCGTCGATGCCCGCGTGGCGGCGTGTGAGCGGGCCGCGCGGATCCTCGCCTTGGCCGGCTCGCGGTACGCCGCCGCTGCCGTGCGCCTGCGCGATGCATTGCAGATGGGCACCGAGGTAGGCAGCGCCGACACTGGTCGACAGATCGATCTTGATGGAGAGCTCGCCGGTCTGCTGGCTCGTGTTCAGCGCTCCCGCACGCTGCGCTGGTCCCTCCGGGGCCTGGGCGACCTGAAAGATGATCAGATCGAGAAGGCTGGGTTGCCGGCTGGCGACCAGGGCGACGTTCACGACCGACTGATCGCTTCCCTGCGCCTCGCCGCGGACCCTGTCGCGGCAGCCCCGACGTCGTACGGGCACCGCCATCGTGCAGTCGAGGCCCTTCCGAGCCTGCTGATCGGGCGAGAGCTCGCCGAGGTGCGACTCACCGTGGCCAGCCTCGACCTCGAGTCCCGTGGCGTGTTTCCCGAGCCTGAGCATGGCCCTGACGCCGGCGGCGCCGACGCGGCTGGTGGCGCCGTGGCGGCCGAGGCGGTGGCCTGAGTGGACGTCGTGGGCGTGTCCTGGGTGTGGGCTCCTGCTGCTGTATTGCTGCTGATGGGCGTGGCCGCGGCCGGCGCAGCGTTCAGCGGCGCGCTCTCCGCGGGTGCCACAGGTCAGCGGCCGGTGGCCGGCCTGCTCGCTCCCGCCTACGAAGCAGCGCGGTTGATGCGCCAGCGCCGCCGCGTGCTGCTGGGCGCAGACCGGCCGTTGTGGCGCGGCGGTGGCGGGACGCTGCTGGTGGCTGCGGTGTTGATGGTGGGTGTCGTGCCGCTGGGTAACTGGACCCTGGCGGACCTCGGCGTCGGGGTCGTCTGGGTGAACGCCGTCGACGTGCTGGTGTGGGCGGCGGCCTGGCTGCTGGGCTGGGGGGCGAACAGCGCGCACGCGCTGGTGGGTGCCCATCGCTACCTCGCTCAGGCGCTGTCCTACGAGCTGCCGCTGATGTTCGCCCTGGTAGCGCCCGCTGTAGCCGCTGGCAGTCTGCGGGTGGGTGACATCGTGGCGGCGCAGTCGCAGCTGTGGTTCGTGGTGTGGATGCCGGCGTCCTTCGCCCTGTTCTGCGCCTGCGTGCTCGCCTTCTCACTGTGGGGCCCCTTCTCTACGGGCAGCGGGCCGGATCTCGCGGGTGGCGTTCTCGCGGAGCTGTCCGGGGTGGACCGGCTGCTGGTCCTGGCCGGTCGGTGGGCACTGCTGGCGGCGGGGTCGGCGGTGGCCGTTGCGCTCTTCCTCGGGGGTGGCGCCGGCCCGTTGCTGCCCGCCTGGGCGTGGTCGCTGCTCAAGACGCTGCTGGTGATGGCGGCGCTGGTGGTGTTGGCCCGACGGTTGCCACTGCTACGCCCGGATCGCCTGGCTGAGGTGGGATGGCTGGTCGGCTTGCCGGTGGCACTGGCGCAGCTGCTCGTCGTCAGCCTGGTCGTCCTGGGGAGGAGCTGAACGATGAGCGACCTAATCACCGGACTGGTGTTCTGGGTGCTGGGGGTGCTTGCCGTCGTCAGCGGGGCGCTGGTGTTCCGCTTCGACTCGATGGCACGTGCCACCTACGCCCTGGCCGTCTCCTTCATCGCGGTGGGCGCTGCGCTGCTCCTGCTGCAACTGGACTACGTGGGGCTGGTGACCGTGCTCATGATGGTCATGGAGATGGCCGTGATGGCCATCTACATGATCATGTTCATGGGGATGAACCCCGCTCTCATGCCCATGAGCATGGTCCACAGCCGGCGCACGGCTCTGGGCATCTCGGCGGGGGTCTTCCTCGTGCTCGCCGCGGGGATCGTAACGGTGCCGTGGCCGCAGCGACGCGCGGCCCCCGCCGCTGACCTCACCGCCTCACTGGGCGAGACGATCATGGGCTCGAAGATGCTGGTGATGATGGGTATCAGCCCCGTCCTGTTCGCCACCGTCGTCGCTGCGGTCGTACTGGCCGCGCCGCGCACCCGCTACGACCGCTTTGGGGACGACCTGCGCTCAGCGCCGTCGGACCCCCACCACGGAGGTGTGGGGCGGTGACCTTGGAAGCGGTGCTGCTGATCGCAGCTGCCCTGTTCAGCATCGGCCTGTACGGAGCGCTGTCCCAGCAGGTCGTGGTGATGGTGATGATGGGGCTGGAACTCATGCTCAACGGCGTCATCCTGGCTGCTGGAGGGCTGTGGTGGTTCCTGTCGCCGTCCCCCAGCGGCCACCTGCTGCTCTTGGTGGTGGTCGCCGCGATGACCGTCGACATGGCCATGGGCTTCGCGGTGGCGGTGCTGCAGCACCGGACCCGCGGCTCGGACATGACCGACTCCGCCACGGAGCTGTCCCAGTGAGCCGGGCGAGAGCGGCGGCCACCGAGTGAGCGCGCAGATGAGCTCACTGCTGTGGGCGGTCGTGCTGTTGCCAGCTGCCACCGGTGCCGTCTTGGCGCTGGTCGGGCACCGGCTGGACAAGGCAGCTGCGCCAGCAGCGGTCGTGACCGCCGCAGCCGGCCTGGTGCTGGCGGTCACGGCAGCGGTGCTGCACCCCTCCGCTGGTGCCCCGCTGGTGGTGGCCGGCGGACTCGATCTGGCAGTGGACCCCCTGGGCGCGCTGATGCTGGTCACCTCAGCCTCCGCCGTGCTGCTGGTCGTCATCTTCGCCGCCGGCGACATCCACGAGCACCGAGCCCGCTTCTTCGGCCTGCTGCTCATCTTCAGTGCAGCAGCGGCCACGACGGCCACGGCGACAGCCCTCCCCGGGCTGCTGCTGGCCTGGGAGCTGATGGGGGCCTGCTCCTTCGCCCTGATCGGCTATCCGTGGCGCCAGGCGCGGACGGTGGGTTCAGGGACCACGGCCTTCCTGGTGACGCGGACCGGTGACCTGGGCCTCTACCTCGCTGTAGCGGCCGCCGTGGCAGGGGCTCCAGGGCTGGCCCTGGCAGACCTGCCCGTAGCGCACGAGCCCTGGCGCTCGGTGGCCGCCGCTGGCGTCCTGGCCGCCGCGATCGGGAAATCAGCTCAGCTGCCCGTCTCATTCTGGCTGTCACGCGCCATGGACGGCCCCAGCCCGGTCAGCGCGCTGCTGCACTCCGCGACGATGGTGGCGCTGGGGACCTTCCTGCTGCTGCGCACCACCGACCTGCTGGCTGCCACGAGCTGGGCGTCGGCCACCGCCGCCTGGGTCGGGGTGGTGACGGCGGTGGTGCTCGGTGCGGTCGCCCTGGCCCAGCGCGACTTGAAGCAGCTGCTGGCCGCCTCGACGGCTTCGCAGCTGGGCTACGTGGTGCTGGCCGCGGGCATCGGGTCGGTCTCCGGTGGGGCGGTGCAGCTGGTCGCCCACGCGGCGACCAAGGCCCTGCTGTTCCTCGCGGCGGGCGCCTGGTTGTCCCTGCTGGGCACGAGGCAGCTGTCCGCCCTGCGCGGAGCCGGGCGGCGATGGCCAGTGATCGGAGTGTGCGCCGCGGTGGGCCTGGCATCGCTAGCGGGTTTGCCGCCGCTGTCGCTGTGGGCCGCCAAGGACGGCGTGCTGGCCGCGGCGCGAGAGGTCTCCCCGGCGCTGTACCTCGCTGGTCTGCTGGGCGCTGCCCTGGCGGCTGCTTACGCCGCCAAGGCGTTGGCGGTGCTTTTGGGTCCCGAACCGCAGATCACCACGAGCCCTAGGACCCGCGAGGAAGAGGACCGCACGGGCCCCGGGGACCACGGCTCCGCCACAGCACACTGGACACCCCACGCCGGTGGTGTCGGTGGGCTGCAGCGGGTGCCGCTGGTGGTGCTCGCGGCGGCAGCTGCGGTGCTGGGAGCACTCGCCCTGCCGCCAGTGGCGCAGCGACTGCGAGGGGCTCTCGACCGTGCTGGCGCTCCACCGGCCACACCGAGCGTCGGTGAATTGGTGCTGTCGGGGGTGGTTGCCCTCGTAGTAGTTGCCGTGGTCATCGCGGCACAACTGCGCCGCTCGTCACCCACCACCTCATCGGTGCCCTCATCGTCGTCCTCCTCCTCTTACTCCTCGGCTGCGGCGGGTCCGACAGCCGAGTGGCGACAGAGCGGGCTGCGGACCCGGCTGCAGGACTGGCTACAGGGCTGGCTGGGGCTGGAAGCCGCCGCACACGCCCTGGTGGTGCGCCCCGTGGTGGGCCTGGCCACCGTGCTGGCGCGCTGGGATGACCGTGGGCTGGACCGCGGCGTGAGCGCTGTTGCGGCCGCCGCTACCTCGACGGCGCGCGGCGCTGCTCGTTTCGATGACCGGCGCGTCGACGGTGCCGTGCGCAGCGTCGCCGCCGCCGCCCGCGCCGCTGGCCGTCTGGCGCGGCGCTCCCAGAGCGGGCAACTGCACCGCTACTACGCGGCGGCTGCGGTGGTGCTGCTGCTGGCTGCTGTCTTGCTCGCCCTGGCGCCGAGCGCCTGACCGGAAGTGGTGTCCTCGTGTTGAGCCTGCTCGTCTTCATGCCGCTGGTCGCGGCTGGTGCCCTAGCTGTACTGCCGCGCGTGCCCGACGCGGCAGCGCGCTGGGCCTGGGTGGCTGTTGCCGGAGCCGAGCTGGTCCTGGTCGTCGCGATGGCCCTCGCCTACCGCACCCCCGCCCCCGGTGGCCTGACCTTCGAGCAGCGGGTCCGATGGATCCCGGCTGTCGGGACCAGCTACCACGTGGGCCTGGATGGCATCTCCTTGCCGCTGGCGGCGCTGACGTGTGTGGTCTTCCTGGCCTGTGCGGTGTACGCGCTGCGCGAGGCGCACCGCCCGCGGGCTCAGGCAGCGCTGTTCCTGTTCCTGCAGACCGCCTGCCTGGGCGTCTTCGCCGCGCAGGACCTGGTGCTGTTCTTCGTCTTCTTCGACCTGTCGATCGTGGGGATGTACTTCTCCATCGCGGGGTGGGGCCATGGGGACCGGGCGCGCTCAGCGCTGCGCTTCTTCCTCTACACCTTCCTGGGCTCCCTGGCCCTGCTGGTCGCCTTCATCGGGCTCTACCTGGCATCGGCACCGCACACCTTCGACATCGTCGAGCTGGCGGCGAACCCGCCGCTACAGGGATCACCGACCACCGGGGTGCTGGTGCTGGTCGCGGCGCTGGTCGGGTTGGGCATCAAGACGCCCGTGGCGCCCGTGCACACCTGGCTGCCACCCGCGCACACCGACGCACCGACCATCGGTTCGGTGGTCCTGGCGGGGGTGATGCTCAAGCTGGGCACCTACGGCCTGGTGCGGGTCGTGATGCCGCTGCTGCCCGATGCCTGGCGCGCTGCGGCATGGGTCGTCGTGACCCTCGGGATCGTCTCCGCGCTTTATGGGGCGCTGGTGGCGTTGGCTCAGAGCGACTTCAAGCGGATGGTGGCCTACACCTCGGTGAACCACATGGGGTACGTGGTGCTCGCGCTCGGAGCGGCGGGCCTGGCGGGGGGTTCTGCGGCATCTGCGGCTTCCGGCGCGCCCGCAGGTGGGGCTGGCAGCGCCCTGGGGGCCGCCGCGGCCAGCAGCCAGCAGCTGGCGGTGATGGGGGCCGTGACGCAGATGGTCAGCCACGGCTTGATCACCGCTGCGTTGTTCCTGCTGGCCGGGGTGCTGCGCGACCGCACCGGCACCTACGCGATGGGGCCCGGCAGCACCGTCAGCGGCCTGGGACGGCTGGCGCCGCGGTGGGCGGCGCTGTTAGCGGTGGCCTCCTTCGCCTCCC
Source organism: Quadrisphaera granulorum (assembly GCF_003149145.1). Classification (GTDB taxonomy): domain Bacteria; phylum Actinomycetota; class Actinomycetes; order Actinomycetales; family Quadrisphaeraceae; genus Quadrisphaera; species Quadrisphaera granulorum. The sequence continues at coordinate 30,071 of NZ_QGDQ01000019.1, read as the reverse complement.
TCGGGCTGCCGGCCTTCAGCGGCTTCGTCGCCGAGCTGCAGGTCTTCGCCGGCAGCATCGCGACAGCGCCGGTGACCGCGGTCGCACTGCTGGGCATCCTGATCACCGCCGCACTGTTCCTGCGGGCACTGCAGCACCTGCTGACCGGGCCAGCGCGAGCCCCGCGGGGCGGGTTCGCCGACCTGCGGGCAGCCGAGGCGGTGCCCGTGGTGGTGCTGCTGGTGCTGGCCACCGCTATCGGTGTGGCACCCCAGCCGCTGCTGGACGTCATCGCTCCGACGTCGGCGTGGATCACCTCGGTGGTCACCCCCTCCGCGACGGACGCGGTCGCGGCCTCGGTGGCGGCACCGGCGGGGAGCTGAGCCGTGGAGCACGACGTGGCCATGCTGACCCCAGAGGTCTGCCTCCTGGTCGGCACCGTGACGTGCCTGCTCATGGGCAGTTTCCTGGCGCGTGAGCGGCAGCGCTGGTCGCGGGTGGTCGCCGTCCTGGCTCTGGTTGCGGCCGCGGTCACCGCGCTGGTGGGGCCGGCCTCGCCCGCCATGGGTTCACTAGCCTTCCAGGCCAGCTACGCCCTGGACGCGCCGACCACGACGGCGCGGATGCTGATCTGCGCTGCCACGCTGCTGGTGCTTCTGCTGGGACGCGATGAGCTGGCGGGTGACCCGCGCGAGAGCGAGATCTGCTCGCTGCTGCTGGCTGCAGCGCTCGGCGCGGTGGTCCTCGCCGGCGCCAGCGACCTGCTCGTGCTGGCGGTGGCCTACCTGCTGGCGAGCATCCCGCTGTACGCGCTGGTGGGACTGGCGCGGACACCAGCAGCCGCTGAGGCCGCCTTGAAGACGTACCTGCTCGGCGCGCTGCTGGGCATCGTCATGCTCCTCGGCGTCGTGGTGCTGGTGGCGCTGGCCGGCGGCAGCACCTATGCGGAGCTGGTCAGTGGGCTGCGTTCAGGCCAGGTGCCACGACCGCTGGTTGCTGTCGGGGTCGTGGCGACGCTGGGAGGGCTGCTGTTCAAAGCCGGGGCGGTTCCTGGCCACTTCTGGGTGCCCGACACCGCACAGGGAGCACGGACCGCGCTGGCCGCCTTCGCCACCACCGTGCCCAAGATCGGCGGCCTCATCGCGGCCTACCGGCTGGTCGATGCCACCGTCCAGAGCGGGGCCGTCCAGACCGGCACCGTCGTTGCCGGCATCGCGGCGGCGACGGCGCTGCTGGGCGTGCTGGCGGCCTTCGGGCAGGACGACGTGCGCCGACTTCTGGGGTGGTCCACGGTCTCCCAGGCCGGCTTCCTGCTGTTCCCGGTGGCGGCTGCGGGCCGCAGCGATCTGGCGCAACCCTCGCTACTGCTGTACCTGGCCGGGTACGCCGCCGCCAACCTCGCTGCCTTCGCCGTGGTCGCTGCTGAGCCACACCGACGCACCCGCGAGGCTTGGCGCGGGGCCGCCCGGCGACGGCCCTGGGTGGGTACAGCTCTGCTGGTGTCGCTGCTGGGTCTGGTGGGAACACCGCCCACCGCAGTCTTCGTCGGGAAGCTCACCACCTTCACCGCGGCCTGGGACGGGGGACTGGCCTGGCTGGTGGTGCTGGGCGCGGTCGCGACTGCCGCTTCGTTGTTCCCTTACCTGCGCTGGTTGGCGGCTGCTTTCGCGAAGGCACCAGCCGATGAGGACGCCGGACAGGTGAGCCGGGGACCTTCGAGTGCTGCGGCCGCAGCAGTCAGCGCCGCTGCCGTGGTCCTCGTGCTCGGAGTGGGGGCTGGGCCGCTCTGGACGGCCCTCAGCGGGCAGGTTCTGAGGTGATCTGCCGGCGGCTGGAGCTCCCCGCCGCAAGTGAGCTGACCCAGATCGTGTGGTGACCTACTGGTCAGGCTCCTGCCCAGCTGCCGGCCCGCTGCCGGTCAGTTGAGCCTCACCGCCGGCGACGGCCGGGCGGGCAAAGAGGATCAGGACTTCACCAGCCGGGCGATGGCCGCGGAGGCTTCGGCGATCTTCTCCTCCGCCTCAGGGCCGCCCGCACGAGCCGCGTCGACCACGCAGTGCTTGAGGTGGTCATCCAGGAGGCCGAGGGCGACGTTCTCGGTGGCCGCGGTCATGGCGCTGATCTGGGTGAGGATGTCGATGCAGTACGCCTCGTTCTCCACCATGCGCTGCAGACCACGGACCTGCCCCTCGATGCGCTTCAGGCGCGTGAGGTAGCGGTCCTTGTCGCTGATGTAGCCGTGGTGGTGGGCGCTCGGGGTGTCCTCGGTCGCCTCGGGGGCGGGGTGGTCGGTCATGGACGACTCCTTGGGCCTGCACCGACGTGCGGATAGGGGTGACGGGGTGGGTGGAGTGGTTCAGCGGCACCATGGTGGCTCACGCGCTCGCTCATGCGCGCAGGCCGGGACTGGTCACTCGCCCAAGATCCCGGTCCGCTCCTGTCCGACGTTGGCCGGCCGTGAGCACCTGGACGCGTGCCGCGGGCAGGGCTCGGGGCCACCTGCACGGTGGTGCTAACGGGAGCCCATGGGCTCGGTCGCGGTGAAGCGGCGCAGGCGCAGGCTGTTGCCCACCACGAAGACGCTGGAGAGGGCCATGGCCGCTCCGGCCAGCATCGGGTTGAGCAGCCCCAGCGCAGCGACCGGGATCGCAGCGGTGTTGTAGGCGAAGGCCCAGAACAGGTTGGACCTGATCGTGGCCAGGGTCCGCCGAGACAGGCGGATCGCATCGACCACGCCAAGCAGGTCCCCTCCCACCAGGGTCAGGTCTGAGGCCTGCATGGCGACGTCGGTGCCGGTGCCCATCGCCAGGCCGAGGTCGGCCTGGGCCAGGGCGGGGGCGTCGTTGATGCCGTCCCCAACCATGGCGACCTTCTTGCCCGCCTCCTGCAAGGCGCGCACGGTGGCGACCTTGTCCTGGGGCAGCACCTCGGCGATGACTTCGGTGATGCCCACCTGGGCGGCGACGTCGCGGGCGACGGCCTCGTTGTCACCGGTGAGCAGGACCGGGGTCAGGCCCAGCTCCTTCAGCGCGGCCACGGCCTGGGCGCTGGTGGCCTTGACGGTGTCGGCGATGACGAGCAGGCCGCGGGCCGCGCCGTCCCAGCCGACGGCGACCACGGTGGACCCGCGGGACTCGGCCTCGGCCTTGGTGGCGGCCAGGTCCTCGCTCAGGGGCGCGCCGTGCTGGGCCAGCAGCGAGGCCCGACCCACGACGACGGAGCGGCCTTCCACGGTGCCGTGCACCCCGCGGCCCTCGTCGGTGGTGAAACTGGTGGGCACGGGCAGCACCTGGCCGCTGGTCCGATCGTCAGCCCGACCGTTGGTGCGGGCGCCTACGACGACAGCTCGGGCGATGGGGTGTTCGGAGGCGTCCTCGAGTGCGGCCGCCAGGCGCAGCAGCTCGGCCTCGTCGACGCCGGGGGCGGGGATGGTCCGGACCAGGCTCATCTGGCCGGTGGTGACGGTGCCGGTCTTGTCCATGACGACGGTGTCGATGCGGCGCGTGGACTCCAGTACCTCCGGGCCCTTGATCAAGATGCCCATCTGGGCGCCGCGACCGGTGCCGACGAGCAGCGCGGTCGGGGTAGCCAGGCCCAGGGCGCAGGGGCAGGCGATGACCAGGACGGCCACTGCGGCGGTGAAGGCCGCCGAGGCCGGGAAACCGGCCCCCAGCCAGGCACCCAGAGTGATGACGGCGATGACCAGGACGACCGGGACGAAGACCGCAGAGATCTGGTCAGCCAGGCGCTGGACCTGGGCCTTGCCGTTCTGGGCGGCCTCGACCAGGCGGGCCATTTGGGCCAGCTGGGTCTGCTCGCCCACCCGGGTGGCGCGCACCACCAGGCGCCCGCCGACGTTCAGCGTGGCTCCCACGACCTCGTCGTCGGCGCTGACCTCCACGGGCACCGACTCCCCGGTGAGCATGGAGGCGTCCACGGCGGAGGTGCCGCTGACCACGACACCGTCGGTGGCGATCTTCTCGCCGGGGCGGACGAGGAAGTCCTCGCCCACGGCGAGATCGTCGATGGCGACGGTGTGCTCCACCCCGTCGCGCAGGACGGCGACCTGCTTGGCACCCAGATCCAGCAGGGCCCGCAGGGCGGCTCCGGCGCGCCGCTTGGAGCGCTTCTCCACGTAGCGCCCCGCCAGGACGAAGGTGGTCACCCCCGCGCCGACCTCGAGGTAGATGTTCCCCGCCCCGTCCGACGGGGCCAGGGTCAGCTCGAAGGGGTGGACCATCCCGGGCATGCCCGCGGTGCCCAGGAAGAGGGCGTACAGCGACCAGGCCAGCGCTGCGGCGGTGCCCACGGAGACCAGGGTGTCCATGGTGGCGCTGCCGTGGCGCAGGTTGACCCACGCAGCCCGGTGGAAGGGCCAGGCTCCCCACACGATGACGGGGGCGGCCAGGGCCAGGGAGGCCCACTGCCAGTAGGTGAACTGCAGCGCGGGGATCATGGCCATGGCGACCACGGGCACTGTCAGCACCACCGCACCGATGAGCCGCTGGCGCAGCGAGGTCAGCTCGCGCTCGGCGCTGGTCTGCTCACCGCCGTCCGCGGCCGATGACCCGGCTGCCGGGGCTGAGGCGTCGGTCTCCGAGCCACCACCGGGCACCGGTGGGCGCCTGGGGGCAGGGGCGGGAGGCAGGACCGCGGTGTAGCCGGCCTTGCTGACCTCGGTCAGCAGCACTGCGGGGTCGAAGCCCTTGGGAATGCTGACCTGGGCCTTCTCGGTGGCGTAGTTCACCGTGGCGTTGACGCCGTCGAGCTTGTTCAGCTTGCGCTCGATGCGCATGGCACAGGAGGCACACGTCATCCCCTGGATCTGCAGGGCGAGGGTGGACGAGTCCGCGGGTGCGGAGGGGTTCGTCGTGCTCATCGAGGTGCCTTCCGTGCGGTCTTCGAGCGGTGGGCCGACAGCCGAGTGAACGGTGCGGCCACGGTCAGCGGGCCCAACCGGTCCAGCCGGTCAGCTGATCGACCCAGCTTGTGGGCCTAAGGGTTCATCGCGTGATCGCTGTCTTCGCCGTGTGAGGTGTCCGCGGAGGACTGCTGCCAGCGCTGGGCTGCCTCAGGCGGCGCCAGCGCCGAGGCGGTGGCGTAGGAGGCGCCGAAGGCCAGCGCGAGGCCGGCGGCGAAGACGCCGAGCCGTCCTGCGCTGTTCACGGCACGGGGACAGCGGTGTAGCCGGCCTCCTCGACCGCGGCCAGCACCTGGGAGGTGGGCACGTCCTGGGTGGCCTTGACGACCAGGACTCCAGTGCTGGCGTCCACCTCGACCTCACGCACCCCGGCCAGGACGCTGACCTCCTCGCGCACGGAGGTCTCGCAGTGGCCGCAGGTCATACCACTCACCTGGTAGCGCTTGTCCATCGTCAGCTCCTCTCGACCGGTCATCCACCGTGTACCCCTGGGGGGTACCACCTCATCAAGGTATTACCCCCCCGGGGGTATTCCACAAACCCGTCTGCACCGGGCGCTGTCCGCCTCTAACAACACCCGCTCCCGTCCTGCCCATCTCCACCTGACCCCTGGCGTTCAGACGGGTGATGAGAGGTCGGCTGAACCCGCCCGCGCGTTGAGGGCAGTTAGCCTGCCGGTGTGCCCGCCACAGCCACGGCGCCTGCTCGGGTGCAGGCGCTCCTCGGCCGGCCGCGACGACGCGGCCACGTCGAGGTGTCCGGGCTGCCGGGCGCAGGCATCCTTCTGCTCGTGCTGGCTCTGCTGGTGCTGACCATGGCCAGTCCTCTGGATCGCGCCGGGCGCAGCGCGCACGCCGCACCGCAGCTGATCGCCTCGAGTGTGGCCGCTCACACCCACGCGAACTTGGCCACCCTCGCTCAAGCCCCCCATGCCTCGGCCTCCACGGCACCGAGCTCGACGTCAACGTCGGCCCAGGACGCTTCAGCGACCCCGGCCCTGGGACACGACGCCCCCTCGGGGCACAACGGTGACCACCACCACCACGTCGACTTGGATCCCGTCGGCGCCGGTGCTCTGCACTCGGCTGGCGCCCCAGTCTTCGCCCTGACTCCCGCCCGGCACCTCTCGGTGCTGCTGGTCGCTGCCGTCACCTTGACCTACCCCGACTGAGCCTTCGGGCAGCGCTATGCCCAGCAGGCCTCTTCGTGCCTGCCGCCACACCGCCATCGCGATCCCCATGGGGCGCTGAGTGCGGCTGTGACATCGGGCGACTGCCGCTGCTCCCGCTCCGGCCCACGCCCGGCGCCCCGTTCCCAGGCGACTGCCCATGCAGCGCCTGCTGGAGCGCACGGGCGCCCTGCGTCGCGCCGCGGGCTGCCCGGCTCATTCGACGACCCCACGCACCAGAGGTGACCCATGCCCTCCCACCAGCACAACGACCCCGGCCGCCCCCGCCTCACCGCCCGGCCTCAAGAAGCTAGGACCGAGCCGGGTGAAGAGAGCCCGATGCGACCCACCGGTGCCGGAGTGCACGAGCGTCTGCGCGCCGCGACCTGGTCTGCGACCGACACCACGCACTTCATGAACATCCGCGAGATGACGCCTGCAGACCTGCCGCGCACCGCGTTCTGGCACCGCACGGCTCTGCCCCAGGCCTTCTTCACCCGGCTCGGTCCCCGCTTCTTGAGGCGCTGGCAGCAGACCTACCTGGACTCCCCCCACGCCATCGCGCTGGTGGCTGAGCGCACCGACGTCCTGCCGCCGCAGCCGGTGGCCTTCCTCCTCGCGGCCACTGACGCCCAGGCTCACCAGGCCCACGTCCTGTGCCACCACCGGCTGTCGCTGACCGTCCTCGGTCTGGGCGCCCTGCTGGGCCGCCCGGCGGTGTTGGTGCGCTTCCTGCGCACCCGCGCCGGTCGCTACATCCAGCGCATGGCCCATCTCCCCACTACCGGCGGGCTCGCAAGCCAGGCCAGCCCCACGGCCACCGACGCTGCGTGTGGCTGCCCGCCACCCACGTCCACCTCGTCCACGGACCCGGCGCAGGCCCATCGAGCCCGTGTGGCCGTGGTCGTCGCGCTCGTGGTCGACGTCAAGGTCCGCCGCAGCGGCGTGGGACGAGCGCTCCTGGACGCCTTCACCCTCCGGGCTGCCCAGGCCGGGGCCGACAGGGCCGAGCTGGTGACCGCATGGGCATCAGACGCTGAGGCCTTCTACGACGAGTGCGGCTGGTCGAGGTCGACCATGCGACCCAACCGAGATGGCAGCTTCGTCTCCCCCTTCCACCTCGCGCTGGGCGCTGAGGTGCCCCCGGCCGAGTGCGCGCGGCACGCCGCCGGCCCCGTCGCGACGTCCAGCGACTGACGCTGCGCGGCGCTGTAGCGACGTCACCGCTCACCGGCGCCACGTCCTGCCTCGCTCGTACTCGCTGACCTGCGCGCTGCCCTCGAGCGCGCGGCACCTCGCGTCGCCACGACCTGCGTTGAGCGCTCCTTCCTCAGCGGTCCTGGCGGCGGCCCTCGCTCAGTGACCTTGGAGAAACGTCGTGACTCAGACCGCTGTCCCCGTCCCCAGTGCCCGGCCACCTGCGCGCCGCCCGGGCTTTCGCCCTGACGTCGAGGGCCTGCGCGCACTGGCCCTCGGGCTGGTGCTGCTGTACCAGGCCGGAGTGCCCGGCACCGCAGGAGGACGCCTGGGCGTCGATGTCTTCTTCGTCATCTCCGGCTTCCTCATCACTGGGCTGCTGGTGCGCGAGGTGGAGACCACAGGCCGCATCGACCTACCTCGCTTCTACGCGCGCCGAGCACGGCGCATCCTGCCCAGCGCAGTCAGCGTCAGCATCGCCGTTCTGCTCATCGTCGCCGTGGTCGCCCCGACGACCTTGGCGCGCGTCGGCATCGACGCGGTCGCTGCAAGCCTGCAGGTCGCGAACTGGCGCTACGTCGTCGCCGACCTGTCCGGCCTCAACCCGGTCGGCGTCGGTAGTCCCCTGCTGCACTACTGGTCCCTGGCCGTTGAGGAGCAGTTCTACCTCGCTTGGCCACCACTGGTGGTCCTGACGGCGTGGCTGGCGCGCAGGCGCCAGGGGGTGCTGCGCAGGTGGCTGGCTGCTGTCGCCGGCGGACTGGCCCTGCTCTCCTTGGGCGCCTCGGTCTTCCTGACGCCCCTGTCCGGCACGGTGGCCTACCTCTCGACCCCTACGCGCGCCTGGCAGCTGGCCGCCGGTGCACTGCTGGCACTGGCGGTCCCGGCTCTGCTGGCGTTGGCGCGCAAGGCGTGGTGGCCTGCTGCGGCGGCTGGCTCGGGTGTTGTGGGGCTGGCGATGGTCTTGACCAGCGCTCACTGGACCGGCGCTGTGGACTATCCCGGTTCAGCTGCCCTGGTCCCCACGCTGGGCACCGTCATCCTGATCGCCAGCGGCGTGGGTGCCCCAGGAGTGGTGCAGCGCCTGTTCTCGTGGGCGCCGGTGCAGGCCGCGGGGCGCCTGTCTTACGTCTGGTACCTCTGGCACCTTCCGGTGATCTACGTCGCTGAGGAGATGGGGGTGCAGTCGTGGTTGGTCCTGCTGGGCGCGGAGGTCCTCATCGGAGGAGCGCTGGCCTGGCTGACCGCTGTGCTCATCGAACGTCCGTTTCGATTCGCGCCGAGATGGGCGGCCAACGCGAGCCGGGGGCTGCTTCTCGGTGCTGGGTTCACGGTTCTAGGCGTGCTCGCAGGCATCAGCGCTGTCGTGTTGAGCTGATGGACGTTCGGGCAGGATGGTCCGCGAGACACTGACCGGTCGGGGATCGCTCTCCGGACACTGACCTGAGCCGTCGTCCGTCGAGGTGACTCAGCCGAGGCGGTCGACGAGCTCCTGCACGCGGGCGGCGATGTCGTCGCGGATCAGAGCCATGCGCTCCATGCCCTCGATACCGCGGGTGGAGGGCTCATCGGTCTCCCACACCTGCACCGGGGTGCCGTCCACGGGCTCGACGTGGGCTTCCTTCCCGAGCACGACGACGAGGTCAGCCGCGCGCACGTCGTCATCGGTGAGCTGGTGGGTGCGCTCAGCAGAGATGTCGACGCCGACCTCGGCCAGGCTCGCCACCGACTGGGTGTTGAGCTTGTCGCCGGCCTGGGTGCCGGCCGAGGAGACCTGCAGTTCCAGGCCCCGCTGCTCCGCGGCGTGGCGCATCAAGCCGGCTGCCATCTGAGACTTGCCGCCGTTGCGCACGCATACGAAGAGCACGTGCGGCTTGTTGGTGGCGCTCATGCGCGCGCCGGCAGCAGCTCGGCCAGCAGCGCCTCGACGCGGCCGCGAATCTCATCGCGGATCGGGCGCACCGCCTCGATGCCCTGCCCGGCGGGGTCAGCCAGCGCCCAGTCCTCATACCGCTTGCCCGGGAAGATGGGGCAGGCGTCCCCGCAGCCCATGGTGATGACCGCGTCAGAAGCCTGGACCGCTTCGGTGGTCAGAACCTTGGGCACCTCAGCGGTGATGTCGATGCCGACCTCGGCCATCGCCGCGACGGCGACGGGGTTGATCTGGTCGGCAGGCATGGAACCGGCCGAGCGAACCTCGACGGCGCCGCCGGACAGGGCGCTCATGTAGCCAGCAGCCATCTGAGAGCGACCGGCGTTGTGCACGCACACGAAGATCACGCTCGGGCGATCAGTGGTGGGCGCGGTGGTGGGGTCGGACACGAGAACTCCTGGGTCGTGGTGGGTCAGCAAGGTCGGGCGGCCTCAGTGGCTCAGCGGCCAGCGGTCGGTGCGATCTCCTCGACCAGCGCGCTCACGCGCCGGGCGATGGCGTCGCGGACGGCGCGCACCACGGCCAGGTCCTGGCCGGCGGGGTCAGCGACGTCCCAGTCCAGGTATCGCTTGCCGGGGTATATCGGGCAGGCGTCCCCGCAGCCCATGGTGATGACCACGTCGGCGGCCTGAACCACGTCGTCGGTCAGCGGCTTGGGGAAGGCCAGCTCCTCGGGGTCGGTACTGGCAACGCCGGCGGCGGGTCCGAGGCCGACCTCGGCGAGAGCCTGCAGCACGACGGGGTCGACCTGGTCGGCGGGCAGGGACCCCGCCGAGCGGACATGGACGCGGCCCTTGGCCAGGTGGGCCAGGTAGGCCGCGGCGATCTGGGAGCGGCCGGCGTTCTGGACGCAGACGAACAGGACCTCGGGCACGTCCTTGGCCCAGGCGCCCTTGGCCTGGGCGAGGGCGGTCAGGCGCTCGGTGGCGAAGCGGCAGGCCAGCACCGGCACGTGAGTCTTGACCTTCGCGGTGCGCCCGAGGGCGGTGTAGGACTCGAACACGACGCGCTCGATGGTCTCGCGGCTGACCACGCCGGCGAAGCGGGTGGTGAGGTCATCGACGTGGCGGTTCAGCACCGCGCGGGGGTCGACGAGTCCGGTGGTTGCAGGGGCTGCGGTGGCCTGGTCGGTGCTCATCGGGTGCTCCCAGAAGTCGTCGAGGCAGTCGAGGCAGCGATGTGAGGGGCAGGGACGGTGGGGTCGTTCGGGAAGAAGCGGCGCCCGGCCCACAGCGCCACGTAGACCAGCGCCACCAGCACCGGCACCTCGATGAGGGGGCCGACGACGCCGGCGAGGGCCTGGCCGGAGGTGACCCCGAAGGTGCCGATGGCCACGGCGATGGCCAGCTCGAAGTTGTTGCCGGCGGCGGTGAAGGACAGCGTGGTGGTGCGGGCGTAGTCCATCCCGATCAGGCGGCCGAGCAGGAAGCTGCCGCCGAACATGAGGACGAAGTAGGCCAGCAGCGGCAGCGCGATCCGCGCCACGTCACCGGGGGCGGAGACGATGGCGTCGCCCTGCAGGGCGAAGAGCAGCACGATCGTGAAGAGCAGCCCGTACAGGGCCCACGGACCCAGGCGGGGCAGGAAGCGCTGCTCGTACCAGTCCCGGCCCCTGGCCCGCTCACCCAGAGTGCGGGTCAGGTAGCCGGCGACGAGCGGGATGCCGAGGAAGACCAGCACGCTGACCACGATGGCGACCACGGAGAAGTCCGCGCTCGTGGTCGGCAGGCCCAGCCAGGCGGGGAGCACCTGCAGGTAGAACCAGCCCAGGGCGGCGAAGGCGAGGATCTGGAAGACGGAGTTGATCGCCACCAGCACGGCGGCGGCCTCCCGGTCCCCGCAGGCCAGGTCGTTCCAGATCAGGACCATGGCGATGCAGCGGGCCAGGCCGACGATGACCAGGCCGGTGCGGAACTCCGGCTGGTCGGGCAGCAGCAGCCAGGCCAGGGCGAACATCAGCGCCGGCCCGAGGACCCAGTTGAGGACCAGGGAGGCGATGAGGAGCCTGCGGTCCCCGGTGACGCGGCCGAGCTGGGTGTAGCGGACCTTGGCCAGGACCGGGTACATCATCACCAGCAGACCCAGGGCGATCGGCAGGCTGACTGAGCCGACCTCGACCGCCGACAGTGCGTCATCGAGCCCCGGGACAAGGCGGCCGAGGGCCAGACCGAGGATCATCGCGGCGATGATCCAGACCGGCAGGAAGCGGTCCAGGGTGGACAGGCGAGCGAGCACCGGGGCCTGGGGCCCAGCGGCGGGACGCTCGGAGACAACATCGCTCATCGGGTGGGGTCCTCGTAGTTCGTTGGCTGAGGGGTCAGCTGGTCTGGGCGGTGGGCTTGGTGGCCTTGACGATCGCGCCGTGCAGGCCCGGGGCGACCTCGTGGGTGAACTCCACGCTGGCGTCGCTGAACCCGGCCGCGGCCAATCCCTCGAGGTACTCCGTGCGTGAGAGGGCGCCGGCGATGCAGCCGACGTAGGAGCCGCGCTCGGCGCGCTGGGCGGGAGTGACGTCGTCCTCGGCGACGACGTCGGAGATCCCCACCCGACCGCCGGGGGCGAGGACCCGGAAGGTCTCGGCCAGGACGGCGGGCTTGTCGGTGGACAGGTTGACCACGCAGTTGGAGATGACCACGTCGATGCTGGCGTCGTCGAAGGGCAGTGCCTCGATGGTGCCCTCGCGAAACTCGACGTTGCTGACGCCTGCGGCGGTGGCGTTGGTGCGGGCCAGGTCGAGCATCTCCCCTGTCATGTCCACGCCGTAGGCGAAGCCGGTGGGCCCGACGCGGCGCGCGGAGAGCAGGACGTCGATGCCGCCGCCGGAGCCCAGGTCCAGCACGCGCTCGCCGGGGTGCAGGTCGGCCACCGCGGTGGGGTTGCCGCAGCCGAGGGAGGCCAGCACCGCAGCGGCGGGCAGGTCAGTGGTGGTGTCGGCGTCGTAGAGGGCTGCGCCGAAGCGGTCATCGACCTCGATGGCGGCAGCGGGACTCGGAGCGCAGCAGCTAGCCCCGGTGTCCCCCGTGGTGGCGCCGGAGGCCGGGGAGGCAGCGCGGGCGGCGTCGGCGTAGCGGGCGCGGACCTGCTCGCGCAGGTCGGCGTCGTCGCTGCGGTGCGTCGTGTTGGTCATGTCCGTCCTCCTAGGCAGGCCCCCGCGAGGGTGGCATCGACGTTCATCGATGCCGACCCTGCCACGGACATGGACGGGCGTCAATATCGACAGAAGTGAATGTCCGGTGTCAGACTTCGGCGATGGCCACCGCTGTGCAGATAGCCCCGTCAGCGCGCTCGTCGAGCGAGAGCGCGGGCCCAGGCGTTGCCTGCTGTGCTCCGTTGGCGCGTAAGCCCCTCGGAGCTGAGGACGCCGTTGCCCTTGCCCGCACCCTCAAGGCCCTGGCCGACCCCGCGCGGCTGCGACTGCTCAGCCTGGTCGCTGCCCACGAGGGTGGGGAGGCCTGCGTGTGTGACCTGACCGAGCCGCTGGGCCTGAGCCAGCCGACGGTGAGTCACCACCTGAAGGTGCTGGTGGAAGCGGGACTGCTGACCCGCGACAAGCGCGGGGTGTGGGCCTACTACGCCCTGGTTCCCGGCGCGCTGGACTCCTTGGCCGGGGTCCTGACCACCTGCTGATCAGCCCAAGGGACCGGAGCGGGCCCGGGCAGAAAGGGGAACCTAGCGATGGGCAGCACCGACGTCGGCCGCAGTGACGTGTCCGTTCTGCCGATGACCGAACAGGACTGGCCGGCGGTCCACGACATCTACGCCTCCGGCATCGCCACCGGCCATGCCACCTTCGAGGCGTCCCCGCCGAGCTGGGAGGACTTCGACTCCGCCAAGGCGCCCCAGCACCGCCTCGTCGCGGTCGACCCCGCGGGGCGGGTGCTGGGGTGGGCGGCCGTCGTGGCGGTCTCGGACCGCTGCGTCTATGCCGGGGTGGGGGGCACTCCGTCTACGTCGCCCCCGACGCCCGCGGGCGGGGCGTCGGCCGGTCGCTCCTCGACGCGTTGATCGCCTCGACCGAGGCCGCCGGCATCTGGACGGTCCAGTCGGGCGTCTTCCCCGAGAACACCGCCAGCCTGGCCCTGCACGCCGCTGCCGGCTTCCGCACCGTCGGCGTGCGCCAGCGGCTCGGGCGGATGAGCCACGGCCCGATGGTGGGGCAGTGGCGAGACGTGGTGCTGCTCGAGCGCCGTAGCGCCTTGCTCTAAGCCTGTTGCACCCAGGGACCGCTGACCGCCCGCCTCGGTCCATGTCGCGACGCGTCGACGCCCGAGGCCGCCGCCCGTCGCAGATGGGATCCCCATCCGAGCGCTCGAGTCGTTCAAGAGCGGCTCGGACGAGACCCACGGGCCCATGGGCTTCTAGGGCGGTCGCTGTCGTCACGGGGCAGGACCCGGTGAGCACCGGGGAAGGAACCTTTCGTGGGGTCCAGGTCCCTTAGAAGGTGTGGACGTGCGCCAGAGCAGGCCCCCGGAGACGCCCGAGGGGTTCGAGGCCTTCGTGGTCTCTGCCTACCCACACCTGGTCCGGCTCGGCGCGCTACTCAGCGCCGACCACCACCACGGTGAGGACCTCGCCCAGACCGCGCTCGTGCACACGCTGCGCGCCTGGCCACGCCTGCACCCCCACGGCGACCCCGCCGCCTACACCCGGACGGTCATGACCCGTCTGGCCAGCAAGGCGAGCCGCCGGCGTTGGCTCGCAGAGCAACCCACTGAGCCTTCCGACCTCCTTCAGGCTGGCGGCCAACCCCACCAGACCCCTGCTCTTGTGTTCGCCGACCAGGTCGGCACCGCCATCGACGCCCGCCGACTCCTGCACTCTCTACCCGCAGCCCAGCGCCTGGTCCTGGTCTTGCGGTTCTGGCTGGACCTGACCGAAGCCCAGACCGCCGCCGAGCTTGGATGCTCCATCGGCACGGTCAAAAGCCGCACCTCCCGAGCACTGGCGACCTTGCGCGCCCGCACCCCCACTACACCTGCGCGCGGCATCGACGACCCGCCCCCAGCCACCGATCTGAACTCCTGGATGGGAGCCCACCGATGACCACCAACTGCGGTGACCGCCCGGAGGTCGACATCACCGACCTGCTGCGCCTTGCCGCCGACGTCGAACCCCAAGATCGTGACCCCGTCGCCAGCGTCCTGGTCCGGAGTCACCACTCCCAGCACCGACTGAAGGGCCTCGGTCCCGCCCATGGTCCCCGCCGGCGCATCCAGCGGACTCTGCTGTGGAGTGCGGCAGGTCTGGCCGCAGCCGCTGCGGTGGTCGGCGTCATCGTCGCTAGCCCGGGACTGTCTTCGCATTCCCGGGACTCCTTCGTGGTCCGGCCTGCCCCTGCGCCCGGGATCAGCCAGGAACCCTCCCCGGAGACCTTCACCCCGACAACGGCCCCGACGACGGCCTCGACACCTCGACCTGGCGCAGCGCCATTTCCCAACTCCCGGACCTCGACGTGGCCAGATCCGGCGCTGACCATCCTGACCATCCCCGAGGGCAGCCCACCGGCGATCACCGCCGACGACCAGCAGATGGCCCGCAGCATCGCGCAAAGCACCGGCCAGGATTACAACCGACTGCTGGAGCTCATCCGCTACCAAGACTCCTTCAGCGCCCTCGTGGAACAGGTCGAAGCCGATTACCCCCAGCAGTACTCCGCCTCATCCGGGGCCACCTACGACGGTCAGCCCGCCTGGATCGCCATGACCGGCACTGTGCCTGAGCAGCTGATCCAGGCCGCGCAGCGACTAGCGCAGCCGGTACAGCTGCGCGGCGGCGCCGCGCTCAGCGCAGCGGATGCCCTCACCGTCCAGGCAGCCGCGCTGGAGACGTTCGACGACCTCGTCCAGCCCGCCGACGACCGAGCCGGGGAGTTCGATGCCACGACCGCGCACCTGCGCGTCGGTTATCTGCCTGGTCCCACAGGACTCCGCGCCGACTCTGAGACCGCGCAGCGCATGCAGCAGGCCGTCAACGCCCAGCTTGGACGTTCAGTCCCCCTGACCATCACCTTCGTGCCCGGTGGCGCTGGGCAGAGCACCTCCGCGCCGTGACGTCACACACCGACCCCCGAGGCCTGATCAGGACGGCCACCATGCGACCGCGATACCTGGCCACCGCCGCGACAGCAGCCGCGCTCTCGCTGACCACCGCGTGCGGAGCCACCGATCCCTCCGCTGTCGGCGCTGTGTCGCCCGCCCAGGAAAGCCTCGGTGCGCACACGTCCACACCGGCGACCTCGTGGCAGGACCCATCCGGGGGTGCGCCCTCCGTGAAGGAGCAGCCGCAGGTGCCGGACGCCCTCCAGCTCGCGGATGGCGCCGCCGTCCTGGTCGGGTCGGAGAATCGTGGTTCGGTGCCCGCGGTCGCGATCAGCGGTCAGATCGTTCGCATCGGTACAGCGTGCTGGGGGTACGCCAACAGCCAGGGCACCTGGGTTCTGGTGGTCGACCACGGCTCCACCGTGACTGCGGACGGGCGAGGAGTACTCACGCCTAACGGTGTGACCATTCGCGTGGGGGACACGGTGTTCGGCGGAGCCGGCGGGGGCGTGGACCAACAGCGTGAAGATCGGTGGCGGGCGGCCTCGCCGGCGTGCATGGAAGGGCGCGGGGTCTATCCCGTCTCAGCAACCAATGCCCGCGGTGCTGCCGGCGGAGTGGTGCCATGAGCTGAGAAGACGCCCGCAACAGCTATGAGCGAAGGACACTCGCCAACGCCTGCCGTTCCGTCCACGTCCCCTGGCGAGGCTCACCTGTGGAGGCTCCGCCGCCCCGCGCCACAGACGCGCCCGCATAGCGACCGCCACCCGGACGCCCCGGCGGCCCGGAGCCGTCCCAACTCGCGGCGCCTTCGCCCGTTCCTCGTGGAGGGCAGGGTTAGGGCAAAGGCAGCCAGGGCCGTAGCGGTGCGAGTTCTTGGAGATGCCGCTCGTCCCATATGACTGTCGACAGGGCGGCGTGCCACCTTTCAGCGAGGTCCGAACGTCGACACCGCTCGGCGACGACGGAACTCACCTCGGGGCGTTCATGGAGCAGCTCCTCGAGGGGGCCAGCGCCGACGTAGATGGGGTCTGCGTCGTCGGCTGAGAGCAGGTCCTCCAGCAGGTCGACGACATCGGCGGCGCTCCACCTCTGAGATGCCTCGTCGACGGCTTCGACAGCCCAAAAGTCGGCGTCCTCGTCGGCGGTGTTGTCCGCCGACGAAGCAGGCTGGGACCCGGGGGCGTCTGTACGGGCGGTGAGGCGCCGGTTGTTCCGCCAGTAGGCCTCGACCAAGCGGGTCCGCTCGACGTCCATGCCCGGACGCTAGCCAACCTGTCCGAGCCGTCTCACCGAGGACCGCTCACCGGACGCTGTGAAGCCGCCGGGTCGCCTCACCGGCCGACGGCGCTGGTCGTCGCTGATTGGATCCTCAGCTGCACGCTCCTGGAAGACGGTGAAGGATTGACTCCCGGCTACTCCGTCAGCGCAACCCTCCCTGTCAGGCTGAGGTGAGAGCCGTTGCCCGTTCAGGGTGAGCGCGTCGTCGGCCGTCGACGATGGCCCTCGCGAAGCCTCACTCGCTCGGCTGTGACCTCCCGCCCGAGAGGCTCGCCACCATCAACTAGCGGAGCAGTCGGACCTCGACCGGCAGGTCGAGCTTGGCCCAGGCGTGGTCGGCTGTGAGGACAGACGCTGGGTCGCTGCGCACGGCCAGCGCGAGGCAGCAGCGGTCACCGAGGGAGAGCTGCCGGCCACCGGGCAGTCCACGCAGGGCCCCAGCGAGCTCGGCGTCGGCTTCGGTCACCGGCTCGATCCTCACGCCGGCGGCCGCCAGGAGCTGGCGCAGGCGCGAAGGGTCGACGTCCTCGTCGATCAGTTTGCCGATGACCTCGGCGAGGTTGGCCGTTCCCAGCACAGACCCGGGCAGGGCTGCGGCGACGACGTCAGCGCCGGACTCGTCGTGGACGAGGGCGAGGATCGCCGAGGCGTCCAGGACCGTCATTCGTCGATGGCGGCTCGGCGGCGCTCAGCCAGGAGCTCATCGACCAGAGAGCGGGAGGCCGGTACTGAGGCGGCGAGACCGCGCAGTTCCGCGGCTGCGTCCTGGGAGCTCTCCAGGACCAGGCGGCGCCCGGTCAGGTGCAGGTGCAGTCGGTCACCGGCGCTGAGTCCGAGGGCGGAGCGGACCTCGGCGGGGATGACGAGCCGGCCCTGCTGGCCGAGCACAAGCGTGGCATCCATGCGCTCATAGTGGCACGATCCGCCTTGTCGTGTCATCAGATTACGTCTCGCTGACCATCCTCATCCGGCCAGCGCCAGGCCGCCGCGAATTGCGGTGCTCTTCGGTGCAGGTCATCCGTCAGGTCATCGCTCAGCTCCGCCAAGTGCCGCAGCAATCTCGACTGATCACGGGATCCGAAGTTCGGCAACGCGGTACTAGGCGACACCCACTACGTGACAGTACTGTGCGTTGCATGACAGCGGACGCCGATCGCCGCACGCAGCTGCTGCGGGGATCCTTGGACACCTGCTTGCTCGCCCTGCTGGACCACACCCCAACCCACGCCTACGACCTCGTAGTCCAGCTCGAGCGCCACGGCCTGCCCGACATCAGCTACGGCACCGTCTACCCGCTGATGACCCGGCTGCGCCGCCAGGGCCTGGTCAGCGAACAACCCGAGCCCAGCGCCAGCGGACCACCCCGCAAGGTCTTCCACCTCACCGCCCAGGGCCGCTCAGCCCTTGCGACCTGGGTCCAGCAGTGGAGCAGCACCACCGCCACCATCACCTACCTGTTGACGGCAGCGGGGGCCCTGCCCACCGCACCGACCACGCCCGCCCCGCTCCTCCCGTCCGCTCTGCCCGCCCCAAAGGTCCACAACCGTGTCGATGCCTGAGCCGCCCCGCACTGCCGATGACCTGCTGCGAGAGATCGACCGCGAGCTGCGCCGGCACCGGGTGCGCCGGGCCGACCGCGACACGGTCCTGGCAGAGGTCAGAGCCGACCTGCTCGCCGCTGACGCTGACGGCCGCGACCCGCGCGCGCTGATCGGTGGTGATGTCGAGGCGTTCGTACGCCGCACCGTGGAAGAAGGCGGCTACGCCCGGGCCCCACGTGACATCACTCGCATGGTGCTGCTCGGCGTGGTCGGCGCGCCGGTAGCCGTCGTGGCCAGCTACCTGTTCTTCTTCGAGGTGGTCTTCCCGTTGTTCGTCGCGCTGTTCGACCTTCCGTTTCGCGCGCCGGTGCTGGGCCCGCTGGTCGCCTTGGTGGGCATCGCGACGATGGGTGTCTTGGTGGTGCTCGCCCTGCTGGCGGTGCTGCTGCGCGGTCGCCTCGCGGCGCGGGAGACCGCGCGAGCGGCGCGGGCGACGGTGAGCGCCGCCGCCGCGGTTGGGGCCGTGGGCAACGTGGTGGTGCTGACCACGACCGCCTCGATCAGCACGCACAGCGTGGCCGCGCAGGTGATGGTCGTGCTCGTGCCGCTGGTGCTCGCCTTGGTGGGCGCGCGGTGGGTAGGGCTGCGCCGCGCGGAGCGGCGCGAGCCGGAGCACCCACTGGCCAGCTGACGGGCGCTGACGGGCGCAGGCGGTATCGCTGACACGGCGTCATCGCCCTGCTGCCGTCACCGACGTCCACCCAGCGACCGCTGATGCCCGCCTGGCCGTGTTTTGCGCCCCCCCCCGGCGCCTGGGCCACCGCTCGTCGCGGACCGGATGCCCATCTGGTGAGTGAGGCTCAGGCTGACGGGCTGGTAGGGGCCAGCGTCTGGCCCTCTGCGCTCAGCCCCCGCGGTGGTCTTCCGAAGACAATGCAGAAGGGGTGTCCGGCCGGGTCCACGAAGGTGCGGAAGCTGCCGTGAACCGCCTCGGCGGCGGTCGGTCGACGGCGAGCCCCCAAGCGCAAGAGCTCGGCCTCGGCCCGGTCGGGGTCCTGAACGCGGATGTCTAGGTGCATCTGCTGCGGCTGGCCAGTTTGCGGCCAGGTGGGCGGTGAGTAGTCGTGCACGCGCTGGAAGGCCAAGTCGCGTCGGTCGGGACCTCGGCCGATCACCGTCCAGTCGCCGAGATCCTGGTTCACCTGCATGCCGAGCACTTCGCAGTAGAACGTTGCTAGAGCCCGGGGGTCTGGACAGTCGAGGACCGTCTTCTCCAGGTGACCGATCACCGAGCGAGTGTGCTCCTCGGTGCCCTGCTTGCCGGCGCGCAACATCTCACAAGGGATCGCTCACCGAACCACCGAAGGACCTGCGTCGCGCCCGCCGTCTGACGTCGTCGCCGGGCCGGCAGATGGCCGCGGTCACAATGGGCGGCGCTGGAGGGCATGGCGACGGCGGGGAGGTCCGGTGAGCATCGGCACTGAGGGCGCTGCGGTGCTCCTCGTCGAGGACGACGCCCTGCTGCGCCGGGCCATCAGCCGCGCCCTGCAAGAGGTGCACGCCGAGGTGACTGCTGTCGGTACCGGTCTGGAGGCCCTGGAGGTTGTTGGTCCTGGACCGGACTGCGACTTTTCGGCTGTCATTCTGGACATCGGGCTGCCCGACGCCGACGGACGCGACGTGTGCGCAGCCGTCCGTGCCCGCGGCATCACCACCCCGGTCCTGTTCCTCACCGCACGCGGGCAGGTCGACGACCGCCTCTCGGGTTTTACCGCAGGCGGGGACGACTACCTGCCCAAACCCTTCGACACCCGTGAGCTGCTCGTGCGCACCGGCGCGCTGGTGCGCCGCGCTGGCAGTACACCGCCGCGGGAGGTCACCGCAGTTCGCCTGGACCCGGTGAACCTGCGCCTGCTGGCTTCCCCGGGCGGGCAGGACCAGTCCCTGACCCCCACGGAGTACCGGGTGCTGGCGCCGCTGATGAACGCCCCCGGACAGGCGCTGCGCCGCAGGGCGCTGGCGGTGGCCGGGTGGTCTGCCGGCGCGATGGTCACCGACAACGTGCTCGACCAGTACATCTCCCGCATCCGCCGCAAGGTCGAGGCCGCCTCCGCTGGCACCAGTGCGATCCATACGGTCCATGGCGTCGGGTACCGCTTCGAATGAAGGCACAGGCGCACGCACCAGCGCGACAGGGCGCGGTCAGGCGGTGGTGGCGCGCCAGAAGCCTGCGCAGCTCGGTGGCTTGGTCGGCCACGGTCGTGGTCGCGGCGTGGATGGCTGTGCTCGCCGCGCTCGCCGTCGTCGTGGTGGGGGTGGCCCTGGACCGCGCCGCCGACGACTCCCTGCGAGCTCGCGCGCAGGCGGTCACCGCCACCGCTCAGGTGCGCGCGGACGGGTCCGTCACCGTGCTGGAGGGACCCGATGACCAGGCGCTGGACACCGACACCTGGGTGATCGCCGCCGATGGCGCCTTGGTTGAGGGGCCCGCCGGAGCTGGTGCGGCACCTCCTCGCGTGGCCGAGCTGGCAGCACGGGTCCTGGGTGCGGACGGTGAGCTGGTGGACACCGTCGACGCCGACGCCCCGACCCGGTTGCTCGGGCTGCCCGTTCATGACCAGAGCGGTCAGCCCGTCGCCGCTGTGGTCACCGCGGCGTCCCTGGTGCCCTACCAGCAGCTGCGCGAGCTGACGCTGGTCGCCGTGACCGTGCTGGCGCTGCTGCTGGTCGTGGGTGTCCACCTGGTGCTGCGGGCCGCGGTCGCGCGCGCGTTGATGCCGGTGGCGGCGATGAGCCGGCAGGTGGACGCCTGGAGCACCAGCGACCCCACCCAGCGCCTGGGTGAGGGGCCGCGGCCCACCGAGCTGGCGTCTCTGGCTGGCACGCTGGACGCGCTGCTGGACCGCATCGCCGCGGCGCTGCGCCACGAGCAGGTGCTCACCGCCGAGTTGTCTCACGAGCTGCGCACACCGCTGGCGGGGATGCGGGCCGAGCTGGACTGGGTACGAAAGCCTGCACGCAGCGACGCGCAGCGCCAGGAGTCGCTGGCCGAGCTCGACACGGCGCTGCGGCGGGCTGAAGGGGTCGTGGAGGGGCTGTTGGCCTCGGCGCGGTCAGCGACGGCGGCCCCGGGGCGATGTGAGGTGGCCCCGGCCGTTGAGCGCGTACTCGCCGCGCGCCGAGCAGCCGATGCACCCGGACGAACAGAAGATGTCAACGCTGTGGCCTTGCGCGCGGATGTCGACCAGACCCTCGCCGTGGGAGTCGAGGCGGCGGTCCTGGAGCGGGCCCTGTCACCGTTGGTCGACAACGCCTACCGCTACGCCCGCTCCATCGTCCTGGTCACGGCACATCGTGACCAGGCGCAGGTACGCATCACCATCGCCGATGACGGACCCGGCATCCCCGCCGACCTGATCGCCCGCGTGCTCGAACCTGGCTTCCGAGCGGACCCCGGTGAGCAGCACCGCGGCTCCGGTCTGGGCTTGCCGCTGGCAGCCCGACTGGCGCGCACCGCCGGTGGCGACCTCCTCCCGCAAGCAGCCGGCGCAGACGGCGGGGGTGTGCTGCACCTGCTGCTTCCCGCGGCGTGAGCCAGTCCCGCAAGCAGCGTCGACGTGGATGACGCGGCAGAGGGGGCGTAAAGGCGGCGTACAGACCGGCGCCGTCACCCTCACAGCATGTCGACGTCCACACCCTCCTCTCGGTCCTCGGCCACCTCGCCACACGTCAGCGCTCCCGCAGCCGCCGTCCGCGGTGACGGGCTTTCGCGGGCCCGCACCGTGCTCAACAAGGTCCCCGAGGTCACCGCCTGGTTCTGGGTCATCAAGGTCCTGGCCACCACGGTCGGGGAGACCTTCGCGGACTACCTCGACGGAACCCTCGGCCTCGGCCTCGGAGGCACCAGCGTGCTGATGACCGCGGTGCTCGTCGTGGTCCTGGTCGCCCAGCTGCGCGCCGACAGGTACCGGGCGCCGCTGTACTGGCTCACCGTGGTGCTGGTCAGCGTCGTCGGCACGCTGCTGACCGACTGCCTCACCGACGCCGCCGGCGTGCCGCTGGTCGTGAGCACCACCGTCTTCGCCGTCGCCCTGGCAGCGACCTTCGCGATCTGGTTCGCCAAAGAGCGCACCCTGTCGATCCACGCGGTGACCTCCCTGCCGCGCGAGCTCTTCTACTGGCTGGCGGTCCTGCTCACCTTCGCTTTGGGCACCGCCGCCGGTGACCTGCTGAGTGAGCAGGTCGGGCTGGGCTACTGGCCCACGGCGCTGCTGGTCGCGGTGGTCATCGCCGCCGTGGCCGCCACCCGCTACGGCCTGGGCGCCAACGCGGTGGCGTGCTTCTGGGTGGCCTACGTGCTGACCCGACCCCTGGGCGCTTCCCTGGGTGACGGCTTCAGCCAGGCCCACACCGACGGCGGGCTGGGGCTCGGCACCACCTGGACCAGCGTGGTGTTCCTCGGCGTGATCCTGGCCTGCGTCACCTACCTCACGGTGACCAAGCGTGACCAGACCCCTGCGGAGTCCCTGAGCGAGCCGAAGGTCCGGCACTGACCCACAGCCCCGGACTGGGCGGACCTCCAGGTCCCTGACGCGGGCATCCTGCACGTGCGCGTGCAGGACGCCCACGCGCCACGAGCGTGCCGACTCCGGAGGTAGCGCGGTGGTGGCCGTCGTGGTCGGCCGTAAAGGCGACGCACAGGTCCGGCGCCGCACGCTGTGACCATGCCGATCACCAGGTCCTCGAGGCTGGACGCCCGCCGCTTCCGGCGGCGCACCACGTACCTGCAGCTGACGGTGACGGCTGGCTTCCTCGTGACCGTCGCCTTCGCGCTGCTTCAACGCTGACGTGCAAGGGACCTCAGCCTCGCCCAGCCCGCCCCATCGACGGCCCTGACACTCTTCGACCAACGGAGACACCGCATGCCCATGCCACCGACCGCCGCCTCCACGGGCGCCATCCCACCCGCCCACAGGCCCCGTGCCCGCACCCGAGGCTTGCCGATCGCCTGGACCACCGCCCGCGCCGCCAAGGTGCCTGAGATCACCGCGGTGTTCTGGCTGGTGAAGGTGCTCACCACGGGCATGGGAGAGGCGGCCTCGGACTACCTCGGGGAGACCAGCCTCGTGCTCGGCGGCCTGGTCGGCGTCGGCTCGCTAGTGGGTGCGCTGGCCTGGCAGTTGCGCGCGCGGGAGTACTCCGCGGTCCGCTACTGGACGGCCGTGAGCGCCGTCGCGGTGTTCGGCACCATGACCGCCGACATCACCCACGTGGTCACGGGCCTGTCCTACGCGGTCACCACCGCGGCGTGGGCCGTCGTCGTCGCCGTCCTGTTCACCGCCTGGTGGAGGGTGGAGGGCACGCTGTCGATCCACGACGTCGACTCCACCCGGCGCGAGCTCTTCTACTGGGCCACCGTGCTGGCGACCTTCGCCCTCGGCACCGCCGCCGGTGACCTCACCGGGCTAGCGCTGGGCTGGGGCTTCCTGCCGTCCGGGCTCCTCTTCGGCGCGGCGATGGTCGTGCCGCTGGTGGCGTGGCGCCTGGGGCTGAGCCCGGTGGCGGCGTTCTGGAGCGCGTACGTGCTCACCCGCCCCTTCGGCGCCTCCTTCGCGGACTGGCTCGGCAAGCCCGCGCACGTCGGTGGCGGCGTCGGTCTGGGCGACGGCCCCGTGACGCTCGCGGCGCTGGTGGCGATCGCCGCGCTCGTGGGGGTGCTGGCCGTCACGCGCGCCGACGTCCAGCGCGCCGACGTCCAGCGCGCCGACGTCCAGCGCGGTGAGCGCGTCCCGGCGGAGGAGGGCGCGGCGTGAGCCTGCTCGACCCGCAGCACCTGCTCTCCTCCTTCGGGGCGGTGGGGCTCTTCGTCATCCTCTTCGCCGAGACCGGCCTGCTCATCGGCTTCTTCCTGCCCGGCGACTCGCTGCTCTTCACCGCCGGGCTGCTCGCGGCGACCTCGGCCACCAGCGCCGCCCACCTGCCGCTGGCCCAGGTGCTCCTCGCCGGTGCGGCCGGAGCCCTGCTCGGGGCTCAGGTCGGCTACCTCATCGGTCGCCGCGTGGGCCCGGCGCTGCTGGACCGCCCCGACCGTCCCAAGCTGCAGGCCGGGGTGCGCCGCGCCCAGCAGGTGCTGGACCGCTACGGGCATGGCCGCGCCGTCGTCCTGGCCCGCTTCATCCCCGTGGTCCGCACGCTCATGAACCCGCTCGCCGGCACGGTCGGGGTGCCCGCGGGGCGCTTCGCGCTGTGGCAGGTGGTCGGCGGGCTCATGTGGAGCCTGGGCGTGGCGCTGGCCGGGTACGTGCTGGGCACGCGCATCCCCGGCATCGTCGCCTACCTGCTGCCGATCATCGCCGTCGTCGTGGTGGTCTCGCTCATCCCGGTGGCGGTGGAGCTGGTCAAGGCCCGCCGGGAGGCCGGCCGGTTCTGATCCTCAGCGCTGCTCGGGAGGCGCGGGCAGCACCTTCGGGGCCCCGAGCAGCGTGGTGACCAGCACGGCCACCACGCTGCCGGCGCAGATCAGCCCGGCCAGCACGATGAGCTGGAACCGCGCCGCCTGCACCGGGCTGGCCCCGCCGAGCAGCGCGCCGATGAACGCGCCCGGCAGCGTCACTAGACCGGTGGTGCGGGTCTGGTCCAGCACCGGCACGAGCGACTCGCGCACCGCCGCGCGGGCCACGTCGAGCACCGCCCGCCGCGGTGGCGCGCCGAGGGCCAGCCACCCCTCCACCTCCTCGCGGCGGGCCAGCAGGCCCGCCAGCAGGTGGCGCCCGGCGAGGGTGGCGGAGGTCATGGTGCCGCCCAGCACGATGCCGCCGAGCGCGACGACGTAGCGCGCCGAGAACGGCAGCACCCCGAGGGAGAAGGCCACCCCCAGGACGACGACGGCGCCGGCCGCGCACGCCACCGCCACGGCGCGCCGCGCCGCGCGCAGGCCCTGCAGCGGGGCGAGGCGGTGCGAGGCGGTCCACACCGCGGTGGTGAGCATCACCGCGAGCACGGCGGCGGCCAGGGCGGGCACGTGGTCGAGCACGCCGCGCAGCACCAGGCCGATGGCGGCCAGCTGCAGCCCGCCGCGCAGCACGGCCGTCAGCGGTGCCGTTCCGCGGGGGCCCACGGCCACGCCCGCGACGCGCAGCACCACCAGTGCCACGGCGAGCAGCGCCGCCACGCCCAGCAGCAGGCGCAGCAGCTGGTCAGCGGTCACGGCCCAGCATGTCCCAGCGTGGAGTGACTCGGCGAAGCATGCCCTGAAGCGACCGCTGACGGCCGCCCCGGTGGAGGGCGCAGAGCATCGGCGCTCGAGGCTGCCAACTGTCGCAAATGGGATCGCTGCCCGTCAGCGTCTCGCTAACCATCGCTACCCGGACACCCGATCAAGGATCCGGGACTTGCCGGACCCTTCCAGCTCGTCCAGAGTCGCCGTGCGCCCGGCGACCGTCATCAGCAGCGCCTCGGCGGTCCCCTTCAGCTCCGGGCCCCGCCCGAACTGCCACTCCATGTCGGTGGCGACCAGGCGCACGTCGTAAACGCGACGGATGCCCTGGACCACGGGGGCGAAGATCGCCGTCGGCAGCGCGACCCGCAGCCGCTCGTGCGCGATCGAGCGGTGCAGTCCCAGAGGGCGGCGGATGTCCTGGTGGTGGATGAGCGCGTCGGTCAGTCCGATGCGTCCGCCCATCCCAGCCGGCAGTCCCGCTGGTCGCAGGTGGGTGGACAGCCGTTGCAGCAGCTGCTCAGGGCTGGTGCCGTCGAACTCGGCCAGGACGGTCGCGTTGATGCGGGCGGTGCTGAGGCGGCCGGAGATGAAGCGGTGCAGGGTCTGGCCGGCTGTGAGGTCGTCGTAGCTGAGGACGTGGGCGACCACGTCGCGCACGGTCCAGCCGTCGCACAGGGTCGGCTGCTCCCACTGCTCGAGGGGCAAGGAGGACAGGAGCTCGAGCAGGTCGGCTCGCTCCTGGCGGGCCAGCTCCATCGCGGTCATCGAGACATCATCCGCGGCTGGTTCCTCGGAAGTGCGATCGTGGGCCACTTCCTCGGATGGTCCGGGGCGTGCTGCGGGGAGTCGCCAATGCATGGCCGGCGCGCCTCCGTCACTCGACGACCGGTCACTGCACCCGGTGACGCGTCCGGGGGCGCTTCGCCCCCCCCGACGGTGGTCGTCGCAGATGGGACCGCTGACCGCCCGCGTCGGTGCGCGTCGCGGCGCCCTGCCGCTCAAGGCCGTCGTCCGTCGTAGATGAGATCGTCAACCGGACGTCCGGTGCTGGTCGGCTGCGGCAGGCGGAGTGTTGATGGCGCTGGGTCATCCGGCGATGAAGGCGTGGCCGTCGTGGACCGGCACGGTGCTGCCCTCGTCTACTTCAGCTGCAACATCGACGTCGTTGCCAAAGCCGGCTTCGCCCAGCTCACGTCCACTTGCGCAAGCAGCGAGCTGGCGGGGCACCTCGGCAGCGACGGCTCGAAAGGCCCCACCTGCCACCACAGCCTCGGGTGAGAGGTCTCGCCACCCGAGGTCGGTCAGAGCGTCGAGCACGGCACCGGCGCCCCAGAGGTCCTCCACCGCAGGGCGCAGGGACCCGTCGGGCCACCGCTCCCCGGCGGAGATGACCGCCACAGATGCGGTCTGATGGTCGTAGTGGGCGTTGATCCAGGCTGCTGCGGATGTGGCGTTGCGCAGACAGGCACCGATGACGACCCCTGCCCTGTCCGCGAGGTGGTGAGCAATCATCGATCCGTTGGGGGAGGGCAGTACCAATCGCTTCGGTGGTGGGTCAGCTGCTCGCACGGTGGACGCGGACAGGCTGATCTGTCCGGGGCGGGCGGTGCGCCGCCCGACCGCGAGGACAGCCTGGTGGTCGGCGGCCAGCTTCGTGGCGCCGTCGTCGGCCCACCGGTAGGGCAGGACCTCGATTCCTGCGTCGGTGGCCACGCTGAGGGTCGTGGTGAAGGACAGGACGTCGATCACCACGGCGACGTCAGCGCCGGTGCTGATCGCGTGGGCGCCCGGTAGGCCCCAGTCGTGACGGATCCGATGGTTGTCCTGGCGGTGTGCCTGCTGGAGCCGGCGGGGGTCCACGGCTGATCAACCTAGGCTGTTGGCGCTCGCCAAGGCGGGTTCGTCGATGGATCCCCGACAGCTCGGGCTCCGGGCAGGCCAGCTGGCAGGCAGCCGTACGCGGGAACGTCGCGATGACCACCGCTGGCCGTCCGCATCGGGCACGTCGTGGCGTCTCGACGAACGAGCCCGCCGCTCGTTGCAGATGGGATCGCTCACCGCGACAAGACGCGCTTGCCCCGCCGCATGAGCGGCCGGTGTCGGTGCAGGTCGCAAGCGTCCCCCGTGGGGAGACTCGTCGGGCTCCTGACCTGCTGGTCGAATGCAGCATGCGACTGCACCCCGGAGAGATCGAGGTCGGCGGCTGGCAGGTCACCACACTGACCGACTTCGTGCAACGACTCGTCGCGGCTTCGCCGGAGATCTCCGGTCGCCCGCGCATCGTCGCCATCGACGGGCGCGGTGGCACGGCAAGTCGACCCTCGCTGAGCGGCTGACCTCTTCGGTTCCGGCCTCGGCGGTGGTCCACACCGATGACGTCGCCTGGTTCCAGGCCTACTTCGACTGGGGTGGGCTGCTCGCCCAGGGGGTCCTCGAGCCCCTCCACCGCGGGGAGGCGGTGCACTTCACGCCACCGGCGTGGGCACCGAACGGCAAGGAGGGCGCCATCACCGTCCCTGCTGGACTGGAGGCGGTGTGGGTCGAGGGGACCGGCGTGATTCGCCGCGAGCTCGCCCCCTGGATCGATGCCTCGATCTACGTGCAGGGCGATCTCGACGTCCAGGAGCGGCGCCTGGTCGAGCGCGACGGGGACTCCCCGGCCATCAGGGACCACATCGCCTCCTGGCTGCAAGAGGAGTTGCCCTTCTTGCTGGCTGAGCAGCCGTGGCAACGCGCGACCATCGTGCTGAACGGCACGTCGCAGCTCACCCACGACCCGTCCATCGAAGTGGTCATCGCTTCGTAGCGTCGCTGTGCGACCGGCGACACGCTGACCACCAGCGACGTCCCGACACGACGCTCACTAGCGTGACCGAGGTGCGCCCGGCTCACGCGATCTTCCTGAACGGCAGCTACGGGATCGGCAAGAGCACGCTGCTGGAGCACCTGGGTGATCAGCTCGCGGCAGCCGGCACGCCGTTCGCCTTGATGGACGTCGACTGGTTCCACCGCAGCTGGCCACCGGCGCCGCACGACCCGAGCAACGTGGTGGTCGAGGCCGAGAACATCGCCGCTGTGTGGGCCGCCTACCAGCGCGGCGGTCCCCGTCAGCTCGTGCTGGCCGGGGTCATTGAGACGGCTGAGGACCGTGCTCGGTACGAACGGGCCACGGGGCTCGCGGTGCGCTCGGTGCGCTTGGAGGCGGACCCGGGTGTGCGTGAGGCGCGACTGCGGCGCCGGTACACCTCAGCCCAGCACGCGGCTCTGCAGTGGCACCTGGCGCGGCACGAGACGCTGGCCCAGCGCCTCAGAGCAGCAGATCTCGATGAGCTGGTGGTCCAGACCGATGACCTTCAACCGCACGTGCTCGCGCAGGAGGTGCTCGAGCACTTCACGCGGTGAACGCCGGTAGCGCCATCACCGAGGGCGCCCGGACAACTCCTCAACGGTCCACTGACGATCGATGCTGGGTCAGCGTCGCGCTGACCATCCGCTTCCGGACAGGTCGTCGTTCCGCGGGAGCCTGAGTCTTGCTGGCCACGATGAGTTGTCGAGACCATCCAGCCCATGACCACCTGGCGCTGGCCACCGGCTGTTCCTCCCGAGGACCTGGGGGCCGTGGCGCACGGACCGGTCGTGCTTGCCAGCGATGGCGACGTCGCAGCTGGGCTGCGATGCGTGTGGGCCTATCCGGAGGGACTGCTGCTGCCGGTCGTCATCCGGGCGCGTGGCGTCCACGCAGAGGCCGCTGTTCGCCAGACCTTCGGGCGTGACCGAGCTGGGGTGCACGCCAGTGAGTTACAAGGTTCGGCGCTTCGTGTCGAAGTGCGAGTTAACGATCACAACGGGGTGGCAGAGGCCAGCGGGGGGAGCTCTTCAGGAGGAGAGGAGGTTTTCACCGCAGAACCTCACTACTGGATAGGAGAGCTTCCTCGAGACGGGCAGATCGACCTTCGTGTCTCATGGCCCGAGGTCGGGCTCGCTGATACGGCCATGACGTTGCACCTGGAGGACTTGACCGACCTGCGGGAGCGCGTCGTCCGCCTGCTGCCGTAACGGTTCCAGGCCTCATCTACAGGTGTGCCGACGAAGGACCGCTCACCGCAACCTCCTAAACGGCTGTCACACCCCTGCCACGGTGTTCCCTGGCTGGCCTCGTATCCCTCACCAGGGAGAGGATCTCCGGGTGGGAGCCGAGGACGGAGCGCTGTGGCTGCGCGCCTGGGAACCCGCTGATGCTCCCGTCGTTGCAGGCCTGCTTGACCCCGACGCCGACCCCCTGTGGGTCGCTCAGTGCCACGCGCTGCACGGGCCACCGCGCGAGGGCGAGCGGTGGCGCCGCACGCTGGTCGCCGTCAGAGGGGACCGGGAGGGGAAGGTCGTGGGGGCGGCGACCGTGGCGCGGAACTGGGTCCACCCGGGCCAGTACTCCTGCGCCATCGACGTCCACCGCGCCTGGCGCCGTCAGGGGGTCGGGCGACGGCTCCTGGACGGCCTGCGCGAGGTGCGGCCCGAGACGCTGCCCCTCGTGAGCAAGCTGCGCCCGTCGAACGCTGCGGCCATGGGATTCCTCGCCGCGGCCGGAGGTGGCGTTCGCCAGCGCAGCCCAGGGCAGGTTGTCGACGTCGCTGATCATCGCGTGCTCGCCTGGGCCGAATGGCACGGGGCAGCAGCGGAGCACAGCGGTCCTCCTGGACTAAGAGCGTCCGCCAGTAGGTGCGATCTTGGCGAGTGACCCGCTGGAGTTGCGAGCGGGCACGGGGCCCTCCACATCATGGAGTTGCTAACGCTCTG
>NZ_QGDQ01000018.1 GCF_003149145.1 Quadrisphaera granulorum | reverse complement strand
CGAAAAAGACGTCATCTGACATCCAACTCGAGCCAACATAAAGCTGGCATCGACATTCGGCACGCTGTTGAGTTCTCAAGAAACGAACACACACCACGCACGGCCTCACGACCGCCTCGGGGCAACTTCCCTACAGTAACGAAGCTCAACCCCAGGCACAAGACCCCGGGCCGCTCTTCCCCTCCGGAAGCGAGATGAAACATTACCCCCACCCCAGCCCCACACCAAATCGCCCCCCTGACCAGCACAAACACCAGGGAGCCCGGCGCAGCCCCGTGCGAGGGACAGGCACAGCCGTCAGAGTGACGCCCGGCGTAGGCGCAGGGCGTTGCCGATCACGCTGACCGAGCTCAGGGCCATGGCCGCAGCAGCCAGCTCAGGGGACAGCAGGACGCCGACCAGCGGGTATAGGGCGCCAGCCGCAAGCGGGATTCCCGCCCCGTTGTAGGCGAAGGCAAACCAGAGGTTCTGGCGGATGTTGCGCATGGTGGCGCGCGAGAGTGCACGCGCGCGGACCAGGGCGCGCAGGTCGCTGTGGAGCAGGACGATCCCCGCCCCCTCGACCGCCACGTCGGTCCCTGACCCCATGGCGATCCCCACATCAGCCGCCGCGAGCGCGGGCGCGTCGTTGACGCCGTCGCCGACCATCGCCACCACGCGTCCCTGCGCACGCAACTCGGCCACCAGCGCGGCCTTGTCCTCAGGACGCACCTCCGCCTCGACGCGCTCGATCCCGAGACTGTGCGCCACAGCCACCGCGGTGGCGCGTGCGTCGCCGGTGAGCATGACGACGTCCAGCCCCTCTGCGCGCAGCGCAGCCACGGCGGCGGGCGCGCTCTCCCGCACGAGGTCGGTCACGGCGAGCAGGCCGGCGGGGTCGCCGTCGACAGCAACGAGCACCGCGGTGCCGCCCCGGGCACGTAGCGCCGCGACGTCGCGCTCGAAGGCTCCGGCTCGCTCTACGCCGCTCTCGGCCAAGAACGCGGGGCTGCCCACGAGTACCCGCCGGCCTTCGACGAGCGCGCTCACGCCGCGGCCGGCGGGGGCCCGGAACTCGGTGGAGTCCGGCGCGGTGAGCCCGCGCTCCACCGCAGCGGCCTCGACGGCCCGCGCCAGGGGGTGCTCGCTGCCACGCTCGGCGGCCGCGGCCCAACGGAGCACGTCGTCCGCGTCGAACGCGCACTCGGTCGCGACGAGCTCGGCGGAGGGACGGCCCTGCGTGAGGGTGCCGGTCTTGTCGAGAACGACGACGTCGACACGCTCCAGCCGCTCGAGCGCTTCGGCGCTGCGCACGAGCACGCCGAGCTGGGCCCCCCGCCCCACCCCGACGCCGATCGACATGGGCGTGGCCAGGCCCAAGGCGCACGGGCACGCGATGATCAGCACCGATACCGCGACGACGAGCGCGTGCGGTAGCCGCGGCTCGGGCCCCGCGAGCGCCCACACGGCGAAGGCGACGACGGCCACCAGCACGACGACGGGCACGAAGACAGCGGAGACCCTGTCGGCGACGCGCTGGACGGGCGCCTTGGATCGCTGTGCCTCCTGGACGGACGCGACGATGCGCGCCAGCACGGTGTCGCGGCCCACCCCCTCGGCGCGCATGAGGAAGCCGCCGCCGGAGGCCGTCGTGCCGCCGACCACGGTGTCGCCCTCGGCCTTGGTGACCGGCATCGGCTCACCGGTGACCATCGACTCGTCGACGCTGGAGCGGCCCTCGACGACGACGCCGTCGACAGGTACCCGCTCGCCGGGGCGCACGCGCAGCAGATCCCCGACGGCCACCTGCTCCAGCGGCACCTCGACCTCCTCACCCCCGTGACCGCAGGCGGTGCGCGGGGTGACCCGCAGCGCCGTCGGCGGCGCCAGCCGCAGGAGGGCGCGCACTGCGCCCGACGTGCGCTCGCGCGCCCTGAGCTCGAGCACCTGCCCGACGAGCACGAGCGCCACGATGACGGCCGCCGGCTCGAAGTAGACGGCGGGACGGCCGCCCTCCCCCGCCAGCTCGGGCGGAAACACACCGGGCGCCACCGTCGCGACGACGCTGTAGAGCCAGGCGACGCCGACACCCAGCGCGATCAGGGTGAACATGTTCAGTCGGCGCGTGCGCACCGACGTCCACCCTCGCTCCAGGAAGGGCCATCCGGCCCACAGCACCACCGGCGTGGTGAGCACCAGCTGCACCCACGCGGAGGTGGCCGGAGGGAGGAGCCGGTGCAGCGCCGGCACGAGGTGGGAGCCCATCTCGAGGACGACGACGAGCGCCGCCAGCGCTGCGGCGACCCACAATCGGCGCGTCATGTCGGCCAGCTCGGGGTTGGGGCCGGCCTCGGCGGTGACCTCCAGTGGCTCGAGCGCCATGCCGCACTCGGGGCAGCTGCCGGGCCCCTGCTGGCGCACCTCGGGGTGCATCGGGCAGGTGTAGATCGCGCTCGGATCGTCGGGGGCGTTCGCGGCGCCGTCGTCCTCGGTGGTGCCACCGGCAAGGAACCGGGAACGGCAGTGCTCGGAGCAGAAGGCGTAGCGCTGCCCGTCGCGCTCGGCGGTGAGCGGACCGTCAGGGTCGACCGACATCCCGCAGACGGGGTCGATCGACCCGCTCGCCGCCGGCCCGGTGGTGCTCGTGTGTGCGTGCTGCTGCTGACCCACACCACCAAGGTACCCCCGGGGGGTATCCGAACGCGAGATGAGCGACGCTCGATGCCGCGCCCGAGACGTCTCGCAACAGCCCGTTCCAGCTGTCAGGCTGTGCGGGGACCAGGGGGAATGCAGCAGGAGGTCGGGGTGCGCGGCTCCAGGAGCGCGGATGGGGCGCGGACGTCCCTCTCGGTGCTCGGCGGCGTCGCCGAGGTCCGGGCCGACGCGCCCGCCGCCGTCCTCATGGTGGATCTGTCCACCCAGCGCGTCGTCTACGCCAACATCGTGGCCGAGCAGGTCGCCCCCGACCTCCCACTGCCCGTGAGCACCGAGGAGTGGTCGCGGCGGGCAGACCTGCGCGACCTCGACGGTGCCCCGCTGTCCGAGACGGAGCACCCGCTCTCCCGGGTGGCCCGCTTCGAGCCGGTCGCCGGGCAGGGAGTCTCCGCCGCTCGCTCCAGCGACCTGGGCAGCCGCCGCGAGCCGCTGTGGGTGGTGGCGCTGCCCCTCGACGACGCCCCCAACCTCACCGGCCACGCGCTCGTGGTGCTGCTCCCCGTGCGCGACCGCACGGCCTTGCAGGAACGTGCGGTGGCCGCACACCGCGACGGCGCGAGCGGTGACGCGCTGCGCTCGTCCGCGGTGCTGGCGACCGGCCTGTCCTTCACGGTGGCCGACGTCGACGACCCTGACTGCGCGCTGGCGTGGGTCAACCCCGCCTTCACCGCGGTCACCGGGTACTCCTTCGAGGAGACCGTGGGGCGCAACTGCCGTTTCCTCCAGGGTCCCGGAACGGACCCGGAGGTCCGCCGCGAGCTGCGCGAGGCCATCGCCGCTCGCGAGTCGATCACCGCCACGCTGCTCAACTACCGCAAGGACGGCACCGCCTTCTGGAACCAGCTGGCGCTCAGCCCCGTGCACGACGCATCGGGTCGGGTGACCCACATCGTGGGCATCCAGACCGACGTGTCGGGGCGCGTAGCCGCCGACGCTGAACGCGACCGGGCCCTCGCCGCCGAGCGCGCCGCGCGCGCCGAGGCCGAGAAGGCCCGCCAGAGACTGGCGCTGCTCGCCGAGGTCACGCGCCAGCTCAGTTCGACCACCGACGGCGAGCAGGCCATGCACCGCCTGGCCGGCCTGGTGCTGCCCCACCTGGGCGACTTCGCCATCCTCGCGATCGTCGGCGACGACGCCCCGGACCTGTCCGGCACCGCTGTCCGCCTCGACACGCCGGGGGGCCACCCGCCCGGGGCGAGCGTGTCGGGTCGCGACCTGCGCGACGTCGCCTGCGCCCACACCGATCCGGCACTCCAACCTCTGCTGGAGGCCTACTGCAAGGTCAGGCTCAGCCACCTCACCGCCGCCGGCCGGCAGGTGCTGAACTCCATGCTGATCGACGGCGAGCCGCGGCACGACGCCCCCGCCGGGCAGACCGGGACCTCTCCCACCGAGGCCCTCACGCCGCTCATGCACGGCGAGGCGCAGGACCTCCTCGAGCAGATGGAGTTGTCCTCGGTGGCGACCTTCCCGTTGCGCGGACGCGACCGCACGGTCGGGCTGCTCACTGTCGGCACCGGACCCGACCGGACCCCGCTGACACAGGGCCAGCTGGACCTCGGGGCCGACATCGCCATCCGCGCCGGCCTGGCTCTCGACATCGCCCGGCTGTACCGCCAGCAGCGGGACCTCGCCGCAGGCCTGCAACGGTCACTGCTCACGCTCACCAGCCCGACCACACCGCACGGCCTGGAGCTTGCGGTGCGCTACGCAGCCGCTGCGGAGGCCGCGCAGGTCGGCGGGGACTTCTACGACGTCTTCGTCCAGCCCGGCGGCGCGACCATGCTCACCATCGGCGACGTCATGGGTCACGACACCCAGGCTGCCGCCGGCATGGCGCAGCTGCGCTCCATCGTCCGCGCCCTCGGCGCAGCCGGCGACGATGGCCCGGCCGCGGTGGTCGCCAGCACGGACCGCGTCATGTCCGTGCTGCGCCTCGACACCACCGCCACCGCGCTCGTGGCGCGCTGGGAGGACGGCGAGCTCGTGTGGTCCAACGCCGGCCACCCGCCGCCGGTCGTCGTCGCCCCGGATGGCACCGTCGGCACCCTGACCAGCGAGACCACCGACCTCCTGCTCGGTGTCAAGGCCGACGCACCCCGCCAGGAACTGCGCACGCCCCTGGCGCGAGGCACCACGGTGCTGCTCTACACCGACGGCCTCGTCGAGCGGCGCGGGCAACCGCTCGACCGCGGTCTGCGGCGCCTGCAGGACGAGCTGGCCGACCTGCACGCGCACGAACTCGACTTGGAAATGCTCGTCGATGCCCTGCTTCTGCGTCTGCTGCCCGAGCACCCTGCCGACGACGTCGCCGTGCTCGCCCTGCGGGTCCAGACCGCCTGACCCCAGAGGCGCCGTCAGCCGATCGACATCAGAGAGGCGCGGTGCCCTCGGCCACCTGCGCGGGGTGGTGCCGCACGAGGAACGAGCGCAGGTTCTTCGCGGCCAGCACATCACCGGCCCGCACACCCCGGGACAGCACCCGGCGCGCCTCGACGATCCGCCCGCGGCGCTCCAGCAGCAGACCGAGGTTGTTCCACGCCCGCGGCTCGCCCCCCTCGGCGAGGGCGCGGAGCACGGCCTCGGCGCCGTCGAGGTCGCCCAGGTCCTCCTCCAGCGCCAGCGACAGGCGGATCGCGCTCGTCGGGTCTCCCGCCGCTGCGCCCGCACGCAGCAGCTGCAGCGCCTCGGCGTGCGCGGCCCGGTCACCGCGGCGCACGCCCCGCACGCGCAGCAGCCAGGCGAGGTCGCCGCGGGCGTCGTCGTCGTACCCAGCCCCCGCCCGCAGCAGCTGCTCCACCTCGCTGTCCACCGGCAGCGCGGCGACGGCCTCGTCACCGCCGCCCTGGTCGGCGGAGCCGCGGGTGAGCTCGCTGAACATCCACGTGCCCAGCACCGCGGCGGCCTCGGCGTCGCCGGCGGCGGCCGCTGTCCTCAGGAGGTCGCGCGCGTCGTCCTCGCCGCCGCCCACCCCCGGCTCGCCGCCGTGCCAGCGCCAGACGTCCGCGAGGAAGACCAGTGCCCGCGGGTCCCCCGCCCGGCGCGCCTCCTGGTAGGCGCGCTCCGCGCCGGCCCAGTCCTCCAGCCGCTCGCGGGCGATACCGAGGTTGAGACCCGCGAGCGGGTCACCCTGGTCCACGGCACGAGCGAACGCCGTCTCGGCCTCCTGATCGCGGCCCAGATCGAGCAGGGCGTTGCCCAGACCGAGGAGCGCGTCGCGGTCTCCGAGTGCGACGGCGCGGGCGAAGGCCTCGGCGGCCTCCTCGAAGCGCCCCGCCTCCGCAGCGTCTACGCCTCGGTCGTGCTCTGAGTCCGCGTCCACGCCCGTACTGTGCCAAGCCCGGCGTCGGGCGTGGGGGGCAGGAGCAGGGTCAGCGGGGCCGCCGCGGAGGGAGTGCGCAGGTCGCGCAGATCCCTCGGTCCCGCCACGTGGCGCCCGTCCCCCCGGCGAGGAGTGGGTACTCGCCACGGCACGGGCGAAACCTCCGGACGAGCCTGCAGCAGCAGTGTCCTGGTGCGACGGGCCGCGCGGCCGCGGACGGCTGCCACGACGAGGAGCACCAGCGCCACGGCACCCACGCCGGCGGCCAGTGACGCCGGGACGGCATCGAGGGCGGCGAACACCGCGGCCTCCACCGCCAGCACGCAGGCACCTCCGGCCACCGACCAGGAGCTCACCACCCGGTGCCCGCCGGGCGCCCACACGTCTCCGGGGGACCGCCGCGCCGAGCGGGCCACCGCCACGGCGACGGCAAGCGCCTGCTCGTCCTGGGAGTGCAGGCCCCGCTGCGCGGCCGTCATGACAGCTCGACGGCGCGCCCGGGGCATCGCCCGCCAGGCCGCCATGGCCGCCCTGCGCTGCTCACGCTCCTGGTGGTCACCCCTCACCCCACCGAGGATCTCGCCCGCTGGCCCCGTCGACCGGTTGCGACACGCGGGACGACAGCACGGGGTCGGCCGGCTCGGCCGGCTCGGCTCGTGCGTCTGACTCGGTGGGAGCCGGCACCAGCGGCAGTTCCACGCGGAACACCGTCTGACCCGGCCGGGAGCGAACCGTGAGGCTGCCCCGGTGCTTGTGGGTGACGATGCGCCAGGAGATGTCCAGGCCCAGGCCGGTTCCCTCACCCACGGGCTTGGTGGTGAAGAACGGCTCGAAGATGCGACCCAGGACCTGCGGGGCGATACCGGTGCCGGAGTCCTGCACCTCGACGACGGCGCACTCGCCGGAGCGCAGCGTCCTCACGACGAGCTCGCGCGATCCCTCGGGCTGCTCGGCCATCGCCGCGACGGCGTTGACCACGAGGTTGGTCCACACCTGGTTGAGCTCGGCGCCGTAGGCGGGCACCAGCGGCAGAGACCTGTCGTACTCCTTGACGACCCGCACCCCGGCGAGCTTGCCGCTGAGCATGGTCAGGGTGGAGTCGAGCAGCTCGTGCAGGTCGACGTCGCGGAACGGTGCCCTGTCGAGCTGGGAGTACTGGGCGGCGGCGCCCACCAGGTGGGAGATGCGGGTGGCCGACTCGGCGATCTCACCCAGGAGCAGCTCGGTCTCTACCGTGTAGCGCAACCACCCGACGGCGCCCGGGAGCGATCCCTCGGGGGCTGCGGCAGCCACGGTGTCGAGCCAGTCAACGTCGATACCGCCCGCCACGAAGACCGGGGCGACGTCCCAGGAGCCGGCGAGGCCGTGGTCGTCGAGCCAGTCGGCGACGGCGTCCTCGCGCTCGCCTGCCTCGAGGGGGCCCAGCGCAGGAGCCTTGGCAGCGCGGCGGACCGCCTCCTCCTGGAAGCGGATGAGCGCGGAGATGGTGGCCGGCTCCATGCGACCGCTGCCGATGAACTCGAGCTTGTGGCGCATCGCGGCGACCCGGTCGCGCAGCGCCTCGACGGCGCGCACGGCCGCCGCGGCCGGGTTGTTGAGCTCGTGCGTGAGGCCCGCGGACAGCGCCCCCAGGGCCAGGAGCCGCTCGCGCTCGGCGACGCGCTGCTGACTGGTCCGCATGCCCTCGTAGAGGCCCTCGAGCAGGTGGGCGGCCATCGGGAACCACTCGCGCAGCACCGTCGCGAGGACGGAGGCGTCGAGCTCCAGCACGACGCTCGGGCGGGTGGTGCGGCCGCTGTTGACATAGGTCGGGGCGGCGTGCTCCCCCAGGTAGGCCTGCGTGGCGCCCATGTAGACACCGCGCTGGGAAGTGCGCGCGATCTCGACGTCGTCGGTGCCGACCCGCCGGCTGGTGACGACCTCGCCCTCGACGAGTACCCAGAACAGCCGAGCGGGCTCGCCCTGGGTGAACAGCGGACCGGGCCCCACGCGTCGCAGGGTGCTGCGCTCGCAGATCCAGGTGCGCTGTGCATCGGTCAGATCGGCGAAGAGGAACAGGGTGCTCAGGAGCTCGGGCGTGCAGCGCAGCTCACCGACGGTGGTGTCCACGCCGTCCTCAGCGCCGGGGAAGGTCACCGCTGTTCCAGGTCTGCTCGAGGTAGCGGTGCACGAGTGTCACGGCCATCGCTCCCTCGCCGACAGCGGAGGCGACGCGCTTGACCGACCCGGAGCGCACGTCACCGGCCACGAACACCCCGGGGACGGAGGCCTCGAGGTGGTAGGGATCGCGCTGGAGGTCCCAGCCGGGTGGCGGGTCACCCCCACGCATCAGGTCAGGTCCGGCGACGACGTAGCCGTACTCGTCGCGCACAGCCGTGCCCTCGAGCCAGTCGGTGCGGGGAGCGGCGCCGATGAACACGAAGAGCCGGTCGGAGGCCACCTCCTCGCGCCCCCGCGGGGTATCCAGCACCAGGCGCTGGAGCCTGTTCTCCCCCCGGACCTCGACCACCTGCGTGCCCGCGCGGACGGTGACGTTGGGCAGGGCCGCGATCTGGTCGATGAGGTAGGCCGACATGGTCGCCTCGAGCCCGGCGCCGCGGACGAGGATCGTCACCGACCGAGCGCGCCCCGCGAGGAACACCGCCGCCTGCCCGGCGGAGTTGGCACCACCGACGACGTGCACGTCGACGCCCTCGCAGCCGGCGGCCTCGGTGAGGGCGGAGCCGTAGTAGACCCCCGCCCCGGTGAGCGCCTCGACGCCCGGCACGTCGAGCGTGCGGTAGGAGACGCCGGTGGCCAGCAGCACGGCGTGCCCGGAGACCCGCGAGCCGTCCGAGAGCACCACCGTCCGCGCCGGCCCGTCGGTCTCCAGCGCCACCGCGTCGCAGGCGGTGAGGACCTCCACGCCGAACCTGTCCACCTGGCGGCGGGCGCGGTCGGTGAGCTGGGCGCCGGAGATGCCGTCGGGGAAGCCGAGGTAGTTCTCGATGCGGGAGCTCTGCCCCGCCTGACCGCCGGTGGCGCTGCGCTCCACGAGCACGGTGCGCAAGCCCTCGGATGCGCCGTACACGGCCGCCCCGAGGCCGGCGGGCCCGCCGCCGACCACCACGAGGTCGTAGAAGTCGGCGTCGGCGGCGGTGTGCAGACCGACGGCAGCGGCGAGCTGGGCCTCGGTGGGGCGCTCCAACCACCCGCCGTCGGGAAGGACCACCACCGGCAGCGCCAGCCCCTCGGCGCCCGTGGCGGCGAGCAGCAGCCCAGCCTCGGCGGCGTCGGAGGGCAGGGAGCGGTAGGGCACCTGGTTGCGGGCCAGGAAATCACGCAGGGTGAAGAAGTCGGGTGACCAGCGGTCTCCCACCACCTTCACCTCGGGGCGCCCGCGCTCGCTGGCGCGACGGTCACGGCGCCACGCCTCCAGCAGCGCGTCGAGCACCGGGTAGAGCTTCTCCTCCGGCGGGTCCCACGGCTTGAGGAGGTAGTGGTCGAGGTCGACGACGTTGATGGCGTCGATGGCTGCGCTGGTGTCGGCGTAGGCGGTAAGGAGCACGCGCCGCGCCGCAGGGTGCAGGTCCATCGCCTGCTCGAGGAACTCGATGCCGGACATGCCTGGCATCCGGTGGTCGGCGAGGAGCACGGCCACCGGATGGCCGCGCAGGGCCAGATCGCGCAGTGCCTCGAGCGCCACCGGCCCGGACTCCGCACGGACCACGCGGTACCGCTCGCCGTAGCGACGCCGCAGGTCACGGGCCACGGCGCGACTGACGGACGGGTCGTCGTCGACGGTGAGGATCGCGGGGCGCACTGCCGCGGCAGGACTGGTGGCGGGCTCGCTCACCGCGGAAGGCTCGCACGCCCCGCCGGAAACCGGCGTGTGACGAGTGCGTTTCACGTGCCCCAGAGCGAGCGGGAGCGGATCACCATAGGGCATGACCGTCACCCGGCCAACCGTCGCAACCAGCATGCCGCCGGTGGTCCCGGCGCCGGCACCCGCCGAGACCGCCCTCCCCGAGCAGCGCATCAGCGTGCGCCACGAGCCGGAGCGCCGCCGCTTCGTCCTCGACGTCGGCGGGCGCCGTGCAGGCTTCGTGGAGTACTTCGAGACCGGCGCCCGCCGGGTGTTCGTGCATACCGAGGTCGGTCAGATCTTCAGCGGGCGGGGCCTCGCGAGCGTTCTCGTGCGCAGCGCGCTCGAGACCACCCGCGAGGAGCGCCGCGAGGTCGCCGCCGTCTGCCCCTTCGTGCGGCGCTGGCTGGAGTCGCACGAGGGCTTCGAGGACATCGCGCCCCTCTGATCCCCGCCGCGACCGCAGCCCGACCAGCGGCCCGGTCAGCGGCGCGTGGAGAAGGCCGCGTCGAAGGCAGCGGCCGGCGGGGAGATCTTCGCCAGCTCGCGGACCATCGCCAGCGCTTGCGGTGCACCGACGAGGCGGTCCATGCCGGCGTCCTCCCACTCCACGCTCGTGGGACCGGTGTAGCCGATGGCGTTGAGGGTGCGGAAGATCGGCTCCCACTCGACGTGACCGTGGCCGGCGGTGACGAAGTCCCATCCGCGGCGCGGGTCGGCCCACGGCAGGTGCGAGCCGAGGCGGCCGTTGCGGCCGTCGAGGTGCCGCACCGACTCCTTGACGTGGACGTGGTAAATCTTCTCGGCGAAGTCCTGCAGGAACATCACCGGGTCGAGGTCCTGCCAGATGAAGTGCGACGGGTCGAAGTTGAGCCCGAAGCCCGGCCGGTCGAGCACCTCGAGGGTCTTCTTGGCTGTCCAGTAGTCGTAGGCGATCTCGCTGGGGTGCACTTCGAGCGCGAAGCGCACGCCGACCTCGTCGAAGACGTCGATGATCGGGTTCCAGCGGCGGGCGAAGTCTTCGTAGCCGCGCTCGATCATGCCGGCCGGAGGCGGCGGGAACATCGCCACGCACTTCCAGATCGAGGAGCCGGTGAAGCCGGTGACGGTCTTCACGCCCATCGCGGCGGCGGCGCGGGCCGTCATCTTCAGCGCGTCCGCGGCGCGCTGGCGCACGCCCTCGGGGTCTCCATCACCCCACACGCGCGGAGAAAGCATGTCCTCGTGGCGCTCGTCGATCGGGTCGTCGCAGACCGCCTGGCCGGTGAGGTGGTTGGAGATGGCGAAGACCTGCAGGCCGTTCTCGGCGAGGATCCGCTGCTTCTCCTCGAGGTAGCCGTCCTCCTCCACCACGCGGTACGGGTCGAGGTGGTCTCCCCAGCAGGCGATCTCCAGTCCGTCGAAGCCCCACTCGCCCGCGAGCCGGGCCACCTCGGTGAAGGGCAGGTCGGCCCACTGGCCGGTGAACAGCGTGATCGGTCGCGTCATCGTCGAAGCTCCTGCTCGTCAGCGGGCACGGGACACCAGCATGGACCTACCAGCCGGTAGGTCGCCCTCCTGGGGCGGGCTCAGACGTCGCGGACGGTGGCCGCGCGGCGCTGCAAGGTGGGGATGAGCGCCTCGGGCCGCATGACCGCGTCGACCTCGCGGTCTCCCAGCAGGTCGTGCTCGAGCTTGGTCTCGCCAGCGGTCTGGCCCGTCGGGCTCGCGGTCGTTGCCCTGACGGTCTGCGTGGCCGACACGGCGGCGAGCCTAGCCGCGGGGTGCGGGCGGCTGCGCGCCGTCGTGCTGGACGGTCAGCGCCGCCGCGGCGGTGGCCGCCTCGACCGCAGCGCGACGGTCGTCACCGGCCGCGAGGCGTGCCGCGAGCACCCCACAGAAGGAGTCACCCGCTCCGGTGGTGTCGACGACGTGGGCGACGGGCTGACCCGGCACCTCCAGCTCGCCCCAGCGCGATCCCGCGGCGCCGAGCGTCACGAGCAGGGACGGCGGCGCAGCGTCGTCGTCCCCCAACTGCTCGTGCAGAAGCTCGGCCTCGTGCTCGTTGACGACGACGGGGTCGGCCAGGGCGAGTACGTCCGCAGGCAGCTGCGCGAACGGTGCCAGGTTGAGGACCACGCGCGCGCCACGGGCGACGGCCCGGCGCACCCCCTCGGCGACGACGTCGAGCGGCAGCTCGAGCTGCGCCAGGAGCACGTCTCCCGGAGCGAGGCCGTCGAGCGCAGCGAGGTCGTCGCGGGTGACCCGGTGGTTGGCCCCGGGGGCGACGACGATGGTGTTCTCACCGCGGGCGTCGACGCAGATGACCGCGGTGCCGGTGGCCACCCCAGACGCCTCGCGGAGGGCGGCCACGTCCACGCCGAACGCTTCCAGGCGGCGGCGGTACTCGCGGCCGGGCTCGTCGTCGCCCACCGCGCCGACCAGTGACGTCGGTGCGCCCGCCCCAGCGGAAGCGACGGCCTGGTTACCGCCCTTGCCGCCGAAGCGGCGCTCGAGATCGCCCGCGAGCAGCGTCTCGCCGCCGCGCGGATGGCGCTCGACCTGCAGGTGCAGATCGAGATTGACCGACCCCAGCACGACCACCTTGCTCACGGCCGCGAGCCTAGGTGTGGACGCCAGCCGCCGATCAGTCGTCCAGCTGCAGCTCGCCCAGGCGCGACCAGTCGTCCTGGTCGAGCTGGAAGTTCACGATCTGCGGGCGCTCCGCGACGTAGGCGCCCAGGGTGCTCATGGCGTGCTGGAAGTGGTCGCTGGTGACGTGCGGGCCAGCGCCGTCGTCGGTGAAGGCCTCCAGCAGCACGTACTCCGTCGGGTCGTCGACGCTGCGGGACCAGTCGAAGAAGAGGTTCTTAGGCTCGGCCCGCGTCGCCGCGGTGAAGTCGGCCACCGTCTCGAGCCAGCTGTCGGCGTGCTCGGGCTTGATGCGCCACTTGACGGCGATGAAGATCACGGGTGCGCTCCTCGGGACGACGGCGTCGGGTAGGAGAGCCAGCAGC
This sequence comes from Quadrisphaera granulorum, assembly GCF_003149145.1. Taxonomy (GTDB): domain Bacteria; phylum Actinomycetota; class Actinomycetes; order Actinomycetales; family Quadrisphaeraceae; genus Quadrisphaera; species Quadrisphaera granulorum. The sequence goes on along the minus strand of NZ_QGDQ01000018.1, from coordinate 97,182 downwards.
GGGACTTGAACCCGCAACCGCCCGATTACAAGTCGGGTGCGCTACCAGTTGCGCCATGCTGGCCGGCGCGCCAGGTGCGGGCGCGTCACCCCCACAGTAAGGCGCGCGGTCGCCGATCGTGGGACGTGGCTGGTAGACCGGAGCCCGTGCCAGACGAAGGAGTCGTGAAGGTCGGCGTCGTGGGGCTCGGCTGGGCCGGGCAGCAGCACCTCGAGGCGTACGCGGCGCGGCCCGACGTCCAGGTGGTGGCCCTCGCGGGCCTGGAGGCGGACCTGCTCGCCTCCCTCGGGACGGCGCACGGGGCGCGGCACCTCGTGGCCCGCTGGCAGGACCTCCTCGACGTCGAGGGCCTGCAGGCCGTGAGCATCGCCGTACCGACGGCGCTGCACGCGCCGATCGCCGTCGCCGCCCTCCAGCGGGGCCTGCACGTGCTGTGCGAGAAACCGATCGCCCGCGACGCGCCCGAGGCCGCCACGATGGTCGAGGCGGCGCGCACCGCCGGGCGGGTGCTGGACGTGGTGTTCAACCACCGGCAGCGCGGTGACGTGCAGGCGCTGCGGCAGCTGGTGGCCTCCGGCGAGCTGGGCAGGCCGTACGCGGCCCGGGCGTGGTGGCTGCGGCGCCGGGGCATCCCCATGCTCGGCAGCTGGTTCACCAACGCGGAGGCCTCCGGGGGCGGACCTCTGGTGGACATCGGTGTCCACTGCCTCGACTGGGCGCTCCACGTGCTCGGGGAGCCGCGCGTGGTGGCCGCCAGCGCGGTGACGTTCTCCGAGCTAGGTCCGCGCGGGTTGGGGGGCAGCCGCGGCGGGAGCAAGTCGCTGACCGGTGCGGCGTCCGCGTACGAGGTCGAGGACCTCGCGCACGCTTTCCTGCGGCTGGAGGGCGGCGGGCTGCTGCAACTGGAGACCTCGTGGGCGATGTTCCGGGAGACCGAGGACCAGCTCGGCATGACCGTCACCGGCACCGACGGCGGCGCCGAGCTCGTGGTCCGCGGAGCACCGGCACCCGTGGGTGACCTGCGGGTCTTTACCGACAGCCCGCTCACGGCCGACGGCGAGGCCGCGGACCGGACGGTGCCGGTGCGACCTGGGCGGGGCCACGCGGCGGTGGTCGACGCGTTCGTCGGCGTCGTCCGCGGCGACCCTTCCGCGTGGAAGGACCATGACGGGTCGCTGGCGCTGGACCGCGCCCGTGTCATCGACGCGTGCTACGCCTCGGCGCGTCAGAACCGGGAGGTCGTGCTGTGAGTGAGGCGATCAGGGTCACCGTCTGGAACGAGGGCGTGCACGAGTCACGCCAGCACCCGGAGTGGATCGGGCAGATCTACCCCGAGGGCATGCACGGGGCCATCGCTGCTGGCATCTCCGAGCACCTCGGGGAGCTCGCCGTCGTCCGCACCGCGACCCTGGCCTCGCAGCCCGACCACGGGCTCACCGAGGAGGTGCTGGCCGGCACCGACGTGCTGCTCTGGTGGGGGCACGCAGCACACGAGCAGGTCAGCGATGAGGTGGTGGCCCGCGTGCATCGACACGTGCTGGCCGGGATGGGTTTCATCGGGCTGCACTCGGCCCACTACTCGAAGATCTTCACGCGGCTGCTCGGCACGACGTGCTCGCTGGCGTGGCGCAACGAGGGCGAGCGCGAGCTCGTGTGGACCACCGACCCGTCGCACCCGATCGCCCGGGGCGTGCCGAACCCGATCGTCATCGAGAAGCAGGAGATGTACGGGGAGCCGTTCGGGATCCCCCACCCCGACGAGGTGGTGTTCCTGTCCAGCTTCGCCGGGGGCGAGGTGTTCCGGTCGGGGGTCACCTACCAGCGCGGGCAGGGGCGGGTCTTCTACTTCTCCCCCGGCGACCAGGAGTACCCGGTCTACCAGCACCCGGACGTGCGCCGGGTGCTGGCCAATGCCGTCGTGTGGGCGCACCGTCCCGAGGCGACGCGGCTCACGGAAGAGCAGCTGGGGTGCACCCACCCGCCTCGCCGCTTCTGAGGCCGCCGCCCGCTCCTCGCGCGGGCTTCAGTGGCTGAGGGCTGCGATCTCGGGGGACGACGACGAGGCGGCCGGCGGGAGCGCGGCTGCCGCCGGCACACGCCACCCACCGACGACCAGCGCGAGCGCCGCGAGCGCCAGACCGGCGAGGCCGATCGTGGCGAAGCCCCACTGCGCGCCGAAGGCGTCGACAGCTACCCCGGTGAGCGGGGCACCGACGGCGTCGCCCAGCGTCAGCGCCGAGGCGTGCACGCCGAGCACGAGCCCGCGCGCACTGGCGGGCGTGGCGTGCGTGAGGGCCTCCGCCGTCCCGGCCATGAGGGGGGCGCAGAACAGGCCCGTCGGCACGATGAGCAGCGCCAACGCAGGCCAGCTGCCCGCCAGGGAGACGGGCAGGGCGGTGACCGCCAGCAGCAGGAGCACGACGAGCGGCGACGGACGGCGCTGCAGCGCGCCGAACACGAAGCCACCGGCGAGCGAGGCGAAGCACCAGATGACGAAGACGAGCCCGAGGTGGGGCACGGCGTTCCAGGACGTCATGACGGCCGAGAGCGCGGTGTCGGTGCCGCTCACCGTGACCGTTGCGGCCGCGGTGACCAGCAGGAGCGCAGCGACCGGGCGAGTCAGCCAGTTGCGCAGGCGCGGGCGCTCTGCGCGCTCGCCCTCCGCGACGGTCCGGGTGAGCTCGCGGGTGAGTTCAGCGTCACGCACCGGCGGGTTGAGCACGAAGAGGGCGGCACCCGCCGCGAGGACAAGACCGGCGATGGCGGTCAGCGTGGTGACGGCCGTCGTGGCGGTGTAGAGCGCGATCCCCGCGGCCGGGCCCACGGCGAAGCTCAGCTCCACCGCCATCGAGTCCAGCGAGAAGCCGGGACGTCGCTGCTCAGGGGTGAGCAACGCCGCCAGCGCCTGGCGTGTCACGGAGAACACCGGCAGTGACAGCACGCCCGCGACCAGAGCAGCGGGCAGCAGCGTCGAGTACTGCAGGTGCGGCGCGACCGCCCAGAAGGCGGTGGAGGCGACGGTCGTCACGACGACGACGGGGCGCAGCCCCACCCTGTCGACGGCGCGGCCCACCAGCGGTGCACCGACCGCAGCGCCCACGGCGAAGGCAGCGCCCAGCAGACCCGCGAGGCCGTACCCGTGGCCGAGGTCGAGCACCACGTGGAGGGTGAGCACCACGGGCGCGGCGGTGATCGGGATGCGCGCGAAGAGCCCGATGAGGATGACGGCGGGGACCCCGCGGCGTGCGAGCACGCGGCGGTAGACAGCGAGAGACAACGACGTTCCGTTCACGAACAGGCGCCGACGGGCGCCGCGGCCGGGTCAGCACCCCGGCGGTGGGCCGACCCGGGACGCGAGTCGACGCTCTCTACAGTGCCAGACGGGCGCTGCTGATTCCCTGCATCGCTGGGCCGCTCGCGTGGCGGATCGCCGGTGCTTCGTCGCCAGGGACCCCGATTCCGTCGTCGATCCTCAGACGAGGGAGAGCCACTGGCTCCAGAAGGCCTGGGCGATGAGGACGACGACCACCAGGCCCGTGAAGACGGAGAGCAGCAGGCGGTATTCGACGAGCGTGGCGACGGCCCGGCGAGCCCCGCGGGGAACGGGGACGAGGCCACGATCGAGGGAGTCGACCGTGGTGGTCCAGAACATGGGGATGACCGCAGCCCACGCGACCATGCACCATGGGCACAGGGCCTTGATGGAGTAGAGGCTCTGCGTCATCAGCCAGCAGACGAAGACGAAGCCCAGCGTGATGCCTACCTGCCATCCCACCCGGACCCAGCGCGGAAGCGGGGTACCCGACAGCAGCAGGACACCAAGAGTCACAGCGACGGCGAAGGCCGCGATGCCGATGAGGGGGTTCGGGAAGCCGAACAACCGCGCCTGCCAGGTGACCATCACCGAGCCGCACGAGATGAAGGGGTTGATGTCGCAGGAGGGCTTGTAGCCGCTCGGGTCCGCGAGCAGCTTGATCCGCTCCACGGTCAACGTGAACGCCGCGAGAAACCCGATCACGCCACCGATGGTCAGCAGCAGGCCCAGGCGCCTCGGCGGGACCGGGTCGGCGGAGAGGTGGCCCTGCGGCGGGAGCGCCCCGCCGTCGTCGTCCTCCTGGACCGAGGCCGACGACGACCGCGCCGCCGGAGGCCGCACGCCGCCGCGGGTGCTCATCAGCCCGTGATCCCGACGGCGGCGGCGATCTGCTGCTGGCTCGGCACACCCTGGCCGCCGTCACCGGTGAGCAGCTTGCCGTCGACGAGGACCGTCGGGGTGCCACTGACCACCTTGGCGCCCTGGGCGTCCGTGAGGGCGAACGCCGCAGCGTCGACCTTCTGGGCGAACCCTTCGTACGTGCCCGCGGCGATGCAGGTGCCGATGTCTCCGCCAGCTCCCTGAGCGATAGAGACGATCTTGCTGTCGGTGAGGCCGCCCGTGCCTTCCTCCGGCTGTGCCTCGTACATGGCCTCGTTGAACTTCACGAAGTCGACGCCGGACTGGCCCGCCAGGCAGAACGCGGCGTTGGCGGCGCGCAGGGAGTAGTCGCCCCCGAAGCGCCGGTCCAGGAAGATCAGTGGCCTGAACTCGAGCTTGATGGTGCCGGCCTGGACCTGCTGGTCGAGCCAGGGCACGACCGTCGGTTCATAGGCCTTGCAGGCCGGGCACTGGTAGTCCTCGAAGATCGTCACCGTGTGTGGCGCCGACGCGTTGCCGAGCACGATGCCGCCGTCGCCGGTGACACCCGGTGGCTGCACCACCGGCTTGTCGGCGGTGGCTCTCGTGATGACGATCGCAGCGACACCGATGACCAGGACCAGCGCGACCGCTGCGGCCGAGATGGCCAGCACGCGGTTGCGACGCTTCTTTCGGGCCTCCGCCTCGCGCAGCTGGCGGGCCTTCTCGCGCGCGGCCTCGCGGCGGGCGTCCTTCGTGGTGGGCCGGTCGGGCACGGGGCTTCCTCCAGAGTGTCCTCTCGGCTCGCCAGGGTACGAGCGCTAGCTGGGAGGACCCTTGGTGCGCGGCCGCGGCAAGACCTGCGTCCGTCGGGGTCGGGACCTTCAGCCCAAGCCGGGTGGGGGTGTGCTCAGCGGCGCCCAGTCCGGTGTGCCGCCGCTGTTCACGACGACGATGACGCACGCGAGCAGCACGAGCGCCAGCACAGCCACCGCCACGAGGCTGCCCCGCCGCCGCGGCAGGGCTCCGCGCACCGCCGTGCGCGAGCCGCGGCGCACCGTACGGCTGCCCGGTCCCCACCAGGCGGTGACGGTGCCCACGAGCACCGCAGCCGCGAGGGGCAGCGCCTGGCCGGGCACGGGGGTGCTCTGCGGCGCGATCGCCCACCCCACGAGGAACGCGGTGCTCACGGCCATCGCCGCGGGCAGCAGCAGGGCGGGTACGGAGGCCAACGCGGACAGCAGCAGCTGGCCGGGTAGCGCGAAGGCCACCACCGCGCCGTCCGAGGAGCGCGGGCCTCGCTCGTAGCGGCGCCGGACCATGGCAGCCACGGCTCTGTCGACCGTGCGGGCCAGGACCACGGCCACGCCGACGCCCATCGCTGCCACCAGCGGCGCCACCGCCCCCAGCGCTCCCGCCACGAGCAGGAGGAGCAGGAGGACGGCGCTCGTCGCGGGCCGTCCGCCGTCGTCGTCCCCGGGCGCCCCCACGGGCACGTACGGCGAGGGGGGCGCGGGGCGTTCGTAGCCCGCCGGCGGGAAGTACTCGCCGGCGCCCGAGGGCTGGAGAGTGCCGGACGCCGGGAGCGGCGCCCGCGCAGGGGCGGGCACCGGAGCGGGGACGACCTCGGTGGCGTCGCGGAACCGGTTCGAGGACGGCGGACTGGGCGCGCTCGGCGGCGGCTCGGCGGGCAGCACCCGCGTGCCGCCGTCCTGCGCTTCCTGCCCCGCGGGAGGGACGGCGCCCAGGGCCTCGGTCGCGGCCTCGGCAGCTGTCGCCGAGCGCAGGGGCGGCTCGGGCCATGGCACCGGAGCGGCCTCGGGCGGCGCTCCCGGCAGGGGCGGGGCGGCCTCGGGCAGCGCCGCCGTGGCCGCCGCCGGCGCCTTCGGCCGTCGTGACGGCACCGCCGCCGTGGGCGCAGCGGCAGAGGGTGTGCGGGCCAGCGGCCAGGAGTCGGCGCCGCCCTCCATCAGCGCCTGCACCGACTGGCGCAGGCGGCGCGGCGGCGGACGGTCGGCCGGATCGGGGGCCAGGGCGGCGGCCAGCAGGTCGACGAGGGTAGCCGGGGCCCCAGTGAGGTCGGCGGCGCCGCGCCGCACCCGGGAGAGCACCGCCTCGGACGGGCCGGTGCCGAAGGGTGGGCGGCCCGTCGCGGCGAACGCGACCGTGGCAGCCCAGCCCCACCAGTCACCGGAGGTGGTGGGCGGTGCGCCGTCGAGCACCTCCGGTGCGAGGTAGCCCGGCGTGCCCATGACCAGGCCCGCGCTGGTCAGCCTGACGTCGTCGGCGACCTGGGCGATGCCGAAGTCGATGACCACCGGATCGCCGTCCGCCACGAGCACGTTGCCGGGCTTGAGGTCACGGTGGACGACACCGGCGTGGTGGATGGCCGCCAGGGCGTCTCCCAGTCCGAGACCGAGGCGGCCCAGTGCTGCGCCAGCCATCGGTCCCTCCCGCTCCACGAGGACGTCGAGCGGCGGGGCGGGCACGAACTCCGTGACGACGTAGGGCTGCTCGGCGTCGGGATCGGCGTCGAGCACCTCTGCCACCCGCGGCGAGCGGACACGCTGCAGGGCATCGACCTCTCGGGCCAGGCGGCTGCGTGCGGACGGGTCGGCGGCGACGTGCGGGCGGAGCACCTTGATGGCGACGGCGCGCCCGGCCGGGTCGAGCCCGAGGTGCACCACGCCCATGCCGCCCCCGCCGATGAGCTGCAGGAGCCGGTAAGGGCCGAGGCGACCGATGACCGACGGGGTCGCTGGACCGCTCGCGGCGGCGGAGGGCCGCCCCGGGCCCGAGGTCCTGGCGTCCACCCGGCCACGGTACGCGGAGGACGGCCGTGCCGTCGTCCGCCAAGGGTCGGAGGGGCCGAGGTGTCGCGCCGCACCGGCGGTCCCCCTAGGGTCTGATCGGGCCGACCCCGGACCGAGGGCGCCCTCGGACGAGCTGGGAGTTGACGCCGAGTGCCGCAGGGCGTGGGCGAGTACGACTTCGTGGTGGTGGCCAACCGCCTCCCCGTGGACCGCGTGGTAGCCGACGACGGAAGCGTCACCTGGCGCACGTCGCCGGGAGGTCTGGTCACCGCGCTGGAGCCCGTGATGCGCCGCGCCGAGGGCGCGTGGGTGGGGTGGAGCGGTGACGCCGGCGAGGCACCCGCCCCCTTCGAGGGCGACGACATGCACCTGGTGCCGGTGCCGCTCTCCGAGGAGGAGGTCAGCACCTACTACGAGGGGTTCTCCAACGACACCCTCTGGCCGCTCTACCACGACGTCATCGCCGTGCCCACCTACCACCGTGCCTGGTGGGAGGCGTACGTCCGGGTGAACCGGCGCTTCGCCGAGGCGGCTGCCGCCCAGGCCTCCGAAGGCGCGACGGTGTGGGTGCAGGACTACCAGCTCCAGCTGGTGCCCGCCGTGCTGCGCGAGCTGCGGCCCGACCTGCGCATCGGCTTCTTCAACCACATCCCGTTCCCGCCGTACGAGCTCTTCGCGCAGATGCCCTGGCGCCGTCAGGTGATCGAGGGGCTGCTGGGGGCGGACCTCGTGGGATTCCAACGCCAGTCCGACGCGAACAACTTCCTGCGGGTGTGCCGCCGTCTCCTCGGCATCGACAGCAGGCGGCACCGCCTGCAGGTGGCCGACGGCCGCGGGGGCACCCGCGAGGTGCACGCGGCGGCGTTCCCCATCTCCATCGACACCCCGGCGTTCGAGGAGCTGGCCGCACGCCCGTCGGTGCAGTCGCGGGTGGCCGAGGTGCGCTTCGAGCTCGGGGCGCCCCGCAAGCTGCTCCTGGGGGTCGACAGGCTCGACTACACCAAGGGGATCATGCACCGGCTCAAGGCCTACGGGGAGCTGCTCGACGACGGCGTCGTCGACCCCGAGGACACCGTCCTGGTGCAGGTCGCCACCCCGAGCCGCGAGCGCGTGGACAGCTACCGCCAGCTGCGCGACGAGATCGAGCTGGCGGTCGGGCGCATCAACGGCGAGCACGGCACCATCGGGCGCGCCGCGGTGCACTACCTGCACCACAACCAGCCCCGCGAGGAGATGTCGGCGCTCTACCAGGCCGCCGACGTCATGCTCGTCACTGCACTGCGGGACGGTATGAACCTCGTGGCCAAGGAGTACGCGGCCTCGCGGCTGGACGAGCGGGGCGTGCTGGTGCTCAGCGAGTTCACCGGCGCCGCCGACGAGCTGACCGGTGCGCTGCTGGTCAACCCGCACGACATCGTCGGGCTCAAGCGCACGATGGTCCAGGCGCTGGAGATGCCGGACAAGGAGCAGGCACGCCGGATGCGCCAGCTGCGGCGCCGGGTACGCACCCACGACGTCACTCGCTGGGCCGAGGCGTTCCTCAGCGCCCTGGACACCGGCAGCGGGTCGGGAACCACCGTTTCTGAGGCGGAGCAGGCGGCCACAGCCGAGCCCACCGTCGAGCTGGCGGGCGACCGATGAGCATCCCCGGCGACCTGCGCGCCGCGCTGGACGCGCTGGCCGGAGCACCGTCGGTGCTGGTGGCCTGCGACTTCGACGGCGTGCTGGCCCCCATCGTCGACGAGCCCTCGGCCGCGAGAGCCCTGCCCGCCAGCGCCGAAGCGCTGGCGGCACTGGGCGCACTGGACGGCGTGGCCGTGGCGCTGGTCAGCGGACGCGCCATGGACTCGCTGCGCCAGGTGAGCGGCCCCCCCGCTGGTGCGCTGCTCGTGGCCAGCCACGGCGCCGAGGGCGACGGCGCACCCACCGACCTCGACCCGGCGCAGCGCGCGCTGCTGGCCCGTGTGGTGGACGCCGTACGCGCCGTCGTCGAGACCCACCCGGGGACGTCCCTGGAGCTCAAGCCCGCCGGGGCGGTGCTGCACACCCGCACGGCCGCTCGCGACGTCGCCGCGGACGCGAGCCGCGCTGTGGAGGAGGGGCCGGGACGCTGGGACGGCGTGCTCGCGCTGCGGGGCAAGGAGGTCGTCGAGCTGAGCGTGGTCGAGGCCGACAAGGGCAGCGCCCTGGTGGCCCTGCGGGACCGCCTAGGTGAACGCACCGGGGGCCGCCCGGCCGTGCTCTACGCCGGAGACGACGTCACCGACGAGAACGCCTTCCGCGTGCTGGACCCGGCCGCCGGTGACGTAGGGATCAAGGTCGGTGACGGCGACACCGCGGCAGAGTTCCGCGTGGGCACCCCCGCGGACGTTTCGGCGGTTCTCCACCACCTTGAGAACGTTTTCAGAGTGTGACTTCGGAGGTCAGGGGTATCGCGAGGGCTTTTCGTAGTGCAGGATGTGCCTCGGACATCGGCGTCCGCACCAGTCGCCGGTAGCCCTTCGCACGGCCACCGACGGTCGTTCGAAGTCCCTCACTCGGATCGTCCGGCACGTTCCTGCCGGTGGGAGGACTCTTTCTCATGGCCACTGTGGTCTACGACAACGCGACGCGCCTGTACCCGGGCGGCGAGCGCCCCGCGGTCGACAAGCTGAACCTGGAGATCGCCGACGGCGAGTTCCTCGTGCTCGTCGGCCCGTCGGGCTGCGGCAAGTCGACGTCGCTGCGCATGCTCGCCGGCCTGGAGGACGTCAACGCAGGTCGCATCCTCATCGGGGACCGCGACGTCACCGACGTGCAGCCCAAGGACCGGGACATCGCGATGGTGTTCCAGAACTACGCGCTGTACCCCCACATGACGGTGGCCGACAACATGGGCTTCGCCCTGAAGATCGCCGGTGTGAAGAAGGACGAGATCAAGACCCGCGTCGCCGAGGCCGCGAAGATCCTCGACCTCACCCAGTACCTCGAGCGCAAGCCGAAGGCGCTCTCCGGCGGTCAGCGCCAGCGCGTGGCCATGGGCCGCGCGATCGTGCGCCAGCCGCAGGTGTTCCTCATGGACGAGCCGCTGTCGAACCTCGACGCGAAGCTGCGCGTGCAGACCCGCACCCAGATCGCCCAGCTGCAGCGCCGCCTTGGCGTCACCACCGTCTACGTCACCCACGACCAGGTCGAGGCCATGACGATGGGTGACCGCGTGGCAGTCCTCAAGGACGGTCTGCTCCAGCAGGTCGACAGCCCCCGTCGCATGTACGACCACCCGAACAACGTCTTCGTGGCCGGCTTCATCGGCTCCCCCGCCATGAACCTGCTCAACCTCGACGTCGTCGACGGCGGCGTGAAGTTCGGCTCCACCACGGTGCCGGTGCCCCGCGACACGCTCTCCGAGACCGGCTCGACCGTGACCCTGGGTGTGCGTCCCGAGGACCTCGACCTATCCGAGGACGGCCTGCCCGTCGAGGTGGACGTCGTCGAGGAGCTCGGCGCCGACGCCTACCTGTACGGCCGCGCGAAGCTGGGCTCCTCGGAGCAGCAGATCATCGCCCGTGTCGACGGTCGCCGTCCTCCCCAGGCCGGTTCCACGGTGCGCGTGGTGCCCAAGGCCAACCACATCCACCTGTTCTCCTCCAAGGACGGACTGCGCATCGGCGACTGAGCCGACCCACTCCCCCGAGGGGCGCCCCGCCACGGCGGGGCGCCCCTCGGCGCGTTCCCGGGCCGCGTCAGACGTCGAGGAGGCGGCGACCCTCGAAGGCGCGACCGAGGGTGACCTCGTCGGCGTACTCCAGGTCACCGCCCACGGGCAGACCCGACGCCAGACGCGTGGTGCGCAGCCCCATCGGCTTGAGCATCCGCGCGAGGTAGGTGGCGGTCGCCTCGCCCTCGAGGTTCGGGTCCGTGGCGAGGATCACCTCGGTGACCTCGCCCGACGCGAGCCTCGTCAGCAGCTCACGCACGCGCAGGTCGTCAGGCCCGACCCCCTCGATGGGACTGATCGCCCCACCCAGCACGTGGTAGCGACCGCGGAACTCGCGCGTGCGCTCGATGGCGACGACGTCCTTCGGCTCCTCCACCACGCACAGCACGGTGGTGTCTCGCCGCGGGTCGAGGCAGATGCGGCACTGCTCCTCCTGCGCGACGTTGCCGCACGTCGCGCAGAACCGCACCCGCCGCTTCACCTCGGTCAACGCTGAGACGAGCCGGGCCACCTCGTCCTCATCGGCGGCGAGCAGGTGGAACGCCAGCCGCTGGGCGCTCTTGGGACCCACACCGGGGAGCCGACCGAGCTCGTCGATGAGGTCCTGGACTGCGCCCTCGTACACGCGTCGAGCCTACGTGCCACGACCGACCGCGCGGGCGCGGTCGGCACGGGCGGCGTGGACCCTGTGATGGGCGGGCGATGCGCAGCTGGTGTCAGCGACGCTCGTCGATCGAGAGCACCCGGCCACCGAGCAGGCGCTGCACCACGGGCAGCCCCACCTGGCCGGAGCCCTCGGCGTCCGGGTCGTCGCGGCTCGGCTCGTCGTCAGAGCTGACCGGCGCCTGCACGACAGGGCGGTTGCTCGCAACCCCCTCGCCACCGCCCGCAGCCGACCTCATGGCCGAGCGCGCCAGCTCAGCACCGCTGAGCGGCCGGCCGGGAACGGCCGGGCGCGGTGACGGTGCGGTGGGCTGCGCGGTGGTCGGTGCGGTGGTCGGTGCGGTGGTCGGTGCGCTGGGGGCCGGGGGCTGCGGCGACGCAACTGCAGCGACCACAGCCGCGACGGGTGGGGACGACGGCGCGCTCGCGGTCGGCGCTGGGTCCGAAGACGGCGGCGCAGGGCGCTGACGCGAGAGCTGCGCCGGGTCGGCCCAGGGGTCGTCGTACTCCGGCGGCGGAGGCTCGCTGTCGTCAGGGGGCTCCGGCGGGGGGATGTCTTCCCACGGCGGCGGGGTCGCGCTGCGCTGACGGGGGCCGGGCGCCGTCAGCGGTGGGCGTGAGGCCGGAGGGCGTGCGGCGGACGGTCGTGCGGTCGGCGCTGAGCCGCGGGCAGGCTCCTCCCGCGGAGGCTCTCGACGCGTGGGCTCGGCTGCGGGACGCTGCGGAGGCGGCTGGCCCTCCTGCGTGTCGCGAGCGACAGGAGCCGGCGGAACGGCGGGCGCGGCGGCGCGGCCGGTCGGCGACGAGGCCGGCGCGCCCGGCACGGGAGCGCCGGCGTTGACGGCGACGACCTGCCGGTCGAGGCCGATGACGGCGATCAGCGCTTCGCGGACGAAGTCGGCGTGGGGGCCGATGCTGAACGCCTGGAGGGTGTTGGGACGCGCGAACCCCAGGACGACGCGCTGGTCGTCGACGTGGACGACCTGGGCGTCCTGGCTGACGCGGGTCCACGTGCGCCGCTTGACGGTGGCGAGGTGGTCGAGCACCTCGGGCCACATGCGGCGCACCGCCTCGGTGGAGTGAGGCCCGGCGGGAGCACCGGTGGGCACCGACCCGACGGGGTCGGGCGCCACAGGGACCGGGGTGGCGACCGGGGTGGTGGCTGCCGGCTCGTGGGGTCCCAACTCGCGGCGCTCCGGCTGCGGGGATTCCGCTTCGGGGACGTCACGGATCTCCCGCGGCTCCCCGAACTCCCGGGGCTCCGACATGTCGCCTGTGCCTGTGGCCGGGACGCCGCCCTCGCGGCGGCGAGCCATGACCTCGCGCACCTGCCGGGCGCCGCGGGCCTCGCCGTCTTCCCGCGGGGCCGAGGCGGGCAGGTCCTCAGAAACGGCACGCAGCGCCTGAGCCGCTCCCTCGTGCTCGACGGTGGAGCCGACTCCCGCGGCCGGCACCCCGCCGGGCACGGCGAGGCGCCGCTCGACGCGGTCGAGGCGGGCCGCGAGGCCGCGCTCGCCGTCGTCCGCGGCTGGAAGGAGCATCCGCGCGCAGAGCAGCTCCAGGTGCAGCCGCGGCGACGTCGCCCCGGTCATCTCCGTCGCGGCGGTGTTGGCCAGATCGGCCGCTCGCGAGAGCTGGGCCGCGCCGAAGCTGGCCGCTTGCAGGGCCATCCGCTCCAGCTGGTCGGACGGGACACCGGGGAAGACCTGACCGGCGCGCTCCCCCACCGCCTGGACGACGACGAGGTCGCGCAGGCGCTGGAGCAGGTCATCGACGAAGCGGCGCGGGTCTTGTCCGGAGGAGATCACCCTGTCGACCACCTGGAAGACGCCTGCGCCGTCGCCAGCGGCGAAGGCGGCGGTCACGTCGTCCAGGAGGGTCGCGTGTGTGTAGCCGAGCAGCGCCACGGCGTGCTCGTAGTCGATGCCCTCGTCGCCGGCGCCCGCGGCGAGCTGGTCGAGCACGGACAGCGAGTCGCGCACCGACCCTGCGCCGGCGCGCACGACGAGCGGCAGCACGCCCTGTCCCACGCGCACGCCCTCGGCGTCGCAGACCTGCTGGAGGTGCGCCTGCAGCACAGGGGGCGGGACGAGACGGAACGGGTAGTGGTGCGTGCGCGAGCGGATGGTGCCGAGCACCTTGTCAGGCTCGGTGGTGGCGAAGATGAAGGCGATGTGGGGCGGCGGCTCCTCGACGATCTTCAGCAGGGCGTTGAAGCCCTGCGGCGTCACCATGTGCGCCTCGTCGATGATGAAGACCTTCTGCCGGTCTCGCGCCGGGGCGAAGGTGGCGCGTTCGCGCAGCTCGCGCGCGTCGTCGACGCCGCCGTGACTGGCTGCGTCGATCTCGACGACGTCGAGACTGCCCGGGCCGGCGCGGGCAAGTTCCACGCAGCTATCGCAGCGGCCGCAGGGGGTGTCGGTGGGGCCCTCGGCGCAGTTGAGGCAGCGCGCGAGGATGCGCGCCGACGTCGTCTTGCCGCAGCCGCGCGGCCCCGAGAAGAGGTACGCCTGACCGACCCTGCCGGAGCGCAGAGCGGCGCGCAGCGGGTCGGTGACGTGCTCCTGACCGATGACCTCGGCGAAGGTGTCGGGCCGGTAGCGGCGATACAGGGCGGTAGCCACGTCAGCATCCTCCCGCCGGGTTCCGACAGCCGGGGCCTCCGCTGCGACGCCTGTGGACAGCGGGGCCGGACGGGGAAGGACCCCTCGCGCACCCGCCAGAGCCCACCTGCCCTTGCTGCCTTCCGGCCCTGGGGGGGTTCAGCAGGATGGCGCCGCACGAGGGGCCGCGACCACTGTAGCGCGACCCGTCGGCGGCGCCGCGCGCCCCGCGAGCGGCGTGGACTGCTCACGGACGGCTCACCCGTCCGGTATCGTCGTTCACGGAGGATTCGCCTAGTGGCCTATGGCGCTCGCCTGGAACGCGGGTTGGGTTAACAGCCCTCGCGGGTTCAAATCCCGCATCCTCCGCCCTCGGGGCCCGGACGGTCGACACCGTCCGGGCCCTTCTGCATGGGCGCATGGGCGCTGCATCCGGACTGTCAGACCCTCCTGGGACGGTGCTCCCGTCGTCGTAGCGGCGCCGCCGTGGCGGCCCGACAGGAGGAGGTCGCCGTGCTGGAGGAGCGTGACTGCCCGTGGTGCGCGCAGCGCCGGGAGTTCGAGGTGCCGCCGTGCTCCGACGGTCATGGCGAGCTGTGCCCGGAGCTGGTGTGCACCACGTGTTCCGGGGCGTTGATCGTGGCGGGGCCGCCGAGGCCCGTGGTTCGCCGGCCGCGCCTCGCCGTCGTCGCCTGACGAGTGCCGGACCATCCCGCCTAGGATTGTCCAGGTGATCTTCGCTCGCGTCGGAGACTCGCGGCCCTACCCGGACCACGGCGTCGACACCCCTCGGCAGTGGGCGGAGGTCCCTCCGCGGCAGGTCCGCCTCGACGAGCTGGTGACCACCAAGCGCACCCTCGACCTGGGCAGCCTCCTCTCGGAGGACTCGACGTTCTACGGAGACCTGTTCGCCCACGTGGTGCGGTGGCGCGGCAGCCTCTACCTCGAGGACGGTCTCCACCGCGCGCTGCGTGCGGCCCTGCAGCAGCGGACCATGCTGCACGCCAGGGTGCTCGTCATCCCCGACTGACAGCCGATGGAGACGGCGCGAAGGGCCGTCGCTGGTCGCTAGAGGGTCTCGTGCGCTGCCAGACTGCTGCCTCGTGTCCCCGGGGAGTCGCGCGTGAGCGAGGTGCCGCGCGCCCTGCTCGAGACCACATTGACGCGCTGCGTGGACGAGCTGTCCGTGCCGCTGAGAAGGGTCTCCGGCAGCACTGCGTGCTGGCAGGTGGACGCGGCTTTCCGCAGCGACCCCGACCTGCTGTGCCTGGCCGTGATCGGCGACGACGACCACGCTGGCGAGGACGATCACGACGACGACGCTGGGCACCCGCGGACGCTCGGCCTGGTGTCGCGCGGCGCCTTCCTCAGCGCGATGAGCGGGCGCTACGGGTACGGACGCTCCCTGCACGGGCGCCGTCCCATCGCCACCCTCGCCGAGCACGACGTACTCGTACTCGACGCTGACACGTCGGTGCCTCGGGCCGCCGAGCTGCTGCTGGCGCGCGAACGCGCTCAGCGGTTCTCCGAGCTCCTCGTCCGACGGCCCGACGGGACGCTGCGGCTGCTGGAGGCCGAGCAGGTCTTCCGGGCCCTGTCCGCGCAACTGGCCGTCGAAGCACTCACCGATCAGCTCACCGGCCTGGCGAACCGTGCCCACTTCATGCGGCGCCTCGGGGAGGTGTGCGCGGGTCCGGGCAGCGTGGTGGTCGCCTTCGTCGACCTCGACGACTTCAAGGCCGTCAACGACTCCTCCGGCCACGTCACGGGTGACCAGCTCCTGCGCCGCACCGCCGAGCGGCTCCGCGCCTGCGGGGGCCCCGACGGCGTCGTCGCGCGGCTGGGAGGCGACGAGTTCGCCGTCCTGCTCCCGGGCGCCGGACCGGCCGACGCCCAGCACCTGGCGATCCTTCTGCAGGCGGAACTCAGTCGGCCGCACGACCTGGGCGGACGTCTGCTACCAGGCCGGGCGAGCGTCGGGGTGGCGATGTGCACGGCGTTACCGGCAGAGCCGAGCGCCCTGCTGCACGAGGCCGACCTGGCCATGTACCGCGCCAAGCAGTCCGGTGGACGACGCTCGGAGGTGGTCGACGCCTCCTGGTGCAGCGGCGCGACTCCCCCCGCACCGGACCACCGCGCCTTCCACGCGGCCGCCGAGCGCGGCGAGCTGGAGGTGCACTACCAGCCGATCGTGGAGGTCGTCACCGGGCGGCTGCGCAGCCTGGAAGCCCTCGTGCGGTGGCGGCACCCGTTGCGCGGCCTGCTGGCCCCGGGCGACTTCCTCGACGACGCCGCCGCCGCCGGCTTCTCGGCCGAGCTCGACGTGCACGTCTTGCGCACCGCGCTCGCCCAGCAGGCCCGGTGGGAGGCCGAGCACGGGCCGGCTGCGCCCGCCCACCTCAACGTCAACCTCACGGTGGCGGGCCTCCTCATGCCCGACCTGCCGGCCGTGGTCGCCCGGGAGCTCGAGCGCGCAGGTGTGCGGGCCCGCACGCTCCGCCTGGAACTGCCGGAGGTGGCCACCGCCGCGCACGTGAGGGCAGCAGCGCCCACGCTGGAGGCGCTGCGCGCGCTCGGCGTGGCGCTGACCCTTGACGACGTCGGCAGCGGTGCGGCTGGCCTGAGCCACCTGTCGGAGCTGCATGTCGACGGCCTCAAGATCGACCGCCGCTTCGTGGAGCGGGCGCCCGTGGACGAGCGGTCCGCCGTCGTCGTCCGCACCCTGGTGGAGCTCGGTCACGGGCTGGGGGTGCCGGTCACGGCCGAGGGGGCTGAGGGCGCCGTCCACCTCGCGCTGCTGCGCGGGCTGGCCCCGGGCCGCACCCTGCTCGTACAGGGCAGCGTCGTCAGTCCACCACTCCACCCCGACGACGTGCCCGCGCTCTGGTCGGACCCGGCGCCGGACGGCGTCACAGCAGGCGTCGGTCGCTCGCCCAGCGTGTCAGCTCGTGACGGTTGGACAGCTGCAGCTTGCGCAGCACCGCCGAGACGTGGGTCTCCACCGTCTTGACGGAGATGAACAGCATCTTCGCGACGTCCTTGTAGGCGTACCCGCGCGCGATGAGGCGCATCACCTCGCGCTCGCGGGCCGACAGCCTGTCGAGCTCGGCGTCGGTCGTCGCGATGTCGCCACCGGCGGCCGCGCCGAAGGCGTCCAGCACGAAGCCCGCCAAGCGCGGGGAGAAGACGGCGTCGCCCTCGGCGACACGGCGGACGGCATCGGCCAGCGCCGCGGCGTCGACGGACTTGGTGACGTAACCGCGCGCCCCGGCCCTCACGACGGCGATGACGTCCTCCGCGGCGTCGGAGACGCTCAGCGCCAGGAAGCGCACCGGCCGACCGTCGGGATGCAACACCCCGGAGCAGCGACGCAGCACCTCGGCGCCGCCTGCCACCCCGGGGGCATCGCCGCCCGGCAGGTGGACGTCGAGCAGGACGACGTCGGGCGCCAGGCGCTGGACGGACTCGACCGCCGAGCCGACGTCGTCGGCTTCCCCCACCACGAGCAGGTCCGGCGGGAGCAGGGCGCGCACGCCCGAGCGCACGAGCGCGTGGTCGTCGACGAGCAGCACCCGCAGCGAGCTCACCGCGCACCGCCGTCCTGCTCGACGTCTGGACCGGCGCCTGGGCCTGGACCGGCGCCCGTACGGAGCGACACCTCGGTGCCGCCGCCGGGGGCCGGGCCCACGTGCGCCGAGCCACCCACGCGGGCCATCCTGCCGAGCACCGAATCGCGGACGCCGCGACGGTCGGCGGGGACAGCGGTCACGTCGAAGCCGTCGCCGTGGTCGCGCACGAAGGCCTCGGCGCCGTCGGGGCCCGCCTCGAGATAGACCTGGACGGGCGGGCGCCCGTGGCGGACGGCGTTGAGCACCGCCTCGCGCAGCGCGGCCACCAGAGCCTCCTCCGAGCGACCGACCGGCCGGTCACCCACCACCACCACCTCGACGGGCACGCCGACGGCGTCCTCCACGTCGGCGGCCTCACCGCGCACCCGGTCGGCCAGGCTGGCCCCGGTCTCCACGCCCGGGCGAGAAGATCCGCCGTAGAGCCAGTCGCGCAGCTCGCGCTCCTGGCGTCGCGCCAGGAGGGCGACGGTGGCCGGGTCGTTGCTGTGGCGCTGTAGCAGCGACAGCGTCTGCAGTACGGAGTCGTGCAGGTGAGCGGCCACCTCGGCGCGCTCGGCTTCCCGCAGGCGGGCGGTGCGCTCGGCGGCGAGATCGCGCACGAGCCGCAGCACCCAGGGAGCCACCACGAGCGCCACGCCGACGAGCACCGCGAGCGCGGCCACGGCGGCAGGTCCGAGCGCCTGTGCCTGCCCGCCGCCGAAAGCCAGGAGGACGAGCCCCGCAGCGACCAGCGCCATGCCCAGCGCCACACGACGGGTGCCGTCGGGGGTGCCTCCGCCGACCTGGTCGAGCAGCGCGGTGCGGGTCTGCGGGGCGAGGCAGCCCCAGGCGACGGCCGCGCCCGCCAGCCCCGCGAACACCGGCGGGAGGAGCTCGCTCGGGACGTCGAGACCGCCTCGCTGCAGGACCAGCTGGACCCCTGCGCCGAGCAGCACGGCGCCCACGACCAGCTGGGCGCCGGCACCGCCGGCGGGGCTCCAGCGAGTGAGCAGGTCGGTGAACCCGCGGCCGGATTCCCCCGGGGAACGCTCACCTGGTGCCCGCTCGCCCTGCACGGGCACCAGCACCCACAGCAGCACGTATCCCACGAGGCCGGCGCCGCCGGCGGCGACCAGGGCCAGCCACAGCACCCGGGTCACGGCCACGGGCAGGCGGAGGTGGTCCGCGGCGCCGGCAGCCACCCCGCCGACCCAGCGCCCGCGCAGGGGCCGATGCAAGGGTCGGCGCACAGGCGGTCGGCGCGCGCCGGGCAGCGGGCCGGCGGGGGCGGCGGCGGTCACCTGCTCATCGTGGCGGCTGGTGCGCCACAGGTCACCCGTGAGAGACCCTGGCCCGACCCCGGACCCGCCCCTGACCCTGGGGTCCGCAGGAACCAGGGTCAGGTCAGGGTCGACACCGGATCCGCCGAGGCCACCACCGGAGCACGCTCGACGCCATGACCTCCTCGCCGACCTCCACGGGTCCCGCGACCGGTGCGCCGCGCACCGCGTTCTGGGACTGGCTGCTGCGCCTGGACCTGCGTCGCTCCGACGAGCGGTGGCTCGGCGGCGTGGCCGCGGGCACTGCCGACCGCCTCGGCGTCGACCCGGTGCTCCTGCGGGTCGTCATCGTCGTCGTCGGGCTGATCGGCGGAGCCGGTCTGGTCTTCTACGCCGTCGCCTGGCTGCTGCTGCCCGACCGCCACGACCGGATCGAGGCGCGGGCGCTGGTGGGAGGTGAGGTCTCGGCAGCCGCGATCCTCGCGCTCGGCCTGGCGGCCGTGGCCACGGTGGTGCCCGCCCCGTGGGCGTGGGCGGTGGACGGCCAGGTGGTCAACGGCGGCGACGTCGTGGCGCTCGTCGTCGTCGGCGTCGTCCTTGCCGTGGCGGTGACCCTCCTGCCGAAGCTGGTGCCCGCCTCTGCCGGCGGGATCCGGCCGGACGGGCAGCCTGCGGGCCCGACGGGCAACCTGAGGGTCAACCTGGGAGCTCCCCGAGGGGCGCAGCGGCCCGCGGTCCCGGGGTGGCTGACCGCCGTGACGCTGGGCCTGGCGCTGCTGGCCGGCACGGCGACCTGGCTGGCAGCGAGACCGGAGGTCCTGAGCTCGCTGGGCCTGGGCGGCTGGCCCGCCCTCGGCGCCGGAGGCCTGTCGACACCCCAGCTCGTGGCGCTCTCGGCGGGCGCGGGGACGGCGGTGGTGGCGCTCGCACTGCTCGTGGCGGGCCTCGCCGGGCGGCGCGGTGACGGGCTCGGGTTCTGGGCGTTCGCGGGTGCGACCACGGCGCTCCTGGCGGTCACCGTGCCACCCACCGCGGACATACGCGCTGTCGGCGACGTCGACTGGCGGCCGGTGACCATCACCCAGGCCGAGCGCGGCTTCGCCTCGTGGGCCGGAGACTCCACACTGGACCTGCGGGCTCTGGCCGATGCGCCGGGAGCGACCGGCAGCACCGTGGAGGTGGAGCTGCGGCACGGCGTCGGTGACGCGCGCGTGCTCGTGCCCGCCGCCGCCGACGTCGAGGTCCGCACCGGCGGCCTGATCGGCCAGGTGGTCGCCCGCGGGGACGGGTGGACCACCCGCGGACGCGGTGACGGTTTCTTCACGAGCACCACCTCCACGGCAAGGAGCACGACGACGACCGGCAGCGCGTCCGAGCCGCTTCGCCTCGTCGTGGACGCCCGCACCGCCATCGGCCAGCTCGAGATCGTCAGGAGCGCAGCGTGAGCACAGACCAGCCCATCGAGCAGCCGATGGAGCCGATGGAGCCGGCCCCGGGCGGCCCCCACGTCCCGAGCCTGGTGACCGGCGTGGCGGCGCTGCTGGTCGTCGTCCTGGTCGGTGTGAGCATCCTCACCGACATCCACGTCGATACGGGGGCCGTCGCGGCGGTGGCGCTGATCGTGCTGGGCGGCTTGCTCGTGGTGGGCGGGGCCACCGCCGGCCTGCGCGGCCGGTGACACCGCGGAGGTGCAGGCGTCGGCAGGTGGCCGACCGCCCATGATCACGGACAGGGCGTGGCAGACAACGAAACGGCGGCGCCCCTAGATGGGGCGCCGCCGTTGTCGTGGCGGTGGCGGTGGGATTTGAACCCACGGAGAGCTTTCACCCTCACACGCTTTCGAGGCGTGCTCCTTAGGCCGCTCGGACACGCCACCGCTGAAGACACTACCCGGTCGTGCGCCGGTCTTCGAAGAAACCCCTCAGCAGCGTGGCGCAGGGCTCTTCCAGCACGCCGGCGACCACCTCGGGGCGGTGGTTCAGCCGGGGGTCGCGGACCACGTCCCACAGCGACCCGACTGCTCCGGCCTTGGGGTCCCACGCGCCGAAGACCACCCGCGCCACCCGCGCCAGCACGAGCGCACCGGCGCACATGGTGCACGGCTCCAGCGTCACCGCCAGGGTCGCGCCGTCGAGGCGCCACGAGCCGGTGGCGGCGGAGGCGCGGCGCAGGGCAAGGACCTCGGCGTGGGCCGTCGGGTCACCCGTGGCCTCACGCTCGTTGGCGCCGACGCCAAGCACGAGCCCCGAAGCATCGACGACGACGGCGCCGATCGGCACGTCAGCGGAGATGGACGGCGCCGACCGCGCCTGCGCCAGTGCCAGCCGGATCAGGCGGGCGTCGTCGCGAGGACTCGCGAGGGTCAGCGCAGCGCCTCGAGCAGATCGACGAAGCCGATCTTCTCGCCCACCGCCACGAGCGCCCCGGCGGGGTCGCGGGACTCGGCGGTGTCCGCGAGCTCACCACCGGCCAGGCCGAGGTCGGCGAGGAGGTCGGCATCGCCGGCCCAGGTGGGGGCAGCGACACGGGCGGCGCTGTCCTCCTCCTCGTCCTCCTGGGGGGCGGGCTGGGGGGCGGGCGAGTCGGCGGTGACCGAGAGCAGCTCCCCGTAGTGGCTGCTGGAGGCGGCCGGCAGATCGGAGACGAAGGCACGCGGCTCCTCGCCGTCGACCCTGACCAGCGCGAACCACTCGTCCTCGCGCTCGAGGACGACGAGGACGGGGCCGGGCGTCTCGCCGGAGTCGTCGATGGCGGCGCGCACCTCGTCGGCGAGCTCCTCGACGTCCACGGCGTCCTCGACGTCGAGGTCAACCGAGTGCCAGCCGTCCCCATCGGAAGTGAGGACCGCGGTGAAGTAGGACATGGGCCCCATCGTGGCGCAGAGCCGCCCGCCAGGCGAGAGGCGCGCCGTCGACGCTCTGCGACTGGGTAGGGTCGGGGACCGTGCGCGTGCAGGTCGTCGACCACCCCCTCGTGGCCCACAAGCTCACCGCCCTGCGCGACGAGCGAACCGACTCACCGACGTTCCGGCGGCTCGCGGACGAGCTCGTGACGCTGCTCGCCTACGAGGCGACGCGCGGTGCGCGGGTGGAGCCCTTCGACATCACCACGCCGGTGGGGCCCACCACGGGCGTGAAGCTCGCCAGCCCCAAGCCGCTCGTGGTGCCCATCCTGCGGGCGGGCCTGGGCATGCTCGACGGCATGACCCGGCTGCTGCCGACGGCGGAGGTCGGCTTCCTGGGGATGGTCCGCGACGAGGAGACGCTGCAGGCCAGCACGTATGCCCACCGGCTCCCGGACGACCTGTCCGGCCGCCAGTGCTACGTGCTCGACCCCATGCTTGCCACCGGCGGCACGCTCGTCGCCGCGATCCGCTACCTCTTCGAGCTCGGCGCCACCGACGTCACCGCGGTGTGCCTGCTCGCGGCGCCGGAGGGCGTCGAGGTGGTGACGTCGTCGTTCGGCGCCGACGCGCCGATCACCGTGGTGACCGCCGCCATCGACGAGCGGCTCAACGAGAACGGCTACATCGTCCCGGGCTTGGGCGACGCCGGAGACAGGCTCTACGGGGTGGTCTGACGCTCAGGCGGCTTCGGCCTCGGCATCTTCGAGCTGCGTCCGCAGCCGTTGCAGTGTGCGTGCCAGCAGGCGTGAGACCTGCATCTGCGTGACGCCGATGTCGGCGGCGATCTGGCTTTGCGTCCACCCGCGGAAGAACCTCAGCGACAGGATCCGCCGGTCGCGCTCGGGCAGCGATGCGAGCAACGGGGCCACGCTCACGTGGTCGACGAGCCTGTCGATGGCGCCGTCGTCGCCGCCGAGGGTGGCGCCCAGGGGCGTGCCGTCGGCCTCGCCGTCCATGGGGGCGTCCAGCGAGGCCAGGTGGTAGTCCTGCGCGGCGGCGAGCGCCTCGATGACCTCCTCCTGGTCGACGCCGAGGTGCTCCGACAGCTGCGCCACCGTCGGTGCGCGCCCGATCTTCTGGGTGAGCTCGGCGGCAGCGGCTCCGAGAGAGAGACGCAGCTCCTGCAGCCGGCGGGGCGGGCGTACCCCCCACTGGCGGTCACGGAAGTGCCGTCGCAGCTCCCCGGTGATGGTGGGCACCGCATAGGGCAAGAAGCCGCGGCCCTTCCCGGGCTGGTAGCCCTGGGCGGCCTTGACGAGGGCCAGCGAGGCCACCTGGACGAGGTCGTCGAGCTGCTCGCCCCGGTCGCGGAAGCGCGCGGCAAGAGCCTTGGCCACGGGGAGGTTGAGGACGACGACCTCGTCGAGCAGCCTGGCCCGCTCCGCGGGCGCCGCGGCGTGAGCCCGGGCCAGGAGCTCCTCGGTGATCTGGTCGCGAGGGCTGATCGGGCTGGGCAAACTGCTGGGCTCGGCACTGGGAGCTGTGGGGCCGTCGACGGACGCGGTCATCGGGGCTCCTGTGCTCTCGCGTCGTTCGCCGCACGGGCGCGGTCGTCCTGCGGCGAGCGGCCCGCGGCGACACGGACCGCCGGGCTCCACCGGCGGGGACGCGGACCAGCAGAACACCGCCCCGGAGCCCCGGCAAGCCGAGCCAGGAGTGGTTCAACAGGAGTGGTTGGACCTTCGGGGCGGTGATAGGCAGGAGCCATGCCGGAACCAGCACCAGAAGCCCAGCACGACCGCCAGGTCCTGCTGCAGCACATCGTCTCCGAGGTGCACGCCGAGCACGCGGGCGGCGACGTGGACGTCGTGCGGGAAGCCTTGACGCGCCTCATCGCGGAGCGCGGGTTTCCCGAGCAGCCCCAGAAGTGGGTGGACGACACCGCCGCAGAGTTGAGCCAGGGCCGCCACGTCGTCGTCGACAGGGAGCTCGGCATCGACTCCCCGCTCGAGGAGACCTCCAACACCGCCGAGAACCAGAGCCGCCAGGAGAGCCGATGAGCACCCACGACAGCCAGTCCAGCCACTCCGCTGCCACCCCCCTCGGCACGGGTACCGACGACGACCCCACCGCGGGCCTACCGAAGGTGACCGAGGCGGACATCGCGGCGGCCATGGGCGTCAACTCCGTGCCCGACGAGGTGCGCGTGGTCTCCGACGACCCCGACGAGACCGACCAGGTCATGGACGCGACGGGGCGCCTCAGCGAGCCCGCCGAGGAGGAGCCCCAGGGGCATCGGGCTCAGTAGCCCTGCTCGAGCAGCGCCTCCATGCAGACCTTCCTCCCCTTTCCCGGCTTCGCCGAGAGCGCGGCCGTCCTGGACGGTCCCCGGCTGGGCAAGCAGCGCGTGGAGGTACTGCAGGTGTTGCGGGCCCTGGAGCTGCCCGAGTACGGCTGGAGCCGCCACCCGGTGGTCGTGATGTGGCGCGGTCGCACGCCCGCGCTCGTGCACTACGGCCTCCAGTGCGTGCACGAATGGACAGCGCGTGGGCACGCGGACTCCACCGCTTCCCAGATCGCGGAGTTCGCCCCCGAGGTCGCCGACGCGACCGAGCAGGAGCTGGCGGGCGCAGATCAGCTCCCCAGCTGGCTGGGCCGCCCAGAGTTCCACCGCGCCCATCGCTCCAACCTGCTGCGCAAGGACACGGCGCACTACGGCCCCTTGTTCGAGACCGACCTGCCCACCGACCTCGACTACGTGTGGCCGGGACCCGACGACGTGCCCGCTCGCCCGCCGCTGCCCGGACGGGGCCTGTGGGTGGTGCGCGCCGCGGACTCGCCCACCCTGGGCGTGCTCGTCGGGCAGGGCGTGGTCGGGCTCGACACCAGCAGCGGCATCGACGTCCCCGCGGACCTCGCCTCCCCCGGTGATCTGCGGACGCTGCTCGCCGAGCGCGGCGAACAGACCGGCGTGAAGCGCCGTCCGGGCAAGGCGTTGCGCCAGCTGGAGTCGCTGGTGGCCGACGTGGCGGTGGGCGACGAGGTCGCTGTGCCGGTGCACGAGGGCAGGTCGCTCCTCCTGGGCGAGGTGACCGGCGAGTACGCCTTCGCCGGCACAGCCGCGCTTGTCCCGCACCGCCGATCGGTGCGGTGGCTGGACGTCATTCCCCGGGCCGCTCTCGCTCGCCCCTCCGACCTTCAGGATCCCCGGTCGCTGTTCCGCGTCACGCTCGCGCTGTGACTCAGGTCCGCGCGGGCTGCTGCTGAGGCGTGGGGGTCCTACGGGAGCAGGCGCACGGCGACCAGGGCGACGTCGTCCTCGGGCCGTTCGCTCACCAGGCGGCTCAGCAGCGCGTCGCAGAGCTTCTGCAGCGGCAGGTGGCCCAGCTCGGCCAGCACCGCGCGCAGGCGCGCCAGCCCGACGTCGAGGGACTGCCCGCGCCGCTCGACCAGTCCGTCGGAGTACAGGACCACCGTCGTGCCTCGCCCCACCTCCTCGACGCGCTCCTGGCGGGTGGAGGCCGGGTCGATGCCGAGCAGCAGGTCGGGGTCGTCGACCTCCAGGGCCACGACGGAGCCGTTGGGGTGCAGCACGAACGGTGGCGGGTGCCCCGCGCTCGACCAGCGCAGCGCCGTGATGCCGCGGGCGCGGTCCGAGGCGGTCTGCTCCAGCCGCACCACGGCAGCGGTGGCCGTCGTGGAGATCAGCAGGCCGGGGATGGCTGCGTCCAGTCGCTGCAGCACGTCCGCAGGTCCGGCGCCCGTCGTGTACGCGATGCCGCGCAGCAGACCCCGCAGTTGCCCCATGGCAGCGGCGGCGGCGGTGTCGTGCCCGACGACGTCACCGATGACGACGACGGTGCCGCCGTCCGCCTGGACGAACGCGTCGTACCAGTCCCCTCCCACCTGGGCGGCGAACCCCGCCGGGAGGTAGCGCACCGCTACCTCGAGGTGGTCCGGGCGCGGCGGGGCGGTGAGGAGGCTGCGCTGAAGCTCCTCGGCGAGGTCGCGCTGGCGCTCGTACAGGCGCGCGTTCTCCAGCGCGGTGCCCGCTCGCGCGGCGACCTCGCGGGCGAGGGCCAGGTCGTCGGGTCCGGGAGCAGGCCGCTGCGCGCCCCAGAACAGGGACAGCGCGCCGAACGTGCGCCCGTGGGAACTCAGGGGGAACACCCAGCACGCCTGCGGCGCCAGCTGGGTGAGGAGCCGGCGTGCGTCGTCGTCCCCGAGGACGTCGCGGAGGGTTGCCGCCGCCTCCGAGGGGATGCCCTGCGGCTCGCCGGTGGCCAGGGCCCGCAGCAGCGGGGCCGTGGGGTGAAGACCCCTCGACCGCTGCGTCGCGTACTGCTCGACGAGTGCGGTGCACGCAGGGTCGACGTGAGCCCAGCCGACGTCACGCAGCGGGCCCCCGTCGTCCACGAGCGACACCAGCGACCAGTCGGCCAGCTGGGGCACCACGAGCGAGGCGAGCCGCGCCACCGCGGTGCGCCCGTCGAGCACCTCGGTGAGCTGCTCGGTGGTGCGCGCGATGAGCGCGAGCCGGGCGACGGCGGCGTCGGCGCGCTCCTGCGCACGACGCCGCTCGGTGATCTCGAGGAAGTACACGGACAGGCCGTCGGGCACCGGCCAGACGCGGACCTCGTACCAGCCATCCAGCGGCGGTGGGTAGTGCGCCTCGAAGGTGGCGGGCTGGCCGCTGTCCATCGCCGAGCGGTAGCCGCTCTCGAAAGCGCTGGACAGCGTCGCGGGGAACAGGTCCCACAGCACTCCGCCCAGCAGCTCGCTGCGGGGCCGGCCGAGGAGCCGCTCGGCCTCGGCGTTGACGTAGGTGAAGCGGAAGTCGCGGTCCAGGCTGTAGAAGGCCGCCGACATGCTCTCCAGAACGCGGGCGACCCGCGCTTCACCCTCGTGCACCTCGGTGGTGTCGTAGGCGGCGCCGACCACCCGCGTGGCGCGCCCGGTGGGGTCGCACAGCGTCCGGCCCCGGGCCTGCACCCAGCGCACCCCTCCCCCGGGACGCTGCACGCGGTACTCGGCTCGGAACTCACCGCAGGTGGCGATGGACCGCTCCAGAGCGGCGGTCACGCGCTCGAGGTCGTCCGGGTGCAGGGACGCATTGAAGGCCGTGATGGTGCCGCCGAAGTCGGCCCGTTCGATCCCGAAGATCTCCAGCAGCCTGTCGTCCCACTCCAGCTCACCGCTCGCCAGGTCCCAGACGAAGCTGCCCACGCCGGCGGCGTCGACGGCGAGCTCCACCCGCAGCCGGCTTCGGGTGACGTCAGCCACGATGCGCTCCATGTCGAGCTCAGCGACGGCGCTCGCGGCGAGGTGCTCGAGGACCTCCACGTCGTGCTTGTCCCACGGCCGCGGCGTGGGCCCGTAGGCGCAGAGAACCCCGGTGGTGCGCCCGTCCTGGACGAGGGGGACGCCGAGGTAGGAACCGACGAGGCCGGAGGTGACGGCTGGCCGCTGTGCCGTGCGGGGGTCGGTGGTGGTGTCCTCGACGACGACCGGCCGCCCCTCGGTCAGCGTGATCTCGCACAGCGTCTCCGCGGCGCGGTCAAGGCGGCGCGATGCGCGGCCTTCGGGCGCCCCGCCCGTGGCCACGACGCGGTGGACGTCGCCCTGGGCCAAGGACACCTGCGCCCACGGCGCGCCTACGAGGCGCGCGG
The DNA here is from genome assembly GCF_003149145.1 of Quadrisphaera granulorum. Taxonomy (GTDB): domain Bacteria; phylum Actinomycetota; class Actinomycetes; order Actinomycetales; family Quadrisphaeraceae; genus Quadrisphaera; species Quadrisphaera granulorum. The sequence continues at coordinate 69,830 of NZ_QGDQ01000018.1, read as the reverse complement.
TGAGCTTCGCGAGCCTGTCGAGCCCGGTCTCACCGCCAGCGACGCCCTCGTCAGCCGTACCCTCCACCGATCCCCCGCCCCCTGGGTGACAGCACGCCAGCACCGCCGCCCCAGAGCTGGAGCGGCGGTGCTGGTTGGTGTGCTCACCCGCCTGGGAGAAGTCTGGGGCACGACGGCGTCGATACGGCGACCGACCCGGCGGGTTGCGCCCCTCAGGGACTGCTCAACGGCTGCTCAAAGACTGCTCAGCGGCTGCTCAGCGGCGTGGCCCGCGCGGCGTGCCGCGGGTGTCGAGCAGCAGGCGCAGCCGCGGCGTGGGCGCCGAGGTGACGCCCTGCTCGCTGGAGAGCGCGGGCAGCGCGCGGAGGTCGGGCGGCCCGGCCAGGGCCGGCTGTCTCGCGGCATCGGGGCCGCCGTCGCCGTCCTGACCGGCACCGGCCTCGAGGTGGGGCGAGTGCACAGGCCGTAGCCGCGCCGGCAGCGCGCCCTCGACCGCCGGGCGCCGCACGAGGCCGAACGCCATGACCGGGCCGAAGACGCTCATCGGACCCGGTCCGGCGGGCGCGGGCATGCGGAGGACGGACGCGCCGGCCGCGGCGGCGACGGGCGGTCGCTCGTCGGGGATCGCGGCGGCGGAGGGTTCGGCACCGCGGACGTCGCGGGCTCGCTCGCGCCACACGTCAAGGTCGACGACCGGTGAAGCAGGTGCAGCGGACATTCCTGACTCCGATCTTGCAGGCCGGCCCCGGTTCGCCCGGAGGCACTGTGGTGCTGTGACGCCGTGGTGCAGTGGTGCTGGCGTTGCCTCTGCTACTTATGTGACTCGTGTGACTTGAGAGAATTTAGAGGAACCAGAGGTGTCCGGCCAGCACCTCGACGGCGTGTCGCCGAGCCCCTGTGTCAGACGGGCGTGCCGCCCGCCCGACGCACGGCGGCGTCGCGCTCTGCCTGTCGGTCCGGCCCCTGATTGGGGTGCTCGCTTGCTCCCTGACTGCCGCCGCGCGCGCCGTCGGGGGCCCCATGCGTGAGCCGCAGCTGGCGCCCTCGGGCGACGTCCTCGGCGTGCTTGGCCTCGGCCTTGTCGCTCTTGCGGGTGTCGCGCGGGGGCAGCTGCAGGGTCTCCTCGGCGTGGAAACCGGCCTGCAGCTCGCGCCCGCGCTCCAGCTCGGCGTCGAGCTCAGCGCCGAAGAGCAAAGCGAGGTTGGTGATCCACAGCCACAGCAGGAAGACGATGACGGTCGCGAACGTGCCGTACGTGGCGTCGTAGTTGCCGAAGCCCGAGACGTAGACGCCGAACAGCGCCGACGCGACGGCCCACACGAGGATCGCCGTGACGGCACCCACGCTCGTCCAGGTCCACTTGGGCCGCTTGATGTTGGGCGTCAGCTGGTAGAGCACCGCGATGATGACGACGACGATCAGCGCCAGCACCGGCCACTTCGCGATGTTCCACGTGGCCACGGCCGCGGAGCCGAGCCCGACGACGTCACCGATTGACCGAGCCACCGGCCCGGAGACCACCAGGATGATGAGCGCCGCGACCACGAGGACGACGGCGATCACCGTGACGAGCAGCTGCGTGGGTCGCATGACCCAGACCGGCCGGCCCTCGGTGATGCCGTAGATGCGATTCATGGCCCGGGAGAACGCACCGACGTAGCCGGAGGCCGACCACAGCGCACCGAGGATGCCGACGACGAGCCCGATGCCCGCCCCCTGGCTCCCCTGGAGCTGCTGCAGCACCGGTCGCAGGTTCTCCGCGACGTCAGCGGGCGCGAAGCCCCGGATGATGTCCAGGAGCGCCTGGGTGGTCTGGGGTCCCTGCCCGAGCACGCCGACCAGCGAGATGACGGCCACCAGGCCCGGGAACAGGGCCAGGACCGCGTAGTAGACGAGCGCGGCCGCCAAGTCCAGGCAACCGTCACCGGTGAACTCCCGGGCCGTCTTGCGCAGCACGTACGTCCACGACCGCTTGGTGAGGTCGGTGGGGTCGTCCGGCTTGCGCGGATCGTCAGGGGCGGGTGCGGTGCGCGCCTTCTGCGCCGTGCGCGCGTGGTCGACGTCGGAGCTCATACCGTCTCGCCAGGCCCTTCTCGCGGTGGTGCGCCGTGGGCTCGACGTCGTCGCCAGTGTCCTGCGCGGGGGGTGGACCGGCGACCGGAGCAAGCGGTGCGATCGATCGGGCGGCCGGTCGGTGGGCGGGGGCAGACTGCCTGCCGTGTGCGGTCGCTACGCCAGCAGCAGGTCCGATGCCCAGCTCGTGGAGGACTACGCCGTCGACGTCGTCGTCGGCCCCGAGGTGGGGCCCTCCTGGAACGTCGCGCCCACCCAGCAGGTGCGTGCCGTGGTGGAGCGGGAACCCCGAGATGACGAGGGGGGCGGGGGCGACGGAGCCGATGGGCCCGAGGGCGCGCAGCGGCAGTTGCGGACGCTGCGGTGGGGCCTGGTGCCCTCGTGGGCCAAGGACCCGGGCGTCGGCTCCCGGATGATCAACGCCCGCGTCGAGACGGTCACCGAGAAGCCCGCCTACCGCCGGGCCGCCGCGCGTCGTCGCTGCCTGCTTCCCGCCGACGGCTACTTCGAGTGGGATCGCCGCCCCGCGCCCGACGGCTCGGGCAAGGAGATCAAGGTGCCGCACTTCCTCCACGCGGCCGACAGCGGACCGCTCACCTTCGCGGGCCTGTACGAGCTCTGGCGCGACCCCTCCGCGCCCGAGGGCACCGACCCGTGGCTGTGGACGGTGACGGTCATCACCACGCAGGCCCACGACGAAGCCGGGCGCATCCACGACCGCAGCCCGGTGGTGCTCCCGGCCGACTTCCACGGCGACTGGCTCGACCCGTCCCTCACCGACCTCGACCTCGTGCGGCAGGTGCTCGACGCCGTGCCGCCGCCGGTCCTGGCGACCCACGAGGTGGGACGAGCGGTGGGCAGCCCCCGCGTCAACGGTCCGCAGCTGGTGCTGCCGCTGCCCGAGCTCGAACGGCGCGAGGAACTGGGCGGCTGATCAGCCGTCGTCGCCCCCGCCGCCCCCGGCGCCCTGCAGGTGCGGCGCACACACCGCGGCGACGACGGCGACGGCGGCCAGCAGGGAAGCCGTCGCCACGCCACCGGCGAGGACGCCGATGACGACGAGCACCGCGCCCCCACCGGCCACGAGGAGCGCCACCAGCACCATCGGTGACATCCGGGGGGCGGTGCCGATGAGCAGCACGAGACCCGCGCCGCCGGCCACGAGGGCCCCGGGGAGGTCCCAGGTGCCCAGGGAGAGCAGGCCTCGCGGCAGCTCGATGACGTGCTGGGCCGTCCACAGTGGCGCTGATCCGCGTGCCAGCACGGCCACCGCCACACCGGCGGTGAGCGCGAGCAAGCCCCAGCTGCGGCCGAGTGCGGCGGCCTGCGCGGCGTCGCCGGTGCGCCGCACGGCGTCCAGCGCACCCCAGCTGCCGGCCCCGCCGACGAGCAGCACAGCGTGGACGACCGCCAGCAGCGCCACCGCCCACACACCCGGGGCTCCCGGACCGCCGCCCGCCGTGGCGAGGTTGACCGCCCCGGTGACGGCGAGCGCCGCCCCGACGGCACCCGCGACGCGCACGAGCAATCCGGTGAGCAGCGTGACGACCAGCCCGACCTCGAGCGAGGGGAGCAACCAGCCGGCCGCAGCGTCGAGTCCGAGACTGCCGGCGGTCCAGCTCTGCACCGCCAGGCGCGGGAGGATGAGGTCCTGCAGCCACAGCAGGCCAAGCGCCACGCGCAACAGCGCGAGCGCGAGGCCCTCGGCGCGATTCCCCATGCGTCACATGGTGACGCAGTGCTTGGTCAGGGGCGGTGCAGCCACGCCGCCGACCACGGGGCGAGCCAGACGTTTCCGTCATCTCCGACGTGCGCGGCGCGGCCGGTGAGGGCGTCGTGGGCGCCGGCCAGGCCAAGCTCGGCGAGGCGCCAGCCCGGGTAGGTCCGCCAACCCGCGGTGGGGTTGTAGAGGCCCAGAAGGTCACCGACGGGGTGGCGGCGCAGCACCGGAAGGACGCCCGGGTCGTGCAGCTCGAGCACCTGGGAGGGCACCGCGGCGTGCAGGTGCGGCAGGGAGGCGCGCACGCGCGCGAGGTGTCGCGTGCCGGCGAACAAGCGGCCGGGCACCGTCGCCGCGTCGTGACGGGCCTCCAGGGCGCTCTCGTCCATCCACGGCCGGTGTGCCCAGCGGTTGTCGGACTCGTGCCCCGGCTCGCTGGCCCACGCGTCGTCACCCCGCAGGCCGAGCTCGTCGCCCATCCACAGCACGGGGATGCCGCCCCACCCCATGACCAGCGCGTGGCCGAGCAGGACCTTGGCGATGCCCGCCTCGATGCCGGCGGCGTTCCCGGCCTCCTGAGCGGCCACGAGGCCGGTCAGCGCGGCAGCGGAACCGGAGATGCGCCGGTCGCGGGTGACGGGGTTCTCCTGGAACACGAGGCCGCGGGCGGGTGAGCCCGGGAAGGCGCCGCTGAACCAGTCGGACAGGAACGCGCGGTGCGCAAACCCGTCAAGGCCGACGGCCTCGGCGTCCTCGTCGCTCACGGCCCAGCCGATGTCGTCGTGGCAGCGCATGTAGGTGATCCAGGCAGCGCTGGAGGGCGCCGGCGGTAGCGACCGCAGCGTGTGCGCCGCCAGGGTCACGTCCTGCGAGGCGAGCATCGACCAGAACTGGACCATGAGGGTGTTGTGGTAGGCCAGGTCGGAGACGCGGCCGTGGTGCTCGCCCTGGCCGAGGTAGGCCACGAGCTTCTGCGGGGAGACGATCGCTTCGGCCTTGAGCAGCACGCCGGGGCACGCCACGCGGGTCAGCGCGCGCAGCACCTGCGTGAGGCTGTGCACCTCGGGCTGGTTCTGGCAGTCGGTGCCCATCCGCTTCCAGATGAAGGCGATGGCGTCGAGCCGCAGCACCTCCACGCCGAGATTGGCCAGGAACAGGATGATGTCGGCGTACTCGACGAGCACGTCGGGGTTGGACCAGTCGACGTCCCACTGGAAGCTGTTGAAGGTCGTCCAGACCCAGCCCTCTAGCTCCTCGTCCCAGGTGAAGTTGCCCGGGGCGAAGTCGGGAAAGACCTCCGGCAGCGTCCGCTCGTAGGCGTCCGGGACGGTGCGGTCGGCATAGACGTGGAAGTAGGCGCGGTAGCGCGGGTCGCCCTCGCGGGCCTTGCGGGCCCACTCGTGCTCGCGGGCCACGTGGTTGAGCACGAGGTCGAGCACGAGCGAGGTGCCCTGGGCGCGCAGCGCGCGGGCCAGCTCGCGCAGGTCGCCGGTGTCGCCGAGGTCGGAGCGGACCGAGCGGTAGTCGGCGACGGCGTAGCCGCCGTCGCTGTCACCCTCGCGCGGCTGCAGCACGGGCATGAGGTGGAGGTAGGTGACACCCAGCTCACGCAGGTGGTCGAGGCGGCCGCGGACGCCGTCCAGCGTGCCCGCGTACCTCTCGGTGTAGGCGGCGTAGCCGAGCATCGACGGTTCCTGGAACCAGTCGGGGCGCAGCGTCCGGGCCTGGTCGAGGCGGTGGAGATCGGCCTCGCGCTCGGCGTAGCCGGCCGCGGCGGCGCGCAGCAGCCGCCGCTCGACGTCGGTGACCACCTCGGAGCGGTGCACGGCAGCCAGTCCGGCCCGCAGGTCAGGCCACCACCGCTCGACCCGCAGAACGAAGAGGTCGCGCCGGTCGGCGGAGAGACCCGACAGCAGGTCACCCGCGACGTCCTCCACGAACGCCTCCACGGCACCGTCACCGGAACTGGCCACGGAGCCGCTCCCGTCCACCACGTCCACCACGCCTCCCGCTCGGCCGCGCCGATCGGCGGCGGCGCCACCGACACGCTATCCATCGGCACGCCGGGGCACATGGTGGCGCGGATGTGATCGCAGGGCCCGTAGACGACCGCAGCCCCACCCGTTCGGGTGGGGCTGCGGTGAGGGGTCGCGCTCGGCTCGACGATCCCAGAGGGCCTCGAAGGTGATGCGGCTCTGTGCTGCAGTGGTCAGGCGCGGCTGTGGCTGCGACCGCGGGTGGCCTGGTAGATCGCCAGCACGATGATCGCGCCGATGATCGAGCCGATCCAGCTGGAGGGCTGGATGAAGCCCTCGCCGCTGCTGTTGCGGCCCAGCAGGAAGTATCCGAGGAAACCGCCGACGAAGGACCCGGCGACGCCCAGCAGCAGCGTGCCGCCGATGCCCAGGCCGGACCGGCCGGGGACGACGAGACGGGCGATGTAGCCGGCGACGATACCGATGACGATGAGGCCGATGATGGTTCCGAGCATGACGACCGCCCTGGTGAGAGACCTGTTCTGGCGCTTTCGACGGTAGGCCCGGTGGAGCTCGTCGGCATCTCGGGACGAGCCGCCAGCGTGTGATGATGGACGGCGATGACCGAGGCCGCTCCACCGCGCACCCGCCCTGCTCAGCGCCGCACCGGACGCCAGCGCGCGGCGGTCGCCGCGATGCTCGACTCCGAGCCGAGCTTCACCTCCGCACAGGACCTGTACGCGCGCCTGCGCGAACAGGGCAACCCGATTGGGCTTGCCACCGTCTACCGGGCGCTGCAGGCGCTCGTCGAGGACGGCGAGGTCGACGTCCTGCGCACGGGAGAGGACGGCGAGGCCGTCTACCGGCGCTGCAGCACGGGGCACCACCACCACCTGGTCTGCCGTCGCTGCGGGAAGGCCGAGGAAGTCGAAGGCAGCGCCGTCGAGGCGTGGGCCCGGAAGACCGCCGCTGCGCACGGTTTCACCGACGTCGACCACGTGGTGGAGATCTTCGGCACCTGCGCCGTCTGCGCCGCCGCGCACTGAAGGGTCCGCCACGGGCTTAAGGTGAGAAGAGTTATCACTCTGACTCTCACCTGAGCCACCCTGCCCTGGAGGGCCCGTGCACCGCCCCGCGTTCCATCCCGTGCCCCACGTCACGCTCCACCGCACGCACCGCCCCGTGCGGCCGCTCGCCGTCGTCGGCGGACTCACGGCCGCACTGCTGCTCAGCGCGTGCGGGGGGACGACGCCACCTGCCGACGCACCGTCCAGCGCCGGCACGGCGCCGGCCACCGGAGGCGACAGGATCGCCGTCGTGGCCTCCACCGACGTCTGGGGCAGCGTCGCGCAGGCCGTGGGCGGTGACGCCGTCGAGGTGACGTCGATCATCAACGATCCGAGCCAAGACCCCCACTCCTTCGAAGCCAGCACGCGCGACCAGCTGCTCGTGCAGGACGCGCAGGTCGTGGTCATGAACGGCGGCGGCTACGACCCCTTCATGACGCAGCTGCTCTCCGCCACAGGCACGACGGCCCCCGTGGTCGACGCCGTCGAGGTCTCCGGCCTGGAGGGTGCCGAGGACGCATCCGCCGACGATCACGCTGGCGACCACGCCGAGACTCACACCGACGAGCACGCCGACGATCACGGCCACGCCCACGGGGAGTTCAACGAGCACGTCTGGTACGACCTCGCCACCGCCGGCAAGGTCGCGCAGGCCCTGGCCCAGCAGCTCTCGACGGTCGACCCTGCACAGGCGAGCACCTTCACGGCCAACGCCAAGACCTTCACCGACGGCCTGGCCGCGGTCCAGCAGGTGGAAGCTTCGGTGAAGGCCAGCTCGGCGGGCACCGGCGTGGCCATCACCGAGCCCGTACCCGACTACATGCTCGCGGCCATGGGCCTGGAGGTGAAGACCCCGGAGGCGTTCTCCGAGGCCGTCGAGGAGGGCACCGACGTCTCCCCCGCCGTCCTCGCCGACACCGAAGCGCTGTTCAGCAGCGGCGCCGTGAAGGCGCTGGTGTACAACGAGCAGACCACCGGAGCAGAGACCGAGGCCGTGCTCTCGGCGGCGAAGGCCGCCGGCACCGCCGTCGTGCCGGTCACCGAGACGCTCCCCGACGGGCAGGACTACACGCAGTGGATGACCGCCAACGCCGAGGCGATCCGCGCTGCCGTCCAGGGATGACGCGGTGAGCACGGCCGACAGCGCTGACCACGCTGACAGCGCAGCCCCCGCAGGCACTCCGGCGCTCTCCCTGCGCGGGGCGGCGCTGAGCTACGGCACCCACGAGGTCTGGTCCGACCTCGACCTCGACGTCCACCCCGGCGAGCTGGTTGCCGTCCTCGGCCCCAACGGCTCGGGGAAGACCAGCCTGGTGCGGGCCGTGCTCGGCCAGCAGCCCCTGACGCGTGGTCGCCTCGAGGTGCGCGGCCGTCGGCCGCGAGCGGGCTCCCCCGAGATCGGCTATGTGCCCCAGCAGCGGCTCATCGACCCGATGACCCCGCTGCGGGCCCGCGACCTGGTGCGCCAGGGCCTGGACGGACACCGCTGGGGCGTGCCCCTGCCGAGCCGCCGCATGCGCACCCGCGTGGACGAACTGCTGGCCGCTGTCGGCGCTTCCGCGTACGGCGACGTGCCGGTGGGCCTGCTCTCGGGCGGTGAGCAGCAGCGCGTGCGGATCGCGCAGGCGGTGGCCACCGACCCGGCGCTGCTGCTGTGCGACGAGCCGCTGCTCTCCCTCGACCTCGCCCATCAGCGCGAGGTGGTCGGCGTCATCGACGCCCGGCGCCGCGCCGGCACGGCCGTGCTCTTCGTGACCCACGAGATCAATCCCGTGCTCGACGTCGTCGACAAGGTGCTCTACCTGGCCCCCGCGGGCCACCGCGTCGGGACGCCGGAGGAGGTGCTCACCACGGAGTCGCTGTCGCAGCTGTACGGCACGCGGGTGGAGGTGCTCCACCACGGCGGGCGCGTGCTCATCGCTGCCACGGGTGCGCACCTCGACCACGACTGCCACCCCGCCGGTCTGCTCGAGGCGGAGGGCGCGGCGTGAGCTGGGACGCGATCATCAACTTCGACGACTACTCCCGCCTGCTGCCGCTGGTCACCAACTCCCTGTGGGCGGCGGCGGCGCTGGGCCTGGTCGGCGGCCTGGTCGGTGTGCTCGTGGCCGCCCGCGACATGGCCTTCGCCGTCCACGGCATCTCCGAGCTGAGCTTCGCGGGAGCGGCCGCCGCGCTCCTGGTGGGGATGGACGTGGTGCTCGGGTCGGTGGTGGGCTCGCTCATCGCGGCGGTGCTCATCGGCGTGCTCGGGGTTCGGGCGCGCGACCGGAACTCCATCATCGGTGTACTGATGCCGTTCGGGCTCGGTCTGGGGGTGCTGTTCCTCGCGCTCTACCCGGGACGCTCGGCGAACAAGTTCGGTCTGCTCACGGGCCAGGTGGTGGCCGTGGACAACCCCCGGCTGACGACCATGCTCGTGACCTCCGCCGTGGTTCTGGCGGTGCTGGCCGTGGTCTGGCGGCCGCTGCTGTTCGCCAGCGTCGACCCCGACGGAGCGGCCGCACGCGGCGTGCCCGTGCGGGGGCTCTCCCTCGTCTTCATGGTGGTGCTCGGGCTGTCGGTGGCGATGGCGGTGCAGGTGGTGGGCGCGCTGCTGGTGCTGTCGCTGCTCATCACGCCGGCTGCCGCTGCCACGCGCGTGTCGGCGTCGCCGCTGTGGGTGCCGGTGCTGTCCGTGACGTTCGCGATGGCCTCGGCGGTCGGCGGGATCCTCCTGGCACTCGGCGGCACCGTGCCGATCAGCCCGTACGTCACCACGATCTCCTTCGCCATCTACGTGGTCTGCCGCGTCCTCGGTGCGCGGCGCGGCCGGCGCGGGTGGACCCGACGGCGCCCGACCGGCCTCGTCGGCGCCCCTGGGTGAGCGAGCTCCTGGTAGGGCGGCTGCGCGCGGCCGGGTGCGTCTTCGCCGAGGAGGAGGCCGCGCTGCTCCTGGAGGACAGCCCCTCCCCCGCGGCGCTGGAGCAGCGGGTGCTCCGCCGCGAGACCGGTGAACCGCTGGAGCTCGTGCTGGGGTGGGTGGCCTTCGCGGGGCTGCGCGTCGGTACGGCCCCCGGGGTGTTCGTGCCGCGGCGGCGCAGTGAGCTGCTCGTGCGCGAGGGCCTCGCCGCGCTGGCTTCACGCGCAGTCCGCGCGGACGCTGCACGGCTCGGGCGCGCCGCCGTCGTCGTCGACCTGTGCTGCGGGACGGGCGCGGTGGGACTGGCGGTGGCGGTCGCCGCAGCGCGACAGGGCGTGCGTGTGGAGCTGCACGCCGCCGACGTCGACCCGGTGGCCACGGCCTGCGCCACCCAGAACCTGCACGACGTCGACGGCGCGCGCGTGCACACCGGAGACCTCTACGCCGCGCTGCCCGAGCGGCTGCGCGGTCGCGTGGACCTCCTGCTCGTCAACGCGCCCTACGTGCCCACCGCCGCGGTGGCGCTCATGCCCCCGGAGGCCCGTGACCACGAGCCGCTCACCGCGCTGGACGGCGGCGACGACGGGCTCGACGTCCACCGCCGGGTGGCCATGGGCGCCCGTACATGGCTGGCCGACGGCGGCGTGCTGCTGCTGGAGACCAGCGCGCCGCAGGCCGAGGGCACGCTTGCGGCGTGCCGCGCCGGGGGCCTGGCAGCGATCGCCGTGACCGACCACGACCTGGAGGCCTCCTGCGCGCTCGCCAGGGCCTAGCCTGGCGAGCACCGTGACCGAGCTGCTCCTGCTGCTGACCGCGGCCGCGCTCGTCGTGGCCTGCGGCGGCTTCGTCGCCGCCGAGTTCTCCCTGCTCACGGTTGACAGGGCCACCGTCGAACGTGACGCCGCCGCCGGCGATCGCCGCGCCGCGGGCACCCTGGCGGCACTGCGCAGCCTCTCCACGCAGCTGTCGGGGGCGCAGGTCGGCATCACCATCACCAACCTCGCCATCGGCTTCCTCGCCGAGCCGGCCATCGGGAACCTCATCGCCCCCGCCCTGGAGTCCGCCGGCATCACCGGTGGGGCGGCACGGGCGACATCGGTGACGCTGGCGCTGGCCCTCTCGACGCTGTTCACGATGGTCTTCGGCGAGCTCGTGCCCAAGAACCTCGCCATCTCGCTGCCCTACGCCACCGCCTACCGGGTGCAGGGCTTCAGCCGCGGATTCGCCCGGGCCATGGCCTGGCCGATCCGGCTCCTCAACGGCATGGCCAACGCCCTGCTGCGCGGGGTGTTCCGCACCGAGCCGGCCGAGGAGCTGGCCTCGGCGCGCTCCCCGGAGGAGCTGCTCTCGCTGGTCCGCCGCTCCGCGGAGCAGGGCACCCTGGAGGAGGAGACCGCCGCGCTCGTGCAGCGCACGCTGGCGTTCTCCGACCGCCGCGCCGTCGACGTCATGACCCCCCGGATCCGGGTGCGGACCCTGTCCGCCGACGACGACCTCACCGAGCTCGTCGCGGCCGTCCACGACTCGGGGCGTTCCCGCTTTCCCGTGACCGGCACCGACCAGGACGACGTGCTCGGCGTGGTGCACGCCCGCCAGGCACTGCTCGTGCCCCCGGAGGAGACCGGCCGCGTGCTGCTGCGTGACGTCATGGAAGAACCCGCGCTGGTTCCAGAGACCCTCGAGCTCGACGAGCTGCTCGACCAGCTCAAGGACTCGCCCCTGCAGATGGCGGTGGTGGTCGACGAGTACGGAGGCTTCGCGGGCGTGGTGACCTTCGAGGACCTCGTCGAGGAGATCGTCGGTGAGGTGGTCGACGAGCACGACGTGGTGACCTCGGCGGTCCGCGAGGACGGCGAGGGTGGCTGGCTGGTGTCGGGGCTGCTGCGCCCGGACGAGGTGGCGGCGCGCACCGGTGTGCAGCTTCCCGAGCACCCCGACTACGAAACCGTCGCCGGGCTGGTGCTGCGTGAACTCGGGCGCATCCCGGACGTGGGCGAGGAGGTGCTGGTGCGGGTCACCACCGACGACTCCGACGACGACGGCGTACCCCGCGCGCTGCCCGCGCTGCTGCGCGTGGAGGCGCGCGACGGTCTTCGCCTCGATGCCGTGCACCTGCAGCTGCTCTCCGACGAGCCGGCTCCTCGTTCGACGGCGCCGCGATCGGAGGGCGAGCGATGAGCGACGGACTGGCGATCTGGCTCGCCGTCGTGCTCCTCGCGCTCAACGCGTTCTTCGTGGGCGCGGAGTTCGCGGTCATCTCCGCGCGCCGCTCCTCGGTGGAGCTGCTCGCCGCCGGCGGCAGTCGCGCGGCGCGCACCACGTTGCGGGCCATGGAGGACGTCACCTCGATGCTCTCGTGCGCCCAGCTCGGGATCACGCTGTGCTCCCTGGGCCTGGGCGCTGTCGGTGAGCCGGCCGTAGCCCATCAGCTGGAGCCGGTCTTCGAGGCGCTCGGCCTGCCCGACGCGCTGGTGCACCCGGTGGCGTTCGCCATCGCCCTGGCCCTCGTGGTCAACGCCCACGTGGTGCTCGGGGAGGTGGTGCCGAAGAACCTCGCCCTGGCTGGACCGGACCGGGCGGCGCTCGTCCTGGCGCCGCCGCTGCGCGCGCTCGCCACCGTGCTGCGACCCGTCATCGCCGTGTCGAACTGGATCGCCAACCACGTGCTGCGGCTGTTCAAGGTCGAGCCGAAGGACGAGGTGACCAGCGCCTTCACCCGGGAAGAGGTCGCCGGGCTCGTCGCTGAAGCCCGCTCTGAGGGGCTGCTCGAAGAGGATGTCGAAGAGCTCGCGACCGCTGCGCTGGGTTTCGCCGACCGCACCGCGTCAGCGGTGCTGCTGCCCTTGGATTCGCTCGCGACGCTGCCCGGAGACGCGACCGTCGCGGAGGTGCAGGACGCCGCCGCCCGCACCGGGTACTCGCGCTTCCCCATCGAGGACGGCCACGGCGGCCTCGCGGGGTACGTCCACATCAAGGACGTGCTCACCCTCGACCCCGAGGCACGGGCCGCCGCCGTCCCGGCGCGCTACGTGCGCGACCTCACGACCGTCTCGGAGTTCGACACGCTGCGCCCCGTGCTGCGCCGCATGCAGGAGACCGGCGCTCACCTGGCGCGCGTGGAGGGCTCGGACGGCGAGCTGCTGGGGGTCGCCACCTTGGAAGACGTGCTCGAGGAGCTCGTCGGGGAGGTCCGCGCGAGCGGCGCTGGAGCCCCTCACGCACCACACGGCACGCGCTGACGGCGCGTCGCTCGTTCCGCCACGGCGTGTCGCACGCCGTCGGCGTCGCCCCTGGGAGACCGTTGGGGCGTGCTGCTCGCCCTCGGACTCCTGCCCTTCGTCGCGGCGCTCGTGTTCTTGCTCGACCTCATCGAGCGCCGCTTGCTCACGGAGGCACGACCGCGCCGCCGCTGAGATCACCACCCGGTGGCGCGCCCCTGCGTGACGGCGTCGACGACCTCGGCCGCTAGCTCGGCAAGCTTGCGGTTGCTGTCTTGCGAGCGCCGCGAGAGCAGAGAGAACGCCTGCTCCGGGGAGACCCCGCGCTGTACCGCGATGATGCCCTTGGCCTGTTCGATGGCCGCCCGCGACACCATGGCCCGCTGCAGCTGCTCGGCGAGTTCGCGCGTGCTCTCCACCGCGAGCGCGTTGGTCAGTGCGATCGCCGCGTGCCCGGCGAAGACGGTGGCGACGTCGCGCGCCTGCGACGTCACGACGCTCTCGCCGCCGGTGTCGTAGAGGTTGAGGGCACCAACCGTGCGTCCGGGCACCGCCAGACCGACCGACAGCGTGGCGCGCACACCCGCGCGAGCCGCCACCTCCGAGAAGCCGGGATAGCTGGGGTCGCCGGATGCGGTGTCGCGAATGACGATGTTCTGGCCGGACATCGCGGCGTCCATGCACGGGCCGAAGCCCAGCTCGTACTGGCGCTCGTCGAGCTGGACGGCCAGATTGCCGGTGAACGCGACCGAGGTGGCGCGGCGCCCCTGCACGAGGGTGACTGACGCCTCGTCGGCTCCTGGCACACAGTCGCGGGCGAGCTCTGCCACCCGCTGCAGCACGGCGTTCAACGGCGTCCTGTCGAGCAGGATCCTTCCCAGCTCGGCGTAGGCGACGTCCACCGACATGCAGACCCCCGTGGTGCTTGTGCGCCCCCCGTTGTTCTCGACGAGCGGTCGCCCAATCTAGTAGGGGGTCCGGACAGGGGGCACCGCACCCGGCGCCGATGGGGTGCATCCCCGCCGGAGGTGCCCGTCCCCCGTGGCGGGGGACGGGCACGATGTCGAGATCAAGAACCCTGGACGTCGGGCTGGTCGCCTCCACCGGGAGCAGCAGGGGACGCGGGAGCAGCGGGCGCCGCGGGAGCCTCTGCGGCGGGCGCCTCCTGGCTCTTGTCGCCCTTCGCGCCCTTCTGCGGGCCGCCATCGCGAGCCGGCCCGCCCTGCTGACCTGTCCTGCTCGCGGGAGACGCCGGCGGACCTGCGGGACCGCCGGCGGGCGGCTCGGGGGCCGTGGAGACGGTCGTGGCATCCAGGGTGGTGCCGTCGCTGGCCACCGAGCCCTCGGCCATGACACGGGCGCCGACCACGAGCACGCTGGAACGGTCCGCAGTCGCGGGCTGCGCCGGCGCCTCCGGCTGCGCCGACGCTTCGGGCTGCGAGCCCTGCTGTCCCGAGGGGGCGGCAGGGGGCGCCGGCGGCGTGGGCGCGCTGGTGTAGGTGGTGCTGCCGGTGGTGCTCACCGTGCGGGTGAAGCCGTCCCGGTCGACCAGGGTGAACCCGGAGTCCGAGACCTCCTTCACCGTGCCGTCCAGGTGGGGCTGGTGCTCGTGCTGCTCGGCGCCAGGGCCGGCAGTGGGTCCGCCCTGCGGGGCGCCGTCGGCGGCGGCGCTGGAGGAGGAGGACGACGGCGACGACGCAGCGGGCGTCCCGTCGGCGAGGGCGACGCCGGCACCACCCACGGCAAGGCCACCGGCCAGGGCGACCGCCACCAGGGTGCGGCGCCCCCGCCGGGACTGGTGGGGCTGGCGCCCGGCTCGGACAGGCTCGTCCGAGGCGTCGGCGCCGGGGATCCAGGTGGGCTGGGTGGGCTCGTTCACGAGGTCCTCCATCGGAGTCGTGGCCCGCCGCTGCAGCGGGACCTGACGACAACGCTGGGCGGCGGGTCTGAAGCCGACCTGAAGCGCCACAGGCGCCACGACGTCTTCAGGAGCACCTCAGGCTGGGTCGACCACAATGGTCACGTGCCTGCTCCTGCCGCCCGCGCCCTGGTCGTAGAGGACGACGCCTCCGTCCGGGAGGCGCTCGTCGACGCCCTGCGGGCCGACGGCTACGCCGTGGAGGCACTCACCGACGGTGAAGGCTTCGAGGGCGCCGTCGATGCGTTCCGGCCCGACGTCGCCGTCCTCGACGTCATGCTCCCCGGCCCGCGCGACGGGTTCGCGCTGGCGCGCTCGTTGCGCCAGCGCAGCGACGCGGGCCTGCTCTTCCTCACCGCGCGCGACGCCGTCGACGACAGGCTCCGCGGCTTCTCGACCGGTGCCGACGACTACGTGGTCAAGCCGTACGTCACCGCCGAGCTGCTGGCCCGTCTGCGCGCGCTGCTCCAGCGCCTGGGGCGGGTGCCCTCAACGGTGCAGGTGGGCGACCTCGTCCTCGACGAAGCCTCCTCCGTGGCCACTCGTGCCGGGCACGTGCTCGACCTCACCGGCACCGAGCACCGACTGCTGGCCTACCTCGTGGCGGGCCGGGGCCGCACCCTGAGCAAGACCCAGATCCTCACGCAGGTCTGGGGCTACGAGGACTACGACCCCAACCTCGTCGAGGTGCACGTCAGCGCCCTGCGCCGCAAGACCGAGGCGCACGGGCCGCGACTCATCCACACGGTGCGCGGGCTCGGCTACGTGCTGCGGCCCTGATGGGCCCCCTGTCGCGCCGGACATCGCGCCCGAGAGCGCGCTGGAAGCCAGCGTCGCTGCGCGGTCGCGTCCGCGTCGCCGTCGTCGGACTGCTCGCGCTGCTCCTGGTGCTGCTTTTCGTGGCCGTCGACGTCGCCCTCGAGGCCAGGCTGGAAGCCGACCTGCGCACCCGGCTCACCGACCGGGTGGCCCTGGCGGAGCAGCTGTCCGGCAGCCTCGACCCCGACCAGCTCGTCCAGCAGCTGCGTGGTGACAACGTGCTTGCCGAGGTGTGCGACGGCGACAGCGGCTACTGCGCCAGCACCCGGGTCGCTCCGGCGCCCCCCGGGGTGCAGACCCCTCCGGCAGACCGCCCGGGGCGCGGGCCGGCCGCCCAGGACGGTCCAGGCGAGCAGCAGGTGCGCAGCGACGGCGACACCCTTTTCCTGGTGGCCAACCTCGAGGGGGGTCAGCGGCTGACGCTGCAGGTCGACGCGAGCACCGTGAGCGACACGCTCTCGCGGCTCGTCATCCTCGAGGTCGTCGGAGGCGCCGCGGCGCTGGTGGTGGCGTGGTTCGCACTCGGTCGCGTGGTGGGGGTGGCGCTACGGCCCCTGGACACCATGACGTCGGTGGCGCGGGACATCGCCGCCGGCGACCGGGGGCGCCGTCTCGGGTCTGGGCGCCCCGACACCGAGCTGGGGCGCACGGCGCTCGCGTTCGACGCGATGCTCGACGAGCTGGAGTCCGCCGTGGCCCGCGCCGAGCGCTCCCAGGAGCAGATGCGGGCGTTCCTGTCCGACGCGTCCCACGAGCTGCGGACACCGCTGGCGGGATTCCAGGCCAGCGCCGAGAACCTGCTCCGCGGAGACCCAGACCGCGAAGACCGCGAGCGCGCGCTCGCGGCGATGGTGCGTGAGAGCCGGCGCGCCTCGCGGCTGGTCGGCGACCTGCTCACCGCCGCCCGTCTGGAGGAAGGCGTGGAGCTGGAGCGGGCCGAGGTCGACCTCGTGGAGCTGGCCCGTCAGGAGGTGGAGCGGCAGCGGTTGCTGGCGCCGTCCACGGCGTGGTCGGTGGAAGCGGCCGGGTCGGTGGTGACCGTGTGCGACGCCGGGCGGGTGGGGCAGGTCCTGACCAACGTCCTCGACAACGCCCGCCGCGCGGTGGCGGGTGCCGGCTCAGTGGTGGTGTCGGTGCGCTCCGATGGCCTCACGGCCGTGCTCGAGGTGCGCGACAGCGGGCCGGGCATCCCCGCTGACCAGCGAGAACGGGTCTTCGAGCGACTCGTGCGCCTCGACGCCGGCCGCGACCGCGGCTCCGGCGGTGCCGGGCTCGGCCTGGCCATCGCGCGGGGGATCGCCCGCGCCCACGGCGGTGACCTTGTGGCCGCCGACCCCGGGGCGGGGCCCGACGGCGTGGGGGCGGGCGCCGTCCTGCGTCTGACTCTCCCCCTCACCCCCGCGTGATCATGGGCGTCCGCCACCTCCACAGCCTCTTGGACGGTGGCGAACCGCCCATGATCACGTAGGGGTTCAGGCGGGCCGGTTGCCGGAGCACTCTCCCGCCCCGCTCGAGCACACCGAGCCCCCGCCTCCGTGATCATGCCGGGGGTTAGCCACAGGTCAGAGCTATCTGTCGCATGAGCCACCCCGAGGTGCCGTAGGGCGTGCCATCACCGCTGCTGCCGCTGCTCAGGTCATAGATCGTGGTGCCCTGGGCTGCCCCACCGTCAACCACCGCCTCGCTGCTCAGCACCACCGCGCTCTGGAACCCGTCGCCCGCCGCCGAGCAGTCGACGTGGGCGGTGACCACCACCTGCTGCTCGTCACCAGGGGCGAGCAGGAGGGGCAGCGGGGGCGAGGAGGTCACCTCGACCCCACCCGACGTGCGAGCGGTGATCTTCACAGGAGCGCCGGCTGAGAAGTCGTAGGCAAGGTCCACGCGCAGCCGCCCGTCGGGGAGCCACGCGAAGGAGGTCTGCGGCATGCCTGACCCGCTGTCGGGGTGGCAGGCCCACACCAGCGCATCGGCCAGCTGCTGTGCCTCGTCCGCCGCGAGAGGGAGCCGCACCCGGTGGCTGGGATCTCCATCGCCGGGAGCCACCTCGACGACGACAGCGGCCGGCGCGGGCACCGCCGTGGGGATACCGCCGTAGGGGTCTGGAGCGGGCACGTCATCGCACTGCGTCTCGACCGCGGCCTGCACGGACAGTGCGCTGCCGGGAGCCAGCCGCACGGGGACGGGCGCCTCTCGCCTGCTCCCCGAAAGGGAGAACTTGCCGAGGTGGGGCGCGTCGAGCTCCACGAGCTGGGCGCTCACGGCCTGCGCCGAGGAGTTGACCAGCGGGACGGAGGCGCTGGCCAGGCTCAGGGCGCCTACGGTGGAGATCGAGCCGTCGAGGGTCACCTCCCCGGTGCGTAGCGCGGTGTCCAGCCTCAGGGTCCTCTCGGCTTGCGCGGCGCGGGCGTTCGCGTGGGCGGTGCCCAGCGCCGCCCCGAGCAGCGCGACCACCACGAGGACGCCGACCGCGAGCAAGCGGAGGCGCAGCCGATGTGTCGGCGGGCCGCTCTCGTCGTCGCCCTTCTCCTCGTGCGCAGCGAAGGCGTCATCGAGATCATCGAGTTCATCGTCGAGTCCGCGGAGGGCGTCGTTGCCGAAGGGCTGCCGGTTAGTGCTGCGGGGCCGCCCCGAGGTCACGTCCGGACCCTAGCTGCGCACCGGCGTCGTCGAAGGTGAGACGCCTCAGGTGGATCTGGCAGCAGGTCACCCCCGCTAGGGGCTGCCCCCGCCGTCCTTCAGTGATCACGACAGGGGATGGCAGGCGGACGACAGTGCCTCCGCCAGCTGCAGCGCCTCGTCGTCCGTGAGTGCCAGGCGCACCCCACGACGCACGTGGTCGTCTGCGGAGACGACGTCGACGACGACGGCCGCCGGCGTGAGCGCGCCGGGGCGCAGACGGTCGAAGGGGTCGGGCTCGGGCACCTCCTCGCACCGCACCGCGGCCGTCGCCGTGACGGGCAGGCTGCTGCCAGGCGCCAGGGCCACGGCCGAGAGCCCGCCGCCCTCACCGCCGGGGACTCGGAGGGGCCCGAGGTGCGGAGCGTCGACGGCGACGAGCTCGGCGGTGACGGTCGTCGCGGAGATGTTGGCCAGGGGCACGGACAGGGTCGCCAGGCGCTCGGCGCCGACGGTCGCGAGGTCTCCGTCCAGACCCACCGCTCCCGTACGCAGCGCGGAGTCCAGGCGCAGGGCTCGCTCGGTCTGCTCGGCACGCGCGTTCGCGTGGACGGTGCCCAGCACGGCGCCGAGCAGCGCCGCGCCGACCAAGGCACCCGCCAGGACGAACCGTCGACGGCGCACGCCGTCAGGCCGCTCGCCGTCGTCGTCGTGATCATCGCCCTCGTCGTCGAGGTCGTCGAGGTCGCGCGCCCAGTCCGTGGTCACGACGCCCGGCTCAGCCGGCGGGCCTGGCGACGACGAGGAGCGTGAGGTCGTCGACGGGACCCCCGGCGACGTGCTCGGTGACGGCAGCGGTCACCGCCGCCACGGTGCGCTGAGCAGCGTCGGGGCACGTGCGCTCGGACTCCGCGAGCCCCGCCAGCACCTCGAGGAGACCCTGCTCCCCCAGCTGACGCCCACGGGCGTCCGTGGCCTCGGTGACCCCGTCGGTGTAGAGGACGAGCTGATCCCCTGGCCCCACCGTGAGCTGCTCCTGCTCCACCGCGATGTCGGCGAAGGGCCCCAGCAGCGTCCCGGCCAGCCCCACCAGGCGCGGAGGCCCGCTGGCAGGGAGCAGGACGGGCTGCGGGTGGCCGGCCAGCGCGAGCGAGACGACGACGTCGATCTCGCCATGAGTCTCGCCGCCAGCCTCGGTAAGGGGCAGCGCGAGTGCTGCCATGGTGGCGAACCTGTCGCCCAGCTGCTCGTGCACGGCGTCGCCCACGGCGTGCAGCAGCGCGGCGGGGTCGTGGTGGGTGGTGGCCGCGCCGCGCAGCGACCAGCGCAGGGCGCTCGTGCTCGCCGCTGCACGCGGGCCGCGGCCGGAGACGTCGCCGATGACGGCGTACCAGGAACCGCCCGCGCCGGCGGGGCCGGCGAAGACGTCGAAGAAGTCGCCGCTGACGGCACCGCGCTCACCGTCGGCGCGCGTGGCCGGCTGGTACCCGGTGGCTACCGTCCACCCCGTCAGGTCGGGCAGCGTGCTCGGCACGAGGCTGGCCTGGACGGCGCGGGCGGTCTGGTCGAGCTCGTCGGCCAGGGCCGCGCGGGCGCGGCGGACCACCGCGTACGACGTCACGTCGCGCTGCACCGCCACGTAGTGCCTCGGGGCGCCATCGGCACCCATCACCGGTGAGAGCGCCAGCTCGTTGACGAACACGTGCCCGTCGGCGTGCCGGTTGACGAGGACGACCTCCCCCGCCTCCCCCGCGGCCAGCAGCTCGCGGATGCGCTGCACGGCGGCGGCCACCTCGGTGGAGCTCGTGCCGAGCGCGTCGAGCTCGGCGTTCGCGGAGGGGTCGAGCAGCCCGTCGTGAAGGAAGCGGCAGTTGCGTCCGAGCACCTCCTCCTCGTGATAGCCGGTGGTGCGTGTGAACGCCGGGTTGACGTAGACGATCGGCGCGTCGGGAGCGCGCATGTCGGCGACGCAGACGGCCTGGTCGACCGCGTCCAGCACCGACCAGGCCGCGGCCGGGGCGCGGCCCGGTACGAGCGCGCTGGCACGGTGAGCGGCGGGGTCCGCGTCGGTGAGCTCGCGCAGCTGGGACAGCGCCGCGAGCGGGAGACGAACGAGCTCGCGGCGGGCGTCGTGCGGGAGCCCGGTGAAGGGCGGGACGGCGGGACCGGCGTCGAGACGGTCGAGCACGGCCTCGACCGCGCCGGAGCTGACCGACCAGCGCTGGGACCAGGCGATCAGCCCGGCGCGGTCGGTCGACACCTGGTCAGGCTAGACGGGAGCGCTCCGAGCAGCGCCCCGAGAAACTCCCGCCCAGCCCAGCCCGGCCCAGCCACGCCACGCCACGCACCGTGGCGCCGGCGTGCCGTCCTCAGACGGTGAACCGCCCGGTGAGCGCTTGGAGCCGCGTCGCCGAGGTTGCCAGCGAGTTGGCCGTCTCCGCGGTGTGCCCTGCGGACTCCCGACTGCGCTCAGTACCGGCAGCGATGTCCGACACGTTTACGGAGATCTGCGACGACCCGGTGGAGATCTCGGTGACGTTCCTGACCATCTCCGACGTGGTGGCCGACTGCTCCTCCACCGCTGCCGCGATGGTCGCCTGCACCTCGTCGATCCTGGCGATGACGTCCGCGATGCCGCTGACCGCGGAGGCTGCTGCCGCCGCGTCACCCTGAGTGGCGCTCACCTTGGCGGTGATGTCCTCGGTGGCCTGCGCAGTCTGCCGCGCGAGCTCCTTGACCTCCCCGGCCACCACCGCGAAGCCCTTGCCGAGCTCTCCGGCGCGGGCAGCTTCGATGGTGGCGTTGAGCGCCAGCAGGTTGGTCTGCTCGGCGATGCTCGTGATGAGCTTGACGACGTCGCCGATCTCCCTGCTGGACACCCCCAGCCGCTCGATCGCCCCGCCAGCGGCCCCGGCGGCCGCCACCGCCGAGGACGCCATCTGCGACGCCTCGCTCGTGGCAGAGGCGATCTGGGCGATGGCGGCCGTCATCTCCTCACCGGCGGCAGCGACCGTGGAGATGGAGACGGTGACCTCCTCGGAGGCCGCGGCCACGACCACCGTCTGCGCGGCAGCTTCCTGCGCGCCGGTGGCCAGCTGCGCGGAGACACCGCTCAGCGTGCTGGAGGAGGCCGACAGGGACCGCGCCTCGGCGTCGATCTCCCGCATGGCAGCCGACAGCGATTCCAGAGACGCGTCGGTCGCCGCGGCCAGCTGCCCCACCTCGTCACGAGTGCGCAAGCCGACTCGCTGGTCCAGACGGCCCTGGGCGAGCCCGACCACAGCGGCGAGCACCTTGGCCAGCGGCCGGCTCACCGAGCGCGCGGCGATCACCGCGATCGCAGCTGCCAGCGCGAGGGCCAGCACGGTGCAGGTCACGACGACGACGACAGCCGAGCGGTGAGCCGCGGCTCCGTGGGCGGCCATCCTGGCGGCGGCCTCCCGCTCGGTCTTCGAGATGTCGGTCAGCGCAGCCAGGGCTTCCGTCGCCGGGGGCACCACCGTCCGAGCGCGCAGCTCGACGAAGCCCTGCAGGTCCTTGGCGCGCGCCAGCGGGACGACCTGTTGCACTCCGGTGCGCCACGCGGCCAGCGGCGTGCTGAAGGCGTCGCGCTGGGCCTGCGTGGTCGAGGGGGAGCTGGCGAGGTAGCCCTGCCAGGCCTCGTCGATGGCCTGCTGATCGGCGTCGAGCGCCTGCAGGGACTTCTCGGTTCCCGCGGTGTCGGAGACGAGAGCGGCGTTGGCGAGGTCGAACCGGGCGAGCTGGAAGGCCGCCGCCGTCCGTCCGGCGGTGTCCACCGACACCACCCCGCTCGCGGCCAGCTCCTCGAGGTTCGCCTGCGCCTCCCCGAGTCGCACGAGGCCAAGGCCACTGATCACGAGGAGCAGGGCGCACACCACCCCGAACCCGAGGTACAGCTTGGTGGCGATCTTGAGATCAGCGAGGCGAGCGAGCACGGAGTCCCTCCTGGGGGACGAACCGGGAGCAGCGCTGGTCTCCACTGCACCTCGTCCATCGGAAGGGAGACACCCGCCCTTGAGGGGTCAGGCGAGCAGTGCCGCCGCGTCACCGAGCGGCAGACCGTGCGCTGCCGCGACGGGCGCGCTGACCAGCTGCCCTCCGAGCGTGGTCAGGCCCTTGGCCAGCACCGGCGAGGTCTTCGCGGCACCGCGTACGCCGTGGGCGGCGACCGTGACCAGGTGCGGCAGGGTCGCGGAGGTCAGCGCGAGGGTGGACGTGCGAGCGACGGCTCCGGGGATGTTGGCCACGCAGTAGTGGACGACACCCTCCTCGACGTAGGTCGGGTTCGCGTGCGTGGTGGGGCGGCTGGTCTCGAAGCACCCGCCCTGGTCGATGGCGATGTCGACGGCGACGCTGCCGGGTCGCATGGCGGCGATCATCTCCCGGCTCACGAGCTTGGGCGCCTTGGCACCGGGCACGAGGACGGCGCCGATGAGCACGTCCGACTCCGCGACGTACTGGGCCAGGCGCGTGCGGTTGGGCGTCACGAGGTCGAGGCGGCCCTCGAAGACATCGGACAGGTACGCCAGTCGCGACGGGTTGGTGTCGAAGACCCTCACGATGGCGCGCATGCCGACGGCGATCTTGGCGGCCTCGGTGCCCGAGACGCCGCCGCCGATGATGGTGACCTTGGCCGCCGGGGTACCTGGGACGCCGCCCAGCAGCACGCCCGACCCGCCCGCGGGGCTCTCGAGGTGGTGCGCGGCGGCCTGCACGGCCATGCGCCCGGCGACCTCGCTCATGGGCGTCAGCAGCGGCAGGCGACCGTCAGGGGTCTGGACCGTCTCGTAGGCGATGGAGTCGATGCGCTTGTCGAGCAGGAAGTCGGTGAGCGAGCGGTCAGCCGCAGCGTGCAGGTAGGTGAACAGCTGCTGGCCCTCGCGGAAGCGGTGGTACTCGGCGGGGACGGGCTCCTTGACCTTGACGATGAGGTCGGCCGCAGCGAAGACGGCGTCGGCGCCGTCCACGACCTCGGCACCCGCGGCGACGAACTCGGCATCGCTGAAGCGCGACCCCGCGCCGGCGCCGGCCTGCACGACTACCCGGTGGCCGTGGTGGACGAGCTCGGCGGCACCGTCGGGCTGGAGCGCCACGCGGTTCTCGTTGTCCTTGACCTCGGTGGGGACCCCGATGACGAGCGGTGCAGACGACACGCCAGACCTCCTGCTCAACGCACCGACCCGCTCGGTGCTGACCGCTGCCAAATCTCGCAGGATGCTCGGCTCGTCAGGAGAGACCGTGACGAATCTTCGCGAGAATGTGCACTGTGCCGAGCAATCGTCGACCCAAGGCAGCTCTCACCGACGTCGACAGGACGATCGTCGAGGCACTGCGCCGCGACGCCCGCACCCCGGGCGCCGAGCTGGCGCGCAAGGCGGGGGTCGCGCCGTCGACGGCGTCGGTGCGGCTGCGCGAGCTGGAGCGCCGCGGCGTCATCACCGGGTACCACGCCACCATCGACCTCGACGCCGTCGGTGCGTCGCTGCAGGCGATGGTCTCCGTGCGGCTGCGCGGCGGCGCACGCGGCAGGTTGCGGGAGTTCACCGAGCACGCCCGGGCCCTACCGGGCGTGCTGAGCGTGTTCTTCCTTGGGGGTGAGGAAGACTTCCTCCTGCATGTGGCGACGGCGGACGCGGCGGCCCTGCGCGACCTGGTGGCCGACGGACTGTCCACACGGCCGGAGGTCTCCTCCACCCGGACCAGCATCATCTTCGAGCACTCCCGGGGCACCGGCTCGGCGGTGCCCCGGGAGTAAACGCTGCTCGACCCGGCGCTCAGCCCGTGTTGCGCATCCCCGCGGCGATGCCGTTGATGGTGAGCAGCAGCGCGCGCTGCAGGCTCGGGTCGGTCTCGCCGCGGCGGTAACGGCCCAGCAGCTCGGTCTGCAGGTGGTGCAGCGGCTCGAGGTAGTTCTCACGGACCTCCAGCGTGGTGCGCAACGCCGGCTCCCGGTCGAGCAAGGCGGCGTCGCCGGTGACGGCGAGCACCTGCTTCACCGTGAGGTCGAACTCCTCACGCACCACGTCGAGCAGCCCGCGCAGCGGCTCGGGCGCGAGCTCCACGTACGCGGCGGCGATGTCGAGGTCGGTCTTGACCAGCGTCATCGACACGTTGCCGAGGAACGTGCGGAAGAAGCGCCACTGCTCGTACATCTCGCGCAGCACGTCGAGCGCGGCGCCGTCGTCGTCGACGACGGCCTTCAGACCCGACCCCACGCCGAACCAGCCCGGCACGATCTGGCGCGACTGGGTCCACCCGAACACCCACGGGATGGCCCGCAGGTCTTCGATGCCGCCGCCGCCGGGGCGCTTGGACGGGCGCGAGCCCACGTTGAGCGCCCCGAGCAGGTCGACGGGAGTGGCGGTGAGGAAGTACTGGGTCAGCCCGTCAGCCTCGACCAGCGACCGGTACCTGTCGTGCGCGGCGCGGGCGAAGCTGTCCACCAGCGCGTCCCACCGCTGGCCCTGCTCGGGCGTGCGGCGGTCGGTGCGGTGCAGCACGCTCGCCTCGATGGTCGCGGCCAGCGTCAGCTCGA
This sequence comes from Quadrisphaera granulorum, assembly GCF_003149145.1. Lineage (GTDB taxonomy): Bacteria > Actinomycetota > Actinomycetes > Actinomycetales > Quadrisphaeraceae > Quadrisphaera > Quadrisphaera granulorum. The sequence continues at coordinate 44,965 of NZ_QGDQ01000018.1, read as the reverse complement.
GGTTCTGCCGGGCCAGCTGCGGCAGCGCGTACTTGTCGCTGATGACCTCGCCCTGCTCGGTGATCTTCACCTCGCCATCGACGGTGCCCGAGGGCAACGCCATGATCGCGTCGTAGGTGGGACCGCCGCCACGGCCCACGGAGCCCCCGCGACCGTGGAAGAAGCGCAGCTTGACGCCGAAGCGACGGGCCACGTCGCGGGCGCGGCGCTGCGCCAGCTGGATCTGCCACTGCGACGCGGCGATGCCACCGGCCTTGTTGGAGTCGGAGTAGCCGAGCATGAGCTCCTGCACGTCACCGCGCAGGCGCACGAGTTCGCGGTAAGACGGGTCCGACAGCAGCGAGGTGAGGATCCGCTCGGTCTGCTCCAGCTCCACCACCGTCTCCAGCAGCGGCACGAAGTCGAGCCGCGCCACCCCGGCGGTGAGGTCCACCAGGCCGGCCTCGCGGGCCAGGACGACGGCGGCGAACACGTCGTCGGCGTCGTGCGTCATGGAGATGATGTAGCTCTCGACGACGCGGCGGCCCAGGGAGTCCTGCGCCCAGCGGATGGCGTCGAACGCGCCCGCCGTGGTGGCGGTCTCGCCCTCCAGCGGCAGCGGCGGCAGCGCCAGCGGCCGCGGCGAGGCGAGCTCGCGCGAGAGCACCTCCAGGCGCTCCGGCTGGCTCAGCTCGCCGTAGGGGCGGGTCGGCTCGCCGTCGCGACCGATCAGCCGGTCGAGCAGCGCGCCGACCGCGGCGTGGTGCTTGGCGGAGTGCTCGCGCACGTCGAGGGTGGCGAGCACGAGGCCGGTGGCGGCCACGGTGCGCACGAGCCGCTCGGTCTCACCGGAGGCGACCAGGTCGCCCTGGTGCGCCTTGACCGACTCGTGCAGGAGGAGCAGGTCGGACAACAGCTCGGTGTCATCGGCGTAGCACCGACCCGGCACGTGCGCCGTACCCGCCGCGATGCGCTGCTCGGTCAGCGCCAAGCGCACGTCGATGCACGTGAGGAAGAGCCGGTAGGGCTCCTGCACGTTGAGACGGCGGTAGCGGGGCTCGACCTCGGGGAGGGCCTCGATGAGCTCCTTGGTGCGCGCCGCGAGCTCGGGCGAGACCGGGCTGACCGCCTCGCTGACGGACAGGTCGCGGCGCAGCAGGTCGACCTTGGCGCGCAGCAGATGGATGCCGTGGCTGGCCTGCAGCGCGAGCACCTCGCGCGTGACCTTCGGGGTGACGAAGGGGTTGCCGTCGCGGTCACCGCCCACCCACGAGCCGAAGCGGAGCGGGCTGGTGGACGGCGGCAGCGCCACGCCGTGCTCGGCGAGCCGGTCGCGCAGTTCCTCCAGGACGTCGGGCAGCGCCGCGCGGGACAGGCCCTCGAGGTAGTAGACGATGTTGCGGGCCTCGTCGATCGGCTCCGGCGGCTCCACGCGCAGCTCGTCGGTGAGCCACAGCAGCTCCACGGCCTCGGACAGGCGCCGGGTGCGGCGAGGGCTGTCAGGCTCCTCGAGCAGCGACGCCACGCGGCGCAGCTTGTCGATGGTGGAGCGGCGGGCCACCTCGGTGGGGTGGGCGGTGAAGACGGGGCGCACCGCGACGTGCTCCATGATCGCGGCGAGCTCCGTGGCCTCCACGCCCGCCTCGGCGATCCGGCCGAGCGCCTGCTCCACCCAGCCGCCGGCGGCGTCCTGCTCGGCGCGCAGCGCGCGGCCGCGGTGCACCTGCTCGGTGGTGTTGGCCAGGTGGAAGTAGGCGGTGAAGGCCCGCACGAGTCGCGTCACCGTCTCCAGGTCGAAGCCCGGAAGCTCGGTGAGGGTGTTCTCCTTGGCGTGCGCGCGCACCCGCTCGACGAGGTCGAGCAGCTCCTGGCCCTCGTGGCGAACCAGGGTCTCGCCCAGCATCGTGGTGACGAGGCGGATGTCGCGGCGCAACGCGTCGAGCGCGGCCCCGGGTGTCGAGTCGGCATCGGGCCTGGTGGTCATAGGGCCATATGGTGGCCGCAGTCGGCCGCACGCAGGGCGTCGGGTGCCCGATCTCGGACCGGACGGCGCAGCGCGTCACTGCGGAGCAGCGCCTCAGGTCTCCCCGGGCTCTTCGCGAGGAGCAGTCACCTGCAGCCGCGAGGCCAGCGCACGCAACCTGTCCTCGGCCACCCGGCCGCTGGACAGCAACCACGGGTCGCGCGGCGGGGCCTGCGGCGACGCCGCGCGCTCGACGGCCTCCAGCGCGGTGCCCAGGCAGCGCGACCACGCCGTGGTGCCCCCGGGGGCGTCGACCAGGTGCAGCGCTTCGGCCAGCTCGTCCGGGAAGTGCCACGCGGAAAGCGCGGCGGCGGAGACCTCGGTGTGGCAGACCCCGAAGGCGGTCCGTTCGGCGGCGAGCAGCGCCTGGCGGCCGCCGCGGCGCACGTCGTCGTCGTCAAGGATCGCCCGGTAGCCCGTCGGGTCGTGGTGGGCGAGCACGGCCTGCCCCAGCCCCGCCAGCAGGCCGAGGCAGAACACCTCGGGGGCGGGGATGCCGAACACGGGGGCCAGCTCGCCGCAGGCCACCGCGACGGCCTCGGAGCGGACCCAGGTGTCCTCCGGAAGCACACCCTCGGTGTCGGCGCCCGCCGCGGCGGTGGCCGCCATGGCACGGACAGCCGCGAAGCCCACCACGGTGACCGCGAACGGCAGGGTGCGGACCCGGCCACTGAGCCCGTAGAACACGCTGTTGGCCAGCCGGGTCACGCGCGCGGTCAGCGCCACGTCGCTGGCCAGCACACCTGCGAGCTCGGGTGAACCGACGGAGCTGTCGGCGGTCATGGCCACGATGCGTGACGCCACGGGACGGCGGGAGGCGAGGTCGTCGACGACGTCGACCAGCGCGGCCAGCGTCGCCTCGGCGCTCTCGCGCTCGTCGAGGCCGTCACGGTCGACAGCGCCCGCCGAGTCAGCTGTGTCCGCTGCGCCCGACACGTCCGCCACATCGGTCACCGTGAACCGGCCTCCGGGTGCTGCGGCCGCACCTCGCGGCGCCACGTGACGAGGTCGGCGGGGGTCATGGCCCGCCCGTAGAGCCACCCCTGCACGAGGTCGGCGCCGAGCGCCGCCAGGGCCTCCACCTGCTCGGGGTGCTCCACCCCCTCGGCCACGGCCGACAGCCCCAGGCTGTGGGCCAGGCCGATGACGGCGGAGGCGACCTGCGGGTGGCCGCGGTGCAGCTCCTCGACGAAGGACCTGTCGACCTTGAGGTAGTTGACGGGCAGCTGGCGCAGGTACGCCAGGGACGAGTACCCGGTGCCGAAGTCGTCCAGGGCCACCGACACGCCCATCGCCTGCAGGCGCAGCAGCCGGTCGCGGCTGGCCTCGCGGTCGTGCACGAGGGCGGTCTCGGTGACCTCCAGGCACAACCGGGTGGCCGGCAGGCCGGTGCGAGCCAGCACGCGGGCGACGTCGTCGACCACGGCGCGGGAGCTGAGCTGGATGGCCGAGAGGTTGACGTTGACCTTCTGCGGGGCGGCCGTGCCCAGCTCGTCGCACCAGCGGACCAGCTGCGAGCACGCCTCCTCGAGCACGAAGAGGCCGAGCTGCTCGATGAGGCCGTTCGCTTCGGCGATCTTCACGAAGTGGTCCGGCGACACCGGGCCGCGCTCCGGGTGGTCCCAGCGCACCAGCGCCTCGACGGCGGGCAGGGCGGTGGGGTCGCTGACGGAGATCACCGGCTGGTAGGCCACGCGCAGGCTGCCCGCCTTGAGCGCCTCGCGCAGGTCGAGGGTGAGCGCGAGGGAGTCGCGCGCCTCCTCGCGGGCCGCGGCGTCGCACAGCGCGACCCGGTTGCGGCCCTCGCCCTTGGCGCGGTACATCGCGATGTCGCAGTCCTGCAGGAGGTGCTCGGCTCCGGTGTGCCGCGCCGTCGCGCGCGCTACCCCGACACTGGCGGAGACGCTGAACGGCAACCCGTCGACGACGAGCCCCTCGCCCAGGCGAGCCAGCACGGCCTCGCCCAGGGCGAGCGCGGCGACGTCGTCGGCGGCGCCCTCGAGCAGGACGACGAACTCGTCACCGCCCCAGCGGGCCACCAGGTCACCGGGCCGCACGGCACTGCGCAGCCGCTCCGCCACGGCGACGAGCAGCTGGTCGCCCGTCTCGTGACCGAGACTGTCGTTGACGATCTTGAAGTTGTCGAGGTCGAGGAACAGGCAGGTCATCACCGACACGTCGGGCTCGAGGCCGTCCGCGGCGCGCAGCCTCGCCGCGACGTCCTCCTCCAGGGCCACGCGGTTGGGCAGCCCGGTGAGCGCGTCGGTGCGGGCCTGGTGGGCCAGCTGCAGCTCGAACGCGCGCCGCTCGGTGAAGTCCTCCACGGTGCCGACGAAGCCCGCGCCGTGGCCGGGGCTGGCCGCCGGCGAGAGCCGCACCAGCACCCACCGGTGCTCGCCGTCAACCCTGACGATCTGCACCTCCGCCTGTGCGGACTCCCCCGCGAGCGCCTGCTCGACGCACCTCAGGACAGCGGGCAGGTCCTCGCCGAGGATGTGGGTGGTCCACGCCAGACCGAGCAGCTGCTCGTGGTCGGCGCCGACGAGTTCGCAGAACGCGTCGTTGACGTGGGCGAGGCGGAGGCCGGCCTCGGAAATGATGGTCGGGACGGGGCTGTGCCGCACGAGGGTCTCGAAACGGCGTTCCTGGGCGCTGGCGTGCTCCTGCGCGAGGCGCTCGGGCAGCGTGCCGGACGGGCCCATGATCAGCGCCCACAGTCCGGTGGACGGCGAGGGGACGGCGACGAGCTCGACGTCCACGGGCTCGGAACCCGCGACGAGGACGGCGACCAGCGACCTGCCCTTGCGCGAGGTCCGCAGGACCTCGGGACGGAAGGCCCCGGGGCCTGCGGGCGCCAGCAGGGAGCCCACCTCACGGCCCACGAGACCGCGGGGCTCGCTGCGGACCAGCTCGCCGGCGGCGCCGTTCGCCCAGAGCACCACGGCCCGGTCGAGGCCGGGAGCGTCGGGCGGGCTCTCGACGACGAGCTTCGCGCGACTGGAGGAGAAGGCGGAGTCGAGCAGAGCCCGCTGCACCCGCTCGTCGGCGGCTACGGACGTTGCCTCCGCGGGGAGAGGCGGAGTCTCAGCTCGGGTCTGCGGCGGGACCGGGAGGGGGGTCGGCGCGGCGGTGTGGCGAGGGTCGGCGAGCGCGGCGTCGCGCTGCTCGCTCTTTCCCATGCCTCTTCCTCCCTGCGGTCGAACGCGGCCCGGGTGCGGCGCTCACCCCTCCATCGGCGGCTCGGGGCGCTTCTTGACCCCCACTCCACCGACAGCCCCCATCGGCGTCCCGGGGTGCGCCCTCGGTGCGGCCGTCCTAGCGTCGGGAGCGGTCGACAGCACGGCCACCACGGTCCGCCAGGCCCAGGACGACGGGGGCGACGACGACGTGAGCGTGCGGGAACGGTGGCTGCCGGCATCGCCGGAGGCCGTGTGGGAGCAGCTGGCCGACGGGTGGCGCTACGCCGACTTCGTGGTGGGGAGTGCCCACGTGCGACGGGTCGACCCCGGGTGGCCCCGACCGGGCACCTCCATCCACCCGGTGGTCGGTGCGTGGCCCCTCCTGCGGCGAGGCCGCACCACCAGCGAGGAGGTCGGCGCACCGCACCGCCTGGTGCTCACGGCGCGCAGCTGGCCGCTGGGTGGGGCGCGGGTGGTCTTCGACCTTCTCCCCCGTGACGGTGGCACGCTGGTACGACTCACCGAGGACGCTGTCGAGGGGCCGGGTCGCCTGGTACCACGGCCCCTGCGCGACCCCCTCATCAGTGCCCGCAACACCGAGACGCTCCGCCGGTTGGAAGACCTGGCGGTCGGGCGTAAGCATCGCTGAGGAGTTCGGTCAGCGTCCCCTTCGCGGGCGCGGCGCTCGGGGCGTTCCCGGGGGCCCGTGCCCCTCGTCGCTCGCCACCGTGGTCTCGCGCAGCACCAGTGCCTCCTCCCGCGGACCGGCCCGCACCACCGAGAGACCGGTGGCGGTGCCGGCGAGCAGGTCGAGGAGCCTCAGCACGGCCGCGCTGGGACGCAGGACGAGCAGGGAGCCGCCGTCACCCGCGAGCGCGAGCAGAGCCCGCAGGCCCCCGACGTCCATGAACGCCACCTCGGAGGTGTCGACGACGGCGCGCTGCCCGTGGCGCTGCAGCAGGTCGCGGAGGGCTCCCAGCTGCTCGGCGCAGCAGAGGTCGACTTCGCCGCTCAGGACGACGACGGGCCCGGTGGCGGACCACCGCACCAGGGCACGGAACGGCGTGGCGAGGGGCGGGTGGTGCGCGCCATCGGAGTGCTCTGCATGGTGCTCGTGAAGCTGGTGCACGGAGCCCTCACCGGTGAGTCGTCCGAGGGCCCTTGCGTGGACCGGTGCTCAACGTAGGCGTTCCACGCCGCCGCGACAACGGGTGGGAGAGTGAACGAATGTCCCACCTCGCCAGTTGCCCGGAGCTGGCTCTGTGCGATGCCGTACGGCCGGCGGTGGGCTGGGACAGGGTGGCGGTGTCCGTCGTCGTGGATGCCGAGCGCCGACTACCGCTCGCCGGCTCCGACCTCGCGCTGCAGCGGTTCAGCAACTTCCAGCAGACGCTCGTGCAGGGGCCGTGCCTGGATGCTCTGCGCTGCGGTGCGCCGGTTCTCGTCGACGACCTGCGCTCCACCGGCGCGCCGTGGCAGCTGCTGCTGAGCACGACCGCGGAGCGGTTCCCCGTGCGCTCCACGGCGTCGCTGCCGCTGCTGGGGTCCGGACCGGTGGGCACGCCCGTGGGGGTGCTCACCGTCGGGAGGGACGCCGTCGCCCCGTTCACGAGCGCGCAGGTCGACGTGCTGACGCGCCTGGCCGACGTCCTTGCCGGAATCATCCTCGTCAGGGGCTCGCGGGGAGACCTCTTGGCTGACGTCTCCACCGACGACCTGCCGGTGCTGGTGGGGATGCTCCGGGCACGGCTGGCCCTGGACGAGGCCGAGGCGCTGGCGCGGCTGCGCGCGTACGCCTTCGCGGCGGGGCGGACCATCCACGAGGTGGCCACGGACGCGGTGGCCGGACTGCTGGACCTCGAGGAGGTGGGCCTGCACCGCTGATCTGCTGATCTGCGGTGCAGGCCCACGTCCCGCCGGAGAGATCAGGCGTGCAGGTCGAACCTGTCGAGCTCCATGACCTTCTGCCACGCCTTCGCGAAGTCGGCCGCGAACAGCTCCTTCGCGTCGTCGGAGGAGTAGACCTCCACGATGCCCCGCAGGATCGAGTTCGAGTTGAACACGAGGTCGGCGGCGGTGGCGGTGCGCACCACGGAGCCGTCCGCACCGACGCCCTCGTAGACGCCCTCGGCGTCCTTCGAGGTCCGCCACTGCACGCCGAGGTCGAGCAGGGTGGTGAAGAAGTCCTGCGAGAGGACGCCGACCTTGTCGGTGAAGACGCCGTGCGGCGTGCCGCCGGTGTTGGCGCCGAGCACGCGCAGACCGCCGACGAGCACGGTCATCTCCTTGGCGGTCAGACCCAGCAGGTACGCCTTGTCGACCAGGAGGTGCTCGGCGTGCACCTTGGTGCGGGGGTCGATCCAGCTGCGGAAGCCGTCGGCCTTGGGCTCGAGCCAGGCGAAGTTCTCGACGTCGGTCTGCTCCTGGCTGGCGTCGGTACGGCCGGGGGTGAAGCCCACGGACACCGGAACACCCGCGTCGGCAGCCGCCTTCTCCACCGCCGCGGTGCCACCGAGGACGATGACGTCGGACAGCGACACCTTCGCGCCGGTGGCCGCCTCGAACTCGCCCTTGACGCGCTCGAGCACCGGCAGCACCTCGGCGACGCCGGCGTTGACGGCCCAGCCGATCTGCGGCTCCAGGCGGATGCGGGCGCCGTTGGCGCCGCCGCGCTTGTCGGTGTCGCGGTAGGACGCCGCAGCCGACCACGCGGTGTGCACCAACTGGGAGACCGTCAGGCCGGAGTCGAGCAGGCGGGCCTTGAGGTCCGCGATCTGCGCGTCGGTGACGAGCGGGTGGTCGACGGCAGGCAGCGGGTCCTGCCAGATGAGCTCCTCGGCGGGGACGTCCGGGCCGAGGTAGCGGGAGCGCGGGCCCATGTCGCGGTGGAGCAGCTTGAACCAGGCACGGGCGTACTGGTCGGCGAAGTAGGCGTGGTCGTCGCGGAACTTGACCATGATCTCGTGGTAGGCCGGGTCGGCCAGGAGCGCGAGGTCGCTCGTGAGCATGATCGGGTTGTTCCGCTTGCCGGGGATGTGCGCGTCGGGCACGAGGTCGGCCGCGGCGCCGTCCTTCGGCTTCCACTGCTTGGCACCGGCGGGGCTCTCGGTGAGCTCCCACTCGTAGCTGAACATCGTCTCGATGTAGCTGTTGTCCCACTTCGTGGGCGTCGGGGTCCAGGCGCCCTCGAGACCGCTGGTGATGGTGTCGGCGCCCTTGCCGGTGCCGAACTGGTTCTTCCAGCCCAGGCCGTTGCCGTGCACGGGGCAGCCCTCGGGCTCCTTGCCGACCAGGGCGGCGTCACCGGCGCCGTGCACCTTGCCGAAGGTGTGGCCACCGGCGATGAGGGCGACGGTCTCGACGTCGTTCATGCCCATGCGGCCGAACGTCACGCGGATGTCGTGGGCGGAAGCCAGCGGGTCGGGGTTGCCCTGCGGGCCCTCAGGGTTGACGTAGATCAGGCCCATGGTGACGGCGGCGAGGGCGCCCTGCTCCAGGTCGAGCGGGGCGTTCGGGCCGCTGTAGCGGTCGTTGGTGAGGAACTCGTCCTCCGGACCCCAGAAGACCTCCTCGGGCTGCCACACGTCACGGCGGCCGAAGGCGAAGCCGAAGGTCGGCAGGCCCATGTCGTCGTGGGCGACGTTGCCGGCGAGCACGAGCAGGTCGGCCCAGGAGAGCTTGCGGCCGTACTTCTGCTTGATCGGCAGCAGCAGGCGGCGGGCCTTGTCGAGGTTGGCGTTGTCGGGCCAGCTGTTGAGGGGGGCGAAGCGCTGAGCGCCCTGGCCGCCTCCGCCGCGCCCGTCGGCGATGCGGTAGGTGCCGGCCGCGTGCCAGGACATGCGGATGAACAGCGGGCCGTAGTGGCCCCAGTCCGCCGGCCACCAGTCCTGGGAAGTCTTCATGAGCTCAGCGAGGTCACGCTTGACCTCGGCGACGTCCAGCTTCGCGAACTCGGCGGCGTAGTCGAAGTCCTCACCCAGCGGGTCGGCCTCGCGGGCGGTCCGGTTGAGCACCGACAGGTCGACCTGGTTCGGCCACCAGTCCTGCACGCGGCGGGGGTGGTCGGTGACCGGGGTCGGCGGCTTGATGGCCGGGTTCTCGCTCTCGCTGGTGCTGGCGGTGTTCGCCTTCTCCTGCGCGATGTCAGTCACGGTGTACCTCTCTGGTGGCGGAACCTTGTTCTGGCCTGGAAGTCGTGGGGGTGTCGGGGCCGCCCGCGGCGGTGGTGCCGGCGGCGCACGCCGGGCACAGACCCCAGAAGGTGATCTCGGCCTCGTCGACGGCGAAGCCCTCCGCGGCCGAGTGCTCGGGCACCAGGCACGGCGCCTCACCGAGCACGCAGTCGACGTCGGTGATGGAGCCGCACGCGCGGCACACGAGGTGGTGGTGGTTGTCGTCGACGCGGGCCTCGTACCGGGCCACCGAGCCACGAGGCTGGATGCGGCGGACGACACCGGCGTCGGTGAGCACGCGCAGCGCGTCGTAGACGGCCTGGTGCGAGAGCGTCGGCAGGTGGGTACGAGCTGCATCGATGAGCGCGTCGGTGGTCGAGTGCGGGTGCCCGTGGACGGCGTCGAGCACCGCGAGCCGAGGCCGCGTCACGCGGAGCCCAGCGTCGCGCAGGGTGACTTCACCCAGCACGCGCTCGCGGGCTTCTCGGGACGGCACGTCGTCGATCCTGGTCACACTTCTTGAACGAGTCAAGAACTGAGGGAGACATCCGAGGGAAGATCCCCACCCTCGACGAGCCGACGAGCCGACGAGTCGCCGCCGGGCCGCCCTCAGAGGGTCGGCGGCAACAAGATGTTCCGCCACGCCGCAAAGCCCCCACTTGGGGACACTCTTCCCCTTTCGCGTGATGACTCAGCCACCTACCGTGATGTTCGTGAGCCACTCGACGGAGAGGTCGCTCGACGCCGCGGCCAGCCTCGGCGTCCCTACCGCCACCCGGGAGCCGCGCGAGCTCTCGGTACGCATGGCCGCCGAAGCGGTTCGGAGAGTGCACGCACTCCCCGACGTACCCGCTGACGCCCCGCTGGAGCCGCACCCGGATAGCAAGGCCCCGGGCGCCAACTTCATCGACGTGCGCGATGACCACACACACCCCCGCTACTGGGTGGGGATGGCGGGCGAGGTGCTTGCCACGAGCACAGAGCCAGAAGCGGGGCCGATTCCCGTGATCCGCCGGGCACGCGCGCGCTACGCCGCCGCCGTGGAAGCGGTGAGGCTGCGCCACCGCCTACCGGTGAGCACCGAGCTCTTCGCGACGCCGGACCCCTTCGTCGACGGCGCGTTCTTCGTTCACGAGGCGCCCGTGGACGGCGCCGTCGCCGTCGTCAGATGGGTCGATGCCCACGGTCTCGTCCACGACGGGTACCGCCTCGTGGACGGCTCCCCCGAGTGGGAGCAGAGCACGGTGGCGGCCCGCCGCGACGCGCTGCGCGCCCAGCCCTCGACGGCGGCGCTGGTCGACGCCGAGGGCTGACGCGCCCCCTCGTCAGAGGTAGGTGTCCAGCCGCCCCTGGGGCGTGGCCTGGGCGGGCTCGGCGACGGCGGGGCGTGCGGCGTCGTCCTGACGCTGGGCCTGCCGCTCTGCCGCGGCCGCCCTCGCCTGGGCCAGTGACGCCTGGGCGGACGCGAGCCGGGCGGCGGCGAGCTGCACGGCAGCGGCGCTGTCGCGGCTAGTGGCGCCGTCCGACCCAGTCGGGGTGGCGGAGTTGCGCAGGCGCTCGGAAGCCCTGTCGTACGCCTTGCCAGCGTCGCGGACAGCCCTCTCCCACGACTGCACGCCCCCGGCAGGACGAGATCCCGCACCAGGTGTCGCGCCCGAAATGACGGTCATGCCCTCTCCACCTCCCCTGAAAGTCCCGGATGAGCATCGGCACGAGGGAGAGGGCGCTTGATCGCCCGTTCGGGTGACGTCTCCGGTGACGCAGTGGCCCCGCAACGTGATGCGGAGGGGCCTTACGGCGTGAGTCAGTCGCTGTTGCCCTGGTCGCCGGATGCAGGCGCCGAGGAGGTCATCTGGTCCTGCCAGACGGCCTTGGCGCCGGAGTCGCCGACGCGGTACACCTGCACGCCGGTCGCCAGTGCTGCGACGACGGCGAGGACCATCGCGGCGATCATCGCCCGAGGGCGCCGCGAGCCAGCGACCTGACTCTGTCGACGCTGCAGCCACCACAGGGCCACGGCGAGCAGGGCCAGCGGCGCCGCGAACCACAGCAGCTGGTCACCCAGCTCGGCGTGGACTCCCGGGTCACCGACGCGGCGTTCGAGGGCTTCGCCGCTTCTGGTGGCCACCGGGCACAGCACAGCGCCGACGACGGCGACCAGCGCGTTCAGCCCGGCGTAGCGGGCGCGCCACCGCGGGACCGCCGCCACGGCAAGGGTCCCCAGGACCGCCAGCGGCAACAGGACGACGACGGCGTGCACGACCAGCGGGTGGACTGGCAGGCCGTTGATGGTGTCGAGCACAGGAGCTCCTCGGAAGGCGGGCTGACGACCCCGCGCGCAGAGCCGGAGGCTCACGCGGATCGCCGGGGCGGGTCGAGCACCTCGCCATCCAGTCGGGGCACGGTGCTGACGCAGCCTGACGGCCCCCCATGAAGCAGACGTGACGCTGCTGAAGCGGCCGGTCGGCGTGTCGGCCCAGCGATCACTACCCTCGCGCCACCGCGCTGCGGGCACCCGCACAACGCAAAAAGCCCCCGCTGTGGAGAGCGGGGGCCTTCGACGTCGCTGTCTCAACGAGCGCGCCCGGCAGGACTCGAACCTGCAACCTTCTGATCCGTAGGGATGACGCCAGGTGTCCGGCCACGTCCGGCCAGACAGCGCACGTCCCTGAGCAGCGGTTTCGTCCCGCGCCACCGTCCGCCTGGTCCACCTGGTGACGGCTCGTGCGCGCACGTCCGCGGCTGATGTTGGCGCGGTGTGAGCGCACGAGCCCCTCCCCCGCGGTCGGTGGTGGCGATGACGCCTGTCCCGATCCCACCGCGCCAGGAGCCCTCATGACCGACCGGTCGACCGAACCAACCCCACCGAACCAGCCCGCCGTCGACGCCCTCGTCGTCGAGGACCAGCTCTTCTCGATCGTCCCTGAGTGGGTCATCGAGGCCGACATCAGCGACCCGGCCTTCCGCCTCTACGCCCTACTGCTGCGCTACGGCAACGGCAGCGGCGTCCGCATGCCCTCGCGCGCCACCCTGGCCGAGCGCCTGCACCGCTCCACCGACGCAGTCGACCGCGCGCTGCGCAACCTCGAGGAGAAGGGCCTCGTCGTCATCGAGCGACGACGCCGCGGCGGGGTCAACCTCTCCAATCGCTACTACCTGCGCACCGCTCCCCCGGCCACCGCGGGCGGACCAGACGGCGACGGGGGTGGCCGCACTTCTGCGGCCACCCCTCCTCGCGCACCCAGCTGTAGGGCCGCTCCACCGCAGGACACTCCGCCGGTCGCCACCGGGGGTGGCCGCACTTCTGCGGCTACTGGCCGCGGATCTGCGGCGGGGGTGGCCGCAGATGTGCGGCCCGACCCAGAGATCTTTACCCAGAGAAGTTCTCCTCCTCCCCCTCCATCCCCCGCACCTAGCGCCTCCCAGCGCGCTGCGCGGGAGGAGGAGGTGGAGTTCCTCCGCAGCCTCAACATCGATCCCCAGGGCGGACTGGAGGTGATCGTCGAGATGTGCGCCGCGTCCCGTACCGCCAACGGCCTCGGCACCGCGTGCTGGCAGGCACCGCACCTGCTCGCAGCCCTGGAGCTCGCCGTGCGACGGCGGCTGTGGCCGGCGCGCTTCGCCGCCACAGCGCTGTTGAAGGTCGCGGCCGACCCCGCGACCCGCTCCCCGATGCGCCTGGCCGAAGCGGGACCGTGGTGGGACGAAGCCTCCAAGCCCGAGCACGCCTCGGGCCTCAGCGCCGAGGACGTCGACGCCCTCGAGGCTCGGCTGCAGGCGCTCGACGGTGGTCGGATGGCCCTGCAGCAGCAGGCCCGCGCCGAGCTGACGCGGGAAAACATGCCGCTGACCCGCACCACGGTGCTGCGCCGGGCCTGCGAGATCCTCGACCGGCGGGAAGCCTCGTGAGCGCCCTCGCGGCGTTCATGGTCTTGCCCGGCCGGCCGTGGGCAGCGGCTCCTTCTGGGGTCGGAAGGGCGGGAGCAAGATATGCATCTGGTACCCAGATGCGCCGTCGCTGCCGCGCCGGCTTCCGCTCGCTGCGCATCGCGGGCCCCAGCGGGGGCGTCGTCGACCGGGCGCGGTCGTCGTCGTGGGCCGGCCCCGGGCAGGGCAGGTGGGCGCAGTGAGCGCCGTCGTGCAGCGTCCCGGCCGGGTGCGTCGGTACGCCCGTGCTCGTGATCGGCAGGTCAAGTTCCGCGCCACAGCCGAGGAGTACGCGCTGCTGGCCGAGGCCGCTCGATCGGCGGGACTGACGCCGTCGGGGTACGCCGCCGAGGCAGCGCTGGCCGCTGCCCGCGGCGTGCGGGCGCCGTCGCTGACCCCGGTCCGTGAAGCACTGGTGGAGCTCATGGCCGCCCGTACGCAGGTGCGCCGGTTCGCGGTGAACGTTAACCAGGCCGTCAGGGCGCTGAACGCCACGGGAGAGGCGCCGGAGTGGCTGGCCGCCGCGGTCGCCATCACCAACCGCGCTGTGGAGCGCCTCGACGACGCAGCCGCCGAGCTGGTCCAGGCCGCGCGACGCTCCCAGCGCTCCGCGACGGCGCCCCCGCTGACGTTGACCGCGCGGGAGGAGGCTTGATTGGCAAGGTCGTCCGCGGCAACGACATCGGCGGGCTGCTGCGCTACCTGTTCGGTCCCGGCCGGGCCAACGAGCACACCAACCCTCATGTCGTCGCGGCATGGGACGACGACGTCGTTGCCGACCACACACCCAGGAGCGACCCACGGCTCAAGCGCCTCACGGCCCTCCTGGAGCAGCCGCTGGCTGCGCTCGACAGCCGACCCTCGCCCGCGGTGTGGCACTGCCCGCTGCGTACGGCCCCGGGAGATCGGCAACTGACAGACGCGGAGTGGGCTGACGTGGCCGCCGAGGTGCTGCACCAGACCGGCCTCGCCCCTCGTGGTGACACCGCCGGGTGCCGCTGGATCGCCGTCCGGCACGCCGACGACCACATCCACCTCGCGGTCACGCTCGCGCGACAAGACGGACGTCGAGCGCGGACCTCGCATGACTACGCCAAGCTCGGCGCCGCGTGCCGCACCGTGGAGCTGCGGTACGGGCTGAAGGTGACACCGGCCCGAGACCGGACGGCGCCGAAGCGGCCGACACGGGCGGAGATAGAGAAAGCGGCACGACAGGGCCTACCGGAGACGACACGGCAACTTCTGCGACGCGAAGTGCGACGCGCAGCCCTTTCGAGCCGAAGCCTCCAAGGCTTCATCCGACATCTGGAGGTCGCACAAGTGCAGGTTCGACTGCGCCACAGCACCATCAACTTCGGCGAAGTGACGGGCTACTCAGTGGCCTTGATAGATCCAACTGGCGACTGCCCTGGGCCATGGTTTGGAGGTGGAAAGCTAGCGCCACAACTAACCCTCCCGCGACTGCAGCATCTATGGTCTGCAAACACGGCAGGCGCGAGCTCCGACATGCGCAATCGCTGCACTCTAGGCAGTCCGGTCGCTCGCACCTTGAGAAGCACTGCCATAGTCCTGCACCAACTTGAGGACGGCGACTTTCACGGCGCCGCCTTGGCGATGGCGATTGACACCGTCAGAAAGCTCTGAGGCCACATTCGCTAGTTGCAGCACTCATGACTTCGACAGAGCGCGACCATGGCGGGTAGATGAATCCATCATGCTTCACCCTGCTTACGCCATTCGGCAGGAATCAAGGCATTGCCGTCGCGCCACTCCTCCACGATCGACTCCTGGAACCACTGCTCGTCTCGCAGGTTCACATGGTCACTGACAATCACCTGGAAAGCCTGCCCCCGCTCCTGTGCGAAATCGAAGAGGAGTCGGTACATATCACGCACGGCTCGACGGTCACTGTCCCCCGCGGGCAGTTCACCGTCGGCACCCTGAGTATC
Source organism: Quadrisphaera granulorum (assembly GCF_003149145.1). Lineage (GTDB taxonomy): Bacteria > Actinomycetota > Actinomycetes > Actinomycetales > Quadrisphaeraceae > Quadrisphaera > Quadrisphaera granulorum. The sequence continues at coordinate 29,736 of NZ_QGDQ01000018.1, read as the reverse complement.
ATCCTGCGGATAAAAGGGCTGGCTGGGCTGATCGAGCATTAGAAAGCGAGGGACCGGTCGACTCTCCTCAATGAAGAATCGATGGAGCGCCAAGTGCGCAGCCAAGTGCAATCCCAAGTAGTTTGATGCGCTACCCACCTGATTCAGGCGAAGCCGGCCGGAATCTGTGCTCACGATAGTTGTCAGTTTTTTGATGTCCAGCGTGATTGGCCGATCGGAATGTTCCACGTCCAGCCGGCCAGCAAGTTCCGTCAAATACTGAGAGATTGCGACCAGTCGGGCCTCTACGTCCGTCTCCGACTCTCCGGCACGCTCCTTACTTACTTCAAGTGCTCGCTCAGCATCACGGAGAGCCGCTCGCGCACGGTCCAGCGCCTCCTCGCCACTCTGCGAGATCCCTCCTAGGGCGGCGTCAATGCGCCCCCGATGGAAGGCGATCTCTTCGGCCCGACTCTGTCCGAAAAGTCTAGGAGAGTCGGCGGCCTGTAAGGCTGCCACAGTTACATCAATGGCGCTTAACTCTTCTTGCAAGGCGCTAATCTGGTCGCCGAGGGCGCTCAGTGCCTCAGCTCGCCTCGGACGGTTTCCTACAAGACCACTCAAATCAGCACCAATCTGATCGGCAAAGGATTGCATCTCGTCGATACGAGGGTCCGATACTTCAAGGCCCTGACTGCAGAGGGGGCATGAGGTAACCGAATCACCCCCATCAGAGGACAACTCAAGCGACCTCAGCGCGATTCTCTGACGAGCCAGGGCCTCGCCATAGAGATCCTCATCGTCGCCGAAGTTCTGTAAGGCCGACCGCTGATCGATGAGGTGACGCAACTGACGGCGATTAATGGCCGCTCGCTCCTGTAGGTCAAGTCGCCGCGCATGAGCCGCGCCGTCGCGAGAGACGGTCCCGCCGTCACCACGTGTCGCGGCCGCCTTCAGGAGTGCAACGGCTTGCTCTCTCGACTCATAATTAGTAGACGGTAATAAGCCAACGGCAAAAGCCTCCTCAAGAAGTGCCCGCAATTCCCCCTCGGCACCCTCGGCTCTTTTCTCAGCGTTCCGAAGTTTAACTGACTGAGCGTCGACGACGCGCCGGTCCTGTCGAGCCCTCGCCTGCCAAACAGCCTGATCCCATCGCTCGGCCCCAAGGAAGTACGGCAAAGAGTCGATCAACGAGTTGGCTACGTTTCTATCGGCTTGTCGATGGAACAAGTAATCCTGGTTGCTGACTTCTCCCTGCTTCTGCAGGCAGAGCACAATGGCATTTCCGGCTGAGGCCGCACCTCCAGCAGCCAGCGCGTCCTCATGCGAGAACGCACGGTGCTCACCAATCCCCAGAAGTAGACCTAAGCGGCGACGAAGCCCCTCGGTGTCGGTGTTGGGAAGGAGATCTTCATACACGGGAAGGTCAGGGCTCGTAGATTCCCGAATCAGCGCCTGGTGATTTGATGCCGAGCCACGACTTGGCCGCGGCCTGCCCACAAATACGAACGACTCTGCTACGCGAAGAACGACCCCGTACCACGAGACAGCTTCGCGGATGCGCTCGCCCGCCACGGACTCTTCTCTACGACCGAAGCAGTAGTCAACGATGTCCAAGATCGCACTTTTGCCGGTCTTTGAATCGCCCGTGATCACGTTCAGTCCAGGCCGAAGGGCGATCACGCGAGGTTCGGGACTGCTCCAGCCCCACACGACGATGGATACGAGCTGCACGAACCTAGGTTGTCATCCCCAGCGTCCCGAGGACGGTGGATGCCGGCAGAGGTGCCAGCCAGCGCCCCAGGAGGGCCGATGCCCGGGCCACCTCTCGGAGCTCGTCTGGGGTCCTGCCCGGCGACAGGCGCCCGACGACGTCTGGACCCTGGACGCTGATGAAGCCGTGTCGCAGACCAGCCCGGAGGCCCGCCTGGGTGAAGGGCCGAAGATTGCGGCAGCGCTCCGGAAGCCCCTCAACCAGGGAATCGTTCTCGTCACGCCATGCAATCAGTCGCTTTTTGGTGGATCCGGGGAGTGCTTGACGGCTCGGCGGATGCAAGATCAGGGCAGGCGCCACGAAGGCTAGTGGCCAAGGCATGCCCTCATGCCCCCCAGCCTTTGCATATGCACGACTGGACCAGGCCACGACTGCCGCGATCAGCAACGGGTTCAGGGTTGCTCTGACGGCAGCGGGCTGATCATTCCAATGAATCACGAGGCACGCGATTGCAGCAGGGCTTCGAGTCGTTGGGCAAACTCCGGATGCCACCCCATTCGTCGTTCATCGGCCAGACGGTGATGGGTGCCTCGCGAGAAAAAGGCATCCGTCATTCCGGGCCGGAGCAACGCAGGGCTTTGGTTCATTGCCTTGCCGAAGAGGCGCATACCCGCCTGACGGAGATCACCCTCGGAGGCGTCCTCGCCGAGCGAAGCCTTCATCAACCCGAACTGCATCTCCCACTCTTCAACGACACGGTGTTCGTATTCTGACAACTCAGAAAGTTCCACCATGGCACCTTCAACCCAAGCCTGCGCCTGAGCATAGGCGCGGTAGTAGTCGCGAATAGCGGCCACCAAGAGGTCTTCACCTGCCCCGATCCAATCGAGCTGATGGGCGAAGACTCGATCGCGATGGTCGTCAAGAGACCGTTCTTGAGCATCTCGGCCTACGGTGATGGGAAGACTGCGGCTAGAAAACTGGTCACGAAGGTCGTCGATTTTTAATCGAAGGTCGATGCGACGGATACCTCGACGATTACCTCGAAGCAGGTCGATACCCACCCGCCACCACCAGCCAGTCAGAGCCTCGATGAAGGCATCTTCTCGCCCAACCGGCAGTGCGTTGCTCAGCAGAGAGCGAACCTCATCACGGAGATTCTGCGCGGGAGCTTGGTCGGCGATCACATAAACTCGCTCAGTAATCGCTTCGCGGACACCAGACGGGGTAGCAAGCCATGCAGCCCGAGTAGCCTCGGTCTGCTTATTCGTCGATTCCTCCGCCGCCTCATTTAAAAGCTGTAGTGCACGACCGACATCTCTGCCACTGTGATTCAATCTCGCCAGCGCTCCGTCTGCTGGTACAGACTGCGTCGTCACCAGGCAGAGGAGAGGGCCGCCTGCTTGCAACAGGGACGGGTCGTCCAGCCAGATTTGTACAGTTCGCCAGACATCGACATGCATGTCCGCCAGCGAACTACCAGCACCTAGGTGGTGCTTGATCTGCAGGAGCGATATTGCGTCGCCAGCGTCGTCGTGCCAGGACACGTCATCAACAGTTTCGAGGCGCAGCCAATGTTCGTCCGGCCCGGGCCGAGCCAGCTCAAGTAGGCCCCATCCCACCTGGTAGACGTACCCGAGCGCCTGACCAGCTGCTGAGTGCTGGTTGGCGGCCACGCTCCATTGTGCCTCCGGTGGACGCAGCGCGACACCCCCCGGGGTCAGGCGCTGGTCAGAGACGTGTCGCCGCCCAGGCACCCAACCTGCGGGCTGCCCTCCGACCTCTCCTCACGGCAAGGTACAGATCGACGGACCCTGCAGATCCACAATATTCGGTCAGGGCGACCGAACGCCTCACAGTGATGCACCGCCCTTGCAGCCAGCCCTGGACAAGTGAAACTATCCGGACGTAGCACTATCCGAATCCTGCATGTGCAGACTTCAGGCGGTAAAGCTTTCATGCTTAGTGATAGAACAGTGAGCAAATGTCCCTCGAGGAGCCATCAGCATGGTTATTTGAGGGTCGAGGAACTGGTGTAACCACGTGGCCATGCCCAACGCAGGGTCACGGCGGAGCGCCCTCCACGAGCACCACAGGGCCTCCAGTCGCACGACGGCCTCACGGTGCTCTCGCCACTGAGAGCACCACCGAAATTCTCCGCCTAGGGGCCGGGAGAAGGTGGCGCAGAAGTAGCCGTTGACCCAATCGTCCAGGTTAGCGTAGTCCGTCTCATCGCTTCCCGCGGCGCTCGGACGGACGCTGAGGCCCTCGTAGGCGAGCTCAGCCTCGTCTGCCTGCAGCTCCAGCCGCGCTAAACGAGAATCGACCTCGGCCTGCCACCGCTCGCTGCTCACACCGCTCAATTGTCGCCCCGCCGAGCCGGGGTTTCGTAGTACGGCTCCAAGCGCACCTGGGCTACGCGCAGGCCTGTTGCCAGCACCAACGCCGTACCCTTGGGCATCGCCCGCAGGTCCTCTGGCGGGAGCAGTCGCTGTCGCCTTAATGACGTCGTCACCGACCGCGACGCGCGTCGGCTGCCGTCGCCGCTGCCGTCGGCGTAGGAGCGCACCGCGACGTCGTGCTCACCTACCAGGCGGCTGACGTCCTCGGCGAACTTTGCGTCGTCGATCCCGGCGCCTACCAGCTTCACCGTGGCAGCCGACCACAGCGAGTCCATTCCAGCCTCACCCCATACCCGGACGCCTTGGCGGTAGGACTGCAGCACTGTCAGCGGTACGACGCCTCGCGACCCGAGGTGTGAGTACAGGTCGGGTAGATCGGAGATCTTGCAGATGTTGGCTGCCTCATCGAGTACGACGACGAGCGGAGGGTCCAGTCGCGCGCCGGGCGAGCGCTCCGCGGCGCGGATGCCGTCGTGCATCAGCCGATCGACCAGGGCTGCGACCAGCGGGGCGGCGGTCCCGGCGCCGTTCTTGGACAGCAGGTGCAGTGTCTGCCGTGAGGAGACGAACGCCGCGGTATCGAGCTCCTCACAGCCCGTGGCGCCGCTGATCCGCGGCGGCACCAACCAGCGCATGATGACCGGATCCCGCAGTGCCGAGGCAGCGGTGCGCGCGGTCTCGTAGACGCCGTCGCGGGTCTCGACCGCGCCGTTCTGCCGCCCCACAATCGCAGCGGCCGCCGCGTGGTGGCCGTGCCCGCGTAGGAGGTTTGCCGCCGTCGGGACAGCGGGCTCGGTGAGCCACTCATAGACCTCCGGAAGCGACCGCTCCGACAGCGCGGCGGCCAGCAGGAGGTTGGCCAGCAGGTCATGGGCGGCGCTAGACCAGAAGTCCCGCCCGTCCCTATCACCGCGGATCTCGGTGATGAAGTGCCCGGCCAGCCGAGTCGCCTCCTCCACCGTGGTCACTGCGCGCAGCGGGTTCCACCACATCGCCTGCTCCCGCCCGGTGACTCCCTGCGGGTCGAAAACCCACACCCGCTCCCCGGTCGAGGCGGTGCGCTCCTCGGCGGTGGCCTCCCACAGGTCCGGCTTGATCGAGGTCGCCAACACCGGGCCGGGGGCGTTGCGGACGATCGGCACCGTCAGTGTCGTCGTCTTGCCGGCCCGGGGGGCCATGACCGCTAGCAGCACGTCCTCCCAGGAGGCCCGCAGCCGCGGACCGCGCGGCATCAGGACTCCCAGTGCGAGGCCGACGTCGTCGGCAGCGACGTCACGGTCCGCCTGATCCGCCAGCGACTGGCGCAGGCGCCGCGCCCGTTCCTTCGCGGCAGCCGGGGTGAGGGGCGACACCTCGTGCGCCTGCGCGAGCCCCTGGGCCGGGACGAGCACTCGCCGCCCCAGGACCGTGAGCGCGATTCCAGCCGCAGTCACGACGGCGATGAGCAGAAGGCTCACGATGACGACGGTCCAGGTCGGCGTCCCCGGCCACACGGCCTGGACGCCGTCGCCAACCAAGAGCCGTACGAAGTCGACGCCGAACGGCGGCGAGATCCACCCGTTCCCGGCGAGCCAAGACGCCGATGTCCCGGCCAACCGCACCAGCCAGGCGAGCCCGACGACGCCCCACACCACACCCAGCAGCGCCATCGGCAGGCCCAGCCCTGGCGCTGCGGCACCACGGGGCTCTAGGACGCGAGCCACGCGCACAGCCCGCGCTGGCGACCGAACAGCCAGCCACGACCCTGCGACGAGTGCGAGGCTCTCAGCGCCCTGCCGCCCAGAGTGCTCGGGCGCGCTGGCGTTGAGCACGACACCATCGCGCCGCAGCTCATGATCGTTATGGCACCGAGGCCCTGAGCCGAGTGCCACCGGGTGGGCGGGGAACCTGCATGGCCCCCCGCGCGCCCAAAGAGTCCGCTACGCGGCGTCGACCGTGTCGCGAACGGCCTGAGCCGCCTCGACCGCCATGTCGTGCTCGTGGCGCTCCAGGTCCCCATCGTGAAGCTGCGACAGCACAGAACCGGTGACGGGGTCGGTGAAGACGGCGGAGCGACGCAGATGCGGGCCTCCGCAGTGCTCACAGTCGTCGACGACCTCAACGAGTTTGACAGACGGAATCTCCGCCACATTAAGCCCGCCGAAAAGTTCGTGGATGTGCAAAACGATTCCCTCCGTAGTATTTGCATGTTGCAAGCAACAGTACTCTCGTGGGTGCAGCGCCGGCGAGGCGTGTCGCCCGTCCGGCGCAACGGCGGGGCAAGCGGCTCGCAGCGCGCCCGGGCCTCGAAGTAGCCGCGGTCACTCCACATGGCCCTCAACGGAGGAGCGCCGGCTCGTCGACCGACGTCGGCCTGCCGGTGGGGCGGACAGCGCTGTCGGTGTCGTACAGCCGAGCCTCGTCACCGACGAATTCCAACTCCACCGGGATGCCGACCCGCTGCCCGGTCTTGATGAGGTACTTCCCCCGCCCAGGGTGGCGAGCGCCGGCCTGCCAGGACTCCGGCGCCGACCAGGAGGCGACCATCGCCCGCTCCTTGTCCGACAGGGGAACCACCGCCGAGACGGCGTCCAGCTCGCGCGGCGGCAGCCCGGCAAGCACGGTGACGGCGTTGCGCTCGACGAACCCGCGGGCCTTGGCCCGGTCCTCCTCAGTCGGCAGCGCCGAGAGGTCGTCCAAGGAGTGCGTCGCCATCGCGTGCGCGACGTCTCGGCCCCGGTAGACCCGGGTCAGGGCGTCGGCGTGGTCGACCAGCCCGGGTGCTCCGCGCAGCGCGCGCCACAGCTCGTCCATGACGGCGAAGTACTTCCGCCGAGGCGCGAGCCCGGCCTCGGCCAGCGCCGTGGAGGCGTCGATGACGGCGAAGCCGTAGGACCAGGTCGACAGCATCGCTGCGGCCACCAGGGTGTCCCCGGAGGCGGCGACTGCGGAGATGTCGACGCTGACCGCCGGTGCATCCAGGTCGATGGGCTGCGTCGTCGGCCCGTCGAAGACGCCCTTCAGCGATCCCTCGCACAGCAGCGCCAGCGTCTGGCGCAGCTCCTTGGTCTCGGCGCGGTAGGCGTCGTGGTCGTCCAGCTCAGCAGCGGCCACGAGCCGGTCGGGCCCCTCCCGGACCACCTTCAGCACCTCGGGGATCGTCGGCGACAGCTCGCGTCGCTGCGCCGCGGTCATCCCGGCGGGGAGGCGGCCGCGGGGCTTGCGGTCGGTGAGCAGGTCGACGGCAGCGCCCAGGACCACCTCCTCGCCGTTGGTCATCCCGCCGTGGCGGCGCACCAGGGAGCACAGTGCGAGGGTCGCCGACAGGCGCCGTCCGCGGACCTCCATGCGCAGCCGGTCGGCGGCCTCCCCGCTGAGCTGGCTCAGTGCAGAGCCCAGCGGTCCAGCGTCCAGGGGGTTGATGCGGTCCAGGCCGCGTCCGACGCGGATGACCTGCCCGCCGGCGGCCTCGACGACGGCGGAGTAGTCCGGCTTCAGGTCGCCGAGGAACAGCGGCCGCACACCGAAGGCCATGAGCCCGCGAGCCAGACGCTTCAGCGCGGCGGACTTGCCGGTGCCGGGCTGGCCGAGCAGGGTCAGCCCGCGGTTGGTGACCAGGCCGGCCTCGAGCCAGGCGAAGGGGTCCAGGCAGACGACCTCACCCCACATCATGTGGCGCCCGAACGGCACTCCGACCGACGGAGCCCCGGAGCCGGCGACGAAGGGGAACAGGCCGCAGGCCTGCACGGTGGTGGCCTGGTACTCCGGGGCGACGCCAGCGTGGGCGAGGCGGCCGGCGCCGCGGTCGCGCCAGCCCCAGGCGGGGGCGACGACGTCGGGCAGCACCGGACGAGCTGCCGCGCGGGCCGCCCTCGTCGTCGTCCTGCTCTCTCGACGGACGGCGCGGCTCATGCGAGCACCCGCCCGGCGACGTGCGCGGGGTGCAGCCCCGCGGGCAGCGTGGTCGCGAAGCCGAGGGCCTGGGAGCCCCACAGCCGGCGCAGCCGGACCTTCGACTGGTCGGCACGGGCCTCGGTGTCGGCGATCGCGGCGGCCAGCGTCGTCTTGTCGTCGCTGTCCAGCACCGTCGTCGTGACGTACAGGCTCACCAGCACGACTCCGGCGCCGAGTGCCTCCTCGCGGGCGGCGGCCACGGCGCGCTCACGGTCGGCGACGTCACGGGCCGTCGCGTCGCGGCCCTGGCTGCGCCGGTAGGCGTCGCGGAAGGCAGCGGCGTTGACCTGGCTCTCCAGCACGCGGGCGGCTGCACCTGCGGGCAGCGGACGGAACAGCAGCGTGACCCGACGAGGGAACCGCCCCGGGGAGAGCAGTCGGGTGAGCACGTTGGCGGTGACCTGCTGGCGGGGTGCCTCGTGCCAGGCCCAGGAGACCGAGGTGCCGGAGTCATGGCGGTAGGTGCCCCAGCTGTCCTCGGCGGCCACCGGGCCGGCCTCGCCCCAGGCCAGCAGCGGGCAGGTGCCCACGCCGGAGGAGGAGGGCAGGGCGTCGTCGAGCAGGGCGTTGACGTCGCCGCGGCTGGCGGGATCGAAGGCGGTGCGCACGGTGCCGGCGAGCTCGCCGGCGCTGGCCCGGCCGAGCACGGTGACGCCGCACTCCCCCAGTGCGGCCTCCATGCCGGTCAGGGCACGCGCGACCTCGGCCGTGCGGTCCGCGAGGTCGGGCAGCCGCTCGCCGGCGCGGGAGGGGTCGAAGGTGATGGAGACGCGGGTGTCGACGTCGGCAGCGGCCGCGGGCGAGCGCAGGACCAACTCGCGCACCAGCGCGAGGACGTCGGCCGGGGCGTCCGGGTGCAAGCGGGAGGCGACGTTGCGGGCCAGCGTCGAGCCCGGCTCGGGCGCGGTGTCGACGGTGACGGCGACCCAGGCCACCAGCGGGTCGAAGCCGCGCGAGGCCAGCCAGGAGTGCCAGGAGGCGACCCAGCCGTCGGCGGCGTCGCTGTCGACCAGCCAGGTCGAGGACGACGCGCAGCGCAGCGTGGCGGTGAGCATGCCGGTGCGCTCGTCGTGCACCAGCCCGAACTGCCCGCCGCGGCCGTCGGCGACCGACAGCAGCCGCGTGGTGGCCAGCGCCCCTGGCAGCTGCCAGGCGGAGGGGTGCTCGACGACGACGCCTGACCGCAGGCTGGTGTAACCGCGCATCCGCGCCCAGGCGAACTGCCCACGGCGCAGGACGACGTCGGTCAGCGGCGCGCCGTCGAAGCGCGCCACCGTCAGCGCCGCGACCAGGGCGCAGGGCAGCGCGACGACGAGCCCGGCTCGCACGGACGTGCTCAGCGCCAGCAGCGGAAGCACGACGCAGGCCAGGACGACGGCGGTGGCGACGGCGCCGAGGCCGAACAGGCCGATGCCGTGGGTGCGGCGCCAGCCGCCGTAGGTGCGTGGTGGCTGCGCCGACGACACCGACACCGACGTCGTCGTGTGCGGGCGCGTAGCTGTGGTCGTGCTCATCGGTTCTCTCCTGCGGAGGTGTTGGTCATGGCGCCGCCGGCGGTGTGGCTGGCGGCGACGGTCGCGTCGTAGGCGCCCTTGGTGGCGGCGACGCCTGCACCGGCGACGCCCCCTGCCGCGCCGGTTCCCGCGGCAGCACCTGCCGACGAGCCGCCCGCCGCCGTGGATGCAGCGCTGGCGCCGGATGCCGTGGACGACGCCGCGGTGTTGGAGGCGGCACCGCTGGCCGCACCGCCCGGCCCACCACCGGAGCTGCCGGGGGCCGCGTAGACGGACGTCGCTGCCGGACCCAGGTCGGACTTCATCTGCGTGGCATGGGTGCCCGCGTCACCGCCGGAGCCCGAGCCCGAGCCCCGTAGCGCCGAAATGCCCTGGGCGCCCGCGGCAGCCAGCGACAGCGTTGTCGACAGGCCGCGGCTCGGGCCGCCGCCGTCGCCGGTGGCCCAGCTGAAGAAGCGCATGAGTACGGGCAGCGCCACGACACTCATGACGATCATCGACAGCCCGACGATGACGGTGCGCGGGTCACCGCCCGTCTGCGTCGACCCCTCGGGTCCGGCAGTCATGCGTAGCGCGACGGCGTACACGAGGGCCGCGACGGGCTTGTAGGCGATCAGCGCCAGCATCCAGGCGAGCACCTTGCCCAGCCACGGGCGTCCGTAGCCGGTGACGTTGCCGGCAGCGGCCAGCACGAGCAGCCCGGCCAGGACGACGACGGCGCCTTCGCGGAACATCATCAGCACCGCCTGGATGAGGCCAGCCAGCATGACGAGCAACCCGATGACGATGGCCGCGCCGGCGGAGTTGATGCCCTGCAGCCCAGCCAGGGAGACCAGACGCTCGACGACCTGCCCGCTGGCGGCGCGGTCGAGCATCCAGGAGGAGAAGTCGTCCCCGGCGCGCAGCGCGAGGGCGGAGCCGGTGATCCCGACGGCGGCCCACAGCGCGAGGGTCACCAGGCCCCGCCCGATGTCCAGGAGCGGGTCGAGGCGGTGGGTGATGGCCATGCGCAGGCCCTGCCAGGTCACGCCTGCTGCGGCGATGACCAGCGAGAGCCACCAGACGTCGTCGCGGATGGCCAGGGCGGGTGAGTTCGTGACGTCGATGGCCGGCACCTCGACCCACCAGCCGATGGTGGTCTTGATGACCCAGGTGGCGCCCTCGCGCATGGCATCGGCGAAGGAGTTGCCCAGGCTGGCAGTGGCAGCGTCCGCGACGGCGCCGACGACGCAACCGGCGGGGTCGGTCAGGGTGCAGGCCATCAGTCGTCACCGCCGAGCGAGGCAGGGGCGGGCTGGGGAGGGTCGAACCTGACGAGGTCGCCGGGGACTTCGGACAGCTGGGAGATGGCGCTGTCCCACGTTCCCTCGGTAGGGGCCACGAGCTTCCAGTCGCCGCCTGACCAGGTCATGACGACGTCGGCGCTGAAGACCTGCGGCGAGCCGTCGGCTGCAGGTGCGGTGACCACGAGCTGGACGTGCCGGTTTCCGGCAGGCAGCGCGGTGACCCGGTAGCCGACGGCGGTCCCGTCGCCGGCGGGCAGGACTGCGCCATCGGGTAGGCCCGCCGCGACGCGCGACCCGGCGTAGTCGCGCTCGACGTAGACCTCGAGCGCGTCGCGGCCGGGGCCGGTGACCTGGCGGTCGAGCGCGGCGCGGAAGACCTCCGGTCGGGCTGCGGCGCTGGCGGCATAGGAGATGTTCAGGGCGGCGACGGCGGCGCCGAGGTCGGTGTCGGCGTAGCCGACGTCGAGGGGGCCGTCCTGCCGCGTCGGGCCTGCGGTCGCGGAGACGGGCAGCGGTGTGCCGTCGTGGTCGACCCAAGTCAGGTCACTGCTGGAAGTCGGCGCCGGGGACTGCCCGGAGGGGTCCGGCGCGGCGCTCTGCTCGATGGCCGGAGGGCCACTGCTCGCGCTCTCGCCGTCGCGCAGGACGTTCCAGGCCGATAGGGCTGTGGCGGGGAAGACGATGGCGATGACCCCGAGGACGGCGATCTGCGTGCGCCGTCGCCGGGCCCGCTGCCGGGCCGGGTCGTGGGCGCGGGCGTAGGTCACCGAGCCGGGGCGGGGAGCCCCGGGGGTTCGCCGTGGTGGTGGCACGAGCGGGGTCGGCACGTCAGACCACCGCCCCGACGATGGCGGCCGAGAAGGCGATGACGGTCAGGCCGCCGAGCACCCAGGGGATGCCCGCGGCGCCGTCGGCGGCGACGGCGGAGCGGTTGCGCCGTCCGATCATCATCATGATCGCGCAGACGAGGAGGCCGGCGACCCCGGCGACGAGGCCACCCCACTTCAGCCAGCCCAGCAGGGTGTTGACCGCCTCGCCGAGCCCTGGTGGGGCCACCGGTGCGGGATTCGGAATGGCGGCGGTCAGCAGCCAGCTCATGCGGTGGCTCCCATCTGCTGGCGTCGCTGAGCTCGGCTCGTAGCGACGGGGGCCGGTTCGACGGCGGCCACGAGGCGGGTGACGGCCTTGGTGTATGCGCCAGACGGGCTGCGCTGGTCGTGGGCCTCGTAGCGCCACCGCTGGACGTGGGGGACCTCGGTGATGGAGGCGACGAAGACGCTGAGCGCGCGCACCCGGGCTCGGGCGCCAAGGGGCTCCTGCCCGCGGCCGTCGCGCACCAGGGCGAGGTGGATGGCGGGTGCCGACGTGACGCTGGTCAGGCGCCGGACGGCGTGGGTTGCGGCGATGACGCCGTCGACGGTCGCGGTGGCGACGACGACGCAGTGGGCGGTGCCGTGCACCGCGACGGGGGTGAGGTCGACCTCGCGGTAGGTCTCGGGCAGGTGGGCGGCCAGGGTGCTGGCGCCGCTGCCGCCGTGGGCGCTGACCAGCACGACGTCGGTCGTCGGAGCCTTCGCCGCTGACTGCGCAGGGGTGCTGCTGGGGCCGTCGGTGGGCGTGGGGATCGGTGGCGCCGCGGCGTCGGTAGCCGCGGTCGTCATCACTGTGGTTGTCACTAGACAGGCACCTCATTCACATGAGTTGATGACCGGATGCTACAACGCCACTACGGCGATGTCACGCGCCCCGAGCCGTCCCAGCCAGCGACTACCGCGACCTGTGGATGGCGCACTCCGCCCTGCCCACCTGTGGAAACACCCTGTGGAAAGCCGAGGCCCGCCATGACGACCCCCGCCACCTCCGAGACCGCCGAGCTGACCGAGAGCCCATCCGCGGACGAGGCCCTTCAGGCCGCTCGGGGCGTCCTCGCCGCGCTCGTCGAGCACGCCCGCTGCGAGGGCGAGCAGGCTCGCGCCGAGGTTGCTCTCGCTCACCTCGACGACGTCTTTCCGCTGTCGAATCCCGCCAGCGGTGACGGCGTGGGCGCCCGCGGCGCCGTTCTGGTCGACGAGGCGATCAGCGCTGTCGTCGCCGTCGTCCACACCGCCGAGGAAGCACACGCGCGCGCCCGCGGACTCATGGCGCTGGAGGTCATCACCTCCTGCCTCGACATGCCCAGCACCGTGTCGAGTGACGTGCCGAGCGGGCAGCCGTGAACGTCGCCGACACCCTCGGCGACCTCACCAGCCAGCTGGCGCAGCTCTACGCACGGCGCGGCCCGGCCGTCGCGAACGACCTCGACGTCGACGCGGCCCTGCACGGCCGCTCCGCCGTCATCGCCCTGACCCGCGACCTGCTGTTCTGGGGGACCCGGCTGCGCGAGGGCACGCGCCCGACGCTGGTCGACGCCGAGACCAAGCCCGCCCACGGCCTGGCCTGGCACCTGGCCCGTCACCCCACCCCCGAGGCGACGCGATCGCCGATGGATGTGGCTCGCCTGGCCGCCCCCGGGTCGCCTGCGGAGCGCTGGGAGCGGGTCGCCACGCAGGCGAGCCTGGTGCAGGCGCAGTGGGACGCCAGCTCGAGCAGGCCGATGGGCCCCGCGGTGAGGACCGTCGTCGCCGACGCCACCGTGCTGGCGCTCAGCGTCAGCCACCTCGACCAGCGCCTGGCGACGGCCGCGACGGCGAGCGGACGACCCGACGTCGCCAAGGCGCTCACCTCCGAGGCCGTCCACGGCCTGCGCGCCAGTGCAGAGGCCACGCTGCGTCACCTGGCTCGCGACGACCTTCCGGCCTGGCGCGCCGACGTCGCCGTCCCCGTGCGCAGGCTCGACGTGATGCCGATGCGGAACCCAGCCGACGTGCCCCGCGGCCTCGCACGCCTCATGTCACTGCTCGACGCCGGAACGCACGTCAGCCCGGCACACCTGCACCTGGTGCTGCGCGGGCAGGAGCGGATCGCCGCAGCGCTCGGCAAGGACTGCGCAGCGCTCTGGCGCGCCACCGCCGACCCGTCCACCTTCGACACGGGCCGACGGCTCACCGAGCTCCGCCTCAGCCTCCAGGGAGCCGCCCCGGCGCTTCGCAAGGACATCGGCAGCATCGAACCGGCTGATCCGCGCGCGCTGCTACAGGTCAATGAGTGCCTGCGCGCCCTCGGGTTCTCTCTGCCGGAGGCGCGGCGCGGGCTGCCGCAGCGGGTCGACCTCGTCGCGGACCAAACCGCCACGCTGCTCTACAGCGTCCACGCGGTCAGCTCCTGCGTGCGCAACCAGGTCGACGAACGTCGCTGGCTCACCGCGCAGTGGAACCACGACGAGACCGCGCAGACCTGGCACCGGGCCGACCGGCTCGACCACCCACGCATCGGTCCGCTGCTCACCCTCGGCGAGACCGCGCTCGACCTCCTCACGCGCCCCGCGGCCCTCATGGCGCTCTCGGCACCGCAGCCCGCGATGGCCCAGACGGCCAGCCGCGGGCACGTCATGGCCTGAGCGCCTCACCGCTCCACCTCCACCCATCCACACCCCACCCGACCAGGAAGACATCGCCATGCCCAGACACCGCCAGCCCACCCCTGCCGCACGGCGCGCCAGGCCCGTCGTCGTGACGATCGGAGCGCTGACGCTCCTGTGCAGCGCCACCGGCGTCGCCCTCGCCGCGACCAACCCGGCGTCCGATCCGGCGCCGACCGCGTCTACGACGTCGGCATCCGACACGACGTCGGAGCCGACGAGCACCACGACGACGACGGGTGCGGGAACTGCGTCACCCACCGAACCGACGGTCCCCCCGGCTCAGGCGAGCGACGGCCAGACCTGGCTCTCCGGAGCCTCTGGCGACGGCGCCGCCGACGGCGCTCTCGGTAAGTGGCGCGGAGACCCCGTCGACATCGTCGGCACCTGGGCCGACCAGGGCGACAACCAGACCCAGCTGTACTCCATCGCCCCCGGCGGAGAGGTCGCCGACTTCGACGGCGCCATCGACATCGCCCCCGGCGGGCTGCAGGACGGCGACACCTGGACCGCAGCCGCCGACGGCGCCTACGACGACCGCTGGCGAGAGTCCCTGACGCGCATGGCCGAGCTGCGCCAGGGCCGCGGCACCACGTACATCAGGCCCTTCCACGAGTTCAACCTCGGCGGGTGGAACTGGTCGGTCGGCCCCCGAGACGCCGAGGACTTCAAGGCTGCCTGGGCGCGTTACCGCGCCATCCAGCAGGAGGTCTTCCCTGAGGCGCGACTCGTCTACGGCGTCAACGTCACCAGCTCAGGCACCGACCTGGACTGGCGCACCACCTGGCCCGGTGCCGGCCAGGCCGACGTGCTGGGCGTGGACACCTACAACGGCTGGCCCACCATCACCTCCGATGAAGAGTTCCAGGCCCAGCTCGACGCCCGCGGTGAGGACGGCATTCCGATTGGGCTGGACGCCTACCGCGAGCAGGCCGCTGAGTGGGGCGTGCCGCTGGCGGTGCCGGAGTGGTCTGGCCGCGCGGAGATGGGCGATGAGAGCGCGTACGTGACGGGGATGGTCGACTGGTTCGCCGCGAACGCCGGTGACGGGCCGGGGCAGCTGGTCTACGAGATCCTCTTCAACGCCCCCCAGGACGACGGAAACTTCCAGCTCTTCGCTGACGACACGAGGATGCCCGCGTCCGCGCAGGCGTACGTGGACGCCGTCGCCTCGACCGAGGGTGACCGCACCGCCGAAGGCTCCTCGTCGCCGAGCACGGAAGCCGCAGCGGAGGGCGAGGAGCCGCAGTCAGCGGTCTCCATGACCGGGACCGCCACCGCGACTACCGAGCCCAGCCCGCCGACGAAGGGCGCGGCTACTCCCGCCTCGCAGGCCGAGGTCGACGAGCTTGTGGCGCGGCTGGACGCGCTGCTGGACCGCCTCGAGCAGAGCTGACGCCTCCAGCGCCCGTCTGGGTGCCAGAGGCAGGGGCGAGCATCGCGCCCGTGGCCGGAGGGATGGCGAAGAAGGGTGCACCGCTGCCCGCGTGGCTCGTCGCCGCCAACACCGAACGACGGCTGGCGGCGGAGAAGGCGATGCGCCTGCGGCGCCCGCCGGGCAACCCGTTCGTGTGGGTGGCCGGATCGGAGGCTGACTACCCGGGGATCGTCGTGGACCGGCGCCGGGTAGGGGCCGGCTGGCAGATCTACGTCGCGTACACCTCTCCTCGGCAGGAGCTGATGCAGCAGTGGCTTGATGCCGAGCAGCTGGTGCCCTACGAGAGCCCACAGTCGAGTGCGCCGCCATTGTCATGACGCCTGCATGAGGCGCCGATCCCCGCTGGGGAGCGGCGCCTCCTGCGCGGTCGGCCGGTTGGTGCAGCGGCTCACCACGCGACGCCCGGGGCGCGTCCCGACGGCGGTTGAGGCGGGTCATCGGTGGTGGTCCTTCACCGGAGACCAGCCACGGAGGGAAACTGGAGCAAGCGGTCGGGTTGACCCTGGAGCGGCACGTTCCTGGGTGGCGGCGCCCGTCACCCAGGCGGCCCGGGCGCTTCGCGCTGTGTCGTGCAACGCACCCAGGTGAGACGGACCACCGAACAGGGCAAATGCGACTTGAGCACGTGGTGCGACGAGCCGGCCCGACGGCGTCTGGCCCGCCCGCTCAGCGGTCCCCGTGCGACACACCCTTCGGTTTCCGAAGGTGAGGCGGGGCGCAACCCGCAGAGCAGTCCGGGATCAGGCAAGGACGCCCGTGGACTGCAGCAGGATGTAGACCGCGACCAGCACGAGCAGCCCAGCGAAGGACAGGCTCGCGGCGCGAGGGGAAAGCCGCGCCGCCAGCGGCCGGCCCGCGAACGAGGCCGCCACCGCCCCCACGGTGAAGGGCACGATGACCGTCCAGTCGAAGTGCGCGGTGCCGGCACGCGCTAGCAGGGACACCCCCGAGTTCAGCGCGACGACCACCAGCGAGGTGCCCACCGCCACCGGCATCGACAGCCCCAGCACCAGCACCAACGCGGGCACGATGACGAAGCCCCCACCGACGCCCAGGAACCCCGTCAGCAGACCGACCACCAGCCCCGCGAAGGCGACCTGAACCGCCCTGCGGCGCCGGGCCGTGAGCGGTTGACGGGCAGGTGTGCGAGGCGGCGCTGCTGGTGCGCGCACGGCCACCGCACCTCCAGCGCCTTCTGCGCCGACAGCGCCGTCAGCTACGAGCCCGCCTCCCGCGGTACTCACCCAGCCAGCCGGGGCCAGCGGCCGAACAACAGCTGGGGACGCGGGGCGCTTCAGAGTCCGGTGGACCATCGCCGCCGCCGAAGCCAGCATCACCACCGCGAAGCTGACCAGCACCACCGCCGCGGGCGCTCGGTGGTTCAGCGCCGCTCCCGCCACGGTGGCGGGTACACCGACACCGACGAAGACCAGCGCTGTCCCCCAGCGCACCGCCCCGGCACGGGCGTGGGTCAGGCTGCTGGTGGCTGCGGCGACCCCGACGATGACCAGGCTCGCGGTGGTGGCCTCAGCGGCGGGCATGCCCAGCAGGTACACCAGCGCGGGCACCGTCAGGATCGCCCCGCCTCCTCCCAGCACCCCCAGGACCAGGCCGACGGCCACCCCAAGGGCGACGGCGATCAGCGCAGCGGTCATCGGTCTGTCCTTCCGGTCTGGTGAGGCGTCGAGAGGGTGTGGCGGGGCGGTCGCAGGTGAGTGGCTCAGGCGACGGTGCCGGGGGCGCCGCTATCGGTGCGGACGGGCAGCCCGGCGTCCTGCCAGGCCTGCATGCCGCCGTCGAGGTCGCGCACGACCACACCGGCTGCTGCCAGGCGGTCGGCGGCCTGCGCCGAGCGCCGGCCCGAGCGGCACACCACGACGACGTCGACGCCGTCGGGGACCCGGGTGGGGCGCTGACCGGCGGTGATGGTCCCCAGCGGGACGTGCACGGCGTCGGGGGCGTGCCCGGCGGCCCACTCGTCGTCCTCGCGGACGTCGACGAGCAGCGCGCCGTCGGCCACGAGGCCGGCGGCCGTGCGCGCGGACACAAGCGGCTGGGGGGCGGGGCGGTGGGCGGGACCGGTCATGGCAGGGCCTCTCGGAGGGTGGGGGCGTGGTGGTGGGCGGGGTCGGCGGCCGGGCCGTCAGGACGGTCGGGACGGTCAGCCAGGGGGTCGGCGTCGAACTGGAACTGGTAGCCCGAGCTGGGCGCGAAGTGGGCGCTGACGCTGAACCTGTCCGCGCGCACCAGGGACCGGCGGTGCTCCACGGGCGTGCCCTCAGAGCACCCCAGGCGCTCAACCAGGAACGCTGCGCTGCCGGGGGCGACGCCGAGCAGCGCCGCCTCGGCCGGGGTGAGGACCACGGCGTGCAGGTGCTCGGCGCCGCCGCGCACGTGGATGCCGCAGTGGCGGGCCAGCTCGTCGTACAGGGCGGTCTCGGTGAAGTCCGCCTGCAGCAGCGCGCGGGTGCGCTCCGCCGGCAGCCAAGCCTCGTCCAAGGCCAGGGGCACGTCGTCGGCCAGGCGCACCCGCCGCAGGTGCACCAGCTCGGCGTCGGTGGGCAGGCCAAGGGCGGCGCTGGCGGTGGGGTCGGTGACGACGTCCAGGGCCAGGACCCGGCTGCGCTGGGTCATGCCGGTGGCGCGCACGGAGGCGAACAGGCTGTACAGCGCTCCCATGGGCTGGGTGATGCCGACCGCCCGGGAGGTGCGTCCGCGCTCGGCGGTCAGGGCGCCGGCCTCCCGCAGGGGACGCAGCGCCTGGCGCACGGTCTGGCGGGAGACGCCGTACTCCTCGGCCAGGGCGTTCTCACCGGGCACGCCGTCGGCGAAGGCTCCGGCGTCCAGGCGGCGGCGCACGTCGGCCTGGACCTGGGCCCAGACCGGGGTGCCGCTGCCCCGCTCGGGAAGGACGGCGTCCTGGTCACGGCGAGAAGGCGAGGCAGGAGTGCTCATGCGCGAGGCGCGCGAGGCCGGTTGAAGGGCAGGCGGCCCAGGGCCGCGCCCATCGCGCAGGTACCGCTGAGCGCCGCGAAGGTCAAGCCCGCGCCGATGCCACCGGCCACGAAGCGGGCCTTGGGCTTCCAGATGCTGGCGATGATGCTGGCGGCCACGACGCTGCCGGCCACCAGACGCACCTGGCGCTCCATGCCCCAGCCGGCCTCGGAGGCGGGAGTGGACCAGCCGACCGAGGGGACCGCCTGCGAGGTGCCAGCGCCCTGGACGGCGCTGGAGGCTGCCTCCAGCCCGCCGTCCAGGACCTTCAGCGAGCTGGCACCGGAGGTCGCCAGGGCGTCGGCTGCGCGCTGCGCGCGGGCCCCGGAGCGGCAGACCAGGACGACGTCGCGCTGGTCGAGCACCAGCTCGAGGTCGGCCAGGGCCTGCTCGAGGCAGTCCAGGGGGGTGTTGTGCGCCCCGGGCAGGCTGCCGGTCGCGAACTCGGCCTCGGTGCGCACGTCCAGCACGAGGTGGTCGGAGAGCGCGTCGGCGCGCAGGTGGGCAGGGTGCAGGCGGGTGGCCGGGGTGCGGGTGGTCATCGGAGCGGATCCCTTCGTCGGTGGGGCGGTGCGGACTGGAATGAAATGTACGCACCTTGCGCTGGAGGCAAATGTACGTACAGGATAGGACCAGTGCAACCAGCGGCCCCACCCGCTGACCGGAACCACAGGAGGAACCCGTGCTGCTCGAGAGGCTCTACGACGAGGACCTGGCCCAGGCGAGCTACTTCATCGGCTGCCAGAAGACCGGCGAGGCCGTCGTGGTCGACCCCCGCCGCGACATCGCCGACTACCTGGATCTGGCCACCAGGCACGGCATGCGCATCACCGCCGTCACCGAGACCCACATCCACGCCGACTACCTCTCCGGCACCCGCGAGCTGGCCGCCGCCACCGGCGCCACCGCCCACGTCTCCGGCGAGGGCGGCACCGACTGGCAGTACGGCTTCGCTGCCGAGCGCCTGCACGACGGAGACCAGCTGCGCATCGGCAACCTGGTCCTGCAGGCCCGCCACACCCCCGGGCACACCCCTGAGCACCTCGTCTTCACCCTCACCGACGGCGCCTTCGCCGACGCCCCCGGCTACCTGCTCTCCGGAGACCTCGTCTTCGCCGGGGACCTGGGGCGCCCGGACCTGCTCGACGAGGCCGCCGGCGGCGTCGACACCCGCTACCAGGGCGCCAAGGACCTGTTCGCCAGCCTCAAGCGCGTCTTCCTGTCCCTGCCCGACCACGTCCAGGTCCACCCCGCCCACGGCTCCGGTTCGGCGTGCGGCAAGGCCCTGGGCGCGGTGGCCTCCACCACCGTCGGCTACGAGCGCCTGTACGCCTGGTGGGCTCGCTACCTGGCTGAGGACGACGAGGCCGGGTTCGTCGCCGAGCTGCTCGAGGGCCAGCCCGACGCCCACGCCTACTTCGCCCGCATGAAGCACGAGAACCGCGAGGGCCCCGCCGTCCTGGGCCCGCTGCCGGCGCTGGAGCGCATCGAAGGTGAGGCGCTCGCCGCCAGGCTGGCCGCTGACGAGGCGATCCTGGTCGACACCCGCGACGCCGCCGCCGTGCGCGCCGGCTCACCGGCAGGTGCGCTGCACGTTCCCGGCCCCGCGAAGGCCGCCAGCTACGTCGCGTGGGTCTACGACCCCGCTACAGAGCACCGCCCGCTGGTGGCCCTGGCCGCTGACGAGCAGGCCGCCGAGGAGCTGCGCGCCCACTTCGTGCGCGTCGGGGTGGACGCCCTGACCGGCTACACCACCACCCTGGACGGGCTCGACCTCGTCCCCGCCGAGACCGTCAGCCCCGCGGCGCTGGAGGACTTCGTCGCCGCCACGGGCGCCGCGGTCGTGGACGTGCGCAACCGCACGGAGCACGCCGCCGGCCACGTCCCCGGTTCCACGCAGCTGTCCGGTGGGCGGGCGCTGTGGCACACCGACGAGCTGCCCGACCCCGCCTCCGGCACCCCGGTGGTCACCTACTGCCAGTCCGGGATGCGCAACGCCGTCGTGGCCAGCGCCCTGCGCCGCGCTGGTCACCGCGTGGTCCAGCTGGAGGGCAGCTACGCCGGGTGGAGCGCCTGGCGGCACCAGCTGGTGGGCACCGGCACCCGCTGACCGCGAGGGCTTCATCGACCGGCCGGATGGCTGGTCGGTGAAGTCCTCAGCCATGTCCGGCTGCACGGAAGAGCGGTCAAGGCAAGCTTCAGGGCGGCTCGGATAGCGATCCCATCTGCGACGCACGGCCGCCTCGCCCGTCGGTGCACCACGAAGCGCGCCGAGGCGGACGGTCAGCGGTCGCTAGGCGAGACGGGTTGACACGGCTGCGCTCGACCGCATCCGT
Organism: Quadrisphaera granulorum; assembly: GCF_003149145.1. Taxonomy (GTDB): domain Bacteria; phylum Actinomycetota; class Actinomycetes; order Actinomycetales; family Quadrisphaeraceae; genus Quadrisphaera; species Quadrisphaera granulorum. The sequence goes on along the minus strand of NZ_QGDQ01000018.1, from coordinate 8,623 downwards.
CGTGGGGCGGGACCGCGTCCATGTCAGAACACCACCACCAAGGACAGTCCCGCAGCCGCCGCCAGCAGCGTCCCCGACACCATCACCACGAGGTGCACCCCCGCCGCCCGCCACCGGCCCTGCCGGGCCAGGCGCACCGTCTCGAAGGAGGCGGTGGAGAACGTGGTGTATCCACCCAGGAACCCCGTCCCCAAGATCAGCGCCACCGCGCTCGGCGCGCCGCCGACGGTGACCAGCCCCACGACCACCCCCAGGGCGAAGGACCCCGTGACGTTGATCAGGGTGGTGGCCCACGGCAGCACCGACCCACCGCGACGGTCCACGAACGCGGTGAACGCGCCGTCGACGACGAACCGCGCAGCAGCACCCGCCCCACCGGCCAGCGCTGCGAGGAGCTCGGTCACACCGACCGCCTCCGGCGCAGCCCAGCTGCGGCCACACCGGCCAGGGTGGCCGCCGCTCCCAGCATCAGCGTGGCGGCCACGTAGGCCAGCGCCAGGCCGAGCTGGCCGGCGCGCAGCAGCTCATCGGTGTCCACGGCGAAGGAGCTGTAGGTGGTGAACGCCCCGCAGAACCCCGTGCCCGCCCACAGCCGCGCCAACCGGCGGCGTCCCTCATCGGGCCCGGCATCGGACAGCCCCTGCAGCAGCAGTCCCAGCACGAAGGCGCCGACGACGTTGACCACGAAGGTGGCCAGGGGGAACCCCGCCGGCGCCGGGCTCAGGTGGATCACCCCGATCCGGGCGGCGGCCCCCAGGACACCTCCGGAGGCGACCCACACGATCAGCCGTGGCTGCAGGTGCAGCGGCCGCCGGGCGGTCCGCTCAGCCGCGGTGACCTCCGAGTCGGGGTCCACCGGCTGCGGTTGTGGCTGGGGCTGTGGGCTGCTGGGCGGGGTCACCACCGCGCCGCCACATCCTGCGTGTCGTCGTCGTCGCGGGGCACCACGAGCACCGGGCGGCGCTGGTGGTGGGCCAGGCGCACCGCGACCGAACCGCTGAAGACCTCACCCATCGCTGCTCGCCAGCCCCCCGCACCGGCGCCTACCACGACCACTCGCGCGTCGACGCGCTCAGCCGCCGCCGCGAGCTCGCGAGCCGGGTCACCAGTGACGTGCACTGTCGTGACAGGCACCTCACCGGCGGCCGCTCGCACGAGGTCGTCGAGGTCAGTGCGTTCCTGGCTGCCGTCATCGTCCTCACCCCCACCGCCGTCGGGGTCGATGGAGAACCAGTTCTCCTCGCCGTCGGGGCCCCTGCGGCGGTAGCGCGTGGTGTCCACGTGCACCGCGAGGAGCGAGCCGTCGAGGTCATGGGCCAGGGCTGCAGCTTCGCGCAGCACCCGCGGGGACTGGCCGGGAAGGACGCCGACGACGACGTCGGACCGCAGGTCGCGGTGGTCGGTCGAGGTGTGGATCGGTGATGAAGACATGGTCCTCCTGCCCACGTCCAGCGGACAGGAACCATCAGCCGAGTGGCGGTTCGGGCTGGTGCACAGCCCCGGCGGGATCCATCGCCGCAACAAGCCTACTGCCGCCCGGTGCACGCTCGCCCGCGAGACCTGAGGACCCCCGTCCCGAGCGCCCGTACGGCTCACCGCCATCTCCTGGGTGCTTGCCCACAGCAGGGCTCAGGTGCCGAGCAGACGCACCCCCGCGTAGGCCACCCCCGCCACCAGCACCCACGAGGCCAGGCCCAGCACCAGCGCCCGTCCCCCGGTGCGCCGCAGCACCGCCACGTGGATGCCCGTGCCCAACCCCACCAGCGCCGCCACCAGCAGCACCTCCTGCACCGTCTTCGCCGCCGCCAGCACCCCGGCCGGAACCCACCCGGTGCTGGTCAGCGCGATCGCGGCCAGGAACCCCACCACGAACAGCGGCACCAGCGGAGGACGACGCCCGCCGGCCACCACCCCCTGCGCTGCGAGCCGGCGGCTGCGCGCCAGGGCCACACCAGCCACCAGCGGCGCCAGCAGCACCACCCGGCTGAGCTTGACCACCACCGCCGCCGTCAGCGCCCCCGGCACCCGGTCTGCGGTGGCCACCGTCTGACCGACGTCGTGGACGCTGGCGCCCACCCATGACCCGAACGCCGCCGGGTCCAGCCCCAGCGGCCCGCGCAGCAGCGGCAGCAACACGATCGCCAGGCTCCCGCACAGGGTCACCAGCGCGATCGCGACCGCGGTGTCGTCCTCATCACCGTCGGCGACGTCCTTCATCGCTGCCACCGCCGAGGCACCGCAGATGGAGAACCCGGTGGCCACCAGCAGGGCGCGGGCGGGCGGGACCCCCAGCCAGCGGCCGATCAGGCGGGTGCCGGTGAAGGTGACCGCCACGGTTACCACGACCACTGCCAGCCCGCTCAGGCCCAGCGCTGCCAGTTGCGGCAGGGCCAGCTGCAGGCCCAGCAGCACCACCGCGATCCGCAGAAGGCGCCGGGCGGCGAACGCCGTCCCTGGGCGCAGCGCCGCGCGGTGCAGGCCGGCGTTGGCCAGCACCGCGCCCAGCACCACCGCCGCGGTGGAGGCGTTCAGTCCCGGCAGCGCGTGGGCGGCGGCGAAGGAGAGTCCCGTGGCGCCCGCGACCACGGCCAGCCCCGGCAGCAGGTCCGCGCCCCTGCGCGGTGTCGTGGTGCTGGTCGTGGTGCTGGTCGTGGTGCTGCTTGCTCCTGCGCTCTCGCCTGCTCCTGCGGTGCCCATGTTGGTGTTGCTCCCGTGTCGCCGTCGTCGCTGTTGTCGCTGTCGTCCTCGCCGTTCCCACCACCGTGGTGCGGCGCCGGGTCGGGCAGTAGTGGGCTCGTGCTGCTGCACCCATCAGCGCGCCTGATGGGTCCGCGGTCGGGCGGCTAGCGTGAGCGGGTGGCGCTGGAACGGGTCCCTGACCTCGACTCCCTGCAGCTGCTGCTGCGCGTGGTCGCCACCGGAAGCCTGGGACGGGCCGCGGCTGCGCATGGCATCAGCCAGCCCGCGGTCTCAGCCCGCATCCGCACCATCGAGCAGCTCATCGGCGTGCCACTGGTCGTCCGCGGCCCCCGAGGCTCCACCCTCACCCCGGCCGGGGAGCTGGTGGCGGGCTGGGCCGAGCAGGTGCTCGCAGCCGCGCATGCGCTGGACGCGGGCGCCAGCTCGCTGCGCGGGCAGGGCGCAAGCCGCCTGCGGGTAGCGGCCAGCATGACCGTGGCCGAGCACCTCCTGCCGGGATGGTTGGTGCGTCTGGCCCAGCAGCGCCCCCAGACGCAGGTGAGCCTGCGGGCGATGAACTCCGTGGAGGTCGCCGCTGCAGTGCTCACCGGGGAGGCTGAGCTGGGGTTCGTCGAGGGACCCGACGTCCCCGCCGGACTGGACGCGCGTGCGGTCGCCCGCGACCGGCTGGTCGTCGTCGTCGCTCCTGAGCACCCCTGGGCGCGGCGCCGCTCCCCGGTGGGCGCGACTGAGCTGGCTACGACCCGGCTGGTGCAGCGCGAGCCCACCTCCGGCACCCGAGCAGCCCTGGAGACCGCGCTGCACGCAGCCCTGGGTGAGCCGGCCGGGGCGGCGCCGCTGCTGGAGCTGTCCACCGCCAGCGCGATCCGCGCGGCCGTGGCCAGCGGCGCCGGTCCGGCGGTGCTCAGCGAGCACGCCGTGCGCGATGATGTGGCGGCTGGTCGTCTCGCCCAGGTCGCGGTCAGTGGTGTGGACCTGGCCCGAGCGCTGCGGGCGGTGTGGCCGCACGGGCAGCGCCCCAGCGGTCCCGCCCGGGACCTGCTGGCCCTTGCCGGTCCAGCACCACGGACATGAGCAACCGCGACGTCTCCAAGAAGACGTCGGCCCAGTTCGAAAAGCGATCCCATCTGCGACGGATGACGATCTCGAGCGCCGACGCGCCGTGACGAGCAGTGAGGCGGGCGGTCATCGGCATGAGCAGCGATCCCCTCTGCGACGGACAGCGGCATCGAGCGCCGTCGAGCCGCGAGGTACGCCAAGGCAAACGGTCGGCGGTGCCTGTCTGCCCTACCGGAGCCGGCCAGGACCCCGAGGTCGCGTCGCGCGGGCGATCCTCAGCTGGAGGCGGTCAACCAGTTCTGCGACGCTCTCCCCCCACGTTTCCAGCACCACGACGTCGTCTCCGCTGACGTCGAAGAGCGCGACCTCGGTGTAGACGCGGCTCACGCAGCCGACGCCGGTCAGCGGGTACGTGCACGCCGGGACGAGCTTGGGGCTCCCGTCCTTGGCGAACAGCGTCATCATCACCAGCACGTCCTTGGCGCCGGTGGCCAGGTCCATGGCCCCGCCGACGGCGGGGATCGCGTCGGGGGCCCCGGTGTGCCAGTTGGCCAGGTCTCCGCTCGCGGAGACCTGGTAGGCGCCCAGCACGCAGACGTCCAGGTGACCGCCGCGCATCATGGCGAAGGAGTCGGCGTGGTGGAAGTAGGAGGCACCGGGCAGCTCCGAGACGGGCTGCTTGCCGGCGTTGGTCAGGTCGGGGTCGGCGTCGTCGCCGGTCACGACGGGGCCCATCCCGAGCATCCCGTTCTCGGTGTGCAGCACCACGCCGCTGCCGGGGCGCAGGTGCGCGGCGACGGTGGTGGGCTGGCCGATGCCGAGGTTGACGTAGGAGCCGTCCGGGATGTCGCGGGCGACGACGGCGGCCATCTCCTCGCGGGACAGCGGTCCGCGGTCGGTGTGCTCGACGGTGCTCACGCCGCGTGCTCCTCGCCGCTGGTGCTGCGCAGGTCGACCACGTGGTCGACGTAGATCGCCGGGGTTACCACCGCCTCCGGGTCGAGCGCTCCCACCTCGACCACGCCGCCCACCTGGACGACGGTGGTGGCGGCCGCCGTCGCCATGACGGGCCCGAAGTTGCGGGCGGTCTTGCGGTAGACGAGGTTCCCGGCGCGGTCGGCGCGGTGGGCCCCGATGAGGGCGACGTCGCCGCGCAGCGGCATCTCCAGCACGTGCTCGCGGCCGTCGATCACCCGCGTCTCCTTGCCCTCCGCCAGCAGCGTGCCGGCACCGGTGGGGCAGAAGAAGCCGCCGATCCCGGCGCCCGCGGCGCGCATCCGCTCGGCCAGCGTCCCCTGCGGCACCACCTCCAGCTCGAGGCGGCCGGCGCGGTACAGCCCGTCGAAGACCCACGAGTCGGACTGGCGGGGAAAGGAGCAGATGACCTTGCGCACCCGCCCGGCGGCGAGCAGCGCGGCCAGGCCGGTGTCGCCGTTGCCGGCGTTGTTGCTGACCACGGTGAGCTCGTCGGCGCCGTGGCGGATGAGCGCGTCGACCAGGGCCACCGGCATGCCGGCCATCCCGAACCCGCCGACGAGCACGGTCATGCCGGACGCGACGCCCGACGCGGACAGCGCGGCGTCGGCGGCCTCGGCGGCGGTGGTGCCACCGGCAGCGGTGTGGAACTGCGTGCGGCTCACCGGCTGGCCTCCTGGTTCTCCAGCACCACGGCCAGGCCCTGGCCCACGCCGATGCACAGCGCCGCCACGCCCCAGCGGGCGTCGCGCTCGCGCAGCACCGCGGCGAGCGTTCCCAGCAGCCGTGCGCCGGAGGCGCCGAGGGGGTGGCCGAGGGCGATGGCGCCGCCGCGGGTGTTGACGATGTCGGGGTCGACGTCCCACGCGTCCAGGCAGGCGAGCGACTGCACCGCGAAGGCCTCGTTGAGCTCGACGGCGCCGACGTCGGACCAGGTGATCCCGGCGCGGGCGAGGGCCTTGTTCGCCGCCTCGACCGGGGCGAGCCCGAAGTCCTGCGGGTCGAGGGCGTGGGCGCCGCGGCCGGCGATGCGGGCCAGGGGAGCGACTCCGAGGGCGCTCGCCGCGGACTCGGAACCGATGAGCAGGGCCGCGGCGCCGTCGGTCAGCGGGCTGGCGTTGCCGGCGGTGATGGTGCCGCCGTCGGCGGGACTGCGGAAGGACGGCGTCAGCCTGGCCAGGGTCTGCGGGGTGGAGCCGTCGCGGACGCACTCGTCGCGCGGCAGGTCCACGCCGTCCACGCCGACCACGAGGTCGTCGAAGAAGCCGTCGGCCCACGCCGCCGCGGCGAGCTGGTGGGAGCGGGCGGCGAACGCGTCCTGCCGCTCGCGGCCGATGCCGAGGCGCTGCGCCAGCTGCTCGTTGCACTCCCCGAGCGAGGCGGTCCACTCGCTCGGCATCCTCGGGTTGACCAGGCGCCAGCCGAGCGTCGTCGACGACGCCGTGACGTCGCCGGCGGGGTAGGCCCGCTCGGGCTTGGGCAGTACCCACGGCGCGCGCGACATCGACTCCACGCCCCCGGCCACGACGACGTCGGCGTCTCCCGTCTCGATGCCGCGCGAGGCGAGCGCGGCGGCGTCCAGGGAGGAACCGCACAGCCGGTTGACGGTGGTCGCGGGTACGGAGGTGGGCAGCCCGGCGAGCAGCACGGCCATGCGGCCGACGTTGCGGTTGTCCTCACCGGCCTGGTTGGCGCAGCCCCAGACGACCTCGTCGATGCGGGTCGGCTCCAGGGCGGGGGCCTTGGCCAGAGCGGCGGTGAGCGCCGTGGCGGCGAGGTCGTCGGGGCGGGCGCCGGCCAGCGCGCCGCCGAACCGGCCGAACGGCGTGCGCGCGCTGGCGTAGAGGTGGGCCGAGGGCATGGATCCACGCTAGGAGGCCGATCGATAGACGTCCAAGACGAGATCTGGCTCCACTGAGAAGCCGTGTGCATCAATGAGGGGTGGAGACCCGCCTGCTGAGGTCGTTCGTCGTCCTCGCCGAGGAGCAGCACTTCGGCCGCGCCGCCGCGCGCCTGCACCTGGCCCAGCCCGCGCTCTCGCAGCAGCTCAAGCAGCTGGAGCAGCAGGTGGGAGCCCGGCTGCTCGATAGGTCCACCCGGCGGGTGGAGGTGACCGCTGCGGGCCGGCTGCTGCAGGAGCGTGCGCTGCAGGTGCTGTCCACCCTCGACAGGACCGCTGCCGACCTCGCCCTGGTGACCGCGGGCCGGGCCGGGCGCGTCAGGCTGGGGTTCGTGGGGACGGCGACCTACGCGCTGCTCCCCAGCGTCGCCCGCCGCGTGCGCGCGGAGCTGCCGGGCGTGGAGCTCGTGCTCCGCGGAGAGGTGCTCGCGCCTGCGCTGCTCGACCGCGTGCTCGTCGACGAGCTCGACCTCGCCGTCCTGCGGCCCTCCGGGCCGGCTCCCGCCGGGCTGGTGGTGGAGGAGATGCGCCGCGAGGCGCTCGTGGTGGCGCTGCCGGCGGCGCACCGGCTGGCAGCGCAGCCGGAGGTGCGGTTGGGCGACCTCGCGGGCGAGCCGCTCGTCGCGCACCCGTCGGGCCGGCGGTCCACCCTGCAGCCGCTGGTGCTGGACGCCTGCCGCGCCGCCGGCTTCGAGCCGGAGGTCATCGAGGTGGGGGAGACCGGCACGCTCGTGGCGCTCGTGGCGGCGGGCCTGGGCTTCGGCCTGGTGCCCGACGCCGTGCGGGCGTTGCGCCTGGACGGGGTGGTCTACCGCCCCCTCGCCGGCGCGCCCGTGGAGGTGCCGCTCGCCCTCGCCCACCGGGCCTCACCAGCGCCAATGGTCCAGCACGTCGCGGACGTCGTCCGCCGTACCGCCCGGGACGCTCACTGCGCCCCTCAGGAACCACCGACGGAGCACGCTTCCGCCGGTGGGACCCCGTAGCACTCGCGGAAGACCGGTGAGGGGTGCGAGGTAGAGACGGAGCGGCAGCGCGCGGCCACCGCTGATACGGCGGGCCGTCCCGGGCCGCGCAGGAGTCGGTGCGCCACTTCGAGGCGGCGGTCCAGCACCGCCCACGCAGGACCGGTGCCGGTCTGGCTGAGGATCCTGCTGAGGTGCGGCTCGCCGGGGTCGAGCACCACCTCGCGGCCCTCCAGAGGGACCCCCCGACCAGCACGCGCCAGCGCCGCCTCATCGCGTCGCCGGAACGACGGACCCGCCATCGACAGGGGGCGGCCACGTACACGGGTCAAAGGGGGGCGAGGACGACGTCGAACCGCGTGCTCGCCCAGCCCCGCCCGTCGAGGTCGCGTCCGTCAGGGGTCGGCGTGCCGGCGGAGTGGTGCTCCCAGTCGTGGACCAGCGACTCCTTCACCCCGAACACCGAGTCGCGCTCGAGCAGCTCGTCACCGCGCACAAAGATGTGCGTCACCAGGGTGCGGCAGCCCGGCGCGGAGACCATGAAGTGCAGGTGGGAAGCGCGCAGCGGCGAGCGTCCAGTGGCCGCCAGGAGGTCGCCCACCGGTCCGTCGTCGGGGATCGGGTACGGGGTGGGGAACAGCCCCCAGAAGCGGTACCCGCCGTCGTCGTCGGCCACCAGCCGACCGCGGCCGTAGGTGCGGCCGTCGTCGTGCTGCACGTCGTAGAGGCCCTCCTCGTCGGCCTCCCACACCTCGATGCGCGCACCGGGCAGGGGGTTGCCGTCGACGTCGCGCACGGTCCCCTCCACCCAGGCGGGCTCGCCGGGAGCCCCCGCTGCGATGTCGCCGCCGGCCTCCACCTGCGGGGCCTCGTCGACGAAGAAGGGCCCGAAGACGGTCGCCTCGGTGGCGTTGCGGTACGCCTCGTTGTTAAGAGCGTCCGCCAGTAGGTGCGATCTTGGCGAGTGACCCGCTGGAGTTGCGAGCGGGCACGGGGCCCTCCACATCATGGAGTTGCTAACGCTCTG
>NZ_QGDQ01000017.1 GCF_003149145.1 Quadrisphaera granulorum | reverse complement strand
CAGAGCGTTAGCAACTCCATGATGTGGAGGGCCCCGTGCCCGCTCGCAACTCCAGCGGGTCACTCGCCAAGATCGCACCTACTGGCGGACGCTCTAAGCACGAACCGCGTACCAGCGGTTCTGCCGGGTTCCCGAGGCGAGACCCGCTTCCTCGGCCTCGCGCAGCCAGGCGCTGAACTCCGCGGCGCTGACCTCGCCTGCAGATGCGGCCTCCGGGTCCGCCACGAACTCCAGCAGCAGCCGCACGCCCCGGGTCCACGCGTAGACCGTGGCAGGAGCCAGTCGTTCGTAGTCCCGCAAGTGCGCTTCGAAGCGCGCCAGCCGATCGTGCACCGCTGCACTCTGGCCGATCTCCAAGCCCGACCAACCGGCGTGGCGCTCGCCTGTGGACGAATTGGTGGAGTCGGTGGAACATCTGGCTGATCGGTGGCACCACGGTCATCCCCAAGTCCGTCGAGGACGCCATCACGGGTGACGGCTACAAGGTCCAGCGCATCAACGGCTCCGACCGCTACGAGACCGCCAAGCTGATCGCCGCCAAGGGCGCCGAGCTCTCCGGCAAGAAGCCCTCCAAGGTTTTCGTCGCCTCGGGCACCTCCTTCGCCGACGCACTCGCTGTGTCCCCGATCGCCTTCGCGAAGGGCTACCCAATCGCGCTGACCGAGAAGGACTCCACCTCTCAGTTCACCAAGGACGAGCTCGGCGCCATCGGCACCGACAACAAGATCCTCGTCGGTGGCACCGCGGTCGTCTCCGACAAGGTCGCTGCGGACCTGTCCATCAAGTCCGACGCTCGCGTCGCCGGTGCTGACCGCGCCGTGACCGCCAACCTGGTCTCTGACTGGGCCAAGAAGTCCGAGGGCTTCAACCCCGCCAACGCTGCCCTGGTCGGTGGCACCAACGGCAACGGCGCTGACTCTCTGGTCGCCTCGGCCCTGCTGGGCAAGTCCCTCACCACGCTGCACTTCGCTGGCTGGGACGCCACCAACGTTTACCTGAAGGACCACTCCGCTCAGCTGACCGGCAAGGGCTTCGTCTTCGGTGGCACCGCTGCCGTGTCTGGCGACCAGGTCAACAAGGCTCAGTCCGCCGCTCAGGCCGTTGGCAGCATGCTCAGTGCGAGCACGAGCGACGACGCCATCAAGAAGGTGTCCTCCCTCACGGTCTCCAGCAAGGCCAACCAGGGCGCGGTCACCTACACGGTCTCCGTGGCGGACACCTCCGCGACGGTCAACATCGGGCTGATCGACGCGGACAGCGTGACGACGGTCAACAACGCCCCGGCCTTCAAGGGCTCGTCCCTGATCGCCACCACCCTCGGCGCTTCGATCGAGTCCGTCAACGGCGCGGTGCTGAGCTCCGCCGCCGCCTCGGGCAACACGGTGAAGACTTCGGCCTCCGCCAAGTCCGGAACGGTCACCTTCACGGTCGACTCCGTCGCCGCCACCAAGGTGGTTCCGGTCATCTGGATCGACAAGGCCGGCGGGACCGCCGCCTCCCTCGACTTCGCGACTGCTCCTACCGCGACGTCTCCGCAGGTTCCGTCCGAGACCTTCACGCTCGCCTCCCCCACGCGCTGGATCCCCGAGGACTTCGCCGGTGGGACCGTGGGCAGCGACGAGACCGTGGTCTTCGTCAACAAGGACGCCAAGTACTTCACGACGGCGAACGGCACCTACCACTACGACGACAACGACGCGTACGCAATCCAGGCGACTAGCTCGGTTCCGCGAGGCATGGACTACTTCGTGTCGCGCCTCACGGTCGGTGACACGCTGAAGAGCGGTTCCGTCTACGCGCCCACCGCTGCTCAGCAGTCGAAGTTCGTGCTCGACAACATCAACCCCGGTGTCCTCGGAACGCTGGCTGCGGCGAGCGCCACCAACTCCTCGATCTTGGTGACGGTCCCCTCCGTCGCCTCGACGGGCTCGCCGACGGTGAAGATCTACCTGAAGGAGGGTTCGGGCAGCACCATCACGACGGATGACACGCTGGCCGCCACCTCCACGGCCGACGCTGACTCCACCACGGCTGGCTACCAGGTCAAGCTGACCGGGCTGAAGGCGGGTACCACGTACTCTGTCGCCGCCACGCAGACCATCGACGGCGAAGAGTCGACGATCTCTGCGTCGCAGAACCTCTCGACGCTGCAGAACACCGTGCCGGTCTCGCCCAGCGTCGTGGTCTCTGACGCGCAGGCCTCCGGCGCCAGCGGCAACGGCAAGCTCAGCTCCGGTGACATCATTGAGTTCACCTTCGACCAGGCCGTGACCGTCGACAGCGGTTGGTCGATGACGGTCCGCAACACCACCTCCGGTGGCGTGACCAACGTGACGCTCGACTCCAGCAACGCCACCGTCAAGCAGCTGAACAGCGGCAAGACGCTGCAGGTGAAGCTGACCGACGACTTCCCGGTCTCGGGCAACTTCTCCCTCGACTCCTCTGGCAGCCAGCTGGTGCAGGTGGCATCCGCGTCGGGCATCAAGAACGACACGGGTGCCTACGGCCCGCTGTTCAGCGCTGACCGCGAGATCGTGAAGGGTAGCGGCTACACCGCCGTCACGCTCGACTCGACCAAGCTGACGGTGAACTCGAGCGTCAACGCGACCGCCCTCGGCTTCGGCGTGGCGAACACCAGCGGCCTCGGCAGCGCCGGCTCTTACTACGTGAACGTCTTCGACGCCACGACCGGCCAGCTGCTCGCCACCTCGGGTCGCCTGACCAACACGTCGGACGCCCACACGGCGGCTGCGAACGACCTGACGCTGGCCAGCGGCGTCTCCAGCCTCGCTGCGGCTCGCTCGGTCAAGGTCGGCATCGTCATGTCGCCGAGCGCGGGTGTCCAGGGTGAGCTTGTTGCTCTGAGCTCGGCCATCTCGGTCAGCTGATAGGCCAGCAGTAAAGAGCGGGCCAAGACCTCTAGGTCTTGGCCCGCTCTTTTGCCGCCGCTCGCCTGCTCATGCAGTGCGAGAGGGCCCACGGCCGCAATGCCACGTAGCTTAGTGATGATCATGCTCTGAGGTGGGTGGGATGTCCGGGTTTGCCGGTTTGGCTGCGGGTAGTGGGGGTCTTCGGTTGTCATCGACGGGTGCCACCGATGAGGATCGAGGAGGCCGCCATCGGTCCCGGCGCCGCGGCCGAGGCCGAGGCCTCCCTGGCCGAGCAGGTCAGCGCCCTGGCAGCCTCGATCAAGGCGTCGGTGGATGAGCGGACGTGGGCGGGGCTGGTTCAGCAGCTGACCGGGGAGCTGACCGGGGAGGCGGCTGGGGAGGCGGTGCGCCGGTGCGTGCTGCCGCGGGGGTCTGGAGCGGGCCAGGATGCTCGGGTGGTCGCCCGCGAGCAGGTCAGCATTGGGATCCTCATCGGCGCGGTGCATCACGACGTCGTGGCGGCGGCGTTGGCTGCGGCGGGGGTGCGCGCCAAGCGCAGTGACGCCAAGCTGCCCCCGCAGGTGGTGGTGTACGTGCTGATGGGGTTGTGGCTGTTCGCTGATGAGGCCTACCAGGAGGTCTGCGCCAAGGTCACCGGCTACCTCGATGAGCTGGGGCTGTGGGCTGCGCCGTGGAGCGCCCCGACGGCCAGTGCGTTGTCCCAGGCCCGCAAGAAGGTCCCCGAACAGGTGGTGGCCTCGGTGTTCTCCCAGGTCGCGGTGCCGTTGGCTGGGGAGTTCACCCCGGGGGCGTTCGTGGGGACGTTCCCCGGGCCGACCTGGCGGATGCTGGCCATCGACGGGTATGAGCTGGATGTCCCCGACACTGCCGAGAATGCAGCCGCCTACGGCTACGCCACCACGAGCACCACAGCCAGCACCACCACGAGCACAACGGCCAGCGCCACAGCCAGCGCCACAGCCAGCGGGACAGTGCGGCAGGCGGTGGCGCAGGCGGTGGCACGGGCGGTGGCGCAGGTGAAGACGGGCAGGTGCGCCCCTCGGCCTACCCCAAGGTGCGGGTGGTCTCGATCGTTGAGGCGGCCACCCGCGCGCCCCTGCACGTGAGCTTCGATGCCCACGCGGTGCTGCCCGATGGGACCTACACCTCCTACCTGCGCCCACCGCGCGCCAGTGATGGGCCAGCGGTGCTGGTGCGGGTCATCGAGTACACCGTGACCGCCACCGACACCGACGGCTCACAGGCCTCGGAGGTGTTCGCTAGCCACCACACTGATGGACCCCGCAGCCCACCCAGCGGCGGCGCTGGCGGCGCTGTACCACCAGCGTTGGCAGGCTGAGACCGGCATCGCGGACCTGAAGACCACCGTGCGCGGCGGCCCGGAGGTGGTACTGCGGTCCAAGACCCCCACCGGGTGTTGAACGTCGTGAGGATGCCGACGGGCGGGGCGTGGGGCGTCACTGAGGATGCCGATGTCGCTGTGAGCCTCGAGTGCGTCAGGGTGCCGACGGGTGTCGTCACCGTGTCGACGCCGCAGACACAGCAACGGCCCCCCTCGTTCACTTCGCGGGTGCCAGGGGGGCCGTGCTCGGCGCTCGGAGGCACCGTTGATGACCGTAGAGCTCGATCCGGCCGGCGTCGAGGCACGCCTGACCACCGGTGCCCTTGCCTGCCCGGCGTGCACAGGCGTCCTGGCCGGGTGGGGCTGGGCCCGACCCCGGATGATCCGCGATGGGGACCGCCGGGTGCGTCTGGCGCCGCGCCGGGCCCGCTGCACCGGCTGCGCGGTGACCCACGTGCTGCTGCCGGTGCTCGCGCTGGTCCGCCGCGGCGATGCTGCCGCGGTGATCGGGTGGGCGTTGACCGCCAAAGCCGCTGGTCGGGGCCACCGGTGGATCGCTGACCGGCTCGCCGTGCCGGCGTGCACGGTGCGGGGTTGGCTGCGTCGCTTCGGGTCACGGCTGGGCGGGGTGGAGGCGTTCTTCACCGCCGCCGGGATCGCCATCGCCATCGACCCGGTCATGGCTGCAACCGGCGGGTCAGCGTGGGCGGACGCGGTGCTGTGGTTCGCGGCCCTGGCCGCGGCCCGCTTCGCCAGCGGTCCTGGGCGGACCCTGGGCGCGGACCTGGCCGTCGACGCCAGCGACGGCAGCGACGGCAGCGACGGCAGCGACGGCAGCGACGGGGTGTGGGCGGCGGCGACCGCGGCCAGCCACGGTCAGCTGCTGACCCACCTGGCCCGTGACCTCGTCGGCCTCGTCGGCCTCGTCGACCTGGTGACGTCCCCGCCGGTCCCGGCGCCGTCGATGTGGATCAACACGAGCTGCCCCTGACGCTGACGGGGCCGGTCCTGGTCGGCTTGACCTCGGCGCGTCGCTCGGCGCGTCAGCGAACGCCTCGCAGCACGCCCTGGCCCCCTCCCCGGCGCTGCGCGCACTTGCCAGGAGGACCCGTGACAGCTACGCCCCCACCGTCACTTCCACCGTCGACGCCCCCACCGTCGACGCCCCCACCGTCGACGCCCTCATCGACGTCACCGTCGGTCCCGCCGCCTGGAAGGGGACCCCGGCGGCGCCTGTCGTCCCCGGGTGCGGCTGGGGCGGCGCTCACCGCCCGCGACAACGCCCAGAAGATCGCGATGTTCCGCTACCAGCTCATCCGCGACGCCGCCGATCCCGCCCTGAGCCCCCGCCAGCGCGGCGCGGCGGTACGGGCGCTGGCCGCGCGCACCCACACCGACGCCTTCGGTAACGAGGTCACCTACTCCCGTGACCACCTCGACCGCTGGATCCGCGCCTGGCGCGGCCTCAGTGGCGGTGTAGTCCCGGCGCGCCACCGGCAGCGCACGAGGCGGGCGAACGTGGTCTAACGGTGAGCGGCCGGAGACCCCGAGCGTGGTGAGCCAGCGGTAGTAGGCGTTCAGGGAGTACCAGTGCCGTTGCTGGGTGGCGGAGCTGAGACCGCGCTGGCCTTCGTGGTCCGGTGAACCTGCTGCTGCGGATCGAGGGTGAGCAGGAGGCCTACCTGCGGTTCGCCCGTGACTTCGCGGTCCCGTTCACGAACAACCAGGCCGAGCGTGACCTGCGGGAGGTGAAGCTGCGCCGGAAGGTCTCCGGGTGCCTGCGAACCGTCAAGGGCCTGGAGACCTTCAAGGCGATCTGCTCCTATTTGCCCACCGCCGCTCGGCAGGAGCGAGCCTCGTTGGTGGTGCTGCGGGAGCCGTTCGAGGGCCGGGTCTGGATCTCTCCGCTGGCCACCGGCTGAATAGCTACTCACTATCAACGCTGAGCGCTTCCCCGTCTGATTCGTCCCCGTCTGTCAAGGTGGTGGCGCGCTGCGGTGCGTCTTGTTGCGTGCGTCACCGTGCCGATGACGTCCCTCCCCCCGGGAGGCGACTGTGCTGCACCTGCGTGTGCGGGTCCTGGTGACAGGGTGGTGGCGATCACCGCGTCGATGGGTTGCGTCACGTTGCCGACCTCGCCGCGGTTGACCTACCCCGGCGGTAGCTATTCAGGAGGTCGGGCAGCGCGGTGACCGCTGCGGGGTTGCCAGCCGATGGTGGTGCAGGTGAGGGTGGTCTTCCCGTCGCTGGCGGCGGGCTGTGTCCTTCCCCGCACAGAATGGCGTGGTGCTGCCCGTGGACGCCTCGGCGCTCGGCTCGGCCTCCCGCGAGGAGCTCATCGCCCTCGTGGTGATGCTCTCTGAGCAGGTCAGCGCCTTGACTGCCCGGATCACCGAGCAGGACGCCCGGATTGCCGAGCAGGACGCCGTCATCGCTGAGCTGACCGAGAAGCTCGCCGCTGCGACGGCGACGTCGCGGACCTCGTCGAAGCCGCCGTCCTCGGATGGGCTGCGCAAACCTCCGACGCCGGCGCCGACCTCACGGCGCACCAAGACCGGCCGCAAACCCGGTGGTCAGCTCGGTCACGACGGCGCTGCGTTGGCCCAGGTCGCCGACCCGGACGATGTCATCGACCACCGCCCGAGGGCATGCTCGGGGTGTGCGGCATCGCTGGCCGATGCGGTGGTGACCTCGATCGCGGCTCGTCAGGTCGCTGACCTGCCCGAGAACGTGCGACTGGCCTGGACTGAGCACCGCATCGCCACCTGCGTGTGTGAGTGCGGTGCGCGCACCAGCGCCGGGGTAGCTGATGGGGTGCCGGCGGGGGTGAGCGCCCCGGTGCAGTACGGACCGCGGGTGCGGGCGGCCGCGGCGTGGCTGGTCGCGGAGCACTACCTGCCCATCGCCCGCGCGGCGGCGGTGCTGGCGGGGTTGAGCGGGGCCGCCCCCAGCGCGGGGTCGGTGGCCACCTGGACCGCTGCGGCCGGGGATGCCCTCGCCGCCGACGGCGGGTTCCTCGATGCCGTGGCCGCCCAGCTCGCCGATGCCGACGTGCTGCACGCCGATGAGACCGGGCTGCGCACGGCGGGGTCACTGGCGTGGGTGCACGTGGCGTGCACCCTGGCGCTGGTTCTCCTGTCGGTGCACACCGGCGACGGGCGCCGCGGGCGGGCCGCCATCGACCGGGCCGGCGTCATCGGCAACCTCAAGCCCGGTGCAGTGCTGGTCTCGGACTACTGGGCGCCGTACTTCTCCTACGCCGCGGTGCACGCTTTGTGCGGGGCGCACGTGGTCCGCGAGCTGCGGGCGGTGTGCGAAGCGGCACCGGCGTGCACCACCGAGGACGGCTCCCAGTCCTGGGCGGGGAAGATGCTGCACTTCCTGGAGAGCCTGAACGCCGAGGTCAGGACCGCACGGCAGGAAGGGCGCCAAGAGCTGGACCCGGCGGTGTTGGCCGCCAAGGTCACCACCTTCGAGAAGATCCTCGCCCTAGGGCATGAGCAGAACCCGCCCCCGCCGGGTGGGTGGCTAGCGGCGTCGCGGCGGCCGAAGGCGGTGAACCTGCTGCTGCGGATCGAGGGTGAGCAGAAGGCCTACCTGCGGTTCGCGCGTGACTTCGCGGTGCCGTTCACCAACAACCAGGCCGAGCGTGACCTGCGGGGGGTGAAGCTGCGCCAGAAGATCTCCGGGTGCCTGCGCACCGTCAAGGGCGCGGAGGTCTTCGTGGCGATCCGCTCCTACCTACTCACCGCTCAGCGCCAAGGGCGGGCCTCGCTGGTGGTGCTGCGGGAGCTGTTCGAGGGCCGCGTCTGGATCCCCCAGCTGGCCACCACCTGAATAGCTACCCCCGGCGAACGTCCTGGGGGTGACTGATAATTATGAGATCGGCATCGGTGATGACGTCGTCGGCAACGAACGCAACCGGCACCACGCAACCAGCGGCACCACGAGCCGGTGGCCTCCCACCCCGGGGTGGGAGGCCACCGGCGTCTCGGCATTGCGCCTGTGTCCTTCGTCTTGGCGCCCGACACGCCGGTCAAGATCCACCGGATCGTGGCGGCCGACCCCGAGCATGAACGCCTGACCTCCGCCCACACGCAGCCGCGGGGCGTCCGCCGGGTGCACCACGAAGGGGATCCCATGACCACCGCCACCACCGTGCGCTCCCACCGCGGCGCCAGCGACCCCCCGCCGCCACTGAGCCCGAACAACCACCACCGCGGCCACCGGCGAAAGGTAATGGGGGGACTGACCCGCATTGGCGCGGTGAGTGCGACCCTGTCCTGCGCCATCGCTGCCCTGGCCGCCCCCGGCGTGGTCGCCGCGCCGGTCGCCGGGTCGTCCACCTTGAGCTTCCTCGCCGGCACCGGCACTGCCGGGGCGGCCACCTCCGGCGTTGCGGCGACCGCCTCCCCGCTGAGCTACCCCCAGGGGGTGGCGGTCGACTCCGCGGGCAACGTCTACATCGCCGAATCAAGCAACCACCGCATTGTCAAGGTCGATGCCAGCACCAGCCAGCTCAGCTTCGTCGCCGGCACTGGCAACTTGGGGGCAGCCACCGCCGGCGTTGCGGCCACCTCCTCCCCGCTGAACAACCCCCAGGGGGTGGCGGTCGACTCCGCGGGCAACGTCTTCATCGCCGACTCGAACAACCACCGCGTCGAGAAGGTCGATGCCAGCACCGGCCTGCTCAGCTTCGTCGCCGGTGATGGCACCCAAGGGGCAGCCACCGCCGGCGTTGCAGCCACCTCCTCCCCGCTGAACACCCCCTCGGGCGTGGCCGTCGACTCCGCGGGCAACGTCTACATCGCCGACACGAACAACCACCGCATCAACAAGGTCGACCACAGCACCGGCCAGCTCAGCTTCGTCGCCGGTGATGGCACCCAAGGGGCAGCCACCGCCGGCGTTGCAGCCACCACCTCCCCGCTGAACAGCCCCCAGGGGGTGGCGGTCGACTCCGCGGGCAACGTCTACATCGCCGACCCGAGCAACAACCGCGTCTCGAAGGTCGATGCCAGCACCGGCCAGCTCAGCTTCGTCGCCGGCACCGGCACCGCCGGGATAGCCACCGCCGGCGTTGCGGCGACCTCCTCCCCGCTGAGCGCCCCCGCGGGGGTGGCGGTCGACTCCGCGGGCAACGTCTACATCGCCGACTCAGGCAACAACCGCGTCTCCAAGGTCGATGCCAGCACCGGCCAGCTCAGCTTCGTCGCCGGCACCGGCACCGGCGGTGCTCCCACTGCCGGCCCCGCCACGTCCTCCCGACTGAACTACCCCTATGGGGTTGGCGTGGGTGCCGCGGGCAAGCTCTACATCGCCGACACCTTTAACAACCGCATCGAGAAGGTGACCCTGCCCACCGGGACGCTGCCGACCATCACCTCCACCGCCCCGAGCACCGCCACCGCGGGTGCTGCTTTCTCGGCGACCTTGGTCGCTTCGGGTACGCCCTCGACGTGGAGCGTCTCCGCCGGGTCGCTGCCTAGCTGGCTGAGTCTGAATTCCTCCACCGGGGTGCTGTCCGGAACAGCGTCCTCCACCCCGGGGGCGGTGCCGGCGTTCACGGTGCGCGCCACCAACACCGCCGGCTACGACGAGCAGACCATCAACCTCACCATCAACGCACTCACCGCACCTGGCGCACCGAGCGCTGTCACCGCGGTGGCAGGGGTCGCCTCGGCGGCCGTCTCCTGGGCCGCCCCGGGCAGCAACGGCGGCTCGGCGATCACCGGGTACACCGTCACCGCCGCTCCCGGTGGCGCCACCTGCGCGGCCGCCACGGTCGCAGGGTGCTCGGTCACGGGCCTGACTCCCGGGACCGCCTACACCTTCACTGTGACCGCTACCAACCTGATCGGTACAGGGTTGCCCTCGGCGGCGTCCACCTCGGTCACGCCCACTGCGCCGCCGTCCTCCGGTGGCGGTTCCAGCTTGCTGGTCCAGCAGATCACCACGGGCGCGCCGTCGAGCCTGGCGTTGAACGCGCGGACGGCGGCGCTCAACGCGGTCGCCTCCGCCGGGGGGACGCTGAGCTACACCAGCGGCTCGCCGTCGGTGTGCACCGTCGACGGCGCCGGGATCATCACCGCGGCCAAGGCCGGGACCTGCACCATCACGGTCACTGCTGCTGCCACTGCCACCCACGCCGCGGCGAGCAGGAACCTCACCATCACCATCACCGAGGCACAGACCGTGGTCGCCTCCTTGCCGGCTGGGCCGCAGCGCTTCGCCGGAGCCGACCGGGTGGCGACGTCAGCGGACATCGCCGAGAAGATCTTCACCACTCCGCCGGCTGGTACCAGCCGCAACGTGGTGCTGGCCACCGCCGGTTCCTACGCCGACGCACTGCCCGGCTCCCGCCTAGCAGGCCAGGTCGGCGGACCCCTGCTGCTCACCAACGGCAACCGGCTCAGCGACGAGGCAGCCACTCAGGTCAAGCGGCTGGTCGCCGCCGGCGGCACCGTGTACGTCCTGGGCGGGGACAAGGCCCTGTCCGACGCCGTTGAGAGCGCCGTGGGTGGCTTGGTCGTCGGAGACAGCGTGCAGCGCATCGGCGGGGGTGACCGCTACCAGACCGCCGCGATGATCGCTGATGCCACCACCAAGCGCGCCGGCGACGTCGGGCCGATCTACCTGGTCACCGGCCGCGACTTCGCCGACGGCGTCAGCGTCGCGGCCTACGCCCAGTCCACCGGCGGGGTGGTGCTGCTCACCGACGGGGACACCCTCCCCGCCGCGACCGCGAAGTACCTCGCTGACCACGACCCCAAGGGTGAGCGCGCCGTCGCGATCGGTGGACCGGCCAAGGCCGCCGCCACCACCGCAGGCCTGGCCGGCGCGGCGGGTCGTGCCGTGGTGGGGGCTGACCGGTATGAGACCTCCGCCAAGCTCGCCGCCGCCATGAAGACCCCCACGAGCACGACGGTCGCCTCAGTCGCCTCGGTGGGCATGGCCGGCGGGGCTTCCTGGCCTGATGCGCTGTCGGGGTCGGCGGCGATGGCGGCCCTGGGGGGTCCGCTGCTGTTGACCCCCACCGGCTCCGAGGCAGTGCCGGCCGCCACCACCTCAGCGCTGGGTGGGCTGGCCGCTCAGCGGGTGCTGGTCTTCGGTGGCACCTCCGTCATCCCCGGTGCGGCCTACGACCGAGCGGGAGCGCTGCTGAAGGGCTGACCCCAGCCGCGGTCTGATCAGCCGACCCACACTCCGATGGCCTCCCACCCCACCCCGGGGTGGGAGGCCACCGTGTTGCGCGTCGCATCTGATGCCGACGACGGCATCACCGCCGATGCCGACCATCGGCATGCAAGAGGGCCCCGCCGCGGTAGCGGCGGGGCCCTTCTTCGACGTGGAGGTGCACCCGGCCCGTGTGCTCAGTCGGCGGTAACCTCCGCGAGGGCGGCTCGTGCTGCGCTCTCATCCACGATCGCCTTGCCCGCCGCGAGCATCGCCGTCTACGCCTTCTACGCCGTCAACGCCGTCAACGCCGTCAACGCCGTCAACGCCGTCAACGCCGTCAACGCGAGGTTGTTCACCGCCCGCGGGTACCCCCGACTCGAGGTGTGGATCGACGCCGCCGCATCATCACTGAACAGGGTGTCCACCCGTCCTGCCAAGGCGACGTGATGCTTCAGGTAGGAGCAGGTCTCGGTCGCGCTCATCCCTGGCATCGCGTACCGCAACGCGATCCGCTGGTCCAACGCCGCCAACATCCCGTGCTTGATCATCCGGCGTAGTGTCGGCTGCCCCACCAGCAGAGCCGCGAACGGGCTGGTGGAGTACATCCCACCCATCTGCCGGTGGTTGGTCAGCATCCGCAGAGCTTCCAGCTGGGCATCGATGAACGCGAACAAGTAGGTCTTGCGGTCCGGCGATCTTTGGGCCATGCAGTGCGTCGCCGGTCCACAACTCGTTCGGGGACACGCACCGCCGCACCACGCTGGCGGGGGCTCAGGGCGGGGTCGGCGGCTTCGCGGACAGCCCAAGCCGGGAAGCGCCTCGAGTAGCAGGCGCGAGGCCGTGGGCGAGCAGGCGACGTCGAGGGCGTTGCTCAGCGAGGACCTGCTCGACCTGGGCGACGAGCGGCGGAGGACCGACGAGGTCCTTGAGGGCGACGTCGAAGTGGGTGAGGTGGGTCGTCAGATCAGCGCGATCACCGCGCGGCTGCGCAAGCTTGGTGACGCTGTGCCGGGGCACTGCTTTGCGCGAGGCGTGGACGGCCTCTTGATGTCATCAGCCAGGGCCGCGTGCCAGGCCCGGCCTCCCGGGCGGACAGCCTGTAGGGCGATGCGTACCACCACCAGCACCCCCTGCTGGCGCTCGCGCAGCAGCCTGGAGATCGCGGTGAAGGCCCTCTCCAGCGAGGCCTCGTAAACCTCCCGGGCCCGCGTGGCGTCCTGGGCGCTGGTGGTGACGGCCTTGGTGGCATCGGCGATGACGGCTGCCGCCTCGGGCCCGAGGTCGACTCCGTGCTGGGCGGCCATCGCCCCTCCGAGGGCACACCCCGCGCCGGTGGCGGCGGCCAACGCGGTCTTGAAGTAGCGTGGTACAACGCTCATTGGCCTCGGGAGGTAGGTCGGCGCGTCCGAGGGCCTGCGTCACCGCGGTGACGACCTCCTGCGCGACGGCGGTCGGGCCCCCGACCATCCACGGGTCGAGCCTCACGACCCGCTCGTATCCGCCCATCTTGCCGATCGTGAATTTCACCTTGCTGCTCTTACCGCTGCCCCACGGCCCCACCACGGCGGCGACCGTGCTCGGCTCGTGAGCTAGCAGCCCATCGAGGACCCGCGACGCAGCGCGTGTGAATGGGCCTTGGTGGAGGAGGTCCTCCGTTCGTCACGGTGTCGAGAAGGGCCCCGCCGCTGTCGCGGCGGGGCCCTTCTGCGTGTCAGTGGTCAGCATCGGCGGCATCGCCCGGCTGAACATGACAGAGCGGGCCGGGACCTGAAGGTCCCGGCCCGCTCTGTTGAAGGCGAGCTATCAGAAGGTCGCGGAGATGCTTCCCGTGCCAACCGTGGTGCCGTAGGTGTCCGTGTAGAGCGCTGCCTTGGTCGCGTTCAGCGGGGTGACCGTGACAGTACCGGTGGTGATCGCGGTGCCGGTGAAGGTCGCGACGGTGTTGTTCGCGGTCCACGCGACAGCAGTGGCCGTGCCGGCCCCCGTGATGGTCCAGTCACTGAACGCCGCGCTACCAGCAGGGGTCACCGGCTTGTTGAAGGTGACCACCACAACGTTGGAAGCGCCCTTGGTGATGGAGACAGGCGCCGGAGCCGCCGTGAAGTTCATCGTCGACAGCGTCCACGTCACAGTGCCATTCGAGATGGAGGCCTGGACGCTGCCCTGGCGAGCACCCGTCTGGATCCGATTCACCATGGCGTCGAACTGCGCCAGCGTAGAGGTCGTCCCGTCGATCGTGTACACGTTGTTGCCGGTACCGGTCGCGTAGACGCTCGTCGCCGAGCTGTAGTCAGCCTGCGTGGCGATCGTGTCGCCGTCAGCGTTGACAACGCTCACGTGGTGGCCGCTCGAGTCGACGTCACCCACGGCCACCGTGCCCGCGAGGGGCTTGCTGGTCAGGGTGAGCGACGACGTCGTGTTCGTGGTGGTGTCGGCCGGCTGGTAGACAACCGCGTCACCCGCGGTGGCAGCGGCCACGAAGTCAGCCTTGGAAGCGACGGTCCCGTCCACGATGAAGCGGCTGACGTCCGCGTAGGTCACCTTGCTCGCGGTCCCGGCGGGCGACCAGTAGGCGAGCTGGGTCGAGTTGGTTGCCGTGGGCGTTCCAGAGATGGTCACCGAGTCGGCCACCATGCCCGCCAGCTTGCTCGGGGCGGCGTTGACCAGCGTCACCTTCTGGACACCACCGGCCTTGGCGTAGGTGACCTGGTCACCGACGCTGACGGGGCTGACGACCGCCGCAACAGCCGGCGGGCCCGTCACGGCAGCTGCGCCGGTGAACGCTGCAGACGTGGAGGCGGTGCCGTCGATGGACACCGCGTCGCCGGTCGTGGGCAGCGGGATGGTGAACGTGGCGCCAGCCGTGCTCTTCACCGTGAAGGCGGTGATCGGCGACGAACCGGTGACGCTGGCCACGGTGCCGGAGATGCTTCCGCTGGTGAGTGCCACCGTGCGGATGTTGTTGAGGTCAGCCCCCGTGCCCTTCACCGAAACGGTGTCGCCGTAGCTGATCGCACCCTCGAAGATGCCCTGCGAGACGCTCTGACCGTCCACCGTGTAGTTCACGAAGGCGCCACCGGTCGTGTAGTTGTACGAGGTGGCGCTGGCGCTAAGGAAGGGCAGCTTGGTGCCGGTGATCGGCTCGACCACGGAGAAGGTCTTCGCCGAGGTGTCGTAGGCACCCACAAGGCCGCTGGAGAAACCGGTCGAGGAGACCGGCACCAGGGTGTAGGTGGCAACGTCGCCAGCCACAGAGACGGAAACGGTAGCGCCGACGGCCAGCGAGGCCACGAAGGCACCCTGCGTGGCTGCCGAGCCGCTCACGACGTACTTGTCAGTGGACTTCAGCGTGTACTTCTTGGCGCCCTGGCTAGCAGCGTCAGCAACGCTGAAGGAGGTGTTGCTGTAAGCGGTGACGATCTGCCCCACCGCAGCGGCAGCAGACTGGGCTGCGGACTGGGCAGAGGAGACCTGGCCGTCGGAGACGGCGGCCTTGCCACCGAAGATGAAGCCCTTGCCGGTCAGCTCCGCGGAGTGGTCCTTCATGTAGGTCGCGGTCGCGTCCCAGCCAGCGAAGTGCAGGGTGGTGAAGGACTTGCCCAGCAGCGGGGCGGCCACGAGGGAGTCAGCGCCGTTGCCGTTGGTGCCACCGACCAGGGCGGCGTTGGCGGGGTTGAAGCCCTGGGTCTTCTTGGCCCAGTCGCTGATCTTGTTGGCGGTCACGGCGCGGTCATCACCGGCGACGCGAGCGTCGGACTTGATGGAAAGGTCTGCGGCGACCTTGTCGGACACGACCGCGGTGCCACCGACGAGCACCTTGGAGTCGGTGCCGATGACGCCGAGCTCCTTCTTGGAGAAGTCGGAGGTGGAGTCCTTGTCGGTCAGGATGATCGGGTAGCCCTTGACGAAGGCCACCGGGGAGACCGCGAGGGCGTCGGCGAAGGAGGTGCCCGAGGCGACGAAGACCGTGGAGGGCTTCTTGCCGGAGATCTTGATGCCGGCCTCGGCGATCAGGGCGGCGGTCTCGTAGCGGTCGGAGCCGTTGATGCGGGTGACGGTGTAGCCGTCGCCCTTGATGGCGTCAGCGACGGAGGCGGGGATGACCTTCTCGCCACCGACCAGCCAGATGTTCTTGGCGCCGAGGCGCTTGATCTCGGCCTTGGTCTGGTCGTCGGCGCCCTTGTCGCTCACGTAGAGGATCGGGGCGTTGGCGACACCGGCGAGGTAGGAGGCAGTGAGGCCGTCCACCGTGGCGTAGCCGTTGACGAGGATGACGTTGTCAGCCTTGTCGAACGCAGCCTTGGAGGCGGCGACGGCAGTGCCGTAGCGGTCGTCGCCCGAGATGCGGTTGTCGAACTTGAAGTTGGCGTCAGCAGAAGCGGCCGAGGCGAGGGCGATAGCGCCACCACCGAGGCAGACCGCGAGAGCGAGCGTCCCCGCGGCGGTGCGCTTCGCCATGTTGCGAGCAGACATGTGAATGTCCTCCATGGAATGAACGGTTGGGGACGCAGGTCCCCGGGCCTGGGAAGGACCCGGGGTTCCGGGTCTTCCAGATCCGCCGTCCGGCGGATCCGGACATTACGGACTGTGTTGCTTCCTCACCTCTCGGTGACGACATGGAAGAAGTTAGCCCGCCCGCTGCCCCAGACGTGGGATTTCCAAACATGGCGCGTGTCGGCGTGTCGCAGCGCGGCAAAAAAAGCCGCTGACCTGCGGTGACGCCGAACCACACCGTTGTGGTCCGCGCGTGTCGCGGCGGCGTCGCCGAGGCGGAGCGCGCCTCCCGGGAGCCAGGTGAAGCTCCCCCGATCGGCGTACATGAACAGTGCCCGATCCCGACACGCCACGCGCCGCGACACGCCCCATTTGGCTCGCAAACCTTTTTGTGTCTCGCTCGTCACGCGAGTCACACCAACGTCGATATCGGTGAAAATCCTCATCAATACGGACAGACTGCCGCTCGCGACCTG
Source organism: Quadrisphaera granulorum (assembly GCF_003149145.1). GTDB lineage: Bacteria > Actinomycetota > Actinomycetes > Actinomycetales > Quadrisphaeraceae > Quadrisphaera > Quadrisphaera granulorum. The sequence goes on along the minus strand of NZ_QGDQ01000017.1, from coordinate 93,865 downwards.
CGCGTTTGCCCAGACTTGCCTGCCTCGCGGCCCCGAAACGGCCATCGCACCCGCGACGTCACTCAGCGTCACCGCCCCTGGCGCCCTCGGGCGGCACAACCCTCAGCGCGTCGCCGTCCGCGACGACGTACACCGACACGGCGCGCAGCGCGCAGGTCGTTGACACGGACCGTCGCCGTCGTCGTCGTCCCGGAGCGTCAGCACGCCACGCCGGAGCGGTCCACCCGTCGACGGACGGAGCACCTCCGACGACCCGTCAACAGCTCCCGCCGACGGGCCGACGGCGCCCGGCGGATCGCGAGGACGCGCTCGGGGCTGCGGGGGCGGCACGCCCTCAGCGGCTCGGCTCGTCCGGCGAGTCGAGGTGTCAGGGGTCCCGCGTACAACGGGCTCGTGCTCAGGCCACCGCTCGACCCGCTGCTGCCCCTCGCGGCGACCCTCCACGCCACACCCGGGTCGCATGCCCTCCTCCTAGGCGCAGGTGTCTCCAAGGCCGCGGGCCTGCCGACGGCGTGGGACGTGGAGGAGGAGCTGATCCGGCGGGTCGCGACGCTCAGAGGGTTCCTGGACGTCAGCGCCGACCCCGCTGGAGCGTCAACGCCTCCTGGCCGGCTTCTTGGAGCCGCGACCCGACGCCGAAGACCCGGCCGAGCGTCGAAAACCCACGGCCGCACACCGTGCCGTCGCCCGCCTCGTGGCCGACGGCAGCGTGCGCGTGGTGGTCACCCTGAACGTCGACAGGCTGGTCGAGCGGGCACTCGCTGACGCCGGCGTCGACCCGGTGGTGGTCTCGTCAGCAGACGAGGTCCGGGGACTCCCCCCGCTGAACACGGTGCGCGCCCTGGTCGTGCACCTCCACGGTGACTACCGCACGGCGCAGACCATGAAGAACACCCACGCCGAGCTGGCTGCATACGACGCCGCGGTCGTCACGTTCATGGAACGGCTCCTGCACGACCACGCGCTGGTGCTGGTGGGGTGGTCGGCCACGTACGACCCCGCACTGCGCGGACTGCTCAGCCGCGCGATGCGGCAGTACTTCACCTCGTACTGGGTGGAGCCGGGCTCCCTCAGCTCCATCGCCGAGGACCTGCGGGCGCTCAAGAGCATCGTCACGGTGCGGGCCACCGCGGACGCGGCCCTCGGGGCCCTGGCCGACGCGGTGGCCGCGCTGCGGGACCGGGAGGCCAGGCACCCGATGAGCACGCCCGTGGCGGTCGCCACCGCCATGAGCAAGCGACGTGCGGCGCGGGAGGCGATCGACATTGCACTGCAGGACCCGTCATCTCGGTGGACGGCTCTACCGCGTGGACTGGCACCGGCCAACGGGCTGGTCATCGACACGCCCCGCCCCATGGAGCGGATCGATGCGTCCTCCGCTCATCTGGGCTTCAGCCTGTGCGCCTTCATCCCGACACCGCCTGGCTCGACCACACCCCCGCCGGGTTCCCTGTGGTCCTCGGCGACGCGCTGGGTCGACGAGGGCGATCCCGTCACGCGATGGCTGGCAGACGCCGCTCCGGCGTGGAACTGCCGCTCTACAGGATGGCAACGAGTCGTCGCGGACGAAGGGCTGAAGATCGTCACCGCGCGCCTCGAGTCGGGGGCGTCCTCGACGTCCAGGCAGGCGAGACACCCCGTCGTGGCGGTGGCTCAGGTGTCGCGCAGCCATCCCGGGCCCGGGAGCTCGCCTCCCGGCTTGTTCCTGGTCGTCCAGACCTCAGCGTGGATGGTGGAGCTCGACGCCGACCGGCATCCCTTCGGCGGCGCCCGGCCCGGGGAGCTGCTTCCCGCCGCGATGAGCCCCGGCGAGGTCGCTGAGATGCTGGATGCGTCGTTGCAATGGCTGCTCACAGCAGTTCAGAGGTCGGGCCCGTTGCTGTCGCCCGAAGAGTCGATGAACGCGGTCCACCTCGACGTGAGATCCACCGGCGCACTGCCAGTGGCCCAGCTGGTGCGGGGATTGGACGAGGTGGAGTGGCGGGAGGGCGCCACTCCCCTGCAGCTCCATGAGCAAGCGGTCCTCGAGCGAAGGGCTGTCCAGGCCGTCGCTCGCCGATCGCGGCGCGTGACAGACCAATGGCTCCGACGCTGGCTCGAACGGGCCGGGGCTGAGAACCCTGGGGTCGTCGCGTGGCGGTGACCGCGGAGGCGGGCCGCCCAGAGCCAGCTCGCGGCGCCTGGGCCTGAGCAGCGTGGAAGCGGCTCCTGGCGAGGAGGTGCCGGTGTACGACGCTGCTCGCACGGTGGTGGATCTGATACGCCTGCGCCGCAGGTGGGACACGACGTGGCGTACCGCGCCGTGAACCGCTACCTCGCCCGTCCGGGGGCTCACCGCAGCGCTGTCTACGAGTACGCCACAGCCCTGCGGGTCAAGGCGGCCACCCTGACCGCCCTCGACGTGGCCTCCGCGCAGTGAGCAGGGTCGACCGGAGCTCACCCGGTGGCCGGGAGTACCTCGACCTGCAGAACCAGGCGAGACGAGAGGGGACGGCGCTCCAACAGGTCCTGACCTTCTAGGCACTGGAGCGGTGGCCCGCCCGCCTGGCGGTCTCGCCGTACGCCGACTAGTTCATCCTGAAGGGCGGCATGCTGCTCGCAGCCGTGGACACCCGGCGCCCGACGGTGGACGCCGACACGATGGTCCGAGGCATCGCTGCCGACGCAGGCTGCTGTGACCGAGGTGGTGGCGGCGATCGCAGCGCTACCGGACCCTGACGGTGAAGGCCTCGACGGCATCTCCTTCGACACCGCTTCGTTGAAGACGCGCCGGATCCGTGAGGAAGGGCTGTACGCCGGCGTCCGCGTCACGCTCGACGCCCAGCTGGCGACAGCTCCTCTGAAGGTGTGCCTCGACGTCAATACAGGAGATCCGATCACTCCTGGACCGCAACGGGTTCGGCTGCCGTCGGTGCGTCCGGGCTCACCCGCCGTGAGCGTCCTGGGGTACCCGCTCGAGACGGTCCTCGCGGAGAAGCTCGCCACGGCCATCGAGCTGGGCGAGGTCAACACACGCATGAAGGACTACGCCGACGTCTGGACGCTCACAGGACGTCGCTCCTTCACCCATGCGACGGTCCGCACCGCCTTGATCGCGACGACGTCCTATCGCCGCACCGCGCTCGTCCCCCTGGCGGACCGCATCGCAGCCCTGGCGACCATGCGTGCCGCTGCGTTCGCGGCCTACGGGAGGTCACTCGGCGCCGCTGGCTCACACCTGCCGGCCCGTCTCGACGAGGTCGTCGCGGACGTCGTCGCCTTCGCCGCCCCCTTGGTGTCAGAGCGTCAAGCGGGCTCGACGTGGATGCCCGCCTCTCGGTCGTGGAGCTGACCCGCGCTCACGGCCTGGTGAGGGTTCCGGGCGCACGCGCTGAGGCGGTGACCTGCACTCTCGCCAGCGCGGGAGCCAGCACACGCGTCATCGTCCGACCCGCGTGGTACTTCTGAGCGAGAAGTACGTCGTCGGGGCCTCACGCAGCACGGCGCACACCGTCGACTGTTGCGTCGACGGGCACGGGCACGTCAGCCAGCGTCGAACGGCTCTGGGCGCGAGCAGGAGCAGGGACGGGTGCGGGCGGGAGCATCGGCGCGGCGAGCCACTCCCCTGCCACGCCACTCCGAGGCCCGCGCTTCGCGCCTGATGGCCACCGCCTCCTCGGCGCGCTCGCTGCGCGGGGACGGCCTCTCGTCGTCGTCCTCAGGAGAGCCCGTGCGCACCTCCAGCGCGAACTCCAGGCGGTAGGGAGTGCCGTGCCGGTAGATGGCGATGCTCCCGGTGCGCCCTCCCGTGGTCGCGGCAGCACCGTCGGTGGTGAGCAGGGTGCGCTCGAAGCCCTGCGGCAGGCCGACGCGCAGGCGGAAGTCGCCGGACCGGTCCTCCGGCTCCACCACCCAGTCACCGGCACCGCCCTCCCCCGTGGGCGGCGCACCCGGCAGGCTGACCAGGGAGAAGGCCAGCCGGACGCGGACCACCTGGACTCCCCTGACCGTCCGGGCGTGCTTCGCGAGGAGCGTGTCGAGGTCGTCCGCCTGGTCAGGGCGCAGCGCCAGCAGCAGCTGCCCGTACGGGTAGCCGATGAGCAGCGACCTGTCGTGGCGCCGCGCGAGCCCGACCAGTCGAACGCGGCCACGGCGAAGGGATCGTCGCCGTGGGAGCGCTGGAGGGTGGCCAGCGCCGCCGCAGCAGCCGCCGCAGGGAGGAGAGGGGCACCGCCTTGTACCCGCCGGCCCCCGCGAGCAGTGGCATGAAGGTCTCCACGGCGAGGTCGACGGTGTCGCGCACCGCCTGCCACGCGTCGCCGGAGAAGTCGTGCAGGGCGATGCCGTGCGTGCGCGCGTACGCCACCGCGTGCTTGGTGAAGCCGCGTGTGGACATGAGGCTGTACTGGTAGGCGACCCGGCGCATCGAGGCGTTCGCAGGGCAGTGGTGGTTGACGTCGGCCGCCATCGATCTGCGCTTGCTGGTTCGTCGTCGTCCTTGTCCTCCACCAGCGACATGCAGCCCCTTGAGCGACACCTCCTCGGTGCCGAGCAAGCGAGTTGAGTCCGAGCGGACGCGCTGCCCTGGTGAGCAGGTCCAGGAGAGACTCCTCGACCCCTGACCATGCGGAAAGCGCGCTGCGGCAAAGAGTGCTGCATTCTCAGCATCACTTCAAGCCTCGTTGCCTGATGCCGATTCAGAGGCCATGATGGGTGACATGAGCGCAGCTACTTCCGGCACGACCGCTACCGCGTCCGGCAAGAAGGCGCGCAAGAGCGTGTCCATCTCCCCGCGCGACCTGCGCGACCTCGCCTTGATCCGCGAAGCCCCCCAGGCCGCGGGCCTGGACGCGACAGACGCCTCCGAGTCGGCCGTGCTGGCTCTCGCCCTGCACGAAGGCATCCGTGTGCTGCGCGAAGCGCAGGAGGGCGCCCTGTACGCGCAGGAAGCTGAGGAGATCACTGGCAGCGCGGCGCTGTCCGCCGAGCATGAGCAGCTCCGCCGTCGCCGCGCCCGCAACGCAGCCGCATCGGAGGACTCCTACCGGTGACGCAGTACGTACGAGGACGGATCTACCTCGCCGACATCGGCCTCACCGATGAGAACGACCGGCCTGTGCCCAAGTACATGCTCATCGTCTCGAACAACGGTCGGAACAAGGGCCTCACAGCGCTGGCCGTCCGCCTGACGACCACCCACCGCCCCTTCGCCAGCCACGTCGCACTTCCACCGGGTGAGGTGTGGACCGGATACGTCAGCTGCGATGACGTGGTGCAGCTCTACGACGAAGACCGGGTCAAGGACGCGGGGGCGCTCTCGCCGGTGGCCATGAGGGCGGTCGAAGAGGGCCTCCGCATCGCGCTGGGCCTCTGACCGCCAGGCTGGCGACCACCCCACGGCGCTCCAAGGCCAATGCCGGGCGTCCCGGTGCTCCCGGCTCGACGTGCGCGAGGCCCTCGAGTCGTGATCCGGAGAGCAGAGGTGCACGAGAGCAGTGCTGATCGAGGACGAGCGACCATCTGGGCAGACGCACCGCTGCCCGACCAGTCGACGGACGCGCTCGACCGTGGGCTCTTCTCCCGGAGCGCCGCAAGGATGCTCGGCGACGTCCTGCCCACCTCCGACCGCGTCGTCGCGGCCCTGGTCGGCCCGTGGGGCAGTCCGGCAAGCAGATCTTCGCGTGGCACGACGCACCGTTGCTCCACCACAGATGAACAGTTGTTGCAGTTATCTGCCGATGGAGGTCACTGTGGCGACGATGGAGCATCTGGTGGCGCCGGGCTCGGTGACCGGGCGCTTTCCGCTGACGCTGTCCGGAGCGCTCAGGGTGTCCGTCTCAGTGGGCGACGAGCACCTCGACCTCAACCCACGCGGCGCCATGCTGGTCAGCAAGCTGCTCGAGGCGGACCCGAGCCTCCTGCGGGAGTTCGAGGCACTGCTGGACCGCGGCTCGGCACCTGAGTGGATGAGCCCAGAGGAAGCGGCGGCGGTGCTCGGCGTCTCGCGACCGACGGTGGTGAGGTGGGCCAAGGCGGGCAAGCTCACCGACCAGCCGGTCGGCACACATCACCGTTACCCGCGAGCTGAGGTCGAGCACCTCCGCGCAGAGCGAGCCGCATCAGCTGCAGCGAATCGAGAAGCAGCTCAACGCGCCCGCGCGCAGGCTGCTGAAATGCTCGACGTCCCGCCAACCCCTGCCGAAATGATCGAAGCGGGACGAGCCCTCCGCGAGGGACGCACCGCAGCCGCCGAGGCGATCTTCGCCAGGGCTCATCGCGCAGACGCACGCAGGTCAGCCGGATCGGCCCGCACGTCGACCGCAGAGTGAGCCGCCACGAGGAAGCTTGGTCCGACCCGCTGGACGGCGAGTACGAGCTCCGCGTGACTGCCCGGGCACGAGAGGACCTCAGGGCCGACAGGTGATCCGTGGGAGACCTCGCCGCCATCATCGGGGCGAGCGACTGGGGGCGACTGGTCTCGAAGTTCGCGGACATCCGCTCCCGGAACCCCAGGGGCACCGAAGCTCCGCTGTCGCGGGTGCACCGTCCTGACATCGACAAGCTCGACGGCGAGGATGGCCAGCGGGCGGCCACCTGGCACGACACCCAGCACGCAGTGGTATGCCTACTCGGGTTTACGCCCCACCACGACTTCACTCGCTTCGAGGCGCGTGCTCGAACCGACGAGCTGATGCCCTCGGCGCAGGACTACGAGGAGCTCCAGGACGACCGGAATCAGACGTGGCTGCTGCAGCGCGTCTGCCGGAGCCTCGAGGCGCTCATTGCCCAGGCGTCGGCGATGCCGGGCAACGCCTTCCGGGCATCTCTCGCCGATGTGCTCCGTTACTTGTGTGCCGCGCCTGCACGAGAGCAACCCTCGACAGGGCGAGTCGAGGTGCCGCACGAGATCTGCGCGTGCGATATTCACACACGTGAACAATGTCGAACTCGGGCTTCGGCTGACGCAGGCACGCGACGAGGCGGGTCTGACCCAGGCGCAGGTGGCCCGCACGATCGGGGTCGACAGGTCGGCCATCAGCAGGCTCGAGAAGGGCGAGCGCAACCTCAACGCCCGCGAGCTCGTGGTCATCGCCGAGGCGCTAGGACGTCCCCTGTCGTACTTCGTTTCTGAGGCCCCGCCGGCAGTGGTCAGCCGTCGTCGCGACGCAGGGGAGACCCACCCGTCCACGACGCAGCTCGACGCCGAGCTGCTCCAGTTCTCCACCGACGTGTTCTTCCTCGCCGACCTGCGTCTGCTGGTTCCTGCCACCCGGCCGGCGGGGCGGAGGACACCTCACGACCACATGGCGGCAGAGAGCCTCGCCAGCCGGATCCGTCGGCACCTGGATCTCGGGAGCTCCCCCATCACCGATCTCGGCGACACCTGCGAACGCCTCGGCCTGCTGGTCCACGTCACCTCACTCGGCGTCGACGGCGCTCCGGGCGCCTGTGTGGAGGTGGAGACACCGGCAGGCCCGTTCGGCGTCGCAGTAGTCAACGCCGATGACGACTCGGGCCGGCGCCGCATGACTCTCGCGCACGAGCTGGGCCACTGGCTCTGCGGAGATGCGTACGACGCGAGCGGCTCTCTCCACGACGAGCGCATGCTCAACTCTTTCGCCATCCACCTGCTTGCTCCGCGCGCCGGAGTGGTGGCTCTCTGGAATGAGCTCGCACCGAGGTCGCATCGGGAGCGTGCCATCGACGTGGCCGCCCGGTACATGGTCAGCTGGACGGCGGTTCTCGGTCACCTCAAGACACTGGACCTCATCGACGAGGAAGACCGACGTCAACTGGCCGATCGGCCTCCGACCAAGGGCGACTACCTCCATCGGAATATCCGCTGGCACGAGCACCTGCAGCTCGGATACCTGTCACCGTCGTTCGTCGACGCGTGCCTATCGGGTTACTCGGCTCGCCGCCTCACGGCCGCCCGGACGACCGAGCTGCTTCGCGGCACCGTGACGAGGGCTGACTTACCCGAGCAGGAGGCCCCCGAATGGTCAGACCTGCGCCCCTCCTTCACGGGCCACGGTGGCTGACCCGCTGGGCTGGGTCATCGACACCAGCGTTTACACGCACTTGTGGCGCGCCGGGCACGGTCACCTGCTCGCGAACCTGGCGCAGGCACAACGGATCCTCGTCCCCGACGAGGTGCGCGGTGAGATCGAACAGGGGCGGCAGCGATACAGCGGCATCCCTGCCGTGTCGACCGTTCCGTGGGCCCAGCAAGTGGTCCTCACCGACGCCGAAGTACTGACCGCGCTGTCCGTCAAGGCAGCGATGGGCGGTGGACCTGACGAGCACATGGGCGAGTGCGCAGTCATCGCCGTTGCATACCACCGCGGCTCGATCGCACTCATTGACGAGCGGGAAGCGATCACCCAGGCCGAGCGCCTCGGCGTCACGTGCCGCGACACCCTGTGGGTGGTCATCTCCGAGTTCAAGCGCTCCGGCGATCGCCCCGCTGCTGAGCAGGCGGTCGACGCGCTCCTCGCTACCGATATGCGCCTACCGGTAGACGACGGCAAGGGGCTCTTCGCGCGGGCCTACCGCGAGGGCCTGCTCCCCTGACGGGTGTTCGTCGGTGTGAATGACGCTCGGGTCCTGAAGGAAGGCGCCGCGGGGAGGTCGGCGCGGGGCTCAGGGAGCCGTAAGTGTTGGCCCCTTGGGTGTGAAGCGTTGGCCCCACGGGAGTAGCGGACCGATCAGGCCGAAGGGGCTCACACTCCACAGCTGCTCGACCACGACGCCCGACTCCCGGGCCCCTCGGCGCTGGCGAAGCCGACGCCCGAGCTTCGCCCCCGCCGTCGTCGTCCTACTCCTTCTTTCTGAGGTGGAGCCTGCCGAACGGGTGCTTCTGCGGCGGCGCCATAGAGAGGGATGCATTCGGCGTCGATGACCTGCCCGTGAGCCTCGACCAGACCGCGCAGCAGCGCCGCAGCCGCCGCGACACCCCGCCGGCACCGGTCACGGATGACCAGGAGTGGTTCTTCTCGCTGCACGCTCCGCAGGGGGCCACCCGCGGAGCTCACGGCGTTCACGCCGCGCAGCCAGCGCCGAGCGCACTGCGTGCGCTGCGCGACCTGCTCTGGCCGTCGGCCTGCTCGCACCACCGCTGACGGAGAGTCGCCGTCGTCGTCCCTGGTCTCAGCTGGAGATCGGGAGCACAGCGGTGAGCTGGTAGCCACCGTCATCGGTGGGGCCCCAGCTCGCGTGGCCGCGCAGCGACTCGGCGCGCTCACGCACCCCCGCGAGGCCGTTGCCCGTTGACAGGGACGGCAGGTCCGAGGCGAGCGCCGTGCCGGTGGCGGTCGCCGTCGTCGTTCCTGTGGTGGAATGAAGGTCAGACTCCGGCTCGGTGGAAGCCCCCGCTGCGGCGGGCGCGGCGGGCGCGGCGGGACCGGCAGGGGCAGGTCCGTTGACCACGGAGACCACCAGTGTCGAGGCGACCAGCTCGATCCCGGCCCGCACCACCGCCCCCGGGGCGTAGCGCACGGCGTTGGTCAGCCCCTCCTGCAGGATCCGGTACGCAGCGTGCTGCACCGGCTCGGCCACCGTGAGCGTGTCGGGCACGTTGACCACGAGCTGACCGGCGCAGCCGGCGCTCGCCCACAACGTGTCCAGGGCCCGCAGGCACGGCGACGACGCACGCGCGGCGCCCTGTGTCGTGACTCCGTGGGCCATCGCCGACGGCGGCAGCACCACGGACGTTGAGGCAGTCGAGGCGGCAGGCGCCGAGGGCGCTGCCTCCGGCCGGCGCAGCTCGGTGAGCACCTCCCGCAGCTCGCGGGTGGTCTGGCTGGCGGCGGCGCGGATGGTCTCCGCGATCTGCCGGGTCCGCTCGTCCACGCCGGGAGTCATCCGTAGGCCTGCGGCCTGCACCGCGATGAGGGTGACCTGCGAGGCGACGACGTCGTGCATCTCGCGTGCCAGGTGCGCCCGCTCGTCGGCGCGGGCCGCGTGCTCGGCCAGCGCCTGCTCCCGCGCCCGCCCCGCCACGAGCTCGCGCAACGCCGCGGCCTGCTCCCGGCGGGTCCGTACCAGCCGCCCGAGGCCCGCGGCCCCCGCGGACATCGCCACCGCGGCGGCCATGTCCGTCACGAGGCGCAGCGGTCCGTCGTCCACGAGGTAGCGGTAGTCCTGGAAGGTCATGAGCGCCGCGCTGGACACGACCGTCCACGCCACCAGGCCCACCACCACCACGTCACGCCGCTCCCGCTGACCCGCGGTGAACAGGAGCACCAGCGGAGTCAGGAGAAGCGCCGTCCACCCCAGCGCCGGCCCGGCCACCACCGCTGCGGCAACGGGCCACCGGTACCGGGCGATCACGGCCAGCACCGTGAGCGAGGCGATGATGAACGAGCTATTGACGGTCGCGTGCTCCCACGCGAGCACCTCTGCGGCGCAGACCAGGACGACGGCGACCTCGAGCGCCACGCGCGCCGGCCCGCGCCGCCACCCGTCCCAGCGGTTCGGACTGGCCCAGCGGGTCAGGCCCGCCCACCCAGCGGGACCCCGCACGGGGGTACGGACGAAGGGCACCCCATCGGTGCCCGCTGTCACGGTGTCCCCCACGCATCCGATCATCGCCTACGCAGCGTGACCACGGGGAAATCTTGAGTGGTATCCCCCGATCGTCCCTCGAAATGGCTCACACCTGGAGATCGTTATTGCTGCAGTTCAGCGTGTCAGGTGCCGATCAGACGATCACGAGCACCACAGACACCCCAGCGGAGGAGACCGCGTTGTTGCGCCACCTGAACGACCTCCGCATCGGCACCAAGCTGACGCTGCTGCAGGCGATCTCCGTCGCCATCCTCGTCGCGGTCAGCTGCTACGGAGCGGTGCAGCTGCGTCTGGCCAACCAGCGTGACGCCGCGGTGTACTCCCAGCTCGTCTCGGTCGCCGACCTCGACAACGCCTACAAGGGCCTGCTCCAGCTGCGCGTAGACGGTGCAACCGCCTCGATGACGGCCCCCTCGGAGATCGCGACCTACCGGACGGTCACCGCGGAGCACATCAAGCAACTGGAAGGGGCCTGGAAGGCTTACGAGTCGTCGGACCCGCGGGCCGGCGCCGCGGAGCGGGCCACCGCCGCCGCTGCGATCAAGACCTACCTCGACGTGCGCACCAAGGGCATGGAGGAGGCCCTCGCCGGTGACGTCGCCGGGTACAAGGAGCTCCGCGCGAAGACCATCACCCCCGCAGCGGACGCCGCGATGACGGCGCTCGACGCGCTGGTGAAGTCCGAGGGAAACGCCGCGGCCGCCATGGCCGCGCAGGGTGAGGCCGCCCACCGGACCAGCCTCATCGTGTTCTCGGTGGTCACGGCGCTGGGTGCCGCGATCTCCCTGCTGTTCAACCGCATGATCTCCCGCAGCCTCACCTCGCGCCTGGCCACGGTGGTCTCGGTGACCCGCGGCCTAGCCGAGGGACGCCTGGACCAGCGCACCGGCATCGCCAGCAAGGACGAGGTCGGCCAGGTGGCCGCCGCCACGGACGCCTCCGTCGAGCAGCTGGCCACCGTCGTGCGACAGATCAGCTCGGGCGCAGACGACCTCATGCGCAGCTCGGAGCACCTCACGGCCGTCGCCGGCCAGCTGTCGTCGGGTGCGACGGAGTCATCGCGCCAGTCCCAGCTGGTCGCCGGCACCTCGCAGGAGATCTCCCTGTCCATGTCCACCATCGCCGCCGCCGGCGGGGAGATGACCTCCGCGATCAGCGAGATCGCCTCCTCCACCGCGACCGCCTCGCAGACCGCCGCCGACGCCGTCTCCACGGCAGAGTCCGCGGGCGCCACCGTGGAACGCCTCGGCACGTCCTCGCGGGAGATCGGCGAGGTGGTCAAGCTCATCACCTCCATCGCCGAGCAGACCAACCTCCTGGCACTCAACGCGACCATCGAGGCCGCCCGGGCCGGGGAACTCGGCAAGGGCTTCGCCGTGGTGGCCGGAGAGGTCAAGGAGCTGGCCCGCCAGACCGCCCAGGCCACGGAGCAGATCGTGGCTCGGGTCCACACCGCTCAGGCAGACGCCTCCGACGCCCGCGCCGCTATCCAGGAGATCGGCGAGGTCATCGGCCGCATCGACGCCCTGCAGGCCACCGTGGCCTCGGCGGTGGAGGAGCAGTCGGCGACGACGGCGGAGATGGTCCGCTCGGTCACCGAGGTCTCCGCGGGCACCGTGGGGATCAGCGCCAACATCAGTGGGATCGCGGCGGCCGCCACACAGACCACCGCTTCGGCGGCGGCAACGACGACGACGGCGCACGACGTCTCGCGCACTGCGGCCGAGCTGCGCGACACCATCTCGCGGTTCCGCCTCTGACCCGCCCCCTCCCCCACCTCGCTCCCATGAGAGGGACAGGCTGACGGGAGCGGGACTGCAATCGGGTGATCTCCGCAACGGCGCCTACAGCCGGGGCCACACCTGCCGGTCCGGCACCATCCGCCTGACACACAGCCTGCGACCTGCGGGTTCATCACTCGACACGTCACCGATCGGAGATGAAAAGACACAGAGTGCACGGTGTCCCCCTTTCGAGCGGTAGGTCCGGCCGGCTACATGCCGGAGCGGCTGACGCCGATACCTGCTCTGTGCGGCACGCAAGGCGCCGCCGGAGCAAGGAGCACCAGTGATGAAGCGAGCAGGTCGGGACAAGGCCCCGACCGCCGCGGCCACGGCAGCCGCCGAGGCCGAGGCAGACGTCCGCGCCGTCGTCGCCGTCGTCAAGGCGGTCGCCGCCGCGACCACCGTGCAGCAAGCCGTCAGTGTTGCCCTGGAAGCCGTACGTTCCCAGTTCGGCTGGGTGTACGGCTCCTACTGGACCGTCGAGGGCAAGGGATCGGGCGCAGAGCTGCGCTTCACCCAGGAGTCCGGCGCCACCAGCGAGGAGTTCCGCGCGGTCACCCGCTCCGCTTCCTTCTGCGAGGGCATCGGCCTGTCCGGACGCGCCTGGAAGGCCCGTGACCTCGTCTTCGTCCGCGACATCGCCGAGCTCACCGACTGCGTGCGCGCTCCCGTCGCGCAGCGCTCCGGCGTCCGCAGCGGTGTGTGCTTCCCCATCACCGCGGGCGGCGCCGTCGTCGGCACGATGGACTTCTTCGCCGATCACACCCTCGACCCCAGCCCCGGCCGCCTGGACGTGCTGCGCTCCATCGGCGTGCTGGTCTCCCAGGCCATCGAGCGCGCCACCGAGGCCGAGCGTCAAGCCAAGGCCGCCCAGGACGTCGAGGCCGTCAACGCCGTGCTGCGCGAGCTGTCCAAGGCCAACGACCCCACCAAAGCCGTCCGCTTCGCCCTGGACACCATCTGCTCCGGCTTCGGCTGGAACTACGGCTCCTACTGGAGCGTGGACCCCACCGGCAAGGCGCTGCACTTCGACCAGGAGGTCGGCCAGGTCGGCGACGAGTTCCGCCGCGTGACCACCACGGCCAGCTTCGCCAAGGGCGTCGGCGTGGCCGGCCGCACCTGGGCCGCCCGTGACTTCCTCTTCGTCGAAGACCTGGCGGAGGTCACCGACTGCGTCCGCGCCCCCGCGGCGCGCAACGCCGGCGTCAAGAGCGGTGTCTGCCTGCCGATCATCGTCAACGGCGAGGTCGTCGGAACGATGGACTTCTTCGCCACCCGCACCCTGGTCATGTCCGAGAGCCGAGAGAGCGCCCTGCGCAACACCGGCTTCCTGCTCGGCCAGGCCCTGGACCGCATCGCCACCCGCGAGAAGCTCAACGTGGCCGGGCGCGAGCTGGTCATCTCCATCGAAGAGGTGGAGAAGAACGTCGTCGCGGCCGGCATGGTTGCCGAGCGCGGTCGCGCCCTGACCGTGGAGGCCAACGACGACGTCGCCGGCCTCGGCGAGTCCAGCGCGCAGATCTCCAAGGTGGTCTCGACCATCCAGGCGATCGCCGCGCAGACCAACCTGCTCGCCCTGAACGCCACCATCGAGGCGGCACGAGCCGGAGATGCGGGCAAGGGCTTCGCCGTCGTCGCCGGGGAGGTCAAGGAGCTGGCCAACGGCACCGCCAAGGCCACCACCGAGGTGGACGAGCGCGTCAGGCTCATCCAGACCCAGGTGCAGGACGTCATCGCGCGCCTGACCCAGATCACCACCGTGGTGGATGAGATCAACGAGACGCAGAACATCATCGCGGGGGTGCTCACCGAGCAGGTTGCCGTGACCCGGGCGATCCTCGACTGAGGCTCCCCGAAGGACCCGACGACGACGCCCGGCCGGATCCCCCAGCAGGGGGGCTCGGCCGGGCGTTCGTGCGTGTCGACCTCAGAGCCTCGTGCGGTAGGCCCTGAACCAGTCCGTGATCATGGACTTCCGGAACACCTCAGGGCGGGGAGCTCGCTGATCTTGGCGATCCGTCGCCATGCGAGGGCTCACAAGCCGACCAATCGCCAAGATCAGCACAGTTTGTGACGCCAGAGCGTTCCGGAAGTCCATGATCACGAATGGTCGAGGGTGATCTCACCACGTACTCAGGAGGTGAGCGGCAGGCTCACGCGCCCCCGGCGCGCTCCTGGCGACGGGCACGCTTGCTGGCGTACATCTCGGCGTCAGCGCAGCTGAGGAGCCTCTCGGCGCAGCCGCCGTCGTCGTCGGGAGAGCTGAGGACGGCACCCACGCTGACTCCGACGCGGTGGAGCGCGCCGTCGGCCTCGATGGGGGCGGACACGCTCTCGGCAAGGCGACTCGCGATGGTGCGGGCCTCGTCGAGGTCGGCGATGCCGGGGCACACGAGCACGAACTCGTCGCCACCGAGACGCGCCACCACGTCACCGGGACGGAGCCCCGCCCGGAGCCGCCCGGCCACCGCGCGCAGCACGGCGTCACCGGCGGCGTGGCCATAGCTGTCGTTGACGGCCTTGAAGCCGTCGAGGTCGCAGTAGAGCACCGCCACCCGGCGGCCTTCCGCGGCGGTCAGTGCGGCGGTCGGTGCGTCGGTCAGCGCCGCCGTGAGGCACTGGACCAGCAGGGCCCGGTTGGGCAGGCCTGTCAGGACGTCGTGGGTGGCGGACCGGCGCAGTTGCTCCTCCAGTGCGCGCCGCTCCGTGATGTCGCTGACCGCGAGCACGGCGCCGAGCAGACGCCCGTCCGCGTCGCGCACCTGCGCGCCCGAGCTCGAGACGGTGCGCCGCGGAGCGAGCGGCGGTGCCAGCACCCACTCGCTGCTGTGCACCGCGCCGTTCCTCAGGACCTGCTCCATCGGTAGCCGCTCCGGAGCCAGGGGCGTCACGCCGTCGAGCTCGAAGAGCGAGTAGGCCGCCGCCCGCTCCTGCTGCGCGAGAGGCACCTCGGTGGCGAACTGGCCGCCGTACCACGACAGGAGGGTGTCGTTGACGAGCGTGAGGCGGCCCTCGGCGTCCGCCGCGAGCACCCCCAGGGGCAGCGCCTGCAGCAGAGCCCTGTCGAAGGCGCGGGCACGGGCGAGCTCGTCGTGGTCGGCGCGCGCCTGACGGTTCTGGCGGCGGCGCTGCAGCAGCGACGAGGTCACCGCGGCGAGGTCAGCCAGCCGGTCGACCTGGCCTTCGGTGAGGGCGGGGCCGTCGTCCTCGTCGAGCACGCACAGCGTTCCCACGGTGAGACCGTCGACCTGCAGCGGCGCCATGGCGTAGCGGCGGACACGGCCGAGACGGCCGTCCACCCAGGGCAGGTCAGCGAAGCGGGGATCACGGGAGCAGTCGCTGGAGACCACCGGACCGCCGACGAGGCTCGCGCGGTGGCACAGGGTCTCCTCGCGCACCAGCGGCACGGCCTCACCACCGGCGCTGGCCAGGCTGCACACCTGCTCGGGCAGCAGCACGTTGATCCGTGCCAGGGTGTGGCCGGTCAGAGCGACGGCGGTGCGGGTGACGGCGAGGAGGTCGGCGTCCTGGTCGGCCTCCAGGAGGTCGCAGTCCCGGATCACCTGGTGCTGCCGAGCGCGCAGATCGTCGGGTTCGGAGGTGTCCACCCTCACCCTCCCGTCGACACGGCGGCGCACCGCGGCGCCACCTCTTCTCCAGGGGATCGGCTCGACCATGCTCAACCTTGATCTGCGAGTGACACCCGAGAGGGAGACGGCTCTCGCGCGTGGGCTACCGACCGGAGCGCGGAGGGGCGGTGCTGCTGCGCACCACGAGGTCCGGCTGCAGCTGCACCGACCACCCCGGCTGACCCGTCGTGAGCTGCTCGGCCTGTCCTGCTTGCCCGGCCTGGTCGTGAGCGTGGCCCGCGGCATGCTCACGGTCGATGAGGCGCAGCACCACCTGCAGCGCGGTGCGTCCCAGCTCGGAGAACTCCTGGCGCACGGTGGTCAGCGGCGGCAGGAAGTAGGCGCTCTCGGGGACGTCGTCGAAGCCGACCACGCTGACGTCGTCGGGAACCGACCGGCCCCGCTCCACCAGCGCCCGCACGAGCCCCAGCGCCTGGGCGTCGTTGGCTGCGAAGACCGCGGTGGCCTCGGGGATGCGGCCCAGCAGCTGACCGGCGCTGTAACCGGAGTCCGCCGACCACGAGCCGTCGATGAGCGGGGGCACCTCCCGGCCGGCCGCCTCCAGGGCCTCGTGCCAACCGGCCACGCGCTGGTCCGCCTCGTACCAGCCCCGCGGCCCGCGGACGTGCCACACGGTGGCGTGGCCGAGGTCGAGCAGGTGCTGGGTGGCCAGCCGGGCTCCGGCCCGATGGTCGACGGACACCTCGGCGGGCCCCTGGCCACCGCTGCTCACCGCGAGCACCGGCACCGGAAGCTGGGCCCCGGCGAGCACCCCGTAGGCCTCCCGCACGGGCGCGACCACCACGATGCCCGCGGCGAACTGCTCGACCAGGCGCTGCAGGCTGAGCTCGAGGGAGGCGACGTCGTAGTCGACGACGTGCTCCACGGCCAGGTGCACCCCCGCCTCCACGGCGGCCAGCCCGAGCGCCGCGGTGACCGAGGCCGGTCCGTACAGGGCTGAGCTGGAGGTGAGAACGCCCACCACGCCGCCGCGGCCGGTGGCCAGTGCCCGCGCGGCGGGGTTGCGGCGGTAGCCCAGCTCGGTGATGGCGTCTTGAACTCTCTGACGAGTGCCGGGCGCCACCTTGGGCGCGGCGTTGAGCACCCGCGAGACCGTCTGGATGGAGACGCCGGCGCGCGCCGCGACGTCGGTGATGGACGGGGTACGCCCTGCGTGCCTCACATCGATGTGACCGCTCACACGGTGGAGTGTGGCTGGTCGGAGCCACGTCGGGCCAGCAAGTCGCTCCTCGTGTCCTGCTCGTGGTCGGCTGGAGGTCGGCTCGACCTCGGCTCGACCTCGGCCTCCATCGGCCCAGCAGTCGGACGTCGCCGCGGGGCCGGGTGCCCGGCTGTCACCCATACTGACGCCGTGGACACCAGCTCGAGCCAGGTGCCGGACGTCGCCGTCACCCACGAGCTGGTCCGCGCACGCCTCGAAGTGGCCACGGAGGCGGCGCAGCTGGGCCTGTGGGACTGGGACCTCACCACCGACGCCCTGCAGTGGGACGCCCGCAGCCGCACCCTGTACGGCCAGGACGACATGCCGCTCACCGGACTGGTCAGCGACTTCGCCCGGACCGTCCACCCTGACGACCAGGCGCCCATCGCCGAGCTGCTGCAGCGCGCCATCGCCGAGCGCGGCACCCTGGAGGCGGAGTTCCGCACGGTCCACCCCGACGGCTCCGAGCGCATCCTCTACGCCCGCGGTCAGGTGCTCGTCGATGCGAGCGGCGCCGCGGTCCGCATGGTCGGCACCAACTCCGACGTCACCGAGCTGCGCCGTGCCCAGCGGCAGACAGCTCAGGACGCCGAGCGCCTGGGCCGCCTCGTCGAGGTGGCCCGCGCCCTCGGAGACGCCGAGACCGAGCAGGCGGTGCTCGAGGTGGTCAACGGCGCCGCCTCGGAGGTGTTCGGGGCGTCATCGGCCGCGCTGGTGCTGCATACGGGCGAGCCCGGCCCCCGGGCGCTGCGCACCCTGACCTCGGCCTACGACGAGGCGTTCGGCGCCAGCGTGGCCTTCCTCCCGGCCGACGTCCCGCTGCCCGCCGTCCACACCGCCACCACCGGCACCAGCTGGTTCGTCACCTCGCGGGCGGAGGCGCCGGCCGCCTTCGCGGCCGGCGCGCCGATCTGGGCGGCCTCCGGCACGGACGCCGTCGGCTGCGTTCCGCTGTTCTCCGACGACGGCGTCGCCGGGGCGCTCTCCATCGGGTTCCCCGGGCCGCGCCCGTGGCGTGAACCCGACCGGGCGCTCCTCACCACCTTCGGGTCCCTCACGGCGCAGGCGCTGCGGCGGATCTGGGCGCGCACCGCCGAGCTGCGGGCGCTGCACAGCGCACGCCAGACCGCCGCGCAGCAGACGGCGCTGGTGGCGCTGGCGCAGTCGCTGGAACTCGCCGAGAGCGAGGAGGGCGTGCTCGCCGTCATCGCCGGAGGCGGGGTGGGGCTGCTCGGGGCGTGCGGCGCCGTCCTGTGCCTGCACTCGGAGGTGCTCGAAGACGGCGGCCTGCGGGCGCTCACCGCACGGTTCAGCGACGGCGCGGTCCGCGCGGACGTCTCCGAGCTGCCCGCCGGCGTGCCCCTGCCGATGGTCGACGCTGCCGCCACGGGCCGCGCGCACTTCCTGCCCGACCGCGCCGCCGCCCTGGCGCTGTTCCCGGGCCGCGAGCAGGAGGTGGCCGAGCTCCTGGAGGCCGCCGGCACGCACGCCTGCGCGGCGCTGGCACTCACGGACGCGGGCGTCGTCGTCGGGTCCCTCGCCCTCTTCCTGGACCGAGACCACACCTGGACCTCCGACGAGCAGGCGCTCGTGCGGGCGTTCACCGCGCTGGCCGCCACGGCGCTCTCGCGCATCCACGCGCAGGAGGCCGAGCGGGCCGCCAACGCCGCGGTGCGGCGCTTCTCCGAGACGCTGCAGCGCAGCCTGCTCACCCGCCCGCCCGAGCCCGACCACCTGCACCTGGCGGTGCGCTACCTGCCCGCCGCCGCCGAGGCGCAGGTCGGCGGTGACTGGTACGACGCGTTCATGGTGGGTGACGGCGCCACGAGCATCGTCGTCGGAGACGTCACCGGCCATGACCGCGAGGCCGCCGCCGCGATGGGGCAGATGCGCAACCTCCTGCGTGGCATCGCGCACGTCAGCGGCGCGGAACCCGCCCAGGTGCTGTCCAGCCTCGACGCGGCCGTGCGCGATCTCGACGTCGGCGCCATGGCCACGGTGCTGCTGGTCAAGGTGGTGCAGACCCCGGAGATGAAGCGCCGCGGGGAGCGTCTGCTGCGCTGGTCCAACGCCGGCCACCCGCCGCCGCTCCTGGTCGGCCCGGACGGACGCGCCCGCTACCTCGAGAGCGAGCCCGAGCTGCTCATCGGCCTGGCCCCCGACGTGCCGCGCACGGCGCACGAGGTACCGCTGGAACCCGGCTCCACGCTGCTGCTGTTCAGCGATGGTCTGGTCGAGCGCCGCGGAGCGCCGCTCGACGAGGGGCTGGCGTGGCTCGCGCACACCGTCGAAGGGCTCCACGAGGCCACGGTGGAAGAGATCTGCGACGAGCTGCTGCGGCAGGTCGGGGCACAGGTCGAGGACGACGTCGCCATCGTGGCTCTGCGTGCCTACCCCGAAGACGCGCCCAGGCCCCCCGAGGCCGGACCGGAGATCTCGCCGGTGAGCTGACCGCCGGGCTGCCACCGGCGGCTCGTGCGCGCCGTCGCCAGGAGCTCCGGAGCGAGCTGGTCGGCGGGAGCCGGCTTGCCGAACAGGTACCCCTGCGCCGTGTCGCAGCCGAGCTGGCGCAGCACCCGCACCTCCTCGGGATGCTCCACTCCCTCGGCCACGACGTGCATGCCGAGGGCGTGCGCGAGGTGGACGATTGAGGCGACGAGCACCTCGTCACCCCCGCCGTCCACGCCGCCGAGGCCCGACACGTACGACCTGTCCAGCTTCACCTCGTCCACCGGCAGTCGCCGCAGGTAGGAGAGCGAGGAGTAGCCGGTGCCGAAGTCGTCGACGGCGGTCGCGACACCCATGTCACGCAGCTCGGTGACGACGGCGGCGGCCCGCTCCGGGTCGGCCATGAGGGCGTCTTCGGTGATCTCCAACCGGAGCAGGTGGGGGGCCAGACCGCGCGAGTGCAGCGCCTGCGCCACCTGCGCCACGAAGCTCGGCTCCACGAGGCACCGGGGGAAGGCGTTGACCGCCACCGGCACCTCGTGCCCGCTGAGGAACCACTGCTGCGCCTGGTCGAGCGCGATCTCGATCATCAGGGCGGTGAAGGGGTGGGCGAGGTCGCTGTCGTGCAGCAGGGGGATGAACGACGACGGCGGCAGGAAGCCCCGCGTCGGGTGCTGCCAGCGCACCAGCGCCTCGACCCCCACCAGCCGCACGGACGTCTGGTCGTCCGTCTGCTCGTCGTGCGCGTCGAGGCTGACCTGCGGCTGGTAGTGCACCAGCAGCTCCTCGCGCCGCGCGATGGCGGTGCGCAGTTCACGAGCCAGCTCCAGCTGGGCGGTGCTGTGGTGGTCGGTGGCGACGTCGTAGACGAGCGCTCCCCCGCCAGACCGTTTGGCGGTGTACATGGCGATGTCGGCAAGGCGCAGGAGCTCGGTGCATGCGGCACGCACGGCCGTTGCGTTCTGGAAGGTTCCCGCGCGGTGCACGGCAACCCCCGCCGACAGGTCGACGTCGACGGCGACCCCTGCGACCACCACGCCCTCGCGCACCCGATCACGCAGATGTTCGGCGACGGCGCACGCGCCGGGGCCGTCGGCGCCGGGCAGCACGATGGCGAACTCGTCACCGCCGAGGCGAGCGAGCACGCCCTGCTCGCCGACAGCCCCGTGAAGGAGTCGCGCGACGCGGCGCAGGAGCTCGTCGCCGGCCTCATGGCCCAGGGTGTCGTTGACGTCCTTGAACCGGTTGAGGTCGACCACCACGACGGCGAGGTCCTGCGGGGCACCTGACAGCGCACTCTCGAGCGTCTGCGCCAGGCCGGTGCGGTTGGGCAGACCGGTGAGCTCGTCGTGGCGGGCGCGGTGGCTCAGCTCGGCGACGACGGCGTTCGCGTGGCGCCGCGCGGCACGAGCACCGGTCCAGGCCATCAGTGACCCGGCGCACCCGACGGCGAAGAGCACGCCGTGCAACGCGGCCATCGACCAGGCGCCGTCAGGGCCGTGCATGTGGCCGAACACCAGGTGGGGCCACAGCATGCCGACAACTCCGTGCTCGACGACCACGATGACGACAGCCACGAGAAACGGCAGCACCGTCTCGTACAGCGCTACCACCGGCAGGAGGATGAAGAACGCGAAGTGCGCCTCCGTGACTCCGCCGGCGAGGGCCACCGCGAGGCTCGCGCCCCCCATGCACCCGACCGAGCACGCCACGGCTCGGACCGCTCGCATGGCGGGGGCTGGCAGGCGTGGCCACGGGTACAGAGCCGTAAGCACCATGAGGGCCAGGGCTGCGACCGCCAGGATGATGGACAACGGCGACAGCATTCCCGGCACGGGCATCCCCAGGGCGGGCCACAGGCCCAGTGCCAGCACGAACACCGCCAGGAACGTGGTCACCCACCGGTGCCGGTGTTCCCAGACAGCGTCGGGCAGGGCAGGGGCGTGCCGCCCGGGGCCCCGGGCGGCACGGCCGCGCACCGACGTCATGATCGGTCCATCGGCCACGCCAACCGCACCTTGAGGCTCCGTCACGCCGGGCGGCGGATCCCCCCTTAGGGGGACGCCCCGCCGCCCCCGACGAGTCCGAGGTGAGCGCGTCAGCCGCGCAGCAGGCCCTGGCGCACAGCTGTGGCCTGCGACGGCGCGAGCGGCAGCCGAGGCACCAGGGTGGCACCCACCGCGTGGTACAGATCGGCCTTGCCGGGCCAGACCGTGCCGCTGGGAAGGTTGCGCTCGTCGAGCTGGTGGTGCCAGGAGCCTTCCTCGTGATCGAGGACGACGTCGGCGATGTGGTCCCACCACAGGGCGTACTGAGCGGCGTAGGTCGGCGCTCCGGTCGCGATGGCCAGCGCTGCCGCGGCGGCGGTCGCCTCCGCGGGCACCCAGTGCATCCGGTCACGCACCACGGGCTTGCCTGACCAGTCGGTGGTGTAGACGAAGCCGGGGCGCCCGTCGACGTGCCAGCCGTCCGCCACGGCCTGCGCGAACAGCGCCTTGGCGGCCCCGACGAAGTCGGCGGGTGGCACCTCGCCCGCGGCACGGGCGGTGGCGTCTCCGTGCAGCAGCAACCGCGACCACTCCAGGCCGTGGCCGATGGTGGCGCCGTAGGGCTTGAACGGGTCGGCCTTCTTGTCGGCGTTGTACTCCAGCTGCACCGACCAGGAGCTGTCGAAGTGCTCCGGCACGCGCCAGCTGTTGGCGCTCGACCAGTCGGCCACCTTCGCCAGGATCCCCAGGGCACGGGCGCGCCACAGCGCGGCGCGCTCGTCGTCGTCGTCGTCGTAGACATCCGCCAGCACGTCGGAGGCCGCCAGGCACGCCTCCACGGAGTGCATGGCCCCGTTGATGCCGCGGTAGTCGTCCAGGGTGGTGAACGCGGTGTCCCAGGTGTCGACGGGCATGCCCGCTGCCTCGTCCCAGAAGCGCTGCTCGTAGACGGACAGCGCCTCGTCGAACAGCGCGGCGGCGCCGGGGCGACCCGCGGCCGTCGCGGTGGAGGAGGCCAGGATGACGAAGGCGTGGTCGTAGCAGGCCTTGCCCTCGGCGGGCGTGCCGCCGGAGTCGACCTTGGAGAACCAGCCGCCGTTCACGCTGTCGCGCAGCGGGGCCTCACCGTCGGCGCCGTCCTCGGCGTCCCACAGGCCGGCGAGCGCCTCATCGGCCAGCGCTCCGGCGCCGGGCACGCCCAGCAGGTGACCCAGGGAGTACACGTGCGCCATTCGCGCGGTGATCCACGTCTGCACGCCGTGGCTGGGGTCGGGCTCGCCGACCTCGTCCAGCCACGCCGCTCCCCCGCCCTCGGCGGGGAACAGCTGGCCGAAGGCGAGCAGGTCACGGCAGTGCTCGTCCAGCCACGCGCGGTGCGTGGGCTGACCGAGCCAGCCGGGAAGCTGCTGGCCGCTCACCGGGCGCTCCGCGAGAAGCGCAGGGTCACGATCTGGAAGGGACGCAGGTGCACGTCAGCATCCTGGCCCTCGGCGCTCTCGACCAAGGAACGGGGCGCCTCGACGGGCCGCTCCAGCAGGTCGACCTCGGTCACACCAGCGTGCGCGAACCCGGCGACGACGCGCGCCGACGCCCGCCCACCCAGGGACTCGTAGAGCCTCACGATGACGTCGCCGCTGCGGTCTTCGGCGAGCTTCACGGCCTCGACGACGACGCCCTCATGGCCGCTGACCAGGCCCGCGAGCGCCTGCACGCTGACCACCGGGGCGGCAGAGGCAGCCTCGGCGGAGCCGGTGACCTCGCGGACGGGCAGGTTGGCGCGGTAGCCCTCACGGACGGCCTCGGCGATGCCCGCCCCCACCACGAGGCCGGCGCGCAGGCGGTGCTCGCCCTGGTCGGCCTGCGGGTCGGGGTAGACGGGCGCGCGCAGCAGCGACATCCGCACCGTGGTGGTGGTGCCGCCGTCCTCACGGGTCGCACGGCCGATGTCGTAGCCGTAGGTGGAGTCGTTGACCACGGCCGCGCCGTACCCGGCCTCGCCGACGTGCACCCAGCGGTGCGCGCAGGTCTCGAACCGGGCGGCGTCCCAGCTGGTGTTGGTGTGGGTGGCGCGCATGACGTGGCCGAACTGGATCTCGCTGGCGGCACGGTCGGCGTGGACATCCACGGGGAACGCGAGCTTGAGCATCTTCTGCTTCTCGTGCCAGTCGACGTCCAGCTCGAACCCGACCACCGAGCTGCCCGGCTCGAGGGTGATGAGCTGCTCGACGCGGGAGGAGCCGAAGCTGCGGACCACCCGCACTGCAGCACGAGCGCCCGCGCCGGTTCCAGCACCAGATCCAGCAACAGAGCCGTCCTCGACCAGCTCCACGGACTCGGCGGCGGTGAGCTCGGTGGTGTGGCGCTGGTAGTGCACGTCGACGTCCCAGGCGTCCCACTGGGTGGGGGTGTCGCGGTGCAGCGTCAGCAGGCCGCCGCGGGTGCCCGGGGGCAGCACCTCGCGGCCTCCTCCAGCAGCACGGCCGCCCTCGGCGGTGAGGTCACGCACGGAGGCGAGCAGCCCGTCGGCGTCGATGACGACGCGGACCAGCCCGTTGTCGAGCACGATCCCCCCGGCGGTGATCATGGACAGTTGGCCACCCGAGGTGGCCGACTTCCCATGATCACGGTCGGAAAGAGGAGCCATGCCGAGGGCCGGCGCACCGGCGCGCTCGTGCGGAGCGGCGTTGAAGGCGATCACGCTCTCGCCGTCGCCGGCCAGGAACGCCAGCGCCTCGGCGATGAGCGACTCCAGCTCGACGGCGATCCGCGCGTAGTTGGCCTCGGCCTCGCGGTGCACCCACGCGATGGACGTGCCGGGAAGGATGTCGTGGAACTGCTGCAGCAGCACGGTGTGCCAGATGCGCTCGAGCTCGTCGTAGGGGTAGGCGTACCCAGCCCCGGTGCCACCCTGCTCGGCTGACTTCACCGCGGCGGCCGTCGCCCACAGCTCCGCCTCGCGCAGCAGGTGCTCGCTGCGGCGGTTGCCGCGCTTGGTGCGCGCCTGCGAGGTGTACGTGCCGCGGTGGAACTCCAGGTACATCTCCCCGCTCCACACCGGGGGCTGGGGGTACTCGGCCTCGGCGTCGCGGAAGAACTGGTGCGGGTCGCCCAGCTCCACGCGCGGGGAGCCCTCCAGGCTCCGGGCGCGCTTGGTGGCGGCGACCATCTCGCGGGTGGGACCGCCGCCGCCGTCGCCGTAGCCGAACAGCAGCAGCGAGGTGTTGGCGCGGCCCTTCTCGGCGTACTGGCGCTCGGCGCGGGCCAGGTCCTCCGCGGAGACCTCGGAGTTGTAGTTGTCCGCCGGCGGGAAGTGCGTGTAGATGCGCGACCCGTCGATGCCCTCCCACCAGAACGTGTGGTGGGGGATGCGGTTGGTCTCGTTCCAGCTCGGCTTCTGCGTGAGGAACCAGCGGGCGCCGGCCAGGCGCGCGATCTGCGGCATCGCGGCGGTGTAGCCGAAGGAGTCGGGCAGCCAGACGTCGAGGGGCTCCACGCCCAGTTCCTCGGCGAAGAAGCGCTTGCCAGCCACGAACTGGCGGGCCAGGGCCTCACCGCCGGGCAGGTTGGTGTCGGACTCCACCCACATGCCGCCCACGGCCACGAAGCGGCCCTCGGCGACGCGCTTCTTGATGCGCTCGAACAGCTCCGGCTGCGCGTCGCGCACCCACGCGTACTGCTGGGCAGAGGAGCAGGCGAACGTGAAGTCGTCGTCCTCCTCCATGAGGCTGAGCACGTTGGAGAAGGTGCGGGTGCACTTGCGCGCGGTCTCGCGGGTCGGCCACAGCCACGCCGAGTCGATGTGCGCGTGGCCCACGGCCACGGTGCGGTGCGCGGTGGCGTCTGCCTGGGCGGCCAGTGCCGACGCCAGGGCGGCGCGACCGGCGGCGGCGGTGCCGGAGACGTCCTCGGGGTCGACGGCGTCGACCATGTCCTCCAGCGCGCGCAGCACGCTGGCGCGCCGGCTCGTGGCCTGCGGAAGCTGAGCGAGCAGGCCGCGCAGCGTCCACACGTCGCGGGTGAGCTCGTACACGTCGAGATCCAGCTCGACGACGTCGGCGGCGCGCATGCGGTACACCGGGTCGGTACCGGCGGTCTCCTTCGAGCCCACCGCGGTCGGCTGGAAGTACCAGTCGTGGCCGCCCTCGGCGCCCGACGCGTCGGGGTTGGACGAGGCCTCCAGGAGGACGTCGACGGACACCGCGCTCGCCGTCGTCGTCGTGGTCTTGCTCGTGGTAGCGGCGTCAGTGGTGACCTGCGCCAGTGGCAGGTAGCGGTTGCGGGGGTGCAGGCCCTTCACCACGGTGCCGTCGGGGCGGTAGGCGGTGGCCTCGCACTGGAAGCCGGGCTGGATGGCGAGGTAGCCGAGGTCGACGTCGACCTCCACGCGCACACCCGGGTCGTCACCGAAGCCGGCCGGGACCTCGCCGGTGAGGCGGAACCACGTGGTGCCCCACGGCTTGCCGTAGGGCGTGCCCGCCGGGCCGATCTCGAACGGCGTGAACGCCTGGGCGCTCGCCGCAGCGAAGGGCACCGGCTCGCCGGGTGCCTCCCAGCGGGTGACGGTCAGCGGGTGGCGGCGCCGGTGGAGGGCGGGGACGAGACGCTCCCTGACGAAGCGCTCGACCCGCATCTCCACGAGGGGGGAGTCGTCGTGCACGGTGGTGCCTTCCTACGGGGGAGAGTCTGAGGTGGGGCGCGCACGGCCGGCCGCTGGGGGGCATCAGCCGGCCGTGCGCGGTTCAGGGGGGCGGGTCAGCCCTTGACGCCGCCGGCGAGGGCGAAGCCCCCGGACAGGCGCTGCACCAGCAGGTACAGGAACAGCACGGGCAGGGTGTACAGCACGGAGAAGGCGGCCAGCTGCCCGTAGGCGATGGCGCCGTTGACGCCGAAGAAGTTGTAGATGCTCACCGCGGCGGGCTGCTTGTCCGGGTCGAGCAGCAGCACGAACGGCACGAAGAAGTTCCCCCACGCCTGGGTGAACACGAAGATGAAGACCACCGCGAGGCCGGGGCGCATCAGCGGCACCACCACGCGGAACAGGGCCTGCATCGCGCTGGCGCCGTCCATCCACGCCGCCTCCTCCAGGGAGATCGGCACACTGTCGACGAAGTTCTTCATCATCCAGATCGCCATCGGCAGGCTGGTCGCGGCGAGGAACATCACCGTGCCGGGCAGCGAGTCGAGCAGGCCCAGGGCCACGAACAGCGCGTACACCGGCACCATCACCGCGGTGATGGGCAGGCAGCTGGCAAACAGCACCGTGTAGAGGAACGACTTGTTCCACCGCATCTGGTAGCGGCTCAGCGGGTACGCGGCGAGCGTCGCGACGAGCACCGTCACCACCGCCGTGCCCCCGGAGACCACCAGGGAGTTCCACAGCGGGACGAACGTCAGGTCCGGCGTGAGGACGGTGGTGAAGTTGTCGAGCGTGAAGCTGCCGGGGATGCCGACGGCGACCGTGGCCGCCGGGTCGACCGACGCCAGCACGATCCACGCCAGCGGCACGAAGAACGCCACGCCCACCACGGCGAGCGCGATGCTGGCCGCGATCGCCGTGCCGGTCTTGCGCGGGGAGGCCAGAGCCATCGCGTCACGACGGCGCTTGCGGGCGGGCTGGCTGGGCCGACTCGGGCGGCCGGGCACGCCGGCCGGGAGCGGCGGCTGGGCGGCCGCCGGACCGGAGGGGACGACGACGGCGGGGGCGGCGCCGTTCGTGTTGCTGGCGCTGGCGTTGCTGGCGCTGGCGTTGCTGGCGCTGCTGGCACGGCCTGCGGTCGGGACGGTCATCAGTCCACCTCCGGCTTGAGGACCTTCACGTAGACCACCGCGAAGATCGCGCCGACCATGAGCGTGACGGTGGCGATGGCCGTGCCGTAGCCGACCTGGGAGAGCTTGAACGCCTGCTGGAACGCCAGCAGCGGGAGCGTGGTGCTCTTGGTGCCGGGGCCGCCCGCGGTCATCACCCAGATCAGGGTGAAGACGCCGAGCGTCTGCAGCGTGACGAGCATCATGTTGGTGGCGATGGCCCGGCGGACCATCGGCAGGGTGATGCGGAAGAACCGCTGCACCGGGTTGGCGCCGTCGATCTGCGCGGCCTCGTCGATCTCCGGCGGCACCTCGGCCAGCGCCGCGCCGTAGACCATCATCGAGAACGCGGTGCCGCGCCAGATGTTGGCGAGGATCACGGCCAGCAGCGGGAAGCTGATGAGCCACGTGACGCTGTCGGCGCCGAAGAACAGCAGCAGCTTGTTGAGCGTGCCGTTGGTGGAGAAGAAGGCGTACAGCGCGAACGCGGCAACGATCTCCGGCATCACCCACGCGCCGACCACGAGGGCCCCGACGAGATTGGCGACCGGCTTGGGCGCCTTCTCGATGAGCACGGCGAGGAACATGCCGAGCGCGTTCTGGCCGATCACCGCGGAGGTGACCACGAACACGAGCGTCAGGAGCGCCGACTCCCAGAAGCCGGAGCTCGTGAGCAGGCGCGTGTAGTTGTCGATGCCGACGAAGTCGGGGTTGACGGCCCGGTAGCCCGACAGCGTCGCGTTGGTGAGCGACCCGTAGAGCGCGTAGCCGATGGGGCCGGCCAGGAAGACGCCCATGAGGGCGATCGCCGGCGTCAGCGGCAGGAGGCGCCCGGCGGTGCGGGCGGCGTCCTTGCCCTTGCCCCGGGGGCGCAGCGGAACGCTGCTCCCCCGGGACGCCGAGCTGTCGAGCTCGAGGGTGGACATGGTCAGCTCGCGGCCTGGGTCTTGTCTTCGCCGACGATGCCGGTCAGTGCCTCGTCGTACGCCTTGGCGGCGTCGGCGGGGCTGGAGCTTCCGGTGACGACGGACTCCACGGCGACCTGGATGTTGCTGGAGATCTGCGAGTAGTCAGGCGTGGCCGGGCGGAAGTGCGTCACGGGCACCAGCGAGGAGAAGAACTCGAACGAGGGGTTGTAGCCCAGGTACGCCGGGTCCGTGGCGACGTCCTTGCGGACGGCGATCTGGGAGGCCTCGGTGCCGTACTTGAGAGCGTTCTCCTTGCTGAGCGCCGTGGAGACGAAGTCGAACGCGGCCTTCTTGTCAGGAGCGTTGGCACCCACGGACAGCAGCCAGCCGCCGGACATCGAGGTGGCGCCGGGGGCGGAGCCGTCCTGCGTCGGCATGGGCGCGTAGCC
The DNA here is from genome assembly GCF_003149145.1 of Quadrisphaera granulorum. GTDB lineage: Bacteria > Actinomycetota > Actinomycetes > Actinomycetales > Quadrisphaeraceae > Quadrisphaera > Quadrisphaera granulorum. The sequence continues at coordinate 65,084 of NZ_QGDQ01000017.1, read as the reverse complement.
CATGGTCTCCTGCCACTGCGGCCAGGCGTTGTCGCCCTTGAGCCACTGACCGGGCAGCCACGAGCCGTCGATCGCCATGGCGATCTTGCCCTGCGGGATGAGCGTGGTGGAGACCTGACTGCCCAGGGTCGGGTCGAGGGCGACGTCCTGGCTCGGGCCGAGGCCCTCGGAGAACACCGTCTGGTAGAAGCCCAGGGAGTCCGTGAACCCCTTCGATCCGGTCAGCCACTTCTTGCTGTCGGTGTCGTACAGCGGGTCCTTCGTGCCGTACATGAGCATCTCGAAGCCCTGCATCGACGTCTGCTCGCCACCGGCCTTGGAGCCGTAGATGTTGAGCGGGATGACGCCGGGCACCTTCGCCTTGATGGCGCGGGCAGCGGTGAGGATGTCGTCCCAGGTCTTCGGCTTCCAGTCCGTCGGGAGTCCGGCCTGCGCGAAGAGGGTCTTGTTGAAGTAGAGGGCGCGGGTGTCGGTGCCCAGGCTCACGCCGTAGGTCTTGCCGTCGTCGCCGAGGCCGGCCTGCTTGGCGGTGTCGTCGAACTGGCTCCAGTCGCTCCAGCCCTTGAGCTGCTCGTCCAGGGGGGCGAGGTAGCCGGCGGCGGCGTCGGAGCGGACCTGGAAGCTGTCCTCGTAGATGACGTCGGGGGCGGTGTCCTTGGACTTGTTCATCAGCGCGAGCTTGGTGAAGTACTGGTCGGCCTCAGACTCGACGGGCTTCAGCTCCACCGTCATGCCCGGGTGAGCGGCCTCGTACTCGCCCTTGGCCTTGGTGAGAACGCTGTCGAGCTGCGTGAAGCTCGACGTCTTCTGGTAGACGACGGTGACGGTCTTGTCGTTGCCGCCGCCGTCGCCACTGCCCCCGGACGAACCGCACGCGGTCATCGCCAGGCTGAGGGTGACGGCTGCCGCGGCGATGCCTGCGATGCGCCTGCGCTGCATTGGGGTGGCCCCTTCGCTCACTCGACGAGTCACCGGCGACTCGTCACTGGAAAGTTTCTACATCAAATGGAGATACCCCTGTCAAGGGTTCTCCGAGCCCGTGACGTTTCCGTGATCAAACTCCGACCACCCGGTAGGTGATCGAGCGCACCAGCACCTGTTCACCGGGCTTCACCTCGACCGAAGACACCGCGCTCGCCCTCACTCGAGAGTGCCCTCCGCGCCCGGCGGAGGTTCCCTTTCCGGCAGACGCGCACCGCTGCGCCTCGCGCGCCGGAGCGGCCCAGCAGACGTGACAGATCTTGGCGATCAGTCGGACTTCACGGCGCTTTGAGCCGACGGATCGCCAAGATCTGCGTGTCGTCCGCCCACAGGGTCCCCCCCGATGGCGTTCGTCCACAGCTATCAGGACGACGACGACGCGCCGGCGGCCGCGGCAACCAGCCTGCGGCGCATGGAACTGCTCCTGGACCCCTCGCTCCCCCAGCACCTGGCGGGGCTCGCCCTCTCTCAGCGAGGCGTGCTCACCACCGGCCAACTCCTGGCTGCGGGGCTGAACCGGACGCGCATCCACGACATCGGACGCCGCGACGGTTGGCGCACGCCCCTGCAGGGCACACGCATGGTTGCGGTGCAGACGGGCCCCGACGCCTCCCAGGACCTCATGCGCGCCTGGAACCAAGCCGCCGCGCTCGTCCTGCCCCATGCGGCGCTCGGCTTCGACAGTGCTGCGGTGGAGTGGGGCCTGGTCGGCGTGCCGCGCTGCGACGGCGTCACTGTGATCGTCCCGCCCGGCAAGGAGCTGCGGGCCCGCCCAGGACTGCGTGTGCTCGTACGCCCACTCACCACCCACGACGTCGTGTCGCCATGGGGTCTACGCACAACATCGATGGTGCGGACACTCGCGGACCTGCTGCCCACTCTGGACCGGCCGAGCGGGCTGGCCGTTCTCGACGGGGCGCTGCGACGCCGGGTGCGGCGGTCCGACCTGGCGACGGCTCGGGAGCGGGCCAGGGGCAGCAACGGGTGGCGTCAGGTCGATGACCTGTGGGAGCTGGCAAACCCTGACGCCGAGACGCCGCTGGAGAGCCGCGTCCGATCGCGGATGATCGACGGCCACCTGGCGCCGAACGCACTTCAGCAGCGCCTCCGTGACTCCTCGGGCCGGGTCTACGCCCGCCCCGACATGACCATCGACCGCCACCGCCGGCGGCGCCCCGAACGAGGCCCCCTCTACATCGAGGCTGACGGCCGAGGTCCGCATGGAAGTCCCGGCGCCGCCTACCGAGACCGGGACAAGGCCAGCGACCTGCTGGCCGACGGCGCCGACATCGAGCGGTTCACCTGGGATGACACGTTCGACCCGATGCGGATCCCCTGGCGGCTGCGCCGGGCCCTCTGAGCGCCCCCTGGGCTCCGAGGGTCGTGCAGATCTTGGCAATCGGTCGGGCCTTGAGGCGGGAAGTCCCGATCGATCGCCAAGATCTGCACGCCGGTGGAACCGGGGCCGACCGGGGCTCAGTGCTCCAGCAGCAGGGTCGCCGATCGGGGGCTGAACGAGTCCTCCAGCACGAGGCATCCCGCGCCCACCGCGGCGACGTCGTCTCCGACGAGCGTGCCCCGTACTTCCACCGGGTGGATCGCCCGCGCCACAGCGCCTGCGGCCACCAGCGGCGGGACCACGCGTAGGAACGTGCGCCGCAGCGGTGACCACAGCGGCCCACCGAACACGACGCGCTCGACGTCGAGCATGTCCACCACGTCGATGGCGGCCTTGGCCATCCGGCAGGCGAGATCCTCCAGGAGCTCTGACGCCGCTGGGTGCCCTGCGTCAGCCAGCGAGCACACCTCGACGAACGCCGAGGCCACCGACGCGCGGTGCTCTGCCGCGGTGGCCGGCTCAGCGGCCGACTCGTCGGAGGGATCACCGGCATCGAGGTCCCACCGGCCCACGCCGAGCCGCTCGGCTTCGCGCACGAGGTGCAGCGGCCCGCTCGACTCCCCCAGGCACCCCGCCAGCCCGCACGGGCACTCCGCGCCGCCGCGCCCGGTGACCAGGTGCCCGACCTCGCCGGAGTTGCCCGACGCCCCGCGGTACACCTCCCCGCGCAGCACCAGACCCGCACCGACACCGGTGCCGAGGTAGAAGAACACCGCGCTGCCGGTACCACCGACGCCGCCGGCCCACACTTCGCCCACGGCCGCCGCGACGACGTCCTTGTCGAGCACCACGGGCAGTCCCGTTGCTTCAGCCAGCAGGTCGCGCACGTTCACACGGCTCCACCCCGGCAGGTTCGGCGGGTTCACCACGGCCCCGGAGGCGCTGTCGACAGGTCCCGGCGCGGCCACGCCCAGCCCCACGATGCGCTCACGGTCGACGCCGGACTCGGCGATGACGGCGTCGACGTCGCCGGCGATGTCGGCCAGCACCTGCCCCGGACCGGCGCCCGGACGCAGCGGGTGGTCGCGCCGCGCCACCACGTGCCCGAGGAGGTCGAGGACGACGACGGTCGCGACCGCCGGGTCGAGGTGAACCCCCACCGCGTACCGGCCCTGCGGCGCCAGGCGCAGCAGCGTGCGCGGCTTGCCCGGGCCGCCGCCCTGCTTGCCGGCCTCCTCCACGAGGCCCTGCTCCAGCAGACGACGGCAGATGTTGGAGACCGCCTGCGCCGACAGGCCGGTGAGGACGGCGATCTCCACCCGGCTCAGACCGGAGGTGTGCCGGCGGATCGCCTCGAGCACCACGACCTGGTTGTAGTCACCGACGCGCGGCAGGTTGGACCCGCGGCGCACGCTCGTCGCCGTCGTCGTCCCCCTCCCTGTCACCCGGCCACCCTCCCACGATGCGCAGGCCCCGAGCCGGTGAGACGCCGCGAACGCCAGCGGCGCAGGGCCGGGCGCACGTACCGTCGTCGTCGTGCTGGTAGAGGACGCCTGGGTGGTCGTGCCGCTCTACAACGAGGCGGCCGTGGTCGGTGACGTCATCTCGGGGCTGCGGCGAAGCTTCGCGCACGTCGTCTGCGTGGACGACGCCAGCCGCGACGGCAGCGGCGAGGTCGCCGAGCGCGCCGGTGCACGCGTGGTGCGCCACCCGGTGAACCTCGGGCAGGGCGCCGCGCTGCAGACGGGCATCGACTGGGCTCTCGCCGATCCCGGCACCCGGTACGTGGTGACGTTCGACGCCGACGGCCAGCACCAGGTGGCCGACGCGCTGGCCATGGTCGAGCGGCTGCGCTCCGGTGAGGCCGACGTCGTCATCGGCAGCCGCTTCCTCGATCAGCGCACCCGCGTCGGGGCACTCAAGCGGGCGGTGCTGCGCGCCGGCGTCGTCTACTCCAACGCCACCACGGGCGTGAAGATGACCGACGCGCACAACGGGCTGCGGGCGATGACGCGCGCGGTGGCGTCGTCGCTGGACATCACGCAGAACCGGATGGCGCACGCCAGCGAGATCGTCGAGCAGATCGGCTCCGGCGGCTGGCGCTGGGTGGAGCACCCCGTGGAGATCCTCTACACCGACTACTCGGTGAAGAAGGGGCAGTCGGTGCTGAACTCGGTGAACATCGTCACCGAGCTCATCTTCAAGTGACGTCCCCGTGAACCCGAAGGCACTGTCAGCACCCTTCCGGGTGTCGTCGTTGCTCTGAGTATGCGGAACGGCCACGCTGGGTACTGACGGCGTTGCACGATGGCGAGGTGGAGAGCGTGCTCATCAAGGCCCTGCTGATGGTCGGGATCGGTGTCGTGGCGCTCCTCTTCGTGCGCGGGCACTCGACAGCGCGCCACCAGGCGATACGCCGGGTCGGCGTGCTGGGCTTCGTGGCGCTGGCGATCGCCTCGCTGCTCTTCCCCCAGACCTGGCAGTCGGCTGCGGGCGTGCTCGGCGTCGGGCGCGGCACCGACCTGCTGCTCTACGCGACGATCGTCGCGTTCCTCGGGTTCATGGTCAGCTCCTACCTGCGCACGCGTGACCTGCAGCGCCAGGTCACCGTGCTGAGCCGCCGCCTGGCCCTCGACGAGGCCGCCGCACGCGCCGCCGCCGAAGCCACCCTGGCCGCCCAGCTGGCCGAGGCGCAGGCCGCCGCCGCACGGGCCGCCCTTTCCTCTCGATCGACGACGACGACGAGCGCCGCCGCGTCCGCGCCGCTGGCGCCGGTGGTGCCGCCGGTCGGCCCGATGACGCAGCCCGCCACGGGCGCCCCCGTGCGTCGCACGGTGCCGGCGCCGCGCTCCGTCCCCGCCAGCTGACTACCGTCACAGGGTGACCCACCGCAACGATCCCGAGGTCATCGCGCGGCTCCTCACGGCGCCCGGGCGCTGGGCGGTGGTCGGGCTGTCACAGAACACCGCTCGCGCGGCGTACCGCGTGGCGGCGGGGCTGCAGCTCATGGGCCACCCGATCGTGCCGGTGCATCCCCGCGCCGAAGAGGTGCACGGCGCCCGCGGCTACCGCACGCTCGCGGAGGTGCCCGGTCGCATCGACGTCGTCGACGTCTTCGTCAACAGCAGCCGCGCCGGCGCCATCGTCGACGAGGCCATCGCCGTGGGTGCGGGAGCGGTGTGGCTGCAGCTCGGCGTGGTCGACGACGACGCTGCAGCCAGGGCGGCGGCTGCGGGGCTCGACGTCGTCATGGATACGTGCCCGCTCATCGAGGCGCCTCGGCTCGGCCGTTGAGGTGCGTACGGGCCGCTGACCTGCGGCGCGACCAGGCTTCAGGCGATTCTCAGCCCTTCGCGGGCTCCGCCGTCCTACGCTCGCGACGTGGCTGAGGAACCGCGCTGGGGCCCCGCGACGACCTACAGGTCGTCGCCGTCGCTGCGCCGTGGCGCCCCGAGCCAGCGTGAACCCGCAGGTCAGGAGCGGTCGGGGAAGGGCCCCCACCGCGGGGAGCGCGCCTACCGGGAAGACGGTGGCGGCTCGGGTGGCGACGGCGGACGCGGCGGCGGCGGACGTGGCGGCAGCGGCCGCGGCGGTCAGCCGCCCCAGCCTGCGGCTCCCCCGCCATCGGCGCGCCCGGCGGGCCGGCGGCGCAGGCCCGGGCGCACCGTCGTCGTCCTGCTCCTAGCTCTGGTCGGGTACCCGCTGGCGCTGGGCGGCGTGGCGTACACGTCGGTGCAGCGGATCGGGGCGATGCCGGACTCGTCCGTGGCGGCGACGCCCGGCCAAACGATCCTGCTGGTCGGCTCCGACAGCCGCGAGGGCCTCACGCGCGACCAGATGGTGGAGCTGTCCACCGGCACCGACGTCGAGGGCAAGCGCACCGACACGATCATGCTGCTGCACCGCCCCTCCGGCGGCGGGCCGACGGTGCTGCTGAGCATCCCGCGCGACAGCTACGTGAAGATCCCCGACCACGGCTCCAACAAGATCAACGCGGCGTACGCGTTTGGCGGGCCGTCGCTGCTGGTGGAGACCGTGGAGGGCGCCACCGGCATCCACATCGACGGGTACGTGGAGACGGGGCTGGGCGGGTTCGCGAACCTCGTCGACGCCGTCGGCGGCGTCGAGATGTGCCCCGAGAAGGCCATGAAGGACCCGAAGGCCGGGCTCGACATCCCCGCCGGCTGCCAGACGATGAGCGGGGCGACGGCGCTCGGCTACGCCCGCAGCCGCGACCTCGACGTCAACGGCGACCTGGGCCGCGCCCAGCGCCAGCGCGCGATCATCGGGGCGGTGGCGCACGAGGCAGCTTCCCCCGCGGTGCTGCTCAACCCGACGCGCGCGTTCCCGCTGGCCTCCGCGGGCGGCGCGGCGCTGTCAGTGAACGACGGCTTCGGCCCTGCGGACCTCTTCGGCTTCGTCATGGGTGTGCGCGCCGTGGCCGGCGGTCAGGCGGTGTCGCTGAACGTGCCGATCGCGAGCGACAACCGCCGGACCAAGGCCGGACTCGTCGTCGACTGGGACGAGGAGAAGGCGAACCAGGTGTTCCAGGCCATCAAGGACGACGACACCGAGTCCATCAAGGCGATCGCCGCCGCCGAGGCCACCGGATCGGCGACCAGCGCCACCTCCTGAGTGAGCCTCGGTAGGACGAGGGGGCGGGGGAGGTCAGGCGGTCGTGCCGTCCCACGTGTTCGACGCCGAAGCCTGCACCGGAAGCGCGGTGAGGTCGTAGATGGTGACCCCGCCCTCCTCCTGTGGGGTGTAGTTCTCCTCCACCCAGGCACGGATCTGCGCGGAGGCCGGCTCCTCGCCGTCTGCTGCTTCCTCGGTGTCGCTCTCGATGAAGTAGTGGATGGCACCGTCCTTCACGTACCGCTGGAACTGGGCCAGCGTCGGCGACGGGTCGGTGCCGTTGAACCCACCGACGGGCATCACCGGGCGCTGCGTGGCGAGCTGGTAGCCGGCCGCATTCTGCGAGCCGATGGTGGCGGCAACCCAGCGGTACCGGTCGGCGTCGTCCAGCAGGAGAGACGTGAGCCCGGCGCTCGGCGTCGTCGCATCGAGCAGGCCGCCCGCTGCCCCCGGACGTCCCCCGCCGGGCCAGCCCCCGCCCTGCCAGCCAGGCCAGCCCTGCCCGCCGGGGCCGCCTTGCCAGCCCCCGCCTTGCCCGCCAGGCCAGCTCTGCCCGCCGGGGCCGCCTTGCCAGCCGCCGCCTTGCCCGCCTTGCCCGCCTTGCCCGCCTTGCCCGCCAGGCCAGCCCTGCCCGCCGGGGCCGCCTTGCCCGCCAGGCCAGCCCCCCGGACCCCACCCGAACATGGCCCTCCCCGACGCGGCCGCCGGACCGGCGCTGGGCAGGGAACCGGTGTGCGCAGTCCCCGCGGTGTCCACGGCGTACGCCGTCGGCGCCGCCAGCGAGGCGACGATCGCAGCGCCCACCACCGACAACAGCCCCGTCCGCCCGAGGGTCGGCAGCGCCGGGAACGCCTTGAGGACGACGAAGCCCACTGCGGCCCCCAGCCCGACGAGCAGCACCAGCCACTTCAGCGCCGGGTAGTAGTCACTGCTGCGCTCCAGCAGCACGAACGCCCACACGGCGGTGCTCGCAGTGGCGACGGCAAGCGCCGTCGTCCCCAGCCATCTGTCACGGGCCTGCCAGGTGACCAGGGCTCCGATGGCCACCATCGCGGCAATCGCGGGGGCCAGCGCGACCGTGTAGTACGGGTGGAAGATCCCCGACATGAAGCTGAACACCACAGCGGTGGTCAGCAGCCAGGTCACCCACAGCACCAGTGCCGCCCGCAGCACCGAGGTGCGCTCGGCCCGGCGCAGCAGCCACAGGGCCGTGGCACCCAGCACGAAGGCCGCCGGCACCAGCCACGCGATCTGACCGCCGAACTGCGAACCGACGAGGCGGAGCAGTCCGGTCTCGCCCCAGTGGCCGACACCGCCGGGGCCCACGGTGGTGCCTACGGCGCCGACCTCGCGGCCCGTCAGCCGTCCCAGACCGTTGTAGCCGAAGGTCAGCTCGAGGAAGTCGTTGTCCTGCGAGCCACCGATGTAGGGCCGTGACCCCGCCGGCCACAGCTGAACCAGGGCCACCCACCACCCCGCGGAGACGACGACGGCGACCCCAGCGGCCACCAGCTGCGCCACGCGCCGGCCCAGCGCGGGTCGCCCGAAGAGCAGGTAGGTCAGGCCGAACGCCGGCACCACGAGGAGCACCTGCAACTGCTTGGTGAGGAAGCCCAGGCCCACCAGCACCCCTGCCAGCAGCAGCCAGCGCGTCTGCGTCGACGTCCGCGACGCCTCCATGGCCCGCAGCACCGCGACGGCCCCACCGGTCATGAGCAGCACGAGCAGGGCGTCGGGGTTGTTGAACCGGAACATCAGAGCAGCCACCGGCGTCACCGCCAGGGCGAGGCCCGCCAGGAGCGCGGCAGGTGCGCCCAGCACACGTCGAACGCTGTGGTGGAGCAGCCACACGGTGCCGACGCCCATGAGCGCCTGCGGGACGAGCACGGACCAGCTCGACAGCCCGAACAGGCGCACCGAGAGCGCCATGAGCCAGATCGAGGCCGGGGGCTTGTCGACAGTGATGGAGTTCCCGGCGTCCGAGGAGCCGAAGAGGAACGCCTCCCAGCTCACCGACCCGGCCTGCGCTGCCGCCGCGTAGAACGCGTTGCCCCAGCCTGAGGCGCTGAGGTTCCAGAGGTACAGCACCGCGGTGCCCACGAGGAGGACGACGAGGGCCGGCCGGGCCCACGCCGGGTCCTGCTCGCGCCCCCGCCAGAACTCTCTGCGGGACGTGCGGTCAGGCACGGGGGCGGGCAACTCGGCCGGCGGCGGCGTCGACGGCGAATACGACAGGGTCATCGGTCAGCGCCGGAGCGGGGCTGGGTGCGGGAAATGGGCGCCAGGCCGCTCGAGGACATGGTCGCAGCGTCGGTACACCAGCTGGAGATCACCTCGATCTCGACTGGGAGGCCCCTGCACGGAACGCCCGTCCGTCGGCCGGTCCACGGTCACGCTGTGACGCTGTGACGCTGTGACGCGGTCAGGAGGTGCGCTGCTCCCGCAGGCGGGCGCCCTTGGCGTGGGCGACGTCGCGCAGCTCTCCCTGGAACGCCGTCATGGCAGCGCGGAGCCGCTCAGCGAGCGCCCCCTCCCCCGCCGCGAGCACCCTGACGGCGAGGAGCCCCGCGTTGCGCGCGCCGCCGATGCTCACGGTGGCCACGGGCACGCCCGCGGGCATCTGCACGATGGACAGCAGCGAGTCCATGCCGTCGAGGTGCTTCAGCGGCACCGGCACGCCGATGACCGGCAGCGGCGTGACGGAAGCGAGCATGCCCGGCAGGTGCGCGGCACCGCCCGCTCCGGCAATGATCACGCGCAGTCCGCGTCCGGCGGCCTCCTGTCCGTAGGCGATCATCTCGGCGGGCATGCGGTGGGCGGAGACGACGTCGACCTCGTGGGGCACGCCGAACTCGGCGAGTGCCTCCGCGGCGGCGCTCATCACCGGCCAGTCGGAGTCGGATCCCATGACGACGCCGACCAGCGGCTGCTCAGCGGTGCTCCCAGGCGTGCTCACGCGCGACACCCTGCCAGCACCCCGCCCACCGGGTGAACGAGGCGGGGATCACAGGCGGCGCGGGTCGACCTCCACCCCGCCGATGTGCACGTCGACCTCCACCACGGATTCGACGCCGGACCCGTCAGGGGCACGAAGCGCCTCCGGCCCCAGCAGCCGCTCCAGGACGGCCGCGGTGCGGGCGCGCACTTCGTCGGCCACGGCGAGCAGCGGCGATCCGTAGGCGGCGACGACGGCGACGACGATGCGCTCGAGCCGGTCGTCGTCGTCGGTGGAGAGGCGGACGGCGTCGGCCGAGGCATCGGGAAGCGGGTCCAGCGCGCGGCGCACCGCGGCCACCACCACCTCCGACGCCACGGTGAACGACCCGTGGCCGTGCTCGCCGCGCACCGGCGCGGAGGGGCGGAAAGCCCTCATCGCCGCGGCGATGACGTCGCCGCGGACCTGCTCCCAGCCGCGGTCGGTGTGCTGCCGCATGGCCGCTGTCGCGGCGGCCAGGCGCTCAGCACCCAGCCCGGCAGCCGCCGGACCTGGCTGAGCAGCCGGAGCTGGCTCAGCCGCCGGAGCTGGCTGAGCCGCTGGAGCACCGTCCGCTCCGGCCACGGGCTCGGTAGGCCGCTCCTCGCCCGTCATCGCCAGTCCTCCATTGCCACTTCGAGGGACGCGCGGGCCCGCGACAGGCGCCCGCGCACGACGTCTGGGGTTGCGGCGCTGATCTCCGCGATCTCCGCGTACGAGAGGCCCTCGACCTCGCGCAGCAGCCAGGCCGACCGCTGCCCCTCGGGCAGTGTGCCGAGTGCGGCGTCCAGTGCGCGCACGAAGTCCTCCATCTCCACGATGCGCGCCGGGTCGCTGCTCGTGCTGGCGCCCACGCGCGTGCGTAGCTGCTCGTCGTCCACGGGTTTCGGCGTCTTGCGCAGGTGCCGGCTCTGGTGGCGGCGGACGGCGTGGGTGACGAGCGTGAACAGCCACGTCCGCACCTGGGCGCGCCCCTCCCACCCGGGCAGGCCACGCCAGGCGTCGGCGAAGGCGTCCTGCAGGCAGTCGGCGGTCTCGCTGGGGTCGTCGAGCATTCGCGACGCGTAGCGGTGCAGGGCGGGGCCGTGGCGGTCGACGAGCTGGGCGAAGGCCTCGCGGTCGCCGACGCGGGCGCGGCGGGCGAGGACGTCGTCGTCGACAGATGACGATCCGTGCCCCCCGTGCGCCTCGCTGCCCGCAGGTGGGCGGTCGTCGTCGTCGGCGGTAATCGCGAGCTCCTCGGGGCCGTGGTCCGCCGCGCGGACCGTCTCCGGCAGGAGATCACCGCCCCCGGGAGGCGGCAACCGGAACTCGTCGTGCGCGATGCGAACGACTGGGGCACGCTCATCCGGAGGTCGCCGCGATCTGTGACTCAGGTCACACAAAGTCGAGCGTGACGATCCGGCACCACCTGACTCTCACCCTGTGTCGCGCACTTCGGGCACTCCCCCGGAGCCGGCGCACAGATCCGACAGATCACATCGAGGAGCGGCCCACCAGGCCGCAGCGAGGAGGACGGACCCATGTCCCAGACCACCGTGAACCCCAGCACCGCCGTCGCGACCTCCGCCAAGTCGGGCGCGCTGACGGGCTCCCTGGCCAGCACCCAGGGCTCCACCACCATCGCCGACACCGTCGTCTCCAAGATCGCCGGCATCGCCACCCGCGAGGTCAACGGCGTCTTCGCCCTCGGCGGCGGCACTGCCCGCGCCATCGGCGCCCTGCGCGAGCGCATCCCCGGCGCCACCACCAACCACTCCCAGGGCGTCTCCGTCGAGGTCGGCGAAAAGCAGGCCGCCATCGACATCGACCTCATCGCCGAATACGGCGTCGCCATCGCCGACCTCGCCGCCGGCGTCCGCCGCAACGTCATCAGCTCCGTGGAGCGCATGACCGGCCTGGAGGTCACCGAGGTCAACATCGACGTCAACGACGTCCACATCCCCTCCGAGGACGACGACGAGACCGACGTCCCCACCAAGCCCGCCCGCGTCCAGTGAGCTGCTGATGAGCCCGACCAGCCCTGCGGAGGACCACGGCGTCGCTCAAGGGAGCGTCCTCGAGGGGCGCGTCCTGGAACCCGTCGACGTCGTCGCCGGCGCGGTGCTGGCCGTCCCCGGGGTGGCCGCCCTCCACAGCGGTCCCCTGGGGGGAGTCGCCACCTTCCTGCCCGGTCGCCGGGTGGCGGGGGTGGCCCTGCGCGAGGGCGGCACCTCGGTCCACCTCGTGCTCGAGACCACCGCCGATATCCGCGCCACGGCCGAGGCCGTGCACCGCGCGGTGGAGGCCCTCGGTCCCGCCGTTGCCCCGCAGCCGGTCCACGTCCACGTCGAGGACCTCGCGGCTCCCGCGCCCCGCCCGTGAGCCGCGAGGCGGGTCTCGGCGCGGAGCGCGGCACGGACCGCTGACAGCACCGCTCAGATCCGCCCGTTCTCCACCCTGACCGCACCGCCGCGGTCACCCCAGACCGACTCGGAGGAAACCCGTGAACAGCACCATCCCCGCTTCCTGGGCCGCCGCCCTGGCCGGAATCCTGCTCGCCATCGCCGGTGTCTACGGAGGCTTCGCCGGCTTCGTGTTCGCCGTCGTGCTCGGCGCGATCGGCTGGCTCATCGGCGCCCAAGTCGAGGGCCGCGTCGACGTCCTGTCCGCCCTCGGGCGCCGCGGACGCGGCTGACCCTCGTTGAGCGGAGGAACCAGGCGAGCGGAGGAACCATGAGCACCCTCACCCAGACACCCGACCGACCAGCCACGACGCCATCCGAACCGACGGCCGGGCCGGTCACCGACACCGCGGCGACCCAGCTCGCCGAGGCCGGCCAGCGTGGTCACCTGCAGGTGGCCGAGCGTGTGGTCGTCGCCATCGCCCGCGCCGCCGCCATGGAGGTGCCCGGCGTGGCGACCCCCACCCAGGGCCGCGCCGCGTCGAAGGCCGCGGGCCTCGGATCGCAGATCGGCGAGCAGCTCCAGGGCGCCGTCGGGCGCACCCTGCCGCGCGCAGCAGCCCAGGTGGCCGGCCAGCGGGCCCGCATCACCGTCGAGATCGCGCTCATCTGGCCGCACTCGGCGGCCCAGGTGGCCGCAGCGGTGCGCGAGCACGTGGCGGCGCGCCTGGCCGAGTACGCCGCCGTCACCACTGACGCCGTCACCGTCACCGTCTCCAGCGTCGTGCGCGCCCAGCGCACTGCGGGCCTGAGGAGGGTCCAGTGACCACCACGACGACCACACCCACCACGTCGCAGCCCAGCCCCACCCAGGTGGCAAGCCGGGCGGAGGGGCCGCTGCGCCCCGCACCGCTGCCCACGGGCGCCGGCCGGATCGGCTGGCTCGGCCCGCTGCTCGCCGTGCTGCTGATCGGCGTCGCCGTCGTCCTCGGTCAGGACGCCTGGACCCGCCTCGGCGGCGGCCAGAACACCTGGCTGGGATCGGCGATCTCCGGCCTGAACGGGCTGGCGCCCTCGACGGCGCTGGCCGTGCCCGCCGTCGTCGCCGTCCTGCTCGGTCTGGTGCTGCTGCTCACCGCCTTCTCGCGTCGCACGCGCAAGGCTCTCGTGCTGCGCGGTGACCTCGGCGCGCACCTCACCACCCGCGACGTCGCCCGGCTGGCCGCCGGCGCCGCCCGCCAGGTCGACGGGGTGCTCGACGCCTCCGTCACCGCCACCCGCCGCAAGGTCAGCGTCGAGGTCGTCACCACCGGTGACTCCGCCACGGCCGACGCCGTGCAGGGCGACGTCGCGCGGGCCCTGTCCGCGCTCGTCAGCGCACCCCGCGTCAGCACCACCACCAAGACCACAGCCAAGGAGGGAACCCGATGAGCCGCACGGTCGCCGGATTCGACCGCCTGGTCGTCTTCGTGCTGGGGCTGGTCCTCGTCGTCGGGGGCGCCGCGACCGGCGCCTGGGCACTGAACCTGCTCGACGACGTCGGCCTCCCGGCATCGAGCGTGCCGCAGCAGATCTCCACCGGCCCGGTCACGGACGCCGCGGGCCAGCCCTGGTGGGCGTACGCGACCGCCGCGGGCGCCGTCGTCCTCGGGCTGCTGGGGCTGTGGTGGCTGCTCGCGCACATCCCCCACCGCGGGGCGGACGCGCTGCGGCTGCCCGGCTCCTCCGCCGCCGGTGCGCTCGCGCTGGACGGGGACGCCGCCGTCGCGGTAGCCGCCCAGGTGATCGCCGAGGTGCCTGGTGTGCGCTCGGCGAGCGGGCGGATGGTCTCCGAGCGCGGGCAGCTCATCGCCGAGATGAACGTCGTGGCCGACCCCGAGGTCGACCTGGTCGAGCTGGACGCTGCCGTGGTCGAGGTCAGCCGTGACCTGGCCACCGTGCTGTCGCGCTCCGACGTCCGCGGTCGGGTGCACGTGAGCATCGCCCGCAGCTCGAAGGGCCTGGCCCGCGTCGCCTGACCCGCTCTCCCTTTCCCGCACTTTCCGCGGCAAGTGCGCTGTGGCCCCCGTCCATGGCGCACTTGCCGCGGAAAGTGCGTTGGGGTGTGTGGGGGCGAGGGGGACGACGACGGAGACCGCGCTTGCTGGTTGCTGCCGCCGGGACGCAGGTCAGGGCTCGTAGGTCTGGATGCGTCCGCCGTCACGCCGCGTCAGCTCCGCGAGCCGGGGCCGCAGCTCAGCCAGCACGGCGGGAACGTCGATGCTGATCAGGCGCCGGTCTCGCACCACCACTCGCCCGTCCACGATCACGTGCCGGACGTCGCCGGGGCGGGCGGCGTGGACGAGGGTCGCGGCGAGGTCGTGCACGGGCTGCAGGTGCGGAGCCGACAGGTCCAGCAGCGCGACGTCCGCGCGGTATCCGGTGGCCAACCGCCCCACGGCCACATCGCTGCGCGCCCCGTCGGCCGAGGCGGCCGCCAGGTGCAGCGCCTGCGCGCTCTGGGTGGTCGCGTGGTGCAGCACCTGGCGGCTCGTCATCCAGGTCGGATCAGCCTCGCCGCCGAGCGACTTCTGCACCAGGGAGGTGACCTCCAGACTGGCCCACAGGTCGAGGTCGCCGTTGCTCGCGGCACCGTCGGTGGCCAGCCCCACGGGTACGCCAGCGCTGGCCAGAGCGCGGATCGGCGTCGTGGAGTGGGCAGCCTTGAGGTAGAAGCGCGGGCTCGAGGCCACCCCAGCCAGGCCCCGTTCAGCGGCCCGCCCCAAGAGCGGCAGGTCAGCCTCGACGATGCCGGTGCCGTGCGCGATGAGCACCTCGACGTCGAGCAGCCCGGTGCGTTCCAGCACCTGCACCGGGGTGGCGCCGATCCGTTCGAGGCTCGCGTGCGTCTGCTCCAGCGTCTCGGCGGCGTGCAGGTGCACCGGAAGGCCGTGCTCGCGGGCCATCTGGGCAATGGCGGCGAGGTCCGGCTCCGTCACCGTGTACGGCGCGTGCGGCGCCAGGCTGGTGGTGATCCGGCCGCCCGCGGCGTCGCGCTGACGGAGGGCGAAGTCGAGCCCGCGCTCGCGGCCCGCAGCGCCGTCGGAAGAGAAGCAGGCCCAGCCGAGGTCCGCGCGGATGCCGCTGACCTCGACGGCGCGAGCGACAGCATCCATGTGGAAGTAGTGATCGGCGAACGTCGTCGTCCCCCCGAGGAGCATCTCCGCGCAGGCGAGCAGGGCACCCAGCTCCACGTCGCGCTCGGTGAGGTTCGACTCCATCGGCCAGATGCGCTCGTTGAACCACGTGTGGACGTCGACGTCTTCCGCCGATCCCCGGAACAGCACCATGGCCGCGTGCGTGTGGCAGTTGACCAGCCCGGGGACGGCGAGCAACCCGCGCCCGTCGAGCATCTCGCGCGGCGCCAGCGTGTCGCTGGGCTGGCCGGTCAGGCGCTCGTGGCGCTCGGCGGCGGGTCCGACACGCGAGATGACCCCGTCGACGACGTCGATGTCGACGCCCTCGACGAATCCGATGCCATCCGGCCCCTCATCACCGCCGACGCCGTGGACCAGCGCGGTGCACCCCTCGATCCGCAGGTCAGGCGCCGATGCTGCAGGCCGGCCGGGTGGCGTCATCTCCACGCAAGCACCCTGTCACCACTCGGCTCGACTGTCCGCGGTCACCTGCAGCCCAGCACTGGCGCGTGCATATCGCCCATGATCACGGTGATCATGGGCGTTGTGCACACGCGTCAGCCGTCGACGGTGCCGGTGATGTAGTCCGCAGCGTGGGCGGCGCGGGCGCGGACGTCGGCGAGGTCGTCGCCCCAGGCCGTCACATGCCCGATTTTGCGGCCGGGTCGCACGGACTTCCCGTACAGGTGCACCTTCACCGCAGGGTCGCGCGCCATGACGTGCAGGTGGGAGTGGAAGAGGTCGGGGTAGTCGCCGCCGAGGGCGTTGACCATGACCGTCCAGCGGGCGCGCGGCGCCGTGGAGCCGAGCGGCAGGTCGAGCACGGCCCGCAGGTGCTGCTCGAACTGCGACGTCACGGAGCCCTCGATGCTCCAGTGGCCGCTGTTGTGCGGGCGCATCGCCAGCTCGTTGACGAGAAACCGCGAGCTGCCACCGCCGGTGGGCACCTCGAAGCCCTCCACCGCCATCACGCCGGTGACGCCGAGCTCCCCGGCCAGGCGCAGCGCCAGCGCCGTCGCCTCCGCGGCGAGGTCGTCGTCAAGGTCAGGGGCGGGCGCAATGACCTCCCGGCACACCCCACCGACCTGCACGGTCTCCACCACGGGCCACGCGGCGGCCTGCCCGGAGGGCGAGCGCGCCACCATGACGGCCAGCTCGCGGGTGAACTTCACGGCCTCCTCGGCGAGCAGCGGCTCGCCGGCGGCGCGCTCGAGCCAGGCGGCGGCGTCGTCGACCGACCCCACGACGAGCACGCCCTTGCCGTCGTACCCGCCGCGCGGGGTCTTGAGCACCAGCGGCCAGCCGGCGCGCTCGCCGAAGGCGCGCAGGTCGTCAGTGGAGCGGATCTCGGCCCACGCCGGACCGGGCACGCCCATCGCGTCGAGGCGGCGGCGCAGCAGCAGCTTGTCCTGGGCGTGCTCGAGGGCGTCGGGGCCGGGACGCACCGCGACCCCCTCGGCCTCCAGCGCGCGCAGGTGCTCGGTGGGCACCTGCTCGTGGTCGAGGGTGAGGGCGGCGGCGCCCTCGGCGAGGCGCCGTAGGGTGGCGAGGTCGTCCGGGCTGCCGAGCTGCACGTCGGGCACCACCTGCGCCGCCGACTCCTCCGGATCGGTGGCGAGCACCCGCAGCCGCGCCCCGAGGCCCACCGCGGGCGGCACCGTCATCCGGGCGAGCTGGCCGGCGCCGACGACGGCGACGACGGGAAACGTGGTCTCCGTCGCGCCGGCGGTGCCTGCTCGGGCGTCACGGGCCTGGCGGGCGTCGCTGGCGTCCAGGGCCTGGTCAACGGGCGACTCAACGGGCGTGGCGGTCACGGCCCCAGAGGCTAGAGGGTGGCGCCCGGCGTCCGCCTCTCGGCGCGGGCACCCTGCGGTGGCGCCTACCGTGGAGGCGTGGACTTGCTGGCGCGCTCGCGCGGCCTCGGTGCCCGGCTGTGGCACAAGCACAGCCGCGAGCTCGGCGCCTTCGGGGTGGTCGGCGGCATCGCATTCGTCGTCGACGTCGGCCTGTTCAACCTGCTGCGCTTCGGCGGCAGCGGCATCCTGGCCGACCAGCCCCTGACCGCCAAGGTGGTCTCGGCGTCGGTGGCCACGGTGGTCGCGTGGGCCGGCAACCGGTGGTGGACGTTCCGTCACCGCAACCGTCCCGCCGCGCTGCGGGAGCTGGGCCTGTTCGTGGCGATGAACGCTGTCGCGCTGCTCATCGGCCTGGCGGTGCTCGCCACGAGCCACTACGTGCTGGGGCTGCGCGGGCCGCTGCCCGACAACGTCGCCAACCTCGTGGGCATCGCGCTGGGTACGGCGTTCCGGTACGTGGCCTACCGGCTGTGGGTGTTCCGTCGCCCGCGCTCCGCGAAAGTGCTCCGGAAGTCCATGATCACCGCGGGAAAGTGATTGGGAAGCCCGATGATCACGGCGGTCAAGGGGCTTCGCGGAGGAAGATGGCGAAGGTCGCCGGGCGCTGGCTGAGCAGCTCCAGCCGGCCACCCTCGGCCGCCACGAGGTCTCGCGCCAGCGGCAACCCCAGCCCGGTGCTCCCTGCGCCGCTGACCGACCGCTCGAAGATGCGCCCGCTGACGCCCTCCGGCACGCCCGGCCCCTCGTCGCTGACCTCGACCACGACCCAGTCACCGCCGAAGTCACTGCTGACCCGTACGCGCACGCGCGTCGTGCCGCCGCCGTGGGCGAGGCTGTTCTCCAGCAGCACCGCGAGCGCCTGCGCGAGCGGCCCGGCCCCGGCGAGCACCCGCGCTCGCGGCGAGGGCAGCTCGACCAGGAGGTCGCGGCGGGCGCGCTCGTAGGCCGGTCGCCACTCGTCGCGCTGCTGCTCGAGCACGGCGGCGATGACGAGGGGTTCGCGGGGGGCCTCGGCCTGGCGTCGGGCGCGGGCGAGAAGGTCGTCGACGACGCCGGCGAGCCGCTCCACCTGCTCTAGCGCGACCTGCGCCTCGGCGGCGACGGCGGGCTGGTCGGTGGTGGCGAGCACTTCCTCCAGGCGCATCGACAGCGCGGTCAGCGGGGTGCGCAGCTGGTGGCTGGCGTCCGACGCGAACTGCCGCTCCACTGCCAGGCGCGCCTGCAGCTGCTGGGCGCTGCGCACGAGGGCCTGGGCCACGGAGTCGACCTCCTCCACGCCGCTGGGCGGTGGTGAGGTGGGCACCTGCCCGGAGCCGAGCCGTTCGGCGCGCTCGGCGAGGTCTTCGAGGGGACGCACGAGGCGGCGTCCCTGCACGAGCCCGACGGCGGATCCCGCGGCGACGGCGCCCGCCGCCAGACCGCCGACGAGCACCACCAGCTGCGCGTCGGCAGCCCACAGGCTGCCGCGGGAAGCGGTGACCGTCACCGCGATGCCGTCGGCCGGTCCTGCCCTGCCGACCACCGGGGAGCGGGCCCCATCGGGCCCCGCCGTCACGGTCGTGCCGTCGGCCAGGTGCACGACGACGCTGGCCGGCCAGGGACCGTCACGCTGGGTCTGCTGCTCCAGCAGCCGCTCGTCGACGTCGCCGCCGGAGGCCAGCCGGGCACTCACGGCGGCGAAGACGGTGTCGGCCCGGATCTGCACGCTGCTGCGCGCCTGCTCGGTCTGCAGCACCAGCCCGGCCACCGCGAGCGGCAGGCCCAGCAGGAGGACGGCGAGGACGACGGCGGCCATCGTGGCCGCCTGCACCCTGCGGTGCACGGATCAGCCGCGTCTCAGTCGCGTTCGAAGCGGAACCCGACGCCCCGCACGGTGGTGATGAACTGCGGGTCGGCGACGTCGTCGCCGAGCTTGCGCCGCAGCCAGGACACGTGCATGTCGAGGGTCTTGGTGGAGCCGAACCATTCCGAGCCCCACACCTCCTCCATGATCGCGTTCCTGGGGACGACGGTGCCCGCCTCGCGCATGAGCACGCGGAGCAGCTCGTACTCCTTCGCGGCGAGCACGAGCTGCACCTCCTTGCCCGGCTCGAGGGGGTTGCCGGCGTCGTCGACGTCGCCCGGCTTCGTGGTGCGCCACGCCCTGCGCGAGGAGGGGTCCAGCCGCACCCCGCGCGCGGTGAGCTGCACGCCGGCGGCGTCACCGCGGCGCAGCAGCGCCCGGACACGGGCGAGCAGCTCGGCCAGGCGGAACGGCTTGGCCACGTAGTCGTCGGCGCCCGCGTCGAGCCCCACCACGAGGTCGACCTCGTCCGCGCGAGCGGTGAGCACGAGGATCGGCACGGCGAGACCGTCGGCGCGCAGACGCCGCGCGACGTCGAGCCCGTCCATGTCGGGCAGGCCCAGGTCGAGCACCACCAGGTCGAGGCTGCGGCCGGCTGCGCCGATGGCGCCGGCGCCGTCGTGCTGGACGTCGACGTCGTACCCCTCGCGCACCAGTGCCCGAGCCAGCGGCTCGGAGATGGCCGAGTCGTCCTCGACGAGCAGCACGCGCTTCGCACCGGGGTTCGCAGCGGGGGCGGTCTTCACGCCGGCCAGGGTATTGACCCGGTCATGACCCGGTGCGCCGACGCTGGGCAAGCGCCAGTCAGACAGCCGGTCAGCGGACGTGGACGACGTCGCCGGCGCTGACCGCGACCGCCGAGGCTCCGCTGTCACGGTCGCCGTCGCCGTCGCCGTCGCCGCCGTCGTCGTCGCCGTTCCCCTCGGACGCGGTGTCGGGGCGCACGAGGAGGCGGCCGTGGCCGTCGAGCCCCTCCGCGATGCCGTGCAGCTGCTCGCCACCGGGCAGGTGCACGGTGACGCGGCGCCCGAGCGTCGAGCAGGCCTCGGCAGCTCGGGCGGCGAGCCCGCTGCCCGCGGCGTCGCCGTCGGCGGCCTCGAACCGCTCGACCTCGGCGAGCAGCGCCCGCACGAGCGCGCGGACCAGCACGTCGCGGTCGGTGGTGGCCGCGCCCTCCAGGCGCAGCGACGTCGCACCGGTGAGATCGCCGGCGTCGAGCTCTTCGCGGGTCGACGTGGTGTTGACACCCACCCCGACGACGACACCCGCCGGACCTGCCTGGCCGCCGGCTGAGCTGCCGGGCACCACCTCGACGAGGATCCCGCAGAGCTTGCGGCCCTCGACGAGCACGTCGTTGGGCCACTTCACCGTGGCCGGCAGGCCGGCGAGGTCACGGACCATGCCCGTGACGGCCACGCCCGCCGCGAGCGGCAGCCAGCCCCACGCCTCCGGCGAGATCCGAGGCCGTAGCAGCAGCGAGACGGCGACCCCTGAACGCGGCGGCGCGTCCCATCCGCGGCCGAGGCGGCCCCGCCCGCGGGTCTGGGAGTCGGCGGTGATGACCGCCGGGGCGGGCCACCCGGCGGGGTCGGCGGCGGCTCGCGCGACCAGCTCGGCATTGGTCGAGCCGACCTCCTCGAGCACCTCCAGCCGCGCCAGCGGACCCGCGGGCGCCAGCAACGCGGCGCGCAAGGACGGGGCGGCGAGGGGAGGTCGGTCGAGGTCGCTCCAGCGTCCCTGCGGGGTGCTCACCCGCGCCATCCTCGCGCGCACCAGAGCCAGGGAGAGGGCGGGCCGCGCCGCCGGGCTCGTCGCGCGGCATCCACCGTCTAGCGTCGGGGCGTGCCCACCGCCGAGCAGCTGACCGAGCCCATCGCCGAGCACGGGGAGGGCCCGGTCTGGGACGACGACGGCGGCCGCCTGCTCGCCGTCGACCTCGAGCAGGGGGACCTCCTCGCGGTCAGCCCCCAGGGTGACGTGCGCACGCGCCACATCGACGACGTCCTGGCCTGCGTGCGGCCCCGCCGCGAGGGCGGCTGGGTGCTGGCGGCGCGGCGGCAGTTCGCCGTCGTGTCGAGCATCGAGGAGCTGCTGGCGGGACGCGAGGAGCCGCAGATGCTCCCGCCGCTGTGGGACGACCCCGACCTGCGGTTCAACGAGGGCGGCTGCGACCCGCAGGGCCGGTTCTTCTGCGGCTCGATGGCGTACGGCGGCAGCGCGAAGGGCGGGCAGCCGGTCGGGGCGCTGTGGCGGCTCGATGGTGACGGCAGCGCCCGCGTCGCCCTGGGGGGCCTGACCATCCCCAACGGCCTGGGGTGGAGCCCGGACGGGCAGCGGGCTTACCACGTCGACTCGCCGTCGGGCGAGATCGCGCTGCTGCACGTGGCGCCGGAGACGGGCGAGGTGCTCGACCGGGAGCCGTGGGTGCGGTTGTCCGATGCGCTGGGAGACGCCGCTGACGGCGCTGACGGGGCGACCGGCGTGCCGGACGGGCTGGTCGTCGACGCCGAGGGCGGCGTGTGGGTGGCCGTCTACGGCGCTGGCGTCGTCCTGAGGTTCGACGCGAGCGGGGCCTTGAGCGAGCGCGTGGACATCGGCGTCCCGGCCGTCACGGCCTGCACCCTCGGCGGCACGGGTGAAGGTGAGGCAGGGACGCGCGGTGGATCGGTGCTCTACGTGACCACATCGACGCAGGGTGTCGACCTCGCCGCCCACCCGGGCTCGGGTGCCGTGTTCGTCCTCCCTGTCGAGGTGGCTGCGCTGCCTCCTCTTCGCTACGACGGCTGAGGGACGACGGCGCGACGTGGCTACCCTCGCGGGGTGACTGTGATTGACGGGACCGGCGGGACCGACGGCGGCCTCACCACCTCCGCTCGACCCGACCTGCGGACCACCGCGGGCAAGCTGGCCGACGCCCGCGCCCGCCGCGAGGCGACGCTGTCGCCCGGGTCCGCGCGCGCCGTCGAGCGCCAGCACGCCAAGGGCAAGCGCACCGCCCGCGAGCGCCTGGAGGCGCTGCTCGACGAGGACAGCTTCGTGGAGGTGGGCGCGCACTCGCGCGCACTCTGGGGGGATCCGAGCGCCGGGCGCACCGAGCGGCCGCCGACGGACGGCGTCGTCGTTGGTCACGGCACGGTGGACGGGCGCCCCGTCGTCGTCTACTCCCAGGACTTCACCGTCTCCGGCGGGTCCCTCGGGGAGGTGCACGCCTCGAAGATCGTCAAGGTGATGGACCACGCGCTGCGCGTGGGCTGCCCCGTCATCGGCATCAACGACTCCGGGGGCGCCCGCATCCAGGAGGGCGTCTCCTCCCTCGCCGGGTACGGCGACATCTTCCTGCGCAACGTGCGCGGCTCCGGCGTCGTCCCCCAGGTCTCCCTGATCATGGGGCCGTGCGCCGGAGGCGCCGTCTACTCCCCCGCGATCACCGACGCCGTCGTCATGGTCGAGGCGACCTCGCACATGTTCGTCACCGGCCCCGACGTCATCCGGACGGTGACCGGTGAGGACGTCGCCATGGAGGAGCTCGGCGGCGCGCACACGCACAACGCCGTCTCCGGGGTGGCGCACCACATGGCGCCGTCGGAGGACGACGCCATCACCTGGGTCAAGGACTGGCTGGCGCACCTGCCCAGCAACAACCTGTCCGAGGCGCCGGTGCTCGCACCCCTGGACGACACCGACCCGCTGGTCGTCACCGACGCCGACCTCGAGCTCGACGCGCTCGTGCCCGACTCCGCCAACGTCCCCTACGACGTGCACGAGGTGATCGCGCACATCCTCGACGACGGCGAGCTGCTCGAGGTGCAGGACCTGTTCGCCCCCAACGTGGTGGTCGGGTTCGGGCGTGTGGAGGGGCACTCGGTCGGCGTCGTCGCCAACCAGCCCGCGCGGCTGGCGGGAACCCTCGACATCGACGCCTCCGAGAAGGCCGCGCGGTTCGTGCGGCTGTGCGACGCGTTCGGCATCCCGGTGATCACGCTGGTGGACACCCCCGGCTTCCTGCCGGGCACCGAGCAGGAGTGGAACGGCATCATCCGCCGCGGCGCCAAGCTGCTGTACGCCTACGCCGAGGCCACCGTCCCGAAGATCACGGTGATCACGCGCAAGGCGTTCGGCGGCGCGTACATCGTCATGGGCTCCAAGCACCTCGGCGCCGACGTCAACCTCGCCTGGCCGACGGCGCAGATCGCCGTGATGGGCGCGCAGGGCGCCGTCGAGATCGTCCACCGGCGCACGCTGTCGGCGGCCGCGGAGCAGGGGCACGACGTCGCCGCCGTGCGCGCCGGGCTGGTGCAGGAGTACGAGGAGCGCCTCGCCAACCCCTACATCGCGGCCGAGCGGGGCTACGTCGACGACGTCATCGAGCCGTCGACCACCCGCGCGCACGTGGTGCGGGCACTGCGGGCGCTGCGCACCAAGCGCGAGCAGCTGCCCGCCAAGAAGCACGGGAACATCCCGCTGTGAGCGTCTCGGGGGCGGGGTCCTCGGGGGCGGCCGGGCCGTCGGAGGACGACGTCGTCAGGGTCGTCGCGGGAGGCCCGACCGAAGAGGAAGTCGTCGCGCTCGTCGCGGCGCTCGCGGCGGCGGCCTCCGTGCGGGGCTCCAGCGGCGAGCCCGACCCCGGCCCGGACCTGTGGTCCGACAAGGCCACGCTGCTGCGCGTGCCCCCAGCCCCCGGTCCCGGCGCGTGGCGCGCCGCCGCCTGGCGTCGCTGAGCCCCGCCAACGGAGCCCCGTGGACGGAGCCCCGTGGACGGAGCCCCGTGGACGGCGCAGCGCGCGCCACGGGAGGATCGGCGGGTGCTCCGCACTGCCCGCGCGCGCGGTCTGACCGCCGTCGTCCTCGCTCTGCTCGCCGTGCTCTGGACGGGCGGGCCGGCGCTCGCCGTGCCGCCGCAGCGCCTGGACAGCGCCATCACCGACTCCGCCGGTGTGCTCGACGAGGCCGCCACCCAGCAGCAGCTGGAGACGTTGCGCGACGCCGCGGGCATCGACCTGTATGTCGTCTTCGTCGACAGCTTCGACGGTGAGAGCGGCCCCGACTGGGCCCGGCGGACCGCGCAGGCGAGCGGGCTGAGCGGCAGCGACGTGCTGCTCGCGGTGGCGGTGCAGGAGCGGTCGTTCGGGTACGAAGGGTTCACCGGCGGGCGGCTGAGCGAGTCCCAGGTCGACGCTGTCATGAACAACGACGTCAAGCCGCGGCTGGCCGACAACGACTGGAACGGCGCGGTCACCGCGGCGGTCAACGGGCTCGGCCGCGCTGCCGATAGCTCGGGGGGCAGCAACACCTCGGGCGGCAGCGACGGCTCCGGAACGTCCGGCGACGGCGGCTCGAGCGGCTCGGGCTTCCCCACGGGGCTCGTCATCGTCGGCGTCGTCCTCGTGCTGGGTGTCGGCCTGCTGGTGCTGGGCCTGATCTCCAGCGCCGCGCGCAAGCGCCGGCGCGCAGGCTTCGCAGGCGGTCCCGGCGGCGCACCGCAGCCCCCGCCGATCCCCCTGCCGGAGCTCGAGCGGCAGGCCTCCGCCGCCGTGGTCGCCGCCGACGACGCCCTCGACGGCTCCGCTGCCGAGCTGGGCTTCGCCCGCGCCGAGTTCGGCGACGAGGCGACCGCCCCGTTCGTCGCCGCCGTCGAGCGGGCCCGCGCGGAGCTGGCGCAGGCCTTCGCCATCCAGCGCCGCCTCGCCGACCCCGCGGGGAGCACCGACGCGACCGGCCACAGCAGACCCCTCGACGACGACACCCGCCGCGCCCTCCTGGAGCAGCAGCTGCAGCACGCGGAGGCCGCCGACGCCGCCCTCGACGAGCAGGCCGAGGCCTTCGAGGCGCTGCGCGACCTGCAGCGCCGCCTGCCCGAGTTACTACCCGCCCTCGAGGCTGATCGGGCGCGGCTGGCCGCGCGGCTCCCCGACGCGACCCGCCAGCTGCAAGACCTGGAGGCGCGCTACGCGGCGGCCGCGGTGAGCAGCGTCGCCGACGACGACGAGCAGGCAACCCGCCTGCTCGACCTGGCGGCGCAGCGTCTGGCCACCGCCCGCGACCGCCAGGCCTCCGGCGCCGACGGTGAGGCGGCCGTGGCGGTGCAGGCCGTGCGCGACGCGCTCCGGCAGACCGCCGAGCTGCTCGACGCCGTGGACGCCCTCGCCCGCGACCTGCAGCAGTCCGTCGACGCGCTGCCGCGTGCGCTGGCGGAGCTGGACGCCGACCTGGCCGAGGCGCGCGCTGTCCTCGCGGCGGGCGGCGGCGCGTCGTCCAGCGACCTGGCCGGCGCGGTGGGTCGTGGGGAACAGGCGACGACGGCGGCACGCACGGACGGCTCCCGCGATCCGCAGACCGCGCTGCGGCGCGTGCACGAGGCCGACGCCGCCCTCGACGCGGCGCTGGCCGGCGCCCGCGAGGAGGGGCAGCGCACCGCGCGGGCCCGGGCGCAGCTGGAGCAGGCGCTGCCTGCCGCGCGGGCCGAGGTCACGGCGGCGCGCGCACTGCTCCGCACCCGGCGCGGCGCTGTCGGTGGGTCCGCCCGGGCGCTGCTGGCCGGCGCCGAGGAGCAGCTGGCTACCGCCGAGCAGCTCGCCGGGACCGACCCGGTGCGGGCGCTGGCTGCGGCCCAGCAGGCGGACTCGATGGCCGAGCGGGCGCAGCGGGAGGCCGACGACGACCTGGGCTCCTGGTCGGGCTGGGGCGGTGGCGCCCCGTCCAGCAACCGGTACGGCACGCGGTACGGCAGTGGCGGCTCGTTCGAGGGCGCCGTCATCGGCGGGATCCTCGGGGGGATCCTCTCCGGCGGGGGCGACGGGCGCAGCGGCGGCTTCGGAGGAAGCGGCAGCTGGGGTGGCGGAAGCGACGGCGGAGGCTTTGGCGGCGGCGGCTCGTTCGGCGGGGGCAGCGACAGCGGCAGCTTTGGCGGCGGCGGCAACTTCTGACCCCGCAGACGCAGGTGGCCGGCTGTCCATGATCGTCGTGATCATGGACAGCCGGCCACCTGGTCCGGACCGGGAGGGGTCAGCGGCGCATGCCGCCCAGCAGCTCCACCACCTGAGACTCGAGCAGGCGGGCGGTGTCGGCCAGGCCGCGCACGTGGCCGAGAGCGGCGCTGTCGCCGCCGTCCACCGACGTCGCCATCTCGGCGATGACACCGCTCATCTGCGCGATCGTCTCGACCACCCGGGTGATGACGGCCACGGCCGAGCCGCTGGCCTGCTGCACCGCCTCGACCTGCTGCGTGACCTGCTCGGTGGCGCGGCCGGTCTGGTCGGCGAGATCCTTGACCTCCGAGGCGACCACGGAGAAGCCCTTGCCGGCCTCCCCGGCGCGGGCGGCTTCGATGGTCGCGTTGAGCGCCAGCAGACGGGTCTGAGATGCGATGGAGTCGATGACCGCCACCACCTCGCGGATCTTGTCCGACGACGCCGAGAGCGCCTCCATGGTGCGGCGGGCCGCGTCGGCCTCGTCGGCTGCGTGCTGCGCCGACGTCGTCGCCTGGGCAGCGGCCCGGCTGAGCACCTGCGTGGCCTCGCCCACCTCGCGGGTGGTCGAGACCGCGGAGGCCTCGAACTCGTCGGCGAGCGCAAGCCGGGCAATGCCGGCGTGCTCGACGTTCTCGGCGGCGCGGCGGACGGCGTCACCACCGGAGTTGATGGTGATGGCCGCCGTGCGGAAGGAGCCCGGCATGCCGCGCAACAGGAAGCGGCGGTGGAAGCGCCCCTCGGCGGCGGCGGTCAGCGAAGCGCTGGACTCACGGACGAAGGCGTCGGCCACGTCGAAGGCGGCGTTGACCTCGTTGCGGAGCGCGGTCAGGTCCTCAGCGTCAGCGGCGGCCTCGAGCCCCTCCACCGAGCGGACGCGAGCCTCCAGGTCGCCCGAGGCGACGGCCTTGCAGGTGCGGCGCACCTCCGCGAGCAGCGCGCGGTACACCTCCAGCTCACTGGCCGGGGTGGCGACAGCGGCCCCGCGCCGACGGAAGCCGCTCACCGGGCACCCGCCAGCTGCGGCTCGAGGGACCAGACGAACTCGTCGTAGGAGCCGTGGGACCGCGCCACGAGCTGCGCCATGAGCGCGGCGCCGGCAGCGGTGGCTGCCTTGCCGGTGGAGTGCTTGGCCTCTTCGGCGAGCACCTGGGCGTACACCGGCTTGATCGCTGCGAGTGCCTGCGGGTGCGGGCTGCGGCGGTTGGAGTGGTAGCCGACGACGGCGCCGGACGCGTCGAAGGACGGCGTGACGTGCGCGAGCACCCAGTAGTGGGCGCCGTCGGCCGCGAGGTTCACGACGTACGCGAAGAGCTCCTGCTTCGCCTGCACGGTGTCCCACAGCAGCTTGAAGACCGCGCGGGGCATCTCGGGGTGACGGATGAGGTTGTGGGGCTGCCCGATGACCTGGGCCTCCGTGAAGGCGCCGATGCGCAGGAACGACTCGTTGGCGTAGGTGATGCGCCCCTGGAGGTCCGTCTTGCTCACGATGAGCTCGTCGGGTCCCAGCGTCCGCTCCACCCCTGAAGGACGTGGCATACCTGTCTCTTCGGAGGGAGACAAGATCGACTGAAGGGGTGAAGCGCCTCGACGGCTGGGACGCTCGCGGAGGGAGGCCGCCAGCCCTCGACCACACCTGCCTGGTGACGCCCGGAGCCGGTCGGCCATGCTGGTTTGCGCGGCCCACCGCAGACGCGGTCGGCCTGGGTCGAGGTGGGAGATCACATGGCGCAGCAGTCGCTGCTAGGACGGGTCGGCCAGCTGGTCCGGGCGAACATCAACGCCCTGCTCGACCAGGCCGAAGATCCGCAGAAGATGCTCGACCAGATGGTCCGTGACTACACGGCCGCCATCCGGGAGGCCGAGCAGTCCGTCGCGCAGACCATCGGTGACCTGCGCCTCATGGAAGACGACCACGCCGAGGCCGTGGCCACCGCCAAGGAGTGGGGCGGCAAGGCGGCCGCTGCCAGCCGCAAGGCCGACTCCCTGCGCGCCGAGGGCAACGCCACCGAGGCTGACAGGTTCGACCAGCTGGCGCGAGTCGCCCTGCAGCGCCAGATCGACGCCGAGAACCACGCCAAGGGCTTCGAGCCGCAGATCGCCTCGCGGACCGAGGTGGTCGAGAAGCTCAAGACCGGGCTGGAGGGCATGCGCCGCAAGCTCGAGGAGCTGAAGTCCAAGCGCGACGAGCTGGTCGCTCGCTCCCGCATGGCCGCCGCGCAGTCACAGGTGCACGACGCCGTCAAGGCCGTCGACCTGCTCGACCCCACCAGCGAGGTCTCCCGCTTCGAGGAGAAGGTGCGCCGCGAGGAGGCGCGCGTGCGCGGCCAGGAAGAGCTCGCCGCCTCCAGCCTGGACGCGCAGTTCGAGGCGCTGGAGGCCGACGGCGACGTCACCGAGGTCGAGCTACGCCTGGCCGCCCTCAAAGGCGGCACCTCCACCGACTGACACCTTGACAGGCTTAGCCAAGATTATCCGAAATTGATAAACTTGGCTAAGCCTGTCAAGATTTGACCGTGGACCGCGCCCGCAACCCCTACACCCCCAACGCAGGCGCTCCACCGCGCCACCTCGCGGGCCGAGCGTCTGAGGTGGATGACTTCCGCACTCTCCTACGGCGCCTGCAGCGCGGGTACACCGAGAAGTCCCTCGTCATCACAGGCCTGCGTGGTGTCGGCAAGACGGTGCTTCTCGGCGAGTTCCAGCGCATCGCCGACGACGAGAACTGGGTCGCCGTGGAGACCGAGGTGTCCAAGACGACCCGGTTCGGACCCCAGATGGCGAACCTCGCGCGGCGGGCTCTCCTCAAGACCTCTCCGCGGGCTCGGTGGTCGGATCGCGTCGCGGCCGCGGCGGCAGTGGTGAAATCGTTCTCCCTCACCGTTCAACCGGATGGCTCCCTGACCGGCGGTCTCGACATCGCCGCAGAGCCGGGGACAGCCGACACCGGCGACCTTAACGAGGATCTGGCTGACCTCTTCGAGGCAGTGGGACGGGCGGCGAAAGCACAAGACCGAGGCGTGGTGTTCCTCTTCGACGAGGTCCAGTTTCTCGGCAAGCCCGAACTGGAGGCGCTGATCGGCGCCGTCCACCGCACCGTTCAGCGGCAGCTCCCCATCACGTTCGCTGGGGCGGGGCTGCCTCAGCTACCAGGCCTGGCCGGAGACGCCAAGTCCTACGCCGAACGGTTGTTCCGGTTCCCGACGATCGGTGAGCTCCCGGTCGAAGCGGCTGTGGACGCGCTGGTTCAGCCAGCTCACGCTGAAGGCGTGGCGTACGAAGACCGGGCAGTCGAGCACATTGTCGCTTACACCGAGGGCTACCCCTACTTCATCCAGGAGTACGGCCGCGCTGTGTGGGACCTCGCCCAAGGCCGCTCCATCACCCACGCTGATGCTACGGAGGCGCAGACCTTCGTCGAGGCGGATCTTGACGAGAGCTTCTTCAAGACCAGGGTGCAGCGCTCAACGCCCGAGGAACTCCGCTATATGCGTGCAATGGCCGAGCTCGGCCCAAGTCCGCAGAAGGCCGCGGACGTGGCCGAAGTCCTCGGCAGGACGTCAGAGCAGGTGGCACCGCTTCGAGCTCGTCTCGTCAGCAAGGGGCTCCTTTACACGCCGCGGTACGGATTCGCGCGCTTCACCGTCCCGCAGTTCGACAGGTTCATGCGGCGGTACATGGACCTCGACGCCGCCCCTCCTGCCTGATCGAGCCCTTCACGGGGTGGGCTCGGTGACGGCGGTGTCGGGACCCTGGTCGCCGCAGCGCACCTGCCGCGCCGCGGCGACCTGGGCCCCCTCGGGGTTGATGCCCTGCAGCTCCGCGGGGGCGTCGGTGGGGCCGTTGCGCGCCTGCCGGCCGCCGTCTGTCAGCTCGATGCGGGTGCGGGTGATGCCCGGTAGGTCGCCCTCGGCCTGGCCGCCCGTCACGAGCAGTCCGTAGAGCGCGAGCTCTGCGTCGGGGTCGGAGCTGCCCTGCGAGACCGGCACGCACGCCACGCCGCTGCCGTACCCGGTGAACCCCAGGTCGAAGGTGTACTGCTGGCCCTGCGCGTTCAGCGACGGCACCAGCCGGCACGCCCCGACCCCGCTCCCCGTCAGGACGGCGTACAGCGGCACCTGCCTGCCGTCACTGAGCAGCACGATGCTCGTCGAGGGATCGAGCGACTGCCCGATCGCCGTCGTCGGGATCGGCGATCCGGTCGTGTAGGTCACCGAGAAGACCCCACCGGACGCCGTCCGCACCCCCAGCCGCCGCTCCAGGGCTCCGCCGGACGAGCTGGGGGTCGAGTCGGCGAGCCACAGCTCGTCGGGGCGGCCGTCGTGGTCGAGGTCAGCGGTCTGTTTCACCGCCGCGCCGGCCGGCACCTCCTGCCCCGTCGGGGCGCAGCCCGCCCCTGACGTGCCGGAGGAGGACGACGACGGCGACGGCGCAGCCGGCGAAGTGCTCGCCGCGCCCGACGTCGTCGTCGTCGAGGAAGGTGTGCTGGTCGACGGCGGCGCCTCGGGCTGCGCCGCACCGCCGCACCCGGTGAGCAGCAGGCAGCCGACGGCGAGGGTCGCCAGGGGACGGGACGCGCGGGGAAGGTCCACCGTTCCGGTGTACACCTGCGCAGGCAACCCCGCCGCGCGGGCGCCCCGGCGCCTAGCGTGGGACGGTGACCTCGAGTATCACCGCGCACACCACCTCCCATCCGGACGAGCCCCGCCGCTCGCCGTCGACTGTCGACGCCTTCGCGGACAGGTACCTCGAAGAGTGCGTCACGCTCGACCCTGACCTGCGGATCCAGCTCGGCCTGCCGGGAGCGACGGACGAGCCCACCGACATCTCCCCCGAGGGCATCAGCGCCCGTGCGGAGCACACCCGGCAGACGCTGGCTGCTCTCGAATCGCTCGTGGCCGATCCCGCGACCCAGCTCGACGCCACCGACGAGACCACGGTGGCCGCGCTGCGCGACCGGCTCGGCCTGCAGGTTGCGATCCACGACGCCGGCCTCGACGTCGGGGAACTCAACGTTCTCGCCTCCCCGATCCAGGGCACGCAGGAGGTCTTCGACCTCATGCCCACCGACACGGCCGACCAGTGGGCCGCCATCGCCTCGCGCCTCGGCCGCACCGGCGACGTGCTGGCGCAGTACCGCGCGTCGCTCGACGCGGCGATCGCCGCGGGTCGGCCGCCGGCGCGGCGGCAGGTCGAGGCGTGCCTGGGGCAGATCGACGGCTTCGTCACGGACGACGGTCCGTTCGCGATGCTGGCGTCCCGCGCCCGGCCCGACGGCGGGGAGCCGTCAGCGGCGCTCGCCGCCGACCTCGCCACCGGCGTCGCTGCGGCCCGCGACGCCTACGCCGAGCTGGCCCGTCATCTGCGCGAGCAGGTACTCCCCGTGGCACGCGAAAACGACGCCGCGGGCCGCGAGGAGTACGCGCTGCTCAGCCGCCACCACGTGGGGGCCACGCTCGACCTCGACGAGGCGTACGTATGGGGCCTGGAGGAGGTCGCGCGGCTGGAAGCGGAGATGAGCGCCACCGCGCGGCGCATCTCCCCCGGAGCGAGCACCCGCGAGGCCATCGCCCTGCTGGAAGCCGACCCGTCGCGCCAGGTGGTCGGCAAGGACGCCCTCCGGGCCTGGATGCAGCAGCTCTCCGACAGCGCTGTGGAGGCGCTCGCCGGGAGCCACTTCGACATCCCCGAACCGGTGCGGCGCCTGGAGTGCCGCATCGCGCCCAGCTCGTCGGGTGTCATCTACTACACGCCGCCGTCGGAGGACTTCTCCCGCCCGGGCCGCATGTGGTGGTCGGTGCCGCCGGGCGTGGAGCGGTTCAGTACCTGGCGCGAACGCACCACCGTCTTCCACGAGGGCGTGCCGGGCCACCACCTGCAGATCGGGCAGACGTTGTACCGCTCGGCGATCCTCAACCGGTGGCGCCGCACGATGTGCTTCACCTCCGGCCACGCCGAGGGCTGGGCGCTCTACGCAGAGCGCCTCATGTCCGACCTGGGCTGGCTCGACGACCCGGCCGACCACCTCGGCATGCTCGACGGGTCGCTGTTCCGCGCCACGCGCGTCGTCGTCGACATCGGCCTGCACCTGGGGCTCGAGGCTCCGGCGGAGCTGGGCGGCGGACGGTGGGACGCCGACAAGGTCTGGACGTTCCTGCGCGCCCACACCTTCCAGGCGGAGGAGTTCCTGCGCTTCGAGCACCTGCGCTACCTGGGCTGGCCCGGGCAGGCTCCTGCGTACAAGCTCGGCGAGCGGGTGTGGCTGCAGCTGCGCACGGAGGCACAGCAGCGCGCGGCCGCTGCCGGGGAGCCGTTCGACCTGGCGGCGTGGCACCGCCGCGCGCTCGACGTCGGCTCGGTGCCGCTCGACGTGCTCCGCCAGGCCCTGTCCGCCTGACCCCACCCCCGCCGTGATCATGGACTTCCGCCACCCCCGGCGCGTGACGCCGAACGTGCAGAAGTCCGCCCGAGCCCGCTCCGGCGGGGTCCGGACGGACTTCTGCACGTCGGTCGTCACATCTCCGGGTCAGGCTGTCCCACCGGGCATGCGGAACTCCTCCAGACCCGCCTCACGAGGGCTCCGGGCGGACTTCTGCATGCTGGGCGGGACAGCTCGTGCGGTGCCCTGCCCGGCCCGTCGGCTAGCGTCGCCGCCCGTGACCGCTGCTGTGCCCGCCGCTGCCTCCGTGCGTCTGCTGCTCGCCTCCGCCTCCCCCGCCCGCGCCGCCACGCTGCGCTCCGCCGGCGTCGAGCCGCTGGTGCTCGTCTCCGGCGTGGACGAACCGGCCGTCGTGGAGCACTACGGCGTCACCGACGCGCAGGACGTCGCGCTCGTGCTGGCCAAGGCCAAGGCCGAGGACGTCGCCGCCCGCTGGGACGAGGTCGACGACGCCCCGGACGGCGGCGTGCTCGTCGTCGGGTGCGACTCCGTGCTGGAGCTCGACGGCGAGGCGTTCGGCAAGCCCGCCGACGCCGCGCAGGCGCTCGAGCGGTGGAAATCGATGCGTGGACGCTCCGGCGTGCTCCACACCGGCCACTGGCTGGTCGACGCCCGCGAGGACGACGACGGCCCGCTCACGGGCGCCACGCTCGGCGCCGTCGCCTCGACCACCGTGCACTTCGCTGACGTCACCGACGCCGAGCTGGAGGCGTACGTGGCCACCGGCGAGCCGCTGGCGGTGGCGGGCGCGTTCACCCTCGACGGCCTCGGCGGCGCGTTCGTCCGTGGCGTGGAGGGAGACCCGCACACCGTCGTCGGCATCGGGCTGCCCCTGCTGCGCGAGCTGCTGGCGGAGATCGACGTCCGCTGGACCGACCTCTGGGCACCCCGCGCCTGACGCCCCGACACCGCAGCCGAGCGCCCGGTTGCGGTTCCGGACCCCGCTCGGACCGCAACCAGACGCTCGGTTGCGGGGAGGGCGGGTGGGTACGGGGCAGGCATGGCAGAGAGCACGCCCACGTCGTCGTCCCCGTCCTCAGCACCTTTAAGCGCCGGGCTGAAGGTCGGGTACAAGCTCGCGACCGAGTCGTTCGACCCGAAGGAGGTCGTCCGGCAGGCGGTGGCCGCCGAGCGGGCGGGCTTCGACTTCGTCGAGATGAGCGACCACTACCACCCGTGGCTGGAGAGCCAGGGGCACTCGGGGTTCACGTTCGCGATGCTGGGCTCGATCGCCGCGAAGACGGAGCGGATCGGGCTGGTCACGGGCGTGACGTGCCCGTCGTACCGGTACCACCCGGCGATCGTCGCGCAGGCCGCGGCCACGCTGCAGATCCTCTCCGACGGGCGCTTCACCCTGGGCGTCGGCGCCGGTGAGCGGCTCAACGAGCACGTCATCGGCGAGCCCGCCTTCCGCGGCGTGCACGAGCGCCACGAGCGGTTCCGCGAGGCCCTGGAGATCATCCGCCTGCTGTGGCAGGGCGGGTACCGGAGCTACTCCGGCAAGCACCTGCAGCTGGAGGACGCCCGCGTCTTCGACCTGCCCGAGCAGCTGCCGGTCATCGCCGTGGCCGGCTCGGGCCCGGCGTCGGCGAAGCTCGCCGCCGACCTCGGCGACGGGCTGTTCGGCACCGAGCCCGACGCCTCCTTCATCAGCGACTGGAAGGGCCGCGGCGGCTCAGGCCCCGTGTACGGGGAGGTGCCGCTGGCCTGGGCGAACACCGAGGGCGAGGCCGTTGACGCCGTCCTGGAGAAGAGCCGCTGGGCGCTGACGGGCTGGAAGGTCATGGCCGAGCTGCCCAACCCGGTCAACTTCGACGCTGCCTCGGCGTTCGTCACCAAGGCCGACGTCGCCGGGCAGTTCGCGTGCGGCCCCGACCTGGCCAAGCACGTGGCGAACGGACAGCAGTTCGTCGACGCCGGCTACGACCACCTCGTCGCGCAGAACGCCGGGCCGGACCCGGACGGCTTCCTGGAGTTCGCGGCGTCCGAGCTGATCCCCGCGTTCCGGGCGCTCACGCCGTCGTCGTCCTGACGACCCACCGTGATCATGGGCGCTGGCCACCTCAGAAGGTGGCGGACGCCCATGATCACGGACGGAGGGGCGGTCAGGGGGTGGGCATGCCGCCGGTGATGGAGAGCGTGGAGCCCGTCGTGTAGCTGGAGTCGTTGGACGCCAGGTAGACGTAGGCGGCGCCGTACTCCGCGGGCTGGCCCGGCCGCCCCAGGGGCGTCTGGCCTCCGAACGTCGGCAGCGCCGACTCCGGCTGGCCGCCCGCCGGCTGCAGCGGCGTCCACACCGGTCCCGGGGCCACCGCGTTGACGCGGATCCCCTTCTCGGCCAGCTGCGCCGCCAGCGCCTTGGTGAAGGCGTTGATGGTGGCCTTGGTGCTGGCGTAGTCGACCAGGGTCGGTGAGGGCTGGTACGCCTGCACGGACGTGGTGTTGATGATCGAGGAGCCGGCCGGCAGGTGCTTCACGGCCTCCTTGGTGATCCAGAACATCGCGTAGACGTTGGTCTTGAACGTCTCGTCGAACTGCTCCGAGGAGATGTCGAGGATCGACTCGCGAGCCTGCTGCTTGCCGGCGTTGTTCACCAGCACGTCGATGCCGCCGAACGCCTCCACCGTCTTCGTCACCAGCGACGTGGCGAAGGCCTCGTCGGTGATGTCGCCGGGCAGCGCGAGGGCCTTGACGCCCTCCTTCTCGATCAGCGCGATCACGGCGTCGGCGTCCTGCTGCTCCTCGGGCAGGTAGGAGATGGCGACGTCGGCGCCCTCACGGGCGAAGGCGATGGCCGCGGCGCGGCCGATGCCACTGTCTCCGCCGGTCACCAGCGCGCGGCGGCCGGTGAGCTTGCCGCTGCCGCGGTAGCTCTCCTCGCCGTGGTCGGGGGTCGGATCCATGCCCCAGGCCTGGCCGGGGCCGGGCTGGGCGCCCTGGTCGAACTCGGGCTGGGGGTAGCGGGTGGTCGGGTCGATGAGCTCAGGGGTGACGGTCACTCCGGTCCCCTACCCGCCGGTCGCCCCACCACGCTGATCCACACCGGCGGCGGCCGCGTGCACCACGCCCATGATCACGAAACTCAGCCGCCGAGGAGCTGACTGGCCTTCACGACGGTCTGCACCACCCCGTAGAGCAGTCCACCGCTCACGAGCACCCACAGGAGGACGGCGGCAGCCTTGGCCGAACCCTGCCCGCCCGCGGTGGCCGTCGTCGTCCTGCTCGACCCCTGAGACGCTCCCCTGCTGCTCACCGGCTCCTCACCCTCTCGCGTGGCACCGTCGTCGCGGCGGCGCTGTCGTCGGAGCGCGCACGATCGCTCGGCTCGTGGAACGTCGGGTCGACCGGGCGCACCAGCGCATTGGCGATGAAACCGACCACCAGCACGCCCACCATCACCGACAGCGGCAGCCGGTAGGCCCCCGCTCCGCCGGACTCCCCGCCCGCGGCGTCGACGAGGCTGTTGACGATCAGGGGACCGGCCCCGCCCGCGGCCGACCAGGCAGTGAGCAGCCGCCCGTGGATGGCGCCGACCTGCAGGCCCCCGAAGAGGTCCTTGAGGTAGGCGGGGATCGTGGCGAAGCCGCCGCCGTAGAAGCTGAGGATGATCCCGGTGAGCAAGACGAAGACGACGACGGACGTGGTGCCCAGCAGCACCGCGCCGAGGTACAGGACCGCACCGACGCCCAGGTAGAGCATGTAGATGCGCTTGCGGCCGATGACGTCGGACGTCGAGCTCCACACGAAGCGGCCGGCCATGTTGCACAGCGACAGCACACCGACGTACCCGGCGGCCGCGGCAACCGAGATGTCGGGGAAGAACGTCCGCACCATCGGCGAGGCCGTCTCGAGGATGCCGATGCCGGCGGTGACGTTGGTGAACAGCACCACCCACAGAAGCCAGAACTGCGGCGTGCGGATCGCGTTGCGAGCGGTGACGTCGCCGGCCGACCGCAGCCCGCTGGAGTGCTCTGACGGCGTCCAGCCGTCGGGACGCCAGTCCTTGGCGGGCACCTTCACCACGAAGGCCCCGAGCAGCATGAGCACCAGGTAGAGCGCGCCGAGGGTGAGGAAGGCCGGGGCGATCGCACTGGCCGGGTCCACGCCGTAGGTGTTGAGGAGGCGGTCGGACAGCGGGCTCGCGATGAGGGCACCACCACCGAAGCCCATGATCGCCAAGCCGGTGGCCAGGCCCGGCCGGTCGGGGAACCACTTGATGAGCGTGGAGACCGGCGAGATGTACCCCAGCCCCAACCCGATGCCGCCGATGACGCCGTAGCCGAGGTACACCAACCACAGCTGGTCGGCGGCCACGCCCGCAGCTCCGATGAACAGGCCACCGCTGAAGCACAGAGCCGCCGCAACCATGGTTCTGCGGGGCCCGTTGCGCTCCACCCACGTGCCGCCGAACGCCGCCGACAGGCCGAGCATGACGATGGCGATCGAGAAGATCACGGCGATCGGCGTGCCCTGCGTGCCGAAGTGGTCCTGCAGCGGCTGCTTGAAGACGCTGAACGCGTACACCTGCCCGATCGACAGGTGCACCGCCAGCGCTGCGGGCGGGATGAGCCACCGGCTGTAGCCCGGCGGGGCCACCGTGCGCTCGCGGTCCAGGAACGACAGTGTTCCCACCGGCCACCTCCTCGTGGTGCGGGTCATCGCGCTGTACTGATGAGGCTGATCGGGCGGTTCAGGCTCCCCCGCGGCTCAGCTCCCTCCTGCACTGTGCGCCAGCGGCCGCTACCCGGCGAATCGAGCGTGGTCTAGACGGTGTGGGGCGCGGCCGGTGGTGCTACGCCCTGTGACCCGGCGGTTAGGCTGCTCGGCCGGGCGCCCATGAGGGGCGCCGCGGAGCAGGGCGGAGGCGAGGCGCGCGTGGTCACCGAGCGTCGCAGCGGCGGTCGGCGTACATCAGGTCGCGACCAGGAACGCCGGATCACCAAGGTGCTCATCGCCAACCGCGGTGAGATCGCGGTGCGCGTCATCCGCGCCTGCAAGGACGCCGGCATCGCGTCCGTGGCGGTGTACGCCGAGCCCGACCGGCACGCACAGCACGTCGAGCTCGCCGACGAGGCGCACGCCCTGGGCGGCACCACGTCGGCGGAGTCGTACCTGCGCGCCGACCTGCTGCTCGAGGTCGCCGCGCGCTCCGGTGCCGACGCCGTCCACCCCGGGTACGGGTTCCTCTCGGAAGACTCCGGCTTCGCGCGGGCCGTCGTCGACGCCGGCCTGATCTGGATCGGCCCGCCGCCAGCGGCCATCGAATCCCTCGGAGACAAGGTCTCCGCCCGGGAGATCGCCGAGCGCGTCGGCGCCCCCCTCGTCGCGGGCACCCCGGGACCTGTCGACGGCGTCGACGAGGTGCTCTCCTTCGTCGACGCCCACGGCCTGCCCGTGGCCATCAAGGCCGCCTACGGCGGTGGCGGGCGCGGCCTCAAGGTCGCCCGCACGCGCGAAGAGGTCGGCGAGCTCTACGAGTCCGCCGTCCGCGAGGCCGTCGCCGCCTTCGGTCGCGGCGAGTGCTTCGTGGAGCGGTACCTCGACGAGCCCCGCCACGTCGAGACGCAGTGCCTGGCGGACGAGCACGGCGACGTCGTCGTCGTCTCCACCCGCGACTGCTCGCTGCAGCGCCGCCACCAGAAGCTCGTCGAGGAGGCCCCGGCGCCGTTCCTCACCGAGGCGCAGGAGCGGTCGCTGCGCGACGCGTCGAAGGCGATCCTCCGTGAAGCCGGGTACGTCGGCGCAGGCACGTGCGAGTTCCTCGTCGCGAAGGACGGCACGGTCTCCTTCCTCGAGGTCAACACGCGCCTACAGGTGGAGCACCCGGTGACCGAGGAGGTCACCGGCATCGATCTGGTGCGCGAGCAGTTCCGCCTCGCCACCGGCGAGCCCCTCGGCTACACCGACCCTCCCGCGCGCGGCCACAGCATCGAGTTCCGCATCAACGGTGAAGACCCGGGCCGCGGTTTCCTGCCCGCTCCCGGCACGGTCACGCGCTTCGACGCGCCGTCCGGGCCCGGGGTTCGCGTGGACGCCGGCGTGCGCTCCGGCGACGTCATCTCCGGTGCGTTCGACTCGCTCCTGGCCAAGCTCATCGTCACCGGAGCCACACGCGAGCAGGCGCTGCAGCGCGCCCGCCGGGCCCTGGCCGAGATGACCATCGAAGGCATGCCGACCGTGCTGCCGTTCCACCGCCTCGTCGTCGACGACCCGGCCTTCACCGCCGTCGACCCGGCCATCGCGCCGTCAGCCTCCGAGGCCGTCGGCCAGCTCGAGCGGTTCCGGGTACACACCCGCTGGATCGAGACCGCGTGGACCGGGTCCACCGCCCCCTGGTCCGGACCCGCCCTCGACGCCCCGCACCCCGACGATGCCGAGCGGTCCACCGTGGTGGTGGAGGTCGCCGGCAAGCGCCTCGAGGTGACGCTGCCCGGGTGGGTCATGGAGGCCGGAGCGCAGGTCGGCGGTGCCGTGCAGTCGGCGCGGCGGCAGCAGAAGCGGCCTCGCAACGCCGCGGCCGCCGCGAAGGCCGCCGGCGGCGATGCCCTCGTCGCGCCGATGCAGGGCACGCTGGTCAAGGTGGCCGTCGAAGAGGGCCAGGCCGTGGTCGCGGGGGACCTCGTCGTCGTCCTCGAGGCCATGAAGATGGAGCAGCCGCTGACCGCCCATAAGGACGGCGTGATCACCGGGCTCAAGGCCGACGTCGGCGCCACGCTCACCACGGGCGCCGTCATCTGCACCATCGCAAGCCCGCCCGCCGCCTGACGCGCGGGCAATCGCCTGACGCGCGGGCAATCGCCTGGCGCGCGGGCGGCCGGCGGCGGCCGGCAACCTGGCCGCCGCCGACTGCGGCGTCAGGAGGTGA
This sequence comes from Quadrisphaera granulorum, assembly GCF_003149145.1. Taxonomy (GTDB): domain Bacteria; phylum Actinomycetota; class Actinomycetes; order Actinomycetales; family Quadrisphaeraceae; genus Quadrisphaera; species Quadrisphaera granulorum. The sequence goes on along the minus strand of NZ_QGDQ01000017.1, from coordinate 25,627 downwards.
CGTGCAGGCGGCGCGCGGCCTCGGCGACGGACCCCGACAGCGACGGGTACACCGTGAACGCGTGCGCCACCTGGTCGACCGTGAGCCCGTGCTCCACGGCGAGCGCCACCGGGAAGATCAGCTCGGACGCGCGCGGTGCGCACACCACTCCGCCGAGAACACGCCCGGATCCGGTGGAGGCGAACAGCTTCACGAAGCCGTCACGGATGCCCAGCATCTTGGCGCGCGCATTGCCGGCCAGCGGCAGCATGAGCACCTCGGCGTCGACCTCGCCGGACTCGACCTGCTGCTGGGTCCACCCGACGGTGGCGATCTCCGGCGCGGTGAAGATGTTTGCGGACACCTTCCGCAGCCTCAGCGGGCTCACCGCGTCGCCGAGGGCGTGCCACATGGCGGTGCGGCCCTGCATCGCGGCCACGGACGCCAGCGGCAGCACGCCGGTGCAGTCACCCGCGGCGTAGACGCCGCGCGCGGAGGTCCGCGAGACCCTGTCGACCTCGATGTGCCCGCTCTCCGAGAGCTGCACGCCCGCTTCTTCCAGGCCGATGCCGGCCGTGTTGGGCACGGAGCCGACCGCCATGAGGCAGTGCGTGCCGCGCACCTCCCGGCCGTCCTCGAGGGTGACGACGACGCCGTCGCCCTCGCACCGCGCGGCCATCGCCCGCGAGCGCCCCATGAGTTCCATGCCGCGGCGGCGGAAGACCTCCTCGATGACCTCGGCGGCGTCGGCGTCCTGCCCCGGCAGCACGCGGTCGCGGCTGGAGACGAGGACGACGTCGGAGCCGAGCGCGTCGTACGCGTTGGCGAACTCCGCGCCGGTCACGCCGGACCCGACGACGACGAGCCGCTCGGGGATGCTGTCGAGCTGGTACAGCTGCTTCCACGTGAGGATGCGTTTGCCGTCGGGCTTGGCGGCGTCGAGCTCGCGCGGCGAGGAGCCGGTGGAGACGAGCGTGATGTCGGCGTCGATGATCTCGCTGCCGCCGTCCTCCAGCTCCACGGCCACCCGCTCGGTGCCGTCGAGCCGGCCGGTGCCCCGCAGCACGCGCACGCCCTCGGAGGCGAGGCGGCGCCCGATGTCGGCGGACTGCGCCTCGGCGAGCTTGCGCACCCGGGCGTTGACGCGGCCCAGGTCGACGCTGATGGGCTCCTTGGTGTCCGGGTTGCCGTCGCTCCCGGGGAAGCGCAGACCGAGCTCCTCGGCCTCGGCGGCGAGGTTCATGACCTCGGCCACGGAGATCAGTGCCTTGGAGGGGACCACGTCGGTGAGGACGGTCGCGCCGCCCATCCCGGCGCGCTCCACGACGGTGGTCTCGGCTCCCAGCTGCGAGGCGACCAGGGCCGCCTCGTACCCTCCGGGACCTCCACCGATGACGACGACGCGCGGCGCTCGACCAGGCACGCCCCCCATCCTGACAGCCCCTCGATATCGGCCTGGCGCCCGGCCACTCCGCTGCCGCTGCGGGCACGTTCCTCCGGGGCGGGAAGTGGCGAGTTCCTTCGCCGTCGATTCACCGTTGAGCGGCGTCGAGGGGCACCGGGGTCAGTGCCAGGAGCTGTGTTCGGTTGGCCCCTTCAGCGTGACCACACGATCACTCCCAAGGGGCCAACACTTCACAGCTGCCCGCACCGAACCAGTCGCCCGGCCGGCCCCTCCCCGCCCGCCGCGCGCGGGTTTCGAGCGCTCGCGCTGAGGTCGCCCCACACGGGCCGTTGAGTGACCGGCCCGGGGGACCGGGGCCCTGCGCGGAGCTGTGTTCGGTTGGCCCCTTCAGCGTGACCACACGATCACTCCCAAGGGGCCAACACTTCACAGCTGCCCGCACCGAACCAGTCGCCCGGCCGGCCCCTCCCCGCCCGCCGCGCGCGGGTTTCGAGCGCTCGCGCTGAGGTCGCCCCACACGGGCCGTTGAGTGACCGGCCCGGGGGACCGGGGCCCTGCGCGGAGCTGTGTTCGGTTGGCCCCTTCAGCGTGACCACCCGATCACTCCCAAGGGGCCAACGCTTCACAGCTCCGCGCACGGCGTCCGCCCAGAGGTGGCCGCTCAGCACTCGCGGCTTCCTCACCAATGCCGCTTCCGGCGGCGGACTGCGGCCCATCGTCCACAGGCGGCGACCTGGCTCCAGCGCAGGGCCACGCGATCGCGTCAGCCTGGTCCGGTGCACCCCCCGACCCCGCTCCCCACCGACCTCGCGAGCCGCCCCTTCCGGCCTGCGGAGGCAGTGGCCTTGGGCGTGTCACGCAAACGTCTGCGCAGTAACGACCTGTGGGCGCCGTTCACCGGGGTGCGGGTGCCGGTAGCCCTCGGCTGGAACGCCAAGCTCCGGGCGCAAGCCGGCCTGCTGGTGTGCCCGCCCGGCACCTGCGTCACCGGTCTGCACGCCGTGGCAGCAGCAGGCCTGCCCGTGCCGTGGGGGCAAGACTTCAATGACCCGGGAGGTCTGGCCGAGCAGCCGCTGCTCGTGGCGCTGGACGGTCCCCGGCAGATCCAGCCCTGGTCGCGCCGCGGGTTCGCCGCCGACCCCTTCATCATGCCGATCCAGGTGGAACGCGTGCTGGTCGACGGTGTCAGGCGCGTCGCGGACCCGGACCTGTGGGCCCGCACCGTCGCTTCGCCGGACCTGAGGATTTCCCCGGGGCGACGGCGGTCGTACGGGGCGACGCTCGCGGTGGAGATCGCCAGACGCGGCTGCGGGCCGGACCTGACGAGGGACGAGACTGACCCCCTGCTGGACGGCCGAGCCTGGTGGTGCACGGCGTTTGCGGGGGCCGTCCTCCGGCTTCCGCTTGGAGTACGGCACGACGTCGAGCCGCTACTGCCGGTGATCCGCGAGCTCCTGCTCGATCGCGCGTCCGAGGAGGCGTGTGGAGGCATGTGAGGAGGTGGTCTTGCGCGGGTCGGGGCGCGGGTGACGGCGCGGGCGAGGAGCTGGTCGCTACCCTCACCGGTCATGGCGCTGTACGCGGCGTACGCGAGCAACCTTCACCCCGAGCGGATGTCCGTGCGGGCGCCGCACTCACCCCTGGAGCAGACGGGCTGGCTACGCGGCTGGCGCCTGACGTTCGGTGGTGAGGAGCGCGGCTGGGACGGCGCGCTGGCCACCATCGTGGAGGTACCCCCGTCGGAGGATCCGGACAGCGGCGTCGAGCACCAGGTGTTCGTGGCCCTGTACGACCTCACCGACGCCGACGCCGAGCAGCTCGACCAGTGGGAGGGCGTCGACATCGGCCTCTACACCAAGGTCAAGGTGCGTGTGGACACCCTCGAGGGCGAGCGGCTGGCCTGGACGTACGTCCTCGACGACTACGAGGGCGGCCTGCCCAGCGCGTTCTACCTCGGCATGCTCGCCGACGCTGCCGAAGCCGCGGGAGCCCCCGACGACTACGTCGCGGAGCTGCGCTCGCGCCCCTGTCGCTCCGTCGGCTGATCGGGCTGGCTGATCGGGCTGGTTGATCGGGTCGGCTGCCCCGCCCCGGAGGCCGCTGCAGGCGGCTCCCAGTACGGTGCCCCGCGTGATGGACCCCTTCGACAACGTCGCGCCGGACCACTCCAACAACCCGGCGTACGACCTCGGCGACCCCAGCACCGATCCCTTCCAGATCGCCGCGTACGCCGCGCAGGCCATCGCCGAGCGCACCGGCATCGCCCGCCACGACGCGGCGCTGGTGCTCGGCTCCGGCTGGCAGGTCACCGCAGACCTGCTGGGGGCGACGACCGCCGAGATCGCGGTCACCGACCTGCCGGGGTTCGCGCCGGCGGCAGCCCTCGGGCACGTCGGCACAGTGCGCTCGGTGAGCGTCACGGACGACTCCGGCGCCGAGCGCCACGTGCTCGTGTTCCTCTCGCGGACGCACCTGTACGAGGGGCGTGGGGTGCGTCCCGTCGTCCACGCCGTGCGGACGGCGGCCGCGGCGGGCTGCGCGAGCGTCGTCCTGACCAACGGTTGCGGCGGCATCGACGTCGACCGCGGCCCCGGCACGCCAGTGCTCATCAGCGACCACATCAACCTCACGGCGACGTCGCCGCTCGAGGGCGCCACGTTCATCGACCTCACGGACCTGTACTCCTCGCGGCTGCGCGGCATCGCGCGCCAGGTGCAGCCGGAGCTCACCGAGGGCGTGTACGTGCAGTTCCCCGGCCCCCACTACGAGACCCCCGCCGAGGTGCGCATGGCGGGCCGCATCGGGGGCGACCTGGTCGGCATGTCCACGGCCCTGGAGGCCATCGCGGCGCGCCAGGTCGGTCTGGAGGTGCTGGGGATCTCGCTGGTCACCAACCTGGCGGCAGGCGTCAGCCCGACGCCGCTGGACGCGCAGGAGGTCATCGACGCGGGCAGGGCCGCGGGTCCGCGCATCGGGGCACTGCTGGCCTCCGTGGTACGCCGGGTACTCGCCGAGCCCCGCGCGTGAGCGCCACGTCCTCCGGCGTCCGGCTGGACGCCCGCACCGCCGCCCGCGCCCGCGCGTGGGCCGAAGGAGACGTCGACGACGACGACCGCGCCGCCCTGCTGGCGCTGCTCGCCCGCGCCGAAGGCATCGCCAACGACAGCGCTGGAGCTCGGGAGGCTGCCGCCGAGGTGATCTCCGCCCTCGACGGCGACCTCGAGTTCGGCACGGCAGGGCTGCGCGGGGCGCTCGGGCCGGGCAGCCACCGCATGAACCGCGCCGTCGTCGTCCGCGCCGCGGCGGGTCTGGCCTCCTACCTGCGGCGCCACGCGGCGCCGCCGGACCCGGAGGCCGGCGCGCCGCTGTGCGTCATCGGGTACGACGCCCGCCACGGGTCAGCCCAGTTCGCGCGCGACACGGCCGCGGTGATGACGGCGGCGGGCGTGCGAGCACTGCTGCTGCCGCGTCCCCTGCCGACACCCGTCCTGGCGTTCGCGGTGCGCCACCTCGACGCTGACGCGGGCGTCATGGTGACCGCCAGCCACAACCCGCCGCAGGACAACGGCTACAAGGTCTACCTCGGGGGTCGATGCGCGCCCGCCACCGGCTCCCGAGCGGAGACGCGCGCTGACGCACCCGGGCGGGGCGCGCAGATCGTGCCGCCCGCGGACGCGCAGATCGCCGCGGAGATCGCCGCTCAGCCACCGGCCCGCGAGGTCCCCCGTGCCGAGCGGGGCTGGTCGGTGCTCGGCGGCGACCTCCTCGACGCCTACCTGCGCGCGGTCTCGGCGCTGCCCGGCCCGCCGCCGGCCGACGGACGGCGCTCGCAGCTCCGCGTGGTGCTCACGCCGGTGCACGGGGTCGGTGGCGCCGTCGTCATGGAGGCGCTGCGGCGGGCGGGCGTCACCGACGTCGCCATCGTCCCCGAACAGGCCGACCCCGACCCGGACTTCCCGACCACGACCTTCCCGAACCCCGAGGAGCCGGGCGTCCTCGACCTGGCTCTCGCACTCGCGCGCCGGCGGGACGCGCACCTCGTCGTCGCCGTCGACCCGGACGCCGACCGCTGCGCCGTCGCCGTCCCCGATCCGAGCCGTCACGGCGGGTGGCGAGCCCTCACCGGTGACGAGCTGGGCGCGGTGCTCGGGGAGCACGCGGCCTCCGGCGGGCTCGCGGGTCCGCGCCGGGTGCTGCCACCGGGTGCGACGCTGGCGTGCTCGCTGGTCTCGAGCAGCCTCCTGGGCCGGATCGCCGCCGCGCACGGCGTCGGGCACGCCGAGACCCTCACCGGCTTCAAGTGGATCTCGCGGGCGCCGGGCCTGGTGTTCGGCTACGAGGAGGCCATCGGGTACTGCGTGGCACCCGACCTGGTCCGTGACAAGGACGGCGTCTCCGCGGCGGTGGTGGTTGCCGCGCTCGCGGCCGACCTGGCCCCCCGGGGCAGCACGCTGCTCAGCGTGCTCGACGAGCTCGCCGTCGCCCACGGCGTCCACGCGACGGGCCAGGTCTCGGTGCGGGTGGAGGACCTCTCGCTGATCTCCGACGCGATGGCGCGCCTGCGTGCCGAGCCGCCCGCCGAGCTGGCCGGCGCCGTCGTCGAGCGGGTGGACGACCTGTCGGTGGGCTCAGTGGCCACGACGGGCGTGCCCGCCACCGACGGCCTGCGCTGGACGCTGGCCGGCGGCGGTCGCGTGGTGGTGCGCCCCAGCGGTACCGAGCCGAAGCTCAAGTGCTACCTCGAGGTGGTGGAGCCGGTCGAGGGCCGTGGCGCGCTCGACGGTGCCCGTCAGCGCGCGGCAGTACGCCTAGCAGCCCTTGCTGAGGAGGTCCGGGGGCTCCTGGCTCTCTGAGACTGGCGCGTCCCCGTCCGGGGGACGTCACCTCCAGGACGGGCGACTTCTGTCGATCACCACCTGAAGCCCCCAACGCGTGGGGCCTCAGCGCTCGCGGAGCTCATCGAGGGCTCGTCAGGAGGTGGCCGTGCTCGTGCCGCAGCGGCTCGTCTACGCCTTCTCGATGACGGCGCCGATCGTGGTCACCGCAGCGATGGCCGCTGCGATGGCCTTGTCCGCTGACCGGCTCGGCGCCGAGGTCTCCTGGGGCATTGCCGTCGGGCTCGGCGCGGTGATGGGCTTCCTGGCGCTGCCGCCGGTGCGCCGGTGGAACGAGAACCGCTCCGAGGGCGTGGGTGGGCTGGCAGGCATGCTGCTCGCCGTCGTCGTGCTCGGCGCGATGCTCGCCGCCCTGGGGATGAGCGCCCTGGTGCCGGCGGCGGTTGCCTCCTCGGGGATCCACTCCGTACTCCTGCAGCCGACCCGAGCGCGCATCGTCCAGGTGCACGTGGTCCAGGTCGTGGCCAGCGCCGCGGCGCTGGGGTGCCAGGCCCTGGGGTGGGTGGGAGGTGTGCTGCCGGTCCCGGCGGCGGCCCTTGTCGCCGGGACGCTGCTGGTGGTGAGCTCGCCGATCGCCGCGGGGGTCGCCCGGGACGCCGTCCGTGCCAACGCCGCCCTCGAGAAGGCGGCCCGCTTGGACGCCCTGACCGGGCTGCTGGGCCGCCGGGGTCTGGAGGAGCCGCTGCGACGGGCCGCCGGCTCCGCCGCGCCACACACCCCGTCCGGAGTCATCTACCTCGACCTCGACGGCTTCAAGGCCGTCAACGACGTCCACGGTCACGCCGCGGGCGACGAGCTGCTCAAGGCGGTGGCCCGCCGCCTCCAGCAGTGCGTGCGCGACGACGACGCCATCGCGCGCACCGGCGGCGACGAGTTCGTCATCGTCCTGTTCCGGCTGCACGACGAATCCGAGGCGGAGCTGGTCGCGGCGCGGGTGCGCGAGGCGGTGGCGCGGGCGGTGCTGCTCGCCGACGGCACCGAGGTGACCGTGGGGGTCAGCACCGGGGTGGCGACAGCCACCACCCCCTGCGACGTCGACCAGCTGGTGTGCACCGCCGACGCGGCGATGTACGTGGCGAAGCGCGCCAGTCGGCTCGCGCGAGGGCGGGCGCCGTCGGGGGTCCCGCAGCACGCGGCGGTGCAGCTGCCCACGGGCTGATCGGCGGCCTGGCTGACATACGTCCGCTGCAGCCCTACAGCCCTACAGCCCGGATCGATTACTGTCGATCATCGAGATTCCCGAGCGGCATGCTCGGTTTCCGCTGCAAGGAGGCAGGCGTGCCGTTGCCGAGAGCCCTCCGCACGTCCCGCTTCAGGACGGTGCTCCGCACCCTCGCGTCGGCGCTCACCGCCCCCGCCCTCGCAGTCTGCTTCGGCGCGCTCACCGAGCGGCTGGGGGTCCAGACGCGCCTGGGGGCCGCGGTGACCGTCGCGCTCGTGCTCGCAGCCTCCGGAACCCCGTGGCTCCGCGGCCGGCTCGAGCGGCTCACGACCTCCACCGGCGGCGTCGCCCTCAACGTCACCTACCTCGCGCTCCTGGCCGCGCTGCTCGCCCCGCTGGGGTTGACCGCGCTCGTCCCGACGGCCTGCACGATGGTGGCGATCCACGCGGTGGTGATCCGCCCCACACGACGTCGCACCCTCGCGGTCATGGCGAGCGTCGTGGGGGTCTCCGCTGCGAGCATGGGAGCCCAGTGGCTGGGCATCGTCGACGGTCTGCTGCCCGCCGGAGCCACCGCGGTGGTGGCGGCCGGCACCCTGCTGTTCTGCCTGCCGACCCTCGGGATCGCCTCCCGGCTGAGCCGGCAGACCCTCCGGGCGGCGGAGGCACTGGAGGCCGAGCGTCAGGTCCACGTCGCCGAGCTCGAGGGCCTGGCTCTCCTCGACCCGCTCACGGGGCTGCTCTCGCGCCGCGGGCTGGCGGCCCCGCTGGGGCGCGCCGCCACCGACGCCTCCCCGCACCGACGTTCAGCGCTGCTCTTCCTCGATCTCGACGGCTTCAAGCCCGTCAACGACGTCCACGGCCACGCCGCCGGAGACGCGCTGCTCGTCGTCGTCGCCGAACGCTTGCTGGCCTCCGTGCGCCCCGCGGACTGCGTGGGCCGTACCGGGGGCGACGAGTTCGTCATCGTGCTGGAGGGCATCGCCGCCGACGACGAAGCGCACGCGGTGGCGGAGCGGGTACGCGGCGAGGTGCCGCTGCCGGTGCTGCTGCCGGACGGCTCCTCGGTCTCCGTGGGGGCGAGCGTCGGGGTCGCCGTCGTCGACCATCCGGTGAGCACCGAGGAGCTGCTCGCGGCCGCGGACGCGGCGATGTACGAGATGAAGCGGGCCAGCCGCAGCCGCCGCAACGCCCCCCACGACGGCGCCCAGGACGACGCCCACGACGGCGCGCAGGGGAACACCCGCGAGCCCCTGCTCTGACCTCGGTCAGGAGCCGGAAAGGCCCTCCAGCCCCTGCAGACCAGCAAGCACGGCGGCAGTACCCGACAGCCCCAGACGCGTGGCGCCCGCGTCGAGCAGGGCGACGGCGGCCTCCGCCGTCCTGATCCCGCCGGAGGCCTTGATGCCGAGGCGACCGCCGACTTCCGCGTGCATGATCTCGATGGCGTGCACGCTCGCTCCGCCCGCGGGGTGGAAGCCCGTGGAGGTCTTCACGAAGTCGGCGCCGGCCTCCTCGGAGGCCCGGCACACGGCGACGAGGACGTCGTCCGGGAGGGCCGCGCTCTCGAGGATCACTTTGAGCACCCGCGGCGCGGGGACGGCGGCCCGTACGGCGGCGATGTCCGAGCGGACGGCGTCGATGTCACCGGCCAGCGCGGTGCCCACGTCGATGACCATGTCGACCTCGTCGGCGCCCGCCCCCACCGCTGCCGCGGCCTCGGCGGCCTTGACGGCGCTGGTGTGCTTGCCGGAGGGGAAGCCGCAGACCGTGGCCACCAGGAGGCCGTCCGTCGAACCTTCGCCGGCGGTCTGGACCAGTGGCAGGAACGACGGCGAGACGCATACGGCCAACACGCCCAGGCGGCGCGCGTCGGCGAGCAGCGCGGTGACGTCAGCGGCGGTGGCCTCCGGCTTGAGCAGGGTGTGGTCGACGAGGCGAGCGACCCGCTCCGCCGTCCACGCAGAAGCCGTCGTCGCTGCGCTCGAGGTGCCGGTGGGGCCCGTGGTGCTGCTGTCCGTACTCATGTGGCCATCCTGCCTGCTCGTTGGCCGGGGCCTCCTGCGTCGCGGTCGTGGGAGTGGGGAGGATGGGGCATGGCCACCTCTGCGACGACGTCCCCGGCAGCCTCCGCAGCACCTCAGGCAGCAGCTCAGGCAGCAGAGCCCGCGACACGCTCGGGCCTCGACCTCGCCCACGTCGACACCTCCGTCCGTCCCCAGGACGACCTGTTCGGCCACATCAACGGCGGCTGGCTCGTCGCGCACGAGATCCCGGCGGACAGGTCGTCCGACGGCGCCTTCCGCGCCCTCTACGACGCCGCCGAGGAGCAGGTGCGCGCCATCGTCGAGGAGGCCGCCGCGAGCGCGCCCGTCGAGGTCAGCGGGCCGGCCTCGGGCGGTGCGCTGGGTCAGGTGGGACGGGCCTACCGCGCGTTCATGGACGTGGAGCGGGTCGAGGCGCTGGGCGCCACCCCGCTGGAGCCGCTGCTGGCGGAGGTGGCCGCTGTCCGGGACCGCTCCGCGCTGGCCGCGCTGCTGGGCACGTACCAGCGCGAGGGGCTCGCGGCGCTGGTGGCCGCCTACGTCTCGCCCGACGCGAAGGATTCCTCCCGCTACGTCGTCTACGCCGAGCAGGCCGGGTTGGGTCTGCCGGACGAGGCGTACTACCGCCTCGACGAGCACGCCGAGGTGCGGGGGAAGTACCTCGAGCACCTCGACAGGCTGTGCGCCCTCGCGGGCCTGGAGCCGCTGGGGGCCACCGTGCTCGACCTGGAGACCGCGCTGGCGGGCGTCAGCTGGGACAGGGTCTCCCGCCGCGACGCCCACAAGACGTACACGCTCATGACGTGGGAGGCGCTGGTGGCCAGCGCCCCCGGGTTCGACTGGGAGGCGTGGCGGTCGGCACTGCTGGACCTGTCCGACGACGACGGCGAGGGCGGCGGCAAGCCAACGAGCCGCCTGGACGGCGTCAGTGCGGACGCGCTGGCCGAGGTGGTGGTGCGGCAGCCGTCCTTCGTCACCGGGGCGGCGGCGCTGTTCGCGTCGCGGCCGCTGGAGCAGTGGCGCGCCTGGCTGGCGGTGCGCCTGGTGCGCGGGCTCGCGCCGTACCTGTCCGAGGCGCTGGTGGAAGAGCAGTTCGACTTCTCCGGCCGCACCCTGTCGGGCACCCCGCAGCTGCGCGAGCGGTGGCGCCGCGGGGTCTCCTTCGTCGAGGGGACGCTCGGGGAGGCCATCGGCCAGCTCTACGTGGAGCGGCACTTCCCGCCGCGGTCCAAGGAGCGCATGGTAGAGCTGGTCGCCAACCTCGTGGAGGCCTACCGCCGCTCCATCTCCACGCTGGACTGGATGGGTCCGGAGACCCGCGAGAAGGCGCTCGCCAAGCTGGCGGCGTTCACCCCGAAGATCGGCTATCCCGACCGCTGGAAGGACTACTCCTCCCTGGCGGTGGACGGCGAGGACCTCGTCGGCACCGTGCGGCGCACCGGTGAGTGGGAGACGGCCTTTGAGCTCGCCAAGATCGGGCAGCCGATCGACAGGTCGGAGTGGCTCATGACGCCGCAGACGGTCAACGCGTACTACCACCCGGTGATGAACGAGATCGTCTTCCCCGCGGCGATCCTCCAGCCGCCGTTCTTCGACGCCGACGCCGACGACGCCGCCAACTACGGCGGCATCGGCGCGGTGATCGGCCACGAGATCGGCCACGGCTTCGACGACCAGGGCTCCAAGTACGACGGCTCGGGCAACCTCGTCGACTGGTGGCAGCCGTCCGACCGCGAGGAGTTCGAGCGGCGCGCGGGCGCCCTCATCGCGCAGTACGCGGCGCTCTCACCGCGCGAAGCCCCCGACGCGAAGGTCAACGGCGAGCTTACCGTCGGCGAGAACATCGGCGACCTCGGCGGCCTGACCATCGCGCTCAAGGCGTACCGGATCGCCCTGGAGAACGCGGGGCTGGAGGAGGGGCCCGAGCTCGACGGGTTCACTGCCATCCAGCGGGTGCTCATCGGGTGGGCGCAGGTGTGGCGCACCAAGACCCGCGAGGCCGAGGTCCGCCGGCGCCTCGCCATCGACCCGCACTCCCCCGCTGACCTGCGCTGCAACGCCGTCGTCACCAACCTCGACGCCTTCCACGAGGCGTTCGGGGTGGTCGAGGGAGACGGGCTGTTCACGCCGCGCGAGCAGCGGGTGCGCATCTGGTGAGCCCTCGGCACCCCACCGGCCGAGTGCGCGCCCGGCGGGCGGTGCGCTCTCCCGAGGAGCTGCTCGCCTTCGCCATCGTCGACGCGTCCTCCCTGAGCGACGACGACTGGGCCCAGCTCCTGGCGATCGACGAGCCGTACCTCGACGCGCTGTGCGGCCTCGCCGATGCGCGTCGCGCGAACGTCCTCGCGGCAGCCAGCGGTCATGACGCCCCTGACAAGGGCGGCGCCGACGGCGACCTGACGTTCGTCGTCAACCGCAACCTCACGACGGCGGCGGTGGCCGGCCCGCCGGGTTCACCCCAGGCGGAGCTGCGCGACGCCCTCGTCGACGAAGCGGTCGCCCTGGGCGCGACGGAGCTGTGCGTGCAGGGCCCGCTGCCGCCGTCGGCGGCGGCCGGCGAGGGCCAGGACGACGGCTACCTCGACCTCGTGCGCGCCCTCCACGAGCGGGCTCCGCAGCTGCACCTGCACGCGTTCCGGCCCGCCGAGGTGCTCGACGCCGCGACCCGCTCGGGCCGCACGCCGCGGGAGTGGCTGACCGCTGCCCGCGACGCCGGGCTGGGCTCGGTGCCGGGCACGGGCGCGCGGATCCTCGACGACGCGCTGCGCCCGCGCCTCGCACCGCCGGGCGCCCCGGACCTCACGTTGCAGCAGTGGGTCGACCTCATCACCACCGCGCACGAGGTGGGCCTGCGCTCCACGGCCACCCTCGTCTACGGGCACCTGGAGACGCACGCGCAGCAGGTGGCGCACCTGCGGCGCCTCCAGGAGGTGCAGCGCCGCACGGGCGGGTTCACCGAGTTCATCGCCATGCCGTGGACGCCCGCGCTGACCGCTCCCCTCCCCGACCTGCTGCCCGCGGGTCTGCCACGCCGCCGGCCGGGCCCGTCGGAGCGCGAGACGCGCGCGCTGCACGCCGTCGCCCGGCTGCTCCTCGGCAGCGGCAGCGACCGGGTCACCGGCAGCATCGACCACGTGCAGGTCGCGTGGACCAAGCTCGGCGGGGGCACGTCCCCACTGGTCGAGCAGCTGCTGACCGGCGGCGCCGACGACCTCGGCGGGCTGCTCCTCGACGGCACGGTCGCCCCCGACGCGGGCGCGGAAGCGGGGACGCAGCTGACCGCGGCCGACGTCGTCGTCGTCGCCGAGAAGCTGGGACGCACGCCCCGTCAGCGGACCACCACCTACGCCGACGTCCCGCCCGACCAGCGCCTCCCCCTCCCCCCTCCGTGATCATGGGAAGTCGGCCACCTCGGGAGCAGCTGGTGGTCGACGTCGCCGTCATCGGCGCCGGGGTCGCGGGCCTGGCGACGGCCATCCAGCTGAAGCGGCGCGGGCGCGAGTCGTTCGTGGTGCTCGAACGCGGCGACGACGTCGGCGGCACCTGGCGCGACAACACCTACCCGGGCGTCGCGTGCGATGTGCCCGCGCCGCTGTACGCCTACAGCTTCCGCCCGCAGCCGGCGTGGACGCACCGCTACGCGCGCGGCGCCCAGGTGCAGGAATACCTGCGCACCAGCACCCGCGAGGAGGGCCTGGCGCCGCACGTGCGGCTCCGCACCGACGTGCTCGACGCCTCCTGGGAATCCGACGACGACGGCGGTGTCGACGCAGGTGGCCGCTGGCACGTGACGGCCGCGACGCCCGACGGGGTCCTGCGGGTGCGCGCGCGGGTGCTGGTCACGGCGGTGGGCCGGTTCGGCGCGCCGCACACGCCCGAGGTCGCGGGGCTGGACGGCTTCTCCGGGCCGGTGGTGCACACGGGACGCTGGGACGCGCGGCTCGACCTGCGCGGGCTGCGTGTCGGTGTGGTGGGCACCGGGGCGTCGGCGGTGCAGGTGGTGCCGGCGCTCGCCGGGGTGGCGGAGCAGGTGGTGGTGTTCCAGAGGACGGCGCCGTGGATCGTGCCGCGAGGTGATGCCGAAGTGGCGCCCGGCGAGCGGTCAGCGCTGGAGCGGGACCCCGCTGCCGTCGCCGCTCTGCGAGCCGGCCTGCTGGCCGAGCTCGACGCGGGCATCGCCGCGCGCCGTCGTCATCGGCCGGCGCTGGAGGCGCTGCGGGCCAGGGCGCGGGAGCACCTGGCCGCGCAGGTGCCGGACGGGCCGCTGCGCCGCGCGCTGACCCCGGCGTACGAGGTGGGCTGCAAGCGCGTGCTGCTCTCCGACGACTACTACCCCACGCTGCTGCGCTCCGACGTAGCGCTGGAGCCGAGCGCGCTGGCTCGTGTGGAGGGGAGCACCGCGGTGGCGGGGTCCGGAGCGCGGCACGAGCTCGACGCCCTCGTGCTGGCCACGGGCTTCACGACGTCGACGCCGCCGATCGCGGCACGGCTGCACGGCCGCAGCGGCCTGGCCCTGGCGCAACGGTGGGCCGGCGGGATGACGGCGTACGCATCGACGGCAGTGCCGGGCTTCCCCAACCTCTTCCTGCTCGGCGGCCCGCACGCCGTGCTGGGGCACTCCTCGGCGATCGACGTGCTGGAGGCGCAGGTCGAGCACGTGCTCGGGGCGCTGGAGCACCTGCGGCGACACGGGCCGGGTGCTCGGCCGCTGGAAGTCGGTGAGGCGGCAGAGGCGGCGTACCTGCGCGAGGTCGACGCCCTGGCCGCCGACACGGTGTGGGACGACGGCGGCTGCACGAGCTGGTACCGCGACGAGCGCAGCGGGCGGCTGGCGCTGCTGTGGCCCGCGTCGGCAGCGGAGTTCCGGGCCCGCAACGCGCGCTTCGACCCCGCTGCCTACGGCGCCGCCAGCTGACCCTCACCGTGACGGTGGCCAACTGCCCATGATCACCGCACCCAGACCGCCGTGATCATGGACTTCCGCCACCCTGCCCCGCCCCGCCCTGCCCTGCGTCAGGCGGCGGGCCGGCGGGGCGCGAGACCGACCGGACGGCGTCCCTGAACCGCGAGCCCGTCCGGCCCGGCCAGCGCCGCAACGGCAGGCGCGACCGCCGGGTCGAGCCACCGCTGCGCGTCGAGCGCGTGCTCCGGCTGCAGCGCCAGGCGCTCGCGAAGCTCGAACCCGGACTTTGCCGACCAGCGGGCGAGGTCGGCCAAGTGCGGCCACGGCCGCTCGGGGTTGACGTGGTCGGGGGTGAGCGGGCTGACGCCGCCCCAGTCGTCGACGCCGGCGCGCAGCAGCAGCGCCAGCTCCGCCCCGTCGTCGTCGGTGGCCGACAGGTTGGGCGGCGCCTGCACACGGAGGTCCGGTCCCAGCAGGAGCCTGGCGACGGCGAGCGCGGCCGCGTACTCCTGCAGCGCGAGGTCGGGCTCACCGCGCATCGCGGTGCGCGGCTTGGCGCGGAAGTTCTGCACGATCACCTCGCGCACGTGGCCGTGCCGCCGCGCGACGTCGGCGATGGCCAGCAGTGACTCGATGCGGTCGGCGGGCGTCTCGCCGATGCCCAGCAGCACCCCGGTGGTGAAGGGGACGACGGCGACGCCGGCGTCCTCGAGAACCTGGAGCCGGACCGCCGGGTCCTTGTCGGGACTGCCAAAGTGAACCGCGCCGCGGCGCTCGAAGAGTTCGCGGCTGGTGGTCTCGAGCATCATCCCCATCGACGCGGCGACCGGGCGCAGGTCGGCGAGCTCGTCGGCGGTCATCACGCCCGGGTTGAGGTGCGGGAGCATCCCCGTCTCCTCGCGCACGAGGACGGCGAGGTGGCGCACGTAGTCCAGCGTCGAGGCGAACCCGTGCGCCTCGAGCCACTGCCGGGCCTCCGGCCAGCGAGCCTCGGGCCGGTCGCCGAGGGTGAAGAGCGCCTCCTTGCACTCCAGTGCGGCGCCGTCGCGGGTCAGCGCGAGCACCTCGTCCTCGGTCATGAAAGGCGTACGGCCGGCGCGGGCCAGCTGGAGCGGCGTGTCGACGAAGGTGCAGTAGTGGCACCGGTCGCGGCACAGCGTGGTGATCGGCACGAACACCTTGCGCGAGTACGTCACGACGCCGGGGCGA
Organism: Quadrisphaera granulorum; assembly: GCF_003149145.1. Taxonomy (GTDB): domain Bacteria; phylum Actinomycetota; class Actinomycetes; order Actinomycetales; family Quadrisphaeraceae; genus Quadrisphaera; species Quadrisphaera granulorum. Next base: position 10,029 of record NZ_QGDQ01000017.1, on the reverse strand, counting down.
CCAGCGGCGGCCAGGCCTGCGTCGCGCACCGCGGAGGCGACGCGCAGCAACCTGTCGAGCGGGTCGCCGTCGCAGAGCCCACGGGCTGCCAGCAGCGCCTCGGCCTCACGCGGGTCGAGCGGACCGCCAGCCTCGGCGACCCGCAGGGCGGCCTCGACGGCGTGGCCGCTCGGCGGTGAAGTCGGGCCAGGGAGGGCGGTGCTCACCGCACGAGGCTAAGTCGGTGACGTGGGTCAGCCATGCGCGGGCCTTGCTGCGATGCCGGGGTCAAGGTTGGCCCCCCCGGTACACCGCACGGCCCGCAGCTGCCGCGCTCGCCTGAAGGGTCGCGGCAGCGCTCGTGCCGGCGGGACCGTCCCGCCGGCACGAGCGCTGCCGAGTTGGGCTGACGTTGGTCAGCAGCCCGCAGGCATCTGCGGGAAGTCAGCTGCGGGCACCTCGAAGTTCTTCTCGTACAGCTCAGCGAGCTTCCCGCTGCTCTGGGCCTCGCAGAGGTAGGAGTTGAGTGCGGTGACCAGCGCGGTCTTGCCCTTCTGCACACCCCAGGAGCCGTAGCCGATGTCGAGCGGCTCGGGCAGGTCGGCCTTCATGATCTGTCCCGGGTTGGCCTTGGAGTACTGGGCGAGGATGTAGTCCTCGACGACCGAGCCCTGGGCGCGCCCGGTGGCGACCTGCAGCAGTGCGGCGTTCTGGTCGGGGAACCCGGTGACGGTGGCCTTCGGGAAGGTCGTCTGCGCCAGCTTCTCGCCCGAGCTGCCCTGCAGCGCGGTGATGACGGTGCCCGCTGCGTTGACCGAATCGATGCTGGTCACCGAGGTGTCACCGTCCTTCACCGCGAGGACGGAGGTGTAGGGCACGTAGGCGCGGGAGAAGTCGATGACCTGCTTGCGCTCGTCGGTAGCTGTGAGACCGACGGACACCATGTCGAACTGCTTGCTCTGCAGGCCGGGGATCAGTCCGTTGAAGTCGAGGTTCTTGATCTCCAGCTTGACGCCCATCTGCTTCGCGAGGTCGTTGAGGAGGTCGACGTCGTAGCCGGCGGGCTGGTTGTTGCTGTCGAGATACATCTCCGGCGGGAACTGGAGGTTCATGCCGACGACGAGGGTGCCTGGGGTCATCAGCCCCAGGTCATCGCCGGTGGCGGTCGAGGCGCTCGAGGTGTCATCAGTCGTCGATGCAGAGTTCGTGGACCCGCCGCAACCAGCGAGCGCTGCTACAAGGGCAAGGGCTGTGCCGACGACAGCAGTCCGCCGGGGCATGCGGGAGCTCAGAGTGCGCACGGGAGTGCCTTTCGGGAGAGGGGTGGGGGGAGGGCGGGGCGGCAGGAGTCAGACAGCGGCGGGAGTGAGCGGCTCGTCAGGCTCGCGGGAGTGGGCAGCGATGAGCCGCTCGACGCGGGCCCGCTTTCGGGCCCTCAGAGCCCGTGCCAACCGTCCCTGCGGTGGGCTGGTCATGAGGTTCTCGACGAGCCGGAAGCCGAAGTCGATGACGAAGGCTGCGAGCACGTAGATCGCGGCAGCCGCGGTGTAGAGGACGAACGGCTGGAACGTGGTGCTCACGAGGTTCTGCGTGACGCGCACGACTTCGAGCAGGCCGATCACGGTGAAGGTAGAGGTGTCCTTGACCATGCCGATGAACATGCTGCCGATGTTCGGCAGTGCGATCTTGCCCGCCTGGGGCAGCGTCACGGAGAAGAAGACCCGGCTCGGATGCAGGCCAAGAGCCTGGCCGGCCTCCTTGAGCCCCGGTGGCACCGCGCTGAGGGCCGAGCGGAAGATCTCGGCCAGGAACGCGCTGTAGAGCAGCGTCAAGGCGATCACACCGGCCTGGAACACGGTGAAGGTCAAACCGAACGCGAGCGAAACACCGAAGTAGACCCAAATCACGCTCACCAGCGCGGGAACGCCTCGAAAGATGTTGATGTAGCCGGCGGCGATCCAGCTCAGCGGTGTGCTGGAAGTTCGTAGTAGTGCGAGCACCAGACCGAGAGCCACGGACAGCGCCAGTGCAGTAGCGGAGACCTGGACGGCCACCACCAAGCCGTCCAGGAGAAGCTGCCTGCTGTCCCAGACGAGAGACCAGTCGAGGGTGGGGCCGTCCATCACCTCACCGCCTGGAGGAAGTCGCGAGCGCGCTGACTACGACACTCGTCGTAGAACTCTCGGCCACCGGTCTCGACGACCTTCCCGTGCTCGAGGAAGACGTTGAGGTCACCGACCTCTCGGGCGAAGCCGATCTCATGAGTAACGACGATCATGGTCATGCCGGTCTCGGCGACGAGGCGCATCGTGCGGAGCACCTCCCCCACCAGCTCTGGGTCGAGGGCTGACGTCGGCTCGTCGAAGAGCATCACTTGCGGGTCCAGTGCGAGGGCACGGGCGATGGCGACCCGCTGCTGCTGCCCTCCCGACAGCTGGTTGGGGTAGTGACCTGCCCGTGCGATCAGGCCGACGCGACGCAGCTCGACGGCCGCGCGCTCCTCCGCGTCGCGGCGGCTCATCCTGCGCACCGAACGCAGCGGCAGCACGATGTTGTCCAGCGCGCTCAAGTGCCCGAAGAGGTTGAACTGCTGGAAGACCATGCCGACGGTGCGACGCAGCTGCAAGGCGGTGCCCCGGGGGGCTCCTGCGAACAGCCCCGAGGATCGCGGCGTCGCGTGCTCGCGACCGTCCACCACCAGGGACCCAGCGCTGGGGCGCTCGAGGAGGTTGATGCTGCGCAGGACCGTCGACTTGCCGGACCCAGACGGGCCCAGGAGAACAACGTGCTCGCCGGGGTGGACATCCAGGTCGATTCCCGAGAGCACCTCGACCGAGCCGAACGACTTGCGCAGACCCTCGATGGAAACGATGGGCACTCGCCGCCCCACCCCGGAGGCCGCAAATGGTGCGGCAACTGACTCGGGCTCTGTCACGGTGGTCACCGGTTCCCTCCGGAGGTGGCCTCGTACCAGTCGAGGAACCGGTCCAGGCCTGTGGACAGCTGCTGGGCGGAGGAGGCGAGGGAGAGCCGCAGGTGGCTCCGCGCCGTGTCTCCGAAGGCGGTTCCCGGGGCCAGCGCCACCCCTCGGTGAACCAGGTCGAGAGCAGCGAGGCGAGAGTCTGCACCCGCGACCAGGGGGAGCATGAGATAGAAGGCACCGGCTGGTGCCTCCACGGTCAGCCCCGCGGAGCGCAGACGGTCGACGACGAGATCGCGGCGCTCCCGATAGGTGCTCACCATGCGTCCGACGACGTCCTGCGGCCCTTCGAGCGCTGCGAGAGCCGAAGCCTGAGCGGCTGCGGAGATCGACGACAGGAGTGGCTCCTGGACCCGCGCGACGGTGGGGACCAGCCACGACGGGCCAGTGAGGTACCCGACCCGGGACCCGGTCATCGCGTACGTCTTGGAGAAGCTGAAGACGCTGACCACCGACTCCGGGGCCATCGCAGCCGCGTTGGCGTGCACACCATCGAAGATGATCTGGTCGTAGACCTCGTCAGCGATCACCACGAGGTCGCGCTCGACGGCGATCTCCACCAGCGCACGTACCAGGCCAGGCTCCAGGACCGCTCCCGTGGGGTTGGAGGGGGAGTTGATGACGAGCACCCTGGTCCGGTCCGTGACCAGCGAGGCCACCTCAAGCGGGTCCGGGCGGAAGCTGCGCTCGGGACGCAGCGGGTATCGCACCGGGCGGGCGCCGAGCAGCAGAGCCTGCATCTCGTAGTTGGGCCAGGCGGGATCAGGGACGAGGACCTCGTCGCCTGGCTCCAGCAGCACCGTCATCACCGCGGCGAGCCCCTGGACCGCCCCCTGGCTGATGACGACGGAGTCGGGGTCGTCATTGAGCCCGTAGTGCTGATGTAGGCGCCCCGCGACGGCTGTACGCAGCGCGGGGATCCCCGCGCTCGGGGTGTAGCGGTTGTGCGTGGCGAGCGTCAGATCACCAGCTGCCACGACATGACGTGGAGTGGCGAAGTCGGGTTCCCCGATCTCGAGGTGCACCACGTCCTCGCGTCCGTAGGCGAGCATCACGATCTCTCGGATCCCCGACCCTGGCACCGAGGCTGCGCCTGCGGCGATCCGGGGCGGTGACGCGCTCGGAGCTGGTGCGGACATGTCGGTGACGCTAGGAGAGCCTTGTTTCCTGGAAGGTTCTACGCGTTACAAGATGGCTACACGCAAGCCTGAAGCGCTAAGTGGCCTTTCGATTGAGCAGTATCTTCGAAGCATGGCTTTGCATCCCTCCTCCCCGAACATCGGCCTGTGGAGCAGCCTGGCCTCGGCGGCCACCGCACGGTTACTGGTGTCGGTCCGACCCGACTGGGTCACCCTGGACGCCCAGCACGGCGCCTGGACCGCGGCGTCGGTGAGCGACGTGCTGCCGGCTTTAGCGGCGGCCTCGACCGGCGATGTTCCGGTGTGGGTGCGAGTGCCGGATGACCGGCCCGCCACGATTGGCCGCGCCCTGGACGCTGGCGCAGCTGGCGTGATCGTGCCCATGATCGACACTCCCGAGCAGGCCGCAGCAGCGGCAGCGGCCTGCCGCTACCCGCCGCGGGGCCGGCGAAGCTTCGGGCCGATGCTGCCACTGGTCGGCCGAACCGCCCCGATGCCCGCTGATGCCGACGACGCCGTGCGCTGTGCGGTGATGGTGGAGACCGCCGCCGCGCTGGAGCGCGTCGACGACATCGCGGCGGCACCCGGCGTGGACATGGTCTTCCTGGGGCCCTTCGACCTCGGCCTGGCCCTGAACCGCAGCGTGGACGACCTGCTGACCGACGGGGACGATCTCGCTCCTCTGCCCTCGGTGGTGCGCGCCTGCCGCAGGGCCGACGTCCGGGCCGGCGGCTTTGCGGGGACGCCGGCCAGGGCTCGCCGGATGGTCGAGCTCGGCTTCACCGACGTGGTGGTGGCCACGGATGCCGGCCTTCTCTCCGGTGGAGCCGAGGCAGCACTCGACGCGTTCACCAGGGCTCCGGCGCCGGACCGGGCTATCGACGGCTACTGAGGCTGCCCAGGGCGCACGTCGGCCTTGTCAGGCAGAGCGCAGCAGCCCGTAGTCGCCCGCGGGATCGCCCGCGGGGTTGACGTCGACCACGACCTCGTCGACGCCCGCCGCCACCAGATCGGACAGGTGGGCCGCCACCTGCTCCAGTCGCCCCAGGGAGTCGGCGACGCGCAGTACGACGCGCAGGGAGCTGGCGTCGCGCCCCGCAGCCTGCGCGGCACTGCGCATCCTCGCCGCGTCGTGAGCGATGGCATCGGGATCCAGGTCAGCCGCAGCCTGCTGCGCCAGCCACCCGTCGCCGATGACACCCGCGCGCCGCAGGGCGGCAGGCGAGTGGCCACCGACCAGCACGGGAAGCCCACAAGCCCCACCCACGGGACGAGGAAGAACCAGAAGCCCTTCATGGCGGCCGCTCCAGCAAGACCGCAACACCCCGATGACCTCCGCCATCCGCGGGCCGCGGTCCTCGAAGGAGGCGCCCAGCGCCGCGAACTCCTCGGCCAGCCAGCCGGCACCGACACCCAGCACGAGCCTGCCTCCCGACAGGGCATCCAGCGTGGCCGCCTGCTTGGCAAGGAGCACAGGCTGACGCTGCGGAAGCACGAGCACAGCCGTGCCCAGTGCGACGCGCGAGGTCACGGCCGCCGCAGCAGTCAAGGTGAGGAGCGCCTCCAGGTAGTCGAGGTCGGTCGACCAGCGGGCCACCCCATCGCTGGAGAATGGATACGTCGAGGCGACCCGCTCCGGCAGGACAACATGGTCACTCACCCACAGCGAGTCGAAACCGGCCTCTTCCAGAGCTATGGCGGCGGAGCGGACGGCTGCCCCGTTGGCGCTGCTGCCGGTGTGCGGAAGCTTCGCACCGATGCGCAGGCTCATCCCGCCGCCAACCATCCGCCGTCGACTGGCAGACAGGCGCCCGTGATGTACCCGGCCTCTGGAGAGGTCAGGAAGGCAACCGCCGCAGCGATGTCCTCAGGGCGCCCAGGACGCCGCATGGGCACCCTGGCGAGGAGCGCCTCCCTGCGCTCGGGATCGCCCAGCGAGGCCGCCGACATCGCGGTGTCCGTCACACCTGGAGCGACGACGTTGACCGTGATGCCATCGGGGGCCCAGTCCACGGCGAGCGCTTTGGCGAGCATGAGGACCGCGCCCTTGGACGTGGCATAGGCAGCTCCTCCCGGCAGCGCACGGAAGGAGGTGACCGAACCGACGAGGACGACGCTGCCACCACCCTCCTGGGCGCGCATGGCCCGCGCCGCCGCAGTGGCCACATCGAAGGAACCCAGCACGTTGACGGCCAGGACGTCGCGCACGGTCCCGGTGGGCATCTCGTGCGCGGGCGCGGTGCGCTCGACACCGGCGCAGGCGACCACCGCGTCGAGTCGGCCGAAGGCTGCCAGCGCCGCACCGACAGCGGCCTCGCCCGCCCCCTCGGTGGCGACGTCGACGGCGACGGCGATCGCACGTCCTGGACCGCCGAGCTCCTCGGCAACGGCGGCGGCCGCACTGCCGTCGCGATCAGCGCACATGATGCGATCGCCCCGCACCGACAGACGGCGGGCGACGGCGGCGCCGATGCCCGCTCCGGCGCCGGTGACCAGAGACACCCTCACGCCAACCACCCCCCGTCGGCGACGACCAGCTGTCCGGTGACGTAGGAGGCCTGGGGCGAGCTGAGCCACGCCACCACCTCCGCCACCTCCGAGACCCCGCCCAGTCGACCGAGGGGGATGCGCGACTGAACCATCCTCGAGAGTGCTGCATCGTCGGCGCCGAGCGCTCGCATCAAAGGGGTGTCCATCGTGCCGGGAGCGACCCCATTCACCCGCACCCCGTGAGGTCCGAGCTCGCGCGCAGCGGCCTGGGTGAGCATCTTCACGGCACCTTTGGACGCGTCGTAAGCCAGCATCGGCGTCGAGGAGGCGGTGAAGGCAGATGTGGACGCCACGGTGACGATGCTGCCCTCACCGCGTGGAGCCATGACGGCTGCGGCTGCCTGGAGCAGCAGGAACGTGCCGCGCACGTTGACGGCCAGCGTCAGGTCAAGGTCGGCCAGCGCGGCGTCAGCGTCGCGAGCGTCGAGGGTAAGGGCGGCCGTTCGGCGGGCCACGCCGGCGCAGGCAACGGCGGTGGTGAGCCGGCGTGCCGCCGAGCAGGTGTCGGCCGCGGTGACGGCGGCACGCACGGCGGCAGCGTCGGTGACGTCAAGCTCGACTGCCACTGCCGAGCCTGCGTGCATTTCAACAAGCCGCACAGTCTCGGCAAGTCCGACGCCGTCGCGATCGGCGGCGACAACCATGTCACCGCGAGCGGCGAGGCGCAGGCACACCGCACGCCCAAGGCCACTCGCGGCGCCGGTGACGATCGCCACGCCAGACTGTTCTGAATCGTGCACGTGCTCATAGAACCCCGCCTGCACTACGCAAATGTAAAGTCAACAGCTGTACATGACTCACAAATGAAACACGGAGATCCTACGGTGCCTTCATGAGGTTCGGTGTCGGGCTCTACTGCCTGCAGTCCACGGCGAGCACCCCCCGGCACCCCTCCGTGCCCTACCGGGAGCTCCTGGAGGACGCCCCCTCACTGGAGGCGTGGGGCTACGACGGGCTGTGGCTCTCCGAGCACCATTTCTTTTACGACGGCTACTGCCCGGCGCTGCTGCCGGTGGCGGCGGCCGCGCTCGCCGTCACCACGCGACTGCGCGTCGGCACCGGGATGATGCTCCTCCCCCTGCAAGAGCCGGCTCGGGTCGCCCGGCTCGCCGCTGATGTGGCGGCGCGCTCTGGCGGACGCCTCGACGTAGGCGTGGGCCTCGGCTACCGCGACGTCGAGTTCGACGGCAAGGGGATCCGGCGCCAGGACCGCGTCGCCCGCCACCGCGACGGGCTTGTCGAGTTGGAGCGCTGGGCGGTGCCCGCCGGCGCGACGGTGTGGAACGGCTCCGCGACCTCCAAGGGCGTCGCACGTGCAGCTGCTCGAGGTCAGGGCGTGCTGCTCTCGGGAGCCAACCCCCTGAGCCTGGTCACGGACCTCGCTGCCGCCCACCGCCAGGGCTGGGAGGATGCCGGAAGGCCCGTTCCACCATCAGGCGCCAGGCCACGAGTGTCCGCACTCCGTAACGTCTGGCTGACGGACTCACCGTCGGAGCGCCTCGCGGTATTGGACTGGCAGCGGGCGAGCTACGTGCTCTACGCGGGCCTGGGCTGGAGCGTGGCGGAGCAGGGCTCCACCGAGGCGATGGACTTCCGCACGAACCTCGACAAGGCCGTCGCCCAGGCCGTCGACACCTCGATCGTGGGGCCCGCGGAAGTAGTCCTCGACGGCCTGCGCGAGGTACACGAGTCAGGCGTCGACGACGTCGTGCTCCGCGTCATCGTCGAAGGCGCCCCGAGGGACGCGGTGCACAGGATGCTGCAACGCTTCGCCGCAGAGGTCATGCCGGAGCTGGCCCCCCTCGAACACAGCCCTTCGTCGTCGCCCCTGATGCCGTCTGCCGCGGAGGTGACCCCATGAGAATCGGCGCGATCCTGCACGAACCTACTGACGTGCAGGCGGCCGCTGACGCCGGTCTCTTCGCCCTGCTGCTCGAGCCGCCAGCGCGACCTGATCCCGCTGATACGGGGTGCATCGCTGCCGCCGAGGTGGCCTCCCGCACTCGCGACTGCCGCGTCGTGGTCCGGCTCCTGCTGGGCACCGAGCATCCCGTCACCCTCGCTGAGGAGGTCGCCGTGCTGGACCACCTCTCCAAGGGGCGGGTGGTCGTCCTCGTCGATCCTGGTGAGCTCGACGACGCCGCCGCCGCGGAGGACATCGGTTTGCTACGGGCGTGCTGGTCAGGGCGCCCTGTACGCCACACCGGCGCCCGTTGGACAGTGCCGAGCGGGATCATGGCCGAAGCCCTCGGGCCGGCTGCCCCCAAGACGCTCGCGGTGACCCCTTGCCCAGCCCAGGTCGACCTGCCGGTGTGGACGAGCCGCGCGGTCGATGGCAGCGACGCCCCCGTGCTCGCCGAGAGGATCGAGGAGGTCGACGCCAGGGCGCAGGTGGCGGTGGGTGTCGCCGAAGTGACCGGCAACCTAGAGCAGGACCGCGAGCTCGTACGCTCCTGGGCGGACGCCGGTGCCACGCACCTGCTACTGAAAGTGCCGACGCCTCAAAGCCGTCCGACGTTCGAGCGGGGCTTCTTCACCGGCTACATCGCTCGCCATCTCCAGCCAGAGGTCTCGATGCCCGCATTCCCGAGGATCATGGCTGAGTCCGCACTGCCTGCCATCCTGCGAGGAGCACGTCGATGAGCACGCCTCCACCGCCCTCGCGTCGGGGTGGTCGCTCGCGTCGCCACGACGCAGCCCCTCCGGGCCGCCGGGGCTCGATGGCAGGTCTGGCCGGGTTCATCGAGCGGCAGGGGCCTCCCGTCCCCCTCGACGACATCGACCGCGAGCTGGTGCGCAGGCTCGCTGCAGACCCGCGGGCATCCCAGCGGCAGCTGGCCCGCGAGATCAACATGTCCGGTCCAGCCGTCGGTGAGCGCATCGCGCGGTTGGAGAGGTCCGGAGTCATCCGCGGCTACACCGTCTCCGTGGACTGGGCAGCGCTCGGCTTCCCGGTGCTGGTGCACATCCCCATGATCGTCGCGCCGGGCGCAGACCTCACCCAGATTCTCACCGACCTGCACGACATCCCCGAGCTCGACGAACTCATCGCCGTGACCGGCACCTACGACCTCATCGCCAGGTTCCGCCTGCGCGACCACGCCCACCTCCAGCAGCTGCTGCTGGAGGACCTGTGGCCGATCGACGGTCTGCAGCGCATCGAGACCTTCCTCTCCCTGGGCGAGGTCACGAGTACCAGCCTGCTCGACCGTCTGCTGGGCCCTGCCCAGCGCCAGGAACCGACGGACCTAGGCGAAGCGGAGACGGGCGCATGAGCACTCCGAGCCGTGAGCTGAAGCTGGGCTACAAGGCCTCCGCCGAGCAGTTCGACCCCGCCCAGCTAGCCGACTACGCCATCCACGCCGAAGAAGCCGGCCTGGA
>NZ_QGDQ01000016.1 GCF_003149145.1 Quadrisphaera granulorum | reverse complement strand
CGGCTACGCGGAGGGCTCACCGAAGCCGGCAACCTCGGCAGCATCTGTGTGCCCTGGCACCAAGCCAAGACCCACGGAGACTGGACCCTGGAACAACCGAGCCCGGGCAGCTTCGTGTGGACCTCACCGACCGGGCTCGTCTACCACCGCCGAGCAACACCGCTCCTACCCGACCTGGCGGGCCTTGTCGACGGTGAGTGATCACCCAGGGAGCGCCGTCATGCCGCCACATCAGGAGGCCCGCCGGCGTCACCAGCCCGTCAGCGTCGGGATCACGTCAGTGCCGGAATGACCTGCTTCTCGAAGAGCTCCACCCCTGCGGTATCAGTGGCGACCTCGGGGAAGTAGAGGAGCGGGTAAGTCATCCCGGCGGCCACCACCGGGCGGAGGTTCTCGACGATCTGCTCGGGCGTCCCGACGGCGAGCGAGGCGCCGTAGCTCCGCGCCACTTCAGCCTGGGCGACCTCGGCTCCGACCCGCTGCGTGAGCCTGTCGAGGATCCACGCCTTCCTGTCAGTGACCTCCGCCTCGGTCTCGGCCACGATGACGTTGTAGTTGGCGGAGCGGGTGATCGCGTCGTACGACGTCCCGAGGTCTTCGCAGTGTCCGCGCAGCACCGACGACTTGTGCTGGAAGCCCTCGAGGTCTCCGGAGAAGTTCGTGTACTGCGCGTGCTGGGCGGCGATGCGCAGCGTCTTCTTCTCACCGCCACCAGCAATCCACAGCGGGATGCCGCCCTCCTGCAGGGGCAGCGGGTTGCACAGCGCGCCGTCCGTCACGTACTGCTTGCCAGAGAACGTCGAGGTGCCCGTCGTCCACAGCTGCGTGAAGATCTCCACTCCTTCGGCGAGCTGCGCGAGGCGCTCACCGGCACGCGGGAAGCCGTAGCCGTAGGCGCGCCACTCGTGCTCGTACCAGCCGGCGCCGATGCCCATCTCGACGCGACCGCCGGAGATGACGTCGACGGTGGCGGCGACCTTCGCGAGATAGGCGGGGTTGCGGTAGCCCATGCACGTACACATCTGGCCGAGGCGCACACGGTCGGTGGCGGCGGCGAGGGCGGCTATGAGCGTCCAGGCCTCGTGGACGGCGTCGTCGGTGGGGAGAGGGACCGGGTGGAAGTGGTCGTACACCCACACCGATTCCCACGGGCTGCCCTGGCGGTCGGCGAGCTGGGCGACGGAACGCATCGCCCGCCAGTGGTCGGTCGGCTCCAGGCCGACGAGGTCGAGCCGCCATCCCTGGGGGACGAACAGTCCGAACCGCAGTGAAGTGCTCACAGCGTCATCACTCACACGGTCACGGTAGGCGACAGCCTTTCCGGCGCCACCGCGCATGCTGGGCACATGACGGACAGGCAGATCGCGGTAACGGGTTCGACGGGTCGGATCGGCGGCAGGGTGGCCCGCCTCCTCAGCGCCCGCGGCCGACCGCTGCGGCTCATCGTCCGCGACGCCTCCCGCGCGCCGTCCCTGACCTCCCCCGCGGGGCCGGCGCATGTGATGGTGGCGTCGTACGACGACGGCGAGGCCGCCCGCCGAGCGCTCACCGGCGTCGACGTGCTCTTCATGGTGTCGGGGTCGGAGAGCCTCGACAGGGTGGAGCAGCACCGCACCTTCATCGACGCGGCCGCCGACGCCGGCGTCCGGCACCTCGTCTACACCTCGTTCCTGGGCGCCGCGCCGGACGCCGTCTTCACCCTCGCCCGCGACCATCACGTCACCGAGCAGTACCTGCGTGACGCCGAGCAGCGCACGGGGATGGCGTGGACGGCGCTGCGCGACAGCCTCTACGCGGACTTCCTGCCCGGGATGGTCGGCGACGACGGCGTGCTGCGCGGTCCGGCTGGCGATGGCCGCGTCGCGGCAGTGGCTCAGGACGACGTCGCGGACGCCGCCGTCGTCGTCCTGCTCTCGCCCCAGGGGCATGCCGGCCGCACCTACGACCTCACCGGGCCGGAGGCCCTCACGCTCCAGGAGGTCGCGGAGACCGTCACGCGCGCCACGGGTCGCCCCGCGCGCTACCAGCCGGAGACGCTCGAGGAAGCGTTCGCGTCACGGGCCCACTACGGCGCGCCGGACTGGCAGGTGGAGGCGTGGGTGTCGACGTACACGGCGATCGCGGCCGGTGAGCTGAGCACCGTGAGCACCGCGGTGGAGGAGCTGACTGGGCATCCAGCGCGGACCCTGGAACAGGTCCTCTCGACCGGTCGCGCGCGATGAGAGCGGATCTTCACCGAACGGCACTGATCCGTCACACAGCGGGAACTCCCGCAGCGTGAACTGAACGACATGGCCCTCCTCTTCTCGCCCTTCACGCTCAAGGGCGTGACCCTCCGCAACCGCATCGTCATGTCGCCCATGACGATGTACCGCTCCGTGGACGGGCACGCGAACGACTTCCACGTCATGCACATGGGAGCCCGCGCCGCCGGCGGCTTCGGGCTGCTGTTCCCCGAGCAGATCGCTATCACCCCCGACGGGCGCACCACCGTCCACTGCGGTGGCCTCTACGACGACAGCCAGATCGCCGGGTGGAAGCGCACCACCGACCTGGTCAAGGCCATGGGCGGGGTGAGCGCCATCCAGCTCGGGCACACCGGCCGCAAGGGCAGCGCCGTGGCACCGTGGGAGGGCGGGCACCAGATCTCCGCCGACCACCCCGAGGGCTGGACGTGCAAGGCGCCGTCGGCGGTGCCCCACGGCGCCGACCACCCGCACCCCGTCGACGAGCTGACGGTCGAGGAGATCAAGGGCATCCACGAGGCGTACGCGGCGGCCGCCGTCCGCGCCGTGGAGGCCGGGTACGAGTGGATCGAGATGCACTACGCCCACGGCTACCTCGGCGCGAGCTTCTTCTCGCCCATCGCCAACCAGCGCACCGACTCCTACGGCGGCAGCCTGGAGAACCGGGTGCGGTTCCACACCGAAGCCCTCGACGCGGTGCGCTCCGTCATCCCCGAGCGCATCCCGCTGACGATGCGCCTGGGCGCCGACGACCTGCACCCCGCCGGTGCCACGATGGACGAGGCCGTCGCGGCGATCTCCCTCATGAAGGAGCACGGCCTGGACATGGCCGACGTCTCCGCCGGCTTCAACACCCCCGAGATGGACGGCACCCCGCTCGGGCAGCCCATGGGCTTCCTATCGCGGGCGCTGCGCGTCAAGCGCGAGGTGGGCATCCCGGTGGGTGTGAGCTGGAACCTCGGTGTGCCGGCCAACGCCGAGCGCGCCGTGAGCGAGGGCCTCGACCTCGTCTTCCTCGGACGGCCGGCGCTGGCCAACCCGCACTGGCCGGTGTGGGCAGCGCGTGAGCTGGGCCACGAGTCGCCGTTCGACCTGGTTCCCGAGGACTACGGCTGGTGGCTCAAGAACTTCCGCGGCCACGCCCCGAGCATCGGCTGGCCCGAGCCGTCCACGATCGACCTCGACGCCTCGGCAGAGTCTTCGGCGCAGTCCACAGCAGCGGGCGTCCCCCAGCAGGCGCGCCACCAGTCGACGGCGACAGCCGCTCACTGAAGCGAACTGACACCTCACGTAGCGCCACGGCCGGCCCCTCCGCATAGGGTCCGGCCGTGGCGGCACGTGCGTGGATCACCGGTGGTGGCTCAGGGGTAGGCGCCGCGTGCGCTCTGGCCCTGGCAGCCGCCGGCCTGGAGGTGATCGTCTCGGGACGCCGCGGTGAGCGCCTCGAGGCGGTGGCCGCCGCGGTCCGCGCGACCGGCGGCGCGGCCAGTGCCCTGCCCCTCGACGTCGGCGACCCCGACGCCGTCGCCGCGGCCGGGGAGGTCCTGGAGCTCGCCGGCGGGATCGACGTGTTCGTGGCGGCTGCGGGCCTCAACACGCGGCGTCGGCACTGGGACGACCTTGACCTCCCGGCGCTCGATGCCATCGTCGCCGCCAACCTCACCGGGTTGGCGCACTGCGCGGCGGCGGTGCTGCCGGGCATGCGCGACCGCGGGGACGGTCTCGTCGTCGTCATCTCCTCCCGTGCCGCCGTCCGCGACTCCCCGGGCGCCGGTGCCGCGTACCGCATGAGCAAGACCGGTGCAGGCGCGCTGGTGGCAAGCCTCAACGACGACCTGGCCGGCACCGGCGTGCGCGCCACGCACCTGTGCCCCGGCGACATCGCCACCGGCTTCGTCGACGCCCGGCCCGATGCCCCTGACGACGCCGCCCTCGCGGTGATGCTCACCCCCGACGACGTCGCCCGCGTCGTGACCTTCGTGGTGACGACCCCGGCGCGGGTCCGCATCGACGAGCTGGTGGTCTCGCCCAGCGCCACCCCCTGAGGTGCGCCAGCCGGTGAGGGTTGCGCCAGCCGGTGAGTACGGTCTGCGCGTGGCGAAGAAGAAGGTGCACCGGCCCAAGAAGGCGAACGCGCAGAAGCCGCGGCGGAGGCCGCTGGGTCGGGGCTCCGGCCCTGTCGTGGACGACTCCCTGCTCAACGATGGGTGGGTCTCCGACCCTGCCGCGCAGCAGTTCCTCGGTCCGGGTGACCCGCTCGACCTGGCCCGTGACGGCTACGAGGACGACCCAGAAACCGCGGCCGAGCGCGAGTCCCGTCTGGCCCTGCTCGCGGAGGTCGAGTCGATCCCGCCGGAGCGGGTGGCCGCCGCGCTGCTGGCCAATCCCCTGGTGGCGCACCTGGGTGAGGTGCTGCTGTCCGGTGCCGACGACGACGGCGACCCCGTCGTCGTCCGTCCGGAGGGACTGCGCCCGCCGGACGAGGAGGAAGTCGCCGTCCTCAACCGCTGGAGCCGCGCCGCGCTACTCCTGCAGGACCGGACCGAGGCCGACGAGCTGGCCGCGGAGTGGCGCGCCGGTGGCGAGGCGCAGCTGCTCGCAGCCCGCGCGGTGCTCGCGCAGCACCTCATGGCGGTGGTGGAGGGCGACGACTCCGCGATCCAGGAAGACTCCCTGGCCTGGCTCGGGGGTGCCGCGGGCAGCGTCGAGCAGACCGGTGACCTCAGCGCCCTCGACCCGAGCGCGCTCACGCCCGGTGCACGCGACGAGCTGGCCGATGCCCTCAAGGACGTCGAGCGCGGCGAGGTGATCATCGACCTGATTGCACGCCTCGCGCTGACCGGCACCACGTCGCTCGATGAGGTCATCGGTGAGTCGATCGCCACCGAGGAGGTGCTGCACGACGTCCGGCTGCTCGCGTTCACCGGCTTCCTCACCCTGGACCCGGGTGACCCCGACGATGACCCCGTCGTCACCGTTCGTGTCGACCCCGACCTGCGCGGTGTGCTCCTCGACATCGCCGACGACCTCGTCAACGCCCTCCACGACGACGACCTCGACGGCCTGGACGATCTCGACGACGTCGGCGTCGACCCGCGGGCGTGAAGCACGCACTGCGGCTCGACGAGCTCGTGGTCGGACGCCGGGTGGTGGTGCGGCACCGGCTCCCCGACGGGTCGGCGTCGGACGCTCTGGGTGAGCTGGTCGCCGCGGACGAGGAGCGCCTCGTCGTGGTGACGCGTCGTGGTGAGGTGGTGGTGCCACGCGCCGACGTGCTCGCGGCAAAGGCCGTGCCGCCGGCGCCCGCACGTCGCCAGACCAGCCAGACCAGCATCGAGGAGCTGGAGCTGGTGGCGGCTGAGCACTGGCGACCGGTGGAACGCGAGGACCTCGGGGCGTGGCGGTTGCGCGCTGCCGGAGGGTTCACGGGCCGCGCGAACTCGGCGCTGGCCATCGGCGACCCGGGCTGCGACCTCGACACCGCGCTCGCCCGCGTGCGGGCGTTCTACGCCGCGCGACACCTGGACGCGATGATCGCGGCACCGACGGGCCCTCTCACGCAGGAGCTGGAGCTGCGGGGCTGGCAGGTCCGCACCCCCAGCCTCGTCATGACCGCTCGCCTGGATCCGCCGCTCCCGGCCCAGGCATCTCCGGTGGGGCTCCGCCTCGACGACGAACCCGATGACGTCTGGCTCGCCACCTACCGGGGACGGGGCCCGGTCGGCGAGGTCGGGCGGCGGGTGCTGCTGTCCGCCGACGAGCAGGTCTTCGCGAGCATCCGAGACGACGACGGCGAGGTGCTCGCCGTCGCGCGGGGGTCGCTGTCGCGAGGCACCCCCCTCGGTGCTGAGGGCACGTGGCTGGGGCTGTCCGCCGTCGAGACGGCTCCCGCGCACCGGCGCCGGGGCCTGGCCGTCGCGGTCACCCGCGCACTGCTCGCGTGGGGTGCGCAGCGCGGAGCGGCCCGGGCGTTCCTGCAGGTCGCCGTCGTCAATGACCCCGCACGGGCGCTGTACGAGAAGGTCGGCTTCCGGGTGCACCACGAGTACCGATACCTCGTCGGATAGCTCGTCGGACGCCACGGCGAGGGGGCCGAGGAACAGGCGGGGCGTGCGGGCAGTTGCCCTGGGCATGAGCGCGCACGTCCCGCTGTCCGTCCTCGACCTCGCCCCCATCAACCGTCACGCTGCTCACGGGCGAGGCGCCCGCGAGACGTTGGCGGCGAGCGTGGAGCTGGCGCGGGCTGCGGAGCGGCACGGCTACCGGCGGGTCTGGTACGCCGAGCACCACAGCATGCCGAGCATCGCGAGCTCCGCCCCGGCGGTGCTCGTCGCGCACGTCGCGGCGCACACCTCGACCATCCGCCTGGGGGCAGGCGGGGTGATGCTCCCGAACCACGCGCCGCTGACCATCGCCGAGCAGTTCGGCACGCTGGCCGCCGCGTACCCGGGCCGCATCGACCTGGGTCTGGGCCGCGCGCCCGGCTCGGACGGCGCCACGAGCGCGGCACTGCGCCGTGACCCGTCCGCGGCCGACACCTTCCCCGATGACGTCGTGGAGCTGCAGGACCTGCTCGCCGGAACGCCCCGCCCCGACGGCGTGCGCGCCGTCCCCCTCGCCCTCGACGACGACGGCCTGCCCGTGCCGCTGTACATCCTCGGCTCGTCGCTGTTCGGGGCCCGCCTGGCGGCGGCGCTCGGGCTGCCGTACGCCTTCGCATCGCACTTCGCCCCCGACGCGCTCGAGCAGGCGATGGACCTCTACCGCCGCGAGTTCACCCCGAGCGACCGCCCGGGCGCCCTGGTAGCGCCGCACGCCATCGCCGCGATCAACGTCTTCGCCGCGGAGGACGACGCCACCGCGCAGGCACACCTGCTGGCCGCCCGCCGGCAGCGCGCCGTCGCCTTGTTCGGTCGCACCGTGAGGCCCGGGGTGCTGCCTGGAGGTCTGGGGGGAGCCGACCTGAACACTGCCGACGACGCGACGTTCGACGCCGCCGCGGACGCCCTGCTGGACGCCGGTGCGGGAGTGCACGTCGACAGGATGACCCGGCTCGCCGCGGTGGGGACGCCGCACGACGTCGTCGCCCAGCTCGACGCGTTCGCCGCGCGTGTCGGCGCCGACGAGCTCATCACCGCCCACGGCGCCCCGTCCGCCGCGGCGCGCGTGCGGTCGGTGGAGCTCGTGGGCGCTGCGGTCAGCGCAGCCCTGGCGGCTTGATCGGGAACCCACCCGACAGCTCGACCCGCCCCCGGCCCGCCGCCTTGGCGCGGTAGGCCGCGGTGTCGGCTTCGTGCAGCAGCGCGTCGGCGGTGTCCGGCTGGTGGAGGGACCCCCCGAGTGCGGCTCCCACGCTGGCGCCCACGCTGACGACGTCACCGTCGTCGAGGACGATCGGCTCGGCGACCACCGCGACGATCCGCTCGCCGATCATGAGGAGGGTCCGCAGCGCACCGTCGTCGCCGGGGTCACCGTGGGCGAGGCGGGACAGGACGACGACGAACTCGTCGCCGCCGAGCCGCCCGACGGTGTCACCGGGGCGCAGGCACTGGGCGAGCCGGTCCGCGACAGTCCGCAGCACCTGGTCACCGGCGCGGTGGCCACGACTGTCGTTGACGGCCTTGAACCCGTCGAGGTCGATGAACAGGAGCCCGACGCAGCTGCCGTCGCGGCGGGCGCCGTCCAGCGCCGTCTCGATCCGGGCAACGGCGGTCGACCGGTTGGGCAGGTCCGTGAGCCCGTCGTGACTGGCCTGGTGCTCCAGGGCTCGCCGCATCTCCTCGCGCTCGGCCAGGGATGCGGCGGTGGTTCGCAAGGCCACCGCGAGCCGACCCACCACCAGCAGCGACATGGCGCTGGACGCGAGCACGGCGGGCAGCGACGACGAGCCCCGGTTCACCACGAGGTCGATGCCGAGCGAGACCGGTGCCAGCGCCACCCCGCCGATCATCGCGGCGATGCGGCGCGGGGCGAAGCCGGCGGTACTGGTGCCCGTGCCGCCCGGGTTCTCCCCCTCGGGGTCGACGGGCGAGCGTCCAGCGCTGGGGTGCAGCGCGGCAGCCGCCCACAGCGTGCTACTGGCCGTCCAGCCGACGGCCAGGACGACGAGCACGCCGTTCGGCACAAGGTCGCCGACGAGGTAGGCGCAGTCTCCGAGCATTCCGGAGAGGGCCGCCGCGAGCGCCAGCCAGGTGCTGGCGGGCGCCCGGGGTGAGGAGGCGAGCAGGACGACGACGAGCACGGTGAGCACGACGTCGCACGCGAGGAACAGCGTCGCTCCGAGCCGGGCTTGCGCGTTGTCGGGGTAGGCGTGCAGGACGGGACCGACGAGGGCGGCCCAGCCGAGCAGGGCGAGTCCCACGCCGAGCACGGCGGCGTCCGTGAGCGCCCCTGGGGGCCGGGCGCTGCGGGCGCGCCGCAGCAGGAGCAGCACCGCGACGAGCAGCGGCGGGTACCCGATGAGGTAGGGCATGTCGAGCGCCGCGGGCGCACCCGTGTAGGCGCCCTGGGTGGTGAGCACGAGGTAGCGGATGTCGACGGCGCACCACGCCAGCTGCATCGCGGTGACGCACCACCACGGGGCGGCGGCGCGCAGGGGCAGGCGGGCCGCGCCGACCGCGGTGCCCACGAGGCCGAGCGCCCCGAGGGCCAGGTACACGACCGCCGCGGCGAGCGGAGCCTCGACGGGCCCTGTGAGCAGGGCATACGCCAGCGATCCGGCAGCGCCGAGCGCCAACACCCAGATCCAGGTCACGCGTGGGACATCGGTGGGGGACACACAGCGCTTGAGGCTGGCAGGATCACCGGGTGGTGCAGTCCACCCCTTTGCCCGCAGCGAGCCCACCTGATCGTCCAGCTCCTGGTCTGGCCGTGGACCTCAACGCCGACCTCGGCGAAGGCTTCGGCCGGTGGTCCCTCACCGACGACGACGCACTGCTCGAGGTGGTGACCAGCGCCAACGTCGCGTGCGGGTTCCACGCCGGTGATCCGGAGTCGGTGCTGGCGGTGTGCGCCGCCGCCGCCCGGCGGGGCGTGGCGGTCGGGGCGCACCCCTCCTATCGCGACCTGGTGGGCTTCGGACGCCGCTACGTCGACGCGAGCCGCAGCGAGCTCGTCGCCGACGTCCTCTACCAGCTGGGGGCGCTGTCAGGTCTGGCGCAGGCGGCCGGGACGCGGGTCTCCTTCGTCAAGCCGCACGGGGCGCTCTACAACACCGCGGCGGCCGGTGGCGCGCACGGCGAGGCGGTGGTCGAGGCTGTGCGGCGGTTCGACCCGCGGCTGCCACTCGTCGTCCTCGCCGGCTCACCGCTGGAGGAGCTTGCCCAGGCCGAGGGGCTGCGGACCGTGGCCGAGGCCTTCGCCGATCGCGGGTACACGGCCACCGGGGCGCTGGTCAACCGTCGCCTCCCGGGTGCGCTGGTGACCGACCCCGCCGAGGTGGCCGAGCGGGTGGTACGGCTCGTCACCGAGGGTGTCGTGCGCTCCGTCGACGGCGACGACGTGCCCGTGCACGCCGAGTCGGTGTGCGTGCACGGAGACTCCCCCGGCGCCGTTGCCGTGGCCCGGGCCGTGCGGGCGGCGCTCGAGGCCGCCGGTGTCGCGGTCCGCTCGGCTGTGCTGTGAGGGCTGGGCTGTGAGAGTACTGCCGGTCGGCTCGTCGGCCGTCCTGCTCGAACTCGACGACCTCACCCAGGTACTCGCCCTGCGGGTCGCGCTGCGGGAGCGTCCGCTGCCGGGTGTCGTGGAGGTGGTGCCTGCGGCGCGCACGCTGCTGCTTCGGTGGGAGACCGGGCGGGTGCCAGACCTATCCGGGATTCCGTGGGATCCGTCTCCAGAGGCGTCCCGTGAGCTCTCCCCTGAGCACGACGCACTCGGCAGCGAGACCGTCGAGGTGCCGGTCGTCTACGACGGCGACGACCTCGCCGACGTCACCCGACTCACCGGCCTGACATCGGCAGAGGTGGTGCGCCGACACGCGGCGACGCCGTGGTCGGTGGCATTCACGGGATTCGCGCCAGGGTTCGCCTACCTCGTCGGCGGTGATCCGACTCTGCGCGTCCCCCGACGCGAGGTGCCCCGCACACGCGTGCCGGCGGGTGCGGTGGGCCTCGCCGGGGAGTTCAGCGGCGTCTACCCGCGGGCCTCCCCCGGTGGGTGGCAGCTCATCGGACGGACCGACCTGGCGATGTGGGACGGCGACAGAGACCCGCCCGCCCTCCTGCGCCCCGGCGTCCGCGTCCGCTTCACCCCCACAACCCTCCGTGATCATGGACAGTCAGCCACCCGCGCGAGCCCCCGTGACGCAGCGTCACGCACGGGTGAGGAGCTGCGCCTCGGCGGCCTCGAGGTGCTCGACCCCGGCCCGTTGACCCTCGTGACCGACCTCGGCCGCCCGGGTCACGCCGACGTCGGCGTCAGCCCGAGCGGTGCGCTCGACAGGCGCGCCCTGCGGGCCGCCAACCGCGCCGTCGGCGGAGCCGCGGGAGCCCCGGCGCTCGAGGTGGCCGGTCCGCTGGAGGTCCGTGGCCTGGGCCGGTCGGTCGTGGCCGTGACCGGCGCCGCCGTCGTCGTCCTCATCAACGGCCACCCGATGGCCCTGGGCACCCCGATCCCCCTGGACGACGGCGACGTGCTCACCCTGACCGCTCCGCGCGCCGGTGCCGCCGCCTACGTCGCGGTGCGCGGAGGGATCGCGGCTCCCGTGCCTGCCAGACCGCTGGGCAGTGCCGCCACGGACGTCTTGTCGGGCCTCGGGCCGGGGCCACTGCGCCGGGGAGACGTGCTCGCCGTCGACGGTCCGCCATGGCTGGAATCGTCGGTGGCGCTCCTCCCCGAGGAGACGAGTTCCGCGTCGCTGCCCCGGGTGGGCGCGGTGACCGAGCTCGACGTGGTGCTCGGCCCCCGAGACGACTGGTTCACGCCCGCGTCGCGCGAGCTGCTGTGCCGCCAGGAGTGGCAGGTCAGCGCGCAGAGCAACCGCGTCGGGGCGCGACTCGAAGGGGCTCGGCCGCTGGAGCGCACCGAACCCGGGCGGGAGCTCCCCAGCGAGCCCACCGTCCGCGGTGCGGTGCAGGTGCCGCCCAGCGGACAGCCGGTGCTGTTCGGACCCGACCACCCCGTCACGGGCGGTTACCCCGTGGTGGCGTGCGTCGCGGCGCACCACCTCGACCTGGCGGGTCAGCTGATTCCGGGGGCGCTCGTGCGCTTCAGGGCGGTCCCGGCGAGCGGCAGGCGCGACTGAGTCGGGACGTCGGGCAGGTCGACCCGCACAGGTTCAGGTGGCACAGGTTTCGGCGAAACAGTGGCAGCCCGCTGGAACCCGCGCGCGTCAGCGACGAGCAGCTCCAGCAGCGCGCCGTCCGGGGCGGGGCTGTGCCACGCCTCGGCGTCGAACTCGTCGACGAGCAGCTCCGTGAGCACGTCGGACTCCGGCCCGTCTCCGGGGTTGAGGAGCAGCCGCCACCCGGCGCCGCGCAAGCCGTTCAGCACCACGGTGACGGCGTCACCGGGCCAGTCGGGGTCGGCACCCGCCTCGGTGGCGGAAGCGTCGAGGCACACGACGGGCACGTGCTGCGCCGTCGACGATGCCGGTCCGCGCAGGCGGCGGCGCGGTGCTGCGACGGCGATGGCAGCCATCGCAGCAGTTGTGGCGCACACGAGAGCGGTGCCGCCGGGAGGGGCGGGCAGCCAGCTCGGCGGAGCCTCCCGCAGCTGCTGCAGGGTCACGACGGCGGGCAGCCCCGCCGCGCCCATCGCTGTCAGGAGGGTTCCGGTCGGCCCGTGGGGAGCGACCGGAAGATCAAGGACGACGACGACGTCGGCCAGCGCGAGCCCGGCCTCCTGCGCGCCCGCGGCGTCGAGCTCCGGGCGAGGTTCGGGCTCTGGCTCTGGCTCTGGCTCGAGTTCTGCCTCAGGCTCCGGCTCCGGAGCTAGCACACGTTCGCGGAGGACGGGCCCCGCGACGACGGCAGGCGCAGTCTCCACGAGCACGACCGTCTCCGGGAGCACCACGGGCTCGGGCAGCACGACAACCGTGGGCTCGGGCTCGGGCTCGGGTGCCGGCTCCGGGAGCGGCCCACCGTCGAGCGCTCGGACGGCTGACGCGAGGTCGCTGGGCCAGCCGGCGACCTCGCGGAGGAGTTCTTCGACGTCGTCGACCCTCACCGACAGCTGCGTCCCGCGCACCACCGCGGCCGGGCCCAGCAGCTCGCGCGCCGCTGCCCGCTGGGCGTGGGTGGCGCTGAGCAGCTGCAGCACGGCGACCGGATCGGCGCCGCTCTCCAGCTGCCCCCGCACGCGCTGCACGGCCCAGGCGAGGCCGGGACTGCCGAGCAGCTCGGCGACGTCCTCGAGGCTGGGGCGGGGGGTCACCGTCCCATGGTCCCGCGCCGGGGGTCGCGGCGAGGCCGACTTACGGGGACCCGAGGGCACCAGTTCCGGCGCCCTCCTCCGTGCGGCTGGGTGTGAGTGCGGCTGTCAGTGGTGGGGTCCACCATCGTCGGCATGGCAGTCACCGGTCTCCTCCCCACCTGCGTCATGCCGCCCGTGCTGTTGGAGCACCTCGTGCTGCGCGGCACCGACTCGCAGCGCCGAGGCGCGCTGCGCACCCTCTCCCTCGACGCGTCGCTGCGGTCTTCGCGGGCGCAGAGCGCGCTGTTGCGCCCGAGCAAGCCGCGCACCGTCGTCGCGCACGCCCGCGCGGGCGCCCAGCCGTCACGGACGATCTTCGACTGCGGCAGCAGCGAAGACCTGAGCGCCGCCGTCGTCGTCCGGTCCGAGGGGGCTCCTGCCACGGGTGACGCCGCCGCTGACGAGGCCTACGACGGGCTCGGCGCCACGTTCGACCTGTTCCGGCAGGCGTTCGGGCGTGACTCCATCGACGACGAGGGGCTGCCGCTGCGCGGGTTCGTCCACTACGCGAAGGACTACGACAACGCCTTCTGGGACGGCTCGCAGATGGTCTTCGGCGACGGCGACGGCGAGGTGTTCGCGCGGTTCACCATCGCCATCGACGTCATCGGGCACGAGCTGACCCACGGTGTCACCGATGACGAGGCGCAGCTCGTCTACAGCAAGCAGTCGGGAGCGCTCAACGAGTCCGTGTCCGACGTCTTCGGGTCGCTGGTCAAGCAGTGGGCGCTCGGTCAGACCGCTGACGAGGCTGACTGGCTCATCGGCAAGGGGCTGCTGCTGGACCACCCCGACATGGCACTGCGGTCGATGGCCGCGCCCGGTACCGCGTACGACACCCCCGAGCTCGGCCGCGACAGCCAACCGGCGCACATGGACGACTACGTCGTCACCACCTCCGACGACGGCGGCGTGCACACCAACTCCGGGATCCCGAACAAGGCTTTCCACCTGGCCGCCACGGCTATCGGCGGGAAGGCGTGGGAGGTCGCGGGGAAGGTCTGGTACGACGCCCTGCGCGACCCGTCACTGCCGAAGACGTCCTCCTTCGCGACGTTCGCCCAGACGACGCTGCGAGCTGCTGAGGCGCTCGGCCACCGGTCTGGGTCGCCAGTTCACGAGGCCGTCGGCGACGCCTGGTCGCAGGTCGGGGTGCTCTGAGCCGACGCGCCGTCCGCGCTGCGGGATGATGGCGACGTGCGGGTGGTGGTGGAGCGCAGCGGCGGGTTCGCCGGCATCGTGCGTCGCGGCGAGGCCGACACCTCCCAGCTCGACGACGGCACCGCCCAGCAGCTCCGCAACCTCGTCAGCACCAGCGCCAGCGCTGACACCACGGCGGGCGGTGCCAGCTCCCGCCGCGACGGCTTCTGCTACGAGGTAACCGTCGAGGACGACGCCACCGACGGGACGCCCCAGCGCATCCAGCTACGCGAAGGGTCGATGCCCGCCGGAGCGCGGCAACTGCTCGACGGGCTGTTGCGCTGACCCTGCCCCACCGGTGACACGCGGGCGTGACCGGTCAGCCTGCGGGTTAACCGGTCTGCCCGTTTCGTCCGCCCGCAAGGGGTGTGCTGTTCGAACCGTGAGGCGCACGCTGGGACCACCGAGACGAAGGACGTGGTCACCGTGGTGGTGCTGGGAGCTGTCGGGCTGGGTGTGTTCGTGGCAACAGGGGCGCTGCTCCTGGTGGTGATGGCGCTGTCGGTGACGTCGGCGCGGGCCGGTCGCCAGACGGCGATGCCGCTCGTCGGCGCCCGGAACGCGCAGTTCGGAGACGCCATCGCGGCGTCACGATCAGCACAGGCGGCGCAGCCGGTTGACGTTCAGGTGCCGCTGAGACTGGTCCGCCCGTCTGCAGCCCCTGCAGATGAAGCTCCCGCAGACGAAGCAGTCCGGCCGCAGCCGGGGCGCGCTGCTTGATCTTCGCAGCGGCGCGGCAGCTCAGAGCCGAGTCCGCCGCCCCGGCGTAGCGTCGACGAGCAATCCCGAGAGCGCGGCGGCCTCAAAGGCCGATGCCACGTCGCGTGCTCCCTCGGTGAAGTGCGCCCACCCGTCCGTGTGCACGACGAGCACGCGCGGACACCCGAGGATCTGCGCCGCCTGCGCTGTCTCCGCGCTGGTCAGCGTGAGGCACCCGTCCACCAGCGGGGTCCGTGCCGCCCCCGCGAAGAGCACCGCCACCGCGATGTCGGGGAACCGCTCCGCCACACGCTCGACGTGGGCGAGCGAGGCGTTGTCGCCGGAGATGTACGTCGTCGGCAGCGTCGAGCCACTGAGGACGAACCCCGTGACGGGACCGGTGAGCGCCTCCGTGCCGTCGGGTCCGTGCTGAGCCGGCACCGCCGTGACGGTGACGCCGCTGACCTCCACTGATGTCCAGGGCGCCAGCCCGCGGGCCGGCCCTCCGAGACGGTCAGCAGCTATCGGGGTGGTGAGCACGAGTGGCGCCGCCAGCGCGAACGCTCGCCCGCTGCGGTCGAGGTTGTCGGGGGTGCTGGTCGTGCGAGAGGAGGACGACGTCGACGTCGCCGACCTCCCGCGGCTCCCGCGCGGGACCCGACGTCTTGGTGAGCACTCGCGATCCCACCGGGCACTCGCCCGGCGGATCGAAAGTCGGGTCGACGACGAAGCGCACGCCCCCGCCCTCGATGACAAGGGTCGGCCCACCGATCCGTGTCACTGCGTCGTCGTCCCGGATTCCGCCCACCTCTTCGAGGCGTCGGTGCCCCTGAGCGTCTACGGGGTCGACCGGACCGCCAGCGGTGCCCCGCCGCTGCGCGTCGCCGTGACGACCACCGCCGACCAGCAGCAGATCAGGACGACGGCGGGCCTCGTCGTGTCAGGCTTCAGCCCCCTCGCCGTCGTCGACACCGCCGGGGTGGTGATCGTTCCCACCTGGCCCGACCCGGCCGCCGTCCCGCCGGTGGAGCTGGTCGAGGCGCTCCACCGTGCTGTCGAGGAGGGCGCCACCGTGATGGGCCTCTGCATGGGCGCGTACGCCCTCGGCCACGCGGGCCTCCTCGACGGACGCCGTGCCACCACCCACTGGCACTGGATGGCGGACTTCTCCCGCAGGTTCCCCGGCACCCGCGCCGACGAGACGTCGCTGTTCGTCGATGAGGGCTCCGTCATCACCTCGGCGGGCACCGCCGCCGCCCTCGACGCCTGCCTGCACCACGTGCGCCGCGAGTGGGGGGCGGCCAGCGCCAACGCCATCGCCCGCCGGATGGTCGTGGCGCCCCGCCGGGCCGGCACGCAGCGCCAGTTCGTCGATCCGGAGCCCGTGCGAGCCGACGTCGCGCCGATCGCCGCGGTGCAGGAGCGAGCGCTGGCAGCACTGGCCGAGGGTGTCGTCGTCGACGATCTTGCCCGCTGGTACGGCACCAGCCGGCGCACCTTCGACCGCGACTTCCGGGCCGCCGTCGGGGAGTCACCCCTGCAGTGGCTGCTCCACCAGCGGGTGCTCCGCGCTCAGCAGCTGCTCGAGAGCTCCGACCTGTCCGTCGAGGAGGTCGCCCACCGGACGGGGTTCAGCAGCGCCGTCGCCCTGCGCCCGCACGTCCGGCGCGTGCTCGGAGTCAGTCCGCAGCGGTACCGGGAGTCGTTCGCTCAGACCGTTCCCCCGACAGAGCGCTCAACAGCACAGCACTCGACAGCACAGCACTCGACAGGGCGGGCCACGCCGTCGTCGCCCACTCCCCGAACGGCTCGGCTGACGCCGTGACCAACGCGAGCGAGTGAGCCCTGTCCACCCACAGCGACGTGCCGCTCTGGCCGAAGTGCCCGAACGTCGCCGGGTCGTTGCGGGGGCTGGTCCAGTGCGGGGACCTGTCGGCGCGGACCTCAGCCCCGAGCCCCCAGTCGTTGTGCGCCTGCTTGCCGAACCCCGGCAGGACGCCGACGAGCCCGGGGCGGCTGGGGGTCCGCAGGGCGTCGACGACGGCGACAGGCAGCACCCTCGGAGCGAGCAGCTCGCCCGCGAGCAGTGCCAGGTCTGCCGTGGGCGCCACGAGCCCGTGCGCCGCCGACCCGTCGAGCCGCGTGCGGGTCATGCCGAGCGGCCGAGCCACGAGCTCGCGCAGCAGCACCGCGAACGGGGCCTCGGTGAGCTGCTCGACATGCGCTGCGGCCACCTCGATGCCGGTGTTGCTGTAGATCCGCCGCTGCCCGGGCGCCGCCCTGATCCGCCACGTGCCGGGAGCTCCCGCCTCGAAGTCGAGCCCGGAGGTGTGGTCCAGCAGGTGCGACAGCGTCGCACCGGGCGGAGCGATGCTCTCGGGGAGCTCCTCGTCGAGGTCGGCTTCGCCGTCGTGCACCAGCACCAGCACCGTCAACGCTGTCAACAGCTTGGTGACCGACGCCCAGCGGCGGTCGGCGTCGAGGTCGCCCGCTGATGCCACAGGACAGGCGCCACCGTTGAGGAGCCCGACGACGACGACGGACGCGGCCGGGTCGGGCCACTGCGCCACGTGCTGCGCAATGGTCCGGGACAGGGCGTGGGAGGGGTCGGTGATGCTGGCGCTCACGGCTCCAGCCTGCCAGCGAGCGCTGCGGCCACCTCGTCCACGGTCACACCCGGCGCATGGTCGGCGACGGCACCGACGGTGGACGGGTCGAGGTCGAGCCCGAGCGCCGCGTAGACGTCGGTGGTGACGGCACGCAGCGGCGCCGAGTTCTCCACGACGAGCAGCGCCGAGACGAGGTAGGCGGTGCGGGTCTGGCGCTGCGCGGTCCCGGCGACCTTCGTCGCGCCCACCCCCGCCGCCGTGACGTGCACGGAGTGCTGGCCCGGGCAGTACTCGCGAGGAAGCTCCCCCATCCGCGCGTCGAGCCCGAGGCCCGTCAGAACATCGGCGATCGCGTCGGCGACCAGCTCGAATCGCTCCGTCATACCGCGGCGCGGGTCGTCACTGCGACCGATGACGTCGAGCACCAGCGTGCCCTGGTGGTACGGCGCCATCCGCCCGCCGACCGGCCTCACGATGGGAGTGAACCCGTGCGCACGCGCCGCCTCCTGCGCGGCGGCGAAGCCAGGGAGCAGGGCGTCGCGGCGACTGAACGCCGCCGTCGGCGACGGCCGCACCAGCCGCACGACCTGCGGATGCCGGCCCGCTCCGACCTCCGCGAGGAGCGCGAGGCGGCGGGCGTCGTCGTCCTCAGCTGACAGCGGGGTGAGCACGAGGTCAGTCAGGGAGCCTGCACCTCGGCGGACTCGCGCCGGTCAGCGCTCCCATGTCCAGCGCTCCCTTGATCAGCACGCAGCACAGCGATGGCGGCCTCGAAGTCTTCCAGCGACTCGAAGGCCTGGTAGACGGAGGCGTAGCGCAGGTAGGCGACCTCGTCGAGCTCGCGCAGCGGGGCGAGGACGGCGACGCCGACGTCGTGCGCGTCGACCTCGGCGCGGCCCGCCGTCCTCACCGTCTCCTCCACCTGCTGGGCGAGGCGGGCGAGCTGGTCGCCCGTCACGGGACGGCCCTGGCACGCCTTGCGGACCCCGGCGATGACCTTGTCGCGACTGAACGGCTCCGCGACCCCGGAGCGCTTCAGCACGGTGAGGCTCGCGGTCTCCGACGTCGAGAAGCGGCGCCCGCACCGCGGGCACTGGCGGCGCCGACGGATGGACTGGCCGTCGTCCGAGGTCCGGGAGTCGACGACGCGCGAGTCCGCGAACTGGCAGAACGGGCAGTGCACCGTCCCACGCTAGGGGGGTCGTCACACTGCCTGCAAGGTTGGGAGGGGTCCGGCGCGTGAGCCCAGCGTAAAGATCACGTACTGCAGTTCTGACTCCCCCGGTCCGTCATCGCCACCAGCAGCGGGCGCAGCCGGGCGACGATGGCGTCACCGGCCGGCCCGAGCAGCGATGCGTCGAGAGCGTCCAGAGCACTCGTACCGGCTGGCGGTGCAGGGTCGGGGGGCGGTGGCAGCGGGCGGCCTCGCCAGAAGGAGTCGTCAGCGGGCAGGGGGCCACCGATGCGCGCTCGCCGCGTCGGCGCAGCAGCGCCGCCGTCGCCGTCGTTCTCCCGGGCGGCCCGCCGCTCCGCAACGAGCGAGAGCAGCGCGTCCCTGTCGACCCCGCGCAGGCGCAGCACGGTGAACGGGTCGTCGTCGAGGCGCTCGGCCAGGAGGTAGACGACGGCGGCGGCGTGCTTGCACGGCTCGACGAGGTCGGGGCAGGTGCAGCTGGTGCGCAGGTCTGACAGCGACCGCGGCAGCAGCACCAGCCCAGCGTCAAGACACAGCTGCTCGAAGCTCTCCGGCAGCGTGCCGCCCAGCACCGCGGTCAGCGCGGACGGGTCGGCGGCCAGGGCATCGGCCAGCTCAGCGCGTGTCTCTGCGTCCCAGGTAGCAAGGGTGAGGACAACGTCGTAGGGCGTCGCGCGGCTGCCCTGCACCGTGGCGAGGACGCGCCCGGCGGTGCGGGTGCCGGGCGTGCCGACGTCGAGGTGCACCACCTGCCCGGCCCTGGCGTACGTGCGGCCCCGCGACAACCTGCCCGCACCCGCGGCTTCCTCGACGGCGGCGGTGAACCGCCGGCCCCACCACGTCGTGGCGAAGGCGCCGCGCTTGGAGCGGGGCCGCAGGCCATTCGCGGGGATGCGCGTTCCTGGCGGCCATGAAGAGTCCCACGAGGTCAGCCCCGTCCTGCCCGGCATCAGTCGCCCCTCACTCGCCGACGGCCTCGGCGCCCAGGCGCACCAGGTCGTGCAGTTCCGCTGTCGACAGGTGCGTCAGCCAGCCCTCGCCGGTCCCGGTGCCGTCGACCTCGGTGGAGCGGACCACCGTCGAGGCGAGGTCGGCTTTGCGGGTCATGAGCTCGTCCACACGCTCCTCCACCGTCCCCACACACACGAGCTTGCGCACCTGCACCTGCTTGGTCTGCCCGATCCGGAATGCCCTGTCGGTGGCCTGCGCCTCGACGGCGGGGTTCCACCACCTGTCGACGTGCACCACGTGGTTGGCCGCCACGAGGTTGAGGCCGGTGCCCCCGGCGCGCAGTGACAGCACCATGAGCGGGCTCGCGCTGCCGTCGTCGTCGTCCTGATCCTCGGGCCGGCCGGAGAAGCGCTGGACCATGGCGTCACGCGCCTTCTTGGACACGCCTCCGTGCAGGTAGGGCACCTCGACGCCGTACCGCTGCTCCAGGTGCGGCACGAGCAGCGCGCCCAGCTCGCGGTACTGGGTGAACAGGAGCGCCTTCTCGCCGTCGGCGACGACGCTGTCGAGGATGTCGTCGACGAGCGCGAGCTTGCCGGAGCGGTGCTGCCCGCGCCGCAGGAACGGGGAGCCGTCGGCGAGCAGCTGCGCCGGGTGGTTGCAGACCTGCTTGAGGCGGGTGAGCGTGGCCAGCACGAGGCCGCGGCGCTGCTCCTTGTTCTTGTTCTTCTCGGCCTCCTTGATCTTGGCGAGCATCTCGTCGACCACGGCTTTGTAGAGCGCCGCCTGCTCGGTGGTGAGGTTGGCGCGGACCACCAGCTCGAGCTTGGCCGGCAGATCGGGGGCGACCCCGGGGTCGGTCTTGGTGCGCCGCAGCACCAGCGGCCGGGTCAGCGTGGTGAGCAGCTGGGTGGCGTTCTCGTCGCCGTGGCGCTCGATGGGCACGCTGAACCGCTCCCGGAAGCGGGGGGCGCTGCCGAGCACACCGGGGTTGGTGAAGTCGACGACGGCGTGCAGCTCCGCCAGCCGGTTCTCCACCGGAGTGCCGGTGAGGGCGATCTTCTGGGTACCGCGCGGCGGGTGCGGCGCCGCCGCCACCTGGCGGACGGCGCGAGCGGCACGCGTGCCGAGGTTCTTCACGTGCTGCGCCTCGTCGAGGGCGACGCGGCGCCAGGCGACGGCGGCGAGGTCGTCGGTGTCGCGAGCGACGAGCGGGTACGTGGTGAGCACGAGGTCGGGGGCACCACCTCCCCGCTGGCCGCTCATCAGCGACCGCAGCTCCTCGCCGCGCAGGCGGTCGGGTCCGTGGTGGGTGTGCACGCGCAGGTCGGGCGCGAAGCGGACCGCCTCGCGCTCCCAGTTGCCGACCACCGACATCGGACAGACCAGCAGCGTGGGCGCCGGGTGCCCCTCACCCACGGCAGCGTCTCGCTCGCGCTCGGACAGCAGCAGCGCCAGCAACTGCACCGTCTTGCCCAGCCCCATGTCGTCGGCGAGGACCCCGCCGAGGCCGTGCGCGTCGAGGAACGCCATCCACGCCACCCCGCGCTCCTGGTAGGGCCGCAGCTGCGCCCGCAGCCCCGTCGGCGGGGGCAGCGGTTCGAGGGTGCGGTGCTCCGCGGCGAAGAGACTGCGCAGCGGCCCCTCGCCCTCGAGGGAGACCAGCGGGGCGGGCAGGGTGCCCGACGCGAGCTGCCCCAGCAGCTGCGTGAGCGGGGTCAGCGGGGCATCGGCCGCCGCCTGGTGCACCGAGCGACGCAGGAAGCGCAGGGACTTGGCGATGGCGTCGGCGTCGACCTGGACCCACTGCCCGCGCAGCTGCACCAGCGGCGCGCGCTGCTCGGCGAGCGCCGCCAGCTCCTTCTCGTCGAGCTCGACGTCGCCGAGCACCACCGTCCAGTCGACGGCGACGAGGTCGGCCTTGGCCAGCGAACCAGGCGCCCCCACAGCGGACGGGACGTCCGAGGTGCCCTGCGGCGCCGGCCCTTCCCCGGGGCGACGGGCGCGCACCGACAGGCCCAGCTGCGGGCGCAACCACCGGCCCGGCAGGGCGACGGCGAAGCCCGCCCCCACGAGCGCGGGCACCCCGTCGGTGACGAGGTCGACCACCTGCTGGGCGGACAGCTCGGCATCGGCGTCCGGGGAGGCACCCAGCTCGAGCAGCGGGGGATGGACGGCGGCGGCGCGGCCCAGCTCGGCCAGGGCGAAGGCCCACGGGTCGAGGTCGCCGTCCCAGTCCTGCCCCCACTCGCCGCCGACGCCGCGGCGTACCTCGCCGGGGGTGGCGACGGTGCTCGGGTCGTCCAGGGAGCGCAACCGCACCTGCAAAAGCCACGGGCCGTCCTCCTCGGAGGGCTCGGCGACGCGCAGGAGCAGCTCCGCGGGCTGCGTGGAGGCGCTGGCGCGCCAGCTCTCCGCCCGGGCCGCCAGCTCCACGAGCGCGCGGGCGGGCGCCTCGGGGCCGACCGGCTCCCGGGTGCGCAGCGCCGTGAGCCACGCTCCCGCGGCGTCGGGCCCGTCCACCGGGACGTCCACCGGCTGGGGCACCGCGGTAGCACGCTGAGCGGCGGCGAGCTGAGACCCGACGAGCGCCGTGACATCGGCGACGACGGCGCCGACCAGCTCCTCGGCGGGGCGGCCGGCTCGCCCGACATCCTCGGCACGAGCTGCGGGAGGCGCGACGGCGGCCGCTGTCGTGCACCAGCGCCGCCACGCCCGGTCCGCGAGGGGGTACCAACGGCCCCACCACTCCCCCTCGGCCTGCTCCAGCCCGGGCACGAGGAGCCCGGCGCGGGCCCTGGTCGCCGCGGCCGCCGCGACACCGGCGAGCCAGCGCAAGTCCTCACCGACCTCGAGCGGCCACGGCAGACCGGCGCCGCGCGGTGGGCCGGCCTCGTGGTCGGCCAGCTCCAGCAGCACCGGGACGGCCCGGTCCGGGGCGAGGACGACGGCGGGCAGACGCTCCACCTGCAGGTCCCCTGCCGACTGGCGCCCGACCGACTGGGGCTGGGGCAGCTGGAGCTCGACGGTGCCGCGCGCCCGCGCCACGAGGGCGTGCGCCAGGCGCGGCAGGACGGGAGCGAGGGCCTCGCGCACGGCGTCGGTGTCGGGGCCCGTCAGCGGGAGCTTGGTGGGGGGCTCGGCCCACAGGCACAGGGCGCCGCGCCGCGCCCAGACGCCGTGGACCGCGAGCACCCGGTGGATGCTAATGACTGGCGGTGACTCCGGCGGTGACAGCCCGGTCCTTGCCGGCGGCGGGTGAGCTGAGCCGAAGCGGCGCACTGGATCGGACCGTCATCCCAGCGTCAGGTCTCTCCCCTACGGTGGGCCACCGTGCCGGCAGGCGTCGACGGAGCCGCCGAGCCGCCGGCGTCGCCGTCGTGAGAGGGACCGTCTGACGTGGAGTGGTGGCACGCCGTCCTACTGGGAGCCGTCGAAGGGATCACGGAGTTCCTGCCGGTCTCGAGCACGGGGCACCTGACGATCCTCGAGAAGCTGCTCGGGTACACCATCGACGACCCCGACATCACGGCCTTCACCGTGATCATCCAGTCGGGGGCGGTACTGGCGACGCTGCTCTATCTGCGCCGCGACATCGTCAGGCTCATCGCGGCGTTCCTCGACGGGCTGCGCTACCCCCAGGCCCGGAAGAACGCCGACTGGCGGATGGCGATCGGCGTGATCGTCGGGTCCATCCCCATTGGCATCATCGGCTTCCTCTTCTCGGACTTCATCGAGACCACCCTGCGCAGCCTGTGGGTGGTGGGCATCGCGCTCATCGGCTGGAGCTTCGTCATGCTCTATGCCGACCGCACCGCCAAGCAGCACCGCCCCGAGAGCTCGGTGACCTGGCGCGACACCCTCTCCATCGGCATCGTGCAGTGCCTCGCGCTGGTGCCGGGGGTGTCACGGTCCGGCGCCACGATGTCGATCGGCCTCGTGCTCGGCCTGAACCGCGTCACCGTGACCCGGCTGTCGTTCTTCCTCTCGATCCCCGCGCTGACCGCGGCGAGCCTCTACCAGGGCATCAGCGCCGCACCGCAGATCTCCAGCGGCATCGGGTGGGGCAACACGCTGCTCGCCACGGCCGTGAGTTTCGTGGTGGCGTACTTCACCGTCGACTGGCTGCTGAAGTTCATCGCCCGCCACAGCTACTCGGTGTTCATCGTCTACCGCATTATCGCGGGTGCGGTGGTGCTGGCACTCGTGGGCACCGGGGTCGTCTCCGCCACCTGAGCCCGTCGCGGTGCTGTGGCACCGTGGGGAGGGTGACCCGCTCGAGCGACCTCTCGACCGACCTGCTGACCGACTCCCGGCTCCTCCTGCCTGACCTCGTCTCCCTGCGCCGCACCCTGCACGCGGCACCCGAGGTGGGCCTGCAGCTGCCGCGCACCCAGGCGACGGTGCTCGAGGCGCTGGCGGGACTGGGCCTGGAGGTCAGCACCGGCCCCCGGGACAGCGCGACGACGGGCGTGGTCGCGGTGCTCCGGGGCTCGGCCCCGGCATCTGGTGACCGTCCGACCGTGCTGCTGCGAGGCGACATGGACGCACTGCCCGTCGTCGAGACGAACGACCTGCCCTACGCCTCGACCAACGGCGCGATGCACGCCTGCGGTCACGACCTGCACGTCGCCGGCCTCGTGGGTGCGGCACGGCTGCTGGCGGCACGGCGCGAGGAGCTCGCGGGCGACGTCGTCTTCATGTTCCAGCCGGGTGAGGAGGGCTTCGGCGGCGCGAAGATCATGATTGACGAGGGAGTGCTCGCCGCCTCCGGCAGCCACCCGGTCGCGGCGTACGGCGTGCACGTGGCTCCCGGCGAGCGGGGCGTCTTCAGCAGCCGGCCCGGCCCGCTCATGGCGGGGTCCAACCAGCTGCACATCACGGTCACCGGCGCCGGGGGTCACGGGTCGCGTCCCTACGCCGCGCTCGACCCCGTGCCCGCCCTCGCCGAGGTCGTCACGGCGCTGCAGACCATGGTCACGCGCCGCTTCGACGTGTTCGACCCGGTGGTGCTGTCCGTGACGCAGCTGTCCGCGGGTGAGGCCCTCAACGTCATCCCGCCGGCCGCCTCGCTCGGCGCCACCGTCCGCACCCTCTCGGACACCTCCGTGCAGCGGCTCCGGGAAGAGGCCGCACGGCTGGCCCACGGCATCGCCGCCGCTCACGGCTGTACCGCCGAGGTCTCCTTCGAGATCCAGTACCCCGTCACCGTCAACGACGCCGGCGCCGTGACCACCG
Source organism: Quadrisphaera granulorum (assembly GCF_003149145.1). Taxonomy (GTDB): domain Bacteria; phylum Actinomycetota; class Actinomycetes; order Actinomycetales; family Quadrisphaeraceae; genus Quadrisphaera; species Quadrisphaera granulorum. The sequence continues at coordinate 85,815 of NZ_QGDQ01000016.1, read as the reverse complement.
CCCTGGACGTCGTGCGGTCCCTGCTCGGCGAAGACCGCGGCACCGTCATGCCCGTGCCGCTCATGGGTTCGGAGGACTTCAGCTTCGTGCTCGACCGGGTACCGGGCGCGTTCCTCTTCCTCGGGGCGAGCCCGGACGGGGTCGACCCGGCGACGACGCCGTGGAACCACTCACCGCTGGTGCTCTTCGACGACGCCGTGCTGGGCGACCAGGCCGCCGCGCTGGCCGCGATGGCGCTGCACCACCTCGTTCGCTGATCAGCCGGCTGAGCGCGCGCCCTCGAGGGCGCCGTTCCACGCGCCGCTGACGGCCCCGGTGACCACGGAGACCACCTGGTGCACGAGCTCCTGCGACCGCGCCTCCAGGCCGGTGGTGTCGACGCCGGGCACGCTGACCTGGGGCAGGGCGTAGGCGAACAGGACGACGACGATCGCCGCGAGCACGAACAGCGTGAACGCAGTGCTGGTGAGGGAGCGGACGGCGCGCACAGTGACCTCCGAGACGACGGGACACACGGGACACACGGGACCGACAGAGCGTTCTGGACATTTCACACCCCGCACCTGAAGGCCGCCTGAGGACCCGTGGCCGGGAGCCGGGATGGGGAGCCGGGATCGGGAGCGGCGGCGGGGTTGGGAGAGTGGCCGCGTGCGCATCGTCGTCATCGACCCGAACCTGCCGGCCGTCGCCGCGGAGCTGGAGGAGGCCGCGCGGGCCGCCGTCCCCGGGACCGAGGTCAGCTGGCATCCCCGGTTCGACAAGGAAGCGGTGGCTCGCGACCTGCCCGGAGCGGAGGTCCTGGTCGCGAGCCGGTACACCGCGTCCCTGACGCCGCTGAGCGGCTCGTTGCGCCTGCTGCAGTGCCCCGCGGCGGGCCTGGACGCCATCGACACGGCGGCGCTGCCCGCTGGGGTGCTCGTGGCCAACACCGGCCACCACGAGCGCAGCGTCGCCGAGCACGTGCTCGCCGGCGTCGTCGTCCTGCGGCGACGGTTGCGCGAGCAGGACGCGGCGCTGCGCGAGCGCAGCGAGTGGGCCTCCTCCACCTTCGACTCCTCGCTCCCCCTGGTCGGCGGGCTGGACGGTGCACGGATCGGCTTCGTCGGGTTCGGCGCCATCGGTCGCGCCTGCTGGGCCCCGTTCGCGGCGCTCGGCGCGGTGGGGGCGGCGGTGACGGGCAGTGGCTCCCTCGCCCGGCCCGATCTGAACTGGCCCGATCTGAACTGGCCCGATCTGGAATGGCACGGTCGCACCGACGGCGCTGACGGCCGTGGCGGGCTGGACCGGCTGGTTGCCGAGTCCGACGTCCTCGTGCTGTCCGCCCCGCTGACCCCGGCGACGACGGATCTCGTCGACGCGCGGGTGCTGGGGTTGGCCCCGGCCGACGCGGTGCTCGTCAACGTCGGCCGTGGGCCGCTGGTCAACGAGGACGCGCTGTTCGAGGCGCTCGCCGCCGGTCGGCTCGGTGGCGCGGTGCTCGACGTGTGGTGGACGTACCCCGGCGGGGGCGCACCCGGCGGATCAGCCGGGGCTGCTCGGCCAGGTCGCGCCGACCCGGTGGTGGGTGCACCGGGTCGGCGCGACTGGGGCTCGCTGGCCAACGTGGTCGCTTCCCCGCACTCCTCGGGCATCACCCGCCAGACGCTGCTGGCGCGGGTGGCCGACATCGCCGAGAACCTCAGCAGGCTCGAGGCGGGGACGCCGCTGCTCAACGCTGTGGGTCGCTGACGCCCTCCCCGGCGACCTCGTTCGCGCGTCGCGCGGCCCGCAGCGCCCGGTTGCGGGCGTACTGGGCTGCGGCGAGCTGCGCCGGGGTCGGAAGACCTGCCGTGAGGTCTGCTGGGCTGTCGGCAGGGCTATCGGCAGGGCTATCGGCAGGGCTGTCGGCAGGGCTGTCGGCACGGTGCCGTCCACGCCGCCGCTCGGGTTGGGACTGCGGGAGCTGGGGCTGCCCGGGGAGCCGCTGGTGGGGCACCCGGGGCGCCACCGGCGGGCGGGCACCGAAGACCCGCTCGCCACCCGCGCGTTCGAGCGCCGCCACCGGGGGCACCGGCACAGCAACCGGCGCAGGTGCAGCCGTAGGTGCTGGTGATGGAGCTGGTGCTGCGGCGCGGGGCTTGGCGCGCATGACGAGCATCGGCAGCTGTACGTAGGAGGCCAGGAGACCGAAGCAGACCACCGCCCACGTCTCATGGATGCCGTACTGCACCGTGGCGGTGATGAGGCCGGTCCACACGCTGAGCTGGGTCACGGCCACGGTGACCCGCATCACGCGGGTGATGGTGACGGCCAGCGGCGTCGTCTTGTGGTTGGCGGAGCCGGTGGCCACCCACTCCTTGGTGCGCTTGGTGATGACGTGGGCGATGGCGACGGCGTGGGCGAAGGAGTACAGCTGCTGCACCCGCAGCACGTCCATGCGCCAGTAGCAGTGCATCACGGTGGGGAGCACGAAGTACCACAGGAGCACCGCGCCGAGCAGCCAGGCGGTGTTGCCGGGGTGGATCTCGTCGGGGAAGACGTAGAGCATGACGAGTCCGGGCAGCGGGGCCAGGAAGATGTTGACGCCGGTGGAGATGTAGTAGAGGAACCCGCTCCAGAACGAGATCCGCTGCCGCCAGCTGAAGATCGGGTTGGCGTGGAAGCTGCGGTCGGCCAGCAGCGACATCGAGCCGGTGCACCAGCGGTACTGCTGGTTGAGGAAGCCGAGCAGCTGGTCCGGGCACAGGCCCTTGCTCACGAGCACCGGCACGTAGCGCAGCTGGTAGCCGGCCTTCATGAGTTTGACGCCGGTGTGCACGTCCTCGCTGTGGCCGATCTGCGCGAAGCCGCCCGCCGCCTCCAGCGCGCTGCGCCGGTAGATGGCGCAGGTGCCCACGCAGATGGCGGCCCGGGAGGCGTCGCGGGCGGGTTGGATCCACCGGTAGAACAGCTCCTGCGTGGCGCCCGCGGTGCGCTGCAACCAGGGCATTCCCTTGAGCGCGTCGAAGTACTGCGGGCTCTGCACGATGCCGGTGGTGGGGTCGAGGAAGTACGGCACCAGCTCACGCAGGTAGTCGGTGCGCGGCACGAAGTCGGCGTCGAAGATGGCGATGAGGTCGCCGTCGGACTGCTGGTAGCCGAAGAGGAGGTTCCCGGCCTTCTTGAGGTGGCCGCGGTTCGGTCGCACGCGGTACTGGAAGCCGTGGCGCGCGGCGAGCTCGCGGACCTCGGGCCGGTCGGCGTCGTCGAGCACCCACGCGACGACGCGTCCCGGCCAGTCGAGGCGGGCGATGTGGCGGTAGGTGTTGTCGAGCACGTCGACCGGCTCACCCGCTGTCGGCAGGAAGACGTCGACGCTCGGCCAGACGTCCGGCGTGTAGCGGGAGACGCGGGCGAGGTGGTCTGCCAGGGACGTCCGCTTGGTGCGGGTCGAGCTCAGCAGCGACACCGCTCCGGTGACCACGTAGAGCGCCGCCGGCAGCAGGAACGGCAGCAGCCGCCAGTCCGACAGGGCGAACTGCGAGACCGAGCAGACCACCAGGAGCATGGCGCTGGCCTGCACACCGAGCAGCCAGCGGTGCTGGCGTCCCATGTAGGCGTACTTCTCGGTGTCGCTCGGCGGCTCGGGGAGGGCGGTGCGGGCCCGCACGAGCGCCGCGCCGCGCAACGGCTCCTCCCAGAACGCGGCGTGGTGCGTTCCGGCCGGGGCGGTGACGGCGCTCACGGGGTGACCGTCGCGCTAGGAGTAGCCGTGGCCGTCGGGCTGGCCGTGGAGCTGGCAGTCGGGCTGCCCGTGGGGGCGGGCGTGGCGGTCGCCGTCGTCGTCGGGGTCGTCGTCGTGGGGGTGGCCGTGGGTGTCGGTGGGCTGGCCGTCGCCGTCGCCGTCGCCGTCGCCGTCGCCGTCGTCGTCGGGGTCGGAGTCGGGGTCGGGGTGGGGGTCGCCGTCGCGGTGGCTCCCACCGGTTGCAGGCGGAAGCTCTTGCCGATCTCGAGGCCGTGCTGCGAGGCCGTGAGCCCAGTGCTGAACGCGCTGAAGGTGGAGGTCGTGGAGTCCAGGCGCCAGTCGTTGGTGAACCCGTTCTGGCTCACGGCGTACTGGAACCAGACGAAACCGACCACGTCGCTCTGGCGTGCCAGGCCCGAGAAGAAGGCCGCGACCCAGGCGGCCTTGTTACCTCCGCTCTCGGTGGCGCCGACCTCGGCGATGAGGATCGGTTTGCCGGGTGCCACGAGACGCAGCTGCGTGAAGGTGCGCTGGTAGGTGGCGTCGAAGGTCAGGGGTTGTCGGCTGCTGACGTCCTCCGGGCGGTAGTAGCCGGTCATACCGACCCAGTCGACGTAGGAGGCGCCGGGGTAGAGCGTGCCGACGGCGGGGAAGCGGGAGCTGCTGATGTTGTCGACGCGGTTGGGTGACCAGACCCAGATGACGAGGTCACCGGCGCCGGCGGCCTGGAAGACGTCGTGCACCTTCCGCCACGCCGCGACGTACTCCGCGGGCGTGTTGCCGGCGGTGTTGGCGTTGCTGGCGCCACCTCCGGTGGCGGTGGACCAGCGGTACCAGTCGCCGTTCATCTCGTGGTCGAAGCGGATGGCCACCGGCAGTCCGGTGGCGCGGACGTCGCGGGCCCACCGGGTGAGGTAGTCGTCGAAGGCGCCGGAGGCGATGTTCCGCAGGGCGTAGTTGACGGCGCCCGTGTCGGGGGTCTCCAGCGGACGCGACTCCCAGGTGATCATGGGCAGGGTCCCGGCTCGCCAGGCCTCGACGACGCGGGCGGGCTCGAAGTCGGTGTCCCAGCCCTGGTAGGTGCTCGTGAGGTTCGACTGCCGCCGCAGGCTGCCCTCCAGCGCGACCGCCTCCTGGGTGGTGGCGGTGCTGAGCCCGAAGTAGCGCCCCGAGGCGACGATCTCCGCCTTGGTGGGGGCCGTCGGCCAGGCCGGGGACTTCGTCGGCGGGGTGGCGGTCACCGTGGGGGTGACGCGGCTGCGCAGCTGCTCGCAGGCCTTGCCGTCACGGTCGCCGTCGAGGGCGGCGAGGCGGACGGGGTCGGCGTCGAAGGCGGCCTGCGCGGTCTCGCGGTCCGGGTAGCCGTCGCAGCGCGGTGTGGATGATGTCGAGGACGGCGAGGTGGTGGGCTTCGCCGAGGTGGTGGGCTTCGCCGTGGCGGACGGCGCGGCGGTCCCGCCGCCGGAGCGGGTGGGGTCGGACTTTTCCTTCGGGACGACGACGGGCGCCTGGCGGGCAGAGCGGAGCTGCTCGCAGGCCTTGCCGTCGCCGTCGCCGTCGAGCACGGCCAGGCGGCGGCGGTCGCCGTCGAAGGCGGCCTGGGCGGACTCCTGGTCGGGGTAGGCCAGGCAGGTGGTCACGCGGGTGGAGGCGGCGGCGTGCACGGCGGGGATCACCTGGAGGGTTGAGCCTCCGGCGCCGGGTGCACTGCCGGTACTCGTGGAGCCCGATCCCGACGAAGACCCCGACGAGGAGATCGGCGTCCCGGTCGGGGTTGCGGTTGGGGTCAGGGTCGGGGTGGTGCTCGCCTCGGCTGGCCGCTCTCGGGCGGCGCTGAGGGCGGCGTCGGGGCCGAGCCTGACGTCGAGCTCTGTCCAGGTGCCGGCCCCGAGGGCCGTGACGAGGGCGAGGGCTGTGGCGTAGCGGGCGGGACGGCGGCGCAGGTCGGGCACGGTGCCTCCGGCGGTCGCGGCAGCCAGCGGTCGCTGACCGGCCTCCTCGCGAAGGCGTGACACAGAGTGCACGGACCTTGACTGGTTGTGACCAACGCGTCCCTCTGCGCCGGGGGACGCCACCCGATCGGCGCACTCCGCGGTGCGAGTCCAGCGGTGCGAGTCCAGCGGTGCGCGCTCAGCGGCGACTCAGGACCGCCGTCCGGAAGGTCTTCTTGGCGGACGGTGTGAGCAGCAGCTGCCCGGCGAAGCCGATCACCAGCGCCGCGAGCACGCCGAGATTGGCGAACGTCCAGTCGCCGCCCTTGCCGCCGAGCCCGAGCGGGCCCATGAGGTAGCCCTGCCAGCCGAGCCACGTGGCACTGGTGTTGACCACCAGCCCCCAGCCGACGGCGGTGGCGAGCAGCAGCACGGCCACCGGGCCCCAGCGCACGGAGCCGTAGGGGCCGGTGGGGTCGAAGAGGGCGTCGTCGTCGTAGGCACCCGATCGGCGCACGAAGTCGGCGATCGCCGCGCCCGCCCACGCGGCGATGGGCACGCCGAGGGTGATGAGGAAGCCCTGGAACGGGGTGAGGAAGTCCGCCGAGACGAAGACGACGTACACCGCTCCGGCCACCATGAGCACCCCGTCGACGAGGGCGGCCACCCACCGGGGGGCCGGCAGTCCGAGAGAGAGCAGCGCCAGGCCCGAGGAGTAGATGTCGAGCACCGCCCCACCCACCAGGGACAGGACGGCGACGACGGCGAACGGCACGAGGAACCACACCGGAAGCCCCGCGGCGAGCGCACCGATGGGGTCGGTGCTGACGCCGTCGGAGAAGTCGGGAGAGGAGGCAGCCAGGAGCACCCCGAACGACAGCAGCACGAGCGGTGCGGCGGCGCCGCCGAAGGTGGTCCACCAGACGACGCCGGGGCGTGAGGAGTGGCGCGGCAGGTAGCGGGAGTAGTCGCCGGCGGCGTTGACCCAACCAAGCCCGAACAGCGTCATCGTGAACACCGTGGCACCGACGAGGGCCTGCCAGGACCCGGTGGGCAGGGCCGCGACCGCGCTCCAGCTGATGTCGTCGGCGCGGAGCGCGAGGAAGACCACCGTGAGCACGCCCGTGACCACGGTGATGACGGACTGCAGCTTCATGATCGCCTCGAAGCCGAGCACCCCGGCCCCCACGACCAGCAGGACGACGAGGACGAGCGCCGCCGCCTTCGTCACGGTGCCGCCGCCCCACCCGAGCGCGGTGAAGACTGTCGCGGTGGCCAGTGACGCGGTCGCGACAAGGATGGTCTCCCACCCGACGGTGAGCACCCAGCTGACGGCCGAGGGCAGCCGGTTGCCCCGGACGCCGTAGGCGGCGCGCGAGACGACCATCGTGGGGGCCGAGGCGCGCGTCCCCCCGAGGGCGACCAGGCCACACAGGAGGAACGAGCTGACGACGCCCACCACCCCGGCCAGCAGGGCCTGCCACCAGCTGAGGCCGAAGCCCAGCACGAAGGCGCCGTTGGCGATGCCGAAGACGGAGACGTTGGCGGCGAACCACGGCCAGAAGAGGCTGGAGGGCTTGCCCCGCCGCTCGGACTCGTCGATGACGTTGAGGCCGTTGACCTCGACGCGCGACAGTGAGGGCGTCTGTGGGGGCGTCACGCCGGAACAGTAGGCGCTGGTGGGCCATGCTCCGGGGGTCGTCATCGGCGAGCGGCATCCCGTCGAACGCCTGTTTGAGATCTGGGTCATCGATCCACTACGCTGTGTCCGTGGCGACGACCGCTCCCAAGGGCTCCCCCACCCGCACTGACGACCTCACCAGCCGCCAGCGTGCCGTCCTGGACACCATCCGAGACTCCGTGGCCAAGCGGGGCTACCCGCCGAGCATGCGCGAGATCGGCAAGGTCGTCGGTCTGCACAGCCCGAGCAGCGTGGCCCACCAGCTGGTCTCCCTCGAGCGCAAGGGTTATCTGCGCCGGGACCCGAATCGTCCGCGCGCCATCGAGGTGGTCGAGGTGGGCCGCGCCCGCCCGGGCGCCGCCACCGACGAGCGTGACGCCGGCGTCGAGACCGCCCTCGTGCCGCTGGTCGGACGGATCGCGGCCGGTGCGCCGCTGTTGGCGGAAGAGGAGGTCGAAGATGTCTTCGCCCTCCCTCGCCAGCTCGTGGGCGACGGTGAGCTCTTCACGCTCCGCGTCGTCGGTGACTCCATGGTCGACGCCGCCATCTGCGACGGTGACTACGTCGTGGTCAGAAGCCAGCCCGTCGCCGAGAACGGCGAGGTGGTCGCCGCGATGATCGACGGCGAGGCCACCGTCAAGGTGCTCCAGCGCCGCGACGGCCAGGTGTGGCTGCTGCCCCGCAACGACGCCTACGCCCCCATCGACGGCACCGACGCCACCGTGCTCGGTCGCGTCGTCACGGTGCTGCGCGCGCTCTGACCGGTCGCTGGCTCAGGCCCCGACAAGGGCGCGCGCCATCCCTCCAGCCACACGGCGGGTGAGGCGACCGCGCGCCAGGCCGATGTCGGCGAGGTCGTCGAACACGGCGCTGTCGTGCGCCGACGCGCGCAGCGCCGCGTGGAGCAACCGGTCGCTGCGGACGAGGCGAGCGGCGAGGTCGGTGTGCCGCAGGTGGCCCACGAGCGCCTCGGCGAGCATGGCGTCGTAGCGTCCCCCGCCGACCGCCGCCCGCCCCGCGAGCACGCCCGACAGCACGGCGTAGTAGATCCCCTCACCGGTCACGGGGTTGACGAGACTGGCCGCGTCACCGGCGAGGAGCACGCGCCCCACCGACCACACGCCGCTACGGCCGGTCGAGAGCGGCAGCGGGTGCCCGGCCACCTGCTCGGCCCCGGCCGTCGTCCCCGGCAGCAGCTCCTCCAGGCGCTCGAGCAGGCGGGCCCGCGTGGGCGCCTCCCCCACGCTCGAGCGCGAGTCGACGAGCTGCCCGAACCCGACGTTCGCGCGCCCGTCACCGACCGGGAACGACCACGCGTAGCTCGGACGGTCGGTGTCCTGCGAGAACGCGAGCACCTGCACGCCGGCGTGCTCGGGGAGCACGGGGGCGTAGGCGCGCACGGCGATCGCCGTCGTCCCCCGTCGCTGCGGCGGCACGACCGCCGGGCCCAGGGCCCGCCGCACCTCCGAGTGCGCGCCGTCGGCACCGACCGCGATGCGCCCGCGGACCACCTCACCGTCGGTCAGGACGACGCCGACACCCGCGCCGTCCTGCAGGACGTCGCGCACGCGCGCCCGGCGCAGCACCGCGCCGCGCTCGACGGCTGCGCGCACCAGGCGTTCGTCGAGGACGGCGCGCGGCACTACCTGCGCGGGACGGGCCATGGCCTCCTCAACCACTGGCACACCGGCCGCGCCGACCACGGAGATGCGCAGCCGCGGCGCCACCGGCCAGTCGCCGAGGAGACCGGTGACGCCGACGGTGGCCAGCACGTCGAGGGCGTGCGGAGCGACGCCGTCGCCGCAGACCTTGTCGCGGGGGAAGTCGGCGCGGTCGAGCAGGAGCACCCGCGCGTCGGGGCGCTGGTGCAGGGCGCCGAGGGCGGCCGCGGAGCCGGCCGGCCCGGCTCCGACGACGACCAGGTCCCAGTGCTCGCTCACACCGCCGAGTGTGCCAGCGGCCACGGAGGCGCTCTCAGGCGGCGAGCTTCACCGTCAGGTCGGAGCCGGCGAGGGCCTTGGTGAACGGGCAGATCGCCTGGGCCTGCTCCAGGACCCGCTCGGCGACGTCGTCGGCGAGGCCGCTGACCTCCAGCGTGATGTGCGAGGTGTAGCCGGCCTCTTCCGCGGTGGTCAGGACGACGTGGGCGGTGACCTGGGCGTCGCTGGCGTCGACGTCCTGCGTCGAGGCGGCGATGCCGATGGACTGCTGCAGGCAGGCCGCGGTGGCGGCGGCCATGAGGTGCTCGGGGGTGGTGCGGTCACCGGCGGCCTCGCCGGCCAGCTGGGTGGCCGCCTCGAGGACGCCGTCGGAGGTGGTCACGCTCCCGGTGACGGCGGTGGCGGTGGCATCCTGGACAGTGGTCTGGCTGCTTGGGGAGCTCATCACCCGACGCTAGGCAGGCCTGGCTGCCGCCGCCTCTTGATCACTCGCTGCGACGTCCAGTCGACGCAGCGCACCGAGCACGACGTCCTTGTCGGTGGTCGGCCACAGCGGCGGCAGGCTCGCCCGCAGGAACGAGCCGTACCGCTTGGTGGCCAGCCGCGGGTCGAGCAAGGCCACCACGCCGCGATCGGAGGTGCTGCGCAGTAGCCGGCCAGCACCCTGCGCCAGCAACAGCGCCGCGTGGGTGGCCGAGACGGCCATGAAGCCGTTGCCGCCGGCCCTGTCGGCGGCTTCCGCGCGGGCGGAGGCGAGCGGGTCGTCGGGGCGGGGGAAAGGGATCCTGTCGAGGATGACGAGCTGGCAGGACGGGCCCGGCACGTCGACGCCCTGCCAGAGGGTCAGCGTGCCGAACAGGCACGTGCGGGGCTCGGCAGCGAACTCGCGCACGAGGTTGGGCACGGTGTCGTCGCCCTGGCACAGCACGGAGATGCCGTGCTGGCCGAGTCGGTCGCCGAGCGCCTCCGCGGCGGCCTCGGCGGCGCGGCGGGAGGAGAACAGCCCCAGCGCGCGTCCGCCGGCAGCGATGACGAGCTGCTCGACCTCCTCCAGCACCTCCGGCGCCGGCCCCTCGCGACCGGGCTGCGGCAGATGTTTGGCCACGTAGAGGATGCCCTGCTTGGCGTGGTCGAACGGGCTGCCGACGTCGAGCGCGGTCCACTGCGGGGCACCGGCCCCCTGCAGACCGAGCGCTCCGGCGGCGGCGTCGAAGGAGCCACCCGGTGTGAGCGTCGCCGAGGTGAGCACCACGGTCGAGCTGCCGAAGAGGTGGTCGCGCAGCGTCATCGCCACGCTCAGCGGCGCCACGTGGAGCACTCGGGGGCGGGGCTCCTCGTCGCGGCGCCACGCGCCGGGCGCCTCGAGCCAGGCGACGTCAGCGCTGACCTCCCCCGACGCATCGCCTGCGGGGCCGACCTCGACGAGCCGCTCCGCCACGTCGAACACCTCGCTCAGCGCAGCGCGAGCGACCTGCTTGCCGGCCGCGGCCTCGCCGTCGTCGTCCTTCGAGCCCTGCCCCGACCCACCGGCTTCCCCCTTGAGGCCCGACAGGGCCTCGCGGGCGGCGTCGCGCACACCCGCCACCGCCAGCCGGACCGGGTCCGGCAGACCCCGCGGGTAGCGCCCGACGGGCGCGTCCTCGAGCACGGCGCCGAGGTCGTCCGACGCCACGCGCAGCCGCTCGGCGGAGGTCGGGTCGAGGCCGCCCTGGCGACGCGCGGTGGTCGCCGCCTGCGCGACCGCCGCCGCCGACAGCGACCCCGTGGCCACGGAGGTGACCCTGTCGACCAGCTCGTGGGCCTCGTCGATGACGACGACGTCGTGCTCGGGCAGCAGCTGCACGTCTTCGACGGCGTCGATGGCCAGCAGGGCGTGGTTGGTGACGACGACGTCGACCTCCTTCGCCCGCGCCCGCGCCAGCTCGACGTGGCACTCCTCCGCCACCGGGCAGCGCGTGGCGCCCAGGCACTCCCGGGAGCTGACGGAGACCTGCCGCCAGGCGCGCTCGGAGACGCCGGGGACCAGCTCGTCACGGTCTCCGGTCTCGGTGTCCTGCGCCCAGCGGTGGAGCCTCGCGACCTCGCGGCCGAGCTGGCTGCTCGGGCCGCTGCTGCTCGCGGCGGGGCGGCGGTCGGTGGCGCGCTCGGCGCCGCCGACCAGCTCCATGCCGGGCAGCGCCTCGGGCTCGTCCTCGGGGAAGCCACCGAGCAGCTTCTGCCGGCACACGTAGTGGGCGCGGCCCTTGACCGTCTGCCACGTGAGCTCCCGGCCGAGCAGGGGGCGCAGCGCCTGGCTCAGCCGGGGCAGGTCACGGTCGACCACCTGCGCCTGCAGCGCCAGCGTCGCAGTGGACACCACGCCCGGGGTGCCGGTCTCGGCGGCGTGCGCCGCCAGCGGCACGAGGTACCCGAGCGACTTGCCGGTGCCCGTCCCGGCCTGAACCAGCAGGTGGCGCCCCGACCTGACGGCCTGGGTAACGGCGGCGACCATCTTCTGCTGGCCCTCGCGCGGGGCCCCACCGAGCGCCGCGACAGCGGCGTCGAGCAGGTCGGAGGGGTCGGCTCCGCGGCTGGGCTTCGGCACCGAGCCACCCTACGCAGCGCGCGCCCGGCGCCCCGCCGTTCATCCACAGCCCCCGCCCCTGTGGACAACCGGAGCGAGGATCTGCCTCCTCCCGGCAGTCTGCGCAGGGTGCGGCCGCTGGATCCCCGACGCGACCGGACGGCTGTGGCAGGTGGACATGGTGTGGTTGGAACAGCGGGTCGTGGTCGAGTACGACGGCGACATCCATCGCCTCAAGGGCAAGGCGCAGTGGCGCCACGACGAAGACAAGCGGACTCGTCTGCGGGAGAGCGGGTGGACTGTCGTCGTCCTCGTCGGCGGCAGCCTGGACAGGCACCGGCCATGGGTCCGAGAGGAGACGGTCGCCCGGGTGCGCCACGCACTGTCCGGAGTCTGAGCCGGGGCTGCGCCGTCGCAACCCTGACACCTGTGCACTTCAGGGGCGTCTCACCCCGCTACTCGCCCTCGAAGTGCGCAGGTGCGAAAGCCCCCCCCCCGCCGCCCAATGAGCCACGTGGACAGAACAGGGGCGTGACGACTCGCGTCACGCCCCTGTTCTGCACAGCTGCGGTGACTTACCCCTCAGGCGGTGAGCTCCGCGGCGAGGTCGGGGGCCACGCGCGCGACCACGCGGGTGCCCGCCTCCGTGTGCTCCGTGGAGAGCACCTCGCCGGTGGAGTGCACGCGAGAGACGAGGTCACCCCGCGAGTACGGCACGACGACGTCGACGAGCACCTCCGGGTGCGGCAGCACCTCGGCGATCCGGTCGCGCAGCGCGTCCAGGCCCTCGCCCGTGCGCGCCGAGACGACCACCGAGCCTCGCTCGCGGCGCAGCAGCCGCGAGACGACCTCCGGGTCGGCCTGGTCGCACTTGTTGAGGACGACGACCTCCACGGGCCCGTCCCCTCCATGCGTGCCCACCTCGGCGAGCACGTCGCGCACCGCGGAGATCTGACCCTCCGGGTCGGGGTGCGACGCGTCGACGACGTGGAGCAGGACGTCGGCCTCGCCGACCTCCTCCAGCGTGGAGCGGAACGCCTCGACCAGCTGCGTGGGGAGCGACCTGACGAACCCGACCGTGTCGGACAGCGTCATCGTGCGGCCGTCGGGCGTCTGCGAGCGGCGCACCGTCGGGTCGAGGGTGGCGAACAGCGCGTCCTCCACGAGCACGCCCGCCCCCGTCAGCCGGTTGAGCAGCGAGGACTTGCCGGCGTTGGTATACCCGGCGATGACGACGCTCGGCACCGCCCCGCGGCGGCGCGACTGGCGGCGCGTCTCCCGGGCCGGGCGCATCTCCTTGATCTCGCGGCGCAGCTTGGCCATCCGGGTGCGGATGCGGCGCCGGTCGAGCTCGATCTTGGTCTCACCGGGTCCGCGGGAGCCGATGCCTTCACCACCGGCGACGCGGCCACCGGCCTGGCGGGACATCGACTCGCCCCAGCCGCGCAGGCGCGGGAGCAGGTACTCCAGCTGCGCCAGCTCGACCTGGGCCTTGCCCTCCTTCGACTTCGCATGTTGAGCGAAGATGTCGAGGATCAGGGCGGTCCTGTCGATGACCTTGACCTTGACGATGTCTTCCAGCGCACGGCGCTGGGACGGCGAGAGCTCGCCGTCGGCGATGACGGTGTCGGCACCGGCGGCAGCCACGACGTCCTTGAGCTCCGCGGCCTTGCCGGAGCCGAGCCAGGTGCCGGGGTCGGGGGTGTCGCGCCGCTGCAGGACGCCGTCGAGCACGGTCGACCCAGCGGTCTCCGCGAGAGCGGCGAGCTCCCGCAGGGAGTTCTCGGCGTCGTCCGCGGAGGCGTTGGCGCTCGACCACACGCCGGCGAGCACGACGCGCTCCAGGCGGAGCTGGCGGTACTCGACCTCGGTGACGTCGGTGAGCTCGGTCGACAGCTCGCTGGCGAGGCCGCCGACGCGCCGCAGTGCGTTGCGCTCTGCGAGGTCGAGCTGGTCGCCGTCGTAGCCCGGCTCGTCGTCGACCGCGGCCCCAGGGGTCGAAGCACCGGATGCCGCGCCGCCGTGGCGGGCGAGGATCCGGGTGACGGCGTCGTCAGCACGGGAAGACTGGCGAGTGGACTGGGCGGTGGTGGTCATGCGCCTCCTGCGTCGTGCGGGTCGCTGCCTGCGACCCGCCCACTGTTCCTCACAACGCCGGCGGCGTCGACGGTGTTTCCGCTCCTCGGCCCTCTCGCAGCACCCGCGGGTAGCCTCTCGCGGTGCCAGACGAGCCCCACCTGCCTGCAGACCGACCAGCAGAGCACTACTTCAGCGCCTCCCCCGCCTCCGCCGACGAGCGCCGACCACTGAGGGTGCGCCTCGACGGGCGGGAGCTGGAGCTGGTCACCGCCCCGTCGGTGTTCAGCGGTGACCGGCTCGACCTGGGCACGGCGGTGCTGCTCGACGCCGTCCCCGATCCGCCCGCCGACGGCGAGCTGCTCGACCTCGGCTGCGGCTGGGGACCGGTGGCGCTGACGATGGCGCTGCGCTCGCCCGAGCCGACCACCCGCCGGGTGTGGGCTGTCGACGTCAACGAACGCGCCCGCGACCTCACCGCGACCAACGCCGCGTCGCTGGGTCTGTCGGGAATCCGCACCGCGGCTCCGGAGGACGTCGACGACGACGTCAGCTTCTCCGCGGTCTGGTCGAACCCGCCGATCCGCATCGGCAAGCCGGCACTGCACGCCCTGCTGCTGCGGTGGTTGCCGCGACTGGCGCCCGGCGGATCGGCCCACCTCGTGGTGGCCAAGGACCTCGGCGCGGACTCCCTGCTGCGTTGGATCGGCGAGCAAGGAGAAGAGCACGGGTGGACGGCGCACCGCACCGCCTCCCGCAAGGGCTACCGCGTCCTCGAAGTCTCCCGCTGATCGATGGCTGATCAGGCGCTGCGGCTGAGGCGGCGCTGCTTGCGCTGGCGCTCCATGGCCAGCTGGTGCAGGACGCGCTCGCGGCGGCGCAGGCGCTCGTCGCCTTCACTCCGGGGGTCGTTGACGGCAGCTAGCACCGCCACCGCCGCGCGCGTCCGCGCGTCGAGCAGTCCGCTCATCGTCGACGTCACCTCCACCGCCACCAGCCCCCCTCGTTGCCGTGGGTCAAGCCTTCACCCACGCAGCGTGACCGGCAACCACTTTGGTGCAACTCACGCCACCAACGATCCACGCCCGGCACTCAAACCGGGATGATCGTGCGCTTCTGCCTCAGAAGTAGTCAGACGTCACATCACGAACGCGTCACGCTCGGCGTGTCGCCCCCCTCGGGCGCGCCGCTCTCCGCCGCCCCAGAGTCAGCCGCCGAGCAGCGCCGGGTCGACCTCCCCGCGGGCCAACAGCACTGCCGGGCCCGCCAGCTCCACACGCTGGCCCTCCAGGGCGCGCACCGCCACCGTGCCCCCGGGCACGTGCACGAGCCACCGCTCCGGGGCGCCCGCCGCGGTGCCGCCGGCCCAGCTGCGCACGGCGAGCGCCGCGGCGCACGCGCCGGTGCCGCAGGAGCGGGTCTCGCCGACGCCGCGCTCGTGCACCCGCATCCTGATGATGCCGAGGGGCGCCTCGGAGCTGCCTGCGGCGCCGACGGCGTCCTCGACGATGACCAGCTCGACGTTGGTGCCGTGCGGCGGCAGCGGCTCGACCTCGGGCGCCCGGGTCAGGTCGGCGGCATCCAGCTCGGTGGCGGACGCCAGCGCCACGACGGTGTGCGGGTTGCCGACGTCGACGGACAGGCCGGGACGGCGGACGCCGTCGAGCCCGTGCACGCCGACCTCGGCGTCGGCACCGCGATCGGACGCGCCGACGGGGTCGATGAGGTGCCAGGGGCCCATGTCGACGGCCAGCCAGTCCTCCCCCTCGGGGCCGCGCACGCGCCGGACCCGGCGGACGCCGGCACGGGTGCCTACGGCCAGGCCGGGACCGCTGCGCAGCTCGGCCTCCTCGACGAGCCCCTCCGCCAGCAGGTGCGCGACGAGCACGCGGACACCGTTGCCGCACATCTCCGCGAGGGAGCCGTCGGCGTTGCGGTAGTCCATGAACCACCGCGCGGTCGGGTCCTCGGCGAGCGCCGCGGCGCCCTCGGGCAGCGCGTCGCTGCGCACGGCACGGATGACGCCGTCGGCGCCGATGCCGGCGCGGCGGTCGCACAGGCGCGCGGCGAGCACGGCGTCGTGCGTGAGGAGTCCGTCGGGGTCGGTGAGCAGCACGAAGTCGTTCTCGGTGCCGTGTCCCTTGGTGAAGGCCAGGGTGCTGGTGAGAGTGCTGGTCACGGTGCCGAGCCTAGGCGAGCAGCCTGAGCGCCGCCTGGACCACCGCGGCCCGGCCGCCGCAGGCGTGCAGGGCGTCGGTGTCGAGCCACTGCACGCGAGGGTCGGCGCCGAACCACGAGAGCTGCCGCCGGGCGTACCGGCGGGTGCCGTGGACGGTGGCCTCCAGGGCCTCGGCCACGGTGCAGCGGCCGTCGAGGGCGTCCAGCAGCTGCGCGTACCCGAGGGCCCGGCTGGCGGTGACCCCCTCGCGCAGCCCGTGCTCGGCCAGCTGCGCGACCTCCTCGACCAGCCCGGCCCGCTCCATGTCCGCCACCCGCGTGGCGATCCGCTCGCGCAGCACCTCACGATCCGCCCGCAGCCCCACCTGGACGACGCGCCCGAGCCCGCTCACCGCGTCGCTGTAGCGGCGCTGCGGCATGGACGCGCTGAAGGGCCGCCCGGTCACCTCGACCACCTCGAGCGCCCGCACCAACCGCCGGACGTTGCCGCGGGTGATCGCGGCCTCGGCCGTCGGGTCGAGCGCGGCCAGGCGGGTTCGCAGCAGCGTTTCCCCACCCGGCCCGGCGGCCTCCAGCTCCGCCTCCAGGCGCGCCCTCACCGCCGGGTCGGTCTCGGGGAAGTCCAGCTCGTCGAGGGCCGCGCGCACGTACAAACCCGAGCCGCCCACGAGGACGGCGGTGCGCCCGCGCCCCACGACGTCGGCCAGCGCCGCGCGCGCAGCGCGCTGATAGGCGGCGACGCGGGCCTCCTGGCGCACGTCGAGCACGTCGAGCAGGTGGTGGGGGACGCCGCGGCGCTCCGCGAGCGGCAGCTTGGCAGTGCCGACGTCCATTCCCCGGTAGAGCTGGGAGGCGTCGGCGTTGACCACCTCGCCGTCGAGGGCGAGGGCCAGCTCCACGGCCAGGTCGGACTTGCCGGTGGCGGTGGGGCCGACAACAGCGACGACGGCGACGACGGCTGCTGGCACGGTCGGCCAGGCTAGCCAGCGGCGAGCGCGGGACTGCCGGTGAGCCGGGAGGCCATCCATGCGGTGAACTCCGCAGGCGGCAGCGGGCGGCTGTGCAGGTACCCCTGGCTCGTGTCGCAGCCGAGCTCACGCAGCTGGGCCAGCACGGCGTCGTCCTCGACGCCCTCCGCCACGACGCGCATGCCGAGGCCGTGGGCGAGCTCGACCGTGGTGCGGACGACGGTCCGCCGGGCGGGGTCGTCGCAGACCGTCGCCACGAACGACCTGTCCACCTTGACCTCGGCCACCGGGAGCTGCAGCAGCAGGGTCAGGGAGGAGTGCCCGGTGCCGAAGTCGTCGACGCTGACCTCCACGCCGAGCGCCACGAGTTCGCCCAGCACGGCTGCGGCCCCGACGGGGTCGACCACGACGCTCGTCTCGGTGATCTCCAGGGCCAGCAGGTGCGGCGGCAGGTCATGGTCGGCCAGCAGCTCGCGGACCCGGTCCACCAGGGCGAGCTGCACGTCCGCGGCCGTGAGGTTGACGGACACCCGCACCGGAGTGCCCGCCGCCTGCCAGCACGACGCCTGCCGGACTGCCTGGCGCAGCACGAGGTCGGTGATCCGCTCGCCGAGGCCCAGCTCCTGCGCGGTGTCGAGGAAGGCCGCGGGTGAGAGCAGGCCGCGCTTCGGGTGGTTCCAGCGCACCAGGGCCTCCACGCCGACCAGCCGGCCGTCGGTCACGGACACCTGGGGCTGGTAGTGCAGGAGGAGCTGCTCGGCGTCGAGGGCCAGCCGCAGCTCCTCGGCGATCTGGACGACCTCCCGGGCGCGCCGGTCGTGGTGGGCCCCGTGGACGACGACGCCGGAGCGGGCCGCCTTCGCCGCGTACATGGCGGTGTCGGCCCGGCGCAGGAGGTCCTCGCTGGTCAGCCGGGAGGCTTCGCGGCGAATGGCCACGCCGATGCTGGCGGTCGTGTGGACGCGGTGGCTGTGCACCGAGAAGGGCTCCAGCAGTGAGGCGTGCATGCCCAGACCCACCTGCTCTGCCACCATCGCCGCTTCCTCGACGAGCAGGACGGCGAACTCGTCCCCGCCCAGGCGCACGAGCATGGCCTTGGGCACGCTGGTCCGGCGCAGTCGCTCCGCAACCTGGCGCAGCAGCTCGTCGCCCGCGAGGTGCCCCAGTCCGTCGTTGACGTGCTTGAACCCGTCGAGGTCCAGCATGAGCAGCGCCACCGTGTCGCTGCGGCGCAGGGCGGCGTCGAGCTGGCCCACGAGCGCGCGGCGGTTGCCGAGGCCGGTGAGCTCGTCCGTGAGCGCCGCCTCGTGGGACCCCTGCAGCGCCACCAGCTCGCGGACGAGCAGCTGCACCTTGGACAGGAGCAGCACGAGGGCTGCGGCAGCCAGCAGCGCGGCGCTCCCGGGGACGTCGTAGACGGCGCCCGCCACGAGCACGCCCGTCGCCACAGCACCGCACGACAGCACGCTGACCAGATCCTTGCCCCACGGTGGGGTGCGCCGGCGACAGGCGACGGGCGCAGGCGCGCGCACCAGGCCGATGACGACCACCAGCCAGCCGAGCAGCACCGCGGCCCCCAGCACCGCGGAGACCTCGGGTGTTCGCAGCGCGGGCACGGCCAGGCGCAGCGGCCACAGGATCTGGCCGGCCACGGCCACCACCCCGGCGGCCACGGACCACGCCACCCGCCGGTCGCCGCTGCGCCGGGCGTGGGTCAGGGTCGACAAGCTCGTGCCGAGGCTGACCACCGCCGCCGCAGACTTGACGAGGACCAGCACGGCCACTGGCTCTGACAGCCCCGTGGCCTGCCGGAGCACGGGCAGCAGGAGTGCCAGCAACCCGGCCGCGCAGGTGAAGGCGCTGAGGAGCGCGTCGTGCCACAGGCTCCGCCACGACGCCGCCACATGCTGGGCCAGCAGGCTCGTCTGGGTCACCACCAGGACCATGACGGCCAGCCAGGCGCTGACCAGCACCCACGTCGGGGGCATGGTGGGCGTCCACAGCGGTGCCGCCGCGGCCGGGAGCACGAGCAGCAGAGCGACGACCGCTCCGACCCGTACCCGCGTCTCGGGCGCGGTGCGGGCTCTCGTGGTCACAGCTGGGTTCTCGACCCGGCCCGCTGCCCGCTGGAGGAACGACGGCGGAGATCACCTGGCCGGGGGACCGGCCTCCTGGGCGGTGACGACGCGCAGCAGGCTCAGCCGCTGCGGGAGCACCTCACCTGAGGCCGCTGCGGGCCACCCCTTCGACGAAGTAGCGCTGGAAGGCGGCGAAGACGACGAGCATCGGCAGGATCGACAGCAACGACATCGCCATGAGGGAGCCGTAGTCGTTGCCGAACTGCTGCTGCAGGAACCGCAGCCCCAGCGGCAGTGTGAAGGCGTCGGGGTCGGGCAGCACGATGAGCGGCCAGATGAACTCGTTCCAGCGCCACATGAACGTGAAGATCACCAAGACGGCGACGAGCGGCTTGCTCAGCGGCAGCACGATCGCGACGAACGCCCTCAGGGCGCCCGCCCCGTCGACGCGGGCCGCCTCGAGCAGTTCGTCGGGAACGGCGTCCATGAACTGCCGAGCCATGAACAGTCCGAACGCCTCGGCCAGGCGCGGGAGCACCACCCCGGTGGGCGTGTTGACCAGGCCGAGGTCGATGACCACCTGGAACTGTGCCACCATGATCACCTGGATGGGGACCATCAGCGTGCCGACGATCGCGAGGAACAGGGTGTTCTTCAGCGGGAAGTCGAGCTTGGCGAAGGCGTAGCCGGCGGCGAGGTTGATGACCACCGTGAGCGCGACGGAGACGACGGCGATGGTCGCCGAGTTCAGCGCCCACCGAGCGAACGGGAACTGCTGCAGCGGTCTGGTGAAGTTCTCCCAGCGCAGCTCCGTGGGCCACAGTGCGGCATCGGGACGGGTCAGCACCCCGGGACTCGACAACGCTGTCACCGCCATCCAGTACAGCGGGAAGACGACGACGGCGGCGAGCGTCACGGCAGCGGTGAGCCGCCAGCCCGTGACGCGCCGCTCGCGAGCCCTCACGCGACGTCCCGGCGACGGCCCGCACGCCACTGCAGAAGCGTCAGCGCCATGACGATGACGAACAGCACCGCGCCGAGTGCGGCGGCGTAGCCCTGACGGCGCTGCTCGAAGCCGGCGTCGTAGGCGTAGTTCACGAGGAAGGTGGTGGCGTTCTGCGGGCCACCTCCGGTCATGATCACCACGATGTCGAAGACCTGGAACGACGTGATGACCATGTAGACGACGATGAAGAACGAGGTCGGTCCCAGCAGGGGCCACGTGATGGACCGCAGCATCCGCCAGCGGCTGGCGCCGTCGAGCACGGCCGCCTCGTACACCTCGGCGCCGATGCCCTGCAGGCCCGCGAGGTAGACGACCATCGCGAAGCCGAGGCTCGTCCACACCTGCACCGCGATGACCGAGGCCAGCGCCGCGGGACCGTCCGTCTGCCAGCCGACCTCCGGCAGCCCGAGCCCGGTGAGGAGCCGGTTGGCCACACCGAAGTTCTCGTTGAAGATCCAGCGGGCGATGATCCCCGCGGAGACCGCGGAGATCACCACCGGCACGTAGAACAGCGCCCGCAGCAGCCCCCGCCCGGGGAGGTGGCGGTTGAGCAGCAGCGCCAGACCCAACCCGCCGAGCACGCTCAGCGGCACGCTGATGACCGTGAAGACGCCCGTGTTCACCAGCGCCCGCCAGAACAGCGGGTCGGAGCCGATCTGACCGAAGTTGTCCAGCCCCTGGAAGCGCGGCTCGCCGAAGCCGGTGTAGCGGGTCAGCGAGTAGTAGGCGGTCATGCCCAGCGGCACGAACATGAACACCGTGAAGACGAGCAGCGCCGGGCTGGCCAGGGCGAGTCCCGCGAGGGCTTCCCCTCGGTGGCGAGCAGGACGACGGCCGACGATCACCATGGCTCAAGCCTGCTGCTGCAGCGCCTGCTCGATGGCCTTCTGGAGGGCGTCGAGGGTGGAGTCGACGTCCGCCCCACCGGCGAAGGCCCCCTCGAGCTGCTGCTGCAGGGCCTGGTTGACCTGCGTGAACACCGGCGAGGTGCTCGCCGCGACGAGGCTGTCCGGGATGGTGGTGGCCTGCTCGACGAACACGGGCATGAGGTCGGGGCGCACCGCGTAGGTGAGGCCGGTGACGTCGCTGCGGGTGGGCAGCACGGTGGTGGCCTCGCAGAAGCTCTTCATGTTCTCGGCGTTCGCGAGGAACGCGGCGAACCTCGCGGCGGCCTCGGCGTTGGGCCCGTCGGTGACCACCACGGCGTTACCGCCCAGGTCGGTGGCGGCGGAGACGTCACGGGGCAGGTACGTGGCGCCCCACTCGAAGCCGGTGGCGCTGGTGACCAGCGACGGCAGGTTGAAGTCTCCGGTGGCGATGGACAGCGGTTGACCGGTGGGGAAGGTCTCGTCGGGGTAGTTGCCGGCCTGCACGAGGAAGGTCGGGTCGTGCAGGCCGGAGGTGTACAGCCCCTGGGTGTAGGTGAGGGCCTTCCGCCCGGCGTCGGAGGCGATGGTGACCTGCGCCAGGTCGTCGTCGAAGACCGACCCGCCGGCCTGCGCGAGGAAGCTCAGCCATCGGTAGGCGCCTGCGGCCTGCCAGTTGATCGCCACCGGGTACTTCCCGCCGTTCGCGCCCTTGACCTCGGTGAGGGCCTGGGTGAACTGCTCCCAGGTCCAGGCCTGATCGAGCGACGTGGGCGCGGTGACACCGGCGGCCGCGAACGCGGGGGCGTTGTAGACGATGGCGCTGCAGTCGGTGTGGTGGGGCACACCGACGGGCCTGCCGTCCGGGTCCTGCACGGCCTTCCACAGCGCGGGGGTGAAGGCGTCGGCATAGCCGCTCGGCAGCGCGTCCGAGATGTCGGCGAGCACGTTGAGCGTGGTGTACCTGCCGATGTCGATGTAGGAGACACGGAACAGGTCCGGCGGGTCACCCGCCTGGATCCGCGAGTCCACGGAGGGGAGGACGTCGGGGTAGGGCAGCTGGTCGAGGGTCACCGTGGTGCCCTCGGCCTGCTCGTAGCCATCGGCGACCGCCTGGAAGGCGGCGAGCTCCTCGTCCCCGCCCCACAGCGTGAAGGTGAGGCCCCCACGCGCGGAGGCCGAGCCCGAGCCCGCACCGGACGAACTGGAGCATCCGGCCAGCGACCCGGCGCCGACGGCGGCGGCGCCGCCTGCGCCTAGGGCACCCAGGAACTGCCGGCGAGACCACGGTGAGCGTGACATGGCGGAGTCCTCCGGGGCGGTCGACGGTGACGATCAGCGACCGGCGGGACACACCGGACTCCTCCCTTGGTACGTCCGTTCGACGCTGGACGCACCCTGAGAACGGGGACGTCACCGCATCGTGACGGGACTCACGGCCCGTCACAGGGACAGCAGACCTCGCCGGGTGGCCACCGCCACGCCCTCAGCTGCTCGTCCGGGCTCCCTCAGAGCGCGGTCTCCGCCCAGCGGCGCTCCGCGGCGGCCAGCGCGTCGTCGTCGAGCTCTCCCCACAGCCGTAGGCGGCTCATGCCGCCGTCGGGGTGGGCCTCGAGCCGCACGTGCGTCACCGGCCGCTCCGTGGCACCCGGTGCGCCCACCGCACCGAGCGCGAGGACGTGGCGGGTGTCGGGCTGGGGCTGCAGGTCGAGCAGCACCGGCCAGCTCGCCGGGTCCGCGAGCCGGGCGGCGCTCGCCGAGCCACCGACCCGGGCGTCGATGCCGCGCAGCACCACGCGGCCCGGGGCGTTGCCCACGAAGCACGTCGTGTCGACCTCCACCCGGCGCAGGCGTCCGGCGCCGGCCAACTCGAAGTCCACCCAGTCGTTCCCGCCGTCGCGGCGGCGGGCGTTCTCCCACCCGTCGGCCATGGTCGCGGCGCGGCCAGGGGTGATGAGGTGGTCGGCGGAGCCGTAGAACTCGTCGGAGGAGCCGAGCACCCGCCCACCGTTCTCGGCGGCGGCCAGGTCGAGGGTGCCGGTGAGCAGCGCCGGATCGGGCACGGCCCGGCCCCACACCCGCAGCCGCGCGACACCGCCGTCGGGGTGGATGGTCAACCGCACGTGGGAGACCCGCTTGCCCGCGAGCTCGGGGGCACCCTCGGGGGTCACCGGCAGCGACGTGACGGCGTGACCGGTCAGCGGGGTGCGGGGCGCCAGGGGCCGCCACACCTGCTCGGACAGCTGCCACACGTCGTTGGGACCGGGGAAGCCCTCCAGCCACGCGCCGTGGACGGTGGCGGCGGCCGGGAAGTTGCCCTTGAACCAGGCGGTGTCGACGTCGATCCGCTCCACCACGCCCGGCGCCGCCAGACGCACCACCACCCAGTCGTCACCGACGGTGCGGCGGCGGCGGGTCTCCCAGCCGTCGTAGACCTTGCCCTTGGCGTCGTACGCGTCGGGGTCGAAGCGCGCCGGGTACGGCAGGAGGAGGTTGGACGCCTCGGCGTAGAACTGGTCGTTGCACGCCACGACCACTCCGCCGAGCACGCGGCCGGCCAGGTCGGTCAGGGGGGCTGTCTCTCCGCTGCTGCTCACGCCGACTCATCCTGGCCCACGGCGTGCAGGAGCCTGCCGCCCGGGGCGGCGGAGGGGTCCGCGACCTCGAGACGGGTGCCGCGCAGCCAGGTCGACCGCACCGTCCCGCGCAGGGTCCGGCCCGCGTACGGCGTCACCTTGTTCTTGAAGGCCAGCATCCCCGGATCCACCAGCAGCTCCTCCTCCGGGGCGAGCACCGCGAAGTCGGCGTCGGCGCCCACCACCAGCGAACCCTTGCGGCCCGCCAGACCCACGCGGGCAGCAGGTCGGGCGGCCATCCACTCGACCACGCGCTCCAGCGGCACCCCCCGCTCGCGGGCCGCGGTCCACACCACGGGCAGGCCCAGCTGGACGCTGGCGATGCCGCCCCACGCCGCGAGGAAGTCCCCGCTGCGTCCGTCGGCCTCGAGCAGCTTGAGGTCGGGCGTGCACGGGGAGTGGTCGGAGACCACCGAGTCGAGCACACCAGCCTCCAGCGCCGCCCACAGCTCGCCAGCCACAGAGGCGTCGCGCACGGGCGGGCAGCACTTGAACTGCGTGGCGCCGTCGGGCACGGCCGCGGCGTCCAGGGTGAGGTAGTGGGGGCACGTCTCCGCTGTGACCGCGAGCCCCTCGGCCCGGGCTGCGGCCACCAGCGGCAGCGCGGACGCGCTGGCCAGGTGGACGACGTGCACGGCGCCACCGACCTCCCGGACAGCGGCGATGACATCGGCCACCGCCGAGTCCTCCGCAGCGGCGGGCCGGGAGGCGAGGAACAGCGCGAACGAGCGCGGGTCAGCCCCGTCGGCCACGCGCCGGGCGACGTCGGCGGCGGCCTCGTCGAGCACGGCCGGGTCTTCCGCGTGCACGAGCAGCCTCGACCCGAGCCGGGCGAGTTCGGCCAGACCTTCGCGCAGCTGCGCGGGGTTGACGTGCTCGAACTCGTCCACACCGGACGGCGTCGTGAAGCACTTGGCACCGAACACCCCCCCGGCAACCAGCCCGGCGAGCTCACCGGTGTTGCCCGGCACGACCCCGCCCCAGAACCCGACGTCGACGTGCACGGCCCCGCGCGCGGCCTCGTGCTTGAGGCGCAGCGCGCCGACCGTCGTCGTCGCCGGGATGGAGTTCAGCGGCATGTCGATGACCGTGGTGACCCCGCCGAGGGCGGCGGCGCGCGTGGCGGTGTCGAAGCCCTCCCAGGCCGTGCGGCCGGGTTCGTTGATGTGGACGTGCGTGTCGACCAGGCCGGGCAGCAGCACCTCGTCGTCGCCGAGCTCCAGCACCCTCTCGGCACGGGGCAGGTCACCCCGGTGGTCGAGGGGGACGACGACGGCGATGCGCCCGTCCCGCACGCCCACGGCCGCCGGGCGCACATCCAGCCCACCAGCACCGTCGGGCAGCACAGCCCGCTCGGCGAGCACCAGCAGGTCCAGCTCGCTCATCCGACCCTCCTCCTCGCGAGCGCCTGCAGCGCCGCGACGTCCATGCCGACCCGCTGCGCGCTGGTGCTCAGCTCCTGCGCCCCGACGACGTCGGCCCGCACGAGCAGCCGCGCCATGGCCTGCGCGGTGGCGGGTTCGTCGGCGACGCCCGCGGCGGCGTCATCACCCGCGGCGGCTCGGGCCGCCGTGGCCGCCACCCACGCCGCCAGCCGCCGCTCCGCGTCCGGCAGGCCCGCCTTCGCGTGCACGAGGTTGGCCAGGTGCCGCGTCACGAGGTGGCCGGGGTGCAGGTCCCACCCCTGCGCGAGCCCGCGCTCGAGCGCGCGGGTCACGAGCCGGGCGTGCAGCGTCCAGGCGGCGTGCACCTGGGCGGCGTCGGAGCCGTCGGCGCCGCCGGTGGGCAGCACGTTGGTGGACCCGTCGCTCACCGCGACGCCCGTGCCCGCCGCAGCGAGCTGCAGCACAGCCTTGGCGTGGTCGGCCAGGGGGTGCTCCAGGCTCTGGTGGGCGGGCGGCACCCCGCAGGCGGCGGAGAAGTCGTAGGTGCCGTAGTGCAAGCCTGTCATCCGTCCGCGCGCGGCTTCACGGCAGCGGGCCACCGCGGCGCGCCCGTCCGGGGAGACCACCAGCGCCGGAACCTCCACCTGCACCTCGACGCACACCCACCCGCGCGGCAGCCCGTGGGCGTCCTCGAGGGCGTCGAGCACGTCCGCCAGCGCGCTGACCTGCGCGGGGTCGCTGACCTTCGCCAGGGTGAGCAGCAGGTGCTCGGGCAGCGCCCCCAGCTCCGCCTCGGGGGCGTCGGCGCCGCGCTCGGCGGTGGCGACCACCGCGGCCACCACCCGCGCGAGGGTCCGTACCGCCCTCCTCCGCGTGCTCGGCTCGAACGAGCGGATCCGCACCCCCGCGATGCCCGGCGCGACCTGGCCGCGCACGCGCCGACCCGCGATCCGCGCCAGCGCAGCGCCCGCGGCGTCGGCGTGGGAGTCCTCCTCGACGTCGCTGCGGCGCCCGGGCGTCTCGCCGGGGAGGCCGTAGCCGTCTTCGAGGTCCAGGCGCAGGTCAGCGATCGGCCGGGTTCGGAGCAGCTCGAGGAGCCGCTCGCGGTCGTCGTCGTCGACCTCCAGCCCCGTCGCAGCGGCCAGCGCCGCGGTGTCGGGGGCGTGGCGGGCGAGCAGGCCCAGTGCGCGGCGGCCCCACAGCTCTGCGGTGGCGTCGTCGCCGACGTCAGCGGGCGCGTACACGGTGTGCACCGGCTGCTGACCCTGCGGTGTGGGCAGCTCCACCGTCGACGCCGCGAGCGCGGCGTCGACGTCGGCGAGCTGAGTGTCGAGCTGAGCCAGAAGAGGAGTGAGGACGTCGTCCAGGGGGGAGCTCACCGGCGGGTGATCGTCCCCTGGATGAGGCCGTAGGGCCTGTCGTCGGCGTGGTAGACCGCGTTCGGGTTGTCCAGGCCGTATGCGGAGAGGTCCTGGAGGAAGTGGTGCTTGTTCGGCAGCGTGAGGGTCACCTCGGCCAGCTCGGGGCAGGCCTCGAGGACGGCGACGCCCATCGCGTGCAGCGTCTGCTGCAGGGCGAGGGAGTAGTGCCCCGCGAACGCCCCCAGCAGCGCCTCGAGCGCCCCGGCCTTCACCGCCGCGTGGTCAGCCCCCTCGGCAGCACCCTCTGCGTAGCGCCAGCGCGCGGTGACCTGCGTGGCGAGGATCCGCTCGTCGGTCTCCCCCAGCGTGGTGAACCGCTCCTTGAGGAAGCCGGAGTACTCGGAGTCGGTGGTCTTGAGCACCACGAGCTCGTCGACGCCGCCGGTCAGCTCAGCCGCGCCGTCGCGGTTGAGCTCCAGCTCGGCGACCACCACGTGCGACCCGGCCCGCGAGAAGGCGTGCCCGCCCCCGCCGCTGAGCGGGTTCCACAGGTACTGCTCGACGACCACGCGCGCGACGTCCGCGGACGGGCACGCGGACAGCAGCTGGCGGGCGACGGCCAGCGCGAACGCCTCCGGCTCCCCCACGCCCGTCTCGCGGGCCAGACCGAAGACGGTGTTCTTCTGCGCGTCGGTGGTGAGCACGCGGGAGTTGTCGCCCTCGGTGTACGCCGGCTCGAAGTCACCGCGCAGCCCGGTGGTGACGTTGAGGTCACGGACGACGTGCTGCGGGCCCGACCTGTCGACGTGCACGACGCGCACCTCGGCCTTGCCGTACTGGTTCCAGGTGAGGTCGTAGGTCTTCTCGTGGCTCATCGAGTGCGTCAGCTCCCGCGGTAGGTGGTGTAGCCGAAGGGCGACAGCAGCAGCGGCACGTGCAGCCGCTGCGTCCCCTCGGGGACGACGACGACGACGGCGATCTCCGGGAAGAACCCGCTGCGCGTCGACGTGTCGAACAGCAGCCGGTAGGTGCCCGGGTCGGGCTCGTCGAACAGGAGCGCCGCGCGGCCGTCGTCGTCGGTGACGGCCGTGACCAGGGGCGCCCACGCTTCCAGGTCCCCTTCGACGGTGGCGCGCACCGACAGGGACACCGGGACGCCCGCGGCGGGCGCACCGGAGGCGGTGTCGAGGACGTGCGTGCTCAGGCCCATGCCCGGCTCCCCAGGTGCTCCATGCGCCGGAGGCTAGCCAGGCACCGCCGCGTGCGGGGACACCGGTGCCGGATCCGCCCGTTACGCCGCCAGCGCCGCCTGCAGCCGCAGCAGCGCGATCTGCCGCAGCTGGTCGGCGGCGACGAGCAGCTCGGTGGCGGCGTCGTTGCCGAGCCGTTCATCGAGGGCGGCCAGCACCTCCTCCTGGCTCAGGCCCGCTGCGCGGATGAGGAACACGTGGCCGAACCGCGCCTCGTAGGCGGCGTTGCCGGCGGCGAGGCGCTCGCGGGTCTCCGCGTCCTGCGAGACCCCCGACTGCTCCAGCCGGGACATCCGCTCGTGGGCGCTGTCACCGGAGGGTCGCTCGCCGATACGGGGATGAGTCTGCAGGGCGACGAGCACGGCCTCCGGCGGCAGGGCGCGGGCGGCGGCGTCGGCCTGCTCCAGCAGCGTCTCGACGTCGGGGTAGGGCGCGCCGTCGAGCACGCTCGCCACCCACAGCGGGGCGTCGAGGCAGGCGGCGAGCGCCTGTGCCTCGGTACCGGTGGGCGGGGTGCGGCCGAGCAGGGCGTCGAGCAGCGACATGCCGCGAGGCTAGGCGCTGAGGAGAATGTGCAGGTGCTGCGCCGGCTGCTCCTCACCCTCGTGGTGCTGGCGGTGCTCGCGGGAGG
The DNA here is from genome assembly GCF_003149145.1 of Quadrisphaera granulorum. Lineage (GTDB taxonomy): Bacteria > Actinomycetota > Actinomycetes > Actinomycetales > Quadrisphaeraceae > Quadrisphaera > Quadrisphaera granulorum. The sequence continues at coordinate 57,562 of NZ_QGDQ01000016.1, read as the reverse complement.
CGCCGTCGTCGCGGCGCCGGTGGTCGACGCCGGGCTACGCACCGCCGCCGAAGAGCGCGTCGCCGCCGAGCTGGTCGGGAGCACCGGTGCCGCCGGGGCCGTGGACGTCAGCATCCGAGGCGGGTGGTTCGTCCCGCAGGCGGTGCGCGGGCAGTACGACGACGTCCGCGTGGTGGCCCGCGACGTGCCGGCGGGGGACGTGGTGCTCTCGGAGGTCGACGCGCGGCTGACCGGCGTCGTTCTGCCCCTGCGGCAGGTGCTGCGGGGGCGCATCGAGCGGGTGGAGGTCTCCCGTGCGACGTCCACGGCGCTGCTGACCTACTCCGAGGTCAACGCGGTGCTCGCCCAGCGCGACGTCCCCTTGGGCGTGCCCCTCACCGTGTCACCGGACGGGGACGCGCTGCGCGTGACGGGCAGCGCGCGCGTCTTCGGTCAGCAGGTCTCGCTCTCGGCCGAGGTCGACCTCACGGTCGACGCCGGCGTCGACGGTTCGACCGTGAAGGCCGTCCCCCGCCAGCTCGACTCGGGGAGCGCACTGCTCGACCGTCTGTCACGCTCTGTGCTCGGGGGTCTGCGCGACCAGCTGGCGTTCGACGTGCCTCTGGGACCGCTGCCCTTGTCCCAGCAGCTCACCGGTGTGGCCGTCCGCGCCGACGGGCTCGCGCTCTCGACGACCGGCTCCACCATCGTTGTCGGATCGTGACGCTGGGCCACCACTTCTGCCAGCTTCTGTTCATGTGAAACGGGTAACAAGGACACGTGACCACTGATCCGATGCCCTTCGGCCTGCGTGCAGCCGCGCTGCGCGGGACCGGCGAGCACCGCGAGGCGGCCGCCAGCTGGCTGGCGGCCCGCTGGCCGTTGCTCGCCACCGCGGCGCTGCTCGGCGTGCTCACCGACCTCCTCCTGGCAGGTCCCCTCACCACCGTGCTCGACGTCCGCATCCACGAATGGATGGGCGCGCTGCCCCACACCGGACCCGACCTCGTGCTCGCGCACGTGCTCGACCACACCGGCCAGCGGTGGCTCGTGACACCCGTGGTCATCGCCGCGGCCCTATGGGCGTGCCGGCGCCGGCGCAGCTGGTCGTCGCTGTGGCTGGTGCTCGGCACGATCTTCGCGATGAACGTGGTCATCGCCATCGCCAAGTTCACCCTGGACCGCGGGCTGGCCATCACCGGTGACCCGTCCCTGTTCGTGCCGAACGGCCAGGCGTTCCCCTCCGGCCACGCGGCCAACGCCGCCTCCGCGGCGGCCCTGCTGGTCCTGCTCGTCGCGCGGGCACGGGGCACCCGCATCCGCCGCTCCAGCGCGCTCGTCGCCGTCGTCGTGCCGAGCACCGTCATGACCGTGGTGTCCCTCTACCTGGGCTTCCACTGGTTCAGCGACCTGCTGGCCGGCTCGCTGCTCGGCGTGCTCATGGTGCGCGCCGGCGCTGCCGTCGAGGGGCGGCTCGGTCCGCGCCTGCGCCGGCGTCGTCCGCGCGTCAGCACCCCCTTCGACACCGACCTCCCCGAGACGGAAGCGGCTCGGCTAGCGTCAGCCCGTGCTGCTGACCCCGCACGAGACCGAGCGCCTCATGCTCAGTTACGCCGCCGACCTGGCGCGACGACGGCGTGAACGAGGCCTGAGGCTCAACCACCCCGAAGCCGTCGCCGTCATTAGCTCCTTCCTCCTGGAGGGGGCCCGTGACGGCCGCACCGTCGCCGACCTCATGTCGGCGGGCCGGGGCGTGCTCACCCGTGAGGACGTCATGGACGGTGTGCCGGAGATGCTGCACGAGGTGCAGGTCGAGGCCACCTTCCCCGACGGCACCAAGCTCGTCACCGTCCACGAGCCGATCCCGTGATCCCCGGAGAGGTGCTGGTCGCCGAGAACGCCGAGCCGGTCGCCACGCTGCCTGGTGCCCCGCGCACCACGCTCGTCGTCGTCAACACCGGTGACCGGCCCGTCCAGGTGGGCTCCCACTTCCACTTCGCCCAGGCCAACACGGCACTGTCCTTCGACAGGACGGCGGCGCACGGCCTGCGGCTCGACGTCGCCGCCGGCACCGCCGTGCGGTTCGAGCCGGGCGTCGAGCGCGAGGTCGTGCTCGTGCCGCTGGCCGGAGCACGCGTGGTGCCCGGCCTGACCCTGCCCGCGCCCGGTGATCTCGGAGGACAGCGCTGATGGCTGACATCTCGCGCGAGCGGTACGCCGCGCTGTTCGGGCCGACCGTCGGAGACCGTATCCGCCTGGCCGATACCGACCTGCTGATCCGTGTCGAGGAAGACCGCTGCGGCGGCCCCGGCCTCTCCGGTGAGGAGGCGGTCTTCGGCGGCGGCAAGGTCATCCGCGAGTCGATGGGCATGGCCCGCACCACCCGCGCCGAGGGCGCTCTCGACACCGTCATCACCGGCGCCGTGGTGCTCGACCACTGGGGCATCGTCAAGGCCGACGTCGGCATCCGCGACGGGCGCGTGGTGGCGCTCGGCAAGGCCGGCAACCCCGACACGATGGACGGCGTCCACCCCGACCTCGTCATCGGCCCGTCGACGGAGGTCATCGCCGGCAACGGCAAGATCCTCACCGCGGGCGCCGTCGACTCCCACGTCCACTTCATCTGCCCGCAGATCGTGCCCGAGGCACTCGGCAACGGGATCACCACGCTCATCGGCGGCGGCACCGGTCCCGCCGAGGGCACCAAGGCGACGACGGTGACGCCCGCCTGGCACACCCCGCTCATGCTCGAGGCGATGGACGGCTGGCCCGTCAACGTGGCACTTCTCGGCAAGGGCAACACCACCTCCGCCGCGGCCATCGAGGAGCAGCTGCTGGCGGGGGCCTCGGGACTGAAGCTCCACGAAGACTGGGGCTCCACGCCAGCCGTCATCGACGCCGCGCTGCGCGCCGCGGACGAGCACGGCATCCAGGTGGCACTGCACTCCGACACCCTCAACGAGGCCGGGTTCGTCGAGTCGACGCTGAGCGCCATCGCCGGGCGGGGCATCCACGCGTACCACACCGAGGGTGCCGGGGGCGGTCACGCGCCGGACATCATCACGGTGGCCTCGCACGCGAACGTGCTGCCCAGCTCGACCAACCCGACGCGGCCGCACACCGTCAACACCATCGACGAGCACCTCGACATGCTCATGGTCTGCCACCACCTGAGCCCGCGGATCCCGGAGGACCTGGCCTTCGCGGAGAGCCGGATCCGGCCGAGCACCATCGCCGCGGAGGACGTCCTGCACGACCTCGGCGCCATCTCGATGATCGGCTCGGACTCCCAGGCGATGGGGCGCATCGGCGAGGTGGTGCTGCGGACGTGGCAGACGGCGCACGCCATGAAGGTGCGCCGGGGCGCCCTCGCCGGTGATCCGTCCGGCCCCGGCGGTGACGACAACCTCCGCGCCCGCCGCTACGTGGCCAAGACGACGATCTGCCCGGCCATCGCCCACGGGCTGGACGGCGAGGTCGGCTCGGTGGAGTCGGGCAAGCTCGCTGACCTCGTCCTGTGGGACCCGGCGTTCTTCGGGGTCCGCCCGCACGTCGTCATCAAGGGCGGCTTCATCGCCTGGGCGGCCATGGGCGACGCCAACGCGTCCATCCCCACGCCGCAGCCGCAGCTCCCCCGGCCGATGTTCGGGGCGGCGGCACCGGTAGCGGCGGCGACGTCGGTGCACTTCGTGGCGCCGACGGCACTCGATCACGACCTCGCCGACCGGCTGCGTGTGCAGCGGCGTCTCGTGGCCGTCAAGGACGTGCGGAAGCTCACCAAGGCGGACATGCCCGAGAACGACGCGCTGCCGCGCATCGAGGTCGACCCCGACACGTTCACGGTCCGGATCGACGGTGACGTCGTCGAGGAGTCCCCCGCCGCCGCGCTCCCCATGGCGCAGCGGTACTTCCTCTTCTGATCCACCCTCCAACCGTGATCATGGACGAACGGCCACCCGCGTGACGCTCGCGTCACTGCTCGCTCTCGCCGACTCGCGCCTGCCCGCAGGTGGACACGCTCACTCCGGCGGTACGGAGCAGGCCGTGGTGGACGGGTACGTCCGCGACGAGGCCTCCCTCGGCACGCTGCTGCGCCGCCGCCTGCTCACCGCGGGCGTGGTGGCGGCGCACCTTGCGGCAGCGTCGTGCGCCGCGCCCGACGCGAACACGCTGCGCGTGCTCGACGGCGAGGCGGAGGTCCGCCTGCCGGCTCCGGCCGCACGCGAGGCGTCCCGCGCACAGGGCCGCGGCCTGGTGCGCGTTGCCTCCGTGGCGTGGCCCTCCGCGGCATGGGCGGCGCTCGGGCAGGTGGCCCGGGCGCCGCACCACCCGCTGGCGATCGGGGTGGCCACCGCAGCAGCCGGCGGCTCTCCCCGCGACGCCGCGCTCGTGGCGCTCTACCTCACCGGTACCGCCACGGCCACGGCTGCGGCGCGGCTGCTCGGGCTCGACCCCGTCACGGTGGCCGCCGTCCTCGCCTCCCTGGGCCCGCTCCAGGACGCCCTCGCCACCGACGCCTCCGAGGCCGTGGCCCGCGGCGACGAGGTCCCGGCGGAGTCCGATCCCCTGACCGACCTCCTGGTGACGCGGCACGCGCCGCGCCAGGACAAGCTCTTCGCCTCGTGAAAGGACCTCGCATGGACTCCCAGCCGACGGGCGCTGAGCGCACCCCCGACCTCGACCACACCCCGGCACAGCCCGATGTGGCCGCCCACCTGCGCTTCACCGAGCCGCCGCACACCCACCCGGCCCCGCAGGACCGGTACGGCAACCCCCTCTCTCACGACGACGACGCCCACGCGCACGCCCACCAGCACGGCATCCCCCACACGCACGCGCCCGTCGCCACGCCGCACCGCCCGCCGTCGGGCCCGCTGCGCATCGGCATCGGCGGCCCGGTCGGCTCCGGCAAGACCGCGCTCGTGGCGGCGCTGTGCCGCGCACTCGGCCCGGAGGGCGCCGGCCTCGACATGGCCGTGGTGACCAACGACATCTACACCACCGAAGACGGCGACTTCCTCATCCGTCACGGCGTGCTCCCCGCCGAGCGCATCACGGCCGTGCAGACGGGAGCCTGCCCGCACACCGCCATCCGCGACGACATCGCCATGAACCTCGACGCCGTCGAAGACCTGGAGGACTCCTTCAACCCCGACGTCGTGCTCGTGGAGTCCGGCGGTGACAACCTCACCGCCACCTTCAGCTACGGCCTGGTGGACGCTCAGATCTTCGTCGTCGACGTCGCCGGGGGTGACAAGGTGCCCCGCAAGGGCGGGCCGGGCGTCATCACCTCCGACCTGCTCGTCATCAACAAGACCGACCTCGCGCCGATGGTCGGCGCCGACCTCAGCGTGATGGACCGCGACGCCACCGCGCTGCGCGGCGAGCGGCCGGTGGCGTTCACGAGCCTGCGGGAAGACCCGGGCGCCACGCCCGTCGCGGCGTGGGTGCAGCAGCTGCTGGCGAAGCGGCGCGAGCTCGCCAGTGCGCACCAGGGTTGAGCTCGTCGCGGTATCCGGCCAAGGGGGCACCACTCGCCTGCTGACCAACCGCGCCGAAGGCATCCTCAACGCGCGCCGCACGGGGCCCGACGAGGTGCACCTCGTGGGCACGGGCGCGGGCCCGCTGGGCGGCGACACGGTAGAGGTCGACGTCGTCGTCGAACCGGGTGCCCGGCTGCTGCTGCGCGGTGTCGCAGCGACGCTGTCGATGCCCGACCGCTCCGGTCGGCCGGCACGGATCGACCTGCGCCTGCGCGTGGCCGAGGGCGGTCACCTCGACGTGGCGCTGGAGCCGCTCGTGGCGGTCCGCGGCAGTGACCTGCACGCGGTGACGACCGCCACCGTCGACGAAGGCGGCGCGCTCGACCTCACCGAGGTGACGGTCCTCGGGCGGTGGCGGGAGGCGCCGGGCAGCTGGCGCGGCACGCTGCGGGCGGACCTCGCCGGGGCGCCGTGGCTGCGGCAGTCGGTGGCCCTGGGGCCGGGCTCGCCGACGTGGGACGCGCTCGACGCGCCGCGTGTGCTGGTCAGCAGGCTGCGCTCCCCCGCCGCCCTCGCCACCACAACCAGCACCACGCTCAGTACGACGACGACGACGAAGCCCGCTGGCCGCACGGTCGGCTGCGCCGCCGCGCTGCCGCTCGCGGGCGGTGGGGAGCTGGCGCAGGCACTGGGCCACGACCTGCTCGCCGCGCGGCGCGACCTCGCGGCGCTGGAACCCGAACCAGCCAGGTTTCGGCCAACCGAAACCTCTGGCACCCTGACGGGGTGACGTCGACCGCCACACGCGCTCCGGAGCGGAAGCTCCTGCATCTGCTGGGTCCGGCGTTCGTCGCGTCTGTCGCCTACGTCGACCCGGGCAACGTCGCCGCCAACCTCACGGCGGGCGCCCAGTACGGCTACCTGCTGCTGTGGGTGCTCGTCGTGGCCAACGCCATGGCGGTGCTGGTGCAGTACCTGTCCGCGAAGCTCGGGGTGGTCACCGGGCGCACCGTTCCCGAGCACCTCCGAGACCGGCTCGGGCCCCGCGGGCGGCTCGCGTTCTTCAGCCAGGCCCAGGCGGTGGCGATCGCCACCGACGTCGCCGAGGTCATCGGCGGTGCGGTGGCACTGCACCTGCTGTTCGGGCTGCCGCTGTGGATCGGCGGGGTCATCACGGGTGTCGTCTCCACGGCGGTGCTGGCGCTCAACACCGCGGACGGCGTGCGCCGCTTCGAGGCGGTGATCATCACGATGCTGGGCGTCATCGCGGTGGGCTTCGTGGCCGGTCTCGTCGTGGCCCCGCCAGACCCGGCCGAGGCGGCCGCCGGGCTGGTCCCCCGCTTCGACGGGCCCGACACGGTGCTGCTCGCCGCGAGCATGCTCGGCGCCACGGTCATGCCGCACGCCATCTACCTGCACTCCGGTCTGGCGCGCGACCACCACGGCGGCGCCGTCACCCCGGACCGCGTCCCGCGGGTGCTGCGCGCCACCCGCACCGACGTGGTCGCGGCACTCGTGCTGGCCGGGGTCGTCAACATCTCGATGCTGCTGCTCGCCGCGACGTCGCTGCGCGGCGTCGCGGGAACGGACACCCTCGAGGGCGCGCACGCCGCCGTGGACTCCGCGCTGGGACCGGCGGTCGGGCTGCTGTTCGCGGTGGGGCTGCTGGCGTCCGGGCTGGCCTCCACGTCGGTCGGGTCGCAGGCCGGTGCCGTCATCTGGGGCACGCTGCGACGACGAGTGCCGCCGCTGCTCGTCCGCCGCGTCTTCACGCTCGTCCCGGCCCTCGCGGTGCTGCTGGCCGGGGTCGACCCGACGCAGGCGCTCGTGCTGAGCCAGGTAGTGCTGAGCTTCGGCATCCCATTCGTGCTGGTTCCCCTGCTGCGGCTGACCTCGAGCCGCGCCGTGATGGGCGAGCACGCCAACAGCCCGCTCGTGCGGGCGCTGGCCTTGCTGGCGGTCGCGGCCGTCGTCGTCCTCAATGTCGTCCTGCTGCTCTTGACGTTCGCATGAGCAGCGCATCGACAGGTACGACGACGGCGAGCGGCGTCCGGCTGACCGACGTCCGCCTGGAACCGCATCCGGGCGGCAGCCCGCAGCTGCACGGCCTGCTCGGAGTGCCGTCGCGCGAGCTGCACGGGGTGGGCCCGTGGCCGGGCGTCGTGGTGGTGCACGAGGCCTACGGCATCGACGACGTCATGCGCCGCCAGGTGGAGCGCCTCGCCGAGGCCGGCTACCTGGCCCTCATGCCCGACCTCTACACGGTCGGAGGAGCGCGGCGGTGCCTCGTCGCCACGTTCCGGACGCTGGCCGCGGGGCACGGCCGCGCCTTCGAGGACGTCGAGGCGGCCCGCGAGCAGCTGCTCGCGCTGGCGGAGTGCACGGGCCGCATCGGGGTGCTCGGCTTCTGCATGGGCGGGGGCTTCGCGCTGCAGCTGGCGAGCCCGTCGGCGCCGGGCGGACCCTACGCGGCGTCCTCGGTGAACTACGGCCGGCTGCCAGGTTCCGACGCCGAGCTCGACACGCTGCTGGCGGGGGCGTGCCCCGTCGTCGGCAGCTACGGCGGGCGAGACGCGTCGCTGCGCGGCGCAGCGGACCGGCTGGACCGGGCCCTCACCCACGCCGGGGTGCCACACGACGTGCGCGAGTACCCCACCGCCGGCCATTCTTTCCTCAACGACGCTCCCAACGGCCCGCGGCTGCTGCGCCCGGTGACGCAGCGGGTGATCGGCGCTGGACCGGACCCCGAGGCCGCGGCGGACGCATGGGCAAGGATCGAGGCGTTCTTCGACCAGCACCTGCGGAAGGGGTGAGCGCGGTGGCACAGACTTCTGAGGGCACACCGACTCCCGAGGAAGACCTCTCCGTCTGGAAGCGCCTCGCGCCCAGCGGGATGCTGCTGGTCGGGACCGGGCTGTGCGTGACGCTCGACGCCTCCGCGCGGCGCTCGTCGGGGTCGCCGCTGTTGCGCTGGGTGGCCGAGGGGACAGCGGGTCTCGTGCTGGTCAACGCTGGCTTGGCGCTCTACGGCGAGGCCATGAAGCGCCGCGGTCTGTACGACGCCGCCACTCGGCCGTAGCCTCCGGCCATGCACCCGGGCCTGGTGGTCTTCGGTATCGCGGTCTTCGCCGTCGTCGGCCTCATCGCCGCGCTGTCCAACGCCTCGAGCATCAGGTCACCGCGGAACGGGCGGCGACGGGCCGACGGCAGCACGGCGCCCTTCGTCGGCAGCGACTCGGGCGGCTACGACAGCGGTTCCACCAGCGGGCACGGCCATCACAGCCACCACGGAGACGGTGGCTCCTTCGGAGGCGGCGGCTGGTTCGGTGGCGGAGGCGACGGAGGCTTCGGCTCGGGCGGTTCCGACGGTGGTGGCGGCGGTGGCGGCGGCGGGGACTGACCCGCCCGTGATCATGGTCGGGCGGCCACCTGCGTGAGCAGCTCGTCACAGCGATGGTCGAGACGCCGCCTCTCGACAGCGCCCACGCCACCGACCGCAGCGACGATCGCCAGCGGAACGAGCCAGCGCGGCGTGTCGGAGACCGCGAGCACCGCGCCCACTAGCACCAGCAGCCCGAGGGCCTATCGCTCCACGAGGACACTGCCCAGCTCGCGCCTGTGTGCTGCCGCGAGGTGTAGCGCCGCCTCGTGTTCAGCGGCCGAGGCAGGCCCTGCCCCACGCCTCAGCACGAGCTCACCAGCCCGCCACTGCTCGTCGGTGAGCCCCTCGGCCCGCTCGACCTCCTGCCGCTGACGTCGAAGTTGCAGCTTGCGGAGGAGCTGACCCACACCGCCACCGATGACGACCGGGACGGCGTAGGCGACAGCGCTCGATAGGACGCTGCCGCCCATGATCCAGCCGACGGGCGCCACGATGGCGAGGGACAGCCCGGCTCCGGTAGCGGCGCTCAGCCAGGGGTACATCCGGGAGCTCCACGAGCAGATCCACACGATCACTCACGCATCCTGCGCCAGGCGGCAAGCGCACGGCGTCATCCCACGGGTCCATGGCCGTCCTGCCCCTGCCAGGCGAGCCACACCGTGTCCCGCGCCATCGGGAGCCGGTGGAACCGCACTCCCGTCGCGTCACGTACCGCGTTGGCCAGCGCGGGAGCAACCGGGTTGTAGGGACTCTCGCTCATCGACTTGGCGCCCATCGGCCCGACAGCGTCGGACGTGTCCGCGAACAGCACCGTCGTCGGCGGCACGTCAGCCCAGGTGGGGATGTGGTACTGGCGGAACGACGGGTTGGTCACCGCGCCGGTGCCGCCGGGGGCGTCGTCGACGCGGACCTCCTCGTACAGCGCCGCGCCGATGGCCTGCGCGACACCGCCCTCGATCTGGCCGCGGCACTGCTCGGGGTTGACCACCACGCCGGCGTCGGCGCCGTGCACCGACGCCAGGATCCGCACCTCACCGGTGGCCGGGTCGCACGCCACCGTGAACGCCTGCACGTCGAACGCCACCGAGCGCGGCGTCCCGCCCCACTCCCCGCTCCCCACGAGCTCGACCCCGTCTGCCGCGGCGGCCCGCACGAGGTCCACGAGCGGCACTCGGGATCCGGCGACGACGACGGCGTCACCATCGAGCCGGCACGCCTGCGGCGGCACGCCCGCGCCTGCCGCCGCCCGCGCCACCAGCAGCGATGCCAGCGCATCGGCCGCCGCGTTCACGGCCCGCCCGGCGACCACCGTGCCGGTGGAGCCGAACGCGCCGGTGTCGTGGCCCCCTGCTGCCCCGAAGACGTCGGTGTCGGACTGACGCACCCGCACGCGGTCCGGCGTCGTCCACAGCGCGGTCGCCGCGATCTGGGCGTGCACGGTGGTGGTGCCGTTGCCGAACTCCGCTGTGCCGACGCGCAGCTCGTACACCGCCTCGCCGTCGCCGTCGCCGTCGCCGTCGTCGTCCTCCTCACCGAGAATCAGGGCGACGACGGCGTCGGCGTGGTGCCCTCGCGGCGGCACGGTGTCGATCATCGAGATCGCCATGCCCTCGCCCACCGACCACCCGGCCGGCGCCTGCGCCCTCACCGCTGAACGCTCGGCGGCCACGAGCTCCTGCACCCGGTCGAGCAGCTGGTCGAGGCCGTAGCTGCCGTAGACGACGTCGTCCTCTTCATCCGTCGTGGCGGTCATCGGGTCACCGGGGACGACGGCGTTGCGCCGCCGCAGCTCGAACGGGTCCATCCCGAGCTCCCGGGCGAGCTCGTCCATGGCGGATTCCACGGCGAACACCAGCTGCGACAGCCCGTACCCGCGGAACGCCCCGGAGGGCGGGGTGTTGGTGTAGACCGCCCACCCGTCGACGCGCTTGCTGGGGCAGCGGTACACGCCAATCGACTCCCCGCAGCCGTGGAAGAGCACGCCGGGTGCGTGGTTGCCGTACGCGCCCGTGTTCGAGACCACGCGCACCGACATCGCGGTGAGCGTCCCGTCGGGCAGCGCGCCGAGCTGCGCGGTGACGGCCATGGGGTGGCGCGTGGTGGTGGCCGCGAACTGCTCGGTGCGCGTCAGCTCCCACTGCACCGGTCGCCCGGTGAGCAGCACGGCGAGGCCGACGAGGTCTTCGGTGAGCATCTCCTGCTTGCCACCGAACCCGCCGCCCACGCGCCCGGCGACCACGCGGACCTGCTCCCGATCCAATCCGAGGACGACGGCGAGCGCGTCGCGGGTGAGGAACGGCGTCTGCGTCGACGTCCTCACCACCAGCCGGAGGCCCTCAGCAAGATCTCCCTCGACCCACGCCCGCGCGGCCATGGTCTCCAGGGCGGCGTGCGCGAGCCGCTGGCTGCGCCAGGTGCCCTCGACGACGGCGCCGCCGGCCGCCTTCGCGGCCTCGAAGCCTGCCTCGACGTCACCGAGGTGACCGTGGACCTCGGCGACGACGTTGTCCTGCGGACGGGCGATGCGCGTGAGCGTCGGGTCCTTGTCGCCGTGGAGCACCGGCGCGCCCGTGCGCGCCGGGTGCATGGCGATCTCGGGGTCGAACACGGCTGGCAGTACCTCGTACTCGACGCCCCCCGCGAGCGCCGCGACGCCCGCCTCGGCTGCGCCCACCGATTCCGCCACCACGGCCGCCACGCGCTGCCCGACGAAGCGGAGGGTCCTGTCGAGCACGAGCGTGTCGTCGGGGTCGTCGGTCATGAGGTGGTGGCGCGCCGAGGAGTGCGGCACGGGGTTGACGTCGTCGGCGGTGATGACGCGCACCACCCCGGGCACCGCCAGCGCAGCCGTGGCATCCACGGACACCACCCGGGCGTGGGCGTGCGGGGAGCGCAGCACCGACAGGTGCAGCATCCCGGGCGGCGGGGCCTCGTCGAGGGTGAAGCGGGCGGCGCCCGTGACGACGGCGGGCCCGGCGGGCGCGGGGATGCTCCGCCCGACGGCGGCGCCGGCGGCCGGGTCTCTCTCCACGGTGGTGCGCCCGGCGAGGGCGTCGCGGATCGAGCGGTACCCGGTGCAGCGGCACAGGTTGCCCTTGAACGCCCGCTCGAGGTCGTCGTGCTGGTGGAGCTCGAGGGCCGCCGTCGTCATGAGCATCCCGGCGGTGCAGAAGCCGCACTGGAAGCCCTGCGCGTCGAGGAACGCCCGCTGGCAGGGATGCAGGGCCTCCGCGGTCGCCAGCCCTTCGACCGTGGTCACGGCCTTGCCCTGCGCGCGGAGCGCCGGGTAGAGGCAGGAGTGGACGGCGCGGCCGTCGACGTGGACGGTGCACGCGCCGCAGTCGCCGGCGTCGCAGCCCTTCTTGACGCCCGTCCAGCCGCCCTCGCGCAGCCAGGTGCGCAGGCACTGGCCGGGGCGGGGCTCGCGCTCGTCGGGTCGGCCGTTGACGACGGCGCTCATGGCGTCTCCTCCAGCAGCTCCTGCACCACCTCGCGGACCTGCGCGAGCGCCATCGCGCGGCGCCACGCGGGGTGGCCGTGGACGTCGTCGTGCCAGGTCCGCCGGGGCTCGGAGAAGTCAACAGCCCCGTCGACGGCGGCCTCCACGGCATCCGCTGCGGCATCAGCTGAACCCAGCGACGACGACGGCCAGCGCAGCTGCAGCGGCGCCTGCGTCGCCGCGGTCACGGTGACGACGAGCTCGCCCGAACCATCCAGCCGGCCGACGACGAGGCTCGCGGAGCGTCCCAGCGGCGTGAGGGTCGCCCGGCGGAACGCGGTGCGTGCCGCCAGGGACGACGCGGGGACGACGACCTCACGCACCAGCTCGCCGGGGGCGAGGGCCGTGACGTGGTCTCCGGTGACGAGCTCCGCGACCGGCAGGTACCGGCGGCGCAGCCCAGCAGCAGGGCCAGCACCAGCACCCAGCGTCCACAGCTCCACGACACCGTCGAGCGACGCCAGCAGCGACACCATCGGTGCCGCTGGCAGTGCGGTGACGAGGTTGCCGCCGACGGTGGCGACACCCTGCACCTTCCACCCGGCGAGGAACGCGTCGGCGCACTGCGCGATGAGACTCGGGGTGTCTTCCGTCGCCGAGGCCCAGGAGGTCAGCTGCTCGATCGTGCACGTCGCGGAGACGCGCAGGTCGCCGTCGTCGTCGACAACCACCGGTTCCCACCCCAGACAGGTGAGGTCGAGCAACCGTCTCACCCCGGGCTGTGGCTCGGAGAACAACCAGGTGCCGCCGGCGAGCCAGACGTCGCCGGGCTGCAGCGCAGCGGCGCCGTCGAGCACAGGCCCGGCGGGTTCGAGGGCGGTGACGCCGTGCAGGTCCATCGCCCGGCACCGTAGGCGACGGACGCGCCGCGCGGGTCGTCCAACTGGTGGATCGTCGCTCAAGGAAGATCACCGGCGGGTCGATGGGCGACAAGGCGTCGAGAGAAGGAGCGCGGTGAGCAGTCGGGGTGCCACGGTGAGCACGAGCTCACGGCGGCTTCGCCTGCGCTCGCTGGTCGTGGTCACCACCGGGGCTGCGCTCGTCGGGTACGCGCTGCTGGCGGTGCTGCCGTGGACGTCCGCCGTCGCCGGTGCCCTCTCGCTGATCCTGGGAGCCGCCTCGGTGGTGCTCCTGTGCGTCTGCTCGCTGGCGCGCCGCCCGGACGGGCGGTTGCCGTGGCTGCTGATCTCGACGGGCATGCTCGTCTCGGTGATGCTGCGCGCGGCTGCCGCGGCAGCCACCGGCGACGGCGGCACCGTCCTGCCACCCAGCGCGTACGTGGACTATCCGTGGCTCATGCTCTCGGTACCCCTGGGGTACACCCTGGTGCTCGCAGGGCTCCACCTGCTGGTGCGCCGCACCACCGAAGGGGTGCCGCGCGGGCTGTGGATCGATGCGCTGCTCGTCAGCGCCACGGGTGCGGCGGTGATGCTCCTGTTCCTGGCGCCCTGGACGGAACGCTTCGGCATCGGCCCCGTCGGTGCGCTGGCCCTCGTCAACCGCGCGGCCCTGGCCCTGGCCCTGGGGCTGTTCTCCGTCGCCGTGGTGCTGCTGCGTGGCCGGCGCAGGGACGCGCGCCTCGACATCGCGGCGGCGGCGCTGGTGTGCTTCGTCGTCAGCGAGGTGCTGGGCCTACTGGCCGCGACCCAGGCGCTGCCCACCGAGGGGCTGGCGGCGAGCATCGTGGGCGTGCTGCGCCTGGTCGCCATCGGTCTGCTCAGCGTCGCTGCGGTGAGTCCGGCCTCGGCGCGCACGGCCGTCGATCCGCCCCGCCGGACCCTGCGCGCGGTCTCCGCAGCGGTGCTGTCGCTGTCGTGCGTGCTGCTCGCCGTCGACCACGCCGCCTGGGCCCCCGAGCTCCCGGACGGCGCGTGGATCCTGGTGCTCTGCATGCTGCTCGCGGGCGCCGTACGCATGTCCGTGCTGTCCGTGGAGATGAACCGCCTGCTCGACGAGCGGCGCGTGTCGGCGAGTGACGCGCTGACGGGCCTATTCAGCCGCCGGGGGATGCGCGACGCGTTGGAGCACGACGCCCAGGGCGCGCTGCTGCTCATCGACCTCGACGACTTCAAGGGCGTCAACGACCGCTGCGGCCAGGCCGTGGGCGACGAGGTGCTGCGTGTGGTGGCCGACAGGCTGCGCCGCGCCTCCAGCGGCCCCCGGGTGCTCGCGCGCCTCGGCGCTGACGAGTTCGCGCTGCTGTTGCTCGACGTGGACGCAGCCCGGGCCGAGGAAAGGGCCTCCAAGGTGATGGCTGCCATCACCTCACCGATCACCGTCGGTGACCGCCTGGTGCGCCTGGGCGCCAGCGCTGGCCTCACCACCCGCGAGCGCGGGCTCCCCGCCGGCGAGGTGCTGCGGCGGGCCGACGTCGCCATGCAGCTGGCCAAACGCAACGGTGGCGGACTGCGTCTGTTCGACGAGGCCATCGACGCCGGCGCGCGCCAGCGCGAGCGCCTCCTCGACGACCTGCGCACGATGCTCGGCGCACCCGCCGGCGACGCGTCCGATGACCGGGCCCCTGCAGGACGCGTGGTCGCGCACTTCCAGCCGCAGCTCGACGCCGACGGCACCGCGAGCGGCGTGGAGGCGCTGGTGCGCTGGGACCACCCGGACCTCGGCCTCCTGCAGCCGGTGGCCTTCATCGACCTCGCCGAGGAGCACGGTTTGCTCCCCGAGCTCACCGAACGGGTGCTGCGCCAGGCAGTGACCCAGACCGCCCTCTGGCGCGCCCACGGCCACGACCTGCGGGTCGCGGTGAACCTCTCCGCGAGCTGCCTGGACTGGCCGCGGCTGCTGGACGTGGTCGACGACGTGCTCGACTCCCGGCTGCTCCCCGCCAGCGCACTCGTCCTGGAAGTCACCGAGACCGGGCTGGTCAGCGACGCCGTCCACGGCCTGGAGGTGGCGGCGCAGCTGGTGGACCGCGGCATCGAGCTGTCCATCGACGACTACGGCACCGGGTATTCCTCCCTGGCGCACCTCAACCACCTGCCGGCGCGCGAGCTGAAGCTCGACCGGGCGTTCACACGCAGGCTTCTGGACGACGAGCGCACCGCCACCATCGTGCGGGCGACCATCGATCTGGCCCACGAGCTCGGCATGCGTCTGGTGGCCGAGGGCGTGGAAGACGAGGCCACGCTGACCGCCCTCACCGCCATCGGCTGCGACGTCACGCAGGGGTACTGGCACAGCCGCCCGCTGGCCGCCGACGACCTCACCGCGTGGCTGGATGCACGGGCGCTCACGCGCCAGCCAGCTTCCGGGCCAGCGCCGTCAGCTCGCTGAGCACGCGGCGTACCACGGGCCGCTCGGCGGTGTCGGCGCGCACCAGCGCGTCGATCTGACGGCCGGCACGCACGTCGAGCAGCGGCAGCAGCCGCACCCCCGGGTGGCGCCCGCACGTGTAGCGCGGCAGCAGCGAGAGGCCATGGCGCGCGGCCACCAGCTCCAGCACCACGTGGAAGTCGTTGATGCGTGAGACCACGCGGGGTGGTTCGCCGTCCACAGGTCCTCCCGCGAGCACGGCCCGCAGTACCTCCCCCACGGGGAAGCCTTCCTTCACGGCGATCCACCGCTGCCCGGCGAGGTCGGCGTGGCGCACACCGCCGTCGGCCCGGGCGCTGAGTTCCAGCGGGTGGCCGACGGGGACGGCGACGTCGAGCGGCTCCCGCAGCAGCGGCACCACGCGCACTCCGGCGCTCGCTCCCGGCGCTGACCACGCGAGCTCGCCTTCGGGACGGTGGGCGATCACGACGTCGATCCGGTCCGTCAGCGGCGCGAAGTCGTCGAGGGGCACGTCTTCGTCCGTGCACTCCACCTCCACCCCGCTGCCCTCCAGCCGCGTGAGCAGACCCGGCAGCAGCAGCTCGGCGCCGGAGGAGAAGGCAGAGACGCGGACCGGCCCGGTGGGTGCCTGGTGGGCGTCGAGGACGGCGGTGCGAGCACGCTCCAGGGCGACGGCGACGTCGTCGGCAGCGTCCGCGAGTGCCAGCCCGGCGGGGGTGAGTCGCAGCCCGCGCCCGACGCGCTCGGTGAGCGGAACGCCGGCCTGGCGGGTGAGGGAGGCCAGGTGCTGGCTCACGGCCGAGGGGGTCAGGTGGAGGACGGCGGCGGCGCGCGTCACGCCGCCCTGCGACCTCACGGCACGCAGGGCTTCGAGCGCTCTCACGTCCACAGCACCCACCTCCCCCGTGATCATGGGCAATCGGCCACCCTAGTGTGAAGTACTACTATATCGTCTGTGTCGTAACCATCGATAGACTTCACGGTGCAGGTGATCCGATGCTGGACCTGTGCCGCTGACCGCCCGTCTCCTCGCGCTCCTCGTCGCCGTGACGTGGGGGCTGAACTTCATCGCCATCCACGCCTCGCTGGAGCAGTTCCCGCCGCTGCTGTGCGCGGCGGTGCGGTTCGCCGTCATCGCCGTCCCCGTGGTGCTCTTCGTGCCACGCCCCCGCGGGGTGCCGCTGCGCTGGCTGCTCGCGTACGGCACGGGGTTCGGGGTGGCGCAGTTCGTCTTCCTCTACACGGCCATGACCGTGGGCATGCCCGCCGGGCTGGCGTCACTCGTGCTGCAGTCGTCGGCACCGTTCACCGTGGTGCTCGCCGGGGTGCTGCTGCGGGAGCGGCTCAGTGGCCGGCAGGTGGCGGGCGTCGCCGTCGCCGTCGCCGGACTGGCGGGCATCGCCGTGTCACGGGCCGAGCTCGGCGGGGCTGCGACGCTGCTCCCGGTGGTCCTCACGCTGCTGGGCGGGCTCGGGTGGGCGTTCGGCAACCTGGGTTCGCGGCTCGCATGGCGGAACCGGGTGGCGCTCGGTGTGCCGCCGTCGGCCACCGAGTCGCTGCAGCTGGTGCTGTGGGTCTCCGTGGTACCGCCGCTGCCGCTAGCCCTCGCCTCGCTCGCGCTCGAGGGGCCGGCGCGGATCGCCGGGGCGTTCACGGGGCTGGGCACGCCGACCGGGCTGCTGGCCATCGCAGGGCTGGCGTTCACCGTGCTCATCGCCACGCTGGTGGGCCAGGTGGTGTGGTCGGCGCTCATGGCACAGCACCCGTCAAGCTCGGTGGCGCCGTTCTCGATGCTCGTGCCGGTGATCGGGATGCTGGCCGCGCACGTGCTGCTCGGCGAGGCGACGCCGTGGCGTGAGGTGGCGCTCGGCGCCGTCGTCGTCGCCGGAGTACTACTCGGCGCGTCGCGCAGCAGGCAGCGCCCCGCCGAGATCAGCGGTGATCTCCGCGGTCGCGGCGAGGAGCTCGTCCTCGAGCGCAGCTAGGAGCGCAGGCGTGGCCAGGCTCGACGGCACGGCGAGCGCCACGGCGAGCGGCGCCGAACCGCCGGCCGGGAAGACCGGGGCGGCCACCGATGTCAGCGTGGGGATCAGCGTCCCGGAGGCCACCGCCACCCCCGTGCTGCGCACCTCCGCGGCCACTCGGGCCACCTCGGCCGGATCGGCACCGGGCTCAGCGGCGAGCACCGGACCGGTGACCGCGTCCGGCAGGTGCGCCAGGTAGACGCGGCCCACCGCCGAGGCCAGGAGCGGCATCGTGGCTCCCACCCGTACGGTCACCGGTAGCGGGTGGGCGCCGTAGAACCAGCGGACCAGCACCGGCCCGCGGTCTCCCCAGACCGCGAGGTTGACGGCGTGCCCGGTGCGGTCACGCAGGCCCGGCAGGTGCTCGGACGCGAGGGACACCTCGTCGACGCGGCGCAGAGCCTCCACCCCCAGCCGGCGCATGCCGACCCCCAGGTCGTAGGCGCCGGACTGCTGCGACTGGCTGACGAGCCCTCCGCGCCCCAGGCTCACGAGATACCGGTGCACCTTGCTCGCGGACATCCCCGCGGCGGTGGCCACCTGCGTCAGGGTCATCGGTCCCCGGCCCTCCTCGAGGGCCTGCAGCACGCGGACCGCGATCTCGACGGACTGGATGCCCTGGCGGGCCGCGGAGTCACCGCGGCCAGCCAGGGCATCGTCGTCATCGGGGGTTTGCGCGCCGTCGGACACGGCTCGCATGCTACGGAGCGGTCAGGCAGCTTCCGTCGCAGGCGCGGTGACGGACACCCCGTCGGACGCCGAACCGGTCGTGTGCTGCTGGGTCGCGCGCCGAGCTCGGATGACGGGCACCGCCGCGGCGAGCGCCGCCCCGATCACACCCGGGATGGCGAAGACGTAGAAGTTGAACGCCACTCCGAGCGACGACGCGAGCACAGCGCCGCCGATGATCGGGCCGGCGATGGCGCCGAGCCGCCCGACGGACAGCGCCCATCCGATCGCCGGTCCCCGCAGGTGGTCGGGGTAGCGGGTGACGATGAACGCGTTGGTGAGCACCTGCGAGCCGATGAAGCCCAGCCCACTGACGAACATCGCCGCGAAGAGCACTCCGAGCGAGGGTGCGGTGCTCATGACCAGAAGGCTCAGCGTGCCCGCCAGGAACGCTCCGACGACGACAGGCTTGACACCCACCCGGTCCGCGAGGCGACCCCCGAGCACCATGCCGATGCCGGCACCGGTCCACATGGCGGCCGTCTGGAGAAGCGCGGACCCGAGCGAGTAGCCGGCGGCCTGCATGATCGTGGGGAGCCAGGTGCTGATGCCGAACACGAGCAGCAGCCCGCAGAAGGAGACCACCCAGAACAGCACGGTCGCCAGACGCACGCCGGGGGCCAGCAGGAGCTTGAGACCGAGCAGGTCTCCGCGTGATGGGGCGCTGCCGGACCGAGCGCTTCCCGAGTGAGCAACGTGCCCCGGCGTGACCGGGCTCTCGGGGAGGCGCTTGGCTGCCAGCGGGAGGAGCACCAGGGCTGGCAGGACGCCGACGACGTACATCCAGTGCCAGGAGACCAGGGGCAGGAGCGCGGCGCCGAGCAGCGGTGCCATGAGCGCGCCACCGGCGTAGCCGGCCATCATGAGCCCGACGTTGCGCGCCCTCCGGTCCGGAGCGGACACGTCGGCCACGTAGGCGGTGACGGTCGGCAGCACGATGCCCAGCCCGACACCGACGACGAAGCGCGCGGCGCTGAACAGCTCGAACGACGACACGGCGACGGCGCACGCGAGCATGCCGACGGAGAACAGCGCCGCCCCTCCGAAGAGCAGGGCGCGGCTGCCGAAGCGGCGGATCAGTGCCGCCGAGAGAGCTGCGCCGAGGAGCATCCCGACGGCGACCAGCGCCCCGGCGCTGCCAGCTGCCGCGGGGTTGGCGCCCAGGGCCGGATCCTTGAGGAGCGAGGGGACGGTCACGCCGTACACGGCGAGGTCGAAGCCCTCCATCGCGGCGAACGACGCTGCAAGGACCAGGACTGTCCTGTCAGCGGTCGCGTGACCGGTGTGACGGGGTGCGGCGGTGCTGCCCTTCATTGGGTGCCTGCCTTCTCGTGGGTTTCTACTGGTGGGGCTGGTCGGTGGGGTGATCTGGTGCGAGGACGACGTCGAACGTCGACCGCCAGGTGGTGGGGCCCTGCGGCGTGAGGGTGTAGGTCGCGATCAGCGACTCCTTGACCCCGAACACCGCGTCGGACCCGAGGTACTCGTCGCCGTCGACGAACGTGTGGGTGACCAGCGGCCGGAAGCCGGGGGCCGTGACGATGAGGTGCAGGTGGGCCGGGCGGTAGGGCGAGCGGCCGAGAGCCGCCAGGAGCTGCCCGACAGGTCCGTCGTCAGGGATCGGGTACGCCGTGGGCTTGATGCCGCGGAAGCAGTACCGCCCGTCGGCGCCGGTGATGAAGCGGCCGCGGTTGTTCCACCGCGGCTGCACATCAGGCTGCTGGACGTCGTAGTAGCCCTCGGCGTTGTCGGACCAGACGTCCAGGCACGCCCCGGCCACCGGCGCGCCGTCGAGGTCCAGGACCCGTCCCTCGAACAGGCAGCTCTCCCCCAGCCCGTCGAGGCAGATGTCGTCGCCCATGGCCCGCTGGGGTGCGCCCTCGACGTGGAACGGCCCCAGGACGGTGCTCTCGGTGGCGCCGCGGGGTCGGGGGTGGGCGACGGCGTCGACCAGCATCGAGATCCCCAGCACGTCGGACAGCAGGACGAACTCCTGCCGCTCGTCGGTGCAGGTGCGGCCGGTGGCGGTGAGGAAGTCCACCGCCCGCTGCCATTCCCCCTGGGTGAGCTCGACGTCCTTCACGAAGGCGTGCAGGTGCTCGACGAGGCTCGCCACCACCTCCGCCGTCCGGGGATCCGCGGTGGCACTGGTCCTGCCGGTGACCACCTCGACCGACCTGTCGGGGGTGAAGTACCCGGTCACAGCACGCCCTCCCAGGCCCGCTGCAGCAGTGCGCGGACGTCGTCGCGGGTGAACGGCCGCGGGCTCCAGTAGGGGTTGGCCGTCGCCAGGGTCGCGACGTCGTCCAGGTCGCCGTCGTCGACGCCGAGGTCTGCCAGGCGCGTGGGGGCCCCCAGGGAGGCGGCGAAGGTGTGCAGGCCCGCTCCAGCGCTCCCCCCGAAAAGCGCGCCCACCGGCGCGAGCGCCTCGGGAAGTGCCTGTTCGACGAATGCCGTGGTGTGCGGCAGCAACACCGCGTGCGTCTCAGCGTGCGGCAGGTCCAGCGCCGCGCCGAGGGTGTGGCACAGCTTGTGGTGGATGGACATCGAGACGCCGCCGAGCACCAGGCCGCACAGCCATGCGCCGTAGAGGGCGTGATCTCGGGCGTCCCTGTGGGCGTCCTCTCGGGCGTGCTCGCCCGTCCCCTGCACGCCGGTGAGCCCCGTGAGCGCGTCGCGTAGCGCCCGCAGCCCTTCCAGGGCGATGAGCGTGGTGAGCGGGGTGGAGTCGCCGGCGTACACGCCCTCGCTGGCGTGGGCCATGGCATTGAGCCCGCTCGTCACGCTGAGCGACACCGGGAGCGAGTCGGTGAGCTCGGGGTCGTAGATCACCACCTCGGGCAGGATCTCCGGGCCCCGCCGCGTGGTCTTGACGCCGCCGATGGTCTCCCCGAGCACCTCGGTGACCTCCGAGCCCGCGTACGTCGTGGGGATCACCACCTGGGCCACACCGGTGCGTGCTGCCAGCGCTTTGCCCAGGCCCGTGGTGGAACCACCGCCGACGGCGACGACGCAGTCGGCGCGGGCATCGCGCAGCACCTCCAAGGCGGTCTCGGTGACCTCGACGGGGGTGTGCCGGCGTGCGCCGTCGAACGTGGCGACGGCGCGGCCGCCGAGATGGCCACGCACCTCCTCGGCGGTGGCGGCGCGGCCCGGCGTGCTGAGCACCAGCGCTCGCTCGCACCCGAGCCGAGCGACCTCCTCACCGGCACGTGACCGGTCTCCGCGCCCGAAGACCACGCGTAGCGGCCCCTGCGCGTGGGTGAAGCCCTGCATCACGGTTCCAGCCCGAAGAGCCGTGCCGCGTTGGTCCGTCCGATCTTGAGGCGATCGGGCTCGGAGATGCTCGCGGCGTCGAACCAGTCGGCGGCGTGGTCGACGTTCTCGAACGGCCAGTCGGTGGAAAACATGATGCGATCCGCGCCGAGCTCCAGGAGCGCATCGATGAGCGTCTGCGTGCGGAAGTTGCCCGACGTGGTGATGTGGAAGTTCTGCTGGAAGTAGTCCACGAAGCGACGCTGCGCCGGGTAGGTCTTGGGGACGTCGACCCACGCGTTGCGGTGGTCGATCCGCCACAGCATGGCCGGGATCCCCTCACCCATGTGCCCCAGCACCACCTGTAGCGACGGGTGCTCGTCGAACAGCCCGGACGCCATGAGGCGCAGCGCGTGCACAGCGGTCTCCTGGGCGAACGCCCACGTGGGCCCCAGCAGCCACGGGTGACCGCCGTAGATCCGCGCGTCCTGGGGCAGCGGGTTGCGCGGGTGCAGGTAGAACGGCACGTCGAGCCGGGCCACCTCGGCCCAGAACGGCCGGTACCGGGGCAGGTCGTAGTAGAGCGGCTCCTGGCCACCGCCGGGCGCGGCGTCCTGGGTGAAACCGTTGACCAGCGCCCCGACAAAGCCGAGCTGGGTCACGCACCGCTGCAGCTCCTCGGCCGCGGCGTCCGGGTCCTGCAGGGGCAGCGCCGCGAACGCCCGGTACCTGTCCGGGTGGTCGGCGCAGACCTGCGCGAGGTGGTCGTTGGCACGCCGGGCCACCTCGACAGCTCGCGCCCGGTCCGGGATGGCCTGCACCGCGGGGGCGTTGAGCGAGAGGATCATCACCTCGATACCGTGGGCGTCCATGAGCTTGAGGCGCTGGTCGTCGACGTCCAGCAGCCGCGCCTGGAGCTCCTCCCAGTACGTACCGGGGACGAAGCCCGCCGAGTCCTGGAGGGTCTCGGGGATGGCGACGTGCTCTTCGAGGGCGATCTTTCCGTGCATGGTCGTGCTCCTCAGGGATCGTTGACGGGCCAGTTCTCCGGCCGAGGGTCAGGCCAGCGCCAGGGCGCCGAGGAGGCCCTTGGTGGTCGCCACGAGCTCGGCCTCGTCGTGAGCGAGGCCATAGACGCAGCCGTCGGGGCGCACGAGGGCGGCCACGCTGCCGGTCTGGGAGAAGAAGCGGCTGTAGACGCCGCCGGTGTCGGCGAGGGGCGCGCCACCGAACGTGCCGGAGAGGCAGAAGACCACGTCACGGCATCCCAGGGCTGCGAGGCCCTCGCGGGCTTCGACCGACAGCGCGTCGAGCACCTGCGGGGAGCTCACCACCAGGCGCCAGCCGGTGCCGACGACGTCGTCGAACAGCGCCGTCCGCTCCGCGCTGGAGACCACGCCCTGCGGCAGCAGGTGGCCGTGGTTCTCCACGAGCCCGCCGGACAGCGGCGGGTAGCGCAGCTTGTCGGGGGCGGTGTGGGCGCGACGCGCGGCGAGCATCCGTGTATCGCGCTCGCGGGCACGCTCGGGGTTGCGTTCGGTCTGGACGCGTCCGAGCTCGATGGCCTTCTCGAGGATGAAGCGCACGTGCGGCTCGCGCTCGGCCTGATAGGTGTCGAGCACGTCGTCGGTGCCGCCGCCCAGCACGTGGTCGAGCTTCCACGCGAGGTTCCTCGCGTCGCGGATGCCGGAGACCATGCCCTGCGCGAGGAAGGGCGGCATCTCGTGGGCGGCGTCGCCGGCGAGGAACACCCGGCCGCGGCGCCACTGCCGCACGCACCGCGACTGGAAGGCGTAGTTGGCCACGCGCACGAGGTCGGCGTCGTCCGGCCCGAGGTAGCGGGAGACCCGCGGCCACACGGCCTCGGGCCGGACCACCGCGGCACGGTCGGCGCCGGCTTCGAGCCGGAACGAGAAGCGGTGGTGGCGCGGGCCGATGTTGACGATGGCGATCGGCTCCGCCGGGTCGCACACCTGGCGGAAGGCGGGTAGCCCCGGAACCTCACGCCGCAGCTCGAAGTCGCAGACCAGCCAGTTCTCGGAGAAGCCGTACTCGTCGAGCTCCCCGCCGAGGTGCCGCCGCACGAAGCCGTTGCCGCCGTCACAGCCGACCACCCAGCGTGCGCTCACCCGGTAGGTGGCGCCGTCGCGGGTGCGGACGTCCACGTCGACACCGTCGGTCTGCCCGCTGTCGCCGCGCTCGGTGAGGCCGACCACTTCATGTCCGCGGCGGACCTCCACGCCGGGGGTCTGCGCCAGCAGCTGGTTGAGGACATCTTCGACGTGTGGCTGGAACATCATGAACTGGCTCGGCCAGCCGCACGGACCGGGATTGTCGAAGGCGATGTCGAGCAGGACGTCGTCCTGGCCGTTGACCCAGACGTAGCCAGGCTGGACGTTGGTGCCCGGCAGCATGCGCTCGGCCACACCGAGCGCCTGGAAGGTGCGCATCGTCTCGTCGTCGAACGCTGCGGCGCGCGGCAGCTGGTAGAGCCCTTCGTACCGCTCGAGCAGGAGCACGCTGCGGCCTGCTTTCCCCAGGAGTGCGGCCAGGACCATGCCTGTCGGCCCGCTCCCCACGATGACGACGTCTGCGTCCATCGGAGTCCTCTCGGTGTCGTCACTGACACGGCGTGGATGCCTGACGAGGACACTAGCTTTCACGAATGAGGAAAGCAATGCTCAATGGTGAAACGTTGGCGGGCGTGATGCACCCGCCGCCGGGGGCGTGCCGGATCAGACGGGAACGCGGCGCAGCGTGGGCATGCCCAGCCCCACCGAGCGACCGGGCACCCCGCAGCTGGCGAGCTGGCGACGGTCGTAGGCGTCGCCGCCGCGGGTACGCCGGACCCGCAACACCTCACCGGCCGGGACGTCTGCCACGAGGTGATGCGGAGCCGACTGTGTCACCTGCACCGTGACGAGATCCCCGGGGCGCGGACGGTCCGTGTCCGCCATCCCCTCCGGCAGACCGACGTGCACGAGCCGGTTGTCGCGGGCGCGGCCCGAGACGCGCTGGCTGGCGCCGTCCTTCTTGCCCTTCGCCTCGGCGACGAGCACCTCGACGGTCCGCCCCACCTGGAAGGCGGCCTCCTCCCCGGAGATCCGCTCCTGCAGGGCGATGAGCCGCTCGTACCGCTCCTGCACCACGGCCTTGGGCAGCTGGTCGGGCATGGTCGCGGCGGGCGTGCCGGGGCGCTGGGAGTACTGGAACGTGAATGCACTGGCGAAGCGGCTCGCCTCCACCACGCGCAGCGTCTCGGCGAAGTCTTCCTCGGTCTCCCCGGGGAAGCCGACGATGATGTCGGTGCTGATGGCCGCGTCAGGAATGGCCGCGCGGACCCGGTCGAGGATCCCGAGGAACTTCTCCGACCTGTACGAGCGGCGCATCGCGCGCAGCACGCGGTCCGATCCTGACTGCAGCGGCATGTGCAGCTGCGGCATCACCGTCGGCGTCTCGGCCATGGCGGTGATGACGTCGTCGGTGAACATCGCCGGGTGCGGGCTGGTGAACCTGACCCGCTCGATGCCCTCGACCCGACCGACGGCGCGAAGCAGGTCGGCGAACGCCGAGTTCCCGCGGCCGCGGGCCGCGTCGTCAAGAGCGTCCCCGAAGCCGCCCACACCGGTCCCGTAGGAGTTGACGTTCTGCCCCAGCAGCGTCACCTCGACGACGCCGTCGGCGACGAGCGCCTCCACCTCGGCGAGCACGTCACCGGGGCGGCGGTCTTTCTCCTTGCCGCGCAGCGCCGGCACGATGCAGAACGTGCACGTGTTGTTGCACCCCACGCTGATCGACACCCACGCACTGGCGGCGGACTCGCGCGCCTGCGGCAGCGTGGAGGGGAACACCTCCAGCTCTTCGAGCACCTCCACCTGCGCCTCGGCCTGCACGCGGGAGCGCTCCAGCAGCGCCGGCAGGGCGTGGGTGTTGTGGGTACCGAAGACGACGTCGACCCACGGCGCCTTCGCGAGGATCACGTCGCGGTCCTTCTGGGCCAGACAGCCGCCGACGGCGATCTGCATCCCGGGCCGGCGCGCCTTGACGCTAGCGAGGTGCCCGAGGTTGCCGTAGAGGCGGTTGTCCGCGTTTTCCCGCACCGCGCAGGTGTTGAGGACGACGACGTCGGCCTCGCCCGACTTCGCGGCGTCGTCGCCGGCGCGGGAGTAGCCGGCGTCTTCGAGGAGCCCGGCGAGGCGCTCGCTGTCGTGCGCGTTCATCTGGCACCCGTAGGTGCGGACGGCGTACGTGCGCACTGCACTCTCGAACTGCTCGGCAGGCTCGATCAGGACCACCCACCGAGGATAGGTGGCTGTGAGCAGCACCCCGCCCACCTCGGCCATCCAGCCCGAGGCGATCGCCGACGCACCACCCCTGCACGGCCTCGTGATGATGGAGCAGGCGTGGCGTGACGCCGCTTTCCTGCACTGGGCCGTGCCGGCGGAGCGGGTGGCGCACCTCATGCCGCCGGGCGTGCGCCCGGATGTCCACCCCGCGAGCAACCTGACGTACGTGGCGCTCGTGCCTTTCCGCATGGTCGGTGCGGGCCTCGGGCCGCGGACCATCGGCCCCGCAGTCCCCTGGGCGGGCACGTTCCTCGAGACCAACGTGCGCCTGTACTCCGTCGACGACACCGGCCGCCGCGGCATCGTCTTCCTCACCCTCGAGTGCTCGCGCCTGGTGGTGGTGGCCGGGGCGCGGGCAGCGTTCGGGCTGCCGTACCGCTGGTCGTCGATGGCGTTCGGACGGCGTGCCGATCCCAGCGGTCAACGCGTCGCCTATGCCCTGCGCGGCCGGGGGCGGCGTTCGGGGGTGCACCAGCGGCTCGAGCTGTCGCTCGGCGCGCAGCTCCCTCCCGCCGATGCCGACGACGACGAGGGCCTCGCGCGGGGCCTCACGGCACGCTGGGGTCTGCACCAGCGGCACGTGGGGCGTACCTGGTACGTGCCGAACGAGCACGGGCCGTGGCCGCTGAGGTCCGCCCGCGTGGAGGCGTTCGAGGACTCGCTGCTCGCAGACATGGGCTTCCCCGACCTCGCCGCGCGCGAGCCGGACTCGGTGCTGTTCTCCTCCGGCGTCGTCACGCGGTTCGGTCTGCCGGGAGACGCCCGGCGTCCGCGGCGAGGCTGAGTCACCCGACAGCGAGGCTGACCGGCGGTGTGAAGGCCGCCCGAGCAGCAGCAACCTCCTCGCGCGCCGCGCAGCCCGGCGCGTGGTCGTTCACGAGGCCCATGGCCTGGTGGAACGCATAGGCCGTCGTGGGTCCAACGAAGCGCCAGCCGCGCTTCTTGAGGTCCTTGCTCATCGCCGTCGACTCCGGTGACGTCGCGCGCACCTCGAACGGGCGCACCGCCCGGTCGGCGGGCTCCCAGCTCCACATGTACGCGGCGATGCTTCCGTACTCGGCGACCAGCTCACGGGCGCGCGCCGCGTTGTTGAGGGTCGCTTCGATCTTGCCGCGGTGCCTCACGATGCCGACGTCGGCGAGGAGCCTCTCGACGTCACGCTCGTCGAACTCGGCGACCACCTCGTGGTCGAAGTCGGCGAACGCCGCGCGGAAGCCCTCCCGCTTGCGCAGGATGGTCAGCCAGCTCAGGCCGGATTGGAAGCCTTCCAGGCAGACCTTCTCGAAGAGGCGCCGGTCGTCGGAGACGGGGAAGCCCCACTCGGTGTCGTGATAGGCGATGTAGTCCGGGGTCGAGGTGCCCCACGCACAGCGGGGGCGCCCGTCAGCGCCGATGACCACGTCCATCCTCAGTCCTCCAGCTCGAACTGCTCGTCGTGATCTGACTCCAAGCCATCTGACCCCAAGCCATCTGACTCCGAGCGCACGGCCTCGCGCACCACACGCATGACCAGCCCCTGCGGGTATCCCTTGCGAGCCAGCATCCCGGCGAGACGCCGGGTCTTGACCTCGGGCGCCAGGCCGCTCATCGACCGGATGCGGCGTGCAACGAGGTCACGTGCCGTCGCCTCCTCGGCGTCGTCGTCGACCTGCTCCAGTGCCGCGGCGGCGGTGGCGTCGTCGACGCCCTTGGCGCGCAGCTCGTGCGCCAGGCCCCGCCGGCCCAGGCCCCGGGTGAGGCGCTGGGACCTGACGAGGACCTCGGCGTAGGCGGCGTCGTCGACGAGGCCCACCTCGGTGAACCTGTCGAGCACCTGCTCCGCGGCCTCCTCGGGTACGCCGCGCTCCGCCAGCTTCTTCTCCAGCTGCGCCCGACTACGAGGCGCAGCGGTCAGCTGGCGGAGCACGACGTCCCGGGCGACGGCGACGGGGTCGCCGCCGCCGCCGGGACGCCGCTGCTCACGCGACCCGCGCTGCGGTCGGCTCAGAAGTCGACCTTCGCCTCGGCCGGCACCGCCGCATCGGCGCCGTCGGCCTTGGGCTGGCCGATACCCAGCTTCTCCTTGATCTTGCGCTCGATCTCGTCGCCGAGGTCGGGGTTGTCGCGCAGGAACGTGCGGGCGTTCTCCTTGCCCTGCCCGAGCTGGTCTCCCTCGTAGGTGTACCAAGCGCCGGACTTACGGATGAAGCCGTGCTCCACACCCATGTCGATGAGGCCACCCTCGCGGGAAATGCCGACCCCGTAGAGGATGTCGAACTCGGCCTGCTTGAACGGGGGGCTGCAGTTGTGAACCACAACCCCCTCGGCGACGAGGTTGTGCAACTCCTCAACCTCAACGTCGTAGGTCTGCGCGCGCCCCGCAGGCTCCACGGCCATGACGCTCGCGAACACAAGTTCCTCATTGAGGAGGGTCTGAAGGAATTCGTCATTCAACGCCTCCGCAAGGGCGCTAACGCGATCCCGCCGCAACCTCGAAGCTCCGAGGACCTGCCCCATACCGCCCTTGATGTCGTTCGCGGACGCGCCAACGATGGCAGCAGCCTCACGAACGGTGACACCACGACGGCGAAGGTAAGCGAGCACCTCAGCCTTCACCCCCTGAGGCAAATACCCCTGCTGGCTCCCTCGGCGTCGCCCGTCGTAACGATCGATCTCTTCGAGAAGTTTGGCAGAGCGCGGCCCCACGACTGGGATTAGCGCAGTGAAGGCAGCAACGTTATCCATGCCGGCAATACGGACCTCGAAGCAGTCACGCGTCGAGCGGATCTCCCGGCCAGCAACGACGCTGGGTCGCTTCTGCGTCGGGTCGTAACGTCGCACCGATGAGGCGATGCGCGCCCGCAGCAACAGCCACGAGACTTGATGTGCTAGCTGCTCCGAGGTTGTGGTGAAACCGACCCGGATTGCGCCGGTGACTTCACTGGAGACGTGACCATCGGTCTCAAGTAAGCCGACGAGGAAATTTCCAACGAGCTCCTCATGAGCGTCCATCGCCAGCAACTGCGGAGGCACGGTCTTCTCCCAGGCGAGCTTTCCATAGATGCCCGCGGCTCGCGTCAGCGCGAGTAGCCCATTCTTCACTCCGGGACGATGCGAGAAGGCCACCTGACCACCATGCAGTGGGTGCGGATCACATCCGTGATCCGCAGCGATCCGCGCAGCGTCTCGCTGAACGTCCTCCGCAAGACAGATCAGTGTGATCGGAGTCTTCCCGCCGACGTACCCGTCACCGACGAGATAGCCCAGCATCCGAGCCTGGTCGATGGTCACCGGCATGGCATCACCAAAGCCGCCGAACTGACGGGGGAGAGCGACGCGGTCCCCAGGAATGAGCGCACCAGCCTCTCGCCAACCAGCCTCGGTAAGGATTCGGTGGTCAGGGGTCACTGTGAGACGGCGTCCGCCCTTGACAATGACGTTGACCACGTCCTGCTCGCCCTGCTCAAACCACCCAATCACGGGGGCCGGGTGCAGTTGGCCCGCCTTGTCAGCCGCCATCACGTGAATAGGGAGTCGCTGCTCCACGACGTCTTCGATTCGATGGAAACGACCGGCCACCGGGTCAAAGATCCGAGAGCCAGCAGCCAAGCACTTGTTCTTGACAACCTTGACGCGCGTGCGGTTCCCGACCGGCTCGTTACCGTCCTTAAGAGTTTCAATTCTACGAACATCGAGTCGAACAGAAGCGTAAAACTTTAGCGCTTTTCCACCAGTCGTTGTCTCGGGTGAACCAAACATAACCCCGATTTTCTCTCGGAGCTGATTGATAAAGATTGCCGTAGTTCCAGCGGTATTCAGTGCGCCCGTCATTTTCCGCAATGCCTGAGACATCAGGCGGGCCTGGAGACCAACGTGACTGTCGCCCATCTCGCCCTCGATCTCGGCGCGCGGCACGAGGGCCGCCACGGAGTCGATGACGATGATGTCGAGCGCGCCGGAGCGGACCAGCATGTCCGCGATCTCGAGTGCCTGCTCACCGGTGTCAGGCTGGGAGACGAGCAGTGCGTCGGTGTCGACGCCGAGCTTCTTGGCGTACTCCGGGTCGAGCGCGTGCTCGGCGTCGATGAACGCCGCGATGCCGCCGGCCTTCTGGGCATTGGCCACGGCGTGCAGCGCCACGGTCGTCTTTCCCGAAGACTCCGGACCGTAGATCTCCACCACGCGGCCGCGAGGCAGGCCCCCGATGCCGAGCGCGACGTCGAGCGCCGTCGACCCGGTAGGGATGAACTTCATCGGCTCGCGCACCTCGTCGCCGAGGCGCATGACGGTGTTCTTGCCGAACTGCTTGTCGATCTGCGCGAGTGCGAACTCGAGCGACTTCGACTTGTCGTTGGTCTTGGCGGCGGGTGCGGCCACGAGGATCACCCCTGTCGACGGGCACCCGGACCGGCCGGGCGCTGCTGCGGTGCGTTCGGGGACGACGCTAGGCGCCACCACCGACAGTCCGTTGCGACGAGGCCCGCCCCTGTGGACAAAGGCTCCCCCGCCGCGATCACACCGCCACCCTACCCCCGCGAGCCGAACGCGCGTTCGACACCAGGAAACCCACCGAGACCAGCGACGTCACCGCGCACACACCCCACACCACGTAGTAGCCGACCAGCGGCGCAGCCCCTGCCGCCGGATCACCCAGTGACCCCGTGGAGGCCAGCGCCACCGCGAAGACCGCCGAGGCAACTGCCCCACCCACCGTCTTGGTGGTGTTGGTCATGCCGGTGGCGAACGCCACCCGGTCCGGTGGCGCGGCGGCTGCCGCGGCAGCCGGCAGCCCCGCCACGAGTGCCCCGTTACCGAACCCGACCAAGACCAGACAGGCCAGCAGCGACGCCGTCGAGCCGTGCAGCGCGAAGAGCATCGCGTACCCCACCGTCACCAGCACCGCGGCCGCCGGCAGCTTCCGCAGCACCAGCGCGCCGGTCACCATGGCCAGCAGGTACGCCCCGATGAGCACCGACACCCCCGCGGCATCGGCACCCAGCCCGTAGCCCGCCACCGCCGGATCGGTCCGTGCGAACGTCGCCAGTGGCACCTGCGCCCCGAGCACGCTCGCCCCGAACAGGAAAGCCGTCGCCTGCACCGGCCACTGACCTCGCGCCGCGAGCAGCCGCACGTCGACCAGGGGCGACGCCGTCCGAGCCTCCACGCGCACCATCCACCTCCCGGCCGCAATGCTCGCCGCGAGCAGCCCCCACGGCAGTGGACTCGCCACCCCGAGCAGCCGTACGGCCACGAGCGCCCCCATGACCAGTCCGAGGACGACGGCGAGCAGCGCCAGCCCCCGTCCATCGAGCCCACCACCGGTCCGCCACCCCGTGCCGGGGGTCCGCTCCACGCCCACCCAGACCACCACCACGCACGCCGTGACGGCGAGCGCCGGCAGTGCGAGCACCGCCTGCAGCGGCAGCGCGGTGGCCACGGCCCCCGCCGACAGTGCCCCGAGGATCGCCCCGAGCTGCAGCCCTGCCACGAGCACGCCCGCGGAGCGCCGCACGAGCGGTCCCTGCTGCGCCGACCCCGCCGTCCGCCGGTGCACCAGCGCCACCTCCAGCGGCAGCCACACGACGTACGCGCCCTGCAGCACCCACCCGATCATGAACGTCCAGAAGCCGGGCGCCAGCACGAGCAGCCAGGACCCGGCCGCCGTCACCGACGCCGAGAGCAGCAGCACGGCGCGCGGCCCCCACAGGTCCGCCAACCGGGCGAGCACAGGCACCGCGAGCGCGGAGAACGCCAGCTGGGCCGCCTCGAACCAGTTGACGTCCCCGACGGGGATGCGCAGCCGGGCGGCGACGTCGGTGAGCAGCGGCGTGTAGAACGCCTGCAGCACACCGGAGACCAGCTCGACCAGCACCAGGACGCCGACGACGGCGACCAGCGAGCGCCTCGCGGCTGCGCCGGGCGTGCTCACGGCAGGCCCCGCAGGAGCGCGGTGGTCCAGCGCACCCCGTCGTGGAGGTCGGCGACGGCGACGTGCTCGTCCACGCCGTGGATCGACGCGCGCTGCGCGCGGCTCATCCGCAGTGGGGAGAACCGATAGACGCGGTCAGAGATCCCGCTCGGCCCAGCGAAAGCCCGGGCGTCGGTGGCGGCCATCACGACGTAGGGCGTGCTCACGGCGTCGGGGAACACCTGGGCTGTGCACCGCTCGATCAGCGCGAATGCCTCCTCGTCGTCCTTCGGATCAGCTCCGGAGAACGGCGAGGTGGGGCTGGGCTCGCCGCGCTCGACAATCTCCACGTCCACTCCGCAGCGGGCCACGACGCGGCGGATGCGCGCGACGACGTCGTCGACCGAGTCCCCCACCATGACGCGGGCGTTGACGCCGACCCAGGCTTCGTCGGGGACGACGTTGACGGCCTGCGAGCCGTGCATCGCGGTGAACGCGAGCGTGGTGCGGACCATGGCGGCGCTCTCCGGCCCGGCCAGCACGAGCAGGCGGCCCGCCACCTCAGGGAACCGCGCAGCCAGCCCACCCAGCGGCGGGGGCAGCACGCGGCGCAGCAGCTCGCGCGTGGCGGCGGGCAGCGTCACCGATCCCAGCGCGGCGCGCCGCTCGGCGCGCTCCAGCGCGACCACCGCCGTCGCCAGCCTCGCCACGGGGCCGCTGCGCGCCGGGGTCGACGCGTGACCCCCGCGCCCGCACGCCACGAGCCGCAGCACGGTGCTGCCCTTCTCGGTCACCCCGACCACCGCGAGCGGCGCCCGCAGCCCCGGCAGGGCTCCCCCGGCGACGGCACCGCCCTCGTCGAGCACCGCCCAGGGCCGGGCGCCGCGCCGGCGCAGCACCTCGACGGCGGCGACGGCGGACGCGCCGCCGGTCTCCTCGTCGGACCCGAACGACAGCCACACGTCGCGCGCGGGCACGAAGCCCTCCGCGAGCAGCGCCTCCACCGCCGCGAGCACCACGACGAGGGGCCCCTTGTCATCCAGCGTGCCCCGGCCCCACACAGCCTCGCCCTCCGCCGAGGGCGCCAGCACCCCGGCGAACGGCGGATGGGTCCACGCCGTCAGCGAGCCGGCCGGCACCACGTCCTGGTGGGCCATGAGCACCAGCGGCGCCACTTCCCCGCTAGCCCCACCCGCGCCTGGCCACCGCAGCAGCAGCGCGTGCGGGAAGCCCGGCACCTCGACGCGCTCCAGCTGCGCAAACGCCCGCGAGAAACTCGCCACCAGCACCTCGTGCAGCGCAGCGAACGCGGACTCGGCACCCGCCGTCGTCGTCGTCCTCACCGCTGCCTGCAGCGCGGCGACCGGGTCGACGCCGGAGGGGCTCACCCCCGCATCCTGGCCCGGTAGGCGGCAACGGCGGCGCGGTTGCCGCACGAGCCGTCACAGAAGCGGCGAGACCGGTTCTTGGACAGGTCGATGAAGACGTCGGTGCAGTCGTCTCCGGAGCACCGGCGGAGGCGGCTGAGCTCTCCGCGGCGAACCACCTCGACCATGGCCATGCCCGCCTCCACGGCCATCCGCCGGTCGAGGGGGGCGTCGTCGGGAGTGGCGTGCAGGTGCCAGCCCCAGCCGTCGTGACGGACGAGCTGCGGCAGGGCATGACCCTCCGACAGCAGGGTGTTGACGAGGTCGACGAAGCCGTCCTCGTCGCCGGCGAGCGCCAGATCCCACAGGGCCAGCAGCCGCGGGCGTTGGGCCCGGACGGCCTCGAGCTCGGCGAGGTCATGGTCGCGCCGGCCACTCCAGCGGTGCTCGGCACAGAAGGCGTCGAGCGCAGCCACGTCAGGCAGCCCCTCGTCACCGGAGACGTGGCCGAGCGTGTTGACCATGGCGACGAGCGCGGCGAGCTCACGCTCGGTGTCATGAGCAAAAAGCATCTTGACTCCTTTCATCGCGCCCCACTACGGTCACCCCAGGCGTCACAAGCGTAGAGGGGTTTGACTCATGACAGCAGCAGCGGCGGGCGCCGTCCCCGCATCGTCCACCCTCCCGGCGCAGCCGCTCACGACCCGAGCCCGCAGCGGCCTGGTGTTCGCGCTGTCCTCCGCCGCCGCCTTCGGCACCTCCGGGATCTTCGCCAACGCGCTGCTGCAGGCGGGGTGGACTCCCGGCTCCGCCGTCATCGTGCGCATGCTCGGCGCCAGCCTCGTGCTCGCGCCCCTCGCCGTCGCCCAGCTCCGCGGCCGCTGGCACCTGCTCTGGCGGGCTCGCTGGCGTGCGCTGGCCTTCGGCGTCTTCGCGATGGCCGGGTGTCAGCTCGGCTACTTCGCGGCTGTCGCCACCGTGCCGGTGTCCCTGG
Organism: Quadrisphaera granulorum; assembly: GCF_003149145.1. Taxonomy (GTDB): domain Bacteria; phylum Actinomycetota; class Actinomycetes; order Actinomycetales; family Quadrisphaeraceae; genus Quadrisphaera; species Quadrisphaera granulorum. Next base: position 23,329 of record NZ_QGDQ01000016.1, on the reverse strand, counting down.
CCCTGCTCATCGAGTACGCGAGCGTGCTGCTCGTCGTCGCCTGGGCGTGGGCAGTCGGCGGCCAGCGCCCCCGCCTGCGCACCGCCCTCGGCGGGTTGGCGGCCCTCGGCGGCCTCGCGCTGGTGCTCGGCATCGGCGGCGGCACCCTCGTGGCCGGACCAGGACTGGTGTGGGCCGCCATCGCCGGCGCCTGCCTGGCCGTCTACTTCGTGCTCGCCGCTGACGACGCCAGCGGTGTGCCCGCGTTGGCCATGGCCTGGGTCGGCATGGTCATCGGCGCCGCCGTCCTCGCGGCCGCAGCGCTGGTCGGACTGCTCCCCATGGGCGTCACCCTCGGCGACGTCATGCTCGCCGGGGCGTCCGTCCCGTGGTGGTCGGTGCTGATCGGCATGGTGGCCATCGCCACCGCCTTCGCCTACGGCACCGGCATCGCCGCCGCGCGGCGCCTGTCTGCGGCCCCGGCGTCGTTCGTGGCGCTCACCGAGGTGCTCTTCGCCGCCGCGTGGGCGTGGGTGCTGCTGGGCCAGCACCTGTCCGCCGTCCAGCTGGTCGGCGGAGCCGTGGTGCTCGCAGGCATCGTCGTCGTCCGCAGTGACAGCCAGAGCGACAGCCGACCAGCAGCCTCAGCAGCGGACTGAGCGGTCCGCCGGACCCTCCGCTGCCAGCGCGGCGCGCAGCGTGCCCACCGGCACCGCGTATGCGTCCTGCCCCGTGGTGGCGCCGGCGTAGAGGACCCCGACCACCGCGCCGTCGTCGTCCACCACCGCCGAACCGGAGCTGCCCGGCGCCACCGCCGCCTCCAGCTGCAGCACCCGCACCGCCGCCGTGCCCAGGGGGTCGTCGACCGACCCCGTGACCACTCCGGTCGCCTTCGCCAGCGCCTCCCCGCGCGGATAGCCGACCACGGTGACCGCCTCCCCGCGCTCCGGGTCGACGGCGGCGAGCGGCACGGTGGCGGGCAGCGCCTCCACCGTCCTCACCACGGCCAGGTCGGCCACGGTGGCGGTCACCGACGCCGTCACCGCGAGCTGCTGGCCGTCCCACGTATCCACCTGCAGCTGCTCGGCCCCGTCCACGACGTGCGCGTTGGTGACCAGGGTGTGCGCGTCCACGGCGAATCCCGACCCTGTCCGCACTGAGGCACACCCCACGCTCCGTACCCGCACCGACGCGCGCACGGCGGTGCGCAACGCGCTCGCCTCGTCCGCTGCGGCAACGGCACCCGCCGCCGACGCGACCGGGTCCACCTTGCCCATCGGTGTCGGCGGCACGAGTGGTACTGCTCCGCACGCCGTGGTCACTCCTAGTACCGCCGCTCCCATCATCATCAGGACGACGACGACGGCAGAGCGTCTCAGCGGTCCCTCGCTTCGCGCAGGTCCGTGGCGCGGGCCTTCTCGGCGGCCAGCTGCTCCACGCGCGCGTCGGAGGCGGCGAGGTCGCTCTGCAGCGCATCGACACGCTGCTGGAGCTGCTCCGACGTGCTCACGAGCTGTGCGCGCTGCGCCTCCCCCTCCACGGCACGCACCCGCCAGGCGTCGCTGACCACCCACAGGTACGCGACGGCGCCGAGCGCCAGCAGGAGCGCCGCGACCAGCAGCCCGACGACGAGCGCGCTACCGCCCCGCCTGCCGGCAGGCCGCTCCCGCCGACGGGGGCGCAGCAACGGAGGCAGCGCCTCGGCCTCGGGACGTGACCGCTGCCCGGGAATCATGGCGGCGGGCGCCACGGTGGGTAGCTGACTCACACACCCATCGTGACCGGATCCCTCACGTCGCGAGGCTGGTTCGGCGAGAAACTCTGCCGTCGCACACCGCAACCATCCGTCACGCGGGTGAAACACAGCGCAACACCCCTGACGCATGCGATGCGTACCCATGCCCCCTCGCACTCGCACCCACCACCGGAGGCCGCATGCCGCGCACCGTCCGCGCCGCCCTGGTCCAGACCAGCTGGACCGGCGACAAGGAATCGATGATCAAGGCCCACGAGGACTACCTCGTGCAGGCCGCCGAGCAGGGTGCGCAGGTGATCTGCTTCCAGGAGCTCTTCTACGGCCCGTACTTCTGCCAGGTGCAAGACCCGGAGTACTACGCCTATGCCGAGTCCGTTCCGGGCCCAACGGTGGAGCGGTTCCAGGCTCTGGCGAAGGAGCACAGCATCGTCGTCGTCCTGCCCATCTATGAGCAGGAACAGCCTGGCGTGCTCTACAACACCGCCGCCGTCATCGACGCCGACGGCAGCTACCTCGGCAAGTACCGCAAGAACCACATCCCGCAGGTCAAGGGCTTCTGGGAGAAGTTCTACTTCCGCCCCGGCAACCTCGGGTACCCCGTCTTCGACACCGCCGTCGGCAAGGTGGGCGTCTACATCTGCTACGACCGGCACTTCCCCGAGGGCTGGCGCGCCCTGGGTCTGAACGGCGCGGAGATCGTCTTCAACCCCTCCGCCACGAGCCGCGGCCTGTCCAACTACCTGTGGAAGCTGGAGCAGACGGCGGCCGCCGTGGCCAACGAGTACTACGTGGGCGCGATCAACCGGGTGGGCATCGAGGACCTCGGCGACGACGACTTCTACGGCACCAGCTACTTCGCCGACCCGGAGGGCAAGCCCGTCGGTGAGTACGCCTCCGCGTACGACCCGGAGCTCGTGATCCGCGACCTCGACATGGACCTCCTCACCACGGTCCGCGAGCGCTGGGCGTTCTACCGAGACCGCCGCCCGGACTCCTACGGGAACCTGGTGACTCCGTGAGCGCGTCGAACCTCACGCTGATCCACGGCGGCACGGTCGTCACGACGACGGGCGCCGCCCCCATGGACGTGCTGGTGGACGGCGAGACCATCGCCAGCCTCCACGTCCCCGGTGGAGCTGACGCGATCGTCGGCCCCGAGACGCGCCGCATCGACGCGACCGGCTGCTACGTCGTGCCCGGCGGCGTCGACGTCCACACTCACATGCGCCTCCCCTTCGGCGGCACCGAGGCCTCGGACGACTTCACCACCGGCACCGTCGCGGCCGCCTGGGGCGGCACCACGACCATCGTCGACTTCGCCGTGCAGACCACCGGGCAGGACGTCGAGGAGGGCCTGGCCGCCTGGCACGCCAAGGCGGAGGGAAAGACCGCGATCGACTACGGCTTCCACATGATCGTGGGAGGGGTCGACGACGCCGCGCTCGCCGCCATGGACCGGCTCGTGGCCAGCGAGGGCGTCACGAGCTTCAAGCTCTTCACCGCCTACCCGGGCGTCTTCTACAGCGACGACGGCCAGATCCTGCGCGCGATGCAGAAGGCCCGCGACAACGGCGCGCTGATCATGATGCACGCGGAGAACGGCATCGCCATCGACGTGCTCGCCGCCCAGGCCGCGGGCCGCGGCGACACGACCCCGGTCTGGCACGGACTGACCCGCCCGCCGATCTTGGAGGGCGAGGCCACCCACCGGTGCATCGCGCTCGCCGAGGTGGCCGGCGGCACGCCGCTGTACTTCGTGCACCTGTCGGCGTCCCAGGCGCTCGGGCATGTCGCCGCAGCCCGCGACGCCGGCCGCAACGTGTTCGCCGAGACCTGCCCGCAGTACCTCTACCTCACCCTCGAAGACCAGCTCGGTGCCGTCTCCGCCGACGGCGACCCCTTCGAGGGCGCCAAGTGGGTGGCCTCTCCCCCGCTGCGCACCAAGCACGAGAACCACCACGCCGACCTGTGGAAGGGCCTGCGCACCGACGACCTCGCCGTCGTCTCCACCGACCACTGCCCCTTCTGCTTCAAGGACCAGAAGGAGCTGGGCCGCGGCGACTTCCGCAAGATCCCGAACGGGATGGGGACGGTGGAACACCGGATGGACCTCGTTCACCAGGGCGTGGTGGCCGGGCAGATCAGCCTCGAACGCTGGGTGGAGACCTGCTCCACCACGCCGGCGCGGATGTTCGGGCTGTACCCGAAGAAGGGCGTCATCGCGCCGGGCTCGGACGCCGACGTCGTCATCTACGACCCGCAGCGCCAGCACGTGCTGTCCAAGGACACCCACCACATGAACCTCGACCACTCTGCGTGGGAGGGATTCGCCGTGACGGGCGGCGTGAAGACGGTGCTGTCGCGCGGGTCGGTGGTGCTGGACGACGGCACCTGGACCGGCCGTGCGGGTCACGGCCGCTTCGTGCCCCGCGGTCTCTCGAGCTACCTGCGCTGATGGACGTCGGCGTCGTCTTCCAGACCGATCCCCCCGCCCGCGCCGTGGTGGCAGCCTCGGTGCGCGCCGAGCAGGCGGGCTTCTCCCACGCGTGGACCTTCGACTCCCACGTGCTGTGGCAGGAGCCGTACGTCATCCACGCGACGATCCTCGAGGCCACCGAGCGGATAGTCGTCGGGCCGATGGTCACCAACCCCGCCACGCGCGACACCACCGTCACCGCCTCGACCTTCGCGACCCTCGCGGAGATGCACGGCAACCGCGTGGTGTGCGGCATCGGCCGCGGAGACTCCGCGGTCCGGACCCTCAAGGGCCAGCCGGTCACGCTCGCCGGGCTGCGCGAGTCTGTGGAAACCATCCGCACCCTCACCGGCGGCGGCTCCGTCCTCCGCGGCCAGGGAGAGCACGCGGCGTCGGTGAGCTTCCCGTGGGTGCCCGAGGGCACCCCTCCGGTGGAGGTGTGGGTGGCGGCCTACGGGCCGAAGGCCCTGCAGCTCACCGGCGAGGTGGCCGACGGGTTCATCCTCCAGCTGGCCGACCCGACCATCGCCGCGTGGACCATCACGAAGGTCCGCGAGGCCGCCGAAGCTGCGGGCCGTGACCCCGCCTCGATCCGGTTCTGCGTGGCCGCACCTGCGTACGTCACCGACGGCTCTGCCGCCCAGCTCGCGCACGCCCGCGAGCAGACGCGGTGGTTCGGGGGGATGGTCGGCAACCACGTCGCCGACATCGTCGCGAAGTACGGCGGTGACGGAGCCGGGGTCCCTCGGGCCCTGAGCGACTACATCGCCGCCCGGCAGGGCTACGACTACGCCCAGCACGGTCGCGCCGGCAACACCCACGCCGACTTCGTGCCCGACGAGATCGTCGACAGGTTCTGCGTGCTCGGCCCCCCGGCCGCTCAGCTGGAGCGGCTCGCCGAGCTCGCCGAGCTGGGCTGTGACCAGTTCGCCGTGTACGCCCAGCACGACGCCAAGGACTCCGTCATCGACGCCTACGGCACGCACGTCGTCGAGGCGGCGAACACCCTGTGACGCGAGCCGCTCGCCAGGTGGGTGCCGTCGTCGCGGCGCTCGTCGTGCTCGCGGTGCTGTGGGAGACCTACAAGGCGCTCGGGCCCGCCAACGGCGCGTCGCTAGATACCACGCGCCTGCTCCCCCGCACCGACGACCGCGCCATGCCGCACCTGTGGACGGTCCTGACCACGCTCGGCTCCCCCGAGGTCTCTGGTGTCGCCGGGTCGCGGACCGTGGGCGCGGCCGTTCTCTTCGGGGCGCTCAACTCCCTCCGGCTGGCGCTGCTCGGGCTGCTGCTCGGCGCGGTCGTCGGCGGGGTGCTCGCGCTGCTGATGCAGCGGCTCCGCCTGCTCGAAGCGGGGCTCCTGCCGTGGGTGGTGCTCAGCCAGACCGTCCCGATCATCGCGCTGGCACCGCTCGTGGCCGGTTGGGGCGGGGTGCTGCGGGTCGGCTCGTGGGCGTGGTCGCCGGAGGCGTCCGTCGTCGTCATCAGCGCCTTCCTGTCCTTCTCCCCCATCGCCGTCGGGCTGCTGCGCGGCTTGCACGCACCAGGCGCCACGGAACAGGAGCTGTTCGCCTCGTGCGCGGCCAGCTGGCGCCAGGAGCTCGTCCACCTGCGGCTGCCCGCTGCGGTGCCCTTCCTCCTCCCGGCGCTGCGGCTCGCGGCGGCCGGGGCGGTGGTCGGCGCGATCGTCGCGGAGATCTCCACCGGCACCCGCGGCGGCATCGGCAGGCTGATCATCGAGTACGCCCAGCAGGCCACTTCCTCCCCCGCCCGCGTCTACGCCGCCGTGCTCGGCGCCGCCGTGCTGGGCCTGGTCGCCGCCGGACTCGTCGCGCTGCTCGACGCCGCGGTGCTGCGCCGGGGACGGCTCGCGTGAGCCCCCCGTCGGCGAAGGCCATGGTCGAGGTCAGCGGCGTCACCCAGCGGTTCGGGACGACGACGGCGCTGTCCGACGTCAGCCTCACGATCGCCTCCGGCGAGTTCGTCACGCTCATCGGTCCCAGCGGCTGCGGCAAGTCGACGCTGCTGCGCCTCGTCGCCGACCTGCTCACCCCCACCGAAGGCACCGTCCACGTCGCCGGCAAGACCGCCCGCGCCGCTCGCGAGGCGCAGGACTACGGCATCGCGTTCCAGCAGGCGGGCCTGCTCGAGTGGCGCACGGTGCTCCGCAACGTCGAGCTGCCCCTGGAGCTGCACGGCGTCGGCGCCCGCGAGCGCCGCGCCCGCGCCGAGGAGCTGCTCGAGGTGGTGGGCCTGGCCGACGTCGCCGACAAGCGGCCCAGCCAGTTGTCCGGCGGCATGCAGCAACGGGTGGCCATCGCCCGGGCTCTGGCCGCCAAGCCGGCGCTGCTGCTCATGGACGAGCCGTTCGGCGCGCTCGATGAGATGACCCGCGAGCGCCTGCAGGACGAGCTGCTGAGCATCAGGGCGCGCGAGGGGACGACGGTGCTGCTGGTCACGCACTCCGTCTCGGAGGCGGCGTACCTGTCCGATCGGGTGGTGGTCATGTCGCCGCGGCCGGGCCGGATCGCCGCCGTCGTCGACGTCGACCTTCCCCTGCGTGCCACGGGTACCCCGACGGACGTGCGGGAGTCGCCGGAGTTCTTCGCGGCCACCACGGTGGTCCGCGAGGCGCTGCGCGCGCCCGCCCGGGTGGCGAGCCCGTGAGGCGGGTCCTGCCGGGGTGGGCCGGCACCTGGGGGCGAGCGGTCGCGCCCGTGGTCGTCGCCGTCCTCGCCCTGACCGCGTGGCAGGTGCTGGTCACGGTGGGCCGGGTGGCACCGTTCGTGCTGCCGAGCCCGGTCGCCATCGCCGAGGCCCTCGGCGCGATCCTGCCGCAGGTGGTCTCTGCGGCCCTGGCCACCGGCGCGAACGCGCTGTGGGGCCTGGTGGCCGGCAGTGTGCTCGCGCTGGTGGCGGCGGCGCTCGCGGCGCGGCTGGGGTGGCTGCGCAGCACCCTCGTACCGCTGGCGGCGGTCGTCGCGGCGCTGCCGATCGTGGCGCTGGCGCCGATCTTCGCGACGATGTTCGGCGCGACGAGCGAGCTGCCGCGGCAGCTGGTGGTCACCGTCGTCGTCTTCGTGCCGGTGTTCGTCAACGCCCTGCGCGGCCTGCAGTCCGTCGCGCCGGTACACGCCGACCTCATGCGGGCCTGCGCGGCGAGCGGGTGGGCCGCCACCCGCACCGTCACCCTCCCCGGCGCTCTGCCGCACGTCTTCACGGGGTTGCGTCTGGCTGCGGCCGGCGCGGTCATCTCCGCCGTTGTCGCCGAGTACTTCGGCGGCCTGCAGTCGGGCCTGGGCTCGCGCATCACGTCCGCCGCGGCCAACAGCGCCTACCCGCGGGCGTGGGCCTACGTCACCGCGGCCTGCGCCCTCGGGCTGCTCTTCTACGCGGCCGCCCTGGCGGCCGAGCGCCTCACCACCCCCTGGAACCGGAGGACATCATGAACCGCTCCCGCACCATCACTCGTCGCTCCCTGCTTGCCGGTGCCCTCGCCGCGGCCGGGACCGGCGCTCTGGCTGCCTGCGGCACTGCCGACGCTCCGGCCACCGGCACCGCGACGACGGGCGGAGCCAGCGGATCGGCAAGCGGCCTCAAGCCCGTCAAGCTGCAGCTGCAGTGGTTCAAGCAGGCCCAGTTCGCCGGGTACCTCGCCGCACTCGACCAGGGCTACTACGAGGCCGAGGGCCTCGACGTGACGATCGTCGACGGCGGCACGGACATCGTGCCGCAGACGGTGCTGGCCCAGGGTCAGGTCGACTACGCCATCGCGTGGGTGCCGAAGGCGCTGGCCAGCCGGGAGCAGGGCGCCGGGATCACCGACGTCGCCCAGGTGTTCCAGCGGTCCGGCACCCGGCAGGTCTCCTTCGCCTCCGCGGGCATCAAGACGGTGGCCGATCTGCGCGGCAAGACGGTGGGCAACTGGGGCTTCGGCAACGAGTTCGAGCTGTTCGCGGCGATGACCAAGGCGGGGCTCGACCCGGCCACTGACGTCACGCTGGTGCAGCAGCAGTTCGACATGAACGCCTTCATCGCCGGTGACATCGCCGCTGCTCAGGCCATGACCTACAACGAGTACGCGCAGGTGCTCGAGGCGAAGAACCCCGCCACCGGCCAGCTGTTCCAGCCCAGCGACCTCACCACGCTGGACTGGAACGAGGTGGGCACCGCGATGCTGCAGGACGCGATCTGGGCCAACACCGAGAAGCTGTCCGACTCCGCCTACGCCGACCAGACCACCGCGTTCATCAAGGCCTCCCTCAAGGGCTGGGTCTTCGCGCGCGACAACCCCGAGAAGGCCCGCGACATCACCGTGGCCGCAGGCTCCACCCTGGGCGCCAGCCACCAGCTGTGGCAGGTCAACGAGGTCAACAAGCTCATCTGGCCCAGTCCTTCGGCGGGGGTGGGGTCGTTCGACAAGACCCTGTGGGATCAGACGGTGCAGGTGGCGCTGCAGACGAAGAACGCCGACGGCGCCACGGTCATCACCAAGGAGCCCGACTCCGATGCCTACAGCGACACCTACGTCACCGCAGCGCTGAAGGCGCTCACCGACGAGGGAGTCGACGTGGTCGGCGCCTCCTTCGCACCGACCACCGTGACCCTCACGGAGGGCGGCGCCTGACGGCGGCTTCCCAGCGGGGCCTAGCTGGCTCCGGCGAAGGTGCGGCGGTAGGCCAGGGGTGTCGTCCCCAGACGGCTGAAGTGATGCCGCAGCACCGCGCCGGAGCCCCAGCCGACAGCCGCGGCGACCTCGTCGACCGGCAGGTCGGTGGTCTCCAGCAGCTCCTGCGCCCGCTGCAGCCGCATCCGCGCCACCCACGCCGCCGGTGAGGTGCCGGAGGCATCGGCGAACCGGCGCGCCAGCGTGCGCGGCGACATCCGCGCGTGCGCGGCGAGGCGCTCCACGGACAGGTCCTCAGCGAGGTGCTCCAGCGCCCACGCGTGGAGGGCGGCGAGGTCGTCGTCGGCGCAGGCCTCCGGCGGGAGCACCGGGGTGGGGATGTACTGGGCCTGCCCGCCGTCGCGGTGGGGCGGCACGACCATGCGCCGGGCGATCGTGGCGACGGCGGCCGCTCCCAGCTCCCGGCGCAGTAGGTGCAGGCCTGCGTCGATCGCGGCGGCGGACCCGGCGCTGGAGATGACGGGTCCGTCCTCGACGTAGAGCACGTCGCAGTCCACGGACGCCGCGGGGTAGCGGGAGGCGAAGTCGTCGACGTACTTCCAATGGGTCGTGCACCGCCGCCCGTCGAGCAGGCCCGCGTCGGCCAGCACGTAGGTGCCGCTGCAGGCCCCGAGGAACGTCGCGCCCCGCTCGTGTGCGGCGCGCAGCATCGCGATCACCTCGGTGCTCGCCGTCGTCCCCCGGGGTACCGGGGTGGTCACCACGAGGTCGGCCGAGGCCGCGCGCTCCAGCCCGTGCTCGACCTGCACCGAGAACCCCTGATTCGTCCTCACGAGGCCGGGACGCTCGGTGACGAGGGCGAAGTCGTAGAAAGGCAGGCCGTCATCGCGGCGGTCGAGGCCGAAGAGCTCGCACACGATGCCGAGCTCGAAGGGAGCCACGCCGGGCAGGACGAGGACGGCGACATCGCGGATCACCACGGACGCAGCCTCCCACGGAACGTGGCAGGAAGTCGATGTCAGGTGGCATCTTTGCCACTGGTGGCCAATCATGGCCGAACGTCAAGATCATGCCATGGACATCATCCTGGCCCTGGTCGCCACCATCCCGGCGCTCGCCGTCATCGCCCTGGTCCTCGTCCTCCAGCGGGGCGAACGACGGGGAACCTCCGGGCTGCGGCACGACGCCGAAGACCGCTCGTGGAGCGTCGGCGCGATGCTGCTCCCCCGAGACGAGTGAATCCGTGCACCATGTCCCGGTGGACGCACGCGCGGCGGTGGACCTGAACCTCACCACCTGGGACGAGCGCGCCGTCGTGCACGCCGCGTCACCGGACTACGGGTTCGAGGTGTTCATCTGCGACCAGGAGCACCTGTCGGACGTCGTCTCGTTCGACAGACCGCTGCTCGGGGACATCGCGGGCCAGCGAGGCATCCACCTGCAGTGCCACCTCGGCACCGACACCCTCTCCCTCGCCCGGCTCGGGGCGCACATGACAGGCGTCGACTTCTCCCCCAACGCCCTGGAGCAGGCGCGCACCCTGGCCGCGCGCGCCGATGCTGACATCGACTACCACCAGGTTGACGTCAGCGACGGCGCCGCGGTGCTCGCCGCGGTCGGCGCCGGTCGCTACGACCTCGTCTACACGGGCATCGGCGCCCTGTGCTGGCTACCGCGCATCACCGACTGGGCCCAGCTCGTGGCGGACCTGCTCGCCCCCGGTGGGCGGCTGCTCGTGCGCGACGGCCACCCGGCGCTCAACGCCCTCGACCAGGACCGCACCGACGGTGAACTGGTGCTCTCCTACCCATGGTTCGAGCGCGAGGAGCCGACGGTCTTCGACGAGCCCGGCACCTACGTGGCCACCGAGCACGTCTTCACGCACACCCGCAGCGCGGAGTGGAACCACGGTCTCGGTGAGCTCGTCACCGCTGTGCTCGCCGCAGGACTGCAGGTCACAGGCCTGACGGAGCACCGCAGCATCCCCTGGCAGGCCATGGCGCATATGGTCGAGGTCGCTGGTGGCGAGTGGGCCCTGCCGGGCGACGCCGCTGACCGCGTGCCGCTGAGCTTCACCCTCCAGGCCGTGAAGCCCGCCTGACGCGGGGGTCGAGCCAGCGCCGGTCGTCCGGGACGTCCTGGGCGTCGCACAGGGCCACCCACACGTCACGCGGGGGCACACCGTCATCGAGGGCCTGCACCGGGGAGCGGCCGCCGAGGTCGCTCAGCACGATGTCCGAGGCCAGGGAGCGGGCGTACCCCTGCCCGAAGACAGCGTCGGCCAGCTGCCAGAACTCACTGTGGCGCATCCCACCCATCCTCCCCCAGCGCTGCGAGCAGGCCATGCCACGTGGTGTGATCGGAGGGTGCCTGCGACCGATGCCCTGACGAGCCGCCAGCGCCTGACCCTGAGAGCCTTCACCGCCGTCGCCATCTTCGAAGCGTTCACCTGGGTCGGCCTGCTGACCGGCATGTACTTCAAGTACCTGGCAACGGACACCACCGAGGTCGGCGTGAAGATCTTCGGCCCGATCCACGGGGCGGCGTTCGTCGCCTACCTGCTCCTCGCGGTCATCGCGTGGCGCGTGCTGCGCTGGAGCTTCGGCACGCTCGTCACGGCACTCGTGTGCAGCGTCCCGCCGCTGTTCACCGTGGTCTTCGAGGTATGGGCCGCCCGCACCGGCCGCCTGGTCCCGGAGCAGCGACCCGCCCTCGTCTGAGGTGCAGGTCACGGTCCGGGTCAAGCCCGGCAGTCGGCGCGGTCCCTTCGTCGAGGCCGACGACGACGGCGCGCTGGTCGTGCACGTCCGCGAGCGCGCCGTCGACGGCGCCGCGAACGCCGGGCTGGTCAAGGCCCTCGCGGAGCACTTCGGAGTGGCACCCAGCCGCGTGAGCGTGGTCCGTGGACACACCTCGCGCACCAAGCGCGTCGAGGTCGACCTCTAGCCGTTCGCCTCACGGTCGGCAGCCGGATCCCAGAGGGCGCCGCCGTTCCCACCCTCGAGGTGCTGGCGGTAGGTGTCCACCTTCCACGCGATGATCTCCCGCGCCTGCTCCAGGGCCCGGATCTGCTCCTCGACCCGCTCTCGCTGCGCATCGAGCAGAGCGAGGCGTTCGCCCTCGTTGCCGGGGCCGTCGCGCACGAGAGCAGCGAACCGCTGCAGTGCAGTGAGCGGCATGCCGGCCGCGCGGAGGCGTATGCAGATACGGAGCCAGTCGACGTCGATCTCGGTGTACCGCCGCCGCCCGCCGGCGGTGCGTCGCACAGGACCGACCAGGAGACCTCGCCGCTCGTAGAACCGGAGCGCGTGAACGCTTATGCCGACGGCGGACGCGACCTCGCCGATCGAGAACTCCACGGGACCGGCACGATCCACAACCCCTCCGTTGACCTAGAGCGGGCTCTAGATCCTAGCGTCGGCGTCGTGACGTCGAGCGATCAGCACCCTCTCGGATCTGGGTTCTCCGCGGCCTCCACCGCCGACGAGGTCATGGCCGGAGCCCGCCTCGACGGCCGGACCGCCCTGGTCACGGGAGGCACCTCGGGTCTCGGGCTGGAGACGACGAGGTCGCTCGCCGCAGCGGGGGCGAGGGTGTTCGTCCTCGCCCGCAGCGCCGACACGGCGCCGCGTGCTTTGCACGGCATCGAGGGCGCGATCGTGGTCGACGGGTTCGACCTGGCTGACCTCGGGAGCGTCGCGCGCGTCGCCGAGGAGATCACCCGCCGGGCCCACCGCATCGACGTCCTCGTCGCCGCGGCGGGTGTCATGGCGACTCCTCGGCGACCGGTGGGGCCGGGATGGGACTACCAGCTCAGCGTCAACCACTTCGGCCACTTCGCGCTGGTCACCCGCCTGTTCCCACTGCTCGCCCGCGCGGGCGCCAGGGTGGTCGTCTACTCCTCCGCGGGGCACCACGTCTCCGGTGTCCGGTGGCGTGACCCGCACTTCCTGGGCGGGTACGACAAGTGGGCCGCGTACGGGCAGTCCAAGACGGCGAACGCGCTGTTCGCGGTGCACCTGGACCGGCTCGGTCGCCACCGTGGCGTGCGCGCCTTCGCTCTGCACCCCGGAAAGATCATCACTGGGCTCCAGCGGGACCTCCCCCTCGCCGAGCAGGTCGATCTCGGCTGGGTCGATGCTGACGGCAGGGTGGTCGGGCGCGACTTCAAGACACCGACCCAGGGAGCGGCGACGGGCCTGTGGGCCGTCACCTCCCCCCTGCTCGACGGGCGGGGAGGCCTCTACCTCGAGGACTGCGACGTCGCCCGGATCAGCGCCCCCACAGGGACCGTCGACGACGGGGGCGTGAAGCCCTACGCCGTCGACGAGGCTGACGCCGAGCGGCTCTGGCTCCTCACGGCCGCCATCACGGCCACTGACCTCACGACCAGGCATCTCTGAGCCTCTCCACCGATCGGTGGAGGGCCCGACCCACCGGCAGCACCTGCCGCGCCACCCCGCTCACCCGGCACGCTCGTCCCATGAGCAGCGAGCCAGCAGTGAGGGTCACCGACCTGCACAAGCACTACGGGCCCAAGCACGCCGTCGACGGCATCTCCTTCGAGGTGCCCGCCGGCCAGGTGTTCGCCCTGCTCGGGCCCAACGGAGCGGGCAAATCGACCACGGTGGAGGTGCTCGAGGGCTACCGCGCCCGCACGTCCGGCCAGGTCAGCGTGCTGGGCGCCGACCCGGGCCGCCCGACACCCGCGTGGCGGGCACGGATCGGCATCGTGGCGCAGTCGACCAAGGACCTGTCCGACCTCACGGTCACCGAGGTCGTGCGCCAGTTCGCCACGTTCTACCCGCACCCGCGACGCCCCGAGGCCGTCATCGAGCAGGTCGGCCTCGCCGACGACGCCCGCACCCGCGCCAGCGCGCTGTCCGGCGGTAGGCGCCGGCGCCTCGACGTCGCCCTGGGGATCATCGGCGACCCGGAGCTGCTCTTCCTCGACGAGCCGACCACCGGCTTCGACCCGGAGGCCCGCCGCGAGTTCTGGGCGCTCGTGCAGCTGCTCGCCGCCGACGGCACGACGATCCTGCTGACCACCCACTACCTCGACGAGGTGGAGGTGCTCGCCGACGCGCTCGCCGTCATCGACCGCGGCCGGATCGTGGCCACCGGGACCCCCGCCACGCTGGGTGACCGCGACCGGGCCCCGGCCACCGTCCGCTGGCGCGACGCCGGGGGCACCTGGCGCACCGAGCTGACGGGCGAGCCGGCGGCGCTGGTCGGGCGCCTGCATGCCGCGGGCGGCGAGCCCGACGGTCTCAGCGTCCACAGGCCCACCCTCGAGGACGCCTACCTGTCCCTGCTCACCCCCGCCGAGGTGTCCCGATGACGACGACCCCGACCACGCCGGCGGGCCCGCGCACCCGCGCCGCCGCCGACGCCTCGGCCTTCCGCTCCCCCGCGTTCCTGCTGCGCACGTCGTGGGCGCGGACGGTGGTGGAGCTCACGGAGCTCTCCCGTTCCTGGGACGCGCTCGTCTTCAACGTCTTCTTCCCGATCATCTTCCTGTTCATCTTTGGGTCGGTGTTCGACGGCGACGTGGCGCCCGGCGTGAGCTTCACGCAGTACTTCACCGCGGGGATGGCGGCCTCGGGGGTGCTGCTGGTGAGCTTCCAGTCCCTGGCGATCTCCATCGCGGTGGAGCGCGACGACGGCCTGCTCAAGCGCCTGGAGGGCACCCCCATGCCGCCGGCGGCGTACTTCCTCGGCAAGGTGGGGCTCGTCGTCGTCACCGGTGTCGTGCAGATGGCGGTGCTGCTGACGGCCGCGCACCTGCTGTTCGACGTCGACCTGCCCGCCGGGCCGCAGCAGTGGTGGACCCTGGCGTGGGTCACGGTGCTGGGTGCGGCGGCGGGCACGCTGCTGGGCATCGCCTACTCGAGCGTGCCGCGCACCGGGCGGTCGGCGAACGCGGTGACGGCGCCCGTTGTGCTCGTGCTGCAGTTCATCTCGGGGGTCTTCTTCGTCTACAGCCAGCTGCCCGGGTGGATGCAGGACGTGGCCGCCGTGTTCCCGCTGAAGTGGATGGCGGAGGGCTTCCGGGCGGCGCTGCTGCCGGAGTCCATGGCCGCCGCCGAGCCCGCCGGCGAGTGGCAGCTCGGCCTGATCGCCCTGGTCCTCGCAGGGTGGACGGTGCTGGGCCTGGTGCTGTGCCGGACCACGTTCCGCTGGCGCCGCCGCGGGGACAGCTGAGTGGACTTCTGGGAGCGCAGCCGGGTCGGCTGGCACGCCGCGTGGTACGGCGTGCTGGCCGTCACGGCCGTCGCCGTGCTGGCCCTCGCCGGTGCGCCGCTGCCCGAGCGGCTCACGGCCGTCGCGGCCCTCACCGCCGCGGCGGTGCTGTACGGCGTCGTCGGTACGCCCCTACTGACCGACCGGTGTTCGATGCCGGGCTACGCGCTCTACACGGCGGGCATCGCTGCCTGCCTCGTCGTGCTATCGCTCGCGCTGAGCCCTGGCCTGGCGCTCGCGCCGCTGTTCGTGTTCTTCCCGCAGGCGTGGGCGATGACACCCCGGCGCGCGCCGGCGGTCGTCGTCGTCATCGTCGTGCCGGCGGCCCTCGGCCTGGTCCAGCTGGGCCAAGCGGGATGGACGCTGTCCGCGGTGCCGGACGCCCTGGCCACGGCCTTCCTGCAGTCGGCTGCCGCGATCGTCCTCGGACTGTGGATCACCGGCCTGGTGCGGGAGAGCGACGAGCGGGCCTCCCTGCTGGCGGAGCTGACCGCGACCCGCGCGGAGCTGGCCTCCGCCGAGCACGCCCGCGGGGTGCTCGCCGAGCGCGAGCGGATGGCGGCGGAGATCCACGACACCCTGGCCCAAGGATTCCTGTCGATCGTGGCGCTCGCCCAAGCAGCTCAGGACGGCGAGACGCGTCAGCGCCTCGAGCTCATCGAGGCCACGGCTCGCGCGAACCTCGCCGAGGCACGAGCCATCGTGGCCGCGCACACGCCCCCCGACCTCACCGGCGCAGAACCAGGGGCGCGCCTGCTCAGCGCGCTGGAGCGCCTCGCCGCACGCACCACCGCGACGGATGGCACCGCCGTCGACCTCGACCTGCCCACGACGCTGCCGACGCTGAGCAGCGAGGCGGAGGTGGTGCTGCTGCGCGCCGCACAGGAGGGCCTCGGCAACGCCCGCCGGCACGGAGCCGCCACCCACGCCACCGTCGCCCTGGCCGTGGACGTCGAGGGCGTCGAGCTGACCGTCACCGACGACGGGACCGGGTTCCGCGACCACGAGGGGCCCCGCATCGGGTACGGACTCGCCGCGATGGCCGCCCGCGCCGCCCAGGTCGGCGGGTCCGCCGAGCTCACCGCGCGCACCGACGGTGGCGCCGGGTGCGTGCTGCGCGTCAGGGTGCCCGCATGACCACTGCCGCTGGGTCGACCGCGCTGCGCCTCGTCGTCGTCGACGACCACCCCGTCGTCCGCGCCGGCATCGTCGCGCTGCTGTCTGCAGAGGCGGATCTCGCCGTCATCGCCGAGGTCGACGACGGCGCGGGCGTGCTCGCGGCCTACGAGGAGCACCGCCCCGACGTCGTCCTCATGGATCTGCGGATGCCGGGGGTCGACGGGGTCACCGCGACGAGCCGGCTCAAGGCTGCGCATCCAGCATCACGAATCCTCGTGCTGACCACGTACGACACCGACGCCGACATCCTGCGTGCCGTCGAGGCGGGCGCCACCGGCTACCTGCTCAAGGACGCGCCCCGCGCAGTGTTGACCGACGCCGTCCGCCGCGCCGCCCGCGGGGAGACCGTGCTGGCGCCGCCCGTGGCGGCCAAGCTGCTCACGCGGATGCGCGAACCTGCCGCCGAGCGCCTCACCGCGCGCGAGACCGAGGTGCTCGCGTGCGTGGCGCGCGGTCTGAGCAACCCCGCTGTCGCGGCGGAACTGTTCATCGGCGAGGCGACGGTGAAGAGCCACCTGCTGCGCGTCTTCACCAAACTCGGCGTGGACGACCGGACGGCCGCCGTGACGGTGGCGATGTCCCGCGGTCTGCTGCCCCCGCCCCGCTAGTCCCCGCTACTCGGGCGGCTGGCAGAAGCGCAGGTGGTTGCCGTACGGGTCGCCGACGGTGAACGTCGGCCCGCCGGGCGCGTCCTCGTGCAGCCCGGGCCGCTGGTGGGCCCACAGCTTCGGGCGCAACTCGGCGTGGAGGGCGCGGACGTCGCGCACCGGCACCCAGATCACGGTGCCGGGCACGCCGTCGCCGTAGTGCTCGGACAGGTCCAGCGTCACGTCGTCGCGGCGGAGGCGCTGGTAGAGCGGCATGTCGGGTTCGAAGCGGTGCTCCCACAGCAGCTCGAACCCGAGCAGCTCATAGAACTCCCGCCCGACGGCGCCGTCCAGCACCCGCAGCACCGGCACGGGCGAGCCCAGCTGTCTCTCCTGGGCGAGGCTCATGGTTGTCCCACTGTGCTCCGCCGTGGTGCCTGACCGCAAGGAGGACGAGGACGACGACGGAGACGGTGGTCCGCCCCCACCAGCTGCAGGCGCGCCTCGACGAGGTCGCCGAGCACGGCTGGGCCGTCCAGGTGGGTGAGGTCCACGACGACGTCGCCTGTCTCGCCGCGCCCGTCCGCAGCGGGGACGCGGCCCTGGTGGGTGCCGTCGTGCTCACCGGACCGCGCCAGCGACCCCCGCTCGACCACCTCGACGCAGCACGCCGCTGCGCCGCAGCGCTGGAGCCGCTGCTCGCCTGAGGGGCCGTTGTCGGTGGTCGGTGCGACGATCCAGCACGTGCCGCAGGACGACGTGCTCGACCGCTTCTCCGAGCCCACCCGCGAGTGGTTCCGCGGCGCCTTCGAGCGCCCGACCGCGGCGCAGGAAGGCGCCTGGCGGGCCGTCTCGAGCGGCCAGCACGCGCTCGTCGTCGCCCCGACCGGCTCGGGCAAGACGCTCTCGGCGTTCCTGTGGGCGCTCGACCGCCTGGCCGTGCAGGGCCGCCCGGAAGACCCGCTGCGCCGCACGCGCGTCATCTACGTCTCGCCGCTGAAGGCGCTCGCCACGGACGTCGAGCGGAACCTGCGCTCGCCGCTGCTGGGCATGGGGTACGCCGCGCAGCGCCTGGGGGCCCCCGTCCCTGAGGTGAGCGTGACCATCCGCTCGGGCGACACCCCCGCTGACGAGCGCCGCGCCTTCACGCGCCGCCCTCCGGACGTGCTCATCACCACGCCCGAGTCGCTCTTCCTGCTCCTGACGTCCAAGGCCCGCGAGGTGCTGGCCGGCGTGGAGACGGTGATCCTCGATGAGGTGCACGCCGTGGCGGGCACCAAGCGCGGGGCGCACCTGGCCCTGACCCTCGAGCGTCTCGACGCCCTGCTCGAGGCCGGCGGCGCACGGCCCGCCCAGCGGATCGGGCTCTCGGCGACGGTCCGGCCCGTGGAGGAGGTCGCGCGGTTCCTGGCGGGCGGGCGCCCCGTCACGATCGTGCAGCCCCCGTCGGCCAAGTCGTGGGACCTGTCGGTGGTGGTCGCCGTCCCCGACATGGGCGAGCTGGGGCAGCGCTCCGAGGAAGACCTCACGGGGCTCGCCACCGGAGAGCCGCAGCGCCGGTCCATCTGGCCGGCCGTCGAGGAGCGCGTCGTCGACCTCGTGGTCGCCCACCGCTCCACCATCGTGTTCGCCAACTCCCGCCGGGTGGCAGAGCGCCTCACCACGCGCCTCAACGAGGTCTGGGCCGAACGCCACGCACCTGACCCTGAACCTGAAGTCGAGGATGAGGGTGAAGGTTACGACGCTGGTCAGCAGCCCGCCACGCGCAGAACGCCCGCGGAGGTCATGGCGCAGGCGGGCCAGTCCAAGGGCCTCCCGGCCGATGCGCCCGTGCTCGCGCGCGCCCACCACGGGTCGGTCAGCCGCGAGCAGCGGACCCTCATCGAGGAAGACCTGAAGGCCGGCCGTCTGCCCGCCGTCGTCGCCACCTCCAGCCTGGAGCTGGGCATCGACATGGGCGCGGTCGACCTGGTCGTCCAGGTCGGCTCCCCGCCGTCGGTGGCCTCCGGGCTGCAGCGCGTGGGCCGCGCGGGCCACCAGGTGGGCGCGACGAGCCGCGGTGTCCTGTTCCCCCAGCACCGCAGCGACCTCGTGCAGACAGCCGTTGTCACCGAGCGCATGCGCACCGGCGGCATCGAGGCGCTGCGCGTGCCGGCCAGTCCACTGGACGTCCTCGCCCAACAGGTCGTGGCGATCACGGCGCTCGACGAGGTGACGGTCGACGAGCTGGAGCGCCTCGTCCGCCGCGCCGCGCCCTTCTCCGGCCTGACGCGCGGCGTACTGGAGGCGGTGCTCGACATGCTCGCCGGGCGCTACCCCAGCGAGGAGTTCGCCGAGCTGCGACCGCGCATCGTGTGGGACCGCACCACCGGCGTCCTCACCGGCCGCCCCGGCGCCCAGCGCCTCGCGGTCACGAGCGGTGGCACCATCCCCGACCGCGGCCTGTACGGCGTCTTCCTCGCCTCCGGCGAGGGCCCCGGCAGGCGCGTCGGCGAGCTCGACGAGGAGATGGTCTACGAGTCCCGCGTCGGCGACGTCTTCACCCTGGGCACCTCCACCTGGCGCATCGAGGACATCACCCACGACCGCGTGCTCGTCACCCCCGCACCCGGCGTCCCCGGCAAGCTGCCGTTCTGGCACGGCGAGGCGGTGGGCCGCCCCTACGAGCTGGGCCGCGCCATCGGCGCCTTCACCCGCGAGATGGGCGCCCTGCTCGGTGACGGGGGCGACGACGACGCCGGCCGCCAACGGGCGCTGGCCGCGGGACTGGACGAATGGGCCGCCGACAACCTGCACGCCTACCTGTCCGAGCAGCGCGAGACCACCGGCCACCTCCCCGACGACCGGACGATCGTCATCGAGCGGTTCCGTGACGAGCTGGGCGACTGGCGCGTCGTGGTCCACTCCCCCTTCGGCGCGCAGCTGCACGCGCCGTGGGCGCTGGCCCTGGCGGCTCGCCTGCGGGAGCGCTTCGGTCTCGACGCGCAGGCGATGTCCTCCGACGACGGCATCGTCCTGCGCCTGCCCGACCTCGACTTGCTCTCCAGCCACGACGGAGCCTGGGACGACCCGTTGTCCGCCCGCAGCGAGCCGCCGGACGTGCTGGAGGCCGTCCTCGTCGAACCGGAGGACGTCGAGGCGCTGGTCACGGCCGAGCTGGGCGGTTCGGCTTTGTTCGCGAGCCGGTTCCGCGAGTGCGCGGCACGCTCGCTGCTGCTCCCCCGTCGTCGTCCTGATCGGCGCACACCGCTGTGGCAGCAGCGGCAGCGGGCCGCGCAACTGCTGGAGGTCGCGAGCCGGTACCCGTCGTTCCCGGTGGTCTTGGAGACCGCGCGCGAGGTGCTGTCCGATGTCTTCGACGTGCCGGGTCTGGAGGCGCTGCTGCGCGACCTGCGCTCCGGGGCGGTCCGCGTGGTGCAGGTGACCACGGAGCAGCCGTCGCCGTTCGCGAGGTCGCTGCTGTTCGGGTACGTCGCGCAGTTCCTGTACGAGGGCGACACGCCCCTGGCGGAAAAGCGGGCGGCGGCGCTCTCGCTCGACCCGACCCTGCTGGCGGAGCTGCTGGGCCGCGGCGACGGCGCGTCACTGGCCGACCTGCTCGACCCCGAGCAGCTGACCCGCACCCAGGCCGAGCTGCAACGGCTCGCCGAGGACCGCCGCAGCCGCGACGCGGAGGACGTCGCGGACCTGCTGCGCGTGCTGGGTCCCCTCACCACCGCCGAGGTGGCGGCCCGGTCCGCCGCCCCCGACGAGGCCGCGTCCTGGCTGGTGGAGCTGGAGGGCTCGCGCCGCGTCATCCGGGTGCGGATCGCCGGGGAGGAGCGGTGGGCGGCCGTGGAGGACGCCGGCCGGCTGCGCGACGCGCTCGGTGCCGCCCTGCCGGTGGGCGTGCCGGAGGCCTTCACCGCTCCGGTCCCCGACCCGGTGGCCGACCTGGTCTCGCGCTGGGCGCGCACGCACGTGCCCTTCACCGCCGCGACCGTGGCGGCGCGGCTGGGGACCGGCGTGGCCGTGGTCGTCGACGCCCTCCGTCGCCTGTCCTCCTCGGGTCGCGTGGTCTCGGGCGACCTGCTCCCCTCCGAGGTGCGGCTCGCGCTCGACGGTGCGCTGAGCGCTGACGGCAGGGTCCCCGGCTCCACACCCGACTGGTGCGACGCCGAGGTGCTGCGCCTGCTGCGCCGCCGGTCGCTGGCGGCGCTGCGCTCCGAGGTCGAGCCGGTTCCCCCGCGCGACCTGGCGCGCTTCCTCCCCGCGTGGCAGCAGGTCGGGTCGCGCCTGCGCGGCGCCGACGGCGTGCTGCGCGCCGTGGAGCAGCTGGCCGGCGCGGTCGTCCCGGCCAGCGCCCTGGAGTCGCTGGTGCTGCCGGTGCGCGTGGAGCGGTACTCCCGCTCCCTCCTCGACGAGCTCACCGCAGCCGGCGAGGTCGTGTGGCAGGGGCACGGGTCGCTGCCCGGCGACGACGGGTGGGTGTCGCTGCACACCGCCGACGCCGCACCGGTCACGCTCGCGCTGCCGGACGAGTCCCTCGAGCTCACCGACGTCCACCGGGCGGTGCTCGAGGTGCTGGGGAACGGTGGTGCCCACTTCTTCCGCTCGGTGGCCTCCGCGCTGGACGCCACCGAGGAGGGCGGTGTCGACGACGCCACGCTCGAGCGGGTCCTGTGGGACCTCGCCTGGGGCGGGTACGCGACGAACGACACCCTCGCGCCGTTGCGCGCTCGGCTGGCCGGCGGGAAGACGGCGCACAAGGGGCCGCGGGCCGCGCCCCGCTCGCGCTACGGGCGGACGGGGTCGCGCTACAGCGGGCTCGGCCGCGCCGGTGGTGGGCTGGGGCGGCCCGGCAGCGCCGGTGGCGGGTTCGGCGGGGCACCCAGGACGGGTCCACCGAGCACGGTGGGCCGCTGGTCGCTGCTGCCCGAGCTCGAGCCCGACCCGACCCTGCGCGCCTCGGTGACGGCCGAGGTGCTCCTGGACCGGCACGGCGTCCTGACGCGCGGAGCGGTCGCCTCCGAGCGGCTGCCCGGCGGGTTCGCCGCCGTGTACCGGGTGCTGGCGGCCATGGAGGAGGCGGGGCGCGTGCGCCGCGGCTACTTCGTGGAGGGGCTGGGCGCCTCGCAGTTCGCCTCGACCGGCGCGGTCGACAGGCTCCGCGCCGCGTCGCGGCCGCTGTCGACCATCGGCCGGGGCGACTGGCAGGGCCGTTCGGTCGCGCCCGGGGCTCCGGGGACGTCCGAGGCCGACCGCCCCCGCACCGTGGTGCTCGCCGCCGCCGACCCCGCCAACCCCTACGGAGCTGCCCTGCCGTGGCCGGAGCGCGGTGAGCGCGGGGAGGCAGGGGCCGCGGGCCACCGGCCCGGCCGGAAGGCCGGGGCACTGGTGGTGCTCCTCGACGGCGAGCTGGTGCTCTACGTCGAGCGGGGCGGTCGCACGCTGCTGTCCTTCACCGAGGAGGTGGAGGCGCTGCAGGCCGGCGCCGACGCGCTCGCCCTCGCGGTCCGGGACGGCGCCCTCGGGCGGCTCACGGTGGAGAAGGCCGACGGCGCGGGGGTGCTGACTCCGGGCTCCTCACCGCTGGCGACGGCTCTGGAGGCAGCAGGGTTCACGGCCACCCCCCGAGGGCTGCGCGTCCGCGCCTGAAACCACATCAGCCCAGCTCACAGCCCCACTGGGGGTTGTCTGATCGAACACCTGTGCGATAGACTTGCCGGCATGGACGGCGCCGAACGCAGCAACAGGCAGGAGGAAACAGTCCCCGCCGACTCCTGTGCTGACCAGCCCGCCGCCTCCCCTACCGAGCTGTCCGCTGAGCTGTCCACTGACCTGTCTGGTGGGCCATCTGGTGAATCGTCTGGTGAGTTGGCGGAACCGCCGGCGCGCCCACCGCGGCGCACCCACCGCCGCGTCCGCATCCCCGGGGTGCTGAACCGGCCACCGATGCGCGGGCCCCGCACCGAACGTCACCACCACGCCCGCCGCGCCACCGCAGCCGCCGGTGGCCTGCCCGGCCCGGCGGGCCTGACCCAGACCGAACTGGCCGCGGTCTATGACCACCTCGATGAGCACCTGCGTGCCCTGCCCGGTCCCGATGAGGCCACCGACACCGCCGTCGCCGTCTTCTGCAGCTGGCTGCACACCTGCGACCCCGCGACCTGGGCGGCGGTGGCGGCGGTACGCGCTGAACGGGAAGAGGTCGCGGCCGCGGGCCTGCTGCTGACGCGGATGCGCGCCGGGCAGGCGATCATCGGCGCTGTCCACGCCAACCGGATCCGTGACCTGGCCGCCCTGGCCCCGATCTATCGCCGCGCCCGCCGCGGCCCCACCCCGATCCCCGACCCCGACAACGACAACGACAACGAGGGTGTGGGTGTGGGTGCGGCGTTCCAGCGTCACGCCGACGCTGTGGCTGCTGCGGGGTTGGAGGACTTGGTCGCCGAACTGGCTCCCGCGCTGGGGTGGACGGCGTGGTCGACGCAAGCGCAGGT
>NZ_QGDQ01000015.1 GCF_003149145.1 Quadrisphaera granulorum | reverse complement strand
CCATCGTCGCTGCGGCGCTGGTGGTGCTGCACCTGGAGCACCACCACACCGTGTGACGCAGCGTCACCACTCAAAGTCCTAGTGGCAAAGGCTCAATGACGAGCGATGAGGTCCGCGCACTGGACGACGAGTGACCGCAAGGGAAGGCTGGCCACCCTGGACCGCGGCCTCGCAGCTCTGCACGCAGACGTCAGCGAACTCGTCGAGGCGCGACGCTCATCTGCCACTCGCCCCCGCTGGCCCGACACGCCCAAGGGTGGCGGAAGCCCATGATCACGGTCGGAAAGTGCTCGGGAAGTCCATGGTCACGGCGGGAGGGGCTGGTCAGCGGAGGGCGACGGCGTCGTCAGCGAGGAGTACCGGCACCCCGTCGACGACGGGGTAGGCCACCGGGTGCGCCGGGTCTGCCTGCGGCTCCGGGGCCAGCCCGGCACGGCCGTCAGGCAGGACGACGTCGACAAGCTCGGCCCCGGTCACGGGGTCGCGCAGGAGCGATCGGACCCACTCCTCGCGCCACGGCTCGCCCATCAGGAAGCTCCACCGCGGACTTGGGCCAGCACTTCGTCGCGCACGCGCTCCATGGTGGCAGCGTCCTCGCCCTCGGCGTTGAGGCGCAACAGCGGCTCGGTGTTCGAGGGGCGCAGGTTGAACCACCACTTCGGGCTCTCGCCCTCGGGCGAGGAGATGGTGAGGCCGTCCATGGTGTCGACGACGCCGCCGCGTGCCACCCACGTCTCGCGCACGGCCGCCGTCGTCCCCGCCACGTCGGTGACCGTCGAGTTGATCTCGCCGCTGGCGGTGTACGGGTCGAAGTCGGCGACGAGGGCGGAAAGCGCGCCGTCCTGCTCACCGAGGGCGGCGAGCACGTGCATCGCGGCGAGCATGCCGGTGTCGGCGCCCCAGAAGTCCTTGAAGTAGAAGTGCGCGGAGTGCTCGCCGCCGAAGACGGCGCCCGTGCGGGCCATCTCGGCCTTGATGAAGGAGTGCCCCACGCGGGTGCGCACCGGAACGCCACCGGCGGCGGTGATCTGCTCGGGCACGGCGCGCGAGCAGATGAGGTTGTGCAGCACGGTGGCGCCGGGGGTCTTGGCGAGCTCGCGCAGCGCGACCATCGCCGTCACCGCCGACGGGCTCACCGGCTCGCCGCGCTCGTCGACGACGAAGACGCGGTCGGCGTCGCCGTCGAAGGCCAGGCCGATGTCCGCGCCGTGCTCGACGACGGCCTTCTGCAGGTCGACGAGGTTGGCCGGCTCCAGCGGGTTCGCCTCGTGGTTGGGGAAGGTGCCGTCGAGCTCGAAGTACATGGGGACGACGTCGAGCGGCAGCGCCGGGAGTCCTGCTTCGGTGCCCAGCACGGCAGGGGCCGTGAGGCCCGCCATGCCGTTGCCGGCATCGACGACGACCTTCAGCGGACGGGAACCGGACAGGTCGACGAGGGAGCGCAGGTGCGCTGCGTACTCGGCGAGCAGCGGACGGTCGCTGCGGGTGCCGCGAGCGGCGGCCGTCGGCAGCTCGCCGGAGTCGAGGTACTGCTGGGCGAGGATCCGCACGTCGTCGAGGCCGGTGCCCGTCCCGACGGGCTTGGCGCCCGCGAAGCACATCTTGATGCCGTTGTAGGCGGCCGGGTTGTGACTCGCCGTGAACATGGCCCCCGGCGCGTTGAGGTGACCGGAGGCGAAGTAGAGGCCGTCGGTGGAGCACAGGCCGATGACGAGCACGTCACCACCGCGATCGTTCACGCCTCGGGCGAACGCGTCCACCAGCAGGGGGCTGGTGGGGCGCATGTCGTGCCCGATGACGAGGGTGCCTCCGGCCTGACCGGTGCGACCGGCCACCCCGAGGACGTCGGCCGCGGCAGCCCCGAGGGCGTGTGCGGCGGTCTCGTCAAGCTGTTCCGGAGCGAGGCCCCGGACGTCGTACGCCTTGACGATGGTGGCGAGGTCGATCCGCTGGGTCGGCACGATCGCGAAGAGTAGTCACGAGTCGGCCGCTGCGCTGCGGGGCTGGTGGAGGAGAACCTCTCATGGAGCACTGAGCTGCGCCGATGGGATGACTGCCGCGGGAGGTGTCCACCCTCCCTCGCCCCCGACGCTCCGGGTGCCCGGCACTGAACCACCGAGGAGGACCGTGGTCCCGTCCGACCCCGCCACGACCACCACCCTGCCGTCCACCCCGCTGAGCACGGGCCCCCGCCCGAGCACATCAGGGTCGCCGCGCCGCCGCCGCAAGACCGTGCAGTCCGCTCCGCTGGGGTCCCTGCTTCAGGCGGCGTCGCAGCCGACCTGCCCCGCCTGCGGCACCAGTCAGCTCACCGTGCTGTCGCTCGTCCTCACGGACGGCACCGCCGTCCGCTTCAGCTCCTGCCGCGGGTGCGAGCACCGGCAGTGGGAGACCGAAGGCACCACCCTCAGCATTACCGAGGTGCTGGAGCGCAGCCGCGCCTGACCGGCGCCTCGGGTGCTCCCTGACGCGCAGGCGTCAGTCGCGCAGCACCCTCAAGTGACCTCGACGCCCCGGCCCGCTGCCGGTGACCGGACCCGCCGCCACGGGTTCGCGCACCGGCTCGGGTGCGGGGCGCGCGGCTTCCCGGACGGCGTCGGCCAGGGCGAGCAGGTCGTCGTGGCTCTGCCGGTGCTCGTAGGCCTCCGGCTGGAGCCGCACGACCTCCCAGCCCCGCGGAGCGGTGAGGCGCTCGGCGTGGGCGGAGCAGAGGTCGTAGCAGTGAGGCTCGGCGGCCAGCGCGAGCGGGCCGAGCACCGCCGTGGAATCGGCGTAGACATACGTCAGCGTGGCAATGGCCGAAGCCCCGCACCCTGTCCTGCTGCACCGTCGCGACGCCATGACGAGACGGTACTCCCGTGCCGTCCCAGAGTCGCGGATTCGCCGTGACTCGCCGTGTTCGCGTCGCGGTGATCCCGGGCGCGTCGCACGCACGCGCCCCCCGCCAGGAGCCCTCCCGAGCCTCACTGCGCGTGGTCGTCGAGGCCGTCACGGCATACGGCCCCTAGGGTCGTGGGGTGCCCAGCGCCCGCGGTGTCCGCCGTCGCCGTCGTGACCGGCACGGTCGCGGTCTACGCGGCCCCCTCATGCCGCCGGAGCTGCCCGCCACGCGGACCCGCGCGGAGCGGTTCGACGACGTCGTCCTCGATGCCGTCGAACGCCTGGAGCGGCGCTGGGCCGAGCAGATGGCCACGATCGAGTTCGCCGTCGAGGACGTGCCCCCCGGAGACTCCGCCTCCTGGGAGCGCCCCGAGGTGGCGCTGGGCCGTTTCTTTCCCGCCACGCGTACACAACGGCCTCGCATCGTCCTGTACCGCCGACCGCTGGAGACTCGCGGCACCGACGAGGCCGACCTGGCCGCCCTCGTGCACGAGGTGGTGGTCGAGCAGGTGGCCGCCGCGATGGGCATGACACCCGAGCAGGTCGACCCGCGCTACCGCTCCGACGACGACTGATCGGACCGACGACGACTGATCGGACCGCCACCTCGCCGTGAGGCTCTGGACGACCGAGCACAGCGGTTTCGTTGCACTAAATGATCCAGATGCCTACTCTTGATGTGTGCGCGTGTCTTTCACCCAGGCGGCGCGCAAACACAAGGTCGGCAAGGCTCACGCTCTGCACGTCCTGCACACCTGCCCGGGCTGGCCTATCAGGAGCAAACGCGGGGAGGAGGCACTGCTCTTCGTTGGACCCGACGATCGAGGCCTTGAGCTGGAACTGCTCGTGGTCTTCGTCCCCGACGGTCTGCTCGTCCTTCACGTCATGCCGACCGCACTACGACGCAAGGGCCCGTAGGTCAACGCTTACCTCCTCCACCTCCACACGCCACCGCCATGCGACCTGCCGCGAGTTCTCCTCACCTTCAGGGGACGACACCATGAACAACATCAACATCCGCACCACCGACGGGCGCTCCCTCGAGGTCGACCGGGTGGAAGACCTCGATCTCGACCTCACCCCCGTGACCCTTGAAAGCGGGCGGCACCTGGACGAGCACGGCGCCGAAGACCTGGTGACTGAACTGCTCGAGACAGCCGGTCGGCCCCTACCGGCGCACCTGCGCCCAGTTGGCCGTCCCCCACTGTCAGGAGTGCCAGGAGAGTCCTCTGCGCGCATTGCCTTCCGCGCCTCTCCGGACCTGCGCGACCGCGCGGAGCAGGAGGCACGCCGACGTGGCATGAAGGTCTCTCAACTGGCTCGTGAGGCGCTGACAAGCTACCTCGCCCACCATCACTGAGAGTTCGGCGTGGACGGCGTGATCGACGCCTCCCAAGCTGCTCGAGAGGACGCGCTGCTCGATGCCCTCGGGCGCCAGGCCGTGGTACGCGAGGCCCCATTCAGGGAGAGGTGATCGTCACCGGTACCGCGGCGGGGACCTGGGCCCCACCTGCGACCGGCGCCACGGAGACGAGATCTCCCCCGTCGCCCCCGCTCGCGGGGACGCGCGAGGTCAGCGCCGCGACCACCTGACCGGCGCCGTCCTTCCCCGCGTCCTTCGCGCCCTCCACCGGGGCCACCGGGGTGAGCAGGAGCGCGATCGGAACCCCCTGGGCGCCGGCGGCTCGGGCGAGATCGTCGACGTCGGCGGCCGTGGTGGTCGATGCGGGCAGCTCCACGCGGCGTGCGCCGCTGGTGCGTCCGTCAGCTCCGACGACGGCGACGTCGACCTCCGACGCGCCCTCGGAGCTCAGCACGAGGCGGACGTCGGGTGTGGTTACCGAGCCGCTGCGGCCCGTCTTCGCCGCCGGCGGCACGGCCACGAGCGTGGCGCCGGCCAGGGGGTCGACAGCCGCGCTCCAGGCGAGGTCGCCGGGGCGGCTGCCGTCCGGCGCCGGTGCGCTGTCCGTACGGACCCCGGCCAGCACGGGTCCGTCGGCCTGGACCGAGAGCGCCACGCCGCCCGCGGGCAAGGAGGCCAGCGGCACGTCGACGACGGACTGCGCGGGCACCGCCGTCGCCGGGGCAGTCCCCGACGGCACGCTGGCCCCCGACGTCCCGACCACCGCGAAGCGGGCGACCACCGGGTCGGCGCCGGGGTTGGCCAGGCGCAGCACGGCGGGCTGCGAGCCGGCGGTGGCGACGCCGGGGACGACGAGCGAGGTGGACGGCGCCGCGGCAGGGCCGACCACGTCCGTGCCGCCGGGCACCAGGCCGTGGAGCACGGTCTCGACGAGCCAGGCCGCGACCGGACCGGCCGAGGAACGGACCTGCACCGCCAGCGGGGCGCCCGCCGCGCCGGCAGCGCCGGCAGCACCGTCGCCGGTTCCACCACCCGTCCCGGCGAGCGCACCTTCGAGCAGCACCGACCGCTGCTCCCCCGGGCCCACCGAAAGGCCCTGCAGGGCGCTCGGCTGCTGGGCACCCTGCGCGGTGAGCACCGTGACGTCAACGGTGGTCGGGGTCTGTGCGACGTCGGCGAGCACGAGGCGCGTCGAGCGGCCGGCACCGGTCCCACCGCCGACCAGCCACGTCTGCTCGGCGGGCCGCACGCACGCGGGAGCCGACAGGCCGCGCAGGTCACCGGCGGTGGTCACCGACGCGGTGGCCCCCGCAAGCAGCGGCGCGTGACCGTCGACCGGGCCCGCCGACAGGCCGGTCGCCGCGCCGGTGGACGCGGCGGCTCCGTCGACGGCGACGCGCTGCACGTCACCCAGCTGCGCGCCGGCCGCCGCCTGGGGGGTGTCCGAGCCGTCGGTGCCTCCGGTGCCGCCCGAGTGCTGGAGGAGGGGGCGACCGCTCAGCGCGCCGGGCCCGCCGCCGAGCACGAGGCCCGTCGTCCCGCTCGCCACGGACGCCGCAGCCGCCGCCCCTGCTGCCGCGGCGCCGCGGGCCGGAGTGGCGGCGGCGTCGCCGGAGGGGAGCACCGGAGCCCCGGGGCAGACCAGCTGCGCGCCCGAGGCGGGCACGGCGACGTCGACGGCGG
Organism: Quadrisphaera granulorum; assembly: GCF_003149145.1. Classification (GTDB taxonomy): domain Bacteria; phylum Actinomycetota; class Actinomycetes; order Actinomycetales; family Quadrisphaeraceae; genus Quadrisphaera; species Quadrisphaera granulorum. The sequence continues at coordinate 109,892 of NZ_QGDQ01000015.1, read as the reverse complement.
CGGCCTGCGCCCCCGGAGCCCCTTCGGGACCGACCTGGGACCCCGGAGCGGCGACGGCGCCCAGCGCCAGCCCGCCCGCCACGAGGGCCACCGCCCCGACCGCGCTGAGCGCCCCGGCGGTGCGCCCGAAGATGCTCACGAGCCGACCTTCCCGCGCACCGGGACGGGAATCGCCATCAGGGCCGTGAGCAGCAGGATCGCGGCCTGCAGCCAGTCCCAGACGGCCGTGGCCGGCGCCCCGCGGGTGATGACGAGGTGCCCGCCCTCGGCGGGGACTTCCACGCCCAGCGCCCATCCGTCGACGGTCACCACGGGCAGCCGCTGCCCGTCCAGATGCGCCGACCAGCCGCGGTCTGCCCGCTCGGCGACGACGACGGTGCGTCCGTCCTGGCCCGCTGTCTGGCCCGCTGTCTGGCCCGCTGTCTGGCCCGCTGTCTGGACGGGTGCCACCGGCGGGATCGCGGCGTCGACGTCCTGCCCGCGGGAAGCGAGGACGCCGAGCACGCTGCCGTCGGCGGCCAGCAGCCGCGCCCGCGCGGGTCTGTCGGTGGCCGTGTCACCGCCACCGCTGGCAGGCAGCACCCGGTAGAGCACACCGGCGTCGGTGCTGCCGGCTCGCGAGAGACCAGGGACGGCGTCGAGCCGCGCGGTGGCCTGCTCGTCGAGAGCCGGCGAGCCAGCCGTGGGTTCGAGGAGGACGTACCCGATGCCGAGCCCGGAGAGCGCCCGGCGCGGATCCGTCGATCCCGCCACGAGCATCGCCGTCGCGGAGCGGAGCGCGGCGTTCGCGCCCGCCGCCGTCGTCGTCGCGCTCGCCCCGGCGAGGGGACTGCCACCGGCGGCGAGATCAGCGACGACCGAGGTGTCGGCCAGGCTCAGCGGGCCGCGGCGCAGCGCCACGCGCGCGGAGCCGTCCACGTCACGGGTGTCGAGCTGGAGGTGCAGGGTGCTCACGGCGTCGGGCGAGCGGGCGGCGTCGACGGCGACGGCGGGCTCCTGCGCCGCGGCGGCGGGCACGGTCAGGGCGGGCCTGACCGACAGCTGCGCCGTCCAGGCCGTGAGGAGGAGCACGGGCCCGGCCAGCGCGGCCGTCGCGAGGACGGCGGCCCACTGCATGCGGCGCGGGGCGGGGCGTGGACGGCCGCTGCCGTCGTCGTCCTCGTCTGGGGTTGCGTCGTGGCTTGCCTCGGGCGCAGCGTCGTCCGCGTCCAGCGCATGGACCGGCGGGGCGGACCCGAGCGTCCGCGGGGCGCGCGCGAGGGCGGCCGTGCCGAGTCCGGCGAGCACCAGGCTGGTCGCCGGGCCGGCCCAGCCTCCGGCGGCGGCCGCGAGGACACCCGCCACGAGGCCGGCGCCCGCGGTCCACCAGCCGGCGCGGGCCACGCGGGCACGCGGACCGCGCGCTGCGCCGCCCAGCAGCGCGAGGGTCAGCGCCGCCGCGCCGGGCAGCAGCGTGACGGCCGTGGCCCAGGGCGCGTCACCGGTCGAGGCGGCGAGCGCGCCGCCGCCCAGCCCGACGCCGGGTTCACCGAGCAGCAGCCGCCACGCCGGTACATCGGGCGCCGCCAGGGGCAGGCCGGGGCCGAGGAGCAGGGCGCGGGGATCGGTGAGGGCCGCCGAGAGCAGCGGGCCAGCGGCAGCGATCGGGGCGAGCAGCGCCCAGAGGACGGCCGCGGGCCAGCGCCGCGACGTCGCCGCCGTGACCACCACGACGAGCAGCAGAGGCACCAGGAGCAGCGGCGCACCTGCCACGGCGAGCGCACCGGCCAGGCCGGCGAGCGCGGCAGCGGCCAGCGCCGGCCGGCGAGCGGGTGCGGTGGCCGCACGGGCCAGCCCCAGCGCCACCCAGGGCAGCGCGAGGTGGGCGAGCAGCGCGCCGAGCCTTCCGGAACTCGACGCGGCGAGCAGCGGGGCGGACCCGGCCCACGCCAGGGCCGCCACGGCGCGAATCAGGCGCGAGCGGGTCGCGGTGCCCGCTGCGGCCCAGGCTCCCCAGGCCGCGAGGGGCAGAGCGAGCAGCAGCAGCGCCACGACGGCGAGGTGCGGTGACCCGCCCACCGGCAGGGACAGCAGCGCCAGGGCGGTGAGCAGGGGGTCGGCGGGGGCCGCGGTGCCCAGGCCGACCGGCTGCCAGTCGGAACGGGCGGCGGCCCACAGGTCACCGAGGTCGGGGGCGGCGGCCAGCGCACCGCCGACCACCTGCCGCCCGGGCGCGAGTGCACCGAGCAGGGGGTGCTGGGCCACCACACCGACCCCGAGGAGGACGGCGAGCAGCGGCACCAGCACGCCGAGACCGCGGCGCGGCGGCTCTTCGGGAGTCAGCTCCTCGCCGGGCGGGTCCAGTCGGTGGTCCAACGGCTGGTCAGGACGATCCTGCAGGTGCGGGCTCTGGCCGCCCAGCGGCTCGCGGGGCACCGGGACGTGCGGCAGACGCACCACCGGGACACCCGAGGGCGGAGTGGTGGCCGCGGCCAGCGCGCGCGCGGCGACCACCGGCAGCACGCCGGTTGGGGGGCTGATGCCCGTGCGGGCCCAGCGGTCGCGGTGCCAGCGGGCGACCTCGCGCCGGGGCACGAGCAGCGGCGCCAGCGACCTGCGCGAGCGCACCGCGGTGCTGGCTGCCGCGCGGCGGGCGGCGTGCACCCGGTCCGGTCGCGCCAGCGCCGCGAGGACAGCGGTCAGCTCGCCTCCGGCGCGATCGGGCTGCTTGGCGGCCACGCGCACGAGCAGCCGCGCCAGCCCGCCCAGCAGCACTCCAAGGGCCACGAGCGGCAGCAGCAGCGGCGCGCAGGTGGCCAGGCGGGCGTGCGCCTCGTGGCGGCGCTCGGTCCAGCGGACCGACCGGGCCGCGGAGGTGGTGCGTCGGCCGGTGCGCGTGGCGTCGACGTGGCGGACCACGGCACTGGGGACGACGACGACGCGCGAGCCCGCCAGCCGAGCGCGGCGGCACAGGTCGAGGTCCTCACCGAGGACGGCCAGCGCGGGGTCTCCCCCGAGCCGCTCCAGCAGGTCGCGGCGCACGAGCATGCCGGCGGTGGAGACGGCGAGCACGTCGTCGCGGTGGTCCCGCTGGCCCTGGTCGCGGTCACCGTGGTCGACCCCGGTCAGCCGCCGCCCCATCGCGGAGGTACTGAAGCCGACCTGGTGGAGCAGGCCCTCGTCGTCCCAATCGACGACCTTGCAGCCGGCGATCCCCACGGACGGCGCCACCTCGACAGCGGCGAGCAGCTGCTCGAGCGCGTCGGCAGCGGGGGCGCAGTCGTCGTGGAGCAGCCACACCCACCGCAGCGCGGCGGGGACGTCGGTGTGGTGGCGGGGGCTGTGCCCGCGCGGGTCGTCGCCGTCGTCGTCCCGAAGATCTGTCAGGGCGCTGGCGTCCGTGGCAGCCAGGGCCGCCCGCGCGGCGTCCAGGAGACCGGCGCGACGGCGCACCGGCAGCACGCCGAGCACCGCCGCGCCCCCGACCACACGCGCGCGGCGGGCGTGGGCGGCGAGCAGGGCGGCGCTGCCGTCGGAGGAGGCCGCGTCGAGCAGCACCACCCGGTCGGGGGTGCGCGTCTGCGCGCGGAGCGATTCCAGCGTCTGCGGCAGCCATCGCTCGCCGTCGCAGGCGAGGACGACGACGTCGACGTGAGCCATCAGCGCGTCCGCACTCCCGTCGCGGGGCGAGCGGGGAGCGCGGGACGAGGGGCGGAGCTCCCCGGCACCGGCGGCGCGCCGCACATCGCTGGCGGCGGCGCCGCGCTCCGGCGCTCCCCAGCGAGCGTGCCGGGGGCGGGGTGAGGAGGGCGCCGGGGAGGGCCCGGGGGTCAGACCGCGCGGCGCTTCACGCGGCGCCGCTCGCGCTCGGACAGCCCGCCCCAGATGCCGAAGCGCTCGTCGTTGGCCAGCGCGTACTCGAGGCACGGCACGCGCACCTCGCAGCTCATGCAGACGCGCTTGGCCTCACGGGTCGAGCCGCCCTTCTCGGGGAAGAAGCTCTCGGGGTCGGTCTGCGCGCACAGGGCGCGCTCCTGCCAGTCGACGGCGTCGTCGGCGTCACCCTCGCCCAGCATCAGGTGCAGGGCCGGGTCGGCGTCGCCGAGCTCGTCGTCGTCGCCGTCCTCGACGTCGTCGTCGGTGAGGTCGTCGGTCAGGTCGTCGACGAGTGTGTCGAGCTCGTCGGCCGAGGGGCCGGTGAGGGCCTCCAGGGAACGACGAGGCGTCACCAGATCAACACTGGCGGTGACGACGGGAAGCGATCCGGTCTCGGTGGGAAGGGCCGTCCGCGGTCGCGGCAGGCCGAGGGAGACGGTGGTGCTCTCGCTCATCTCGACTCCTTGCATCAAGTCTCAGCAAGCCCCGCGGAGGAGCTCCCACCCGGTGAGGCGGTGACTGAATTACATACGTGCGACTACTCCGCGTGCAGGCGAAACGCAGGAAGCGGTGGCTTGGGTTTGCGCGCTGGGCGTGTCGCGCCCCGCGCGCCGCGGGGCAGAGCGGACAGGTCGTGACACTCCGGGCACCCGCGGGGGTGAGGACGGATCGGACAGACCGGACGGGCGTCCCGGGTGGGCGCGAAGGTGGGGTCACTGACCTGCGGAAACGCCTCACGAGTCACAGGCGCACCACGCTTCACATGCGCCACGAATGGGCTTGGTGGCCGGGGCGGGCACCTCGTCACGCAGCGCGACGACGCGCGTACCACAGTGGCCGACCTGGGGGCACCTCCCGCTTGCGGGGGACCATGATCACGAAGGGGGTGGGTGGCCAGCGCCCATGATCACCAAAGGGGGTGGGTGACCATCCGTGATCATGGACGGTTGGCCACCTCCGCGGCAGTCAGGAACGCTCGCGTACCCGCAGCTCGACGGCCACGGAGGCGTCCACGAGCTCCTCGCCGTCCACCGTCCGCACGGCTCCGGGCACCACGTCGGCATCGAGCCGCTCGGCCCACAGCGCGACTCGCAGGCGCTCCACCGCCACCCCGACGTCGTAGGCGGGTCCGCTCACCGCGAGCACCTCGCCGTCGCTGGACACAGCAGCAGCGCCGAGACCGCGCCCGGCGGCCGCCACGTCCACGGCCCGGGCCACCCGGTCGCGCACTGGCCCGCCGGGCGCGATCGGCGGGGGCGCCACCTCGCGCTCGTCGAGCCCGAGCGCAGCGCGCACCGCCTCGACGTGCCCGAACGCGAACCAGTCGGCGGGTCCCGTCCGCACGAGCCGGGCGGCGCCGTCGCCGTCGTCGTCGCTGACGTGGGCCCCCAGCCCGCGGACCACGGCCACCGGCGTGCCGGCCGCCTTGCCCTTGACGAGGTCCGCGAGCGCGGCGACCTCGTCGGCCACGCCGCGCACGGTGACCTCCATAACGCGCCCGGACCTGTCGAGGCGTCCGCGGGCGTCATCGAGGACCTCCAGGCCCGCGGCGCCGAGGGCGAAGTCGGTGACGCCGTCGCGCCAGGGCCTGCCGCTGGTGTCACTGACCACCACCGCGGGAGCTCCCCCGGCCAGCTGCGGCTCCAGCAGGGCACGCAACCGGGAGCGCAGGGCGCGCGCCGAGGCGTCCGGGTCGGCGGGCAGCAGCAGCACGGTGCCCTCGGCGACGTCGGAGGCGTCGATGCCCGCCGCCGCCATCACCGGCCCGGACCGCGACTGCACCACCCGCGTGGTGCGCCCGTCCGGCAGGCCCCGCTCGGCCACGAGCCGCACGGACTCCCGGTCGAGGGCGCGCTCGCGCTCCGCCGCCGGGATGCTCCGCCCCTCCGCCTTGGCGACCACCTTGCTGGCGACGACGACGACGTCGGACGCCCCCAGCGCGATCCCCGCCGCGGCGCACGCCCGCGCGATCAGGCCGGCGAGGTCGTCGCTGGAGCCGATCTCGGGCAGGCCCGGCACGGACAGCGCCACCACCTCCGCGGGCGGCGGGAGTGGGGTGCTCGCCCCGGAGGGAGGGCCGGGGTGGGGGGCGCTCATGCGTAGCCTCCGTCGCGCAGGCCGGCGGCGGCCTCGAAGCGGTTGCGGGTGGGGTCGCCGCCGGCGCGCAGCTCAGCGATGCCGTAGAGCAGGGGGAGCAGCAGGCCCCAGCGCTGCCACTGCAGGACGTGGACGGCCTCGTGGCGCAGCCTGTCGTCAGCGCACGTGCGGGGGTTACCGCCCGTGACGTAGGTGGTGCCGTACGTGGTGCCGCCGCGGGCGTAGGTCCGCCCGCGGGCGCCGGAGCAGACCCGCACCCTCACGGTCTGCGCGGGTCGGCCAGGGACGGCCGAGACCCTGGGCACCTCGACGATCCGACAGGTCGCGCCGTCGGCCCGGGCGAGCGCGGCGGCGAGCAGCCCGACCCCTTCGGCCGCCACCCGCCCCACCGCCCTGATCATGGACTTCCGCCACCCCGCGGTGGGTGGCGGACGTCCATGATCACGGACGGGGTGGGGGTGGGGGGTCATGCCGCGCTCCGTTCAGGGCGGCGGCCGGTAGCCAACGCGACGTCAAGGGCGGCACCGGCCAGATCGGCAGCGGCCTGCGGCGAGCTCATGAGCAGTGGCCGCGCGATCACCCGCCCCCGGCCGGGCGCAGCGCCGGGCACCGACGTCCCGTGCAGGGCGCCGTCGGCGTCGTCGTCGACCAGCCACGCATCGAGCAGGTCCGCGTACAGACCGGCCACTCCCAGGGCGGACGTCTCCACCCCGATCGCGGACAAGCACGCGTCGGCCATGCCCCGCACCACCTTCCCCCCGAGAATCGGGGAGACGCCGACGACAGGCGCCCCGCCGTCCCGCAGCGCCTCCCTCACGCCGGGCACCCCGAGCACCGTGCCGATGCTCACCACCGGGTTGGACGGCGGCAGGAGCACGGCGTCGGCGTCGCGCAGCGCCTCCAGCACGCCCGGAGCGGGCTTCGCCGCATCGACTCCGACCTGCCTGAAGCCGGTGGCGGGGACGGAGGCCCGCAGCCGCACCCACCACTCCTGGAAGTGGACGGTCCGGCCGTCGGCCAGGTGGACGTGGGTCTCGACGTCGTCGTCGCTCATGGGCAGCAGCCGCACGCTCGGCTTGCCCTCTCCGGGGTCGGGGAGCCATCGCTCGCACAACCGCTCCACCACGCGCGAGAGCGGCAGCCCTTCCCCCAGCAGCTGCGTGCGGAACACGTGGGTGCCGAGGTCGCGGTCTCCGAGGGTGAACCAGTCGGGCCCGGTGCCGTACGCGGCGAGCTCGGAGGAGACGACATGGCTCTCGTTGCGCCGTCCCCAGCCCTGCTCCTCGTGAACGGCGCCGCCGAGCGTGTACATCACCGTGTCGAGGTCGGGGGTGATGCGCAGGCCGTGCATGGTGGCGTCGTCGCCGGTGTTGACGACGGCGATCACGCGGGCGTTGCGACGGGCGGGGTCGGGCGAGGCCGCGAGGTGGGCGAGCAGCCCGCGCAGGAAGCGCGCACCCCCGACGCCTCCGGCGATGGCCGTGATGAGCACGTCGTCCATCTTCACACCGGCTGCGGGGCCCCGGTCTGGCCGGAACGAGACCCCTCGGCCAGCATGGCCAGGGTGCGCCTCCCCAAGCTGCCGCTCGGTGATCTCGCGGACCGCGTCTCGGAGCAGCTCGCCAGCAAGCTGACCGGTCGCGACGACGATCCGGCCCCCAGCGCCACGACTGCGCCCCCCGCGCTGCCGGTCCGCCCTCCTCACGAGCCGAAACGCGTGGTGCTGCTCGGCGGCACCTCCGACATCGGCCTGGCGCTCGTGCGCCGCCTCGGGCTGGACCGTTCGCTCGACGTGGTGCTGGCCGGTCGCCCCGGTCCACGCCTGTCCGAGGCCGTGGCCGCGCTGGCCGCCGAGGGCCACCGCGTCCGACCGGTGCCGCTCGACGCGCACCAGCAGTCGACGTGGTCGCCCGCGCTGGCGGAGGCGTTCGGGTCACGCGGGGTCGCGGCGGGCGTGCCCGTGGGGCCGGTCGACGTCGTCGTTCTCGCCCTGGGGGTGCTGCCCGACGGCAAGCGCTCCTGGCAGGACCCGGCGGCCGCGGCCGACCTCGTGCAGGTGAACACCGTCGCGCCCGTAGCGCTGGCCGCCGAGGCTGCGCAGCGGTTGAAGACTCAGCGCGGGGGCACGCTGGTGGTGCTGTCGAGCGCCGCCGCGGTACGCGCCCGCTCCACCGACTTCGCCTACGGGGCGAGCAAGGCCGGGCTCGACGCGTTCGTGTCGGGGTTGCGCGAAGCGGTCCGCGGTGACGGCGTGCGCGTGGTGGTGGTGCGCCCCGGCTTCGTGCGGACGCGGATGACGGCCGGGCGGTCCGCCTGGCTGGCGACCACCAAGGAGGCCGTCGCCGACCTCACCGCCCAGGGCCTGGAGCTCGAGCGCGACGTCGTGTGGGCGCCCCCGGGCGCGCAAGCCGTCACCGAGGTGCTGCGGTGGGTGCCGCCACGACTGCTGCGCCGCCTGCGTCTCTGATCTGCCAGACCAGATCAGGACGACGACGGCGAGGGTCGCGGCCAGCGACGTCCCGCTGCGCTCACACGGGCATTCGGAACTCACACCGCGGCCCCGGTGCTCGTGAGAGCCGGACGTCGAGGGTGACCAGAGGCGCGCCGAGCAGTTCGGCAGTAGCGACGTAGCTCGCGTCGTAGCTCGTGATGGTGGCCCGGAGCTCCCGGGTCCGCGCAGCGAGGACCTCGTAGGGGAAGAGCTGGACGGGGAGAGCCATCAGATCTGCGTGGGCCTGGGCCGTCACGTCCGCTGATGCGGCGCCGCTGAGCTCCAGCCGCCTGATCACGTTGCTCACCTCGAACGGAAGAAGGGCTGGACCTGCGAGGCGGGCACCGAGCAACTGCTCTGCCGCCCAGGCGCCGCGATCGATGCCGCCGTCGGCACCGTCGGCGCCGATGAGGACGGCAACGAGCGCCGACGCATCGCAGACGACCAGGCTCACGACCGGTCAGCATCCCGCGCAGCGAGGATCTCTTCTGTCGTCACCGTGGTTCCCGTGGCGATGGCGCGTGCCCGGGCGCGGCGCACGATGTCGTCAACCGTGGGCCGCGAAGCCTGCTCAATGACGAGGGCCCTCAAATACTCCTGCAGGGATTGGCCTGCGCGAGCGGCGCGAGCCGCCAGTTCGTTCCGTGCGTCCTCAGGGACGTCCCGGATAGTCATCGACACGGGCATGCTGCCAAAGTAGCAGCGTCGCTGCTGTCCTGCTGTTACTCGAACGGCCGGGCGCCCCGTCGACTGGGTGGGCTGTCTCCCGGTCTCGAGGGTTCCAGCCGGGCGTCAGGCCACCCAGTGAGAGCGAGGCCACCCGGTGGTGAAGCCCGGTCCATGGGCGACCTAACGGTGAACAGCCGAAAACGCCACGCCGATCAGCGCAGAGTCAGCGCCGGACGTGCGAAGGACCCGGCGGGGGTTCCCGCCGGGTCGAGCCCCGTTCATTCGTCTTCGCACGCCGCCCCGACGCACGGGATGGCCCTCGGGCCGCCGGTCCGAGCCGTGCGAACGGGTCGGGATCGACGAGGCGGGAGAAGGGGTCCGGCTGCAGCAGCTCTTCAAAGCTCGGCTCGTCGGGCAGCGGTTCGCGCTCCGCCGCGATCGCAGCGCGGCGAGGTGACAGGGGCTGGTTGGTCGGAGGTGTCGGGTTCGGGGTCGCGTGCCGCGGGGCGAAGACGATGGGCGGCTCCTCCCACGGCGCGCGCCGGGCGTAGGTGCCGCTGTCGTCGTCCTCGGGGTGCAACACATGGTCGAGGAGGAAGCCCTCGTCGGAGACGACTTCGCCGTCGTGCTCGGACCACGTATAGGTGGTGCCCTCGACGACGACGGCGAACACCGCGGCCCCGTGACCGCGGCGGTGCAGCACGGGCAGCTCGTGCGCACGGGCGAGGCGCTCGAGGGCTTCGGGTGAGATGACCTCGACGGCCGTCTCGGCGCCGGGGATCTCCACGACGGGCACGAGCAGGTCGGCGAGGCACGCGGCGACGCGCTCGGTCTCGGTACTGCGCGCGTCGGCGCGGGCGGCACGGGAACGGGCGACGGCGGTCAGGATCGCCAGCACGAGCCCGCCCAATGCCGCAAGAACGAGCAGGACGACGGCGGTGACGCGCACCGGCTGGACGGGCAGCTTCAGCCCGACCAAGGACACCGAACCGGGCTCGGTGACGGTCCGCGTCTGCGGCTCCTTGGCGGTCGCGACCAGCGAGGCACTGTCCCCGTCCAGCGTGACCCGGGAGTCGGTGACGGTCAGAGGCATGGTGGCGACCAGCGGCCCCCCGGCGCTGGTGGCTGGGCCCGCACCACCGCTGTCCGGGGTGACAGTGGCCGTCAGCACCACCGCGAGAGGCTGCGCTTCGAGCCCCGTGATCGCCGCGGCAGCCGCGGACCGCGCCAGGAACGCATCGAGGTCGAGAGGCTCCTGCAGGTCGGCAGCGCCGCCTCCGTAGCGCAGCCCGGACGAGATCGGCATCGTCGTCGTCCAGCCCCCCGGACTGGAGAGCTTCGCGCTGAGGTCGATGCTGCCGGCCTCCCCTGCGGCACCGCGGTAGGCGAGGTCCGCGTAGACACCGGTCGCGACCTTCCGGAATACCGGCGCCGGCGAGGTGACGGTCGTGCCGTCATAGACGGGTGAGCGCCGCACGTCTGCGGTGTAGGAGAACGTCGCGGTGCGTACGAGGTCATCGGCGGCCTCGGTCCTGGTCTTCTCTGGCGGTGCCGTCCAGCTGCTCATCCCCAGGCCGAGACCGGCGGCCCCGAGAACCAAGACAACTCCAAGCGCCACGGGGTTGCCGGACGCGGTTATTGAGGACGAGCCCGGCCGTGGGGGCAACGGCCCCTGTCGCTGAGCCCACCGCTCGGTGTTCGCCGATCCAGCCGGGACACCGGGACGCAGCTGGCGACGCGACGGCGCGCCGGCAGCCTCGGCGCGGCGAGCCCGGGCACGCCGCGCCCGCGTTCCGCCGCGCTTTACACCAGCGGCTCCCCCGATGAGGGACAGCAGCAGTGGTCCACCGACGAGCACAGCAATGCCCCACGGGCTGCCTGCGGCGTTGACGAGCTTGCCGGCCTGGGGCACGTGGAGCATCGCTCGGCCGAGGATCTTGTCGAACGGGGTCACACCGGGGTCCCGCGTCTGACGGTTGTCACCCTTGGTGACAATGCCGTCTGCCTGGACGGCGATGATGCGGTGCAGCACCCGTGTCTTGGAAGCGTCCGGGTCGTCGTGGTCGAACGCGACGATGTCGCCGACCTGGTAGCTCTCCTTGCGCGCGGCCACCACCAGGTCTCCCTGGTAGTAGACCGGGTTCATGCTGATCCCGTGGGTGACGACGACCGTCACCCACCCGGTCTGCACGGCCAGCACGACCGCCGCCGCCACAACCACCACGAGGGTGGTCGCGACGGCGGCGACGCGCTGGCACAGGGTCACGGCATCAGGAGACCGTCAATGCGTACGACACGAGGTCGTCCGTCAGGAAGGCAGTGCCGCCTGCGCCGCTGACGGACGAGCCGGCGCCGCACTCCGAGGCGGAGTTGGCGGTGTTTCCGACCGAGGCGATGGCACTGCAGGTCCAGGAGGGGGCGGTTCGACCCGCAGTCGTGGCGGCCGATGTGAAGGTGAAGACGATTCCCGGAACCTTGGCGTTGGCGTTGTGGTCGGAGAACGTGAGGACGATCTTGCCCGTCTTCGCGGCGTCCTGTGCATCGGCCGTGTAGGCGACGCTGCTGACCGTCGTGCCGTTGACAGTCACCGTCTGCGTGCCACCGATGAAACCCGCAGACGGGGAGACGGTCAGGCCCGCCGCTGTGAAGGCGCTGCTGGCCGTGAGGGCCAGTGCGGCGCCCGAAACGCCTAAAACTATGGCGGTCTTTCGCCGCATGGCTTCCTCCGTGATGCCGTCCGATGGGTGGTCTCCGAGGCGGCATCGACGGGGAACGGCTGTGCCTTGAAGGGGGACAGCCCTGTGTCCCCCGTTTGCCTCATCTCCGGCCGCCGATCGCCCTCGCTCGGCCGATCACCGGGCGGCACCTCCGCGAACGTCCTGGTCAGGACCTCATGCCGGTGGCCACGGGCACGTGGCGCGGCAGTGTCATCCGCGCAGCGCGGCGGGGCCTGGCGATGCCGTCGAGCTCCAGCAGCCGCTGCACCCGGTAGCGGTGGCCGCGGTAGCACTCGATGACCTCGGCGCACCCGGCATCGTCGAGCACCTCACCGGTCAGCGCATAGGAGACGTTCTTGGCCACGTGGTAGTCGGCGAAGGAGAAGGCGTCGGGGTCTCCGTGGGCGCGGTGGCGCACCTCCGCCGCCGTCCACACGCCCACCCCGGGCAGGGTCCGCAGCGCCGGTTCAACGCGCTCGGGCGGCAGCAACACCGTGCGCTCCAGAGCCGGGGCGCACCGCGAGGCGTGCAGCACCACACTGCGGCGTCGCTCCTCCACCCCCGCGCGCAGCCACTCCCAGCTCGGGATGGCGGCCCACTCACGGGCGCTCGGCGGCACGCGCATCCCCTCGGCAGGGCCGCCGGGCGCTGACGGGCCACCGCTGCCGACGTCGTGAAGCCCCCCGGGCGCGACCTCCCCGAAGCGGCAGAGCAGGTCGCGCCACGCCCGGTGCGCCTCCACCCCGGTGACCACCTGCTCCAGGGCCGCCCCCACGAGCGCCTCGAAGACGGCCCGCGTCCGCAGCACCCGCACGCCGCCGTGGCGGCGCCACGCGGAGACCAGCGCGGTGTGGTGGGCGAGCGGCCGAAAGCCGGAGGAGTCCTGTTCTTCGCCGAGCAGCTCGGGGACGCCGTCGACGACGACGCCGGCGCCCGTCCCCCACGCCGCTGCCTCGACGACGCCGTGCGGCCCACCAGCGCGCAGGTGCTGCAGACGTAGCAGGGCCGTGCCCTGCGACGTGCGGGTCGCCCACCACCACGTGGCGCCCGGCCCGACACCGACGCGGCGCACCGCCGGGTCTCCCCCGCCGCGGCGCAGTGGCCCGACCGTGGCCGACAGGTCGAGCGGCTGAGCCAGCACGAGAGTGCGCTGCGCCACCGGAGCGCCACCCGCTGTCACCCGCCCATCCTGCGCTCTGCACATCCCCCCGCGGAACCCCCCATCCCTCCTCGACGATCAAGGACGTGAGCGTCACAACACTGTCGTTGCGGCCCGCAAGGAGCTGCCCGTCGAAGATCACGCAGATCGTGGTGATCGATCGGCTCCCCGTGCTTCTGGGTGGACCGATCGCGACGTTCTGCGACCTGGTGCAGCGGCAGGTGTGCAGGTGACGCGCTGTTGTGGCGTGCACTTCCTTGATCGTCACCGAGGGGGCGGGGCGAGGAGTTCTGCGGCTCGGTCGGGGCATTGTCGAGTGATCGTCGAGGAGGACGGCGGATGGGCCGAGGCGGGCTCGGAGGGCGGCGGCCTACCGTCGTCGTCGTGAGCTCCCCCAGCACCCGCGTCGATGTCCCGAAGCTCCTGGCAAGCCTGCGCGCGCAAGACTCCGGCCGCCCCCGCGTCACCTGGTACGGCGCTGACGGCGAGCGCGTGGAGCTGTCGGCGCGCGTGCTGGAGAACTGGGTCGCGAAGACGGCCAACCTGCTCGTGGAGGAGCTGGACGTCGAGGTCGGCGACACCGCGCTCCTCGCCCTGCCCGCGCACTGGCGCACGGTGGCGTGGCGGCTCGCGCTCGCCACCGTAGGTGCGCAGCTGGTGGATGAGGACGACGACGGCGTGCGCGTCGCCGTCATCCCCGACGGGACGCCCGCGCCCTCAGGTGCCGAGCACGTGGTGGTGCAGGCACTCGGCGCTCTCGCCCTGCGTGCCTCGTCGGTGCCGGCGGGGGCGCTGGACGCGGCCGCCGTCGTCGCCGGGTTCGGTGACGCGCTGCCCTACGTGCCGGACGCCCCGGGGCTGGAGGTGCCCCCGGCGCAGGCACCCGGTGCGCGGGTGCTGGTCGACGTGCGCGAGGTCGGCGACGCCACCGCGCTCGACGCCGTCCTGTCAGCGCTGGCCGGCGGCGGCAGCGCCGTCCTGCTGGGCCCAGGTGCTCCCGGAGCCGAGCGCGTCGCTGCCCAGGAGGGGGCCGCTCCCGCCTGAGCGAGTCAGCACCCGCGCACCAGCGGGTCACAGCCTCCGGGAGCGGTAGCCCGGATCTCGGGTGCGAGCCCTCGCCACGACGGCGAGGTCGATGTCGGCGACGAGGAGCTGCGCCTCGAGGCCGGCCTGCGCGATGACCGTGCCATCGGGGTCGACGACCAGGCTGCGCCCGATGGAGATCGGCTGGGCCTGCGTCACCGCCGCGACGACCGCGCCGTTCTCGATGGCGCGGGCGCGGGCGAGGACGTCCCAGTGCTGGAGCTTGTGTGGGCCAGGCACCCAGGAGGAGCACGCCGCCAGCACGTCGGCGCCGTCATCGACCAGGGCCCTCGCGAGCTCGGGGAAACGCAGGTCGTAGCAGGTCATCAGCCCGACCCGGGCCTCGGCCACCGGTACCACGACCGGGAGGGGTTCCGGTGCGGCGGCGATCCACTCGGACTCCCGGAAACCGAAGGAGTCGAAGAGGTGGATCTTGCGGTAGCTGCCCAGGAGCTCTCCGCCGGCACCGAATGCTGCGAGGGTGTTGAACGGGAGGCCCCCGCGAGGGTCGCGCTCGACCATCCCGATCACCACGGGCAACGCCCGGACGCGCGCGAGCTCCGCGACAGCCGTGCCGAACCGGCCGTCGAGGGGCTCGGCGACCTCCCCGAAACTGGCGTCGACGCGCGCCCGCTCGTACATGGCGTACTCCGGCAGCAGCAGGAGGTCCGCACCGGCGTCGGCCGCCTGACCGACGACGTCGCCCACGAGACCGAGGTTCGTGGGGACGTCGTCGACAGCGCGGAGCTGCCCCAGGGCGAGCCTCACGAGGAGGAGCGCCCCGATGACGCGGTGACCGGCACGGGGGCCTCGACCTCGTCGGCCGGGATCTCCGGCGGGAGCGTGCGGAACCCGCGGGTGACCACCGCGAGCACGACGATCCCGATGGCGAGCCACGAGAGCCCCAGGGTGATCGCCGTGGAGTCGAGGCGGGTCAGGAGGAAGAGCGTCACGGCCGCGCCGATCACGGGCAGGACGACGTACAGCACAGGATTGAGACGCTGCCCCCGCCGGCGCTGCTGGACGTAGTAGACGACCACGGAGACGTTGACCATGGTGAAGGCGAAGAAGGCGCCGAAGTTGATGAACGACGTCGACGTCGCGACGTCGAGGAAGAGAGCGGCGAGCCCGACGACCCCGATGAGCACGAGGTTGGTGACGGGAGCCTGGAACCGGGGGCTCAGCACACCGAAGACGCGGCGCGGCAAGGCTCCGTCACGTCCCATCGCGAACACCAGGCGCGCCGCCGAGGCCTGCGCTGCGAGACCCGAGGCGAACTGGGCGATCACGAGGCCGGCGATGAAGACGGCGCCGAAGACGTTGCCGCCGATGGTGATGGCGATGTCGAAGGCCGCCGAGGAGGAGTCCGTGAAGGTCCCGCCGGGGTGGACCAGCTGCGTGGTGTAGGCCACAGCGATGAAGATCACTCCGCCGATGAGCGCCACGAGGAGGATCGCGCGGGGAACCGTCCTGCGGGGGTCGACCGTCTCCTCGGTGAAGGTGGTCACGGCGTCGAAGCCGAGGAAGGAGTACGCGGCGATCGCCGCCCCGGCCGTCACACCCGACAGTGTCGCCGTCGGGTTGGTGAACGGGGCAGGGCTCACCAGACCGCCGGAACCCTGCGCCGAGACGACCGTGCCGATCGACAGCCCCACGAACACCACGATGACGAGCACCTGGAACGCCATGAGCAGGTAGTTGGCGCGGTTGGCCACCTTGATGCCGAGCACGTTGAGCACCGTGGTGACGGCGATGAAGCCGATGATCCAGATCCAGCCGGGGACGCCGGGGAACTGCGCCTGGAGGTAGGAGCCACCGATGAGCCAGATCACCATCGGCAGGAAGAGGTAGTCGAGGAGCACGGCCCACCCGACGAGGAAGCCGGCCCTCGGGTCGATGGTGCGGCGCACGTAGGTGTAGGCGGAGCCGGCAACGGGGTGGGCTGCGGCCATGCGCCCGTAGCTCGAGGCGGTGAAGAGCATCGCGACCAGGGCCACGAGGTAGGCCGACGCGCTGGCACCACCGGTGGTCTCGGCGACGATCCCGAAGATGCCGAGGACGATCAGCGGTGTCATGTAGGCGAGGCCGAACAGGACCAGGGACGGCAACCGCAGCGTGCGCGTCAGCGCGGGGGCGGTCGGAGCTGTGCTGGACATGGCTTCCTTCAGTGGTTGGTGGAGAGCTCGGCGGCAGGGTGAGTGGAGGCAGTGCTGGCGGGGACTGCGGCGCGCGGCTCCCACGTGGCGGGATCGATGCGACCGCCGTAGAGCGGGAGCGCCAGGGGGGCGTCGTCGGCGCGGAACTGAGCCCACATGCGGTTGACGCCTGCGGTGCCGTGCGTACGGACGCGGTCGACGTGGTCGAGGTCCAGCTCGACGTCCAGCGTGGTCGCCTCGTCACCGGGCGCTTCGGCGAGCACCTCCCCCTCGGGGTCCACGACGATGCTGCGGCCTCGCCCGACGGGCCCCGCGCAGTTCACGCTGACCATGAAGACCTGGTTGACGATGGCGTTGGCGCGGGCGAGCACCAGCTCGTGCGGCCTGTCGGCCGTCGTCGTCTTGACGACGTTGAGGACCACTTCCGCGCCCATCCAGGCCAGGTGGCGGGTGACCTCGGGGAACCAGGCGTCGTAGCAGATGTCGAGTCCGATCCGGACGCCGTCGACGTCGGCCACCACGAACCTGTCGCCGGGCGCATAGGGCTCGCTGGGACGCCAGGGGAAGACCTTGCGGTAGGTGGCGCTGACCTCTCCGCGCGGCGACAGGACGAGCGCGGTGTTGAAGAGCTCACCGCCCGGCCCGCGCTCGCAGATGCTGCCCGGCACCAGCCAGACGCCCGCATCCCGGGCGATCACCGCGAGGTCGCGGACCAGCTGCCCGTCCAGCGGTACCGCTGCAGCGTCGAGAGCGGCGTTGCGGTCCGGTTCGGGGTACGCGTCTGCCCCGAAGAGGTGCAGCTCGGGGTAAACGACGAGCCGAGCGCCTCCGAGCGCGTGCTCGCGCACCTGGGCGGCGAACTCGCCCAGGTCAGCACCGAGGGGGTGCGGGGGGCTCTGGGCGACGGCGACGCGGAGTGATCGCGACATGGGGTGACCTCCAGGGGTGTCCTGGGAGGAAAATAGATCAGAATGAGCGAAAAAACGAGAGGGGTCCGACGTTCCCGCAAGATGGGGTCCATGCCCTCCGCACACCCCGGCGAGACGCACCCCGCGGTCCCAGCACTCACCGCCCCTGCCGTCGCGGGCCTGACGCGGCTGTCCGCCGTCGACACCGTCCGCGGGCGGATCGGCCTGGCCATCGACCTCGGCCTCCTCTCGGTGGGCGAGGCCCTGCCCCCGGACTCCGAGGTGGCCGAAGCTCTCGGCGTCAGCGAGATCACCGTTCGGCGCGCACTGCGCTCCCTCGCCGACGACGGCATCCTGCGGCGGGTGCGCGGACGCTCCGGTGGCACCTTCGTCGCCGACACCGAGGGTGCCTCCGAGCTGCCCGCGGTGCGCGCCTTCCGCGGCGACTCCGCCGAGGTGCATCGACTCATCGACGTCCGCACCCTGTTGGAGACCAGCCTCACGCACTTCGCCGCACGCGAGGCCGATGCCCGTGACATCGAAGCCCTGGAGGAGGCCGTCTCAGACGCCCGCGCCGCCACGGACTGGACCGGGTACCACGCCGCCGACGAGCGGTTCCACCTCGGTGTCGCACAGGCAGCCCACCGGCCGCACCTCGTCGGCCCCTACCGGGACGCGCTGCACCGCCTCTACGCCTACTTCGTCCCCTACCCGATCGAGTACCTGCACGGCGTCAACCGCGAGCACGCCGACCTCGTCGACGCCCTCCGCACCCACGACGCCGTGGCCGCTGTCGCCATCGCCGAGCGCCACGTGGCAGCCCTCCACACGACGATGTTCGTCGGTCTGACCCGGTGACTCAGGAAGCGACCCACACCTCGTCATGGGCTCCGGGGACGGCGACGATCGGCGCGCCGAGCTACGCGCTCGTCGACGACGTGCTGACTCGAGCCCCCCTGGTCCTGGCTCCGAGCACAGGGGTGGCGCAGGCGGCGACCGCGATGACGTCCGCCGGCCTGGGGTGTGCGGCGGTGCCGATCGGCGGCGGGTTCGCGGTGCTCACGGACGCCGACATCCGCGCCTGGGTGGCCGTCGGCTGCCCATCGTCCGCTGACGCAGCTTCGCTCGCCCGCTGTGCGGCGCCAGTGGTGCGACTCGGCACGTCGGCGACGGCGGCGCTCATCGGCCTGCTGGACGCCGACGTCGAGCACGTCGTGGTGATCGACGACGACGGCGCGCTGCGCGGACTGATCTCCGCGCGAGACCTCGTCGTGTCTCCGACCACGTCGAGCGCCTCCCTGCACGAGCAGCTGCGGCGCGCATCGTCGGTGGGCGAGCTAAGACGCCGCGCCCAGCGACTGCCCGTGGTGATGCGTGACGCCACGCGCCGAGGGCTGCCCGCCAGCCAGGTGACCGCGGTGCACTCCAGCCTGCTCGACACTCTCGTGCGGCGCACGATCGAGCTGGTGGTGGCGCGCACCGCGGACCTCGACACCTCGCGCTTCACGTGGCTGGCACTGGGCAGCGGTGGGCGGCGCGAGGCTGTGCCCAGCTCCGACCTCGACGCCGCCGTCGTCCTTGATGACGGGCTGAGCACGGACGAGGTCGAGGCGTACCGCGCGGCGGTGGCCGATGTCGTGGTCGAGCTCCGCTCGATGGGCCTGGCCAGCGACGAGCACGGGGCCAACCCGTCGCACCGCCTCTTCTCTCGCACGGCATCGCAGTGGCGGGACGGAGCGCGCGAGTGGCTGTCCGATCCGTCGCAGGCCCAGGGTGCTGTGCCGTCGAAAGGGACGGTGCTGGTCTCCCTGCTCGTCGACGGTCGGCCGGTGGTCGGTGACCCAGAGGCGCCGAGCGTGCGAGAGGCCTTCCACGAGCTGCGCACCCACCCGGCGGCGATGCGCCTGCTGCTGCACCAGGCCCTGGTCACCCGCGCCAGGCTGCCCTCGGGCTGGGATGTGCTGAGGGGCCGTGGCGGCTCGTTCGACGTCAAGGCCCACGCCCTGACCCCGATCGTCCACCTGGCCCGCTGGTCGGCTCTCAGCGCTGGGTCACCGGCGCTGGGCACCGTCGACCGGCTGCGTGCCACGGCCGGCACGGTGGTGCTCCCGCAGGTCGAGGCATCGACGCTGGTGGAGATCTTCGAACTACTGCAGCGGCTTCGGCTGCGTCACCAGCTGGAGCAGCTGGACGCCGGCGAGGCGGCGACGGACGTCGTCGTCATCGACAAGCTCTCGCCGATCGACAGGAGCGTCATCCGTCAGGCCGTCCGCGAGGTCGCCGCGGTGCAGCGCCGGGCGGCCAACCTGCTCGCCGCGGCACCGGCGGCACTGGCAGAGATCGCTCCCTGAGACCGGCACGGCCCGACCGCTCGCGAGACCGGCCGGGCCGACTCCGGCCCCAGGGCGCTGTCAGCGCCTGGTCGCGCTGTCGACGACGGAGGCGCTGTCGGTCAGGTCGATGATGCGTGGCGCGGCGGCGGTGTCCGAGCCAGGAAGACCGGCGATGGCGGCGCGGTAGGCCTTCTTCTTGACGGTGAAGGCGACGTACCCACCGATGGCGGTCAGCGCGACGAAGATGACGCCGAAGTACTGGAGCACCGGGCTGGTGCCCTCCGGGTCGTACACCTCCTGGCGGGGCCAGACCAGGTTGATGGCCATCGCCAGACCCCACAGGACGGCGAGCACGTTGATCGGCAGGCCCCAGCGCCCGAGGCTGAAGACGGGCTTGCCCAGCTCGTCCTGCTGCGGCCCCAGCTCCTTCGGCCAGCCCTTGAGCCGCCGGTAGAGCATGGGGGCGGTCACGCACAGGTAGGCGATGTACAGGAGCACGATGCACGTGCTCGTGAGGGCGGTGAAGACGCCCGCGTGGCCGAGGTTGACGAGCAGCAGGGCTGCGGCCCCGACCCCGACGAGCACGGAGGCGTGGACGGTCGCGCCGCGGGCCGACACGGTGCGCAGCTTGCGGGAGAAGGGCAGCACCTCGTCGCGCGACATCGAGAAGATCATCCGCGTGGTCGCGGTCTGAATCGCGAGCGTGCAGACGAACGCCGCAAGCACGACATCGGCCAGGAAGACGCGACCCCAGACGTCACCGAGGCGGCTGGTCACGACGTAGGCGAGGCCGCCTCCGCTGAGCTCGTCATCAAGCGTGGGAGCGGCCATGAGTGCCCCGAGGAGGATCAGCGCACCGCCGATCCCGGAGACGATGAGGGCTCGCAGGATGGTCTTCGGGGTGGTGCGGCGCGGGTTATGCGTCTCCTCCGCGAGCTCGCCCGCCGAGTCGAAGCCGACGAGCACGTAACCGGCCATGAGCCCGGCCGCCAACAGGGCGCTGAAGCTCGTCACGCCGCTGGTGTCTAGCACGATGCCCGGCCCGCGCACGGAGGTCGAGAACAGCGCCACGATGAGGAGGACGACGCCGATGAGCTCGGCGGTCACACCGACGGCGTTGACCACCGCCATGACGCGCACGGCCACCGAGTTGATGAGCGTGGTGATCGTGAGCACCACGAGGCCCAACAGGATCGCGTTGGTGGCACCGGTGAGGCTGGCGATGGAGGGGTCGCCGCCGACCACCTGGAACCCGGACCAGATGGCCGGGAGGACGGCCTGCATGGCGATCGCGGCCGCAGCGACGGTGACGATCTGCGCGATGATCATCGTCCAGCCGGCGAACCAGCCGACGGTGCTGCCGCCCAGCCGCCGGGCCCACTGGTAGATGGCGCCTGAGAGCGGGTAGCGCGCCGCCAGCTCGGCGAAGCACAGCGCGACGAGCAGCTGCCCAAGGAAGACCGCGGGCCAGGTCCAGAAGAAGGTGGGCCCGCCGAAGCTGAAGCCGAACCCGAAGAGCTGGAAGATCGTGGTGAGGATCGAGACGAACGAGAACCCCGCGGCGAAGGAGGCGTAGGTCCCGATCGAGCGGTGCAGGTCCTGGCCGTACCCGAACTCGTTGAGGTCGTGGGCCGCGGTCGTGTCGGTGGATCCTGAAGGTTGGGTCGTCGTCGCCACAGAAGGCTCCTCGGATGAGCGGACGAGCCCTGACACAAGGTCAGGGCCTGGCGAACCTCCCGGGCTTCTATCCCGCCGTGGAGCACCCTCGCGTCGCTCAGCGCGCCCGCCGCGAGGCTGCTTGCACCTCTTGGACCAGTCCTGATGCCCCCGAGGAGCTGGGGCCAGCGGAACCCTAGGTGCGCGCCGACCCTCGGATCGGCTCGCGGACACTCCACTGGGTCCGTGTTACGTGCAGCGCCGCGATCCTGTTAAGCCCCTGTGTCGTCGAGCGCTCGGCGGGGCGCACCGCCGTTCCAGCCGCCGACGTCGCCACCTCGGCCCCGCCGACGCCGCGCGCAGGCGGAGTGTGCTGGCATGTGCCCCGGCACCTCAGACGGCCAGGTACCACTGCATCAGGCGGCCCCAAGGAGTGGTGGAACGATGTCAGAGCACGAGCACGGCGATGGCGACGGCGACGGCGGCACCGCAGGCACTCAGGGTTACACCCACTCCCACGGGCCCGGGCAGCCGACGCACTCCCACGGGCCGGGCACGCACTCCCACAGCGACGCCTTCGCCCAGAAGGAGGGCCGCTGGGCACAGGAGGCCGAGGCGCGGATCTCGATGTTCCGCCACGACCAGGAGATCGAGCAGGGCCTCGCCTTCGGCCTGCCGGGATCGCCCACCCTCGTCGACAAGACCATCCCGACGTTCTCGCGCGGCGAGCTCCCCCACTTCGCCGGGGAGCGCGGCACCTTCCTCAACTGCCCCTACCTGGAAGACGTCAATCAGGTCGACGACGCCGAGGTCGCCGTCTTCGGCGCGCCGCTGGACTCCGGCGCCACCTACCGGCCGGGCACGCGCTTCGGCCCGCAGGGCATCCGCCGCTCGACCAACCTCTTCGGTACCTACAGCTACGAGCTGGGCGTCGATCTGCGCGAGCAGCTCAACATCGTCGACATCGGCGACGTCTTCACCATCCCCGGAAGCCTCGAGAAGTCCTTCGACCAGATCAGCCAGGCGATGTCGCACGTCGTCTCGCGCGGGGTGTTCCCCGTGATCCTCGGTGGCGACCACTCCATCGGCTACCCGACCATCCGCGGCCTGGCGCCGCACGTGGACGGCAACATCGGGATCATCCACTTCGACCGCCACGTCGACACGCAGGAGACCGACCTCGACGAGCGGATGCACACGACGCCCTGGTTCCACGCCACCAACATCAAGAACGCGCCCGCCACCAACCTCGTGCAGGTCGGCATCGGCGGCTGGCAGTCACCGCGCGCGGGCGTGAAGGTGGGCCGTGAGCGTGGCACCACGGTGATGACCGTGGGCGACGTCGAGCGCGTCGGCGTGGAGAAGATCGCCGAGATGGCGCTCGAGATTGCGTGGAAGGGCGCGAAGGCGGTGTACCTGTCCTTCGACATCGACGTCTTCGACGCCGGCTTCGTGCCGGGCACCGGCTGGCCCGAGCCCGGCGGCCTGCTGCCGCGTGAAGGCCTGAACATGGTGCGGCTCATCGCGGCCGGGGGGATCTCCGGGTTGGAGATCGTCGAGTGCTCCCCGCCCTACGACTGGGCGGAGCAGACCTCGCTGCTCAGCTCCCGCGTGGTGCTCGACTCGCTCGCCATGCTCGTGCGGGAGGGGCACCTCGGCAAGAAGGCCGCTGTCCGCGACCGGCGCGCCTGGGGGCCGCAGGCCGGGTAGTTCAGCAGCCCGCGCGCCGTCGTCGTCGTCCTCGTCCTGCACTGCGAGGACGACGACGAGGGCCGTCCCCTAGGGTCGCTGCATGGCCAAGCGCGCGTTGATCACGGGAGTCACCGGCCAGGACGGGCTGTACCTGTCCGAGCTGCTGCTGTCCAAGGGGTATGAGGTCTACGGACTGGTCCGCGGACAGAACAACCCCAAGCTGCCGCTGCTGGCCCGCGACGTACCCGGCGTGAAGGTCCTCACCGGAGACCTCATGGACCTGTCCTCCCTGATCCGCGCCCTGAACATCGCCCAGCCCGACGAGTTCTACAACCTCGGCGCCATCTCCTTCGTGGCCTACTCCTGGGAGAACGCCGACCTCACCGCCGAGGTCACCGGCAAAGGCGTCCTGAACGCCCTGGAAGCCGTCCGCCTCTACTGCGGCGACGACATGACCAAGGTCCGCTTCTACCAGGCCTCCTCCTCAGAGATGTACGGCAAGGTCCAGGCCGTACCCCAGAAGGAAGACACCCTGCTGTGGCCCCGCTCCCCCTACGGCGTGGCCAAGGTCTTCGGCCACTACATGACCATCAACTACCGCGAGTCCTACGGCATGCACGCCTCCTCGGGGATCCTGTTCAACCACGAAAGCCCCCGCCGCGGCCCGGAGTTCGTCACCCGCAAGGTCACCCAGGCCGTCGCCCGCATCTCCCTGGGCCTGCAGGAGGAGCTGGTGCTGGGCAACCTGGACGCCCGCCGCGACTGGGGCTTCGCCGGGGACTACGTCGAGGCGATGTGGCGGATGCTGCAGCAAGACGAAGCCGACGACTACGTCGTGGCCACCGGTGAGACCCACGCGATCAGTGAGCTGCTGGACGTGGCCTTCGCCCACGTCGGCATCACCGACTGGGCTCCCCTGGTCCGTCAGGACCCGGCGTTCATGCGCCCCGCGGAGGTGGACCTGCTCATCGGCGACCCGACCAAGGCCAAGACCCAGCTCGGCTGGGAGCTGAAGGTGGGCTTCACCGAGCTGGTGCAGATGATGGTCGACTCCGACCTCGCCGAGCAGAAGGCGCTCTCCGGCAAGTGAGCGGCAACCGCAGGACGGCGCTGGTCACCGGCGTCACCGGGCAGGACGGCGGCTACCTCGCCGAGCTGCTCGCTGCCGAGGGCACGCTCGTGCACGGCGTGCGCCGCAGCTCGGGCCCCCTCCCGCCGCACCTGGAGGCCCTGGGAGACCGGCTGGTGGTCCACACCGCCGACCTGCTCGACCCGAAGGCCGCCGCGACGCTCATCCGCGAGGTGCGCCCCGACGAGGTCTACAACCTCGCGGCGGAGAGCTCGGTGGCGCGCTCGTGGGAGGAGCCGGTGGAGACGGCGCTGCTCGACGCGGTGCTGCCGGCCGCCATCCTGCACGCCGCCGCGAGCACCACGGGATCCAGCGGCGGTCAGGTGCGCGTGCTGCAGGCCTCCAGCGCGGAGGTGTTCGCGGGGGCGGGCATCACGCCGCAGGACGAGTCGACCCCCGTCGTCCCCGTCACCCCTTACGGCGCGGCGAAGGCCTACGCCCACCACCTCGTGCAGCTGCACCGCGCGGGTGGGGCGTTCGCGGTCAACGCGGTGCTGTACCCGCACGAGTCGCCGCGGCGGCCGACGCGCTTCGTGACCCGGAAGATCACCTCGACCGTGGCCGCGATCGCCCGTGGCCGCGCCGACGAGCTGGTGCTGGGCAACACCGCCGCCCGTCGTGACTGGGGCTGGGCGCCGGACACGGTGCGGGCCATGGTGGCGGCGCTGCGGCACACCGAACCGCTCGACGTGGTGGTGGCCACCGGCACGTCGCACTCCGTCGACGACTTCGTGGCGGCGGCGTTCGCGCGGGCAGGCGTCACCGAGTGGCGCCACCTCGTGCGCACCGACCCCGCCTTCGTGCGCCCCAACGACGCCGCCGACCTCGTCGGTGACCCCACGCTGGCGCGCGAGGCGTTCGGGTGGGCACCGACGCGCGCGTTCGCCGACGTGGTCGGCGCGATGGTCGACGCCGACCTCGCGCTCCTCGACGCCCCCTGACGGGGAGTTACCGGGCCGAAACGCGAGTGGCCGGGTGCCCATGATCACGGTGATCATGGACAGCCGGCCACCTCACGGTGATCATGGGCAGCCGGCCACTTCTGCAGGCGTGGGGGCTACGGCCAGGTGCGCCAGACGCCGACACCGTCGCCGCGCTCGGGCGTGACGCTGGTGGCGGCGTCCCCGTCGCCGCTGCTTTCGCTGCCGCTGCCCGAGCCGCTGTCCGTGGCGGCCGAGCTGGTCAGGCCGCTGACGTCCCAGCGACCCACCACAGGCCGGTCGGTGGCCGCGCCGTAGCCGAAGAGGGCGTCGGGCTGGCCGGGCGTGATGGAGTTCCGCAGCCACCACGCGCCGGTGGCGTAGACGCCCACGGTGTCGCGCCCGTCGCCGTCCCAGTCACCGACCACCGGGGTGGCCTGCGGCCAGCCGTAGGAGAACACCGCGCCCGCGCCGCCGGGGGTAGCGGTGCCGCGCAGCCACCAGCGGTAGCCGTCGTAGACGCCGATGCCGGAGCGGCCCACGCCGTCCCAGTCACCGCTGACGGGTTTGACGCCCTTGAAGCCGTAGACGAACTTGCGGTCCGGTGCGCCCGGCGTGGCCGTCTCGCGGAGCCACCACGTGTACGTGGCTGGGTCGTAGACGCCGATGCCGGCGACGCCGTCGCCGTTCCAGTCACCGCAGACCGGGATCATGCTCGCCGAGCCGTAGTCGAACGTCAGATCTGGGTCGTCGTTGCCGGGCTTCTGCTTGATGGTCCAGCGACCGGCGGTGTAGACGGCCAGGCCGTCGGTGCCGTCGCCGTCCCAGTCGCACGACAGGGCCGTACCGCGCGTGTCACCGAAGTAGGCGGTGCCGTCGGAAGCGCCGGGCGTCGCCGTCGTCCTCAGTTCCCATTCCTTCTCGGCCATGAGCTGCGCGACGCGAGTGCGAAGCGCGGGCAGCTGGGAGTACAGGTTGGCCCCCGGGCAGGCGGTCGCGCCGACGTCGCGGTGCCCGGAGATGGCGTTGAGGGTGACCTGCGCGCCCGCGGGGTGGCGGATGTTGGTGCCGCCGATGCCGGCGCTGGTCAGCACGGCCTTGCCCGTCGGGTCGGTCTGCGAGAGGGAGAACTTCCACGAGATGACGCGGGCCAGGGCCTCGGTGATGGCCGGGGTCGGCTTGGCGGTCTCGTAGTTGCCGAGCACCGAGACGCCGAAGCTACCGGCGTTGAAGCCGCCCGCGTGCGCACCGAGCACGGCCTTGTCCATGCCACCGAAGCGGCCCTCGAAGATCTGGCCGTACTTGTCGACGAGGAAGTTGTAGCCGATGTCGCACCAGCCCTGGACCACCGTGTGCTGGTAGTAGATGCCGCGCACGATCGCCGCGGACTCCGCCGCGGTGTACGTGTTGGACCCCGCCGTGTGGTGCACGAAGGCGACCTTCGGCGTCGAGGTGTAGCTGGGCGAGGCGCACTTGGCCAGCCGCAGCGACTCGTCGGCGCCCCACTGGTCGCGGGTGATGACACCGGGCATCGAGCTTGCTGCCCGCGCCGAGGCTGCGGGCGCCGAGGCGGTCTGCGTCCCGACGGACGCCTTGGGGTCGATGAGGCTGGTGCGCACGTCCTCGACGGCGGGGTCGCCGTCGGGGGTCTTCGCGTCGGCGGGCACCGAGACGCGCACGTCGACGGCGTTGGCACCGCCGGAGACCCACAGCGGCGTCGTGCTGCCCTTCTCGGCGGCTCGCGCCGCTTCCTTCGTGCCCGGATCGGGACCGGAATCTTCGACCTCCAGGGTCTGCCACCCCGACCAGCCATCGTCGGTCCGCACACGGACCTGCACGTCGACGTCGGCCTCGGGGTCACCGTTCCACTGCACCGAGACGAGGTTGAAGTCCTTGGTGCGCACCGGGCCGGTGGCCAGCTCCTCGGTCGCCCCCGCGCCCGGGGTGTCGGGCACGGTGGCGCGACCCGTGGCCGCGCTGCGGGTGGACGACGGCGTGGGGGTCGCGTGGGGGGTGGAGGACGACGACGACGGCGCGGGGCTGCTCGTCGGCGCGGCGCCTCCGGCGACCTCGGGCACCTGGAGCACCTGAGCGGTCGGGGTGACGGGCTTCGGCGCGGCGCCGGCGCCCACGACGGGCATTACGCCCGCTCCGGAGACGAGCACGGCTACGGCGCCGCAGCGCAGCGCCCAACGACCGCCCCACCAGCTCTCGATCCGTCCGGTCCGGCGCCTCTGGCGGGCGCCGGTCGCGGTGCGGGACGGGGGTGTTGTCACGGGTGCTGCTCCTCGCGCTCGGCTCCCGCCCGCGGGCGGGCGGGAGCCGGGTCGTCTCGGTCGGCGGGTGGGGTGCTCGTGCGGGACGGCTCAGGCGGTCGGACGGGTGATGCCGGCGCCGTCCGAGCCTGCGGTCCATCGGCCGACGACGGGGGCGTCTCCGGGCACCCCGTAGTCGAAGGCTCGATCCGGGTCGCCCGGTGACACGGTGTCACGGAGCAACCACCGTCCGCCGGAGAACACGCCGATACCAGATCGGCCGGCGCCGTCCCAGTCACCCGAGACCGGCGTGGCGCCTTGCCAGCCGTACTGGACCGTGGTGTCAGGGCGTCCCGGGGTGGTGCTGTTGCGGACCATCCACGTGCCCCCGGCGTAGACGCCGAGGGAGTCCTTGCCGTCGCCGTCCCAGTCGCCGACGACGGGCAGCGCGGCGCTCCAGCCGTACTGGACCTTGATCTCGGCGTCTCCGGCGGAGAAGGAGTTGCGCAGGTACCAGGTGCCGGTGCGGGTGTCGTAGACGCCGACGCCGTCCTTGCCGTCGCCGTCCCAGTCACCGCAGACCGGCAGCATCCAGCCGGCGCCGTAGGAGATGGTCGCGTCAGCGGGGGTTACCGCGTTCGGGTCGGGCGTGGAGGCGCTCTCGCGCATCGTCCAGACCCCGTTGCGGTAGCTCGTGAGCCCGTCGCGGCCGTCACCGGCGAAGTCACAGGCGAGGGTGGTGTCCTTCGGGCCGCCGAAGCGGGCGGTGATCGCGGGCTCGCCACCGTCGGTGGAGCCGCGCAGCATCCACGACTGGCTCGACGGAGTGATCACGGAGAACCAGTCCGACTTCAGGCCGAGCTTGCTGCGGACGTCGTTGCCCGTGGTGGTCACCGACCCGGAGCTACCGGTCACGACCACCTTGGTGGCGCGGCCGCCGTCGTCACCGAGACCGTTACGCGCGGTGACCTGCATGCTGCTGAAGGCGCCGATCTGCGGCCACGCGCGGCTGATGGCCGGGCCGTCGACGACGACCTTCCAGTCGTGGTGCGGCGAGCGGGAGTCACCGAGGTCTTCGACAGCGGGGAACGCGCCGCCCGCCGTCCAGCCGCCGGTCGACGCGCTGAACTCGGTGCGGACGACGCCGCCCTTGCTGTCACGGCGGACCACACCGGCGGTGTTGCGGATCGCGGTGTCGGTGCGGCGGTCCTCGCGCGCCACGCCCCCGTACACCTGGCACGCGGTGGTGTCGCAGGTCTGCGCGTAGGAGTAGCGGTTCTCCGCGCGGGAGTAGGAGCGGGCCGCCACGGCCTGCGCCTCGAGCGCGGCCATGCCGGCGCCGCCCCCGGCGTCACCCCAGGCGGCCGGAGACTCCGCGGGCACGACGCCGCGCAGGTACTGCTCCAGGCGCACGAAGTTCACCAGGTGAGTGCCGCCGGTGCTGTCGATGGCGGGGCGGAAGTTGCCGCGGTACTGCAAGCCGTTGTTGCAGACCGTGAACATCTTGGAGCGGTCCTCGCCGGCATCGTTCGCCAGCCAGACCGCAGGGTTGGCGCCCATGTCCCACGGGCCGAAGCTGTCGGTGCCCTTGCAGCCGCCGAGGGTGGTCGTGAGGATCCACGTGCCGTTCTGTCGGGTGAAGCGCGCGCCGCTGCCGGCGCCGATGAAGAGGTCGTTGACGTAGAAGTCCGCGCCGGACGTCAGCATGATCGTCTGTGCGCCGTCGACGCCCATGAGACGGACGGAGATCTCGTCGTCGCCGACTGTGCCGGGCTTGGTGCCGCCGTAGTAGTGGTCGAGGATCCGCCCGGAGTCCCAGCCCTTGTCGACGGCGTAACCGTAGGAGCCCCACTGGCTCAGCCCTCGGCCGTGGCCGAAGCCGTGACCCGTGAGGGTGACCTGGCTGGTGGCGGCCTCGGCGGCCTCGCCGTGACCCAGCTGTACCGCTCCCGCGGCGGCAGCCACCACGGCCAGCAGCGCCGCCGGCTTGTGCCACCAGCGGCCACGGCGGTGGCGTGCGCCACTGCGCTCAGAGCTGCCCTCGGAGGGGCGCTCGGGGCGGCGCGCATGGCGGGGGGCATGGCGGGGGGCGGACGGGGACTGGTGGTGCACAGCTATCACCTCGGCAGGTCTGGAGGCAGCCTTGACCGCCGACGTCAACACGGAGCGTCACTCGTCTGGGCGACCAGGGCCTTGGAGCCGCCGGCCGGTCGGGGGACCTCACACGTCCCACCGGGTACTGTCCCAGGACGTGACGTCCCGCGAGATGCTTTCGCTGAGAGGCGCCGAGACCTCCCTGCTCGTGGCCCTGCAGCGCCGGACCCGGCAACCGGGAGTCATCGCCGCCGCCACACAGCTCGGGCACTTCGGTGACCACGCGGCCGGCTGGGTGGCCATCGGCGCCGCCGGGTGGCTGCTCGACAAGGGTCGCCGACCGGAGTGGACGCGGGCTCTGGTGTCCGTGCTCGGCGCTCACGCGGCCACCGTCGTCCTCAAGCGCGTGGTGCGTCGCCTGCGACCCGGGACCAACGGCTCACCGGCCGACGCCGCGGTGCAGGTGCGCTCCACCTCCCCCAGCCGCCTGAGCTTCCCCTCCTCCCACGCAGCCTCGACGACGGCGGCAGCGCTGGCCTACGGCCGGCTGCTGCGCCTGCCGCTGGCCCCCGTCGTCGTCCCCGCCCAGGGGGTCTCGCGGGTGCTGCTGGGGCTGCACTTCCCCACCGACGTCCTCGTCGGCGCCCTGACAGGCGTGATCACCGACCGGCTCGTCGCGGCGAAGGGTGGCGCTCGGTGAGCTCCGGCCAGCGCCTGTCGGCGCAGACCCCCGTGCGCCGCACCCCGCAGGGCGCCGCGCTCGGCGTGCTGCGCACCATGCGCCCGCGCCAGTGGGTGAAGAACGTACTGGTGGGGGCCGCTCCGCTGGCCGCCGGGCTCGTGACCGACGTCGACGTCATCCGCACGACGGCCTTCGCCTTCGTGAGCTTCTGCCTGGCTGCGTCCGCGGTCTACCTCCTCAACGACACCCTCGACGTCGAGGCCGACCGCGCTCACCCCACCAAGCGGAACCGCCCCATCGCCGCGGGTGTGGTGCCGGTGCCGGCAGCCGCAGCAAGCGCGGTGGTCCTGGCGGTGGCCTCCCTGGGGGTCGCGGCGCTGGCCACCACCGAGCTCGTGGTGCTCATGGGCGTCTACCTCGCCGTGCAGGTGGCGTACTGCGTGCGCCTCAAGCACGAGCCGGTGCTCGACATCGCCATCGTCGCCTCGGGGTTCCTACTGCGGGCCATCGCCGGTGGCGTGGCCAGCGGCATCACGCTTTCGCAGTGGTTCCTGCTGGTCACGGCGTTCGGGTCGCTGTTCATGGTGGCCGGCAAGCGGTACAGCGAGATGAAGCTGGCCGAGGCCGCCGGCGGCACCACGCGGGCGTCGCTGCTGCGGTACTCACAGAGCTACCTGCGGTTCGTGTGGAGCCTCGCTGCCAGCGTCATGGTCACGGCATACGCGCTGTGGGCGTTCGAGATCCGCGAGGGCGACGCGTCCGTCGTCTCCGCGGGCGGCTCGACATGGTCGGCCATCTCCATCGTGCCGTTCGTGCTGGCGGTGCTGCGGTACGCGGTTGACGTGGACGGCGGCCGCGCGGGCGCCCCGGAGGACATCGCCCTTCGTGACCGGGTGCTTCAGGTGGTGGCGCTGGCGTGGGTGGCGACCTTCGCCCTCGGCGTCTACACCTGACCCTCCCTCCTCCGTCCGTGATCATGAACTTCCGGAGCACTTTCCGGCCATGATCATCGCTCCGCGCCGTGCACAGGTGCTCCACCTTCCTCCAGGGAGGCTCCGGGGCACACCGCGTGCCCCTTCGCCGCCGAGATTGCCCCATTGATGCGGCGGCCACCCCAGCCACGGCGTCTGGGAAGTCCATGACGGCAGCGAGGTGGCCGACTGTCCATGATCACGGAGATCATGGGGTGGCCACCACGGGTCAGCGGCGGCTGGCTGCATCCCGGGCGGCGTCGAAGACGCGCTCGTAGGCGTCGACCGTGAGCTCCACCCCGTAGATCTCCCGCGCCCGCGCCGCCAGCGCCGGCCTGTCGATCGACGCCGCGACATGCTGGTCGCGCAGCTGCTGCAGCCCGCGGGTGATCGCCGGGGCGTCGCGGGGCGGCACGATGACACCTTCCCCCACCCGCTGCACCGGCACCCGGACACCCGGCAGGTCCGACGCCAGCGCCGGGACGCCCAGCATCATCGCCTCCACCTGCACGATGCCAAACGCCTCGAAGGCGTTGACCGACGGCAGCGCGAACGCGTCGATGGAGGCGTAAAGGTCGGGCAGCGCCTCGTCCGGGACGAAGCCGAGCACGCGGATCCTGTCGTCGCCGCCGATGGCCGTGCGGACCTCCTCGATGACGCTGCCGCCCGCGATCTTGGCGAAGTCACCAGCGATGATGAGGCGCGCGTCGTCGTCGTCGAGAGCCCTGAACCCCTCGACCAGCCACGGCACGCCCTTCTCCTCGACGATCCGGCCGAGGAAGCCCACGTGGAAGCCCTCACCGTCGCGGAAGCGGGGGGTGCCGCCGGACCTGTCGTGGCAGGCGGCGGGGATGCCCTCGACCTTGCCGCGCATCGACGCGAACAGGCGGCTGTGCTCGGCGTAGTCGATCGAGGTGGTGCAGACCGTGGTGGCCAGGCGCATGGCGACGCGCGAGGAGGCGTCGACGACGACCTTCTGCACCTCCCCGGCGATGCCGGGCGGCAGGTCGACGTCGCACTGGTAGGTCAGGACGACGGGCGCGCCCGCCCCGCGAGCGGCCGCCGCGAGCACGCCGGCCTCCAGCAGCGGCAGGTGGAGGTTGACCACGCCGGCACCCTTGGCGACGGCCGCCAGCCACACCGGGAGCGCGGGGGCGATGGTGCCCTTGCCGACCCGGGCGACGACGGGAGCGCGCAGCACCCGGACGCCGTTGACGACCTCTTCGACGGGCAGCGTGTCGTCATGGCGGGTCGTGACCACCGTGACGGAGCGTCCGCGGCGGACGAGGCCCTCGGCGACGTCGCGAGCGGCGTTGGTCAGCCCGGAGACGTACGGCGTGTAGTAGGTGAGGCCCATGACAACGTCCGGTGGACGCGAGCCGGCGGGGGCGGGCGGCGGCAGCACGGACACTCGGGGCAACGCGGGCATTCGTGCACGCTAGCGGCTGGGCACGCCCGCGACCGCAGCGACGACGGTCGAGGTCTTCTGCCGCGGGGGCGAGGGACGCTCATGGAGGTCGTGAGTCCAGGTGCGCGCAGAGTGCATGATCACGGGCGGGGGTGGGGGCGCTGCACGAGCACCAGCACCGACAGCAGCCACGCCGCCGCCGAGCCCGCGGTGAACCCGCCTGCCACGCCCCAGGAGGCCGTGACGCCGAACCCGAGCTGCGCCACGGCGATCCACGCCGCCGCCACCACGAGCCCTGCGATCCAGCAGGTGAGCACCGCCCGCTCCTTGCCGGTGGCCACGAGCGCCTGCGTGCCCACGACGAGCCCGGCGTGCACGAGACAGCCGCCGACCATGAGCGCCATGAGCCCGGGCGGCACCTGGAGCTGGCCCTTGGTGAAGAGATCCATCGCCGGCCGCGCCAGCAGCCCCCCGACCCCGGCACCGACCGCTGCGACGAGCACCACTGCCGCGGAGAACTGGGCCATCCGCACGCGCAGCTCGTGCAGGCGCCCCTCGGCAACCATCCGCGTCAGCGGTGGCACGAGCACCGCCTGGGCGGGGACGACCACGAACAGCGGCGCCCGGGCCAGCGTGAACGCCGCACCGTAGGCGGCGATCACGGCCTCCTTGCCCGGCTCCAGCCCGACGGCGATCGGCCCGGCGTTGAGGAGGAGCTGCCCGGCGACGCTTGCCCCGAGCAACGTCAGCGCCGCCCGCGTCATGGGCGTGCCCGCAGCTCCCCCAGCGACCGGCCCAGCGATCGATGCGGCGGTCACCCCGGCGGACTGGCGACGCAGCACCAGCAGCAGGCCGACGTGCGCGAGCAGAGCGCTGGCCAGCACGAACACCGCGAACAGCCACGCCGGTGGCTGGAAGACGAGCACCGTGACGAGCGTCGCGGCGAGGCCCCGCAGCACCGCGTCGGCCGCGAGCGCGGCGGCGTAGGGACCCATCCGGCCGCGCCCCAGGGCCAGGCCACGCGCCGCGTACTGCAGTGCGCTGATGCCCGACAGGGTCACCAGGGCCACAACCACCCAGGTGCGCGTGCCGGCGTCGTTGCCGAGCAGGGGCGAGGCGAGCAGCACGCCACCCACGGCCACCACGAGCAGCACCAGCGCGGGCCGCACCACCGTCGCGCCTCGCAGGCGCCCTTCGGAGGCTGCGCGGGACACCACCTGCTCCAGCGGCAGGAACACCCCGAAGCTCACGATGAGCGCGCCGTACCAGAAGACGGTGAAGGCAGCCTGCTGCGCTTCGGTGGTGGATCCGCGGAAGACGGCGGCGTTGAGCAGGAGCGTGAAGACGGCGGCGACGGCGGTGGCCACCGCCACGCCCAGGAAGCCGCCGCGCACGAGCGGCCACCCTACGGGCCACCTCGCCTGACCGGCTCCCGCCGTGCCTGGCCTGTCCGCACGGGAAGGCCCGTTACCGTGGCGTGCTCAAGCATCAGCATCGACGGACATCGACCGACGACACAGCACCTGGCGCCCGTGGCGCCGGTCACCGGTAGGAGCGTGGCACAGGCAGTGGGGGGTCCGACGACGACGACGGCGGGCCGCCGCCTCGACCCGCTGCTGCCGCTGCTCGCCCTGCTGGGGCTCGTGGCGCTGGTGTGCGCTGCGGCGCTGCCTCTGGCGCCGGTGCGTCACGAGCGTCCCGTCGTGTCGTGGCCGCAGGACCCGGCCGCGCCGGTCAGCAGCAGCCTCGTGCTCGCCGCGCAGACGCCCTCGGCGATGCGGATCACCGCGAACTGCGCCGCGCTCCGGTCCGCGGAGGCGACCCCCGACGGCGTGCTGTTCTCCACCCAGCGCCCCGACGTGGCCCGGGCCACGCAGAAGTCGCTCATCTGGGAGGTCCGCGACGGGCGGGCGGTGCTCTCCGCGGAGGGTGACCAGGTGGCGGACGTCGGCGTCCCCACCAGCGGTGACTGCGACGTCGTGGCCGACCTGCGCGACGAGCGGCTGGTCGTCACGGCCGACGGCGAGCAGGTCGGCGAGCGCGACGACACCCACCCTCGCGTGGACTCCCTCGTCAGCGACGTCACCGGCGCGACGGCCGGGTCCGGGCAGCAGCTGCGGGTGCAGGTGGCCGTGGACGACGAGTTCGCCAGCTCCCCCACGCCGTTCAAGCTCGTGCTCGTGGGGCTGCTCGTGGCGAGCGGCCTGCTGCTCCTCGGCGGTGTGTGGCTGCTGGACCGGCGAGGCCGTCCGGCTCGCGCGGGTCCTGCCGCCGCGGGCGACTCCCCCAATGGCTCGGTCGATGCCGCGGCCAGCGCCGCAGCGCGGGCGGCTGCCGCACCGGAGGGCTCGGCGGCCAGGTCCGGCGCGGTCACGCTCGAGCAGTCGTCGGTGCTGCCGCGCTGGCGGTCGACGCTGCGTCCGGTGACGGCGCACGTCGCCGTCGTCGTCGGGCTGGCGCTGTGGACGGCACTGGCCCCCATGACCGACGACGACGGCTACTACGCGGCGATGGCACGCAACGTGCCGGCCAGCGGCTTCGTCGGGCAGTACTACCAGCTGTACGACCAGTCCTTCGTGCCGTTGACGTGGCCCTGGTACGCGCTGTCATGGTGGGAGCAGCTGGGCAGCGGTCCCCTGTTCCTGCGGGTGCCGGCGTTCCTGCTCTGTGTGGCGACGTGGTTCGCGCTGCGCCGCGCGCTCGACCTCGTGCTGCCCCTCGTGCCGTCGTGGCGGCGCGGCGGCAGCACCGCCACGCAGACCGGTGGCGCGAAGCACCGCGCGGTGTGGCTGCTCGTGGTGGCGTACGCGGCGGCGTCGGCCCCGTTCGTGATGGGGGTGCGGCCCGAGGGCGTCGTGGCGGCGCTGTCGGCGTGGACGCTGGTCGGCGTCCTCACCGCTCTCCGGTCCCGGCGCCTCCTGCCGCTGGCGGTGGCCGTGGTGCTGGCCGCGTTCTCGTGCGCGTCGCACCCCACCGGCCTGGTGGCGGTCGCTCCGCTGGTGGCCTACCTGCCCCGGATGTGGGCGCTGGTCAGCCCGGGCGCGGCCGCCGGGGTGGGCCGGGTGTCCGGGTGGGTGCGCGCACTCGCCGTCATCGCGCCGGGCGCGATGGCGAGCGCCGGCGGCTTCGCCGACGGCACGCTGTTCGACTACCGCGAGGGCCGCCGCGTCTTCACGGCCATCGAGGAGCCGCTGCGCTGGACCGACGAGTACGTCAGGTACAGCTTTCTGCTCAACCCGAACATCCCCATGGGCGCGTACGCCAAGCGGACGACCGTGCTGCTCGGGCTGCTCGCGGTGCTGTGCGCGCTGCTCCTGACGGCGGCCGCCCGTCGCCGCGGGCCCAGCGGTACCGGCGCGGCGGTGCTGCCGGCGGAGCTGGGCACGCTCGGCATCACCGGCCTGGTGGCCTACCTCGCCCTGTGGATCACCCCCAGCAAGTGGACGCACCACTTCGGCAGCCTGTCGGGGCTGATGCCGCTGCTGGTCGTGGTGCTCGTGCTCGTCGGGCCGCCGGTGGCGGGCCGGGTGTGGGCGCGCACCGCGCTCGCGCCGCGGCTGGGGCTGCTCGCGGCGGTGGTCGCGATGGCCGCGCTGTCGTTCCGCGGGCCCAACCTGTGGCCGTACAACTGGCTCGTCGGGATGCCCTTCCAGGAAGACCGCCTCGTCGGCAAGGGACCGCTGAGCTCGCCCGCGCTGTGGGCGCTGGTCGCCGCCGTCGTCGTCCTCGTCGCCTTCCTGGTGGTGCGGGACCGAGCGCGCCGCGCGAGCGAGAAGGCGGCCGCCACCGCCACCACCGCGCCGCAGCAACCGGACTTTCTCGTGGTGGGGGCGGCGGCTACCGCCGTCGTCGTCCTCGGGGCGACCACGGCGGTGCTCGGCGGCACCTTCGCGGCCACGGCGTACGGCACCTGGAACACCTACTCCCCCGGCGCGTCGGCTCTGCGCGACCCGTTCAACGAGCGCTGCGACGCCGCCTCCGCGGTGCAGGTGGCCGACCCCGACCGCTCGACGCCGCTGCCGTCCCTGCCGGGTGCGGCGGGGCGCGCCCAGGTGGACGGCTTCGACGCGCTCGGCGGCTGGTGGCAGGGCGACCCGCTGCCGGGGACGCCGGGTGAGGGCCCGTTCACCCAGGTCTGGGGCAGCCTCACCCGCGCCGGCGACGACGGCACCGGTCAGCTGACCACCGGCTGGTACGACCTCAGCGGCCGCTCCGAGGCGATCCGCGACGACTACGTGACCATCACCGTGGCCGGCAGCCTGGAGCTGGGCAACTCCCTCGAGGTGCAGTACGGCAAGCGAAACGGCGATGGTTCGGTGGAGGTACTGCGCACCCGGGAGATCGACGACGGCATCCCGACCTCGCCTGAGTGGCGCTCGATCATGCTGCTGCGGCCCGGGCAGGACGCGCGCGGCGGCGCCGACGCGGTGCGCCTGGTCGCGCGCGACGCCTCGGGCGGCACCGGCGGGTGGCTCGCGGTGTCCGCGCCGGTGGCGCAGCCGCCGGTGCTCCTCAAGGACTGGATCCCCCGCGACGCCGTGACCGTGGTCTCGTGGCAGTTCACCTACCTGTTCAGCTGCCAGCGGCAGCCGACCATCGCCCGCGGCATCGTGGAGCGGCCCGAGTACGCGGTGCTGTGGGGGGCGCAGGCGCTGGAGGGCACCAACGACTCGATCTGGCAGTACGGCCGCGGCGGCATCGCCGCGCCGCTGCCCGACGCCTCCACGCTGTTCGAGCCCGTCAGCGAGTTCGCCTACGAGGACGCGCGGCAGAACATCGACCAGTGGGGGCAGGTGGTGCGGATGACGTACCCCTACCCCGCGGCCGCCTACGACCTCACTCTCGAGCCGGAGACGTCTCCGGGCTGGCAGGGTCCGACGGTCCCGTCGCTGGGGTGACGCCCCGAACCGCAAACAAGCGCTCGGCTGCGGTTCCCGGGGGCCCTGGAACCGCAACGGGGCGCTCGGCTGCGCGACGGATCCGCCAGGCGTGATGCAGATCACGCGAAATGGCGGGCCATCAGGTGTGACATCGGGCTCCGTCCGGACATGAAGGGGTGTGAAGCTCCGCGCAGCCGCTGCGGCCGTCGTCCTCGTCGTCCTCCTCGGAGGCACCGCGGCGTGCTCGGCCCCTTCTCTGGCGACGGTCGGCGACGGCAGCGACGACGCGTGGGCAGCGGCCTGCACCGCGGCGCGCACCCTGACGACGCCCGACCTGGCCCCCGCTGACCGCAGCCGCGCCGTGGATCGCCTTACCCGCCTCGTCCAGGAGGACGGACGCGGCGGAACCTTCGACGTCGTCGTCGGCCCCGTGGCCGATGGGGCGCGCCGCGGTGACCTCGGCCCGGCCCGCGTCTACGAGGCGCTGCGCTGCTGACCCCGCCGCCCTCCCCTCTACGCACTTGCCGCGGAAAGTGCGAAAAAAAAGGGGTCAGAGGGAGCGCAGGTGGGCGACGGCGTCGGCCGCCGTGCCGTCGAAGACCTGGTTGCCGCGCTGCAGCACGATCCCGCGCGAGCACAGCTCGGAGACCATGTTGAGGTCGTGGGAGACGACGACGAGCGTGCGGCCCTCGTCCTTGAGCTCGCGGATCCTGTCGAGGCACTTGCGCTGGAACGGCTCGTCGCCGACGGAGAGGATCTCGTCGATGAGGAAGATCTCCGGGTCGGTGTGCACCGCCACGGAGAACGCCAGCCGCAGGAACATGCCCGAGGAGTAGTGCTTGACCTCGGTGTCGATGAACCTCTCGATCTCGCTAAACGCGACGATCTCGTCAAACCGCGCCCTGATCGACGGCTCGTCCATGCCGAGGATCGCGCCGTTGAGGTAGACGTTCTCGCGGCCCGTGAGGTCGGGGTGGAAGCCGGCGCCCACCTCGATGAGCCCGGCGATCCGCCCGCGCAACCGCACGGAACCCGACGTCGGGTGCATGACGCCGGAGATGAGCTTGAGCAGCGTCGACTTGCCGGAGCCGTTGTGGCCCAGCAGCGCGACGGTCTCGCCGGAGTCGACCTGGAGCGAGACGCCGTCCAGGGCCATGAACGTGTTGCCGAGGTCCTTGCCGCGCACCATCGCCATCGCCAGCTCCTTGAGGGAGCGGTTGTGGCGCAGCACGAACTGCATGCGGACGTCGTCGACGACGATGCGCGCGTTCGGCCCTGCGGCCCGCGGCGCGCTGCTCGTGGTGCTCATCGAGGTCATGATGCTGGGGCTCCCGCTCACAGGTCGATGGCGAAGCGTCCTTCGACCCGCCGGAACACCAGCTGCCCGGCGACGAGGACGACGGCGGCGACCACCACGGCCACCAGGGAGTTGACCAGCAGGTCCGGCGGGAGCGCCGTCGCCGGGGTGTTGACCGTGCCCGGCCACCAGAACGCGTAGTGGTACAGCTCCACGGCCACCGTGATGGGGTTCAGCTGGTACACGGTCGCGACCCACGCGGGCACGGCCGAGGCCACCTGGTCCCACCGGTACAGCACCGGCGAGAGCCAGACGACCACCATGTTGGCGAGGTCGACGAAATTCTCCATGTCGCGGAACACGACGTTGAGAGAGCCGAACAGCAACCCGAGGCCGGTGGCGAGCGCGGCGATGATGAGGGTGGCGAGGACGGCGCCGACCAGCGGCAGCACCTGCGGACGCCAGCCCGAGATGACCGCGCCGATGAGCAGCACCACGACCTGCGGCACGAAGTGCACCCCGGCCACCCACACGCTGGCCACGGGGAACAGTTCCCGCGGCAGGAAGATCTTCTTGACCAGCGGCGCGTTCCACACCACAGCCCGGGTCGCGTTGCCGAAGGCCTCGGTGAAGAAGTTCACGACGACGAGCCCGGAGAACAGATACACCGGGTAGTCCTCGATGGACCCGCGCAGGTTGAGGAAGATCCCCAGCGCGAGGAAGTAGACGACGTACTGCACGCCCGGCTTGACGTAGCTCCACGCCAGCCCGAGCACGGACCCGCGGTAGCGGACCCGCAGCTCCTTGCGGACGAGCAGCTTCAGCAGGTACCGGCGCCGGACGACGTCGAGCAGGCCAGCGCCCTTGCCCGGTTCGGTCCAGGGCTGGTCGACCAGCGGGGCGGGGGCGCTCACTGCTTCGTCGACGGAGCTGACTGGGCTGACTGAGCGGGCTGAGCGGGCTGAGCCGAGGCCGGCGCAGCGACCGGCGTGCCGTGGAAGGTCTTCTCCCAGGCCTGCGGACTCACGAGGTCGGGCAGCGCCGCGCGGTAGGTCGCCGCGAGCTCCGGCCACTCACGGGCCAGCCGCTCGTGCAGCGCGGTGCTGCGGCGCACGAGGTCGATGAAGCGGCCCCGGTCGCGGCGGTACCAGGCCATGCCGGTCCCGTCGGCGGCGGAGACGAGCGCCGAGTCGTACTGGCTGAGCATCCACCAGCGCGCGTCCTGGTGGGCGACGGCGGCCTGCGGGTTGCTCTGCGCCAGAGAGTCGACGGAGCGCCCCTGCTTGACGATGCCGACGACCGCCGTCTTGAGCACCGCGAGGCGGCCCTTCGGCACTTCGGCCTCGCGGCCCTTGCGCGGCGGCTTCTTGCGCTTGCGAGCCGGGAAGTCGGTGGCCTCGGGTTTGTAGACGGCGTCGGAGTATTTCGCTCGGACGGCGCGGATGTGCGGGAGCTTGGTCGGCAGCTGCTCGTGCATGCCCTGCGGCCCGGCGAAGACGTCCTCCAGGGCTTCCAGGCGCAGCTCCGCCGCGGAGTACTGCATGGACAGCAGGTGCTTGAGCTGCGTCATGAGCAGCTCGCGGACCACGTTGCCGCCTCGCGGGTACGGGGAGTGCAGCAGCGCCGCGACCACCCGGTTGCGCGCGTGGTAGTACGCCTGCCAGTCGATGCCGTCGTCCTTGTCGGTCCACGGGATGTGCCACACGGCCATGCCGGGGAAGGAGGCGGTGGGGATGCCGGCGTCCTGCGCGCGCAGGCCGTACTCGGCGTCGTCCCACTTGATGAAGATCGGCAGGGACAGGCCCAGCTGCCGGATGACGGAGGTGGGGATGAGGCACATCCACCAGCCGTTGTAGTCGACGTCGAAGCGGCGGTGCAGCCACGGCGTGGACCGCAGGTTCTGCATGCCGAGGTCGTGGTTGGGCTCGGAGGCGCCCGAGGGGCCCCACCAGAACTTCCACCGCTGCACGCCCTCGGCCCAGGCGTTGAGCAACGTGCGCTGGTACATCGAGAACATGTGGCCGCCCACGATGGTGGGCGTCTTGGCGAGGTCGGCGAAGGCTGCGCCGCGGGCGATGCCCTCGGGCTCGACCATGACGTCGTCGTCGAGGAGGAGCACGTAGTCGTGGCCGCGCTGCAGCCCCTCGTACATGCCGCGGGAGAACCCGCCGGAGCCGCCGAGGTTGGCCTGGCGGATGACGGTGAGCTTGTCGCCCAGGAGGCGCTGCGCGTCGGGGAAGGCCTCGACGTCGTCGGAGACGAGCTGCGTGCCCTGGTCGGTGCAGACCACCTCGGCAACGATCCCGTCGAGCCCGCCACCGGGCTGCACGGCCTCGCCGAGGGTACGCAGCAGGCGCGAGCAGTAGTCGGGCCGGTTGAGGGTGGTGATGGTGACGACGACGCTGCCGCGCTTCGCGGCGAGCTCGGGCGAGATCGGCGCGGTGGGCGACGTCGTCCAGGCGGCCTCCTCCATCACCAGGTCGTCGGAGCCGGCGTGCAGGTCGAACCAGTACCAGCCGCCATCGGTGAACGGTTTCAGCGGCAGGTCGAAGGTCGTGGTCGTGGGACCGCCCTTGGCCTCGACGGCCACGGCGGAGACGCGCTGCACGTTGCCCTTGGCGTTGGAGCGGTACACGACCACGGTCCCCGAGCCGGTGGTCTTCACCGACAGGCGCACCACCGAGACCACGCTGAAGCGGCGCCAGTAGCTGGCGGGGAAGGCATTGAAGTACGTCGCGAAGGAGGCACGCTCACCGATCGGCACGCAGAAGCGCGTGCGCCCGAGCACCTGGTCGGTGGTGGGCGCCGTGCCGGGGGCCGCCACGGTCGCCTGGACGGCGTTCGGGTTGGCGGGCCCTGCGCCGAGGCGCGGCGCAGCCATGAGCTGGCCGTCGACGTAGAGGGGGAGCACGTCCTGGTCGCCGTCGAGCGGGAGCACCACACGCTGCAGCACCCGCTCGGCGGAGGCCTTCGCCGGCGCTGCGCTGCCGGCGCCCGCCGTCGTCGTCGCCGTGTTCTTCGACGCGCCCGTCGGGGTGCCCTTGGAGGTCGCCGTCGTCATGCGTCCACCCCGCCGGAGACCAGCGGCTCGCCCTTGGTGAAGTGCGGGGCGAGCTTGTTGTCGAACGTGCTCAGCGCCGCACCGATCGCCATGTGCATGTCGAGGTACTTGTAGGTACCCAGGCGGCCGCCGAAGATCGTGCCCGTCTCGCCCTTGGCGAGGTCGCGGTAGGCCAGCAGGCGCTGGCGGTCCTCGGAGGTGTTCACCGGGTAGTACGGCTCGTCACCCTTGGCGGCGAAGCGGGAGAACTCCCGCATGATGACCGTCTTGTCCTGGGAGTGCTGGGCCTCGCGCTCCGGGTGGAAGTGCCGGAACTCGTGGATGCGCGTGTAGGGCACCTCGTCACCGGCGTAGTTCATGACCGGGCAGCCCTGGAAGTCGCGCGTGGGCACGACCTCCTGCTCGAAGTCGAGCGTGCGCCAGCTGAGCGCGCCCTCGACGTTGTCGAAGTACTCGTCCACCGGGCCGGTGTAGATGACCGGCACCTGGCCCACGACGTCGCGCTTGTTGAGCGGCTGCGACAGGTCGAGGAAGTCGGTGTCGAGCTGCACCGTGATCTTCGGGTGGTCCGCCAGGTTCTCCAGCCACGCCGTGTAGCCCTTGGTCGGCAGGCCCTCGTACGTGTCGTTGAAGTACCGGTTGTCGTACGTGTAGCGCACGGGGAGGCGGGAGATGACCTCCGCGGGCAGGTCGCGCGGGTCGGTCTGCCACTGCTTGGCGGTGTAGTCCTTGATGAACGCCTCGTACAGCGGGCGCCCGATGAGGGAGATCGCCTTCTCCTCGAGGTTGGAGGCGCTCGCCGTGTCGATCTCGCCAGCCAGCTCGGCGACCAGAGCGCGGGCGGCGTCGGGGCCGTGCGCGGCGCGGAAGAACTGGTTGATGGTGCCGAGGTTGATCGGCAGCGGGTACACCTCGCCCTTGAAGGTCGAGTAGACCTTGTGCACGTAGTTGGTGAAGCTCGTGAACCGGTTGACGTGCTGCCACACCCGCTCGTTGCTCGTGTGGAACAGGTGCGCGCCGTAGCGGTGCACCTCCACGCCGGTCTCCGGCTCGAACTCGCTGTAGGCGTTGCCGCCGATGTGCGAGCGCCGGTCGATGACCAGCACCTCCAGGCCGAGCTCCTCGGCGCACCGCTGGGCCACGGTCAGGCCGTAGAAGCCGGAGCCCACGACCACCAGATCTGCGTTCACGACACTCCCACCTCGGTAGACCGGCTCACCCTAACGGCGCATCCTGGCGGGCTCGCCCGTTTGGCCAGGCTCGTCCCCTCCCCCGGCGGCCCATCGTTCGCACTTGCCGCGGAAAGTGCGGTACCTGCGGCGCCCTTGACGCACTTGCCGAGGAAAGTGCGCCAAGGGGGTGGGGATCAGGACGACGACGACGGCGGCCGCCGCGCGAACACCGTGCGGTACGCCAGGCGCCGCGCAGTCGTCAGCGGCCGAGCACGCGCCGCGCCGCGAGCACGGCCTGGCCGCGGTCCTCGACGCCGAGCCGGGGGTAGATCGACGACAGGACGTTGCGGACGGTCTTCTGGGTGATGCCGAGCCGCTCGGCGATCTGCCCTGTGGTGGCGGCGTCGGCCAGCAGCGCGAGGACCTGGAGCTCGCGGGGCGTCCAGCCGCCATGCTCCGGGGCTGGCCGTGGGCCGCTGAGGTGGCGAGCGACCGAGGACCCGAGCAGCAGCTGACCGGCGTGGACGGCGTGGATGCCGCGGAGGATCTCGTCCAGGCCGGCGGTCTTGGCGAGGTAGCCACTGGCTCCCGCGTCGATGGCGTCCCGGACGCTCGCGGTGTCGTCGAGCATCGACAGGACGAGGACCCTGGTGCCGGGGAACGCGGCCAGGACCCGGCGGGTCGCTTCGATGCCGTCGATGCCGGGGAGCCCGAGGTCCATGAGC
The DNA here is from genome assembly GCF_003149145.1 of Quadrisphaera granulorum. Classification (GTDB taxonomy): domain Bacteria; phylum Actinomycetota; class Actinomycetes; order Actinomycetales; family Quadrisphaeraceae; genus Quadrisphaera; species Quadrisphaera granulorum. The sequence continues at coordinate 66,482 of NZ_QGDQ01000015.1, read as the reverse complement.
ACGACGTCGGCGGGGTCGGCAGCGAGCCCGGGCAGCGCTGCTTCGGCCGTGCCGTAGGAGCCGACGATCGTCACCCCGCCCCTCCCGCTGAGGACGGCCTCGACGCCCTCGCGAAACGCGGTGTGGTCGTCGACGACGGCGACGCGGACGACCTCGTTCATCCGGTCTCTCCGCTCGTGACGGGAAGTCGGGCGCTGACGAGCGTGCCACCGCCGGCGGCGTCCGTCACGGTGAGGTGTCCGCCGAGCTCAGCGGCGCGTTCCCGCATCGAGGCGATCCCGACCCCGCTCGCCCGGCCGCCGATGCCGACGCCGTCGTCGGTGACCTCCAGGACGACGTCAGATCCGTGCACCGCGACACGGACGGTCGCCTGGTCGGCGGCGGCGTGACGGGCGGTGTTGGCCAGGGCCTCGACAGCGATCCGGTAGAGGGCAACCTCCAGCAGGTCCGGCAACGGCTCAGGGGTCACGCTCACCGCCGCGTCGAGCCCGAGGTCGTTTGCCGTCTCCTCCAGCGCGCGCGCCAGCCCGTGCTCGTCGAGGGCAGGCGGACGCAGGCGCCGGGCAAGGGTCCTGATGGTCTCCACGGACTCCGTGAGCTGCTGCTCCGCCCTGCCCAGATGGCTACCGGGGTCGGTGTCGCTCGAGTCTGCCCGGGCCGCGGCGACCCGGTGCCGCACGGCGGCGAGCGTCGGCCCCAGACCGTCGTGGAGCTCCCGACGCAGGGCACGACGCTCCCCCTCGGCCGCCGAGACCACCCGGCGGCGCGAGGCCTGCAGCTCGTCGGTGAGGCGCACCGCGGCGAGCCCTGAGAGCAGGGTCGGCGCGGCGGCCCGCACTGCGGCGCGGTCACGTCGGTGCAACCGGCGCTGCCCGGCGCGGAGCCCGACGGTGAGCACGGCGGCGCCCGGGCGGCCGGGGTCCAGCTCGACCGGGACGCCACCCGACTCCTCCGCGTCCCCACCCGACGTACCCGACCCCGCATCCGCGGGTGCGTCCAGCGCCACCCACGGCAGCTGGAGGCGCTCGGCGAGTGCGTCGAGCAGCTCGGGGATGACGGTCCGGCTGTCAGGCGCCGCGGCGAGCACCGCCGCGAGCCGGGCCGCGAGCCGGTCGGGGTCGTCGGCGTCCCCGTAGACGAGACGGTCGATCCAGCGGGCGATCGGCCGGAACACGAGGAACAGGGCGAGTGCGGCCACGGCGCTGCCGAGCGCCTGTGGCAGCCACCCCCCGAGCAGCCGTCCCGTGAGCAGCACGGCGGCGACCGCAGCGGCCGCGGCGTACCCGGTGACGGCGATCCCGAGGCCGAGCAGCCCGGCCACCACCCGGTTGAGGGTGAGCCGGACCCCGTAGGCGCCGTCTCGGACCGCAGCGACGGCGATCACCGCGTACACGACCACGATGAAGAGGTTCGAGGACAGGTACGCCCCGGAGCCGGCCAGGGTGCCGATACCCGCCGTCTCGGACTCCACGCCCTGATAGACGGCGAACGCCGCGCCCGGTGCGGTGAACAGCAGCAGCACGAGGCCGAGGAGTGCCAGGGCGCGTCGGTCGGCGGGGGTGCCGCGCCGGTACCGGACCACCTGGCACACGACGACGCCACCGGTGGCAAGGGCGAACACCAGCCCGTAGAGCACGCTCCAGGGGTCAGCGCCCCGGGCGACCGCGTCGCTGACCGGCGGGATCCGGGTGACGACAACCCACACCGCAGCGATGACGACGGGGACCGCCGTCCAGCGGGGACGGAACCGCCCGTCCGGGAACAGCCCGATCATGAGGAAGAACGACAGCGTGCTCGCTCCGTTGAGCAGCTCCGCGGCCCACGGCGAGAAGGCGAACCCCCACACCGGCGCCAGCGACAGGGGGAGCAGCACGAGTGGCATGGTCCGGGCGGCCGGCCCCGACCCACGCCGAGCCACCAGCAGCACGAGGAACAGCGACGCGGCGACGAGCACACCGGAGGTCGTGAGGGTGAGTGTCGCCCACGCCCGCGGGGTCAGACCGAGGTCGGCGAGGGAGTCCATGGCCGACGCCGTGAGCTGAGGCGGCCAGCACCGGGGCGGCGCACAGGGCCTGAGCACGGCCTCCCACTGCGCGTGGAGCAGCAAGACGCACAGCACCACTGCCACGCCGGTCGCCACGAAGATCCACAGCCGCCAGGCGCGCGGCGCGCCGATCGGCTCGGCGGACGCGGTGGCGCGCCGGTCGATCCTCGCGTGCACGGGGTGCGCAGACAGCTCGCAGGCAGGTTGCCGGGTCAGCGGTCCCCGGCGACCGCGACCTTCGAGCGGGCGCGCAGTCCGACGACGGCAGCCTCGACGCTGACGACCACCACCAGCAGCACCGCGACCAAGAAGGACAACGGTGTGATGTAGGAGAAGAACTCGTGCACCGGGTCCTCGAAGGCAACCTCGCCCACCCCGAAGCCCCCTTGCCTCACCACGGCGACCGACTCACCGAGGTTGCCGATGAGGAACAGCACCTGCACGACGAAGAGCACCCCGGCGGTCATCGTCACGGTCTGTGACGGAGTAGCCCTGCGGAGGCGAGAGATCACCCACAAGGAGACCACACCGAGCGCGATCATCACCACGTGCTGGAGCAGGTGGTCGACGACGCCACCGCCCGGCCCTCCGACGGCGACCACGCCGATGAACGGCCCGACGATGCACAGCCATAGACCCAGTACCCACGTTCGCATCGCATCGCCTTCCGCCGCAGGTCAAGGGCGCTTTCCGCCGCGCTGACGACGGTAGGGGCGGGTGGGCCGGCCGAACAGGGTGAAGCATCCCGGCACGTCCGGGAGATCATCCCGGACCTGCCCCGACCGTCGCGTGCGCAGCTTCCTTGATCGTCGTGGAGAGGCCGGTGGATCAGGACGACGACGGCGGGCGGCGCGTGAACACCGCGCGGTACGCCAGGCGCCGCAGCCCCTGCGGCACCGCCCGGTAGCCGCCGCGCACCACCACGTTCCGCGCGAACTGCGCCGGCGTCGTGAAGCCCTCCGCCAGCAGGTGGCGCTGCAGCTCCAGCTCGCTGCGCAGCAGCCGCAGCCCCCCGCGGCGCGCGTACGCCCCGGCGCCCACGCGGTAGCGGACCAGCGGCTCCTGCACGTTCGCGGCCTTGGATCCGGTGGCGATCATGCGGGTGAAGAGCCAGTAGTCCTCGAGGAGCGGCAGGTCGCGGTAGCCGCCGGCGCGCGCCACCGCGGAGCGGCGGTACACCACCGTGGGGTGGTTGAACGGGCTGTGGAAACGGGCGCGGACGGCGATGGCGTCGTGTCCGGCCGGGGGCGTGCGCACCGCGAGCGTGGTCTCGCCTGCGCCGGACGCGCCGTCGTCGTCGTCCTGATCATCGTGAGCGTCCTGGTCCGACGGGCCACCGGAGAACTCCTCCAGGGCCGAGCCGACCACGTCGCAGGTGTCGACCTCGCCGTCGAGCAGCGGCAGCTGCACGGCGAAGCGGTGCGGGAGGGAGACGTCGTCGGCGTCCATCCGGGCCACGATCTCGTGGGTGCAGCGCGCGAGGCCCGCCTCCAGCGCCACGGCGAGGCCGCGGTTGACGGGCAGGTCGACGCGCACCACCGGCACGCTCGAGGTGGCGGTGAGCTCGTCGAGGAGGGCGGCCAGCTCGTCGGGCACGGGGCCGTCGCGCACGAGCACGACCTCGGCCGGCGGCCGGGTCTGCTCGTGCGTGGCCGACGCGAACGCGCGGCGCAGGAAGGCGGGGCTGTCGCGGCGGTAGACCGGGAGCAGCAGGGAGAACGGCTGGGGTGGCTGCTGGGGGGACGGGGAGGTCATCGCCAGGTGCCGGCCTCCAGGCCGGCCGCCTGGTCGCTGACCGGCCCGAGCCCGGAGAGCACCTGCGCGGTGGTGCGCGGCGGCTTCAGCGCCTCACGGACACCGGCACGCACCGCCGCCCACAGCACCTCCGGCGCCTGCGACCGCTGGAACGTCCGCACCCACCGGCGCACGCTGGAGCCGCCGTAGAGAAGCTTCTCCCACCAGGCAAGACCACCGGAGCGCGTGAACATCCAGATCTTGTTGCGGACCTCCCAGCGGAACCGCTCGCCGGGGTCGGCGTCGGTGGAGCCGAAGGTCTTCGTGCGGTGCTCCACCACGGAGGTGGGCACGTACAGCCCCACGCCGTGTCGCAGGAGGCGGGTGGAGTACTCGAAGTCGTCGTTCCAGAGGAAGTAGTCGGCCACGGGCAGGCCGTGACGGCGGACGGCGGACGCGTCGACGAGCATCGACACGAACGACGACGACCGCACCGGCACCGCACCGGCCCGCGCGGACAGCCGCTTGTCCACCGTGCGGGCCAGCGGCCGGGGCCGGGGGGTGTTCATGGGGTGGTCGCGGCCGTCGGTCCACACGACGCGACTCGCGGTGACAGCCGGGCGGGCGCCGCCGAGCCACTGGTAGCGCTCGTCGACGGCGAGCAGCTCCCCCAGGGCCGTGGGCGAGGGGATGGTGTCGTCGTCCATGAGCCACACGCGGTCGGCCGCGTGACCGGCCACAGCGCGCGCGAGGCCAGCAGCGAAGCCACCGGCCCCGCCGGTGTTGCGGGCAAGCCGGACCGCGTCGAGCGGCAGGTCGAGCTCGTGCGCGAGACGCACCGCAGCATCAGCGGACCCGTCGTGAGAGGCGTTGTCGACGACGACGACGAGGTCGACCGGGCGCTTCTGCGTCGCCAGCGCCCTCAGGCAGGCCAGGAGCAGTTCGCGCCTGTTGTGCGCGACCACGACGGCGACGACGCGGAGCTGAGCTGACACGAGCCCACCGTAGACGGCGCCCCGCGGAGCGGCACGGACACTCGATCTCCCGCGCCGGATCACCGGGGCCTTCTGACGGCGCCGACGGGCAGATCCTCTCGGAACGGTCGAGACGTGACCGGTCGAGATCCGGACGGACGCGAGGGACCGTCGATTCCTGTCGACCTTGAGCTCTCATCGCGAGCGAGCGAGCTGTCTGCACCAGGTAGCCCGTGACTCGGCATGACGCGGGCCGGCCCGCTCTCGGACGGAGGCGCCGCTGGGCAGCGCTGACCGGCGGCCGGCTGAGCAGCAGGTCGCAGCGCACCTCAGCACTCACACGTGCCGTGGCGAGAGGAGATGTCCGGGCATCCCGCGTCGACCCCGACATCAGGGTCGGCGATGTCGGACGGATCACGATGTTGATGTTGATGTTGTGGGGGCGAAGGCGGAGGCGGTCCCGATGGCCCTGGTGGGTCACCACCAGCACCTGCCCGTCGCGCTCCGCTACCGGCACGTCTGCCCTGGGCGGGGATCGCCAGCTCGAGCTGCCGCACCGTCTGTTCTCGTAAGGACCGTCGCGGGTTGATCACCCACCGTTGCAGCGGGTCCACCGCCCGCGGCGGCCGGATCTGCGGCACGCCGTCGACCATCCGCACCCCCCACACCCCCAACGTGACCAGGATGTGGTGGCGGATGCACAGCAGCACCCCACTGTCGACGTCGGTCAGGCCTCCGGCGGCCCACTCCCACACGTGGTGGGCCTCTAACATCCCCGGTGGGGCGGTGCAGCCTGGGATAGCGCACCCGCCGTCACGGGCCAGCATCGCCCGGCGCTGACCGGCGGTGAACAGTCGCACCGCCCGCCCCAACGCCAGCACCTTGGCGTCGGCGCCTTCACAGGAGAGCACCACCGCCTGCAGGGACCCGGTGCACGCCACCATCCGCAGCGCTGCCGTCGACAACGACCGGTTGGTGGTCTCGCAGTGCCCCGGTTCCGCACCCGGGGTCCCCGCCAGAGCCTGCTCGCTGGTGGTGACGATGACGCGGGCACCTTCCCCACCGATGGTGCCGTCGCTGCCGCGGGCCAGGCGGACCAGTTCAGCGAAGGCGTGCGCGCGGCGCAGCGGCGCCGGGCGCAGGTCACGCACCGGCACACTGCCCGCGCCCGCAGCACCACCAGCAGCAGCACCGGCACCGCCAGCAGGAGCACCACCAGCAGGAGCACCAGCGCCACCACCAGTAGCACCAGCGTTGGCGGTAGAAGTGCTGGTCGAGTCGCCGGAGAAGCCGCCGCCTGCGCGGCCGTCGCGGTCGCCGTCAGCGTCGAGGCCGTCGAGAGGTTCCTGGCCCGGCATCTGGTCGAGGCTCTGGTCGGGGCTCTGGATTGGGGCGACCGGCGCGTGGACCGTGGGCAGTGGTTTGGAGGCGGCGTCGATGGCGGCTTTGAACTCCGCCCCGGCCACGGGGTCCAACCGGCCGCGGAACTCCACGGTGCCGTCGGCGTGGACGGTGACGTTCAAGTACTGCCGGTCCAGGTCTTCGGGGTCGAAACCGCGGTCGGCGCGATCAGGGTCCAACGTGTGCGCCAACGTGGTGCACACGATCGCGGCCTGAGCATGAGTCAAGCCCGGTAGGGATCGGGCGAGGGTGGCGTCGGCGGTGGCGCCGTGTTCGCGGCGGATGCGGGCGGGAAGGCTGGCGATGGTGCGCTGGGCCAGGGAGGCCACATCGGTGGACAGGCGCCCCGCGGCGTGGGCTTCGCCGAGCAGTCCGAGGGCGACGGCGGAGGACCCCGCTGCCGGGCCCGCCGCCGGCCCAGTTGGGAGTCCAGCGGCTGGTCCTGCTGCGGGTCCGGCGGCATCCTCGGCGCTGTCAGCGGCCGTGTCGGGATCAGCGTCAGCATCGGAGTCGGCGGTCGCGTCGCCGTCGTCGTCCTGATCACCCTCATTCGCTTCGGTGAGCGGGTGCTGGGGTGGGGCGGTCAGAGCGGCGGCGAGTTTGACTTCGGTGTTGGCGCGTTGGGGGCTGGAGCCGGTGTGGGTCAGCACCAGGTCGACGAGGTTGGTGGCGCCGACGGTGCGCAGGTCGTCGGGCGTGAAGGTCGCCAGCAGGCGCAGCAGGACGGCGTCGGTGAGGTCGCGGGCCTCAGCGATCCGCTGAATCGCTTCGACGCGCTGGTGGGCGCCGGTGGTGGACAGGTAGCAGGCGGCGGTGGTCGCGTCGTCCAGGGCGGTACGGGTGGTGTGCAGGGCATCGGCGAGGGGCCCGGTCAGGGGCAGTGGGGGCAGGTCAGCGAACAGGCCGGACTGTGAGGTGGGGTCCGCGCCTGCCTGCCTCGCAGGAGCAGTGGGGGCGCCCAGGGCGCCGGGGGCCAGGGGCTCCCACCCTTCCCAAGGTGGGGAAGAGGTGGGGGCGCTGGTGGGCAGGCCGGCGTCGTCGGCGCCACCGTGGGGCGCTTCGGTGCCGGTCCAGGTCATGGAAGAGACGTTAGGGGGCACCACCGACAGTCCGATGGGCGTTCGAAGTGGCTGCATGGGGCGGCGTGTCGGGCAATCTGAGGTTCACCCGTTCGGAGTAATCACACCGGCGGACTTCGCGAGTCCAATGGCGGCCCGTACCGCCACCGTCCTGTCCAGCCCGGAGCGCTCACCAAGGGTCAAGAAGCGCCACCAGCCGCTGCTCAGCCCGTCGGCAAGCAGACCGACGCGCTCACACCTACCGACGCAACGGGGGAAGGCTCCGCTTCAGACGTCAGCGTGAGGCACCTCGGCGAGGGCAGAGAAGGCAGGCGCCATGCTCTCCACCGCAGGCCGACTCAGCCCGTGACGGGCGGCGACGAGGCGCCACTGCGCAACCGCCTCAGCCACCTGGCCCGCCACGCGTTCTGCCTCAGCGCTGGTGACCCTGAAGGCGTCTGCCACCGCGCAGCGGCAGTGCCGGGTCGAGGGCGTGAGCCTCTGCGTCTGCCAGGAACTCCGCGCGGTAGGCGAAGCTGGCCGAGTCTCGCCCGCGAGTGCGGTGGGGCAAGAGCGTTCCGACGGCGACGTCACGCCCACCGATCGACTCGACGACGCCGACAGCTGGGGCACCTCCCACTGCGCCCCTCACGTGTCGGCCCGCCTGCGGGGGTGGCGCACGCGTCGCGGAAGCTGCTCGTCGGCGCGGGCCCGCCCGACGTCCGTGGAGTACGGGTCCAGCGAACGGACGATCTCGTCCAGGACTCCCAGTGCACGAGCCACCCGCAAGACGTTCTCCAGCGTTGCTCCCGAGCCGCCCTCGAGTCGCAGCACCGTGCGGCCGCTGACGCCCGCTTCGGTCCGCGACCTCCTCGACCGTGAGTCGGTGGAGCTTGCGCCAGTGCGCCAGGTGCTCGCCGACCGCTGCCATGGCGCGCACGACCGGTAGCGGTGTGCGCCGGCCAGCGCCAGCGCGACCAGGAGCGGGACGACGCGCTCCGCAGGCACGGCGTAGCGGCCGCGCGCCGCCGTCCTCAACCAGCCGGCAGCCACGAGCTGACGCACGTGGTGGTAGACCTGCCCGCTCGTGCCGAGCGCTTCGTCGTCGGCCAGCTCGGCGGCGGTCGCCGAGCCAGTGGCGCTGCGCAGCACCCGCACCAGCAGCAGCCGCACGGGACTGCCCAGCACCGCTCCCCAACCCTGGTCGTGCGCGGTGACCTGTCGGCGCAGCTCGTCCAGTGCCCAGAACTGCTCTCCGGGGAAACCTCGGCAGAGGAGGACGACGACGACGGGCCGACCGCTGCGGAGGCTGGCGCCGGCGCTGCCTCCGTCGCTGCCAGCCCGACGGCAGCGACGGCCCCTTCGAGGGCGGCGACACGACGGCTCTCCCGCCGGTGCGGTCTGGCCCGACGAAGCTGCTCCGCAGCATCTGAGCCTGATCGGACTGTGACGACGGACGTGCGGAAGTCCTCACCGAGGCGCCGGAGAGCGTGCCGGGCGGGGTTCTGCACGCCCGGCGTCACGCCCACGGGCAGCAGATGCCCGGCAGCTGCCCGGCGACTACCGGGGCAGGACGGCGACGGCGGCGTCGAGCACCGCGTCAGGCAGCGCGCCCGAGCGGCCGACACCGATCAGCGACCGCACGCCCGTGCCCGGCAGCACCGAGCGCGTCGCCTCGGCCAGGGCGGTCGGGCTCGTGACGAACAGCGGCCGGCGCGCCAGGCCAGCGAGCGGGCCGCAGGCCAGCGCGTCCGGGAAGCGGACGCCGTTGGCCAGGTAGCCGGTGGTGGCGCCGTCGAAGGGGATGCCGAAGCCGCCGACGTCGTCGTCCTTCGCAGTGCCGTCGAGCTGCGGGGCGCAGGCCAGGGCCAGGAGCACCGCGGCCGTGTCGAACCTGTCGTCTCCCCGCACGGGCAGGACGGACAGGCCGAGCCCGACGAGCGCGTCGAGCACCGACGTCGCGATGGCGGCCGGTCCGCCGAGGGTCACGACCTGGCGCACCTGGAGCTCCGCAAGCGCGGAACGGGTCGCGTCGGGCAGCGCGTCGCGCTGGGTGAGGAGCAGCGGCACCCCGGCGGCGCAGGCGAGCGGGCCGGCGGAGAGCGCGTCGGCGGGGTTGGTGCCGCTGGCGAGGATCGCGGTGCGCTTCGCTCCCCCGCTGCCACCGCCGAGCAGCGCGTAGGTCTGGGCCGTCGAGGCGCCGAGGCGCGCGGCGGCTGCGGCCGTGGCGTACCGGTCGTCACCGGCCACGCGCACCACGCGAGCGCCGAGGGCCGCGACGGCGCGCTCGACGTCGGCAGTGACCACAGCGGTGCCGCCCATGACGTGCACGGCAGGCGGTCCCTGCGTGGGAGCGATCCGGGGCAGCAGGTCGCGCAGCGCCGTCGCCGTGGGAGCGGGCAGCGCTCCGCGGGCGGTGAGCAGCAGCGGCGCCCGCAGGTGCCCCGCGAGGAAGGAGGCGGCGAGGGCGTCGATGCCGCCGGAGGCGTCCTCCCCGCTGGCGAGCAGCACGCCGCCGGGGGTCTGCCCCGCAGCGCGCAGCACGGACACGACCTCGGTCGCGATGAGCGCGGCGGTGGCGTAGCGGTCGTCGCCACCGATCCGGTCAGCCACAGCCGTCCTCTCTGATGACGATCGTCTCTGATGACGATCGTCGCGGGGCCGGACGGGCGACGCGGCGCGCGGATCGTCCGGAAGTGCACCGATCGTCACATGTCCTCACCTAGCGTCGCCGGTGAACACGCTCGGACGATGCACGCGGCAAGGAGGCACGGTGGCGCTCAGCCCTCAGCTCGCCGCGCTCCACGCGCGCCTGGCGCGCCACGTGCCGGGCGCGCACCTGCCGACGCCGCTGGGCGAGGCGGGCGTGCGTCACCTCGTCCGCCGCCTCACCTGGGGCGAGGCACCGGGCCTGGTCGAGGAGGTGCGACGCGACCCGCAGGCGTGGTTCGAGGCTCAGCTCGACCCCGCGCGTCTCGACGACGCCGCCTGTGACGGCTACGCGGCCCGCTTCACCAAGGTGCGCCGCCCGATCACCGAGGTCCGCTCCAGCGGCACGTTCGGCAACTGGGACACGATGTTCGAGCTCGGAATGCTCACGGTCGCGCGGTACACGTGGAGCCGCCGCCAGCTGCTGGAGGTGGTCTGCGACTTCTGGTCCAACCACCTCAACGTCACCTGCCCCAGCTCCGACGTGTGGGACAACCGGCACCACTACGACGCCGCCGTCATCCGCCAGCACGCTCTCGGCTCCTTCGAGGATATGCTCGTGGCCTCGGCCAAGCACCCGGCGATGCTGCGCTACCTCGACAACGCCTCCTCCACGAAGAAGGCCCCCAACGAGAACTACGCGCGCGAGGTCATGGAGCTGCACACCGTGGGCGTCGACGCGGGCTACGGCGAAGCCGGGGTGCGCGCGGCCGCCCGGGTCTTCACCGGTCTGACGGTCGACAGCAAGACCGGCACCTACACGTACGACGCGAACCGCCACGACACCTCCGCCGCGACCGTGCTCGACTGGTCGACCCCCGCGCACTCCGCCGCCGAGGGCGAAGCCGTGGCCACGGACCTGCTGCGCCACCTCGCCCGGCACCCGGCGACGGCGACGGCGATCGCGCGCAAGCTCGCGATCCGCTTCGTGGCGGACACCCCGCCGTCGTCCCTGGTCACCCGGCTCGCCGGCGTCTACCGCAGCAGCGGCACGCAGATCGTCCCGGTGCTGAGGGCGCTGTTCACCTCCGACGAGTTCTGGACCTCCACGGGCCAGAAGACCCGCCGGCCGCTGGAGGGCTTCCTCGCGGCCGTGCGGACGACCGGCGCGATGCCCGGACCGGACGGGTGGGGCGGCATCGACGACCTGTACTGGCAGACCCGCGAGGTCGGCCACTGGCCGCTGGCCTGGGCGCCGCCCAACGGCTACCCCGACGTGGCCGCGGCCTGGCGCTCGGCGGGCTCGACGATGAACCGCTGGAACGCCACCACGGCCATCGCCCACGGGTGGTGGCCCAACACGTTCGTCCGCCCCGCCGCCACCAGCGTGCTGCCCTCCCCGCTGCCGACGACGTTCGGCGGGCTCATCGACGCGCTGGTGCAGCGGCTGCTGGGCCGCGCGCCCACCACCACCGAGCGCGCCGCGCTGCTGGCGTTCACCGAGCACGGCGCCGGTGACGCGCTGAAAGCCAACGACCAGTGGGTCGGATGGCGGCTGAACAGCGTCGTCGCGACCATCCTCAACTCGCCCGGCCACATGGAGCGCTGATGGACCCCGTCCTGCCCCGCCCGCGCGCCGCGGCGCCGTCGCCGTCGTCATTGCCGTCGCCGTCGTCGTCACCGTCGTCGTCCACCGCGGTGGACGGCTGCGGTTGCCCCGACGGACCGGCCAGCCGCGACGCCGGGAGCTTCTCGCGCCGCTCGCTGCTCAAGGCGCTCGGCATCGGCGCGATGACCCTCGTGGCCACCGAGAACGTGCACACGCAGGTGGCGTTCGCCGCACCCGGCTACACCGGTGACGTGCTCGTGGTGCTCAGCCTGCGCGGCGGCATGGACGGGCTGTCCGCCGTCGTCCCCGGTGGCGACCCCGACTACTACCGGCTGCGGCCGAGCATCGCCGTCCCGCAGTCGTCGCTGCTGGGGCTGGACGGCACGTTCGGGTTGCACCCGGCGATGGCGCCGCTGTTGCCGCTGTGGAAGGCCGGACGGCTCGGCGCCGTGCACGGCGTGGGGCTCCCCGGCGCGAGCCGTAGCCACTTCGCCGCCATGGAGGACATGGAGAAGGCCGCGCCGGGCACGTCGCTGCGCACGGGCTGGCTCGACAGGACGCTCGGCACCCGCACGGTCAACGGCGGCGCGGCGGGCACGTTCCAGGCGGTGTCGTTGACCGGGTCGCAGACGCCGACGCTGCTCGCCGGCCCCGCCCCGGAGCTCACCCTCAAGAAGCTCGAAGGGTTCGAGTTGAAGGGGCCGAACAACGACGTCGAGCGCGCCCGCTGGACCAAGGCCTACACCGCGCTGCACGCCGAGGGGCCGCCCACGGTCGCCGAGTCGGGGCGAGCGGCGCTCGCGGCGGCCGCGACGCTCTCGGGGACGCTGGCGACGACATCCGCCGGGTCCGGCTACCCCGACAGCGACCTCGGCGCGTCGCTCCGCGACATCGCGCGGATGATCAAAGCGGGGATCGGCGTGCAGGTGGCCGCCGTCGACTCCGGCGACTGGGACATGCACGCCGGCCTCGGCACGGGCGGCGGCGGGTGGATGAAGGACAAGCTCGCCGAGCTGTCGACGGCGCTGGCGGCGTTCGACACCGACCTCGGCGCACGCATGTCCGGCGTGACGGTGCTGACCATCAGCGAGTTCGGGCGGCGCGCCGGCGAGAACGGCTCCGGCGGCCTCGACCACGGGCACGGCAACCTCATGCTCGCCCTCGGCGGCGGGGTGGTCGGCGGACGGGTGCACGGGAAGTGGCCCGGGCTGGCGGCGTCGGCGCTGGACGACGGCGCCGTCGCCAGCGTCACCGACTACCGCGACGTCATCGGCGAGGTGCTGCAGAAGCGGTGCGGCGCGGGGTCGCTGGCGGAGGTGTTCCCAGGCTTCTCGTCGGCGGGCGCGCTCGGCCTGGTCCGCGCTCGCTGACGTCGTCGTCCTCCCTCACCCCTCCCCTCCCTCCCTTCCCGCACTTTCCGCGGCAAGTGCGGTACCCAGGGCTCCCATGGCGCACTTTCCGCGGCAAGTGCGGGAAGGAGGGGGTGGGGGGGATCACGACGACGACGGCGCGGGCGTGATCGCACCGCACGCGTCGATCTTGTAGAGCTTGACGTCGGGGCCCTGGGCGTCGACCAGCGTGAAGCCCGGCGCCGTCGCCAGGTCGAGCAGGCCCGGGTACTTTCGGTCTCGCCCGGCCTCCGGGTCGTCGCCGCCCCACAGGTAGTAGGTGCCGAAATCGAGGACATACCCCAGGTGCAGCCGCTGCACGGCGGCGCAGACCTCCGGGTCGGTGGCGGCGTCACGCAGGTGCAGGGCCACCAGGGCCCGGTCCGCGTCGAACGTCGACGTCATGTGCGGGAACGGCGTCAACCGGTCGGCGATGGCATAGACGAACCCGGACCCGTTCCACGGGTTGCCCGCCACCATCACCCCGGCCGGCACCTCGGAAGGCACCCGGTTCAGCATCGCCCGCTCGGGGGCGTCGAGCACGTCCGAGTACTGCGTGTCATCGCTCGCCACGGAGTTGGCGAACAAGGAGCCGTACGTCACCGCGTACCCGGGGCCGCGCGCCCCGGCCAGCACCACGAGCACCGCGAGCGCAGAGCTCATCGTGGTGAGGGCTGCCCAGCGGTCCGCGGGGATCAGCTGCAGGCTCGGCGCCGCGCGCCGCCGGCCGGAAGCCGCCCGCCGCCCAGTCCCTCGTCCTGGCGCGGGTCCCGCCCGGCGTCCGGAGTCGCGGGCCGGACGGCGCGCCCCCTCGACCAGCTGCTGCAGGCGCCGCACAGACCTGCGCAACGCGGCGGGTCCCAGCGAGAGCGCTGCACTGGCCAGCACCAACCCGGTGATGACCGTGAGCCCGGCCACGCGGTACGCATCGTTGAACCAGTAGCCGGTGAGGCGCTGGGTGAGCGGAGACTGCACGGCCCACGCGCACACGTACAGCAGGGATGCCACCAGGTGTGACCCGGCGACCCACCGCAGCTGCCGCCGCCGCACCGCCAGCGCCAGCCCGAAGAGCACCAGTGCGGCGGCCATCCACAGCGGCGGACGGGTCACCTCCCACCGGATGGGGTTCGGGATGCTCAGGTGGCTGAACAGCACAGCCTGCTCGACGGCCTGGGGCAGGGTGGCCTTGGGCTCCCAGTGGGTCGCCCGGGCGCTCACCACGGACGCCGACCCGTCGACGACGCGCCACGCGAGCACCGCCACGACCAGCACCAGCACCGGCATCACCACCGCGAAGATCCGCTGACCGGAGCGCCACCACGCCGTCGTCGTCCTCAGCAGGACCGCCGCGCCGAGCGGCAGGGCCAGCGCCACGAGCGCGAACCCGCCGCTGGGCTGGGCGAGCGCCAGCCCCGGCAGGGTCCCCGCCACCACGATCAGCAGCGTCAGGCGGCGGCGCAGCGGGCGGGTGCGGTCGGCGGTGAGCACCAGCAGTGCCAGCGGTGCGGGCAGCAGGCTGTTGGTGAGCAACGTCGGGTAGAGCACGCCCCACTCCAGGGGGGCGATCGGCTGGCTGGTGAACGCTGCAGTGAGCGCCCCGGCGGCCGCGAGGGCCACCGGCCGTCGACCGAGCACCGCGCGGACCAGACCCACCGACCCCAACGGCCAGACCACCAAGGCGACGACGAGGGCGGTGGCGTTGGTGGAGACGTCGACGGCGGCTCCACTGGTCATGGCGGCCAGCGAGACGACGTCGTGCCAGGCCGCGGGGTAGAAGGACGTCGCGGCGCCCGGGTTGGTGAGGCGGCCCAGGTGCAGCGAGGAGCCGTCGCCGGTGTCGATGACCCAGCGGACAGCGTTGAGGTGGAACACCGCGTCATAGCTCTGGGACACGGCGGTCGGATCCCACAGCGCGGACATGAGCCGGCGGCCGGCAAGCAGGCCTCCGCCGGCCAGCCCGCCGAGCGCCGACAGCGCGACCGCCGCGTCGCGGCTGCTCAGCCGTCGAGCACCGGGCGACGGCCGTCGCGTCGTGAACGCACCGCTGAGCACCCCCACGGGCAGGGCGACGGCGACGGCGAGCGCGGTGGCCAGCGCCAGCGCCAGCAGACCCCACCGGAATCCCGCCAGCGAAGCGCCGATCGCCCCGAGCGCGACCACCCCGGTGGACAGCGCGGGCGCGACCCCCGTCCATACGAGTCCGCGCAGGCCGGCGGCGCGCCCCACCAGCAGGCCCGGCACCACCAGGACGGCGGCGGCGACAGCGGCGGGCGCGACCGCAGCCGACCAGCCCACCACCTACCGACCGTAGCCACGCGACAGCCCTCGGCGAGGCCGAACGCCCAGGCCCACAGTTGAGCGGCAGTTGGCCAGCAGTCGGCCAGCAGGGCGCGAGAAGTACCTCAGCCGCAGGCGAGGGCCACCTGCCGGGCGAGCCACGGGGCCGTCCCCGCCGGGGGGATCGTGGTGGAGAACGGCCGCCCCAGCGACACGGTGGAGCCGTCGGAGTCCACCGCCTGCAGGTCCAGTCGGCTGATCGAACCGTCGCCGACCACGACGCAGCGGGGGCGAACCCGGATGTCGACGACGACGGTCTCGCCCGGATTCAGCTCGCGCGGCAGCGGCGGGTCGGACGTCGGGTCAAGCCCGGCCGTGCTGTCGAGCTGGAGCCGCACGGACCCGCCGGTGCCCTTGGCCGCGATGGTCACGCGCAGAGCCCCGTCGTCGAGCCACAGCCAACCGGTCTGCAGGTCCTTGGTACGCGACGCCTGGCACGCGGCGTTGAGCTCCTGCTCGATGCGGGCGGCGACGGAGTCGAGGAGAGGCACCTGGACGTCGACAGCGGACCCTCCGGCGCTGGGGCGCACCGAGGCGAGCAGCACCGTAGGGCCTGACGGCGCTGCGGTCGAGGTCGTCGAAGTCGCTGACGTTGCTGCGCCGACGACGAGGCCGGTCTCGGGGTCGACCGTGATCACGCTCCCGTCGTCGTCCTGATCGTCGAGGCCGTCGTCGCGCAGGTGAGGGTCGCTGCGGACACCGTCGCAGTCGACCCGCACCGGCAGCGGGGCCGCCACGAGCGCGCCCGGGTCGATCCGCACCTCCTCCGGCGGTTCCGATGTGCCCTGATGCGGGAGCGACAGGCCCTGCAAGCGCACGGCCAGCTGATCCGCGCTGTGGTTGACCAGCGCGAGATGCACGTCACCGGCGATGGTCCCGGCGTGCGGCTCGCCGGTCGACGCGAAGGCGTAGCCGACGGTCAGCGCCTGTTCCAGGGCCGTGCGCTGGTCGAGGGCGACGCGGTGGGAGCTGCCCGCCACCGCACCGACGGCACCGGCGGTGAGCACCATGACGACGACGGCGGCAGGCCCACGCGCCCACGCCGGGAAGGCCTCCGGCCAGCGCGACCACCCCAAACCCCGCACTCCGGAGGCCCGCCGGGCCCGCGGCGGCCGAGGTTCGTCGTCGAGGTCGTCAAGGGAGTCGAGGTCGTCGAGGGGATCGTCCAGGTCGAGCGGTTCGGCGTCGCCGGCTGCGTCGCCGCGCTGCCCGGGCGCCATGGCCGGACTGTAGGGCCCTCAGGTGAACACCGACCTCAGGACGGGGCGCAGGGCGTGCCCGGCACGAGCACCCGGTAGGCCGCGGCGCTGCCCGCGCGCGCCACCGGCTCCAGCGCTGCGACCCCGTCGAGGTCGGTGAAGCCGGGGGCGGGTGCCGAGGAGTCGTAGACGGACACCCCGCTGGAGTAGACGTAGCAGACCCGAAGGTCGCGCAGGGCCTGGCGGACGTCCGCGTCGGTGTCGACGTCGCGCAGGCTCTGGAGCAGGAGCTGCGCGGGCGGCGTGAGGGGGCCGGCGCTGTAGTGGCGGAACAGCACCGGCACGTCGTGGCGGGCGTACAACCACGCGGACCCGTCGACGGGGTCAGCGGCCACCGTGGCTCCCGCGGGCAGCGGGTCGTCGCGCAGCTGGCGCGCAAGCTGGTCCATGACGGCGAGCTGGTCGGGCCCGGTGACGCGCGGGGCGTACCCGGCGGCCAGACGCGGTGCGGCGAGCCCCGCGGTGCTGGAGACGGCAGCGGCCGCGACGACGAGGGCGAGAACCCCGGAGAGCAGGACGGCGACGAGCCGCGCGGGCCCGGTGCCGGGCAGTGGCCACCGGGCGAGCACACGAGCCACGAGATCGGTGCATCGAGCCGCGGCGACCCCCACGACCACCGCGCCGACCACCCCGAGCACGGCCATGAGGCGGAACGGCGCGTTGTAGAAGAACAACGTCACCGAGCGCAGGGCGTCGGCGGCCGCCGTCCCGACAGCTCCCCCGACCGATCCCCCGAGCAGGCCTCCGATGAGGGGCGCGACCGGGACGACGGTCGCGACGGCGGCGGCCAGCGCCAACACCCACACGATGGCCAACCAGGCGGCGGCGCGGGAGGTCAGGAGGACGACGACGGCGACCAGCACCACGGCCGCGAGCAGCCACTGCCCGCCCTGCGGCGGCAGCCCGAAGCCGTAGCCGGGGCTGACGCGCCGCACGCCGCCGAGCACAGACTCCAGGGTGTCGCGCAGGCCGTCGGCCGTGGCCGGACGGCTCGTGTAGTCGTAGGCGGCCAGGCTCCCGAGCGCCGGTGACCAGCGCGCGAGCGCGAGCACCAGGGGCGGCAGCAGCAGCGTGCCCGCCACCGCCGTCCCCAGAGCCGTCCGCCGATGGGCAGGCGGGAGCGGTGCGAGGGCAAGCCGTGCGAGCGCCCACCCGAGCACGAGGACCCCGGCGAGGACGACACCGGCCGGCTGCAGCCCGGCGACCCCCGCCGTCGCCACCACCACCGCAACCGCCGCGGACACCGGCCGGTGCGGCACCAGGCGGCCCTCCAGCGCCCTGACGGCCAGTGCCACGACGAGCACCCCCGTGGCCAGCGCCGCGCCGTAGCTCCACACGCCGCGCCACCACTGGTCCCACGGCGCCGCCACCGGCAGCACCGAAACCGCGGCCCCGACCCCCGCGGCGACGCTGCGGCGGGTGGGGGCGAGCGCCCCCGCCAGCGCACCGACGGCGACGGGCAGCACCGCGCCCGCCACGAGCGCCGCGACGACGTCGAGCACCGCCGCCGAGCCGGCGCCCGTGAGCCGCACCACGAGGGCGGCCGCCGCGTGGAGGGCGTCGGGGTAGTAGGTGTGCACGTCGCGCCACCCGGCGCTGGCCAGGGCGCTGGGCGCGCTCACGGGGTCGCTGTCGCCGGTGGTGGCGATGAAGGTCGTGAGGTTGGCGTGGTAGACGGCGTCCCAGGTCTGCGCGATCGAGCCGAGGCGGTGCCCCGCACGCCACGCGACACCCACCACGACGACCGCTGCCAGGACGCAGCCCAGCGCCGGGACGAACAGCGCAGGTCCACCCGCAGTGTCAGGTTGTCGGGCAGTGTCAGGTTCAGGAGGCCGTCTTCGGCCTCGACGGCCTGACACTGCGGCTGCGCGCCGCAAGGGGAGCCGCCGGAGCAGCAGCGCGACCACCACGGCCATCGCCAGCACGCCGAGCGCCGTCGTCGGCCCCCACCGCAGTCCGGCGCGCGGCACGGCCACCGCTCCGATGGCCACCACGCCCCACGTCAGCGCCGGCGCGCCCGCGAGCGCCCATCGGCGTCGCAGGCCGAGCGCCCGGCCGAGCAGCGCACCCGGCGCCCACAGCACCGCGGCGGCCAGCAGGAGCACGCCCGGCGCACCAGCGGGGCCGAGCTCATCGAGCACGCTGATCCAGCACGGTCGGATTCCGCAGCACCGCTGACCGTGTCAGGGGAGAAGGCCGGCGCGCGATTTCGCCACGAGTGCCACGAGGGCGGCCTCGTCGACGCGCGCGGCGAACGCCGGGTCGGCGGCGGCCCGGTCGGTCAGGGCGCTCAGCATGGTCGGCGCGACCGCGGCGTCGACGGTCAGCACGAGCGTGCCGCCGGCCTCGACGAAGCGCGTGGCGCGCTCCGCGACAGGCACCGCGGTGACGGCCTTGGCGCGGCCCAGGTCGTCGGAGATGACCACGCCATCGACACCCAGCCGGTCGCGCAGCAGGTCGGTGACCACGGCGGGCGAGAACACCGCGGGCGCGCTGGGGTCGATCTGCTCGTACACCGCCGACGACGTCATGACGAACGGCCGCTGCGGCAACGCCGCCAGCTCGCCGAAGAGGGCGACGTCGGCGTCGTCGGCGGTGGTCGTCGTGTCGCGGACGTCAGCGGAGGTATCGGTGTTGCCGGTGACCCTGCCCAGCCCGGGGAAGTGCTTCACCGTCGCGACGACACCCGCCTCTCCCAGACCCGCGATGACGGCGGCCGCGTCGTCGTTGACCTCGGCAGCGGTCGCGCCGTACTGGCGGCCGTGCCTGCCGATCGGCTCGTTGGAGCGCGCCGTGCCGGCGGGGACGACGTCGGCCACAGGCGCCAGGTCGAGCGTGACGCCCGCCGTCCTCAGCGACGCCCCGATGCCGCGGGCCAGCTCGCGTACGGCAGCCGGGTCCTGTTGGCCCTGGCTGCGAGCGGTCGGCAGGTCGGCGAAGCCGGGGCCGGTGAAGGTCTGGACGGCGCCGCCCTCCTGGTCGGCGGCCACCCACGGCGCCGGTTGGCCGGCCTGGCGCGCGGCGTCGGTCCAGCGGGTGGTGACCGCGCCCACGTCGGCGGCGGCCGCCTGCGAGCGACCGGCGAGGAACACGCCGCCGTACGGGGTTTCGGTGAGCAGCGCGTCGCCGCGGGCGAGGTCGTCCAGAGGGACGCCCACGACGAGCAGCTGCGCGGCGCGCGCCCGCGCGTCGAGGCGCGCCAGTGCCCGCTCGGCGGCGGCGACGTCGGGGTCGACCGGGGACGGCGACGGCGACGGGCTGGCCTTCGTCGTCCCCGTGGCCGCGTCCGTAGCTGCCGCCGGTGCTTCGCCCCCTCCGCCGGGCTGGGCGCTGGACGGCGCGGAGCAACCACCAAGGGTCAGAAGTACGAGAAGCGCCGCGAGCGGCGGCAGGACCGAAGCGACGCGGGAGCGGCGGACGGGAGTCGCTCGTGCCATCGACCGCGACGCTACCCGCCGACGCGCGGGCGCCGCGCCGAGCAGTTGGCCACGCAGTGTGTGAGACGGGCACGACGGGGTAATCGAGCGCCGGCGCGCACTGGGGCGCGCTGTCGTCGATCACAAGGAGCGACCATGATCACCGATGCGGAAGTGGAGCGCATTCCGGGAGCCGCCGTCTACGGCGCTGACGGAGAGAAGATCGGCAAGGCAGGCGCGGTCTACCGCGACGACCAGACCGGACGCCCGGAGTGGGTCACCGTGCAGACGGGCCTGTTCGGGACATCGGAGTCGTTCGTGCCGCTGGCGCAGGCGGAGTTCCACGGAGACGACCTGCAGGTCCCCTTCGACAAGGCGAAGGTCAAGGACGCGCCCCGCGTGGACAGCGAGGGCCACCTCGACATCTCCGAGGAAGACCGCCTCTTCGAGTACTACGGCGTGAACAACACCGGGCCGGCCGACTCTGCCGCGTACGACGCCCGCGACGACAGGAACGCCCAGGGCTTCGACCGTGACCGCGACCGCGACCACCCCGGAGTGGCAGCAGCGGGCGCTGGTGCAGGGCTGGGCACTGCGGCCGGGCGCCACGAGGAAGGCCGCGACGACTTCCGCGACGACCGCCCGGCCGGCTACGCCGACGACCGCCCGGCCGGCTACGCCGACGACCCGCGGAACGACCGCCGCGACGACGACCGCGGCTTCGTCGACAAGATCAAGGACAAGCTCGACGGCGACGACGCCCGCCGCGAAGGCTTCAGGGACGACGCCCGCCGCGACGACTTCCGCGACGACCGGGGGCACGGCGCAGGCACAGCCGTCGCCGGCGGCGCCGCCGGTGCGGGTCTCGGCGGCCTCGCCGCTGCGGCCGCGAGCCACCGTGACGAGCGGCGCGACGACGTGCGCGACGGATACCGCGGTGACCACCGGGAGGACGTCCGCAACGACCACCGCGCGGGGACGGACACCACCACCGCTCGCGACGACCGCTTCGCCGACGGCGAGGACATCGGCCGCCGCGACGACCGCTCCCCCTCCGGCCTCGGGTCCACCCCGCTGGCCGCGGGCGCGGGTGCGGCCGCGGGCGCCGCAGGCGGCTACGCGGCGGGCCGCTCGTCGTCGTCGACCGACACCGACCGATCAACCGACACCCACCGCAAGCCGCGGCTCAGCCAGTGGGTGCTGGTGAAGCGGGAGGACATCATCGAGGTGCCCGCCGAGGAGGCCGAGCGCCTCGCGGCCCAGAAGGACGGCAGCACGCTGCGCTGACCGTTCCGACCGTTCTCACCCGCTGAGCCGTCCGGGCCCGCCCGGACGCATGGCGCCGAACGTGCAGAACCCCGCCGGGTAGGCTCCAGAGCCGCCTTCGGCGGGGTTCTGCACGTCCGAGTGCACGCCCGAGCGTCCCGTCGGGCATGCAGAAGTCGCCGTCGAGGATCGGCAGAGGCCATGTGAAGCACTTCTGCATGTCCGACGGGACGCAGGACGGACGGGTCAGGCGGCGGGGACGCGCCGCAGCCGGCCCCACACCACGCCCCACAGCGCGATGGCGAGCACGCCGTCGCAGATCAGGCTGGCCGCCACCGCTCCGGCCAGCCCGTACGCCGGGATCAGCCACAGGTTGAGCACTCCGTTGCCCACCGCCACGCCCAGCTGCCAGGCGCTACGGACGCGCTGCTGGCCGGCGCCGGTGAGGGCGTCAGCGGCGAGGTAGTGCGCCACTTTGAGCAGCGGCAGCAGCGCCAGCCACCGCAGCGCTCCGACCGCGGGCTCGTACTCCGCCCCGAGCAGCACCGGTACCAGGCCTGCCCCCGCGAGCAGCGCCACGGACGCGAGGGCGCACCAGGCGACCGTGGTCGGCGCGATGCTCCGCGCGAGCCCGACCGCTGACCGCAGCCCGGCTGTCCCGCCTGCCGCCCCCGCCGCGAAGAACCGCGGGTAGGCCGCCGCCAGCACGGCACGCAGCGGCACGAGCGCCATGTCCACCAGGCGGTACGCCACGGTGTACGCGCCGTTCGCGGCTTCGGAGCCGAGGCGGGTGAGCATGAGCTTGTCGAGGTCGTTGTAGAGCGCCTGCGCGCCGAGCCCCACGGAGAAGTGGAAGCCGTCGCGCCACTGCTCCAGCACGGCACGCACCTCGTCAGCCAGGCCCGCGAGGCCGGAGGCACCGCGTCCCACCTGGATCCTCACGACGACGACGGCGACCGCCGCCCCCACCAGCGACGTCGCCAGATACGCGCCCGCCCAGCCGGCCACGGTGAGCCCGACCGGCGTGAGCACCAGCGCCACAGCCGCGGCAAGCCGCAGGCCGTGGAAGAGCAGCTGCGCCTGCGCTGCAGCCATCGCGCGCCCTCGGGCAACCTGCACGCCGGCTGCCAGCTCGAGCAGGGCGGATCCGACGAGGTCGGCGACGAGCAGCGCCACCACAACACCGAGCGGCAACGACGGCACCACTAGCGCGCAGACGAGGGCTGCCAGCACCGTCGCGAGGAGGCCACCGACCGTGGTGACAACGGTCGCGCCGGCGAAGCCGGCGGCCAGGCGTTCGGGCGTTCGCACCGCGGAGCGCACGAGCAGGTGCACGGCGCCGAGCGACGCGAACGGCAGGGCCAGCGTGGCGGCTGCGGTGACCGCACTGACGGCGCCGAGGCCGGCGGGCTCCAGCTCGCGCGCCACCAGCAGGAACGTCAACCCGGCGAACGCGGCCCGCCCGCCGTGGCCGAGCAGCATGCTGGCGCTGCTGCGCCGCAGGCCGGTGGTGGTGCCGTCGACGGCGCGGCCGTCCGCCGCGGGCGCCTCGACGTCTGCTGCTGCCACGCCTCACGACGCTACGGCGCGCGCCACCTCCGCATGTCCACTTTGCCCCCGTGATCATGGACTCTGCGCACACATCGGCATGCCGGGCGGATGGCACGGTCTCCGCGACCACCCATGATCACGCTCGGTGTTGTGCGTGACGCCCATGATCATGGAGGGGGCGGTCAGGTGAGGACGGAACGCCAGCCATCCACCAGGGCCGACCGCCCGTAGGCCCGCGCCCGCGCGGCGTCCGCCGCCGCGAAGGCCTCCGGCGTCGGCGGCGCGGCGAGCATGGCCCGCACGGCGGCGGCGAGCACGGGCGCGGCCGCCGTCGTCGTCGTCCCAGGCACGAGGTTCGGCACGAGGTGGCGGGCCTGCTCCGTGGCCGCTGCCACCACCGGCCGGTGCGCCGCAGCCGCCTCCAGCAGCGCGTACCCGAAGGTCTCCGACCGCGAGGTGTGCACCACCACATCGCACTCCGCCAGCAGCTCCGGCACGCGGTCGGTGTGCCCGTGCCAGGTGACCCTGTCGGCGACGCCGAGCCGCGCGGCCAGCACGCGCATCGCCGGCAACCGCGGTCCCCCGCCGGCCACGTCGAGCCGCACGCCGGGCAGCAGCGCCAGCGCCTCGAGCGCCAGCTCGGGGTTCTTCAGCGGCTCCAGCCCGCCCACGTACAGCAGCCGGCCGCCGTCACCCCGCGGCTGCGGCTCCCGCCGCACCACGCCCCCCGCCTCCACCGGGTTGGGGACGACGACGACGCGCGCCGCCACCCCCGGCTGCTCCGCCAGCGCCGCCTCCACCGCCGCGCTGACGGCCACCACCGCGCGGGCGCGCCGCGCGTACATCGGCAGCACGAGGCGCGCGACCACGTCGAACGACCGCAACGCCGCGCGCCGCTCCCGCGTGAGGGAGTGCTCCCAGGCGATGACCTGGCGGTCGCGCGGGCGCCGGAACGGCAGCACCCGCAGCCCCACCCAGATCCCCACGAGCACGAGCGGCGGACCGGGTTGACGCACCAGCCGGCGCGCTGCGAGGAACGCCGCCGCGAGGTCGCGCAGCCTGCCCGCGCGACCCGGGCGCGGGTCAGCGACGAGCGCGTGCAGCGAGACCTCGAAGCCCTCCGCCCGCAGAGTCTCGACGACGTCCGCCGCCGCCCGCTCCATGCCCCGCAGCGGCGTGGCCTGGGAGAGCACGAAGACCGCAGCAGGTGGCCGACTGCCCATGATCACGGCCGGGGAGGGGGGGCGGCGGCGGCCTCGACGGCCGCGGTGGCCCGCGCGGCGACAGCGCGCAGCGAGTGGTGCTCGCGGGTCCACGCCACCAGCCGCGCCCGCTCGGCCGCTGTCGGCGCAGGCCGTTCGAGCGCTTCACGCAGCGCCCCCGCGACGGCGTCGACGTCCCACGGCACCGCCCACCCGAGCCGGTGCTCCCCCACGAGCTGCGCGAACGGGCCCGCGCCGGCGTACACGACGGGCGCCCCGCACGCAGTGGCGGCCAGCGGCTTGACGAGGAACGCGAAGGCGTAGGCGGTGTCGGGTCGCTGACTGGCCAGGCCCGCACGCGCGGTGGCGGTGGCCCGCGCGATCACCGACGGCGGCACCAGCCCCGGGAAGTCGATGCGCCCGGGCGCCAGCCGCTCGGCGCGCGCCGACAGCTCCGCAGCCTGCACCCCGCCCCCGTAGAACACGGCCCGCGCGCCGGGGTGCTCCGGCAGCACGCGGGCCAGGGCGTCCACGAGCACGCCGGCGCCCTGTACTTCCGACATCGTGCCCGCGTAGACGAAGGCCGGCGGTGCTTGGCCAGCGCCGTCGCCGTCGTCGTCCCCCGCAGCCCGATCCTCCAGATCCCCCGGGTCCGGCGGGCGCAGCTGGTCGGTGTCGACGCCGGTACCGACCACCACCACACGCTCCGCGGGCACCCCGAGCGCCCGCACCCGCGCGGCGTACCCCTCGTCCACGGTCATGACACGCGCCGCGCCGCGCAGTACCCACCCCTCCAGTGCGGTGAGCAGCCACAGCGCCGGGCCCGGCAAGCCGGCCTCGGCGGCGGCCAGGGAGAGCAGGTCGGCCGCGTAGTAGACGTACGGGACGCGCCGCAGCCCGCACACCAGCCGCACGACGAGGCCCGTGGTGGGTGGGGGTTCGACGACGACGACGTCGGGCCTCCCCCCGCGCGGCCCCAGCACGCGCCGCGCGAGCCGTAGCCCGGCAGGGACATCGAAGCTCGCGTACTGGACGTAGCCGCGGACGTTGCCGCTGGCATCGCGGAGCACGGGCCAGCGTCGGACGAGCAGACCGTCGTCGTCCTGATGTTCTGGCTGCTGATGGGGCTGCTGCGTCGGCTGTTCGGTCGCGCCGGAGGGGGGTCGGGAGGTGAGCACCTCGACCCGATGACCGGCGCTGGCGAGCGCACGCGCCAGCGCCGCCTGGCGCCAGGCGGCCGCCGCGGGCTCGGGGGCGAAGGCCCGGGTGACGACGACCGTGTGCACCCCCGCACCGTACGCACCCGCTGAGGCCCGAACCGCGCGCATGGGCTCCAGGCTCAAACGCGGCATATCGGCACGGCACGTCACCTCGAAATGACCGTCGGTTGCGCTTCGGGGTAGCCGAGAACGTCCTGGTGAGAGGCCACACGGCGGCGAGCCGCACGCGGCTCGCCTCGCCCACTTGCCCTGGACGGGTGATCTCGACTATCAAGTGCTCAACCGTTTTGACGAGAGGCCCCTCATGCGTCGTGCCCTGCGCACCCTCATGACGCTTGCCGTCGCGGGGGCCCTGGGTGTTGCCGGCGCTGGCGCGGCTCAGGCCTCGGCGTACGGAGCGTCACCCATCAGCCCGTTCAGCTACCAGGACGACTCTGGCGCCACGAAGTCGATCCCGTACGGCTGCGCGCTCATCCACAGCGTCATCGGTGAGGGCATCAACATCACCGCGCAGACCGCCAGCGTCGACTGCGCGGGCCTGGCAGCGATGCGCTCCGGGCTCTTCTGTGACGTGAAGATCGTCTTTACGTTCACCTCCGCGCAAGGCCGCACGAAGACCCTTGACACCCAGCGACTCTCCGGCTGCCGCACCCTGGGGATCAAGCTGTCGAACGAAGAATTGCCGGCCGACGTCGATCCCGGCAAGACGTGCGTGAGGCTCTTCGTCAACGGCGAGACAAGTCCGCGCGCCAGCTCCTGCCACATCATCAGCGCCTGACGCTCCCGGCCCACTCCAGGGCGCCGCGCGGCGCTCACCGGCCTCGCCTCGGGTGTTCCTGAGACTCTCCTGAGGCCGGGGATCTCCGCGTGTTCTCCCGCATTGCACGCATGCCGCTACCTACGGTGAAGGTCCACCCTTCCCGGAGGTCTCGATGCGCTGCCCCGTGCCCGGTCTGGCCAACGCCGCTGTCGCGGCGGTCGCCGGCCTCCTGGGGGCGGGCGTTTTCGTGGTGCCCGCCTGGGCCGCTGAGATCCCGACGACCGGCGATGCCGCCGGCGCCAGCGCTGCCACGAAGATCGACCCTGACGCGCCGACCGCGCTGCTGACGGGCACGCTGCGTGTGCTCGCCGATGTCGACCACACGCGCGCAGGCAGCCTCGAGGCCGCACGCCGCGCCGCCGCGGTCTCCCTCGCCGGATCGCTCGGCCCCGCCAGCGGCCCGGCCCGCAGCCTGGATCCCGTCTCCTCGTACCTGCAGGTCGGAGGCGTGTGGGTGCCGCTGCGCTCCGCAGCTGTCGGCGACGTGGCGCCCGGGAGCGCGGTCACGGTGCGCGTCGAGGTGCCCGAGCCGGTGGTGCAGGCGGTCGAGGACGGCGAGCGGGTGGACGCCACCCCGGACTCCCGCTCGGCCGCCACGACGACCATCCCCGAGGGCACCCTCGACGCTGCGGCCGACGCCCCGGCGCCCGCCAGCTCAGCGCTGGCGCGAGCCAGTGCCGTGTCGGCGGCGACGACGGCGGAGCCGGTGGCCGCGCAGGTCGTCACGGCGACCGCACCCGCGGCGGCCGTGGTGACGTCGTCGCAGTCGGTGACCGTGGTGGCGGTCTCGATGCTCGGCGGGTCGGACTCGTACTACGCCGATTCCACGGTCGACTCGCTGCTGGCGTCGGTGAGCGACTACTGGGGCGAGCAGACCGGCGGTGCTGTCGGCTTCCGCCGCGACGGCGCCGTCACCCGCTACGCGAGCTCGCTGAGCTGCTCCGACCCGAACGCCCTGTGGAGCGAGGCGGCCCAGCGGTCCGGGTTCATTCAGGGCGCCGGACGCCACCTGCTGCTGCTCCTGCCGCCGCAAGCGTATGCCGCGGGCTGCTCCTACGGGCTGGGTTCGGTGGGCGCCTCCCCCGGGGCGGGCGGGGTGACGTACGTCAGCGACGCGAGCTGGCCCGCCATCGCCCACGAGCTCGGCCACAACATGTCGCTGCTGCACGCCGACCGCCTGCAGTGCGGGTCGGCCGTGGACGAGGCGGTCGGCCGCACCGGCGGCTACCGCTCGTGCACGGTGCTCGACTACGGAGACCGCACCGACGTCATGTCCAGCGCCGCGGCACGCTCCGACGGCACCCCGATCCAGGCGACGGGCAGTGCGTCCGCGTTCGCGCTGGCGCGCCTGGGATTGCTGGCCAGCGGCGGCCGTACGACGGTCACCGGCGCCGGGACGTCGACGTGGACCATCCAGCCGCTGTCGTCCCTGTCGGGCCTGCGCTCGGTGGTGGTCACCGATCCGCGCAGCGACGACGTCTACGACCTCGAGGTCCGCGCGAACTCCGGCCGCGACACGTTCGGCTGGGGCGGTTCCACCCGCGTCACGTACGGCCTGAGGGTGCTCAAGGCCAACGACGACGGCGGCAGCCTGCTCCTCGACCCGACCCCGACCTCGGGCACGGACACCAACGTCGTCGTGGCACCGGGCACCACGTTCACCAGCGCCGCGGGCGGTGTGGCGGTGCGCACCACGAACAACCCCGACGGGTCGGTGACGGCGCAGGTGTCCGTGGCTCCCGCGGGCAAGGACCACTGGGCGCCCTCCGCTGTGGCCACCACAGTGGCCGGGCGCCTGCAGGGCGATGACAGGTACGGCACCGCCACCGCTGTCTCCGGGGCACTGGTAAAGACCCCGACCAGCGGGCAGCGAGTGTTCGTCGCCTCTGGCTCGACCTTCCCCGATGCCCTCGCGGCGGGCGCAGCGGCCGGGCTGGCCAGCTCGCCGACCCCCGTCGTCCTCGTCCCCGCCAGCGGCGCCCTGCCGGCCTCGGTGACCGCCGAGCTGCGCCGCGTGGCGCCCTCGCGGATCACTGTGGTTGGCGGCTCGAAGGCCGTGGACGACGGCGTGGTCGACCAGCTGCGCGCGTTCTCCGGGACGGTCGAGCGGGTGCAGGGTGACGACCGGTACGCCACGAGCGCCACCGTCGCGCGCAACGCCGCCGCGGATGCCGGGGGCAGCACCGGACCGGTGTTCCTGGCCACGGGTCTGGACTTCCCCGATGCACTGTCCGGCGCGGCGGCCGCTGCGCAGATGGGTGGATCGCTGCTGCTCACGGACCCGCAGAACCTTTCGGCGCCCGCGCAGAGCGCGCTGGCAGCGATGCAGCCGAGCCGCGTGTACGTCCTCGGCGGCCAGGTGTCAGCGGGGGTGCTCTCGCAGGTGAGCGCCGCCGTCCCCGGTGCCGCCGTGCAGCGCCTGGCCGGTGACGACCGCTACGGCACCGCGGTGGAGGTCTCAAAGGTCTCCCACGCCCAGGGGGCGGGCACGGTGGTGCTCGCCACCGGCGCCGACTTCCCCGACGCACTCGCCGGCGGGCCGCTGGCCGCCTCGCTACGGGCGCCGCTGCTGCTCGTGCAGCCCTCGTGCGCGCCGGGTGCCGTGGTCGACCAGGTGGCAGGTCTCAAGGCGACGACGACGACGGCGCTCGGCGGCACGCGGTCGCTGTCGGACGCCGCGGCGTCCCTGACCCGCTGCTGAACCTCGCTGCTCAGGGCTGCCGCTGATTCGCGCCGCCGGGTCAGCTGCTGACCTGGGGCAACCGGAGTGGCGCGTAGGGTCGTGGCCCGTGGTGGCACCGTGAGCGCGGGATGAGCGTCGACCTCTCCGTCCTCACCCCGTTCGACTGGGCACTGCTGGCCCTCGGCGGCATGGTCATCGGGTTCTCCAAGACGGCGTTCTCCGGGCTGGGCACACTCGTCGCGGTGATCTTCGCTCTGGTGCTGCCGACCCGGGCGTCCACCGGCGCGATCGTGCCGCTGCTGATCCTCGGCGACGTCATCGCCGTGTCGCTGTACCGCCGGCACGCGGACTGGAAGCTGCTGGTCCGGCTGCTGCCGTACCTGCTCGGCGGGCTGCTGCTGGGCGTGGTGTTCCTCGACACGGTCGACGACGTCGCCCTGCGCCGCTTCCTCGGCGTGCTGCTGCTCGTGCTCGCGGCGCTGCAGGTGCGCTCGCTGCTGAGGCCGGCGTCACCACCCGACGCGTCCGAGCCGCCTCAGGTGAGCGGTGCGGGTCCGGCGTCGTGGGGGCCGGTGCGGCGTCGCGTGACGGCGGCGCTGGCCGGCGGCGGCGCCGGCTTCGCGACCATGGTCGCCAACGCCGCGGGGCCGATCTCCTCGATGTACCTGCTGGTCATGCGCGTGAACAAGATGGCGTTCGTCGGCACCGCGGCCTGGCTGTACGCCATCGTCAACGTGACCAAGGTGCCGTTCAGCGTGCAGCTCGGCTTCATCAACGCCGAGTCCTTGAAGCTCGATCTCATGCTCGCGCCGGCGCTGCTGCTGGGCGCCTTCATCGGTGTGAAGGTGCTGCGCCGGGTGCCGCAGCAGCTGTTCACCAGGCTCACCCTGGTGCTGACGGCGGCCTCCGCCGTCGCCCTGCTCCTCCTCTAACCCCGTGATCATGGGCTTCCGCCACCCCCTCCGTCCGTGATCATGGGCTTCCGCCACCCTGCGGCGTGACGCCCAACATGCAGAAGTCCCGCCACGCCCCCTCCAGACAGGCCCGCACCCGACTTCTGCACGTCGGTCGTCACGCCCGCCCGTGGCAGCGTGTCGCCCGTGGCCTCCCCCGACAGCGGCGACTCCGTCACCCCCGACCTCGACGCGGCGTTCGACCCCACCGACCCCCGCACCGTGTTCCGCGCGGAGGTGACGCAGCTGCTGGAGTCAGGGCACGACGCCGACGCCGTCGTCGTCCTGACCCATCGCGCCGAGGCAACCGACCCGCTGGACCGTGCGAGCTGGTGGGCCCTCGTCGACGAGCTCGCGGAGGTCCCCCGCTCCCCCGACTGGCGCTACGAGGAGCCCGAGGGGATCGCGCAGGTGCTCGATGCCCTGCCTGCGGCGAGCAGCGGCACTGAGGAACGGCTGGCGCTGGCGGACGACGTCGTCCACGACCGCATCCTCGCCGGATGGCTGGGCCGGGTGGCGGGCTGCATGGTCGGCAAGCCGGTGGAGGACGGCGACGTCTGGACCTCCGACGTGCTCCAGCGCTACCTGCGTACCGCCGGCGCGTGGCCGCTCACCTCGTACGTCCCGGTGCTCGACCCGATGCAGGCGTGGGCGAGGCTCCGCGAGGACTGCTGGCGGCAGACGACGCTGGGTCACGTCGATGGTTCAGCTCGCGACGACGACATCGACTACGCGCTGCTCAACCTGCACCTGCTCGAGCGCCACGGGCCAGAGCTGAGGACGATCGACGTCGCCCGCGCGTGGCTGGAGCTGCTGCCCTTCCACCAGGTCTACACGGCCGAGCGGGCCGCGTACCGCAACCTCGTCGAGGGCGTTCCGGTGCAGCAGACGGCCCGCCGTCGCAACCCGTACCGGGAGTGGATCGGCGCGCAGATCCGCGCCGACGCGTTCGGCTGGACCCACCCCGGCCGCCCGCGAGCCGCCGTGCGACTCGCGCTGCAGGACGCCGTCCTGTCCCACACGGGCAACGGCGTCTATGGGGAGGCGTGGGCGGCTGCGCTCATGGCGTGCGCTTTCACCGCGACTGACGCGCGCGAGGCGCTGGAGGCGTCACTGGAGCATGTGCCCCCGCGCTCGCGTCTGGCCGAGGCGCTGCGCCTCGTGCTGGACTCCCACGCCGCGGGGGAAACCTGGGAAGACGGGCTCGCCGCCGTCCAGCGGCTGACGGGCCGTTACTCGTGGATCCACACGGTGAACAACGCGGCACTCGTGGCCCTCGGGCTGCTGCAAGGCGACGGCGACGTCGCCGCGAGCATCGGGTACACGGTCATGGGCGGGTGGGACACGGACTCCAACGGCGCGACCGCGGGCTCGGTGGCCGGTGTGCTGTCGGGGACGGCGGGACTGCCCGGTCACCTGGTCGACCCGCTGCGCGACACCGTGCGCTCCGCGCTGTTCGGCTTCGACGGTTCGCGCATCAGCGAGCTCGCCGCGCGCACCACCCGCCTCGCCCTCCACCAACCGTGATCATGGGCGCTGTGCACAGAACTCATCGTGATCATGGGAGTTGTGCACGCGGCCGCTCACGCGTAGAGGCGTGTCGCTCCCAGCTCTGCGAGACGCGGG
Organism: Quadrisphaera granulorum; assembly: GCF_003149145.1. Lineage (GTDB taxonomy): Bacteria > Actinomycetota > Actinomycetes > Actinomycetales > Quadrisphaeraceae > Quadrisphaera > Quadrisphaera granulorum. The sequence continues at coordinate 35,292 of NZ_QGDQ01000015.1, read as the reverse complement.
GCGCGACCATCAAATGGTGGACTGCCGACTGCCGCGCCCTGCCCGCCACCGAGCGGCCCTCGGTGCTGCCGCCGTTACGGTGACGGCGACCCTGGCCGTCGGCACCATCTTTGGGATCGCCGGCTCGTCGCCAGCACAAGCCGCGGTGGGTCCTTACGACGCGCCCACCACCATCGCTGGCTCAACACTCACCGACGCGGATGCGGTGGCAGTGAGTAACGGAGTCACCTACGTCCTTGACGGCGCAGCCCAAAAGATCCGCACCTGGACGGCAGCCACCGCAACGTGGGGCCTGATCGACTTGGCCTCGCTCACCGTCTCGTCGGGGGGCGCCTTACCGGCAGTCGCAGTCTCCAGCACCGCCTCCGATATCGCTATCTACAACAACACTCTCTACATCGCGGACACCGGCAATAACCGCGTCGTGTCATTGTCCATAGCGTCCCCGGTCGCCCTGACGCTGGTCGCAGGCACGGGAAATTCCGGCGGCCTTTTCGACGGAACCGTGAGTGGCTCGAACTTGAGCGCCCCTCAGGGAGTGGCTGTCGATGGGAGCGGAAACCTTTACATCGCCGACACCGGCCATCATCAAGTGATCAAATTTACTGCGGCAGCCGCGCACCCTTTGAGCATCGTGGCCGGTAATGGTCAGACGCCACCGCCGACGACCGCAAATGCAACGAGCCTCAGCTCTCCCAAAGACATAGCGATCGATGGCTCCGGAGTTCTGTACATTTCCGACACCGGGTACAACCGCGTGGTCAAGGTCGGAAGCGGAGGCCTCACCACCGTCGGCTCGGTGACATTGCCGGGGTCAATCGCTGTCGGCGGAGATGCTCTTGCTGTCGCGAGCGGCGGAGCCGTTCAGGTGCTGGCGACAGCTGGCGGCTCCCCCGCAACGGTGAGCACCCCACTGAGTCCGCCCCTGTCGTCGATTTCCGGAATCGCGATGACCAGCACCGGCGACATCACCGCCGTGGAGCCCGCTGGAAACTTATCTCGAGCTATCAGGATTCCCGTGTCAGCTGGCGCTTCGTCTGCACCGGTTCTCGCGTCATCCATGACCATCACGATGAAGACCGGCGATGCCCTCTCGAGGGCACTCAGCGCCCCCGCCAACCCTTCGGCTACGTGGTCAATCCTCGAGACGCCAGTCGGGGCCCCAACATTGGTCATCGATGCCCAGACAGGTCTGCTCACTGGAACGCCATCGACTGCAGGCTCCTTCATCTACAAGGTGCAGGCGGCCAACGCGCTAGGTAGGTCCTTCACGCTGCTGACGCTGAACGTCGGAGTAACCCCCGCCAAGCCCGCCACGGCACCCAAGGCCACTCCAGGCCAGGGCAGCGCAACCGTGACGTGGGCAGCTCCCACGCCGAGCGCCAGCGCTAGCCCCAGCTCGAGTCCGAGCGCCTCGGCGGGCCTGTCAGATGCCATCACCGGCTACAAGATCACGCCATACGTGAACGACGTCGCCGGCACCTCGGTCACCGCGTCCGCCACCGCGACCAGCACGGTGGTCACCGGGCTCTCATCCGGTACCTCGTACAAGTTCAAGATCGCCGCAGTCAACGCGTTCGGCGACGGCGTCGACTCCGACGCCTCCAACGCCGTCACCCCGTTCGGCGGCGTCGTCCAGCCGTCCGCGGGCCTGACCCGCTACGAGGGCACCACCCGCATCCAGACCGCCGTCTCGGTGTCGCAGCAGCTGTTCCCGGGCGCGGGGAGCAGCCGCGCCGTCGTCATCGCCTCCTCCACCAACTACGCCGACTCCCTCGCCGGCGCACGTCTCGCCTCGGCCGTCGGTGGTCCGCTGCTGCTGACCGACCCGCTGGCCCTCAACATCGAAGTGGCCACGGAGGTGGCGCGCGTGCTGGCGGTCCCCTCCACCGCAGCCGCCAGTACGACGTCGTTCCAGGGCCTCGCCGCTGCCGAGAGCACCGCTCCGAAGCAGACCGCCGTCGGCACCGTGTACCTACTGGGTGGCACGTCAGCGGTCTCCGCCGCCGTGGAGACCTCGCTGAAGGCCGTGAACGCCAAGTACACGATCAACCGCATCTCGGGCACGGACAGGTTCGACACCGCCGTCAAGATCGCGGCTCAGACAGCCGTGGACGACGGCGGCTCCAGCGCCCCCATCTACGTGGCCAGCGGCGCGAACTACCCCGACGGCCTGGCCGTGGCGGCGCTTGCCGCCCGCACGGGCGGCGTCGTGCTGCTCACCGACGGCGCCAAGATGCCGGACGCCACGCTGAAGTACCTGCAGACGTACGACCCGAACAGCGAGCTCCTCGTGGCCATCGGCGGCCCCGCCGCCACGGCGACGAGCGGCCACGGCGCGGAGCGCGCCGTCATCGGCACCGACAGGTACGACACCGCCCGCAAGGTCGCCGAGCTGTTCACCTCCCCGACCGGCTCCTCCTCGGTGCGGTCGGTCGGCCTGGCGACGGGCACGAACTGGCCTGACGCGCTGGCGGGAGCCGCGGCGATGGGCAACCTCGACGGTCCGCTGCTGCTCACCCCGCCGGACTCGCTCTCGTCGTCTGCGTCGACGGCGATCACGTCGCTGGCCAAGAAGGGCAAGGCCAGCTCGGCCCTCGTCTTCGGCGGGTCGGGCGTGGTCTCCTCCAGCACGGCGTCGTCGTTCTCGAAGAACGCGACCAGCTGACCCCTCAGCACACGATCAGCACACGATCAGCAGGCGTCTGCCAGCTCCTGGGGCGTCCGCAGCAGCTGACCGGCGCTGTCCCACAGCCCGTGCGGCTGCTCGGTGGGCTTCCACTCGGCGTACATGAGCTCGTCACCGGCGGAGTCGAGGGCCCAGACGTATCCGGCGCCCCGCTCTTCGACGGTCACGACGAGCTCGAGGCCGTCGGCCGCCCAGCGGCACTGCAGGTCGCCGTCGGAGTCGATGCCGACCTGCGGCTGGGGGTCGCCGTCGCGCTGGATGAACGCCACGGCGCGGAAGAGGTGCCGCGGTCCGGCCATCGATGCGAGGTCGACGGGACGGCCGGGCACGGCCACGAGAGCGAGGAGCTGTTGCTCCACGCCCTTCAGAGCATCGCTGCGTCTGGTCACACCCGGTACATCGGCCCGTTAGCCGTTCGGGTTCCGGCCCACGAGCGGGGGACACTCGACCGGCCGCTTCGCGTCACCCCGGTGGATCAGCGACCAGGCGCAGGCGTGTCCTCGCCGCCGCGCCGTGCCGAATCGGGACGATTCGCTGATCAGCCGCGGCGCCGCGGAGCCGTCCCTAACCTCATGCCCCGTCAGACATCCCGCTCGACGAGGAGCTTCCCGTGTCGCAGATCGCCGCCCGCACCAGCCACTCCGCCAGCAACCCGTTCTCCGTCACGCTGCAGTTCGCGCGCGTGGTGGGCAGCCTGCTGCGGCTTGCCCTTCGCATCCGCTGAGGCTGGAAAGACCAGATCACCAGCAGGATCAGGACGACGACGACGCGAGAGGCGAGCCGTCGGCAGGCTGCGCCGACACCGGGGCGGACTGGGGGCACCTCCCGCTGGCAGGGGACCACGCCCGCCAGTAGTCGAGCACCGCGTCGCCGTCGATCGCGGGAGCGAACAGCCATCCCTGGATGGTGCCGACACCCGCCCGCAGGCACACCGCGCGCTGCTCGGGGGTCTCGACGCCCTCGGCAGTGACGTCGGCGCCCGTCTGTCTCGCCATCGCGGTCACCGCGGTGATCAGCAGCTCCGCGTCGGGTGCGCTGCGGGCACGGGACGTGCCGGCGCCGGGCAGCAGGCTGCGGTCGAGCTTGACCAGGCCGACGGGCAGCTGGGCGAGCCTGCCGACGCCGCTGTAACCGACGCCGAAGTCGTCGACACCGAGGGTGACGCCGGCGTCGACAAGCCCCTGCAGGCGCATCAGGGCGCCGTCGTCCAGGTGGAGCCGCTCGTGCTCGAGGACCTCGAGCACGAGGCGGTCGGGAGTGGACCCGGCAGTGGCGCAGGCGCGGGCGACGACGTCGGCAAGGTCGTCGCGCAGCACGCTCGTGCGGCCAAGGTTCACGCCGACGCGGTGCACGCGGATGCCCGCGGCGTCCCACCGGGTCATCTGGCGCAGCGCCTCGGTGAGTACGAGCTCGTCGAGCTCACCGCCCAGCCCGAGCCGCTCCACCGTCCCGATGAACAGGTCCGGGGGCACCATCGACCCGTCGGGTCGGCGCCAGCGCACCAGCGCTTCGACCGCAAGCGGCTCGCCGTCGGTGGCCTTCACCACCGGCTGGTAGCGCACGAGCAGCTCCCCCGCCGCGCGACTGCCCGCCAGAAGCGCACGGAGCGCAGCCTCCACGGCCGTCTGCTCCCCCGCCGGGTTCCCTTCCCGGGGCGCCCTCGCTGCCGGGACAGCCGGAGCGGTCATTCGGCGGCGAGCGGCGGGTGTCACCCTTGAGAGGTCGGCAGATGCGATCAACTCCTTGAAGGCTCGGGCACCACCGCAGCACCGTGACGTTCGAGCGAAGCGCCCTCGACGTCGACGTCGGGGATGATCCGTGCGAGCCAGCGCGGGATCCACCAGGCGCTCCTGCCCAGCAGGTGCATCACCGCGGGGATGATGAGCAGCCTCACGAGGAAGGCGTCGGCGAGGACGCCGAAGGCCAACCCGAAGCCGAACGCGCGGATGATCACCGAGTCGGAGCCGCTGAACCCGCCGAAGACGGAGATCATGATGATCGCCGCGGCGATGACCACGCGGCGTCCGGCTCGGACACCCGCGGTGACGGCGGTGCGGGGGTCCATGCCGTGGGCGTACGCCTCGCGCATCCCGGACACGAGGAACAGCTGGTAGTCCATCGCCAGCCCGAACATGATCCCGATGACGATGGTCGGCAGGAAGCTCAGCACCGGCCCGGGCGTGCTCACACCGAACACGGATCCGAGCCAGCCCCACTGGTAGACCGCGGTGATCGCGCCGAGCGTGGCGAACAGCGACAGGACGAAGCCGAGCGTGGCGGTGACCGGCACGAGCAGCGACCTGAAGACGACGACGAGGATCAGCAACGACAGCCCGACCACGAGGCCGAGGTACCCCGGGAGCGCGCCCGCGAGCTGCTCGGAGACGTCGATGTTGCCGCTGGCGCTGCCGGCCACCCCGTAGCCCTCGGGCAGGGCGCGGATGTCCTTCACGAGCTGCTCGGTGGCCACGGCAGTGGGTCCACTGTCGGGGACCACCTGGAAGGCGAGCAGGCGCTGGTCGGCGGACGCGCCGATCGGGGCGACGGCGGCGACGTCGGCCAGACCCCTGATCTCCTCGGCCACGCGCACCTGCTCAGCCAGCTGGTCGGTGCCCGTCAGGGGCTGCGGCAGATCGGCGACGACGAGCAGCGGCCCGTTGGCGCCGGCGCCGAAGTACTTCTCGGTGAGCATGAAGGCCTGGTACTGGGTGGAGTCGACGGACTCCGAGGAGCCGTCGGGCAGGCCCAGCCGCAGCGAGGCCGCGGGGATGGCGAGCACCCCGAGGACGGCGACACCCAGCACCACGGTCAGCGCAGCGCGCACGGTGCCCATGGGCCGGAGCGCTGCCTGCCGGGCGGTCTCGGCCTCGGCGGCGGCGCGGCGCTGCTCCTCGGCGGCGGCGTCGTGCCGACCGTAGAACGTGCGCTCGCGCCGACGCAGCACCCGCGCGCCGAGCAGGGACAGGACGGCAGGTGTGAACGTCACGGCCATCGCCACGGCCACGAGCACGCAGAACGCCCCGACGGTGCCCATGAGCCCGAGGAAGCCGATGCCGGTGACGTTGAGCGCGGCGAGCGCGATGACCACGGTGAGCCCGGCGAAGACGACGGCGTTGCCGGCCGTTCCGGTGGCCAGGGCGATCGACTCGCGCAGCGGCATGCCGTGGAGCAGCTGGCGGCGGTGCCGGTTGAGCAGGAACAGCGAGTAGTCGATGCCGACGGCCAGGCCCAGCATCACGCCCAGCATGGGGGTCACGGAGATCATGTCGACGACGCCGGACAGCGACAGCGCGGCGGTGACCCCGACGCCCACGCCCACCACGGCGGAGACGATCGGGACGGCGGCGGCGATGGCCGTCGTCAGGACGACGAACAGGGTGATCGCTGCCACGACCAGGCCGAGGGCCTCCCCCGGCCCGAAAACTTCCGGCACCTCCTGGACGAGGTCCTGGCTGAGGGCCACCTGCACGCCCGCGGGCTGGTTCTCGCCGGTGAGCGCGTCGGCCACGGCCTTCTTGGTCTCGGGGGTGACCTCCTGCAGCGGGATGCTGAACTGCACGACGCCGAGCGCGGTGCTGCCGTCGGCCGACACCTGCCGCACGCCGTCGGCGGCCGTGACCAGCCGGGAGCCGAGGTCGACCTGGCGTGCCTGCTCGTCCAGCTGGGCCTTGCCCGCGTCGAGCTGCGCCTGCTGCTGGTCGAGCGCGGCGAGCTGCGCGCGCACGCGCGCCTGCCCGGGGAAACCGCCGGGCATGCTGGACAGCACCCCCTCCAGCTGCGCCCTGCCGGCGTCGAGCTGGGCCTGGGAGTCGTCGAGCTGCGCACGCGCCGCCTGGACCTTCTGCTGGCCATCGGTCAGCTGCTGGACCTGCTGCTCGCGCTGCGCCGTGCTGGCGAACGGGTCGATGGCGCCCTTGACGCCGGGCGTGGTGGCCACGCGCTGCAGCACCGCGGCGATGGCGGAGCGCTGGGCGTCGGTCAGCGCGGCGTCGTCGTCGGAGTGGAAGACCACCGTGGCGCTGCCGCCGCTGGCGTCGGGGAACTCGCGCTGGAGCTGGTCGACGACCTTCGCCGTCGGCGTCCCCGGAAGGCTGACCTGAGAACTGAGCGCACCCCCGAAGGCGAGGTAGCCGGCCACGCCGAGGGCGAGCAGCACGCCCCAGGTGCCGAGCACGGTGCGGGGGCGGCGTGCGGACCGGAGTCCGAGCGCGAAGAGCCAGCGGGCCACGTCAGGCGCCTTCCGTCGAGCGGGCGAGGGTGGAAGCGGGAGCGTGAGAAGCGGTCACCGCAGCGCCAACGCGGCGGCCGAAGCCGTCTCGCACTGCGGAGAACAGGACGGCGAGCAGCTCGGACCACCGGCGGCGGCTCGCGTCGTCGAGAGCGCCCTCCGTCTCGTCGAGCCACGCGGTGGCCACCACGGCCATGCCGTTCGCGACGACAGTGGTCAGGAGCTCGAGCTCGAGGGGGGCGACGTCCGGGTACCGCTCCCGCAGGCGGAGAGCGGTCCCGGCGCCGAACTGCCGCATGGCCTGCTCGCGCACGCGCTCCGCGGCCGGCTCGCAGCCAGGCCCCGACAGGGCCCGCCCGAGCCAGCTGAGCGTGGTCGCCAGTTCCGGCGTGGAGAGGATGGCTTCAAGGTCGTCCAGGGGTCCGGAGCGTGCCTGGGAGGCGGCGAGGTCTGCTTGGACGGCAGTGATGGCGCTCGCCAGTTGGGCCTCGACAGCGGCGACCACCACGTCTTCCAGGTGGGAGAAGTGGTTGAAGACGGTGCGGCGCGAGACGTCGGCGCGGGCGGCGAGGTCATCGGTGGTGAAGCCGGAGGGGCCTCGCTCGTCGACCAGGGCGCGAGCCGCGGCCACCAACGCCGCGCGGTGACGCGCCTTGAGCGCCGCCCGGCGGTCGCTGGGATCGGCGGGATCCCCCGGTTCGGGCGGTTCAGTCGCTCCCTGAGCCAGCAATCGCACGGGTCAATCTTGCACCCAGTGCAACGCTGCACGCAGTGCACCACGCGCATCAGCGTCGCAACGGAGACGTGTCCCTGGTCACGACACAGCCATTGCGCCAGCAGGATGATCTCCACCGGAAGTGCTAGCGATTACTCAAAGTTGCCGAGCAGTCTCTCTCCGTGACCACTTCCCAGAACCGCCGAAGCCGCCGCGCCGCGCTCCGCCGCGCCGTCGGGCTTCCCGTCGTCGTCTCGACTCTCGTCGCCGCCGCGGGCCTCGCCACGGCCGCTCCCGCACTGGCCAGTACCCCCGGCAGCCCCGACCTCCGCGCCACCACCTCCGGCAGCATGGACGACGGCACGATGTGGGGCGACCACAACTGCGACCTGCTCTCTTTCAGCCCCAGCTCGAGGGTCTACGACCCGCTGCGTGACCCGGGGTCGCTGTACTCGATCACCACGGCCATCGGCGCTCGCGACGTCTGGGGTCAGACCGACTCCCGCGGCCAGGCCATCACCGGCAAGGGCGTGACCGTCGCCGTCCTCGACAGCGGCGTCGCCCAGATTCCCGGACTGAACAATGTCGTGCAGGGGCCGGACCTGTCCATCGAGGGCAACAGCCCGCAGCGGTTCTCCACCGACACCTTCGGTCACGGCACGCACATGGCGAGCATCATCGGCGCGAACGACCCCACGTGGACGTCGTGGACCGGCACGCCTCAGAGCTCCGACGGGCGGGCCCAGCTGGGCGTCGCCCCCGGTGCCCAGCTGCTGGCGCTCAAGCTCGGCAACACCGACGGCACCACGGACGTCAGCCAGGTCATCGCGGGCATCGACTGGGTGGTCGAGCACCGCCGCGACAACGGCATGAACGTGCGCGTCATCAACCTCTCCTACGGCACTGACTCGACCCAGGCGTACCAGAGCGACCCACTGGCCGCCGCCATCGAGCGCGCCTGGCAGCGCGGCATCGTCGTCGTCGCGTCCGCCGGCAACGAGGGCAAGAACTCAGGCGGCATCAACGACCCGGCCTACGACCCCTACGCCATCGCCGTCGGGTCGACGTCCCCGAACAACTCCACCCTCACCCAGCTGGTGAACACCTTCACGCCGCTCGCCTGGAAGGCGTGGCAGCAGCCGAGCAGCTCCGACTTCTCCTCCCGCGGCACCTGGTCGCGCACCGTCGACATCGCCGCCCCGGGCAAGTCCGTCGCAGGTCTGCGCGACTACAACTCGCAGATCGACCGCCAGCACCCCGAAGGGCGCGTCTACCAGGACGCCACCGGCCGCCTCTTCCGCGGCAGCGGCACCTCGCAGGCCGCAGCGGTGGTCAGCGGAGCTGCGGCGTTGCTGCTGCAGGCCAACCCCAACCTCACCCCCGACGCCGTCAAGGCTGCCCTGACCTCCACCGCCACTCCGGTCTACGGAGCAGACCAGCGGGACGTCGGCGCTGGTCAGGTCAACGTCAAGTCGGCCCTGTCGGTGGTGCAGAACGCCGCCCGCGGCAACTGGAGCGCGCAGAACCAGATCTCCAAGCGCCAGACCTGGCAGACCTCCAACGGGCTGGGCAGCCTGGAGGCCGCCCGTGGCGGCGCCAACCTCGTCGACCCCGACAACGGCGCGGTCCTCCAGGGCGAGATCGATGTCCAGGGGCAGCGGTGGGACGGCCGGACCTGGAACTACCTCGCCTCCCGTGACGCCACGTGGTCCGGCGGCATCTACATGAACAACCGCTGGACGGGTGACCGCTGGAGCTCCGGCACACAGTGGCAGGGTTCGCGCTGGTCGGGCTCCCGCTGGTCCGGTTCGCGCTGGTCCTCCGTGCAGTGGGACGGGTCCCGCTGGTCGGGCTCCCGCTGGTCGGGCTCGCGCTGGAGCGGCAACAACTGGTCCTGATCCGGGGCTGAGGCTCGCCTCACCCGTGTCCCCCTCTCAAGTCCCCGTGACCTTCGTCCGAAGGTCACGGGGACTTGCCCGTTCACGAGCGGACCGAGGAGGGGAAAGGTATGGCCGTCGAGCGCGCGACGTCGTGGGCGGCACGGACCCTCGGTCCAGGTGGCCAGACGCTTCTCCTGACCGTTCTCATCGCGGCCGCGGGCCTCGCGGCATTCACGTCGCTGCCCTCGGGCTCGCTGCTTCCCTCCCCGGTCGGCTGGCCGGGCCTCGTGGTGCTGTTCGCGGTGCTGCTGGCCACCGAGATGCGCCAGGTGCACATCGAGGTGCGCCGCCACGCTCACAGCTTCTCGCTCACCAGCGCGCCTCTGGCCGTGGGCCTGCTCTACTGCTCGCCCGATGTCCTCGTGGCGGTGAGGCTCACAGCCGCGGCGGTGGCCTTCGCCCTGCAGCGGATGCGTCCCACCAAGGTGGCGTTCAACCTCGCCGGCTACTTCCTCGACGTGTGCCTCCTGGTCTTGCTGGCTCACCTCCTCTCGGGCCCTGCGCCCGTGCTCGACGGTCTCCTGGCACTCGTCGTCTACGCAGCCATGACGATCTGCGAGATCGTGGCTGCCTGCCTGGTCCTGCTGGTGATCCGCATCCACACCGGCCCCCTGAGCGCGGCTGACCTGGCCGAGGCGCTGATCACGTCGGCGGTCTTCGTCGTCGTCTGCGCGGCAGGGGCGCTCAGCGCGGCGCTGCTCCTCGAGCGGGGTGTGCTCGGCTGGGCGCTGCTCGCGCTGCTCGGCTCCCTGGCGTTTGCCAGCTACCGGATGCAGGCGGCGGCACGCCGTCGCCAGGCGTCGATGGAGGTGGTCAAGGCCTTCGTCGAGCTCGGCGCGCAGACCGCCGCCGAGTCCGGCGACCTGGGGCAGGTGCTCCTGGGAAAGATGCGCCAGGTGGTCCGGGGAGAGCGCGCAGCCATCCTCCTGCCCGTGGACGAGGCGGACGGCGGCGGGTGGGCCGTCCAGAACAGGGTCCAGGAGGACGGCACAGAGCCCGTGGCCCATCGCATCGGCCGGCGTGCACAGGACGCCGTGCTCGCCGAAGCCGCACTGACCACCACCCCTCGGCTGATTCGACGCAACTCCCCTGACCGCGCCGACGCCGCCTTCCTGGCCGGGCACGACCTGCGCGAGGCCATGGTCTGCCCGATCGACCTCGGCGAGCGCCGCGGCATCGTCATCGTGGCCGACCGCCTCGGGGAGACCTCCACGTTCAGCAAGCACGACCTGGCGCTGCTGGAGACCCTCACCGGGCACCTCGCTGTCGCCCTGCGCAGCGCGTGGCTGCTGGAGAAGCTCCGCCACGACGCCACGCACGACCCGCTGACAGGTCTGGCCAACCTCGCCGGCCTGCGGGCCCGCGCCGAGGAGCTCGCTGGAAGCGTGGAGAAGGAGGACGACGACGACGGCGGCGGTGCGCCGGCCACCGCCACCGCAGTGTTGGCGATCACCCTCGAGCGCGCCGGTGAGGTCAACACCGTCCTGGGCCACCACGCCGGCGAGGAACTCCTCGTCCGCGTCGCACGACGCCTGGAACACACCCTGCCCGAAGCCACCATCGCCCGCGTCGGCGGCGAGGAATTCGCCGTACTGCTCACCCCACCCACCGACCAGCCACCGCTCGTACACGCCCTGGCCGCCGCATCCCTCCTGGAACAGGTCGTCGCAGAGCCCGTACAGCTGACCTCGGCGACGGTCTCGACCAGCGCCGGCATCGGCGTCGCCGTCGCCGAACCAGGCGAGGGTCTGGGCGACGTGCTACGCCGCGCCGACACCGCACGCACCGCCGCCCCACCCGGCTCCCGCGGACCGGTCGCCTACACCGCCTCCATGGACGAAGGACGCGCCGAACGCGTCGGGCTCCTCGCCGACCTGCACCGCGCCCTGGAAGACGAAGAACTCGCCCTGCACTACCAGCCCAAACTCGACCTCGCCTTCGGCCTCGTCACCTCCGTGGAATCCCTCGTCCGCTGGGACCACCCCCGCCTCGGCCGCCTCTCCCCGGACACCTTCGTGCCACTGGCGGAATCAACCGCACTCATCGAGCCGTTCACCCACCACCTCCTCGGCAAAGCACTGCACCAGGCCCGGCGCTGGCAAGACCAAGGCATCGACCTGTCGGTGGCGGTCAACCTCTCAGCGCGCAACGTCGTCGACCCGGAGCTACCCGAGAAGGTGGCCGCCGCCCTCGCCGTCGCCGGTGTCCCCGCATCACGCTTGACGCTGGAGATGACCGAGAGCTCCATGGTGGAAGACCCACGGCGCACGATCGAAGTGCTGGAACGCCTCGCCGCCATCGGCGTGACCATCTCCCTGGACGACTTCGGCACCGGCTACTCCAGCCTGTCCTACCTGCAACGGCTCCCAGTCCGCGAACTGAAGATCGACAGGAGCTTCGTGCGAGGACTGGAAGCCACCCACTCCCCCGAGAACGTCGCCGTCAGCGCGGCGCTCATCCGCAGCATCACCGCCCTCAAGGACGCCCTGGGACTACGCGTGGTCGCCGAAGGCGTCGAAGACCACCACGTACTGGAGCAACTACGCGACCTGGGCGTCGACCTCATCCAGGGATACGTCATCAGCCGCCCCATGCCCGCCGACCACCTCGACAGCTCGATGTTCCGCTGGCACACCACCGACAACACCTCGCAAACAAACCCGCGCAGCGTGGGCACCGCGTGAGCGTCCTGTGAGGCAGCGATGAAGGCGTTCTGGCTCCGGGCGGCAGCGGCGTGGGCGTGGGTGAGGCGCGAGCAGCTCGCCCGCTACGACGACCGCACCCTCGTCATCATCGCCGTGTGCCTGGCCGTTGCCCTCGGCGCGGTCAACGGCGTGTCCCAGCGCTGGGCCGAGGGCGGCACGCCCCTGCTGCTGCTCGCCGCAGGCGGCCTGCTGTCGTCCACCGCGGTCGCGATGGGGGTCTGGCGCGGTCGGCTCGGAGACTGTGCCGCCACCGTGTGCCTGCTGCTCCTCGTGACAGCAGCCACGCTGCAGACGATGTCTACGCCTGCGGACCAGTCGCGGTGGGTGAGCATCTACGGCCTGGCGGGCGTGCCGATGGTCGCGCTGATGCTGACGCGGCGCAGGGGCACGGCCATCGTCACCGCCGGGGCAGTGCTGCACAGATCGCGATCATCGCCAGCAGCAACCCGACGGTGCGGACGCTCGTCACCGAGGTAGCCGTCGTGCTGATCTGCCTGCCGGTCTTCGTGGGCTACACGGCGGTGCTCCTGCGGCGCTCGGAACAGCTGCGCCTCACGGCCCAGCACATGGCCGAGCACGACCAGCTGACAGGGCTGCTCAACCGCCACGGCATAGCCCTCAAGACGCCGGCGCTGATCAAGCGGGCTCGTGCCGAAGGGCGGCACATGGGCGTGCTCGTGCTCGACGTCGACCACTTCAAGAACATCAACGACAGCTACGGCCACGACGCCGGCGACGTCGTCCTGGCCTCCCTCGGCACGGGCCTGGTCTCGTGGGTCAACGAGGGCGACCTCGCCGTGCGCCTGGGCGGCGAGGAGTTCGCCGTGATCGGCCTCCACGACCATCCCGACAGCGCGCGGCTGCTGGCGGAGCGGCTGCGCTCCAGTGCCTCGCAGCTCCAGGTCGTGGCTGCGCTGCGGTTCACCGTCAGCGTCGGTGTCGCCAGTACCGTGCCGGCGCCGCTGGCGTCTGACGAGCCGGTGTCCTACCGAGAGCTCACCACGGCTCGGGCCGCCGCTGACGCCGGCGTGCTCAGCCAGCTCCTCAGCGCCGCCGACGGCGCCCTCTACCGCGCAAAAGCCTCCGGCAGGAACCGCGTCGAGATCACGCCCGAGCCTGGGGCCGACGCGGCGCCCACCCTCGTCAGCAAGGGTTGAGAGCCGCCGCGGCAGGGCTCACCACGGTGGGCCCACCGAGGACGACGACGCGCTGCGCCCCGAGCCTGCGGACCTCGGCGAGCGTGGAGGCGGGCACGCAGTCCTTGCCGGTCAGCAGCAGCGGCACGCCGCTGGGACCTGAGACGGCAGCTCCCGCAAGCCCGTCGGGGAAGCTCGTGCCACTGGCCAGCATTACCGCGGAGAGGTTCTGCACGCCGTCCGCGGCCTTGGAGGACGGGCTGCCCTGGCCGTTGATCTGTGCGCTGGTCCGGGCCGCGGTCTCGTAGCGGTCGGCACCGTAGGTACGGGTGACGGGGGTGCCGGGCAGCAGGGTCTTGAGCTGGCCGACCACGGCGTCGGAGACGGTGCCCGGTCCGCCGAGCACCACGACGCTGCTCGGCGCGAGGGTCTTGATGTCGTCGGACAGCGACATCGGCAGGCGCGCGGGGTCGGTCAGCACGAGGGCTCCCCCGACGGCGCCGGCGGCGGCGCCTCCGCCGAGAGCATCGGCGAATCCAGCGCCCGAGGCGATGTACAGCGGCTTGCCCGGGTCGGCGAGGACGCTGGCGGCGTAGCCGGCGGTGTCGTACCTGTCGTTACCGTCGAAGCGCTTCACCAGCGCGAGGTCGCCGAGCTGGGCGCTGATCCTGTCACTGACGGACTTGCCGCCGCCCAGCACGTACACCTGCTCCACCTTGAGCCGGTGCAGCTCGGCGCGGACCTGTTCGGGCAGCTGCCCGTCGGCGGGCACCAGCAGCAGCGGTGCGCGGTACTGCGCAGCCAGGGCACTGGCGGCGAGCGCATCGGGCCAGCTGGCGGCCGAGGCGATGAAGGCCGCGTAGGCGCCGTCGTCGTCGGTGAACACGGCCTGGCTCACCGCGACGGCGGTGCCGATCCTGTCGTCACCGGCGATGCGCTGGACCTGCGGCGGCGCGGTGGCAGCCGTCGTGGCCGTCGCCCCGGTGGTGTACGCACTGGCGCTCGCCGCGGTCCCCAGCACGGTGGTGGCAATCAGTGCGGCGCTCAGCGCCGCGGCCCTCCACCCGGTGGTGCGCACAGCGGGTCCCCCAAACGTGATCGGTGTCCCTGACACCGTGACACGCAGGGAGGCGAGCTCCGCGGCGCCACGCCGAGGGGGGTAGCGAGGCGCCGCGGATCCTCAACGGGGGTGTCAGAGGACGAAGCGCCCCGTGAGCTCGGTCAGCTTCGCGGCGGATGCCGTTACGTCGGTGGCTGCGGAAGCGGTCATCCCCGCGCTGGCGCGGTTCTGCTCGGTGCCCTCGGCGATGCTGGAGATGTTGGCCGAGATCTGCTCCGAGCCGGTGGAGATCTCCGTGACGTTGCGGACCATCTCGGACGTCGTGGCCGACTGCTCCTCCACCGCGGCGGCGATGGTGGCCTGCACCTCGTCGATGCGCGCGATGACGTCACCGATCTGCGTCACCGCCGACGCCGCCGAGGCCGCGTCTCCCTGGGTCGCGGAAACCTTGCCGATGATCTCGTCCGTGGCCTGGGCGGTCTGACGGGCCAGCTCCTTGACCTCACCGGCGACGACGGCGAAGCCCTTGCCGAGCTCGCCGGCGCGGGCGGCCTCGATCGTGGCGTTGAGTGCGAGCAGGTTGGTCTGCTCGGCGATGGAGGTGATGAGCTTGACGACGTCGCCGATCTCCTTGCTGGAGACCCCGAGCCGCTCGATCGCCCCACCCGCGGCACCGGCGGCAGCCACCGCGGAGGAGGCCATCTGGGAGGCCTCGCTCGTGGCGGTCGCGATCTGGGCGATGGCGGCGGTCATCTCCTCGCCAGCGGCAGCGACCGTGGAGATGGAGACGGTGACCTCCTCGGAGGCTGCGGAGACGACCTGCGTCTGGGCCGCCGCCTCCTGCGCACCGGAGGAGAGCTGCACCGACACGCTGCTCAGGGAGCTGGACGAGGCGTTGAGCGCGGTCGCCTCGTCGCGGATCTCGCGCATCGCGGCGGAAAGGGCATCCAGGGAGGTGTCGGTGGCGGCTGCGAGGCGGCCCACCTCGTCCTGACGGTCGAGCTTGACGCGCGCGTCGAGGCGCCCTGCAGCCATGCCCTCCACCACGGCCAGCACCCGGGCGAGCGGGCGGGCGGTGGACCGGGCGACGGCGACGGCGATGGCGACGGCGAGCGCCGCAGCGAACAGCGCGCACACCACCAGCATGACGACGGCGGCGCGGTAAGCAGCGGCGCCGTCGTCGCTCATCGCCGTGGCAGCCGCTGCCTCGACCTTGACGATCTCCTGGAGCGCCGTCGTCATGACCTGAGCGGCCGGCGTGGCGACCTTGGTGCGCTGGTCGACGAAGCCGTCCAGGTCGTTGGCCTTGGCCAACGCCAGCAACGGGGGCAGCGTGGCGCGCCACGCAGCGAGGCCGTCCGTGAACGCTTTCTGCTGTGCGGCGCTGGACGCCGGGCTGGTGGCCAGGTAGTCCTTCCAGTGCTCGTCGATGGTCTTCTGGTCGGCGTCGAGGGCCGCGATCGCCTTCTCCGTACCGGCCGCGTCGGGGGTCAGCGCGGCATTGGCGAGGTCGAGCCGGGCCTGCACGAGCGCCGTCATGACCTGGTCGGCGGTCTCCACGGAGACCAGGCCGCTGCTGGCCAGGTCATCGAGGTGCTTCTGCGACTCCCCGAGGCGGACGACACCGATGCCCGCCACCACGAGCAGCAGCGCCAGTACGGCCCCGAACCCCAGGTAGAGCTTCGCGCCGATGCGCAGGTCTGCCAGACGACGGAACACAGTGCCCCCCCAGGGCCTCGGAAACGTGCCGATGTCCCCCCTTCATCGGACGTCAAGCCCGAGAAGTTGACACGAACCGCCGTCCCTCCCCCGGGGCTCCCCCCTCGGTGCCTTCCGCCCCGCCCCGTCCCCTTCTCGCACTTTCCGCGGCAAGTGCGCCATGCGGCCCGTCAGAGCCGCACTTTCCGCGGCAAGTGCGAGAGGGGCCAGGACCGGAAGGACGACGACGACGGACGGCGATCGCGGCAGGAGCTTCGCCCTACGCTGCTGGACGTGTACTCGAGCTTCACCGTCGACGGATTCCGCGGCCTGGATCACCTCGAGGTGCCCCTGAGCCGTGTCACGGTGGTCACCGGACGGAACGGCGTCGGCAAGTCTGCTCTGCTCGAGGCGCTGTTCCTGCACGCGTGCGGTGCACACGCGCCCATGAACGCACTGCAGGTGCTGCGGCCCATGCGCCACCTGCTTCCGCTGTCGCGGAGCCAGTCAGGTGAGTCCGTCGATCCGTGGCGGACGTTCTTCCCCGCGTCTGCCCCCTCGGGTCCCATCAGGCTCGTCGCCAGCGTGGACGGGAAGCAACGCGGTATCGAGCTGCGACCGGCAGCCGCCGCTTCATCCGGCACTGTCCTCATGGACGTCGAGGGGAGCCCCCGCACTGCGGTAGGACTCGAGGTGCGGGTGCTGGGCGAGGAAGGAGCAGAGCACCGCGATCACCGCGTGCTGGTCGCTCTCGACATCACGGGCACCCGCATGAGCTTCACCGCCGAGCCACCGGTGAATGAAGATGGCTTCGAAAAGGTGCGGATCATCAAGGACGTGGGTGCTGTCGACGTCGTCGACGCCTACACAGCGCTGCGCCTCTCCGGGGGCACTTCGGCGCTGGTCACAGCGCTCCGCTCCATCGAGCCTCGGCTGGTCAGCCTGGAGCTCTTGGCCTCTGAAGGACCGACCGCCCTGCACGCTGTGTTCGAGGAAGGCCCGCCGATCCCCTTCACCTCGCTCGGCACAGGAATCCACCGGGCCCTGACCTACCTGCTGGCAGCCTCGACAGCGCCAGGAGGCCTGCTCCTCATCGACGAGATCGAGGATGGTCTTCACCACAGCGTCCTCGTCAGCATGTGGTCGCACCTCGTCGAGGCCACCCGGGCAACAGGCACCCAACTCGTCGTCACCACTCACAGCGACGAAGCCATCCAGGCCGCGGTCCTGGCCCTGCGCGACGGACACCTCGACGAGCTGAGTCTCGTCAGGTTGAGAGATGCCCGCTTCGACAACGGTGGCTGGGCTGGCGCTGCCGCCGGTCGGGTGCGGCCGGTCGTGCTGTCGGGGGCCGCCGTGGAGCAGGTGCTCTCCGTATCGGCGGAGGTCCGGTGATCTTTCCTCGGGAGGTCAGCGTCGGCGACCTCGAGATCGTCTGCCCGACGGTGGTGCTGGCGGAGGGGAAGGACGACGCCGAACTCGTCCAGTACCTCCTGAAGAAGCACTCCACCGACCTACCGGACCTCGACGGCAAGGTCCAGGTCATCAATTGCGACGGCGTCGACAACATCCACAAGCTGGTGATCACCGTCGCGACATCCGACCTCTTCCAGTCGAGACCAGGAACGCTGGGCATCGTGACGGATGAGGACACCCTCGAGCGCGCTCTCGCACAGATCGCCCCGGTACTCGACACGCACGCGGGCACCCGCCTGCCACATCCCGGAGAAGTCCACACGGTCGCGGGTAAGCGCACCGGCCTGTTCGCGAGCCCGGGCCGGGGGCAGCGAGGGGCTGTGGAAGGTCTCTATCTGGCCGTCGCGTCTCCGGAGCGACGCCGTCTCGCGTCGACGTACATCGACGACGTCGAGCAAGCACTCGAGCCTGTCAAACATCGCCAGAAGGCCGAGCTTCAGGCCGTCCTCGCGGGCCTCCCCCTGAGCCCCCGCAGTCCGGGCGACGCGCTGCAGACCAACAAGCGGCTGATCCACGATGCTGCCGGCTTCAGTCCGCTCATCGAGTGGCTCCGCCTCCTGGCAGCCAGCTGACCGAGGATCGTCAGCGCGCTGACGGACAGCGTGGAATGCAGCGCTCAGGTCCTTGATCTCGGTGTCGGAGGAGGGGTTGGTTCGCCGTGGCGGGGAGGCTCGGGCGCTGCCGTCGTCGTCCCCATCACCGTCGCTTTCGGTGCCCGCGCTTCCCGCATCCGGGTGGCCAGGGTGGTGCCCAGCGTGGTGCCTGCCGCGAGGCCGATGCCGATCGTCGCCGCCTCCAGCAGCAGCCCGCCGCCCGTGCCGGTGGGGGCGCCGCTGACCAGGGCGAACAGCCCGTTGAAGATCGTCAGACCTGGCAACAGCGGCACGATGGCGCAGGTCGCGGTGACGGCGGCCGGCACGCGCGTGCGACGGGAGAGTCTCTCGGCGCCGTAGCCGACCACCAGGGCGGCAAGCGCGCCAGCAACGGCGGCCGAGGCGCCCGCCGTGGTCACAAGGCTGGAGACGCTGAACGCCAGCGCCCCCCACGCGGCCGCCTGCAGGGAGGCACGCGGCCCGGCGAAGGACGACGCCGCCCACGCGCCGGAGGCCACCGCGGCGGCGGCCAGCTGGACGGGCCACGGCCAGAAAGCGTCGGCGCTGGCGGACAGGGCCAGCTCCACGCCGAGCCGTGAGGCGATGTCGAGCACGCCCCCGATACCCACCACCAGGCCGAGCGTCAGCAGCAGCACCTCCAGGAGGCGGCCGCTGGCGGTGACGGGGAAGCCGTTGATCGCGTCGTCCGCGGCGCCCACCAGCGAGAGCCCCGCGAGCAGCGCGATGATCCCCGAGGCCACCACCAGCGACGGCGGCAGCGCCGTCAGCGACACCGGCAGACCGGGCACCGCGAGCAGCGCCACCGCCACGGTGGTGGCCATCGCCGATCCCGCGGCCTGCAGGAAGAACGCCGGCAGTCCCCAGCGGCCGAGGCGGCGCAGCACGAGGTCGATGGCGGCGGTGGTGGTCGCGGACAGCAGCATCACGGGCAGTCCCCCGCCGAGCAGCACGGCCACCGCGGCCGCCATCGTGGCCAGCGCTGCCGTGACGAGCGCGGGCCGGTAGCGGTGGGGCGCACCGAGCACCTGGTCGAGGCTCGCGTGCACCTGCTCCAACCGCTGCTGCACCGCCTCGCGGGCGGCCGGGTCTTCCAGGGCGCGAGTGACGTCGGGGACGCCGGGGTCGAGCTGCACGTCGTACGCGAGGGTGGTGAGACGACTGAGGCGGTGGTAGTCGGCCGCGCGGGACTGGACCACGCGCAGCACGCTGACGCTGCTGGCCTCGCCGCCGTCGTGCGCCACGAGGATGACGGTGAACGTGAGGTCCACCTGGCAGGGCACCCCGAAGGTGGCGCAGAGGCGGCGGATCACGTCGGTGCAGACGGACGCCGTGGCGCCGAGGGAGAGCATCGCCTCCCCGAACCGCACCGCCACCTCGATGACCTCGCGCACCTGCCGCTCGGCGAGACGGGCGCGAACGGCCCGACGGCCGACGGGGCTGGTGGGCACCTTGCCGCTCATGCTCTCGCCGAGGCGGGCCAGCAGCTGCCGGCGAGCGCGAGCAGCGTGCGCGCCCCCGCGGGGCGTGTCCGCTTCAGTCATCGGAGATGACGCTAGCTGGCGTCGTCGAAGGTCTTCCAAAACAGCTGCGCGCGGTGGAACAGGCGGCGCTGGCCGGTGCGGTCCACCTGATAGGAGTGCACGACGCCGCCGGTGACGGCGTCGGTGTCGTCGCGCCACAGCCAGCCGTAGCGCCGGGCGTGGGCGCCGCGCCACTCGGCGCCCTCGGGCCCGAAGGCGGTGTCCAGCGCCGTCTCGCTGACCGTCCCCTTGACGGTGGCGCGCAGGTCGTCGGCGCCCGCAGCGCCCATCTGTGGGCCGAGGCCGAAGTTGGTGGACCACAGCACCTTGGCCACGGCCCGGTGATCGGGGTGCCGGTACTGGAACCCGGCGGCGGTGACCTCGTCGTAGTACGACCCGACGACGCCGCGGCTGGGCAGCGTCGGGTCGATGCCGAGCCGGCTGCGGTTGTCGCGCACCGCCTGCATCGCCCATGCCACCTCGGAGGGGGTGAGGTCGCCGTCGCCGAGGTCGAAGACCACGAGGGCGCCGTGCCCGCCGTCGTCGGTCCAGACGCGAGCGGTGCGGTCGCGGCTGGCGCACTGGTCCTCCTCGCCGTCCACGCGGCAGACCCGGGTGCTGCGCGAGCCGGCGAGACGGGTCACCGCACCGCGGTCGGTGAAGGTGGCGGGCACGGAGGGGTCGGTCACGGCCATGTCGGTGAAGAAGCCGCGCCAGGAGTCGAGGCGGGCCTGCTCGCACGAGGCCGTCCAGCGGCCGCGGGGCATCGGCACCGGCGCCGGTTCGACGGCGGGCTCGTAGCCGGGGGTGTCGGGCGCGCAGTTGGCGGTCTGCTCACCGCGGGTGAGAAGCACGAACACCTTGAAGAGGTCGGGGGTGTTCTGTACCTGCGACCAAACCTCGAACTCGTCGTCAGGGTGCGGCAGCACCGCGTAGAGCACACCGGTGACGCCGGGCGCCGTCGTCGGGCGCCACTGCTCGGGGACCTCGGTGCCTTCTGGTGGGGTGGTCACCGTGGTGGTACCGGCGAAGGATCGCTCGCTGGCCGCGAGCGCGGGGGCGGCACTCTGGAGGACTCCGAGGACAACGACGACGGCGGCCGCAGCCGTCACGACGACGGCGCGCGGGCTCCGGAGCTGGGCGACACGCACCCCTCGATCGTGATCGGCACGCCGTGCGGATCCGGGGAGGCGCGCCGGGGGTCTGAGCTCACGAGAGCTCACGGGACGGTCAGGAGCGCTGCAGCTCCCGCTGGAGGCGCGCGACGGCCAGGCTGCGGAGCTCGACGTCGGTGAAGATGGGCACCGGGCGGGGGTCGGAGGCCGCGGCGCCGCAGGCGGCCCACTGCCAGGTCGGCTGCACGCCGCGGGCGAGGTCGAGCCCGAGCATCACGACCACCGCGTGCTGGTGCCCGCGCGCGGCGAAGCCGGCGAGGGTCCGCCATGCCTCGTCCGCCACGCTCGCGCGGCGAGCGGGGGACGCAGTCCGCACGCCGATGGCCAGCAGGCCGCCGCTGTCGTCGTCCCCGGGGGTGTTGGTACGGCGCACGACGAGGTCAGGTTCGACCCGGCCGTCGCCGTACTCGAGGGTCCACCCCTGCGGCAGCAGCGGCGCGACGCGACAGGCCAGCTCCTGCACCAGGTGCCGCTGCCCCACCGAGCCGGGGACGTCGGCAGGCTCGTCGCCCGCCGGGTTGCCGTCGTGCACGAGCGAGAACACGGCCCGCTTGACGAGGGCTTCCACCGTGACAAAGTCCATGTCACTCCATCGGCGTAACGGCGCTCCAGGTGTAGCGGGGCCTGGGACGACTTTGCCCCGCAGGCGGCGTCGGAGGCTCGGTTTGGGAACCTGGGACCATGGCTCGACAGCAGCGACCCCCTCGCCGCAACGCGACTCGTCCCCGCCAGGTCGGTCCCGCGAGCGCACCACCGAAGACGCCCCCGCCTGCTCCGCCGCGCGATGCGCAGCGTGAGAACGAGGCCGATGTGCCTCTTGCCGCTCTCCAGCAGGCGCTCGCCGAAGCTGGCGAGGGGCGCCTCGTCGACGACCTGCTCGCGGCTGCGCTGGCCGACATGCGCGCATCACGCCATCCCTTCGAGGCAGAGCTCGAAGGCTGCCTCCTGCTCGCGTCGCTCGTGGAGGAGCTGACGGCCGATGTGGAGGGCGACGACGACGGCCCCAGCACCGACGACGTCGTCGAGAGGCCCATCCAACAGCAGGTCAACGCGTTGGTCGCGCTCCTCCTCAGTGCGGCGGAACAGGAGGGCTCCCCCGACGACGCTGGCCTGTTGCGGGTGCTGTCCACCCTCCTGGGAGGGCGGGGTGCGGACACG
This sequence comes from Quadrisphaera granulorum, assembly GCF_003149145.1. GTDB lineage: Bacteria > Actinomycetota > Actinomycetes > Actinomycetales > Quadrisphaeraceae > Quadrisphaera > Quadrisphaera granulorum. The sequence goes on along the minus strand of NZ_QGDQ01000015.1, from coordinate 13,178 downwards.
GCGAAGGCGGCGGCCGAGCGGCTCGTCGCCGCGGGGGTGTCGCTGCCCCGCTGGGCGGCACCGGCCGGACGCCCGGCAGTGGAACGCGTCTGGTGCTATCGCGACACGCTGGGCGTCCAGGAGTCGATCGTCGTCGAGTTCGCCTACGGCCACCGGCAGCACGCGATGTCCGTGCTCATCGACCACGAGCTCGGCGGCGGCGTCAAGGACGTCTGGTTCACGGAGGGACGGGACGTCGCCCGGCTGCGCTCGGACTACGCCTCAGCCTCCGCCACCGAACCGATCACCGAGGTGCTCGACCTCGGTCCGGCCGAGGCTGCAGCCCGTCTGCAGCGGGCCCTCGAGCACCCGCCATGCCCGGAGCAGCCCGACCAGGCCGAGGACGTCGTCCGCTTCTTGCCCCTGCTCCGCTCGCGCGCGGCGTGGCTCACGGAGGCCACCGCAGAAGTCACTCCCGCACCATGAGGTCCAGCCCGCGGTCGGTCAACCACCCTCCGTGGCCCGCTGGCTTCGCGACGTCGTCGGGCTTGGCCGGTCAGTAGGGTCTCGGGCATGTATCGGAGCGTGCGGTTTGACGGGTACCGCGGGCTCGTCGCGCTAGAGCTGGACGACCTGGCGCGAGTCAACGTCATCGCCGGACGCAACGACACCGGCAAGACGACGATCCTCGAGGCGATCCTCCTCCTGGCGTGTGGTCCGTTCGCCGCGTCGAATGCGCTGCAAGTCCTGCGGCCGCTGCGTAACCGCCCGCCAGTGGAGTTCCCCTGGTCCGATCGCGACAGCCCCTGGAGCTCGTTCTTCCACGAGTTGGACTCCAGCCGCCCGATCGTCCTGTCGGGTGTCCGAGCAGGCCGGCGCTCGACCATCACGATCACCGGTGATCCCGCAGCGCCCCAGGCAGGCGCTTCCGTGGCTGCCGATCTGAGTACCCAGACCGCGAGCGCCTCGGTCAAGGTCACCGTCGAGCACGAGGGATCGCCGCCGGTCGAGCGCACCCAGCGCGTCGAGGTCCATGCGGTCGGGGGGCTCGCCTCCGCGGTGCAGCAGATGAGCGTGTCGATGCCGCTCGAACCGCCGGCGTCCCTCGACGAGCTGGTCAAGTCGTACTTCGTCAAGACCGGTGTCTCGTTCAGCATCGAGGCTGCCTACTCCGAGCTCCGGCGGACGCGACGCGACCGCACCCTGGTGGAAGCCTTGCAGGGGCTCGATCCCCGCATCAGGGGGCTGGAGGTCCTGGTCGGTCCCTCACGGTCAGAGCTCCACGCCGAGCTCGACGGCGGCGTCGTCCTCCCGCTGTCGCTCCTCGGGGACGGTCCCCTCATGCTCACGTACCACCTCCTGGCGATGGAAGAGGCCCGAGGCGGAGTGCTCTTGCTCGACGAGGTCGAGAAGGGGATGCACTGGAGCGTCATGGAGCACCTGTGGAAGGTGCTGCACCGTGCCGCCACCAGGCTGGACGTGCAGGTCTTCGCCACGACACACAGCGATGAGTGCCTGACAGCTGCGGCGTCAGCGTTCAGCGAGCAGCCGGACGACCTGCGCCTGTACCGCCTCACCCGGGGCCAGGCCGGACTCACCGGTGTCGCGGTCTACGAGCAGCCCGACATCGTCGCTGGGCTCAGCCTGAACGTGGATCTGCGCTGATGCGACTCGGCATCTTCACCGCTCGCTACACGCCGTTCCCTGCCCCTGAGCCCACCCGGTTCGACACCGCGGCACTCGCGCTGGTGGAGGGCGCCGACGACCTGTACCTGACGGCGGCGGTGGCAGAAGAGGTAGGCGTACCGAGCCTCCTCATCATCGACATGACCGGCAAAGACACGGACTGGGGCAGCGCACTGCGCGCCATGGCGCGTGCCCCCGAGTTCGCGACCAACGTGCGGGCCATTGCGCTCCTGCGCGACGCTGACGCGAACCCGGAGGGTGCGTTCGCCTCCTGCACGGGGGCACTGCGGCGGGCGGATCTGCCGCTCCCCGAGCAGCCCGGGGGATGGGCTGCGTCGGACACCCTTGCCGCGGGTGTCTTCGTCCTCCCTGGAGGTGGAGCCCAAGGCGCTCTTGAACAGCTGCTCGCCGAGGTACCGGCTCACCCGTCCGCCTTCAAGGAGGCGATGGCATTCGTTCGAGCGTCAACTCTCGCCAGCGCACCCCGATCACGGCTCCTCAAAGGAGCTCTCCAGGCCTACCTCGCTACCTTCCCGAAGACGCCCAAGAACGTCGGGATGGGTATCGCTCACGGGGCGTTCGACATCCGTGGAGATGCCCTCGCACCGCTCCGACAGTTCGTCGCCGATCTCGGCACGAGATCGGGTGAGGTCCGGCAGCCGGAACGCCCCTCCGACGGCTCGCCGTGCCACTAGCGTCGGAGGGTGCCGTGGTCAGGGTCACGTCCCGTGGAGTGGTGGACTTCCACTTCACGCCGGGACGCGTCGGGGAGTTACCTGCCCGAGGTGACCACCCCGACCGCCACTGCAGCGGCCGTGTCGGGATGGTCTTCTCGCGTCAACGGTCCCAGCCCCACACCCGGGCGGGTGTGAGGACTTGCAGGTCCTCGGCGAGCGTTTGACGTCTCCCGGCTACCCCGGGCGACGGCAGCAGCCCACGCCGCAGGCTCGAACCCCGCGACGCGGATGTTGCGCGCAGCGTTCAGGTCACGGTCCAACCTCAGACCGCACGGGCACTCGTAGATCCGCTCGGCCAGCGACAGGTGTGGGTCTTGCCTGCCACACGCCGAACACGTCTTGCTCGTCGGCTCGAACCGCCCCACCACACGCAACGTGGAGCCGTACCAGCGGGTCTTGTAGGCCAGCTGCCGGCGAATCTCCCCGAAGGAGACATCCGCCAGGGACCGGTTGAGTCCGGCCTTGGCGCGGACGTTGCGTCCCGGCTTTGCGAGAGATCCCTTCGCGGAGCGGGTCATCCCCGACACGTGCAGGTCCTCGATCGCGACCCCGGCGTAGGTGGTCGCCAGATGCTTGGTCAACACGTGAATGGATGTCGCTCGCTGAGCGGCGAGATCGGCGTGACGACGAGCGACGATGGCAGCAGCCTTGGCTCGCCGGTGCGAGCCACGCTGAGTACGCGACAGGGCACGTTGGGCTTTGGCCAGGCGTCGAGCTCCTCGGGCGCCGTGGCGAGGGTTCGCCACCAGCGACTCAGCGAGCGTCCCGTCAGCGCCAAGGGCGGACAGGGCAGCGAGGTGCTTGACGCCCAGGTCCACCCCGACGACTCCGGCGCGCTGCTGCGCCCGTGTCGGCGCGGCGCGCTGCGGAGTCGGGAGAGTCCCTGAGGGGAAGGTGACGACGACGGAGGCGTACCAACGGTGCGCCCCGCGGGAGACGGTCACCGAAGTGATCCGCCCGCCCTGACGCTCCAGGGCGCGGGCGAGGGGTTTGCAGGTCTGGTGGGTGCGCACCGGCCCGATGCGGGGCAGCAGGAGGTGGCGGTAGCCCTCAGGGCGGATGGCCCCTTCGAGGCGGAAGGAGTCCCGGCATCGGCCGCGCTTCTTGAATCGGGGGTAACCCACTCGGTGCCCGGCCCGTTGCCCTTTGAGGGAGGCTAGCCAGTTGGTCCAGGCTTTGTCGGCGTCGCGGAAGGCCTGCACGAACGCTTTGGAGGAGACCTCACCCCACCACGGGCACACTTCGGTGCGTTCGTGCTGCCAGGTCTTCTGCACGGTGAACGCCCCCGGCACCTCAACCTTCACTGCCTTGCGGGCTTCGGCTTCGGGGACACCGGCGGCGGTCAGTGCGTCGACCTGCTCACGGCACGCAGCATGGGCGGCTTTCTTGGCGGCGAGGGCATAGTTGAACGCCCACCGGCTGGCACCCGCATGCCGGGCGAAGGCGGTCGCCTGGGTGGGGGTGGGGTCTAGGGCGAGGCGGTAGGCGCGCACCACCGGCCCCGGCCCCGGCGTCGGCACTGGCAACGGCACAGCCGTCGGTGCAAGCGTCGGCGCTGGCGCTGGTGAGGGCGTCGCGGCGAGGGGCTGACCGTCGTCGTCGTGCTGTGCGGACATCTCACCCCTCCTCGATTTCCCGGGCCGGCCCCTATGGGCGGGACGGCTGTTCGAGACGGTAGGGGTGGGGTCTGACAGCCCGACTTCAGCAGGCCGAGAGTCCACCACCACAAGGGGCACGGCCACATAGCGCCCACCGATGATTTTATGCTTTGTGCCTCGATCTCATAAAAACGTGGAGCAGTCTTATGACGTCACCATCGCGCATGGATCCGCAGGGTGAGCCAGCGCCGTGGCCGGCTCTGACGTGGGAGGAGCAGACGTGGATCCCCAGCTCCGATCGAGCGCTGAGACCCGGGGCCAGAACGCCACCGACGAGCTACCGGTCGGCGGTGCCGCCGTTCATTCATGATCGCCTCCCGCGCCCGTCCCCGCGCGTCACCGAACTCGCCGCCGAGGCCGCGAACGAGCTCAGCCGTTTCGACGCTGAACTGGGCGCGCGGGTGTCGGGCTTCGCCCCGGTCCTGTTGCGCTCGGAGGCAGCATCGTCATCGCAGATCGAAGACCTGACCGCCTCGGCACGAGCCATCTTCAGCGCCGAGCTGGGCATCGCGACGGGGCAGAACGCCGAGCTCGTCGCAGCAAACACCCGTGCACTGCGGGCCGCGCTCGAGCTGGCAGAGAGCATCTCGACGGCGTCCATCCTGCAGATGCACGCCGTCCTCATGGCAAGCCAACCTCGACACACTCCGGGCTCGTGGCGCCAGGAAGCGGTGTGGATCGGCACACGATCGGATAGCCCGCAGGGCGCCACGTTCATCGCCCCCCACCACAGCCGAATCCGTGACCTCATGGAGGACCTTGTCACCTTCGCTTCTCGCGGGGAGGTGCCGGCGCTCGTCTCAGCCGCCGTGACCCATGCGCAGTTCGAGACCATCCACCCCTTCACCGACGGCAACGGGCGGACGGGCCGAGCCCTCGTCCAGTCGATGCTCCGCCACCGCGGGGTGACGAGGAACGTCGCGGTTCCGGTGTCCGCCGGGCTTCTTGCCGACGTCAACGGCTACCACGCAGCACTCACCGCTTACCGAGAGGGTGACCTCGACCCGATCGTTGTCGCGGTCGCGGAAGCCTCCTTGAGGGCGGTCAGCAATGCGCGCCACCTGGTCGACGACATCGACCGCATCAAGGCCGCCTGGTCCTCGACCCTGACGGCCCGCAGGGACAGCAATGCCTGGGCCCTGCTCGACGTCATCGCACGACAGCCGGTGATCAGCGCTGCTGCCGCCGCTCAGGAGGTGGGCGTGCAGACGCCCAACATCTACCCGCCACTGAGGACGCTGGTCGACGCGGGCATCCTGAAGTCGAAGCGGGAGCACCGCATCGGACCGTTCTGGCGCAGCGACGAGGTGCTGGCGGCCATCGACGCTTTCGCCGAGCGTGCCGGTCGCCGCGAGATCACGTGACGGCGTGAGGAACGCCCCCTGGCGAGCGTCAGCCGAAGGCCTTGTCCACGCCGGCGAGCAGGTCGCCGCGGACCAGGTGGAGGTAGATCGACGTCGTCGTGATGCTCGTGTGTCCCAGGAGCTTCTGGACGACGGCGACGTCGACGCCCTGCCGCAGCAGGTGCGTCGCGTACGTGTGCCGCCACCGGTGCGGGAGGTGCGGCCCGGCGACGCCGGCCTCGTCGCCGTAGCGCGCGACCATGCGCTCGAGCGTCTGCCCGTCGGTGCGCCCCCGGAACGGGCCGTCGAGGTTGGCGCGCGGGTTGGCGAACAGCGCCGTCGACTCCGGCAGCCGTGGGCGCACCTCCTCCAGGTACCAGCTCATGACGTCGACGTAGGCGTGCGGCAGCGGGATGGTCCGCCGCTTGCGCCCCTTGCCGACCACGGTGAGCTCGCGCCGGGCGAGGTCGAGGTCGCGCAGGTCGGCGTCGACAAGTTCCCCCCGTCGCACGCCGGTGTAGCGGAGGGTGGCCATGACGGCGTAGTCGAACTGGCCCTTGCGGGTGCCCTGCTCGGCGTTGCGGCGGGCCGCCGCGAGGATCGCCTCGGCCTCTTCGCGCACGTAGTCGCGCCGCTGCACCGGCCTCGCCTTGGGCGGGCGCACGCTGTCGAGCGGCGAGGGGCCTGCGTACCCGTGATGGCGCAGGTAGCGGTAGTAGGCGTGGACCGCGTACCAGCGCAGCTGCAAGCTCGACTCCGCCAGGCCGCGATCGCGCTCGGCGCGGAGGTAGCCGCTGAGCTGGGCAGCGGTGATGTCGCCGGCGGCGGCCGCCGCGACGTCGGACAGGTAGCCGAGGAACGACGTGAGGTACGTCGTGTAGTTGTGGATGGTGGTCGGCTGCAGCCGCTCGTAGTCGCGCAGGTGCGCGGCGAACGCCGCGACGAGGTCGCCGAGGGAGCTGGAACCGGGCGGGGCGTGGTCCACGATCGTCACCCCTGTGCTGTCGGCTCCCGGGGCGTGCGGGTGCAGCCGCGTGGCGAGCGGAGGACGACGACGTCAGCCGGCGCCCTGCGACGCCGACCCTGCCGCAGGCGTGCTCACTCGCGCTGGCACGCCGACCTCACCTGTGGACAGTCCCGCTCCGAGCCGCCGACAACGCCCAACGAAAGAGGTCGCGACGCCGCTCCGCGTCTCAGAAGTCGTCATCAACAGGTCGCTCGGAATGCGTCACCCGCTGCGGCAGCAACGCCACGATGTGCCGCTCCCGCCGCGCCAGCTCGCCCAGCTGGGGTCCTTCTGCCCCGAAGAGTGGCAGCCCCAACAGCGTGGCCGCCTCGAAGACGGTGCCGATGGTGACCGTCGTGGCGCCTGAAGGCGTCATGTGTCAGGGAGACGGTGCCGACCGATCCTCCGGCAGGTGGAGTGCAGCAGGCCCGTCAGCTTCCCGCCACCTGTGGAGAGGAGCTGGCGCTCGACCTCCGGCGCGGCGCGAGCAAGCTCCACGAGCACGCGGAGCGCGTCGTCGTGCCCGCCGTCTCCGAGGAGAACACCGGCGCAGGCTGCAAGCTGCTCCACCCAGGCGACCGCCCCGCTTGGGGTGATCGACGAGCAGGACCGACCTCGAGTGACGGCCGCGGTCACCTCGTCGTGCTCCATGCCTCGGTAGAGCACCGCTCCCTCGCGATTCACCACCGTCACCCCGTCGACCGCTGAGCCCAGGCAAGCCGTGGCGAGGGTGGCCGCAGAACCTGCGACTGCAGCCTGGTGAGCGGCGAAGGGCGTCCAACGCCCCCACCCCTTGTCCTCGAGCTGTCGGACGTAACGGCTAGCCGTTCCGAGGAGGGAGACGGGAGGAGGCACCGCCACGACCTTCAGCTCGACGGAGAACCCACCTGCTCGCAGCTTGCCCGCGGTCCGCTGCAGGGTCTCCGCTGACCGGAGCGTCGTCTCGACGACGAGCGGGACCCGCTGGTCGATCGCGTACTCGATGCACAGTTCTACCCAGGCGCCCGACGCTCCAGCCGTCATATCTGGCATGCGCAGTGGGTCGTCACGCAGGAGGTCGGTGTAGTCGGGATGGAAGGGACGCAGATCGTCCCCGACCACCTGCACGGCCCCTGGCAGGGCTGCATGCGTCTGCGCCACGATCCGCGTCTTGCCGGCACCGGGTTGTCCACCGATGAGCACGCACACAGGCGTCGCTCCTGCCGGCGCACCCACGCCTTTGGCGAAGACGTCCGGCCGAACGTCAACAGCGAAAATGGCTGCGATGTCGGCTGCCGACAGAGCTCCCCGGGCGCTCGCGTCCGAGGGTCCTCCGCTCACGAGCGAAGCGTACGGAGGGTCTCCACCAGCTCGCCGCGAAGAGCGGACACCTGCGCTGCGTCGAAGGGGTCGACCTCCTGCAGCTGGTCCTGCAACTTGACCGAGGCGTCAAACCAGCGCCGCCGTTCCCGGTCGTCGTGAGCGCTGCGCTTACGAGCCACGTACTCCGCTCTGACCTCGTTCACGAGCTCGCGAAGCGAGTCGTAGTCCATGGGGTCATCAGGTACACCCGGGCGCGAGCGCTCATCACCACTGATCGCCGTGCGGGTGATGAGCTGCGTCGACGCATCACCGTCCAGGCCACGCAGACACCGTCGTACCACGTCAACCGTCCACGTCGGCATCTCCGCTTCTCGACCAGTGAAGAAGGAGTGGGAGGTCTGGCCGATTGTGGCCGCGACGCTGCAGGAGGACCTATCAAATTCCGCTCTCACCTCATCCGAGGACCAGGTGAAGATGAGCGTGATCTGACCAGTCTGGGTGCCCGTGACGGTTGGAGTCGGCGCACCGTCGACCGCGATCCGCGCAACGAACCCGAGCATCGTCGTTCCTGTGATGCCCGTCTCCGGCCGGGAGCCAGGAGCCCGTAGAAGACTCCGCAGACCTGACGCCGCTTGCTCGTAGACCTCTCGGGCAGTCAGGCGCCTCGGCCTGTTGCGAACCCACGAGGCGTCTACGTGGCCGGTGTAGACGCTCGCCATCGGCTTCCAGGGCGATCCGGTGGCGTAGGAGAGGCTGTGTGAGGAGACGGATGTGGTCACAGCCCCTCGGCACCCCACTCGCGGTGGTAAGCGTCCGTCGTTGCGCGGACGAACTCCGCGACGGACACGTCGTGCGCGCTCACGAGAGCCTCGACCGGCCGATCCGCTCCCGGCGTGCTGTGCAGCGCGAGACGCGTCGACACCGTCATCCGGTGTCCCTCGCCGCCGCTGGGTTCAGCGTCGACGACGACAGCCCCGCCCCCGTGCATGTGCGCTGGCTGCACGGGCATCTGGTACTGGAAGCGGAGCGTGGGCAGTGTGGCGACGGTGGCTGCGCCAGCAGAGAGGTGCGCGAACGGCTGCTCCGAACGTCCGGCGTGGTGGATCTCGTTCACGTAGGTCACTTCGGCGATGACCGGTTGGAGGGCGTCCTCACGGAGCGCAACTTCTCTGCAAAGGTCGTTCCATAGACGATCGAACTCCTCCCGAAGGAAGTCGAATCGCGGGTACAGCAAGTGCTCGTGAACGCGACGCCAGTTGAGCACGAGACGGTCGTTCTGGACCTGCACCAACAGCGACCGGTGCTCGGTGTAGACGAGGAATCGCACCCCCGGCGATCCGAAGCCGAAGGAGAAGGGCAAAGCCCCCACCCCTGTTACGACCTCCAACGTGTTCGGAGGCGCGGCAACGGTCTCCTCCACATCTGGCTCTGATCCTGCCCAGCGGTCGACGATCCGCGCTAGGTGCAGCGCCCCAAGCACGCCGACGGGCAGCGGGACGAACTCGACCGCGAGGACCACCTCGATGACCGGCGGCGTCGCGAAGGAGGCGCTCGGCTGCTGGTGATGCTCGACGAGACTCCTCACGTCACACCCCTCCACCGTCCATCCGCCTCTCGCAAGGTACGCGCGTCGCCGAACCGCTCCATCATTCCGTCACTGCATCGGCTGAGCATTCATCGGGTATGAGCTGCTCCTCAGGCCAGAGTGGTGGCTGCACAACGATGACAACGTAGTCCGCAGTACAGGTATGTCCCTCGCTCTGACACCCGCTTCGCTTCCGGCCTCGGCGTCAATGACGTGCTCGAGGCCCCTCTCCCGAAGCGCGGCGCATGACGAGCTGCGACAACCACGTCACCAGAGTGAAATCTCGATCAACGCCTCGCACGAACTGACGCTCGACACCGGAGCCGCCGGCCTCGTTGATCAAGTAGGCAGTCTCAGCGAGGACCGTGGGCAAGACTCCTTGGCCGGGAGGCAAGGAGATCATGAGCGCCATTGCGGCGTCATGCAGGCGGTCGCGCCGGGAGCTCATCGCCACGAGGACGTTCGTGTCGACGAGGATCACGGACGCCCGAAGCCCCCTGCCAGGTAGCCGTCAGCATTGGCGGCCAGGTCGCTGGGTGCGTTCTCGATCAGACCGGCGAAGCGAAAACGCCCCTGTTCAGGGCCAACGCCATCCAACCCTTCATCTGCGCTCAGCGCCACGACGCGTAGCCGCTGGCCGGGCACGACGCCGTGACGCCGCAGCTCGGCGCCAAGCTCTGCGTCGTCTTCAGGAACCGTCAGGTCCCAACTGCGCGCGCCACTCATGATCACAATCGTAACTTCTTGGCCCCCACCCGCCCAGCCTTACGGCGTCAGAGTTAGCCAAAGGCCCTGTCGACGCCATCGCGCATGTCCTCCCGCAGCAGCTGCAGGTAGATCGACGTGGTGACCACGCTGGCGTCACCCATCAGGTCACGCACGACGACGACGTCGACCCCCGACCGCAGCAGATGCGTCGAAACACTCGCGTCCCGCCCCATCCGGGACCCGCCGCGCCGCAGCGTGGGGAAGAGAAAGCCGGACGCAGGCAGCAGCGGCCGCACGTCGGTGAGGTACCTCTTCAGGACGACGACGAGGGGGCGCGGCAACGGAACCGAGCGCCGCTGGCTCCCCTTGCCCAGCACCGACACGCTGCGCCGGGTGTGAGACGCGCTCTCCGCAGGACGGCGCGGCACGTCCATCCACGCAGATGGCGGCGCTGGCCTCCAGCGTCAGCACCCCCGGGGGGGTGACCCGGACAGCGGTGAGTCGTCAAGGTCCGCCGCTGTGTCCAGCGTGTCGCTCGCTTACCGCACACTGTGCTGCAGCGTCCGAGGTGGATGCCATGGTGACTCCGTGCACGTGAAGGATCCCACATGACGGGCGTGGCGCCGCCGTGGGCAGAGCTCTCCATGCACCGCCCGCACACGTCCCCTGCGATCTCAGTCGCCGCGATCCTCAACGAAGGACCGACCTCAAGCAGTCCACTGCTCGTGCTCGCAGACGACGAGCAGCAGTGGTGGGTCAAGCACGAGACGCGGACGTCGGGCAAGTCGTTGGTCAACGAGCTGGTGGTCGGCCGTCTCGGGAAGCTGATTGGTGCCCCCGTCTGCGACGTGGCCTTGATCGATCTGGCCAGCAATCTGCTCCCCTACGAGCTGCGCTCCGGCGAGCTAGTACGAGCGGGCACCTGCGTCGCCTCTCGGCATCTCGGCGACGCCCTCGTGGAGGTCCGCCCACCCGTCCCTCACCGAACCGATGATGACAACCGGCGGCGACACGCCGGGCTCTTGGCTCTGGTCGACTGGTGCTTCGGTCGAGACGTCCAGCATCTGCAGGACGCTGGCCAGGACTTCGCGACCACCAGCCATGACCACGGCCAGTACTTCCCACTCGGCCCCGGGTGGGACCCGGCCGCGCTGTCGAGCGCCGTACACACCCCCGTGGTGATCGCAGACGACCCCACGGGCTTGGACATCGACGAACTGCACCGCCTGGCGCATGCCCTCCGGGCTGTCGAGCGCCGCACGATCCACGAAGTGCTCTTGGAGGTTCCGCCCTCTTGGCCCGTGACCGACTCGGAGCTGAGGCGTCCGGGCCAGTTCTTGGAGGTCCGCGCTGCTGAGGTCGCCGTGCGGATTGAACTCCTCATCGCAAGGCTGGAGTCCATCTGATGACCGACACAAAGCATCGTTACGTCTACTCGGCAGTTCGGGTCGTCCCGCGCCCGGCCGCCGCGGAGTTCGCGAACGTCGCAGTCATCGTCGGCAGCGAGACCACCGGCGAGTGGTCGCTGCACCAGGCTGACGACGAGGCGCGCATCCGGAGGTTCTGCGGGGCGGAGGCACTCACTGCCGCGCACGACTTCCTCAACCACGTCGGCGCAGAGATCGACCTCGCCGCCTTCGCACTGGAGGACGACCTGCCCCCTCGAGGTGAGAGGGCCGCAGGTGTGGGTGAGGAGTGGCTGCGAAGCCTTGCTCGCTCGATGATGCATGTCGTCCAGCTCTCGCCTCCCCGGCCGCTTCTCGCTGCAGACCTCAGCACCGCGGTGCAGCTCGCGGTCTCCAACCTGCTGGTGGAGCCCGATGTCCCAAGATCTCGCGGCATGACGAAGACGCGCCTGGTCAGTGATCTTCGACGGTCTTTCGCAGCACGCGGTCTTGCGAGCCACCTGCTCGTCCGACCGGAGCTCACCACCAACGGACGGCATCCATACGAGGCTGTCGCCGACATGGCTCTCATCGACGAGCGGGTCCTCCAGCTGACCCAGACATGGTCCTTCCGGTCCGAGGACCAGCGGCTCGTATCTCGTTCGACGCGGGCGTGGGCGTGGAGCATGCGCTCGCTGAGAGAGTCAGGCGCAGTCCTGAGACTGGCGACCGGTGAGTGGTCGGTGCCTCCGGACGTCGACCTCCAGGTCGTGTGCATCCCCCCGGACGAGGGGGCGAACAGGGACGTCTACCAGGAAGCACTGGCCATCTTCGAGGACATCGACGCTCACCACGTAGAGCTGGATGTCGACACCGCTGCGGCCCGGGCAGCGAGGCTTCTCGACCGCTCCTCGTGAGCGCGTCTCACTTCAGACTGACAGGGAGGGGAACCGCGGACCGGCTTCTGCCAGCATCCGGGCGCGTCTGCGGCTTCGCGCGGGCGCACCGCTCGGAACGGGACGTCATGGGAAGGCCTTCTCGACGCCGTCGCGCATGTCCTCCCGCAGCAGGTGCAGGTAGACCGACGTCGTGGCCACACTGGTGTGCCCCATCAGGTCACGCACGACGACGACGTCGACCCCCGACCGCAGCAGGTGCGTCGCGTACGTATGCCGCCACCGATGCGGGTGGTGAGGCCCACCCACCCCAGCCGCCTCTCCGTAGCGCACCACGACCTGGCGCAGGAAGTGAGTGGAGATGCTCCTCTCCCGCCCCGTGGGAGCCCCACCGTGCCTCAGCGCGGGGAACAGGAAGCTGGAGGCTGGCAGCAGGGGGCGCACCTCGGCGAGGTACCGCTCCAGGACGACGACGAGACGGCGCGGCAGCGGGACCGAACGACGCTTGCTCCCCTTGCCCAGCACGGAAACGTTACGACGCGCCAGATCCAGCTCGTCCACCTGCAGTCCGGCCACCTCAGCGCAGCGAGCACCCGTGAAGCGCAGGACCGCCAGCAGCGTGATGTCCAAGACGTCACGCCACTCCCCCGACCGCGCTCGCCCCTGCGCCACTTCGAAGATCGCTTCGGCTTCCTCGGCCGAGTAGTCGCGGCGCTGGGCGTGACGTGCTCGCGGGGGTCGCACGTCGCCCAACGGCGTCGCCCCGGCATGACCCTCGTGCTGCAGCCACCGGAAGTAAGAACGTCCGCCAGTAGGTGTGATCATGCTGCGCGGATGCGCTTGGAGCGAGGCCGGTTCTCCCAGCGGTACCGGTCCCAGCACCCCACGATCAG
>NZ_QGDQ01000014.1 GCF_003149145.1 Quadrisphaera granulorum | reverse complement strand
CTGATCGTGGGGTGCTGGGACCGGTACCGCTGGGAGAACCGGCCTCGCTCCAAGCGCATCCGCGCAGCATGATCACACCTACTGGCGGACGTTCTAAGGGCTGTCAGTCTGGTTGGGGTGTACTCCAGATGCACAGTCACCGAGCAGACCTACTGCGTCAGGTTGGGGTTGGTGCGGTGGCTTTCTTGACGCCTGTCGGCCGACTTCTTAGAGTCCAACCTGACAGTCGCAGCGGCGTGCGGGGTAGATCGGTCTCGAAGCGGGTGGTGAGTCGGTGCGGGTCGGGTACGTCAGGGTGAGCACGCTGGACCAGAACACGGTGCGCCAGCTCGACGGCGTCGACGTGGAGCGGGTGTTCACCGACACCGCGTCGGGCAAGGACGCGCAGCGCCCGCAGCTGGCCGAGCTGCTGGCGTTCGTCCGCGACGGCGACACCGTGGTGGTGCACTCGATGGACCGGCTGGCCCGGAATCTCGACGACCTGCGCCGCCTGGTGCGCCTGCTGACCGGCAAGGGCGTACGCGTGGAGTTCGTGAAGGAAGCGTTGACCTTCACCGGGGAGGACTCCCCGATGGCCACGCTGCTGTTGTCGGTGATGGGTGCCTTCGCCGAGTTCGAGCGTGCTCTGATCAAGGAGCGTCAGCGGGAGGGCATCGCTGCGGCTCGCCGGCGCGGGGCCTACACCGGACGCAAGCCGGCTCTGACCCCGGAGCTGGCCGAGCAGCTGCGGGCGCGGGCCGCAGCGGGGGAGTCCAAGGCCGCGTTGGCCCGGGAGTTCGGGATCAGCCGGGAGACCGTCTACGCCTACCTGCGCCCGGCCGCGGCGACACCGACCCCGGCGGGCACAGCAGAAGCAGCCCGATAAGCAGCCGGGACGACCTGGAGCAGCGAATCGCCGTGTTCGGGGGCATGCCCAGTGTCGGTGTCCCAGGACGAACACACCACCGTGCTGGGCCGGGTGGTGAGGTCGACGGCGGGACGGCGGCGGTGTGCTGGTTACGGCGATGCGTCCCGGCCTTCGCCAGAGGGCACCGTCCGGTCGGGTGTGGCCGGCGGCGCGTTGAAGGTGGCGAGCACGAGCAGACAGGCGCCGGTGCAGATGGCGACGTCGGCGAGGTTGAACGTGGGCCACCAGCCGGTGTGCAGGTAGTCGGTGACAGCGCCGTCGACCGCTCGGTCAGCGAGGTTCGCGGTCGCGCCGCCGAGGATCGCGCCCAGGCCGGCGAGGTGGAGCCGGGACGCTAAGCGGGCTCCGCGCCAGCAGGCGATCCCTATAGCCGCGGTGATCAGCGCGGTCACGGCGACGATGACCGGCGCCGGGGCGTGTGAGCCGAGGGAGAACGCGACTCCCGTGTTGGAGGCCAGGCGCAGGTCGACGACCCAGCCGTCGAGGCCGGCGGCCGGCAGGCTGCTGCGCGCCCATGCCTTGGCGCCGAGGTCGGCGATCGCGACGGCTGCGGCGGCGCCGAACAGGCTGGCGCGGCGGCGGGCGAGCTCGCCCCGCAGCGCGGCGGCCGGCTCTGCTTGGTATGCGGTGGCGGGTCGACGGGGCGGCCGCCGGGCGCTCACGCGTTGGCCCGGAAGGCGAAGTCGTCGGGGTGCGTGCGGATGCAGGCGTGGCCGCACCCGGCGGCGGCCCGCCGGGCTTGGAGCACCCGGCTACCGGCCAAGGGAACTCCCTCGGTGGCCCAGGGCAGCAGCCGGTCCAGGTGGCGCCGCCACCGCCCGGAGCGGCAGTAGCGGCGGTGGATGAGCTTCACGCGTCCTCGGCGCAGTCGTCGCAGACCAACTCGCCTTCCCAGGCCTCGCGTCCTTCATGGATGGCGAACGCGGCAATGACGAACCCGGCGGCCGGGTCCAGCCAGCCCTGCCCGGTGATGGCGAACAGGGCCAGGCCGAGCAGGGTGGAGATGCTGAGCAGGACGCAGATCCGCGTCTCCGCGGCGTCGGCGAGGATCAGCCGGTCCCCCAGCTGCTCACCGACGCGGCGCTTGGCCGCGGCCAGGACCGGCATGATGATCACGCTGAGCACGAGCAGCACGATGCCGACGATGCTGTTGTCCGGGGTCGAGCCGTCGAGCAGGTCTCTGGCGCCCTCGATGATGACGTAGGCGGCGAGCACCCAGAAGGTGACCGCGACGGCCTTGAGGGTGCGGCGCTCCTTGGCTTCGTCGGCCTCGCCGTTGCGCAGCCGGGCGGCCAGCCGGATCGCGACGAGCACACTGGCGGCGACCTCGATGCCGGAGTCGGCGCCGAACCCGACCAGGGAGACCAGCCCGGCCAGCAACCCGAAGGTGACGGCCAGCACGCCTTCGGCGATGTTGTAGACGACGGTGAACTGGGCCAGGCGCAGACCGCGGCGGGTCAGCCGCTGGACCTCCTGCGGCGGCAGGTCACTGCGGGTCACCGCGCTCATCGGGCGTCTCCTGCCTGGACGGTGCTGCCGGTGCTGCCGGTGCCGTAGGTGGGGCACCCCTGCACGGCATCACCGGTCGCGGCCAGCAGCCGCTCCGCAGCGCCGAGCAGCATCGTCAGCTCCTCGGGCACGGTCAGCGAGTACAGCGACGCCCGCCCGAGGGCGCGGGACTGCACCAGGCCGCACTCCCGCAGGCAGGACAGGTGCTTGGACACCGTTGACTGCGCCACACCCAGGTGCGCGACCAGGTCCACGACCTTGTGCTCTCCCAACGCCAGGTGGCGAAGGACCGCCAGCCGGGTCGGGTCGGACAGGCTGTGGAACAACGCTGCAGCCGCGGGCACACCCGCCCGGTCCAGGGAACCCGAGCAGGACGTCTCACCACGCGTCGATAACATCACCATACGGCGATAATACGTGGTGGGCTCTCCCGCCCCACCCCGGGCGGGACGTGGTTGGCTGCGCCCCGGCGCGGGGGTCGCGGGGGCGAGCTAGGCACACGCGTTGGCCCTGGGGCCGGGTGCAAGGTCTGACGGAGCTCGTGCCGATCTCCTTCAGTGCGCACCTGCGGGTCACCGCGGCGCTGCTGGGATGGCGACCCGCGCGCGGCGTTCACGGCGGACACCCAGCCTTCGTTGCCTACCGCATCAGCCTGGGAACCCTCCTGCTCGTGCTACTCGCAGCCGGCGCCCTGACCCCACGCTGACCCCAGCCCCAGCCCCAGCCACGCGAGGGCCGAGCCTGCGCGTGCGGGCGGCGCGGCCACGGTGTCAGCCGGAGACTTCAGTTCTCGCCGATGTCGGGCTCGGCCGGGTCACGCAGCGGCCGCAGCCCGTCCCCGGCGGGCGGGGTGAACGCGTAGCGGCCGTGGACGTTGAGGTGGGCGTCTCCGAGTGGGGACAGGCGGGCGGCGTCGGCGTCGCGCACCGGGTAGCCCTGCGCGCGGAGCTGGGCCAGGGCGGCGTCGGTGTAGCGGGTGTTCCACAGCACCACGGCGTTGAGCACCAGGCCCAGCGCGCCGAGGGAGTCTTCCTGGCCTTCGCGGTAGCGCTGGCGCAGCTCGCCGCGCTGGCCGTGGAACAGCTTGCGGGCCAGGCGGTGGCGGGACTCCTGCACGGTGAGCTGGGTGTGCACGGTGCGCCGGTAGGTCTCGTCGTCCGGGTCGCACATGGCCAGCAGGTGCAGGGTCTTTGCTGCCCGCCCGTACTCGGCGAACGCCGCTCCGAGCGGGGTGGGGTGCCCGTCGCGGCCGAGCATCCGCACCAGGTCGTAGCCGGTGACGGTGCCGGTGTGCAGGGAGCCGGCCACGCGCAGCATGTCCGCCCACTGCCCGGCCATCCGCGTCCAGGACAGCTGGTGCACGGCCACGGCGTTGAGCGGGCCGTAGTCGGTGTGCGCGGCGCCGGGAGGGGTGAGCCGCCACAGCCGCTGGTCGGGCAGGTCGGCGATGCGCGGGCTGAACTGGTAGCCCAGCAGCCGGAACAGCCCGAACACCAGGTCGGAGTAGGAGGCGGTGTCGGTGGCGACCAGCTCCGGTGCCGGGCCGCCGTCGCGGCCCAGGACGACGTCCAGCACGTGCAGTGAGTCACGCATCGTGCCGGTCACCACGACGGCGCCGACGCCGGCGACCTGGTCGTTGACGGCATTCAGCCAGGTCACCCCGCGGCCCTGCCCGAAGTAGCGCGGGTTCGGCCCGGCGTCCAGCGTGCGCACCGGCACGACGAACCGGAGCCCGTCGACCGAGGCGACCAGCCCGCCGCCCCACAGCTGGGCAACCTCGATCCCGGCCTGGGCGTCGATGAGGCGGGCGTTCGCCGCGGCCAGGGTGTCGGTGCGCAGGTAGTTCTGCCCGACGTGGGAGAGCCGGTCCCTGGTGAGTGCGGGGTGGCCGGGCTTGGTCACCGGGGCCAGGCCGAGGTTGCAGCCCTCCGCGACCAGCACGGCGGCCATCGACGTCGCGAGGTCGTCCATACGGGTGCCGGACGCACCGTCGGTGATGGCGACGTGGGTGAACTCCTCGAGGTAACCGGTCCAGGCGTTGACCTCCAGCAGCACCTCGGGCAGGTCGACCCGGGGCAGCATCCGTCCGACCAGCTCGCGCAGCGCCACCAGGCTCGCCGGTTCGTCGAGGGCTTCCAGCCGGGCCAGGTGCAGCCGCACCCGACCGTCCACCCCGGGTTCCAGCCGCACGGCCGCGTCCTTGGCCCGCTCCCCGGGCGGGCCCAGGCGCGCGGCCAGGTCCAGGTAGGCGGCGTCGAGCCGACCGGCCAGGTCGCCCAGATGCGTCGGCGCCGGGTCGGTCAGCCGCAGCGCGGTCAGCACCTGCGGCTTCGCCTGTTCCCACGCTGGGCCGTCGAGCAGCCGGGCCCGCGGGTCGCCCCACCGCTTGGACTCCTCGGCGTAGACGTCGCGGCGGCGCAGCGCCCGGTACAGCCCGTCCAGCACACACAACGCGTACGCCCGGTGGTCGACCACGTCCGCGTCCAGATCAAGGTTGGCCAGCACCAGCCGCCGCCACGAACCGGTGAGCAGCGTCTCGTCGATCTCGCCGCGGCGGACCCGCTTGCGCCCGACCAGCTCCGGCAGGCCGCGCACCGCCTCCAGCACCGGCCGGCCCGCGTCGGTGGCACCCAGCGGCAGCACCTCGGCCAACATCGGCAAGAAACCACGCACGCTGCTGTAGCGGTTGACCAGCTCCGCGCGGGTGCCGGCGTCGGCGTCGTCATCGTCGGGCGCCAGCTGCTCCACGGTCGCGACCGCGGCGGCCAACCGGTCCCGGGGCACCGCCTCCTCCACGCGGGCCCACGCCTCCGTGGGGTCGACCGGCGCCCCGTCACCGGCCTCGATCAGCTCCAGCAACACCCGGGCCGCGGCCGCCAGCGTCGACGAGGCCTTCGCCAGCGCCGGCAACGTACGCAGCCGGTCCTTCACCGCTGCCCGCTGCGCCGGAGCGACCAGCTTGGTCGCCATCAACACCGCGAACAGGTCCAGAGCATCATCGACCGCGGCGACCCGCAGCGCCCGGGCCGTCGCCAGCAGCACCGCGGTGCGCCGCTCGTCGGGCAGCCGCCGCAGCATCGCTGCCTTCGCGGTCAGCCCGTGCCGGGCCAGCGCCTCCACCCGCCCCGGCGGCACATCGGCGACGTTGACCGACCCCGCGCCGATCCCGGCGACCTCCGCCGCCCGGTCCAGCGCACGGACCATCTCCCGCCCCGACGCCCGCGTGGGGGCGCGGCGAAGCCGCTCCAGCTCCGAGGCGCGGGCACCCTCCGGCACCGTGAGCAGCCCGTCCAGGCTCCGCTGCAGCCCGGCGTCGACACGGCCGGCCAGCGCCGCGTGGAGCCGGTCGGCGACCTCGGCCCGCACCTCGGCCACCGCCCGGGCCAGCACGCTCACCCCCGGCAGCAGCACCCGCTCGGCGCGCAGCCACGCCACGGCATGGTCGAACAGCTCACTCGGCCGCTCCGCACGAGTCCACGCCCGCGCCTCCAGGAAGCCGCGCAGCCTCGCCGCCTCGGCCGCGAAGTCGGCGAAACCGAGCGCCTCGCGTATCTCCCACGAGTGCTCCAGCGGCGTCTTGTCCCGCTCGCAGTAGCGCTTCACCACCGACACGTCGGTGGTGCCGAGCTGCCGGCCCAGGTACTCCACCACCGGCCACGGCACCTCCAGCGGGTCCACCAGGAACGTACCCAGGAACCGCACCGTGCCCAGCTGCACCGCGAACCCCAGCCGATTGTGATCACCGCGCCGGCGACCCACCAGCTCCCGGTCAGCGTCATCCAGGAAGAAGAACCGCTCCAACTCGGCCTGCGACGGCGGCCCGCTGAACCGGCCGTACGCCGCCGCCTGGTCATCGCTCAGGAACTCCACCGGCACGGCCGCCAACCTAGGGCGACCCGAATCGGCCCTTAGCGCCGGATCCTGTTCCGCTGCACCTCAGACCCCAGGACGCAGCCGCGGGCTCAGCTGCGCCAGTCGGCGCTGGGCACGCGCTGGCGGCGGAACACCCACACCCGCAGCAGCAGGAAGCGCAGCACCGTTCCGGCGAGGTTCGCGGCGGTCAGCGCCACCACCTCCACCAGGCGCGAGGGCTCGGGGGAGACAGCGTGCAGCAGCGCCAGCGATCCGGCGGTGAGCGCCCAGCAGATGCCGAAGACCACCAGGCCCTGCGCCTGGTGGCGGGCCGCGCCGGAGCGCCCGGAGACACCGAAGGTGAAGGCCCGGTTCGCTGCGGTGTTGGCCACCGCGGTGAGCAGCAGCGCGGACAGGTTGGCTGCCTGAGGGCCGAGCGGCTCGCGCAGCAGCAGGTACAGCAGGGCGTAGGCGATGGTGCACGCCACCCCGACCACCGCGAAGCGCAGCACCTGACTGAGCAGGCCGGTGGGCGTGGTGGGGGAGGGGCGGGTCACCAGCGCCGCGCGGACGTCGGCCAGCGGTAGCTCGCGGCGGGCCAGGGAGGAGGCCAAGCGGGCCAGGCCGCGCAGGTCGGCAGCGGCGGTGGAGACGATGTCGACGCGGGAGTCGGGGTCGTCGACCCAGTCCACCGGCACCTCGTGGATGCGCAGGCCCGCACGCTCGGCGAGCACGAGCAGCTCGGTGTCGAAGAACCAACCGTCGTCGACCACCAGCGGCAGCAACGCGTCGGCGACCTCTTTGCGGACGGCCTTGAACCCGCACTGGGCATCGGAGAAACGCACCCGCAGCGTCGAGCGCAGCAGGGTGTTGTAGCAGCGCGAGACCACCTCGCGCTTGGGCCCGCGCACCACCCGGGAGGCCCGGTGCAGCCGGGTGCCGATCGCGACGTCGGAGTGCCCCGAGACCAGAGGAGCCACCAGCGGCAGCAGCGCGGCCAGGTCGGTGGACAGGTCCACGTCCATGTAGGCGACCACCTGCGCGCTCGAGGTCGACCACGCCGCCCGCAGCGCCCCACCGCGGCCCTTGCGGTCTAGATGCACCACCGCCACCCCGGCGCCGGGGGAGTCCAGCTCCGCCGCCAGCGCCCGCGCTGTCGCCAGGGTGGCATCGGTGCTGGCGTTGTCGACCACCGTGACGGTGAAGGAGTACGGCAGGTGCTCGCGCAGGTGGGCGTGCAGGGCGCGTACGCAGCCGGGAAGGTCGGTCTCTTCGTTGTAGACGGGGACGACGACGTCGAGCACCGTGGCGGCATCAGCACTCGAACCGGCGCTCGGACGGGCACTGGAGCGGGCAGCTGGTTCAGCTCCCGCTGGTGTGCCGGCTCGGCCGTCACCGGGGGTGCCGGCCTGGATGTGCGGCGCTCCGGCGGCTGTCGCGGTCACAGCAGTGATGCTCGAGGGCCGGCCTGGGTGCACCGGGGGACCAAGCTGCAGGGTTCCTGAAGGCCACCCGACCCCATACCTGGCGTCAGACCCGGCTTCACGCCCGGACTCCTCCGGGTGCGCCGAACCGGAGGCGCCGGTGGGGCTCACGGAGCGCACCGGTCAGAGGGGGCCACGCCCACGAGCGTAGGCCCGCACCGCCGCCGTGGAGAGGTCCTCCAGGTCGCGGTCCTCCAGAGCCAGGACGGACAGCGTGGTCGTGAACGCCAGCCGCAGGCCGCGGTCGGACAGCGGCAACCCTGCCGGGCGCAGCGCCCCGGTGCGCAGGTCGGTGGAGGGACGCACCCGCAGCCACAACGCGCCGGGGTCCGAACCCCGCAGCAGCGACGCCAGCACGGCTCTGTCGGCGAGCCAGCCCGACAGAGCTGTGCGCGCTGGTTCGGGCAGCTTCCACGAGCGCGGCGCCAGCCCGGCCTCGATGCGGACGTGGGTGGCCACCGCGGGGGCGGTCCGGTGTGATCGAGCGGGCCACCCGTCGGCGGCCCGCTCGTCCAGGACCACGTCGCCAGCGTCTCCGGGGTCGCTGTCCGCGCCCTGTGAGACATCGCCGTAGGGGACATCGCCCTGTGAGGAAGTGTGAGATGAGGTGGGGGAGTCATCGAAGAGTGGGGGAGTGACGGACTCACCGTCGATGTGAGATCCATCGGACGACCGTGAGTCGACGCCCCCCTGGCGAGTGTGAGATTCAGACGCATCGGCAGTCTGTAAGAAGTGTTCGATAGGCGTGTCGTGTGCGGAATGTTCGGGCGTGTCAGGTGGAGCGGCGGCGACGTCGCGCAGGCGCAGACCGGCCATGACGTCTTCACGCTCGCCGGTGAGTGCGAGCAGGTGGACATGTGCGCAGAAGCGGGTCCAGACCGCCGGATGCACGGCCAGCGGGCGTGCGTCGGGGTGGGCCTTGATGAGGAGGCGGCGCACAGGGTCGGGGTCCGGGCCGGGCGCCAAGGGCGGCGCCGGCATCCGCAGGACGCCGGCCAGAGAGGCTGCGGTGCCCGGGGGAACGGCTCCGGTGTGCTCGGCGTGCTGGGTGAGGGCGCGCACGGCGGAGGCGCGGGCGCGCAGGCCGGGCAGAGAAGCGGGTGGGTCAGCGGTGGCCGCGGTGTCCAGCCAGGCGCGTACGGGGACGGGGGCGAGGGCTGCGGTGGGGGAGGCGGGTGCGTGCGCGAGGAGCTCGCGCAGCGCCCACGTCCGCTGGCGCTGGGTGGAGGGGCTGGTGGCGCCCAGGGTGGCCAGGTAGTCCTCCACGAGCCGGGCCAGGGCGGTGGAGGCGCTGGCGGCTCCACCGCCAGTACGCGGGGCGTCGTCGTCCTGACTCACGCACCCCATTCTACAGCCGTTGATAACGGAACCAAGCTCACCCCGTCCATCCCCGGTCGCCACCAAAGACCCGCGGGTCCCCACGAACGTCGTTCGGGCTGGGGTCTGACCTGGACGTACTGACGGAGCCGGACTGCATGAGGGGACGGTTCCCGCGTGGTTCCGTTATCAAGGAGTGGGTTGATGAGGCCGATAAGAGGGAGGGCAGCCTTCGGGGGCAACGGCTCGGACTCCGCCTGGCAGCAGCCGCAGACGCCGTCAGGGGAGTCGGCAGCGAGACGACGCGGACGATGGCGACTCTGGCGACGACGCGAAGAAAACCCCTCGGGGATCCGCAGGAGGTGAAGCAGACTGACGCACCGTGGCCACTCGCACGTACCGCACCGAAGTCATCGGTCAGTTCCAGCGCCCCGACGACGACGTCCGCGAACGACTGCTGGCCGACCAGAGCGCCCACGACGTGTTCTCCTCGGCTTTCACCGAGGACGGCTGCTGGACCTACGGGCCGACCCTGACGCGCTTCACCGTGCGCCACCTGCTGAGCATCGAAGCGCCGTCATCCGTGGAGGCCGACGACGACGCGCGCACCGAAGCGCTCGTGCGCTCCATGGCCTTGCTCGAGGAGAACGGCGTCAGCTGGCGCGGTGACCTGACCGCTTCAGTGACGTGCCTCGACGACATCAAGCCGCGCCGATGAGGGTCGGGTGAGGAGTCACCACGGCGCTCGCAAGTCAGTGAGCAGAGGGGGTCACGACAGGAACTTGGGAAGGCGCACCCCCTGCCCCTTCTCCCCGCTATCTGACATAACGTTGATTATCGGCGGTACGGGATGACCCAGGGGAGCAGCTCCAGAACGGGTGCCCTCGGGCAGTCGTTGAGTGCGGGCTGCTGGCGCGCTCGCCCGTGATCGCTCTGGGGGGGGCCGTTCTTCGTGGATGCCGAGAAGACCCGGCGTTCGTCGCCGAATCCCCCGGTCCCGTTCTCATCTGTTGCCAGACTGCCCCTGGTCAGCTGCCAGTTCGGGTCGACAGCTCGATGGTCGGCTCGATCGCTGGGAGTGTGCACGCAGCCTCCCGGGCGCGAGATCGTCGGCGTGCGGCGACACCTGGCCGGCCTCGCTCGGATGCCGTCGACCCCGGAGCATCGGCTGGGCGTCGTCGGGCTCGCGACCCTCCCTCTCGGTGGCGAAAGCGGCTCACGGTGACTGACGCGGTGGCCGTGCCGCCTTCGCCCTCGCCGAGCCGCCTGCGCCATCCTCGTTCTCTACAGCGCTCCTAGCTTCTGGCGGCCGCCGTCAGGAGCGTCGCGGCTGGCCCAGCATGCGACCCGGCGTGCAACTCCCCCAGAACATGCCACCTCCACGTGCTTGGTTCTGTTATCAGGCCGAGGTGAGCAGTTGCCGACACCCCTGAGGGCGTCGCCAGCGGCTGCGCGAGGATCGCGGGATGGGAGGCGTGCTGGCGGGGTTCGCGACGATCATCGCGCTCATCACCCTCGGAGCCGTGCTGGCGCAGCTGCGGGTGCTCGACCTGGACGCCCAGCGGGTGCTCTCGCGCCTGGCCTTCTATGTCGCCTCCCCCGCCCTCATGGTGGTCACGCTCGCCGACGCCGACGTCCACCAGGTGCTCTCCGCCAACCTCGTGGCGAGCGCAACCGCCTTCGCGGTCACCGCGGCCCTGTACGTGGCCCTCTCGCGCCTGGCCTTCCGGCACGACCTGGCCCGCTCCACCATCGGCGCACTCTCGGCCGCCTACGTCAACGCCGGCAACCTGGGGCTGCCCATCGCGGCATACGTACTGGGGGATGCCGCCCTCGTGGCTCCCACCTGGCTGCTGCAGCTGCTCGTGCTCCAACCGCTGGCGCTGCTCGTGCTCGACGTGGGCGTCGCGGACCGCCGCCCTCCACTGCGCGCCGTGCTGCTGCGCCCTCTGAGCACGCCCCTGACCGTGGGCTCGCTCATAGGACTCGCCCTCTCCCTCAGCGGTCTGCGGATCCCGTCGCTGCTGGCCGACCCGCTGCAGCTGGTGGCCGGCATGGCCGTGCCCGCCATGCTCATCGCCTACGGAATCTCGCTGCGCCTGGGGCCGCGCCCCGGCACCGGAGGAGCCATCGCCGAGCTGGCGACGATCACAGCGCTCAAGGTCGCCGTGATGCCCGCGGTGGCCTACCTGGTGGGCCGCTTCGCCCTGGAGATGCAGGGCGCTCCCCTGCTGGCCGTGACCGTACTCGCCGCCCTGCCGACGGCGCAGAACATCTTCGTGCACGCCACCCGGTACGACCGGGGCGTGACCCTCGCGCGCGACGCCATCTTCACGACGACGGCGCTGTCCGTGCCGACCATCGCCGTCATCGCGGCACTCCTGTCTCCGTGAGAGGTTCACGACGCCGCCGCAAGCTGTCATCTCGCGCCAAAAACCTCACATGACCCATCCTGCACGTATCTCACATGTGTGGCTTGGGGAGTCATCCGCTCTCACAGTCATCACGAAGCGACCTCACATCAAGGACCTCTCATCTCACATATCGCACAGTTTGCAGTCGCACGACGGCGTGTGCGAACAGCGGCGGACCCTAGGCCTGACATCACGTTCTTGTGACCATGGTGTTCGTTATGCCCGGTTGTCTGGTTGAGTGGTCGTGTGAGCGCGGAGCGGTGGGACGAGATCACGCGATGGGTCGACGCCGAGGGGCGCGTGGCGCTCGGCGCGCTCGCTGCGCGCTTCGAGGTCTCGGAGATGACCATCCGACGCGACCTCGACGCGCTGACCGCCGCCGGGCGGCTCCGGCGGGTTCGCGGCGGCGCGGTCAGCCTCGGCGGTTCAGCTCCGGCCCCCGGCGCGAGTGCTGCGCCACCTGTCAATCCGGCGGGAACAGCTGACCCTGCCGAGCCCCATGAGCCCGCCGTGCCTCATGAGCCTGCCGCGTCGACGCCGCCCCCGGCACCAGTCCGGCCGGCGTCGACGCCAACCGCTGCCGCCTCCACGGGTCCGTCGTCGGGTGCCGCTTCCGACGAGGGACGTCGAGTCGTCGGTGGGGGTGTCCACTCCCCTGCCGACACATCGTCCAGGGC
The DNA here is from genome assembly GCF_003149145.1 of Quadrisphaera granulorum. Lineage (GTDB taxonomy): Bacteria > Actinomycetota > Actinomycetes > Actinomycetales > Quadrisphaeraceae > Quadrisphaera > Quadrisphaera granulorum. The sequence continues at coordinate 107,676 of NZ_QGDQ01000014.1, read as the reverse complement.
GCCGTCATCACTTGGTTCCGTTATCGCGTCATGGGCGGGGGCGTTTCCTGCCGGGTTCCCACCGCCGGCGGTTCGCTCCTCGGAGGCACCGCCGGCACCGCGCGCCGAGACCCCAACCCAGACGCCAACTCAGACCGGGGCCCCGTCGGCCGGCTCGTCCGCGCCCTCGCCTCACGAACCCCCGCGTTCCAGCGTTGGCTCCACCGTTGACGCCGCCCCTCCCGGATGGGACGTGCCCCCGTCGTCGTCGACTCCCCCCACGGCCTCCCCTCACGCCCCGCACCCCACCCAGCCACAGCACCCCACCACGGGCACTGTCGGCGGGGCGTCGGAGGACCCGTGGGCGCGGGCCGCGCAGGTCGCCCTCGCCGACCTCTCCCCCGGCTCGGCGGTGCTCCTCACCGGCGGCACCGGCTGCCTGGCGCTCGCCCATCACCTGGCCCGCACCGCGACGACCTTGGCGGGGCGCCTACCCGGCGCCGCCCTGACCGTCGCCGTGACGGCGCTGGCTCCCGCGAGCGTCCTCGCGGGGGTGCCCGGCATCCGGCTGATCGTGCTCGGCGGTGAAGCCGAAGCCGCTGGCCCCGACCTGGTCGGCCCGGCAGCGTTGGCGGCGCTGGACGACCTGCACCTCGACGTCGCCGTCCTGACCCCCACGGGGCTGGACGCCCGCGGCGCGTGGGCGGCCACCTCGGCGGGGTCGGCCCTGGCGGCGGCGGCCGTGGCGCGGGCCGAGCGCACGGTCGCGGTGGTCGCCCCGACGGCGCTGGGGCGCCCGGGCCTGGTGCGGGCCGCGCCGCTGAGCGCGCTCGCCCGCGTCGTCGCCGTCCCCGCCCCCGGTGAGGACGCCGCCTCGCTGGCCTACCGGCTGGAGGCCGTGCGCTCCGGTGCTCCCAGCGCGCCGGTGCTCGTCGCCGCTTGAGGGCTCAGGCGCTGCTCAGGCGCTGCGCGGAACCACCCCGAGGGCGCGGGAGAAGGCGACGACGACGAGCGCCGCCACCGCCGCAGCAACCACGGGCAACAGCAGCGCCGTCTGTGAGCCGGCGCTGTCGATGAACCGTCCCGCGAACGCCGCCCCGAGGGAGACGCCCAGCCCGAGGGAGGTGCCGATCCACGCCAGCCCCTCGGTGAGCTGACGGGCCGGCACGAGCTCGGCGACGAGCGCGTTACCGGAGATCAACGTCGGGGAGATCGCCAGCCCGGACAGGAACAGCGTCGCCGCCAGCACCGGGATGCTGCCCGAGGTCGCCACCGGCGCGATGAGCACCGCCATCCCCACCGCCCCCAGTCGGAACCGGCGCGGCAGGCTCCCCCTCCAGGTGATCGCTCCGAAGACGAGCCCGGCCAGCAGGCTGCCGATCGAGTACAGCGCCAGCACGACGCCGGCCGCAGCGGGCGCTCCCCGCTCGGCGGTGAAGGCTACGGCGATGACCTCCACCGACCCGAAGACGACGCCGGTGGCCACGAACGCCAGCGCGAGGGCACGGATGCCGCCGTACTCCATGACGCCGACCATGCTGCTGATCATCCCCCTGGTCGCAGAAAGTGTCCGGGCGGCGCCGGCTGCCGTGGCCTCCGTGGCCGCTGTCGGCGCAGCCTTCTTCGTCACCGGCGGCTGGGTGGACCGTTGCACCACCAGCGCCGTCCCGCCGAGCACGGTCGCCGCGAGGGCGGTGCCTAGCGCCACCGAGGGTGAGACGGTGACAGCGAGGACGGTGGCCAGGGGCGGTCCGACGGTGAAGGTGACCTCGTCGAGGACGGACTCCAGGGAGAAGGCAGGGTGGAGGCGGCCGCTGTCGTCGCGCAGGGCCCAGGCCCAGCGGGCGCGCACCAGGGAGCCCCAGCTGGTGAAGCTGGCGCCCGCGAGCGCGGCGGCGAGCCCTATGACCAGGACCGGAGCACTGAGGGCGGTCGCGGCCAGGACGATGAGGATGCCGGCGGTGTGGACCGTGAGTGCGGGGATGGCGACGCGGGCCTGGCCGTGGCGGTCGACGAGGCGGGACAGGACGGGCGCGCCGAGCGCGGAGGCAATGGAGGCACAGGCGGCGACGGCGCCGGCGGCGCCGTAGGAGCCCGTCGCATCTTCGATGAGGAAGACGTAGATGAGCCCGTACATGGAGATGGGCAGGCGGGCGAGGAGCCCGGCGGCCACGAAGGCGGGGGCTCCGGGGGTGCGTAGGACCTCTCGGTAGGGGTTCCTCATCCCCCGGCTGGTCCGAGGGTGCTGGTCGAGGGATCGATGCTGGTGGAAGGATCTGTGCTGGTTGAAGGGTCCGTGGCGTCCAGGTCGAGGGGCGCGAGGTCCTCGAAGGCCTGGCTGGGGCCGGGGTTGTCGGGGTGGGCGGCGCCGCCGAGGTGGGCGACGACCCCGGCGACGGCGTTGAGGGCGGTGGTGACGGCGCCGTCGGCCCAGCCGGGGGTGAAGGAGATGTCGTCGCCGGCGAGGAAGAGGCCCTGCTGGGCAGGGGACGCGCCGGTGCGGGCGAAGTGGCTGAACAGGCGGCGCTGGTAGCGGTAGTGGCCGGGTAGGGCTCCGCGGAAGGCGCCCATGAAGTTGGGGTCGGACTCCCAGGAGACGGTGACGGGCTCGCCGATGATGTGGCTGGCGATGTCGACGTCGGGGTAGACCTCGGCCAAGGAGCGCAGCATGAGGCGGACGCGCTCGTCGGTGGACAGGGCGAGCCACTTCAGGGCGTCGTCGTTCCAGGTGTAGCTGAGGCAGATGACGGCGGGTTCGTCATCGCCGCCACCTTCCCCGTCCAGGAGGTAGGTGGCGCGGGTCATGCGGTCGGTGAGGGTGCAGCTCATGACGCGGCGACCGGTGGCGGGGTCGCGGTCGCGCCAGAAGGGCCGGTCGACCATGACGAAGGTCTTGGAGGACTGGGAGTAGTGGGACCTGTCCATCGCCATCCACGTGGCGTGGTCGAACAGGGACTCCTCGGTGGCGATGCGCGCCGACAGCATCCACGACTGGCAGGTGACGACGACGGCGTCGTAGGCGTGGGACTGTCCCCAGCGGTCGGTGACGACGACGGGGCCGTGCGCGCCGTCGGTGCCGGGGGCGCGGTGCAACGCGGTGACGCCGGGGCGGGGGGCTCCCCCGTGCAGGTCGCTGAGGCTGCGCCCGGCGAGCGGTCCGTCGGGCAGGGCGGCAGCCCACAGGCGCAGCGGCACCTGCTGGGCGCCGCCGAGGATGCGGCGGTGGTCTTCGTCGGCGTTGGTGGTGATGACCCGCAGGATCTCCAGGATGGAGTGGGGGAAGTCGGTGTCCCAGCCCCCGGTGCCGAAGCCGACCTGTCCGAAGGCCTCGCGGTGGGCGTAGGGCAGGGCCCGGAAGCTGGCGGAGGCTGCGACGAAGCCGTAGAAGCTCTGCTCGTCGCGGGCGCGCACGATGGGGTCCCACAGCGCCTTGACGCGGGGCAGGTCGCGGGCGGCGATGGCGGCCTGTAGGTCGGGCACGCCGATCTCCGCGAGCGCGGCGGCCCAGGCGCGGGCGACCTCGGTGAAGAACGGTGGCAGGTCGGCGGGGGTCTCGGCGTAGTGGCTGGTGCCGCCGAGGTCGATGACGGTGGAGCCCGCCGAGGGTGTCAGGGGGTTGGGGAAGGGCTGAGTGGTCACGCCGAGGAGGTCGGCGTAGTGGAAGAAGGCCCGTCCGGAGGAGGGGAAGCGCATGCCGCCGAGTTCGGCGAGCACCCCGGGGACACCGCCAGGGAAGGGCACCGAGCGCAGGCGGCCGCCGATCTGGTCGGCTTCGTAGATGACGGGGCGCAGCCCCAGGCGGGCGAGTTCGTAGGCGGTGACCAGGCCGGAGATCCCGGCTCCGACGACGGCGACGCGGGCGCCGCGGGCACTCGCCGGCACCGAGCCCAGCCCGGCGGGGTGGGCGAGCCAGCGGTCGTACTGGAAGGGGAAGTCGGGGGTGAGCATGGTCACCTCCGGGTGGGCCAGGGTGCCGAGCACCCCCTCGCCGGTGGCTGCGGTCACTGGGGGGTCCCGTTCGTCGGAGAGAGGGCCATGAGGGAGACAAGGTCGTAGGCAACGTGGCTGGCGGCCACGGCGGTCATCTGGGCGTGGTCGTAGGCGGGGGCCACCTCGACGACGTCGGCGCCGACCAGCTGCAGGCCCGCGAGGCCGCGGAGCACCTCGAGGAGTTCGCGGCTGGTCATGCCGCCGGCTTCGGGGGTGCCGGTGCCGGGGGCGTGGGCGGGGTCGAGGACGTCGATGTCGATGCTGAGGTAGAGCGGGCGGTCGCCGATCCGCGAGCGCAGTCCGTCGACGATCTCGTCGACGCCGCGGCGCATGACGTCGGCGCTGGTGACCAGGCCGAAGCCGAGGCGGGCGTCGTCGGTGAGGTCGGAGCGGCCGTACAGGGGGCCGCGGGTGCCGACGTGGGTGAGGGCGCCGGGTTCGAGCAGGCCTTCCTCCACGGCGCGGCGGAAGGGGGTGCCGTGGGTGTAGGGGGCGCCGAAGTAGGTGTCCCAGGTGTCCAGGTGGGCGTCGAAGTGGACCAGGGCGACGGGGCCGTGGCGGCGCACGACGGAGCGCAGCAGGGGCAGGGCGATGGTGTGGTCGCCGCCGATGGTGACCAGGCGGGCGCCGGCGCCGGAGAGCTCGTCCGCACCACGCTCCACCTGTTCGATCGCCTGTTCGATGGAGAAGGGATTGGCGACGACGTCGCCGGCGTCGACCACCTGCTGACGCGCGAACGGGTCGACGTCGAGCCCGGGGTGGTGCGGGCGCAGCAAGCGGGAGGCCTCGCGCACGGCGGCCGGGCCGAAGCGGGCACCGGGGCGGTAGGAGACCCCGGAGTCGAACGGCACCCCGATGACGGCGACGTCGGCACGCCCCACCTCGTCCGCACGGGGCAGGCGGGCGAACGTGGCCGGTCCAGCGAAGCGCGGGACCCGGGAGGAGTCCACCGGCCCCACGGGTACGCCGGTCTCGCTGCCGGTCGTGCTGCCGGTCGTGCTGCCGGTCGTACCGTCGTCTGCCTGCTCGGAGATCGTCTCGGGCGCCACGACGTGCATCGTAGGGATGTCGCCTCCGGGTCTTCCGACTCAGGCGCCTCCCAGCACGACCACCCCGGCGACGGCGAGGGCGAGCAGCCAGCTCGTGAACGTCCCCACGAGGAAGTACTCGGTGACGACATCGGCGCCGCGCAGCGCCCGAGCAGGCTCCGCCGCTCCTGACCCTGCCGGCTCTCCTGCCAGCGCCAGGCGACTGGCGGTGCGCACCTCGGGCAGGCGCAGCAGCCCCTTGGCGGCGATGACCGCGGCGGCGGCAGTGAGGTCTCCCCCGAGAGCCAGACCGAGGAGGAACACGCGTTCGAGTGGGCCGAGGAGTCTCCCTCCCCGCAGAGCCGCCTCACCCGCGTCGGGAGGTGTGCCACTGGCGGTGAGCACGAGCCGTACGACCCGATTGGCGGTAGCCAGCAGCAACCCCGTGCCCACGACCGCCAGCAGTGCGCGCCCAGCCCCGACCGAGGCCAGACCGGGCAGCCCCGCTGCCTCGAGGGCCGCCCACCAGCGGGCCAGGGGCGCCGACGGTTGCAGACCCGGCACCAGAGGAGCCAGGAGGACGACGACGGCGTGCATCCCCGCCAGGCCCGCGAGCGCCGCGATCGCGGCCCCCTCCGGCCTCGAGGTGCGCCCAGCTCGGACAGTTCGCGCATCTCGGGCAGCTCGTCCGGGACGCGCCTGCCGTGCGGGGCGCAGACCACCGGGCGCCTCGCTGAGGACGATCCACACGAGTGCGCCACCGGCTGCCGCGAGCGCCACGGCGGCCACGTGAACGGCACCCGTGGTGGTCACAGTGGTGGTCACAGTGGTGGTCACAGTGGTGGTCACAGTGGTGGTCACAGTGGCCAGCAGCAGGCCCGACAGGGCCGCGGCGAGGCCTGCCATCACGCGTCGGGGCAGGCTGACCGGGCCGGGGGTCCAGCGCACCAGGTCGGCGACGGCCAGCCCGGTCCACAGCGCGGCGAGCAGCAGCATCAGACCTCCTGCCGGACCGAGGCGCGCCCGGCCTGATGTCCGACCGAGTGGGCGAGCTGATGGGCAAGGTGGTGGGAGTCCAGCAGCTGCTGACCGCGCCAGATGGCGAGCGCGCCGGACCGGGCCAGGGCCTGACTGACGGCGGGCTGGGTGACCCCTTCGGCGTGGGCGACCACCTGCTGGGGATGTCCGCGCAGCTGGTGGGCCAGCAACCGGCGGGCGCGCGGACTCATCCGCGCGACGACGTCGTCACGGATGGCGAGGAAAGCGTTGGCGGTGGCCGCGGCGCTCACGTCGCCGTCGTCATCGCCATTGCCGTTGCCGTTGCCGTTGCCGTCGTCATCGTCATCGTGATCGCCCCCCGCGTCCGGACCACCGTGGTCGAGGCTCCTGTCGACGAACCAGGTCCGGGTGCTCCGCGAGCGCGGTGACGCGGCGAGGCGCTCGGCGGTCTCCACAGCCCTGCGCGCGGCCCACCAGGCTGGGCCGTCCTGGACGGGGGGTGTCGCGGCAGGGTCGACGACGACGGCGGTGCCAGCTCCGAGCCCTACCCGGACGTCGGCGCCGGCCTCGAGCAGGGCCAGGCGCACCAGCAGGGCGGCCCGCGCTGCGGCGCCGAGGGTGCTGAAGGTGCCCTGGAACTCATCGCCGATGGTGGGCGCGAGGGGCTGCCGGGCCGGGACGAGCGCGCCAGCGTCGTGCAGGGCGGCGACGAGGGTGCGCTGCAGGCCAGCGCGGTCGGTCGCGCGCCGGGAGCCGACGAGGTCACCGATGACCGCGACGACGACCTCGCGGCCGCTCGGCCCACCATCAGTCGGCCCAACATCAGTCTGTGGCTTATCCACATTGAACATCACATCATGAGTGATGCGTGACGGCTCGATCCCACGTCCGATCGGCTCACGCCGGGGACAGCCGCGCCTGATGTTCACCAGCACGTCACCGCGTCCGAAGGCGCAGCGGGCCGGGAGTCGCGGGGCGCTAGGCCACACTTCCCCGGTGCCTTCCGGTGTGCCCGAGCCTGCGCATGTGCCCGAGCCTGCCCGTGCGCCGGGCAGGACCTTCCTGGGGGCCAGTGGCCCCGTGGCGCTGGCTCACCGCGGCGGAGCCGCACACCCGGAGAACTCCCTGGCAGCCTTCGACGACGCGGTGGCGCTGGGGTACCGGTTCCTGGAGACGGACGTTCACGCCACCGCCGACGGTGTCCTGGTCGCTCTGCACGACCCCACCCTGGACCGCACCACCGACGGCACGGGTCCGCTGTCGGCGCTCACCTGGGAGCAGGTCTCCCGCCTGCGCCTGCGTGACGCCACCGGTGCGGTGACGCAGCACGCCCCGGTGCGCCTGGAGGACCTGCTCGACGCCTGGGCCGACCAGCGCCCACGGGTGCGACTCAACGTCGACGTCAAGGAGGTCGGTGCGGTTGCGCCGATGGTGGCGTTGCTCGCTGCCCGACGTCGCGACGCCCACCGGGTCTGCGTGGCCTCCTTCTCCGACGGCCGCCGCCGCGCCGTCGTCGCGGCGCTGGCAGCGCGCGGTGTCCCGGTGACCAGCTCCGCCGGGACCGCCGGGGTGCTCAGGTTCCTCGTCGGGGCGCGCCTGGGGCTGCGCGGCAAGATCTTGCGGGCACTCGTCGGCGCCGACGCGCTGCAGGTGCCCCAGACGTCAGCGGTGGCCGGACGGCAGGTGCGCATCGTCACCGGCCTCCTGGTCGAGGCCGCCCACTCCGCAGGCCTGTCCGTGCACGTCTGGACCGTCGACGACCCCACCGACGTCCACCGCCTGCTCGACCTCGGGGTGGACGGGATCGTCACCGACGACGCCGCCGCCGTCCGCGAGGTGCTCCGCGAGCGCGGGGCGTGGCCACCCCGCATCGAGGACCCGACCACCACATCGACTGCCCGCCCGACGGCCAATGGCCCTGCCGCCGCGGAGGAGCCCCGCTCGTGAACGCACCTCAGAGCCCCACACCCCGGGAGCCGGTGCTCACCGAGGCGCAGCGCGGGCGAGCGCGCCGCGCCTGGTACGTCTACGACTGGGCCAACTCCGCCTACGTCACCACGACCGCCACCGTCCTGTTCTCTCCCTACCTCACCGCCATCGCGGAGGCGGCGGCGTGCCCGGGCGGGGTCGGGGAGGTAGTGCGCGACGGCGCCACTACCTGCCCGGTGGCTCTCAGCGTGCTGGGGATCCCCGTGGCCCCGGGATCGCTGGCGCTGTACGTGGTGACCTTCGCGACGCTGCTGTCCGCGATCGTGCTGCCGGCGGTGGGCGCGGTGGCCGACAGGTCTCGTTCCCCGCGACGGCTGCTCAGCGGCTTCGCATGGGTGGGCGCCACTGCGGCCGCGGCGATGGTCTTCGTCTCCGGAGACCGCTGGGTGCTGGGGGCACTCCTGCAGCTCGTGGCGAGCCTGTGCCTGGGCGCCTCGCTCGTCGTCTACGACTCCCTGCTCGTGCGGCTGGCGCGTCCTGAGGAGCGTGACCGGATCTCCAGCCGGGGTTGGGCGATGGGGTACGCCGGTGGGGCGCTGCTGCTCGCGGCCAACCTCGTCCTGCTGTCCAGCGCCGACGCCCTCGGGCTGGACCAGGGCAGCGCCGTGCGGCTGTCGCTGCTCACCGCGGGACTGTGGTGGGGCGCGTTCACCCTCGTGCCGCACCTGGGACTGCGGCGGCTGGACGGAGAGCCCGCCGTCGTCGTCGCCCCCGGCAGCGCCCTTCCCCGAGGGGGCACCGCGCGCGTCGTCCTCGGATCCCTCGGGCAGCTGGTGCGCACGCTGCGCGGGGCGCCGGCGTACCCGCAGACCCTGCTGTTCCTCATCGCTTACCTGTTCTTCAACGACGGCGTGCAGACGGTCATCGCGGCGGCCAGCATCTACGGGCAGCAGCAGCTGGGGCTGGCGTCGAACCAGTTGGTGATCGCCATCCTCCTCGTGCAGGTGGTGGCGCTGCTGGGAGCGCTACTGGCCGGAGGCATCGCGCAGCGGACCTCGGCGAAGGCGACGATCCTCGGCTCGCTGGTCATCTGGATCGGGGTGGTGGTGGCCGGGATGCTCATCCCGGCCGGCCGGTTCGGGCTGTTCCTCGTGCTGGCGGCCAGCATCGGGCTGGTGCTCGGTGGCACGCAGGCGCTGTCGCGGTCGCTGTTCAGCCAGCTGGTGCCCGTCGGGCGAGAGGCGGAGTGGTTTGGGCTGTACCAGTCCGCCGAGCGCGGCACGAGCTGGCTCGGCACACTCGTCTTCGGACTGGTGTTCCAGCTCACCGGGTCCTACCGGCCCGCGATCGCCTCGCTCGTGGTGTTCTTCGTCGTCGGTGGGGTGCTGCTGGCACGCCTCGACGTGGCGCGCGGTCGGGCACAGGCCCAGCGCACCACCCCCTAGCGCACCATCCCTGAAGGGGATCGTCGCGCGTCAGGGGGTGAGCACACCGGCCAGGGCGGCGATGTGCGCGGGACGCACCCGACAGCACCCTCCGACCAGGCGGGCGCCCGCGTCGAGCCACTGCGTTGCCCCACGGGAGAGGTCATCACCCACCCCAGCGCGCTCACCAGCAGAGCCGGCACCCGTCCAGGCGCGGGCGGCGGCATCCCAGGCCTCTCCGCTGTTGGGGTAGACCACCAGCGCCGCCTCGCCCGCCGGCACCGCCGCCCCCACCTGCTGCAGCGCCGGCAGCACCGCCGAGGGGTCCAGGCAGTTCACGCCGACGGCGATGACGGTCGGCACCCGCGCCGCCGCCGCGAGCACCGGCGCCAGCGGCTCGCCACAGCGGGTGCGCGCGACGCCGTCGTCGTCGACCACCGCGCTCATCGACACCCACGCGGGCACCGCCAGCGCCTCGAGCTCGAGGACGAGCGCCTCTACCTCGGCGGCGCCGGGCAACGTCTCGCACGCGACCACGTCGGCTCCCGCGGCGGCGAGCAGGTCCAGGTGCGGGCGGTGGTGCTCGCGCAGCTGCCGCTGCGAGACGCGCTCGGGGCCGTGCAGGTAGGAACCGGTGTACTCCGAGCCGTCCGCCAGGTGCGCCCCGTAGGCGCCGATGGATCCGGCGACCCAGCCGCGCCGCCCCGCGGAGTCCACACCGTGCTCCTGACCGGCATCCAGGCCCTGGCGTGCCAGCGCCACCGAAGAGGAGATGACCCGTTCGGCCTCGCGCCGTTCGAGTCCTGCGGCCATCAGGCCGGGCAGCGTCGCCTGGTAGCTGGCGGTGGTGACCACCTGAGCTCCGGCGGCGGCGAAGGCGGCGTGCGCGGCGACGACGGCGGCCGGGTCGTCCAGGAGCAAACGCGCTGACCAGAGGGCCGTGGAGACGTCGTGCCCCCTGGTCTCCAGTTCGGTGGACAGGCCGCCGTCCAGGAGCACGGAACCGGCCGCGAGCGCCGCCCGCAGGCTGCTCGAGGGGTGGCTGACGTCGTCCATGGGGTACAGGGTGTCACCGAGATCACACTCAGCGTCGGATCGGGCGCGACCGAAGGGAACAGATCGGGGTAGTTGACCGTTGTGGTCGGAGTACCGGCTGCTGCAGTGGGGGCGCACGGCAGCCCCCCTGCGACTGATCCGACTCGGCCGTGGTTCCCGACGCACGACGACGCCAGCGCCGGGGCGAGACGGCGTGAGAAGCGACTGGAGGACATCATGAGTGACAGGAGCCTGCGCGGAACGCGCCTTGGTGGCTCGAGCATGGAGAGCGAGGAGGGCGTCGAGCTGGCGCCCCGTCAGCTCGCGGTCTACGACTGCCCGCAGGGGCACGTGACCCAGCTGCCGTTCGCCGCCGAGGCCGACGTGCCCGCGGTCTGGGAGTGCCGCTGCGGCGCCGAGGCGCTGCTGCGTAACGGCGAGACCCCCGAGGTGAAGCCGACCAAGCCGGCGCGCACCCACTGGGACATGCTCTTGGAGCGCCGTTCCGTGGCTGACCTGGAGGTGCTGCTCGAGGAGCGGCTCACCAAGCTGCGCAACGGCACCCTGCACCAGCGGCGCAGCGCCTGACGCTGACCGCACCCCCGCGCGGCGCGCGCCCGCCCGCAGCGCCGTGCGGACCCGGGTGAGGACCTCGCCCCCGCGGGTCCCCCGGGAACGGGCCGGTGCTCTCCCTACCGGGAGGGCCCGGCCCGTCGTCGTTCCCGGACGTGTGCCAGGGCCTTCTGGGCTCTGAGGACGACGACGCCCGCCGCCGTCCTGGCCTGGTCGGTGCGGCGCTGCGCGCCCCAGACGGTGGTGCGCCACAGGGCCTCGACGACGATCGCGCGGCTCATCTTGCTCGCGCCGGCCGCCCGCTCGGTGAAGGTGATGGGCACTTCCACCACGCGCAGCCCGGCTCTGACCACGCGCGTGGCGAGGTCGATCTGGTAGCAGTACCCCTCCGAGCGCACCGAGGGCAGGTCGATCGCGCGCAGCGCGTGGGCCCGGTAGGCGCGAAAGCCCCCGGTGGCGTCGTGCAGCGGGGCTCCCGTGGCCCAGCGCGCCCAGATGCTGCCGGCCCGCGAGAGCAGCTGGCGGGTCAGCGGCCAGTCGACCACCCGCCCGCCGGGCACCCAGCGCGAGCCGAGGGCGAGGTCGGCACCAGCGGCACCCCGGCGACCGGCGTCGTCCCCGGGTACTCCGACGGCAGCCAGCAGTGAAGGCAGCTGCTCGGGGGCGTGGGAGCCGTCGGCGTCCATCTCCACGAGCACGTCGTACCCGCGCTGCAGGCCCCAGGTGAACCCCGCCGTGTACGCGCCGCCGAGGCCGCTCTTGCGGGGGCGGTGCAGGACGTGGACTGCGGGGTCGGAGACGGCGATGGCGTCGGCGATCTCGCCGGTGCCGTCGGGGCTGCCGTCGTCGACGACGAGGACGTCGGCGTCCGGCACCGCCGCCCGCAGGCGCGCCAGCGTGACCGGCAGGGACTCGCGCTCGTCGTAGGTGGGGGTGATGACCAGCACGCGCTGGCCGCTCACGCGACCGGCTCGCGTTCGACGGGCCGCTCGTCCACGACGGGTCCGTCGGCGCTGAGGCGTCGGCGGCTGAGCAGCAGCCCACCGGCCGCCCCGAGCAACCCCAGCGCGGAGAGCAGCCCCTCCAGCGGCACGCCCGCCTGCCGGACGCGGTCGGCCACGCTCAGCGACGTCCGCAGCGGCAGCTGACCCGAGATCACCGCCGGGGTGTACAGCTGCGTGGGGTCCACGAGGGTGCCGTCGGGCATGACCAGCGCGCTGGTGCCCACGGTGGAGACGTGGACGACGGCGCGGCCGTGCTCGACCGCCCGCAGCCGCGACATCGCCAGCTGCTGGACGTTCTCCGCCGAGTACCCGAAGGTGGCGTTGTTGGTCTGGACGACGAGCAGGTCGGCGCCGTCGTCGATGGTGTCGTCGACCAGGCCGTCCTCGACCACCTCGAAGCAGATCATCACGCCCAGCTTCGCGCCCCCGGCGTCCAGACGCCCCACCCGGTCCCCGGGAACGAACTGGTTCACCACGAGGTCGACCTTCTTCGTGATGAGCCTGAAGAAGGATTTGTAGGGGATGTACTCCGCGAACGGCACCGGGTGGCGCTTGTCGTAGGACTCGACGACACCGCCGCGGCCGTTCAGCCCGGCGCGGGTGGTGCCGTCCGGCTCCCACACCAGCGACGTGTTCCGCACCGTGCCCGGCTCGTTGCCGACCAGCACCGCCCCGAGCACGATCGGCGCCTTCACCGCATCAGCGGCCGCCTGGATCTCGGAGTTGGCGTCGAGGTTGCGCAGCGGGTCGATGTCGGAGGAGTTCTCCGGCCACACCACGAGCTGCGGCGCGGGCGCCTGCCCCTCGCGCACCCGCTGGGACAGCCCCAGGGTGCCCTTGACGTGGTTGTCCAGGACGGCACGGCGCTGGGCGTTGAACTCCAGCCCCGCCCGCGGCACGTTGCCCTGCACGGCCGCCACCGACAGGTCGCCGTCCTCGGCTCCCGTGGGCCGGGGCACGAGCGCCCCGACAGTCGTCACGGCCAGCGCTGTGAGCACCGTCACCACGGCGGTGACGGGGACGACGACGCCGGGCCGCCCGGGCCGTCCCGCGAGCGCCGCGCGCTCGTCGCGCCGGGCCAGTAACCCCTGAGCCAGGAGCGCGCCCGTCAGGGCGACGGCGAAGCTCACCAGGGGCGCCCCCCCGAGCGCTGCCAGGCCGAGGGTGGGGGCGTCGGCCTGGCTGAAGGCGATGCGTCCCCACCCGAAGCCGCCGAACGGCCAGCGGGCGAAGCCGGCCTCGATCGCCGTCCACGCCCCGGCGGCGGTGAGCGCCCGCAGCAGCGCTGCCAGCAGACCGGCGCTCGGCGTGGTCAGGGCGCTCAGTGTGCTCCGCAGCGGGAAGCGCAGCCGCGACGTCCACGCCATGAGCACCGCGGCCACCGCCACGGACAGCGCGCACGCCACCGACAGGGGGATCCAGGCGATGAGCCCCAGGTAGATGCCCGACCACGAGACCAGCGGCAGGTAGAACGCGAGCCCGGTGAGCAGGCCCAGGCCCGCGGCTGGCCAGGCGCGCCGAGCGGTGACGGCGACGAGCAGCCCGGCGATGCCCAGCGGGGCGAGGAACCACAGGTCGTGCCCGGGGAAGGCGAGATAGAGCAACAGCCCGGCGCCGATCGCCACCGGGACGGCCGCGCGGGCCCGCAGCACCGGCACGGAGCCAGCCGAGATCACGGGGTTCATGCGAGCACTCCGGCGTCGTGGGCGGTGCGGCCGCGCACGAGCGTGAGCAGGCAGCGCGGAGCCGGGGTGCCGGGCGTGAGGTCGGGCAGGCCCGGGGTGCCGGAGCGCGCGTCGGTGCTCCACGCCTGGAACCTGTCGTCGGGGGCCTGCACCACGAGGTCGGACGGCTCCCACACCGCCAGCGTCGCGGCACTTCCTGGGACGAGCGCGCCCTCGCCGTCGCGGCGGGCGGCGCGCCAGCCCCCCCGCGTGGAGGCGAGGAACGCGGCCCGCGCGGAGATCGCGTGCTCGTGGAGGTGCGGGAACGCTGCGGCCCGCACCGCCTCCCAGGGGGCGAACGGCGTGACGGGGCTGTCCGATCCCAGCGCCAGCGGCACTCCGGCGGCGGCGAGTGGGCCGAAGGGGTGCAGCCCCAGCGCCCGCTCGCGGCCCAGGCGTGCGGCGTAGACACCGTCAGGGCCGCCCCACGCGGCGTCGAAGGCGGGCTGGACGCTGGCCACCAGCCCCAGGCGGGCCATCGTGGCGATGCCAGCGGCGTCCACGGAGGTCACGTGCTCGATGCGGTGGCGCGCGGCCGCCAGCGGCAGCGCACCCTCGGCGGCCAGGACGTCGGCGGCGGCGCCGAAGGCCTCGAGCGCGAGGTCGAGGCCGGCGTCACCGATGGCGTGCACCCCTGCTTGCAGGCCGGCGCGGGTGCACGCGAGGACGTGGTCGCGCAGCGCCTCGACGTCGAGGTAGGCGTACCCGCGCGATCCCTCGGCTCCAGCTGGCAGGTCGGCGTACGGCTCGCGCAGCCACGCCGTGCGGGACCCGAGGGCACCGTCGACGCAGAGGTCACCGCCCAGCCCCATGAGGGTCCCCTCCGGAAGGGCCAGGTCGGCCACGAGCGCCCGCGCGGTCTGCTCGTCGGGAACCAGCTCGCCCCACAGGGCGAGCACGTCGGGCAGAGCCCGTGACAGCGCGGCGCGCTCGTCGTCGCCGTCGTGCTCACCTGCTTGCGAGAGGGCGACGAGGTCGCGCAGGTCGTCGTGGCTGCCGACGTGCGGCGCCGAGCACTCGTGGACGCTGCCGATGCCCGCGAAAGCCGCGGCGCGCAGAGCCCGCAGCTGCAGCTGGCGACGGCGGGCCGGGTCGTCGAGCAGCGGCTGGTGGACGGCGTCGCGGGCCGCGTGGTGGGCGTCGCGCTCCACGCGGCCTCCGGAGCTCGCCGTCCCGGCGCGGGCCGCCAGCGCCGGGGAGACGACGGCGGAGTGGACGTCGATGCGGGAAAGGTAGACCTCGGTGCCGGCGCCCGCGGCGCGCTCGAGCTCGGCGGCGGTCGGCGGGCGACCCTCGGGCCAGCGGGTCTCGTCCCAGCCGTGGCCGAGCACCGGCTCGCCGGGGTGCTCGGCGGCCGCCCGGGCCACGAGGTCGAGAGCTTCCGTCAGGCTCCGGGTGGCGCTGAGGTCGACGCCGGTCATCGCCAGGCCGGTCTCGGTGGTGTGGACGTGTGCGTCGACGAAGGCCGGGGTCACGAGCGCGCCGTCGAGGTCGACCACCGCCAGGGCCTCGCCGTCGGCACGAGCCCGGGCGGCTTGGGCGTCGGCGGCTTCGTCGGAGCCCACCCAGGCGACCGTCGGGCCCTCCAGGAGGACGGCGGTGGCGAACGGGTCGGCCGGGGAGTAGACGCTGCCGCCGCGGTAGAGCACGCGGCGGGGGGCGTCGAGGCCCGGCACGGGCGGTGCGTTCACCGGCTCATTCTGCCGTCGTGTCCTGGGAGCACGATGCCATACATGGTTCTGTTATCAGACGCTGCCCGGACTCGCCTACGCTCTACGCTGACGCGGTGCCAGACCATCTCGACGGCGCGCAGCGCACGCTACTGCTTGACGCCGCCACCCTGTACTTCCGCGCCTTCTACGCCATCCCCTCCTCGGTGAAGGCCCCCGACGGCACGCCATCCGGCGCGGTGCGCGGCTTCCTCGACATGACGGCGACGCTCGTCGAGAGGTTCCGCCCGGCCTTCGTCGTCGCCTGCTGGGATGACGACTGGCGCCCCGCGTGGCGCGTCGCCCGCATCCCCTCCTACAAGACCCACCGCGTGGCGACCAGTGGAGAAGCGGAGGGTGGCGAGGAGGTGCCCGAGTACCTGCCCGCGCAAGCCGACGCCATCGCCGAGTTCCTCGAGGCCCTCGGGGTGCCGCGCATCGGAGCACCCGCCTGCGAGGCCGACGACGTCGCCGGGGTCCTCGCCACCCGCCCTCGGGCAACGGGAATTGATGGCATTGATGGCGGCATTGATGTGGTCAGCGGTGACCGCGACCTCCTCCAGCTCGTCGACGACGACGCCCACGACGGCGCGGGCGTGCGCGTGATCTGGATCGGCAAGGGCGTCGGCAAGGCCGAGGTGGTCGGCGGCGCCGCACTCGCCGAGAAGTACGCACTGCCCACAGGGGCCGGTGCGCGCCCCGGAGACGCCTACGCCGACCTCGCCGTCTTGCGCGGCGACCCCAGCGACGGCCTGCCCGGGGTTGCGGGCATCGGGGAGAAGACCGCGGCGAGCCTGCTGCGGCGCCACGGCGATCTCCTCGGCATCCTCCAGGCAGCTCTCGACGGCGACCCTTCGGTGACGCCCGCGCAGCGCACGCGCCTGGCGGAGGCCGCGGACTATCTCGATGTCGCCCCGCGCGTGGTGCGGGTGCTGCGCCACGGCGAGGTGGTGGAGCCGTTCGGGGACGGCGACCTACGCGACGGGGCCGGCGTCGCCGCCACTGACGTCCCCACTCCCGCACCGGGACGCCTGGACCAGGCCGCCGTCGGGGCCCTGGCCGAGCGCTGGGGCGCACGCTCCCCCGCCGAACGTCTCCTGGCCGCCCTCACCTCCTGACACCCCCGACCCCCTCCGTGACGATCAAGGAAGCTCTGCACGCGTCCCGTGCGAGACTTCCTTGATCGTCATAGAAACGCTCAAGTCTCAGGTGAAGGTTGAGAGTCAAGCTCTGGCTGAGAGTGAGGGCATCGACGCAGCTCAGAGGCCTGATCAGGCGGTGCGAGCGGCCGAGCCCGCCGAGTACGTGACCACGCCGCGGTCGACCAGGGCGATGGCCTGCCGTGCGGTGCGGGCCAGCGCGTCACCCTCGTCCGTACCGGCACGCGAGGCCACCACGACCACCTGGTCGAGCAGGTCCAGCAGCTGCCGCGCCCACCGCACGAAGTCTCCGGCGGCCAGGTCGACGGGACCGCGCGCCGCATCCAGGACGGCGTCCAGCGACGCCCCTCGGCACCAGCGGTGCACCGGCCAGACCAGCCCCAGGTCGGGCTCGCCGGTGGGGCGCAGGTGGTGGGACTCCTCGGCGTCGGACAGCTGCGACCACGCCCGCACGGTCGCCGTCAGCGCCGCGGAGACCGCGTGCCCGCCGGGGGTGTGGGCGGCCGGTGGGCCCTCCTCGCGACGGGCTTCGTAGACGATGGTCGAGAGGACGGTGGCGAGCCCGGCGGCGTCCAACGAAGCCCACGCCCCCGAGCGCAGGCACTCGGCCACGAGGAGGTCCTTCTCGGCGTACACGCGCCGCAGCACCTGCCCGGCGGCGCTCACGCGGAGCTCGTCGTCGTCGCCGGTCTCGGCCGAGCGGGCGCCCCGCTCGAGGTAGCCGAGCTCCACGAGGAGGTCGCACACCCTGTCGAAGGTCCGCGCGATGGTGCCGGTGCGCGACTCGATGCGCGCCAGGACGCCCTCGTGCTCCTTGCGCAGGCGCTCCCACCGTTCGGCCCAGCGCGCGTGGTCTTCACGGTCGGGACAACCGTGGCAGGGGTGCTGGCGCATCTGACGGCGCAGGCGGGCGACCTCGGCGGCCACCTGGTCGTCGCGGAGGGGACGTTGGCCATCGGCTGAGCCGGTCCGACCGCTGCCCACACCGCCCTTCTGGCGCGCCTCCGCGCCGCGCAGCGAGAGCTCCTCGACGGGGCCGCGCCGTCGTCGTCGTGCTCCCTCACCCTCCAGCTCGCCGATGCGGCGGCGCAGCGCGGCGTACTCGGAGAAGTCGCCCAGGTGGCAGGTCATGGCCTCGGCGTAGCCGGCCAGCCCCTCGGACTGGGTGCGCGCCTGGCGTGCCAGGCCGACGACGCCGCGGTCGGCCTGGAACTGTGCGAAGGACGTCTCCAGCACCTCGCGGGCCCGCGCCCGGCCCACCTGGGCCACGAGGTTGACGGCCATGTTGTACGTCGGCCGGAAGCTGGAGCGCAGCGGGTAGGTGCGGGTGGACGCCAGGCCGGCGACGCCCTCCGCGTCGAGCCCGGGCTGCCACAGCACCACCGCGTGGCCCTCCACGTCGATGCCGCGCCGGCCCGCGCGGCCGGTCAGCTGGGTGTACTCCCCGGGCGTGACGTCGACGTGGGACTCACCGTTGAACTTCACGAGCTTCTCGATGACGACGCACCGCGCGGGCATGTTGATGCCCAGCGCAAGCGTCTCGGTGGCGAAGACGGCTTTGACCAGCCCGCGGGCGAAGAGGTCTTCGACCACTTCCTTGAACGTCGGCAGCATGCCCGCGTGGTGGGCCGCGACGCCGCGGGAGAGGCCGTCGAGCCAGTCCCAGTAGCCGAGGACGGCGAGGTCGACGTCGGGCAGGGCCGCGCACCGCTCCTCCACGAGCGCGCGGATCTCGCGGCGCTCGGCGTCGGTGGTGAGGCGCACCCCGGCCGAGACGCACTGGCGGACGGCGGCGTCACAGCCGGCGCGGGAGAAGACGAAGATGATCGCCGGCAAGAGGTGGGCCTCCTCCAGCTCCGCCAGCACCTCCGCCCGCGAGGGCGCGTGGACACGGGCGCGCACCGCCGGGGACCGCTGCCCGCCGCGCGGGGGCCGCTTCCCCGGGTGGGTCCGGCCACCACGCCCGCCGGGGCCGCCGCCGCGGTGCACGTCCTCACGGGACATCCGGACGAGTTCCGGGTTGACCTCCAGCTGCGTGCTGGGCTCGGCCGGGGCCGTGCCGCGGCGGCTCGGCACCGGCCGGCCAGCGCTGCTGTGGCCGGCCTCCCGTTCGGTGAACAGGTCGACCACGCGGGTACCCACCATGACGTGCTGCCACAGCGGCACCGGGCGGTGCTCGGAGACGACGACGTCGACGGCGCCGCGCACCGTCGCCAGCCAGTCGCCGAACTCCTCGGCGTTGCTCACGGTGGCGCTGAGGGACGTGATGAGCACGTCGTCGGGCAGGTGGATGATCACCTCTTCCCACACGGCGCCGCGGGCGCGGTCGGCGAGATAGTGCACCTCGTCCATGACCACGTGCGCGAGCCCGTCCAGCGCCGGGGACCCCGCATAGAGCATGTTGCGGAGCACCTCGGTGGTCATGACGACGACGGGCGCGTCACCGTTGACCGAGGTGTCGCCCGTGAGCAGGCCGACCTGCTCGGACCCGAACCGCTCGGCGAGCTCGGCGTGCTTCTGGTTGCTCAGCGCCTTGATGGGCGTCGTGTAGAACGCCTTGCGTCCCGACGCCAGGGCCAGGTGGACGGCGAACTCGCCCACCACGGTCTTGCCGGCTCCTGTGGGCGCCGCGACCAGCACCCCACGGCCAGCTTCGAGGGCTTCGCAGGCGCGGAGCTGGAAGTCGTCGAGGTCGAAGCCGACGAGTTCGCGGAACTTCCCCAGCTCGCTGCTCTCGAGGCGCCGCTCGCGCTGGTTGCGTGCCTGGGCGGCGGCGAACCGCTCCGCCGGTGAGGACCCCGTGGACGACGGCAGTGCCATGCGTCGAGCCTAAGCGCCGACGGCGACAGTGGTCAGAGCGCGCTGGCCTCGTCGTCGGCGAGGTCGCCGTACTGGGGCTCGCGCTTGGCTCGTCGCTTGTCGTTGAGCAGGCAGATGCCGATGGCCACCGCGAACAGCAAGAGCATGGGTGTGGCAAGGGTGAACATCGCGACGACGTCCGGGGTGGGCGTGGCGATTGCCGCGAAGAGGAAGCACAGCACCGTCACCCACCGCCATGCCTTGAGCACCGCCTTGCCAGACAGCAGCCCCAGCAGGTTGAGGCCCACGAGAACGACCGGTAGGAGGAACGCGCACCCGAAGACGAGCACCGTGCGCATCACGAAGCCGAGGTAGTCCTCCGCGGCGATGATGTTGGCGCCGTCCGAGGGTGTGAAAGACGTGAAGAAGCTGACGACGTTGGGGATGAAGAGGCTGGAGAGCCAGACCCCCGCGAGGAAGAGCGGCACGGCAGCGCTCATGAAGCCGAGCGCGTACCGGCGCTCCTTCTTCGTGAGCCCGGGGGTGACGAACGCCCAGAGCTGATAGATCCACACCGGGCTGGAGACGATGAACCCGATCCAGACCGACAGCTTCAGCTTGAGGTCGAAGGGAGTGCCGACGCCCTGAAAGTTGATAGCGATGTCGAGTCCGCGGGCCTTGGCCGCCTCGATCGGGGCGGTCAGGTAGTCCAGCACCGGGTCGTAGAGGAACCAGCCGGCCACGGACCCGAGCAGCACAGCGATCCCGGCGATGGTGACCCGCTTGCGCAGCTCGAGAAGATGCTCGCGAAGGGGCATACGCCCCTCCGGGTTGTCGCGCCGGCGGCCCCGGGGCGGAGTGTCGGTAGCCACGCTCACCCAGTCTTCGAGGAGATCGGTGCCGGCGTTACCGGCGGCTTGTCAGGCGCTGCGACGGTGCTGGTCGTAGTCGTCGCTGGTGGCGCGGTGCGGCTCGTCGACGACACGGCCCTCCAGCGGGCGCGACGGAGCACCGTCGGCGGAGGAGGAGGCGCGGCGCTCTTCATCGGCGCGGTCGTCTTCCTTCATGCCCTTGACCTCGGACTTGAAGATGCGCATGGAGCGCCCCACGCTGCGGGCAGCATCGGGAAGACGCTTGGCCCCGAAGAGCAGGACAACCAGCAGCACGACGACGAGCAACAGGACGGGGTTCTCGAAAACGCGGCCCATGAGGTCCACCTCCGGTGTGGGATCGGCTCACTCTAACCCCGGCCGGTGACACCCCGAGCGACTCGCGGCTGCGAGTCAGCTCAACGGGTGCTCACCTGCGTGCTCAGCTAGCTGCCCGGCGCAGCCGCAGCTGCTCGCGACGGGCCTCGCGCTGGGCGGCCACGCGCTTGGCCCGCAGCCGGCGCCGCTTCGCCTGGTCCCGGCGGCGCTGGGCCTGCAGGACGTAGGGATCGTCCATGACGGAGTGGGCCGGCTTCTGGGCCGGGAGGTGCTCGACCTGGGCCATGAGCTCCCCCGCGCGGGCTGATGCCTCGCCCAGGGCTGCGAACACCGCGAAGCCCTTCTTCACCACGCCCCAGGCGAGGATCCCGAGCACGACGACGCCGACGAGGCCGAGCCCCAGGTACACCGCGACCCACCACCAGCCCATCGGTTCAGGCTAGTGGTGGGTCGCTGGTGCGCTGCTCTGGGGCGAACTGTCCTGGGGCGAAGTGTCCCGGGGCGAGCTGCCGTCCGCCGTGGCGGGCCGGGAGCTGCCCGCCGCCGGTGGGCGGCTCGGTCGCTCAGGGTGGCTCAGGCGGCGTGGTGGCGCTGGACGGCGGCCAGGGCCGCGGCCACCACGTCGGTGGTCTCCAGCGAGAGGCTGAAGTCCAGCACGTCGTCCCAGCCGATGGCCGGTCCGGCGTGCTCTTCCAGCGCCTCGGCCGGCACGGACCACCGCTCGGCGGGCACGCCGCCCGTGGTGAGCAGGCGAACCACGTCCTCGGTGGCGTGCTTGCGCACCTCGTCGGTGCACTCCGGGCAGTCGAATGCGTAGAAGCTCCACGCCGGGACGGTGCAGACCACGAGGCGCACCTGCGGCGGGGTCAGCTCGACATCGCCACAGGTCGGGCAGGAGGCCTTGATCGTCGTCATGGGGCGGGTCCTTCCGGTCGGTGCGCGCCCCGGCTCCTCGGGGCTTACACAACGCATCGACCCCGGCGGGGACCGCCTTGACCGCTCAGACCGCGGGATGCTCCGGTGCAGCGCCCGCCGAATGGGGGATGCCCCCCTCTGCCGCAGCCCCCTCATCACGCCCCTGAGCTGCGGAAACGTGCTCTTGGAGGCCATGAGAAGAAAGTGCAGCTTTCGCGACGCGGAGGAGCCCCTCGGCGACCTCCGGAGGGTCGACGACGACGGCGGCACCGCCCAGCGGCAGCAGCAACCGGCGCAGCCAGCGGTCGTCAGGGGTGCGCAGGACGACGCGCAGCCCGTCGTCGTCGAGCTCTTCGGAGGAGTCCAGCGGCACGTGCTCGGCCACCCAGCGCGCGGCGCCGGTCAGCTCGAGGGTGACCACGAGGTCGTCGTCGCCGGGGGTGAACAGTTGCTCGTCGACGTCGCGGGCGACGGCGTCCGGCGGCGGGGTGCCGTCGGCGTCGAGGACGGCGGCGCTGACCACCCTGTCGACGCGGAACAGGCGGACCCCGCTCGCGCGGTGGCACCACCCTTCGAGGTACCAGCGGCCGTCGACGGTGAGCAGGCGCATCGGGTCGACGTCGCGCTCGGTGGTCTCGTCGCGGCTGGGCACGAGGTAGTGCAGGCGCAGGCGGCGCCGTCCGGCGGGGTGGCGCAGGGCTTCGCGCAGCGTGGCGAGGACCTCGGCGGCGGCGTCCTCACCGGTCGGCTGCACGCTGCGGTCGACGTCGCGGGCCAGGTCCACCGCGA
The DNA here is from genome assembly GCF_003149145.1 of Quadrisphaera granulorum. Lineage (GTDB taxonomy): Bacteria > Actinomycetota > Actinomycetes > Actinomycetales > Quadrisphaeraceae > Quadrisphaera > Quadrisphaera granulorum. The sequence goes on along the minus strand of NZ_QGDQ01000014.1, from coordinate 85,411 downwards.
GCGCCCGGGAGGCGGTGGCGGCCTCGCCGGCGGCTTCCGTGAGCTTGGCGAGGGCTCCGGTGAGGGCTTCGCGGTCTTCTTCGCCGGAGAAGCCGGGGACGTCGAGGAGGGTGCGCAGGCCCGTGATGAGGGCGAGTGCCTCGTCGATGCCGAGGCGCAGGGGGCGGGCGATGGCGTCGGCGTTGCCGATGTGGATGCGTCCGCCCTCCCACTCGGCCTCGATGAGGTCGTCGGGGAGGTGGCCGGGGGTGCCGCAGACGAAGAGGAGCTCGAGGTCCTTGACGAGCTGGTCGGTGGTGATGCCGAACCTGTCGGCGACCTCTTGGGCGGGGGCTCCTTGGTGCTCGAGCACCCAGGGGACCATGGCGAGCAGGCGGGAGAGCCGGTCGGCGGCGGTCGGCTGCACGGGCGGGCGTCCGCTGGAGCGACGCCCTGCGCCGCCGGCGGCGCTGGAGGGCGCGCGGGGCACGTCGGTCCGGTGTCCGGCGCGGAGGTCGTGCTCGGCGTGAGCCGCGATCACGCCACGTAGGCGCCGGACGACGGCGTCGCGGACGTCGTCGGGGTCGAGGACGACGGCGTGCGGCGCGGCGGCGGCCGCGGTGGCGGCGAGCTCCCCGGGGTCGGTGAAGGCGACCTCGGCGATCACGTCGCGGTCGGCGTCGGCGGCGGGCACGCCTGCGCGCAGGCGCAGCTGCCCCGCGGCGCCCGCGGCGAGGCGGAGGTGGGCGGTGCGCACGGTGCTGTCGGTGCCGCCGATGGCGGTGGCGATCATGGCGCGGCCGTCGACGTCGTCGGGAACGTCGTAGGCGCCCGCGGGGCCGGTGCGGCGCACGGTGCCCTCGATGCGGGAGAGCCGGAAGACGCGGGGGGCTTCACGGTCGAGGTCGTGGCCGACGAGGTACCAGTGGCCGTGCCAGGAGGTGACCTGCCAGGGCTGCACGCTGCGGCGGACGGGCTCGGTGGCGCCGGGGCGGCGGTAGGTGAAGGTCACGCGCTGGCGGTCACGGGCGGCGGCGTACAGCGGCTGGAACGCCGGTTCGGCGGTGCGGACGCGGGGTTCGATGCCGGCCAGGGACTGCTCGTCGACGTCGACGCCGAGGGCGCGCAGCTTGGTGAGGGCGCGAGCTGCCGGGCCGGCGAGGCTGGCCTGCGCCCATACGCGGGCGGCCAGGGACAGCACGGCCAGCTCTGCGGGGGTGAAGGCCACCTCGGGCAGGGCGTAGGCGTCCCTGTCGACCTTGTAGCCCTGCTCGTCGTCGAACCACGCCGAGGCGGATCCGGTGACGAGCGGGACGCCGAGCTCGCGCAGCTCCTCCTTGTCGCGCTCGAACATCCTGTCGAACGCCTCGGTGCTGGCGCAGTCTTCGTACTGCGGCACCGCGCGGCGGATCTGCTCCTTGGTGAGCCAGGTGCGGGTGGACAGCAGCGCGATGACGAGGTTCAGGAGGCGCTCGGTCCGTCGGTCTCCCGAGCCTGCTGCCACGGCGGGGAGGCTACCCCGCAGCCGCTTCCCGTATTGGAGGCCAGGTTCACCCGGGCGCCGCCATCGGGGGCGCTTCCGGTCGGCCGCACCCCGGGTGGAGCGACATCTAGCGATGTATAGGGCTGTGTAGCGATTCGCTATACGGCCCTATACATCGCGCCAGCCTCATCGCCGAGGGGCTGATTTACGCCCTCGAACACGGGATGGTGGCGTTCACCGTGCCGGGTATGGCCGAGTTCATCGGGCGGCAGCCCGTCAGCTGAGCTGGGCGGCAGCCCGTCAGCTGACGAGCGCGCTGCTCTCCTCGCGAGCCTGCTCAGCGGCCAGCTCGAGGGCTTCGTCGTAGCGGCGCAGCGCGAGCGCGGCGATGCGGGGGTCGATGTCGCCGTCGGCGCACAGGGTCTGCGCGACGACGTCGGCCAGGGCCTGACCGTCAGCAGTCCCAGCATCTGTCCCAGCAGCAGGGGCGAGCAGTGCGTCGAGGCGCTGGGAGAACACTCCGGGCGCCAGCAGGTAGGGCACCACCGCGACCCGGCGCCCCGGGTGGGCGGCCCGCAGGGCGGCGCACGCCTGCGGCACTGTCGGTTCCTGAGCGCTGGCGTACCCGGCGACGACGGGCCCACCGCCGAGCGCCGTGCGCCGGGCGGTCAGGGCCGCGAGCGCGTGCTCGACGTCGGCGACCGCCTGCGGGGCGAGGGAGCCAGCGGCGGCGAGGACGACGGCGTCGTCGTCGTGGGCCCCTGCCGCGGTGAGGCGGTGGCAGAGCACGTCGACGAGGGCGGGGTCAGGTCCGAGCGCGGCCGCGGCGACGGCGCTGCCGCCGGCCTTGCGGGCGGCCCGGACGGCGCCGTTGACGTCGGAGCGCACGTGGTAGCCGGTGGAGAGGAGCAAGGGGACGACGACGCACGCCCGCCCGGCTGCGGCCAGCTTGAGGACGACGTCCTCCAGGGCCGGCTTCTGGACGTCGACGTGGGCGGCGACCACCTCCAGGCCCGGCCGGGCGGCGGCCACGGCCAACCGCAGCTGGGCGATGGTGCGTCGGCCGGTGGCCGAGCGGGTGCCGTGCGAGACGGCCACCAGCACCGGGGGCACGCTCTGGTCCATCAGCTGGTCCACTACGCCACCTCCAGTGCGTAGCCGCGCTTCACGACCGTCCGCACCATCGCGCCGCCCTCGGGTGAGCGCGGCAGCGCGGACCGCAGCCGCGCCACCACCACCTCCACGGCGTGCCCGTCGGTGGCGGCCGGCAGCTCGGAGAGCAGCTCAGCGCGGGAGACGACGCGGCCGGGTTCGGCAGCGAGCCGCGCGAGCAAGGCCAGCGGGCCGGGCGCCAGGTCGAGCACGCGCCCGTCCAGGACGGCTGCCCGGGCGCGCAGCACCAGCTCACCAGCGGGGGTGGCCACCCGGGCTCGCGGGCGCTCCGCGAGGTGGGCGGACAGGCAGCGCATGAGCGCCCCGAGGCGCCACCGGTCGGGCACGAGCGGATCGATGCCGTGGGCGCGCAGCGGAGCGGCGGTCACGTCACCGACGGCGCAGCAGACCACCGCGGCACCGCCACCGATCAGGCTGCCCCCCATCGCCGCGAGCACCTCGGTGAGGCGCCCGCGACGCTCGGCGGCCTCCAGGAGGGCGACGGCCCCGGGCGCGGAGGTGAACGTCACGGCGTCGAGGCTGCGGGCGGCCAACGCGTCGACGAGCCTGTCGACGGCGACGAGGTCTTCCGGCGGCTCCCACCGGTACACCGCGACGGTGCGCAGGTCGGCGCCTGCCGCGCGCAGGGGTTCGAGCTCCTCCAGGCCGGCGGCGCCGTGAAGCTGCACGAGCACCGACCTGCCGGCCACGCCCTGCGCGATGAGGTGCTCGACGGCCTCGGCCGTCTGCTCGCTGGCGGCCGTCCACGCTTCGCTCAGCCCGACGGCGCGCACGGCCCCGCGGGCCTTCGGGCCGCGCGCGAGCACCTCGGTGTCCGCGAGCGCCGCGATGAGGGCCTCGTCGAGGCCGTGGGCCTCCGCGGCGGAGATCCACCCGCGGAGCCCGATGGCGGTAGTGACGATCAGCACGTCGGGTGGGTTGGCGATGGCGGCCCGGGTGTCGGCCACGAGCGCGGCGTCCTCGGTGATGGGGACGATGCGCATGGTGGGCGCGTGCACCACGTCGGCGCCGCGGCGCGTGAACGTGGCGATGAGCTCATCGGAGCGGCGATGGCTGGTGATGCCGATGGTGGCACCGAGCAGCTGGGTGGGGTCGAGCTCGGTACACGACCCCGCGCCCCCCTGCCCTGTGTCCTGACCGGGAGCGCTGCGGGTGCTGCTGCTGGTGCTGGTCATCGACTGGGTCATCGGCCCCATCGTCGCAGCCGCGGGGCCACAGTGGGGTCCCTGAGAGGTCACTGGGAGGGCGCGCTCGCCCGAGAACCCGCGGAGGCTCCCGCGCGCTGGTCGACGTCGCTGTGGGCCATCGCGGCCACCGCCCCGAAGACCAGCACCGCCGGAGACTTCACGCCGCGGCGCACGGCGACAGCGGCGGCGTCGGCGAGGGTCGCCGTCGTCGTCCTCTGCTGCGGGGTGCATCCCCGCTCGATCACGGCGATCGGCAGCTGCGGGTCGGCCCCCTGCGCGACGAGTCCGGACGCCAGCTCACCGAGCCGGGAGACGCCCATGAGCACCACGAGGGTGCCGCCGCGGCGGGTCTGGGCGGCGAGGTCGAGCAGCTCGTCGTCCCCGAGGACGTCGTGGCCGGTCATGACCGTCACCGAGCGCGAGACACCGCGGTGGGTGACCGGGATACCCGCGGCGGCGGGAACGGCGAGCGCGCTGGTGATGCCGGGAATGACGTCGCAGGTGACGCCCGCGGCGCGGCACGCGGCCAGCTCCTCACCACCGCGGCCGAAGACGTACCCGTCGCCGCCCTTGAGGCGCACCACCCGCAGGCCGCGCAGCGCCCTGTCGATGAGGACCCTCTCGATCTCGCGCTGCGGGACCGGGTGGTGGTCGGGCGACTTGCCGACGTCGACCACCTCGACGTCGGCGTCCAGCTCCGCCAGCAGGCCGCGGGGAGCGAGCCTGTCGACGACGACGACGTCGGCCTCCGCGAGCGCCCGCCGTCCGGCGAGGGTGATGAGGTCGGCATCGCCGGGGCCGCCGCCGACGAGGGTGACCCGCCCGATGCCCGGGCGGGCTCCCTCGGCGCCGGTGGGACGGCGGTGACGGCGCAACGGGAGCGCGCCGGAGCTCAAGCCGAGCCGGACGCCATCGCGGACGGCGACGGCGCGGCGCGGGTCGCCACCGGCGGTGACGGAGACCACAACGTCGTCGTGGCGGACCACGGCGGGGGTCCAGGCGCGCGAGCGGGTCGCGTCGTCCGCTCGGACGCACCAGATCTTGCGCGAGGTGGCCTCGGCGGACACGGCGTCATCGGTGCGCCGGACACCGGTGGCGGTCTGGACGAGCCAGGCGCCGTCGAGGTCGGTGGAGCAGAACCGCCCCCGACGCCAGGTGATCTCACCGGCGGCGTCGAGGTCGGCCAGCTCCGCGCACGCCTCCGGGGCGACGACGAGGACGTCAGCGCCGGCCTCGAGGAGGCCACGCGCCCTGCGGGCCGCCACAGGGCCGCCGCCGACCACGACGACGCGGCGACCCTCCAGGTCCAGGTGCAGCGGATAGCTCGGGCTCATGGTCGTAGCGTCCCCCGGATGTATGACACGGGTGTTGCGTCAGGTTGCGGTCAGTTGCGACCGGCCTCTCACCGTGACGAGGATCTTGTGAGGTCCTGCGCGATGGTAGCCATCGCCGGCAGAGGTCGGTCAATGTCGCTCGGCGACGGTCAGGCGGGGGTCACGACGACGCTCCCGTCGGGTGCGACCTCCACGCCGTGCACACGCACCGGGTCCTGCCCGGAGGTCGACTCCCCCGTGCGCAGGTCCCAGGTGTTGAGGTGCAGCGGGCAGATGACCACGCAGGAGTCGATCTGACCGTCGGCCAGCGGCCCCCCGGAGTGCGGGCACACCGCGTCGACGGCGGAGACGTGCCCGTCGCGGTGGTGGAACACCGCGACCTGCTGCATCCCCGTCCCGTCGGAGGTGGGGACGGCGTAGGCGCGCCCCTCCCCCGGGGGGATCTCGGCGAGCGCAGCGACCCGCACGCCCGCCGCGCTCGCCGTCGTCGTCGTCGTCACTGCTGGGCTCCAGCCATGAGGGCCTCCTCGTTCGGCGAAACGATCTCCACCGGGTTCGGGGTCGGGAGGAGGTCGCGCGGGGTGCCACCGGGAGCGCCCACGGGGCGCTTGGGCACCAGTGGCAGCGGGATGAGCGGCAGCGCCGGTGCGGAGAAGCGACCGGGGGCGTCGGGGGCCTCGCGCTCCTTCCACGGGTCGCGGTAGGCGGCGCAGGCGGCGTCGATCTCGTCGTCGAGCTGGGCGCACATGCCGTCGGAGTCCTCGACGAGCACGAGGCGGATCCGCTCGATGGACAGGCGCGGCACGAAGTCGTACGTGCGCTCCAGCCAGTTGCCCCAGGTCCGGTAGAACTGGATGAACCGGCCCGTGAGCTGGATGACGGCCTCGGGTGAGTCGACGGTGGCGAGCAGGTCGGCCTTGCGCACCGAAGCGCCCGCGGCCCCGCCGACGTAGACCTCCCACTTGCCGTTGCCGATGGCGACGACGCCGATGTCCTTGACGTACGCCTCGGCGCAGTTGCGGGGGCAGCCGACCACGCCGAGCTTGAGCTTGGCGGGGGTCTCCAGGCCCTGGAACTTCTCCTCCATGGCGATGCCGAGGGCGGTGGAGTCACCCAGGCCGAACCGGCAGTAGTCGGTGCCGACGCAGGTCTTCACCGTGCGCATCGACTTGCCGTAGGCGTACCCGGACGGCATGTCGAGGTCGGCCCAGACCTTGGGCAGGTCCTCCTTCTTGACGCCCAGCATGTCGATGCGCTGGCCGCCGGTGACCTTGAGCATGCCGACGCCGTACTTCTCGGCGACGTCGGCGATCTTGCGCAGCTGCTCGGGGGTGGTGACGCCGCCCTTCATCTGCGGGACCACGCTGAAGGTGCCGTCGCGCTGGATGTTGGCGTGGACGCGGTCGTTGATGAAGCGCGCGTCGCGCTCGTCGACGAACTCCGTCGGCCACAGGGTCCGCAGCAGCGAGGTGAGGCCCATCTTCGACTTCGCGTCCTCGGCGCCGCCGGGCGCGAGCGCCGCGAAGACGGCCGAGACCGAGGTGAGGTGCTGCTCGCGGATGGCGGCGACCAGCTCGTCCTTGCGCAGTGGGACGCCGGGCACGTACCAGTGGACCGACGCATCCTCCGTGAGCGTGCCACCGCCGGCGGCGATGGCGTGCTCGACGACCGCGCTGACGACCTCCTTGCAGGAGCCGCAGCCCTTGCCGGCGCGGGTGGCGTCCATGACGCCCTTGACGCTGGTGCACCCCGATGCCACGGCGCCGCAGATGTCGCCCTTGGTGACGCCGTTGCAGTTGCAGACCTGCGCGTCGTCCGCCAGGTCCTCCACCGAGGCTTCGCCGCCGCCGCTGCCGAGGTCGAAGAGCAGCTCGACGCGCTGCTCCGGCAGCGGCAGCCCCCGGTCGAAGGCCTGCTGCAACGCGGCGGACTTGCGGGTGTCGCCGAGCAGCGTCGCGCCGACCAGGCGGCCGTCGCGCACCACCACGGACTGGTAGAGCCCGCGGCGGACGTCGGAGAAGACGACGTGCTCGTCGTCGGGGTGCTCCGGGCCGGACTGGCCGATGGCGGCGACGTCGACGCCGGCCACCTTGAGCTTCGTCGATGTCTTCGAGCCGTGGTAGGCGGCGTCCGGGTCGGAACCGGTCAGGACGTCGGCGAGCACGGTCGCCTGCTCCCACAGGGGCGCGACGAGGCCGTACGTCTCCCCGCGGTGCTGGGCGCACTCGCCGAGGGCGTACACCTGCCCGCCTCCACCGTCGCTGACCGGCTGGTCGACGCAGCGCATCTGGTCGTCGACGACGATGCCGCGCTCCACCACGAGCCCGGCGCGCACGCCGACGTCGGTGTTGGGGCGGATGCCGGCGGTGACCACCACCATGTCGGCGTCGAAGACGCGCCCGTCCTTGAGGACCACGCCCGAGACGCGGCCGTCGTCGGTGCGTGCTGTCACGCCCGTCGTGCGGGCGCCCGTGACCACGGAGATGCCGCAGTCCTCGATGGAGCGGCGCAGCACGGCGCCGGCCTCGGCATCGAGCTGCTGGTTCATGAGGTGCGCCGGGGAGTGGATGACGGTGACGTCGAGGCCGTGGTTCTGCAGGCCCTTGGCTGCCTCGAGCCCCAGGAGCCCGCCGCCGATGACGACGGCGCGCCGGTGATGGCCGCTCCTGGCCTCCTCGAGCATCGCGCGGGTCTCGTCCAGGCTCCGGAACCCCGAGACGCCCGGCAGCAGCGAGCCGTCCTCGCGGCGCAGCCCGTCCATCGGCGGGAAGTGCGGGGAGGACCCGGTGGCGATGACGAGGACGTCGTAGCCGGTGCGCTCGCCGGTCGCGTCGATCACCTCGCGAGCCGGCAGGTCGACGTCGACGATGCGGACCCCCGAGCGCAGGTCGATGCCGTTCTCGGCGTACCAGCCGATCTCGTTGAGGTAGATCGACTCCTCGCCGTCCTCGCCCGCCAGGACGTGCGACAACATGATCCGGTTGTAGTTGCCGTACGGCTCGTCACCGAAGACGGTGATCTCGAAGGTCTCGGACGCGCCGCGCTCCAGCAGCTCCTCGAGGAGCCGCGCGCCGGCCATACCGTTGCCGACCAGCACGAGGTGGCGCTTCTTCTTCATGTGCATGGGATCTCTCCTCAGACCTCGACGAGGCCCAGGTCGACGACGACGGTGGCGACCAGGCCGGTCGGCGCGGCCAGATGCAGCTCGAGCACCTCACCTGGCTCGACGTCCTCCACCACGCGCAGCGGGACGTGCACGTCGCCCTTGGCGCCGATGGGGAACCAGCGCATGGGCACCCCGTCACGGACGAGGACGACGATGACCAGCTCGTCGCTGGCGTTGCCCCCGCGGAAGTACAGGACCTGCGCGCGGTTGCCCTCGGGCACGGTGTACGTGAGGGAGTCGTCGAGCAGCACGAGCTTGTCGAGGCCCTGGCCAGTGACGGGGAAGACCCCCTGCAGGAAGCGGAAGGTCGAGCTCATCGCGATTCTCCAGTCGTCGGGCGGTTCGGTTCTCTGGTCAGGTCGACGGCATCCGGGTCGGCGCCGTCGGGGTCGTGGCGTTCCAGCCGCACAGCGCACGCCTTGAACTCGGGCATCCGGCTCACCGGGTCCAGACGGGTGTCGGTGAGCGCATTGGCCACCGACATGCCTCCCCAGTGGAACGGGACGAACACGGTTCCGGCCACCACGTCGCGGGTGACGCGGGCGCGGAACAGGGCGCTGCCGCGGCGGGTGGTGAGCCGCACGAGGTCGCCGTCGGACACGCCGTGGCGGCGGGCCAGGTCGGGGTGCACCTCGGCGCGGGCATCGGGGTCGGTCATGACGAGCTGGCGCACGCGCCGCGTCTGCGTGCCCGACTGGTACTGCGCCATCGTCCGCCCGGTCGTGAGCACGTAGGGGTACTCCTCGCTGGCGCCGCGGCTGGTGCGCTCGGCACGCGGCGTGTACTTCACCACCGCGCACTGGGCCCTCCCGTCGTGGGTGGGGAAGGACTCGGCGAACAGCCGCGGGGTGCCCGGGTGCTGCTCGCCCCCTCCAGCGCCGCCGTCCTGCTGGGGGCAGGGCCAGAACACGCCCTGCTCCGCCTCGAGCCGGTCGTACGTGATGCCGGAGTAGTCGGCTCGGCCACCCGCGCTGGCGCGGCGCAGCTCGGTGAAGACCGCCTCCGGCTCGGTGGGGAACGCGGTGTCGGCGTCGAGCCCTTCGGGCAGGTCGAGGCGGTGGGCGAGGGCGTTGAGCAGCTCCAGGTCGTCACGGACGCCATCGGGGGGCGTCAGCGCGCGACGGCGCAGGATGACGCGCCCCTCGACGTTGGTCATGGTGCCGGCCTCCTCCGCCCACTGAGCGGTGGGCAGGACCACGTCGGCCAGGCTCGCGGTCTCGGAGAGGAAGAAGTCGACGACGACGAGGTGGTCCAGCGCCGCGAGGCGGCGGCGCACGCGCTCGGCGTCCGGGGCGGAGACCACGGGGTTGGAAGCCAGCAGCAGGAGGGTCCGCACACCGGGCTCGGTGCCCGACTCGCCACCGCCGAGGGCGTCGAGCATCTCGTAGGCGGAGCGCCCCGGGCCGGGCAGCACATCCGGGTCCACGCCCCAGACCCCGGCGACGTGGGCGCGGGCGGCGGGGTCGGTGATGGAGCGGTAGCCGGGTAGCTGGTCGGCCTTGAGGCCGTGCTCGCGCCCGCCCTGGCCGTTGCCCTGCCCGGTAACGGTGCCGAACCCGGAGCGCGGACGGCCGGGCAGTCCAAGGGCGAGGGCGAGGTTGGCCTGGGCGAGCACGGTGTCGGTGCCGTTGGCGTGCTGCTCGGCGCCGCGACCGGACAGCATGATCGCGCCGCCGCCCCCGCGAGCCGGGGAGGCGGCCGCCAGCAGCTTCACGGCACGGCGCAGGTCGCCCTCGGGGACGCCCGTGGTGCGCTCGACGCGCTCGGGCCACCACTGGGCGGCAGCTGTCGCCGCGGCGTCGAAGCCGGTGGTGCGGGCGTCGATGTAGGGGCGGTCGACGAGCCCTTCGCGAACAGCCAGGTGGAGCATGCCGAGCAGCAGCGGCAGGTCGGTGCCGGGCACCGGAGCCAGGTGCACCCCCTGCGCGGCGGCGGCCGCGGCGGTGGGGGTGCGGCGCGGGTCGATCACCACGAGCGAGGCGCCGCGGGAGCGGGCGGCGTCGAAGTGCTGCATCGCCGGGGGCATCGTGGCGGCCGGGTTGCCGCCGCTGATCATGATGGCGTCGGCCTCGGCCAGATCGGTCAGCGGGAACGGCAGCCCCCTGTCGACACCGAAGACGCGGTTCATCGCAGCGGCGGCGCTGCTCATGCAGAACCTGCCGTTGTAGTCGATAGCGCTGGTGCGCAGCGCGACCCGGGCGAACTTGCCCAGGGCGTAGGCCTTCTCGTTGGTGAGACCCCCGCCACCGAAGACGCCGACGGCGTCACGACCGTGACGGGCCTGGGTGGCGGTGATGGCGGCCAGCACGCGGTCCAGGGCTTCGTCCCAGGTCGCGGGGACCAGCGGGGAGGTCCGGTCGCCGGGGACGGCGCGCACGAGGGGCGTGAGCAGGCGCTCGGGGTGGTCGAGCAGCTCGTGCGCCGTCCACCCCTTGGAGCACAGGCCACCGCGGTTGGTGGGGAAGTCGGGGTCGGGCTCGAGGGTGGCGGGTCGGCCGCCGGCGGTGAGGAGGATCCCGCACTGCAGCGAGCAGTAGGGGCAGTGCGTCTTGGTCGTCGTGCGCTGCGGAGCGTCATTCGCCTGGCTCGCCAGGGCGCCCCCCGCCCGGGCCGGGGAGTGGTCCCCGGCTCGGACGGCGGGCGTCCCGAGGTCGACCGTGGTGCTGGGCAAGCTCAGATCCGCTCGCTCAGGCCGAGGGCGCCCTTGCGGGCGTAGACCGCCCAGGTCACGCCGATGCAGAGGACGTAGAAGGCCACGAAGCTCCACAGGGCCGGCTGCAGGGAGCCGAACTGCGCGGTCGAGGTGGCGAAGCCGCGGTTCACGAGGAAGCCGCCGTAGGCGCCGATGCCAGCCGAGATGCCGATGCACGCCGAGGCGATGCGCTTGGCCCGGACGAGCCCGTCGACGTCGTCCATCGCCGTCTTGCCGCGGAAGATCGCGGGGATCATGCGGTAGGTGGAGCCGTTGCCGATGCCGCTGGCGATGAAGAGCACCATGAATGCCGCGAAGAACATCGGCAGGCTCTTGGCCTGCAGTGCCACCACGGCACCGACGGCGCCGAGGGCGAGCACGGCGTAGGCCGCGATGCTCACGCGGGCTCCGCCCATGCGGTCGGCGAGCTTGCCGCCCCACGGCCGGGCCAGGGAGCCGATGAGCGCCCCGAGGAAGGCGATGCCGAGGTTGACGTCGGGGAACTGTGTCTTGAGCAGCAGCGGGAACGCTGCGGCGTAGCCGATGAAGGAGCCGAAGGTGCCGATGTAGAGGAGCGAGACGATCCACGTGTGCTTGGTGCGCGCGGCGAGCTTCCAGGCCTCCGTGTCGGACTTGGCCTGCGAGAGGTTGTCCATGTAGCGCCAGGCGCCCAGGGCCGCGATGAGGACCAGCGGGATCAGGATGTACGCCGGGCGTGCAGTGCTCGCGGCGACGCCTGCGACCACGAGGAACGGCGTGACGAACTGGATGACGGCCACGCCGATGTTGCCGCCGGCCGCGTTGAGGCCCAGGGCGGCGCCCTTCTCCTTCTCCGGGAAGAAGAAGGAGATGTTGCTCATCGAGGAGGCGAAGTTGCCGCCGCCGAAGCCGGCGGTGGCGGCGATGAGGAGCATCAGCCCGAAGGAGATGCCGGGGGTGTTGGCGACGTAGACCAGCCCCAGGCAGGGGATGATCAGCAGCAGTGCGGAGATGATGGTCCAGTTGCGCCCGCCGAACTTCGCCACGGCGAACGAGTACGGGAAGCGCATCGTGGCGCCCACCAGCACGGGAACGGAGACGAGCCAGAGCGCCTGGTCAGTCGTGATCGGGTAGCCGGCGGCGATGAGCACCGGGGTGGCGATCGACCAGAGCTGCCAGACGGTGAAGCCGAGGAACTCGGCGGCGATGGACCACCAGAGGTTGCGGCGGGCGACGGCGCGGCCGCCGCCTTCCCACTGCGCCTCGTCCTGGGGGTTCCAGACGTCGACCCAACGGCCGGGGCGGGGCGCGTCCATCGTCCCGACGGCTGCGTCGGGGGTGGTGACCACTTCGAGGCGGTCGGGCGCTGCGGCCTTGGGGGGTGTGTGTCGCGTGCCCTGCGACGTGTCTGAAGACATGTGGAGGAACGTAAAGACGCCGTGTTGCATGTCGGTGCCGCTGTGTGACAGCTCCGGCACACTTCCCTCACGCGGCAGACAGACCGTTGTGAGAGCGGCGGTGGGGACTGCGGTGGGGACTGTGGTGGGAGCCGCGGAGAGCGGCCCCCACCACGGGCCCCCGAGAGATCAGGAGGTCTCGGGAGGCGTCAGCGGACGCCGACGAGGTCGACCACGAAGACGAGCGCCTCGTCCGGGCCGATGACGCCACCGGCGCCGCGCTTGCCGTAGGCCTGGTCGGAGGGGATCTCCAGCCGACGGCGGCCTCCGACGCGCATGCCGAGGAGGCCGTCGTCCCAGCCCTTGATGACCTGGCCGACGCCCACGCGGAAGCTCAGCGGCTCGCCGCGGTCCCACGAGGCGTCGAACTGCTCGCCGGTTGAGTGGGTGACGCCCACGTAGTGGGTGGTGACGGTGGCGCCGGGGGTGGCCTCGGGGCCGTCACCGACGGTGATGTCGGTGATGACGAGCTGGGTGGGGGCCGGGCCCTCGGGCGGGTCGACCTCAGGACGGGTTGCGTTGCTCATGGGTTCACTGTGCCGCGAGCACGTCGACGACGAACACGAGGGTCGAGTTGGCGGGGATGTCGCCCTGGGCTTTGTCCTCGTAGCCGAGGGCCGGGGGGATGACGAGCAGCACCTGACTGCCGACCGGCACGCCTTCGAGCCCCTGGTCCCAGCCCTTGATGACCTGGCCCGCGCCGAGCTGGAAGTCGAACGGCGCGCCACGCTTCCAGGAGGAGTCGAACTCCTTTCCGGTGGACCAGGTGACGCCCGTGTACTGCATGGTCAGCTGTTGGCCGTTCTGGACCGGCGCGCCCTTACCCGTGACGAGCACCTGCTTGACCAGCTGGGTCGGCGGGCTGGCCTTGCTGTCGACGACGATGGTCGGCGCGTGAGTCTGCTGGTCGACCGTGACCGACGTCACGCCTGCGGGCAGGGGGGCCGTCTCGGGGGTGCCCGTGGCCCAGCCGGGCGAGACGCCCAGCACGTCGATGAGGTAGACGAGCGTGTCGCTGGCGCCGATGCTCGCCTGGGGCAGACCGCCCTGTGGACCGTAGCCGTCGACGGGTGCGACGGCCGTCAGCACCCTGTCGCCGACCTTCGCGCCGTCGAGGGCCTTGGAGAACCCGGGGATGACGCCGGGGCCGAGCACGAACTGCACCGGCTTGCCGCTCCAGCTGCTGGCACCGAACTGCTTGCCGCTGGCCCCGTTGAGCCCGACGAACTCGACGCTGACCACCTCACCCGCCGAGATGGGGTCTCCGGTGCCCTCGGAGAGGACCGTCGTGGTGGTCTCGCCCGTGCTGAAGCCGGCAGGGACCGTGACGGCCGGCACCGCGGCGGCGCCGGTGGCGCCCTCGGCGGGCGGGGTGACGGTGATCTTCGAGAGATCGGCCTTGCCGACAGCGGCGGGGGCGGCGCTGCTGGCAGCGCTGCTCGCGCCGTCGCCAGCGCCGTCGTCGTCCCCCCCGCCCCCGGAGCAGGCACTCAGAGCGAGCGCACCGGCCAGCAGGAGGGCGACGAGAGCAGGACGACGACGAGCGGCAAGCACCCCAGCACGCTACGCGACGGACCTGGGTGATCCGGCACATCGGTGGCCTGTGGCCGTCTGCCGGCCGATCGGCTACATGCTGTTGATGAGGCGCTCCACCCGCTCGTCCACCGAGCGGAAGGGGTCCTTGCAGAGCACCGTGCGCTGCGACTGGTCGTTGAGCTTGAGGTGAACCCAGTCGACGGTGAAGTCGCGGCGTTTCTCCTGCGCCGTCCTGACGAAGTCGCCGCGGAGGCGGGCGCGCGTGGTCTGCGGGGGCACGCTGGTGGCCTCGAAGACCTCGATGTCGCTGGTCACCCGCTCGACCATGCCGCGCGCCGCCAGCATGTTGTAGAGCCCACGGGTGCGCGAGACGTCGTGGTAGGCCAGGTCGAGGCGGGCGATGCGGGCATCGGACAGAGCCAGGTTGTGGCGCGCCTGGTACCTCTCGACGAGTTTCAGCTTGATGACCCAGTCGAGTTCACGGTCCACCAGGGACAGGTCGCCCTCGCGGACCGCCCGCAGGCCGCGCTCCCACAGGTCGAGCACGCGCTTGTCGGTGGTGTTGCGGGTGCCCTCCTCGTCGATGAACGCCTTGGCGCGCTCCAGGTACTCCTCCTGGACCTCCAGCGCGCTGGCCTCACCACCGTTGGCGAGCTTGAGCATCCGACGTCCGGTCGTGTCGTGGCTGACCTCGCGGATGGCGCGGATGGGGTTCTCCAGCGACAGGTCGCGGATGGCGACGCCGCTTTCCAGCATGCGGAGCACGATGTCGACCGCGCCGGCCTTGAGCATCGTCGTCGTCTCGGACATGTTCGAGTCACCGACGATGACGTGGAGGCGGCGGAACCTGTCGGCGTCGGCGTGGGGCTCGTCGCGGGTGTTGATGATCGGGCGCGAGCGGGTGGTGGCGCTCGAGACGCCCTCCCAGATGTGGTCGGCGCGCTGCGACAGGCAGTAGACCGCCCCGCGGGGCGTCTGCAGCACCTTGCCTGCGCCGACGAGCACCTGGCGGGTGACGAGGAACGGGATGAGGACGTCGGCCAGGCGCGAGAACTCCCCCGCGCGTGGCACGAGGTAGTTCTCGTGGCAGCCGTAGGAGTTTCCGGCGGAGTCGGTGTTGTTCTTGAACAGGAACACCTCTCCGCCGATGCCCTCCTCGGCGAGGCGGCGCTCGGCGTCGACCGTGAGGCCCTCGAGGATGCGTTCACCGGCACGGTCGTGGATGACGAGCTGGCGCACGTCGTCGCACTCCGGGGTGGCGTACTCGGGGTGGGAGCCCACGTCGAGGTAGAGGCGAGCGCCGTTGCGCAGGAAGACGTTCGACGACCGCCCCCACGACACGACCTTGCGGAAGAGGTATCGGGCGACCTCGTCGGCGGAGAGACGTCGCTGGCCGTCCGCAGCACAGGTGACCCCGTACTCGGTCTCCAGACCCAGGATCCGGCGGTCCACGCTCGCCACAGTACGTCGGTCGGGCGGTGGCGCGTGGGCGGGTCCGCAAGCCACCCGATGTCGGTGATGGTGGTTAAGGTCGCCGACGGGCCGACTGTGACCTCTGGGAGCAGATGCATCGTCCCAGCTCAGAGCCCTGTTGATGTTGATTTGTCGAACACCTGTCGGTACCATGGGTGCCGTGGAGGAGCCAGCGAACACCGCCGAGAGCAGCCCTGCTGGCTGCCCGGTGGACGATGGTGCGGCCTCCCCTGTGGGCCTCGACCCGAAAGACCCCGCAGCCACCGAGGCGCAGGCCTGTGCGCAGTCTGCGGCCGGCGGTGATGCCCCTGAGGGTGCGGCGCGTCCTCGCCGCAGCCGCACCCAGGCACGCCGCCGCCGCGCGGCGGTGTCACTGCTACCACCGCGGGGTCCAGCCCGGCGGGTGCACGCCGCCACCCGTAAGGACGTCGCCCGCCGCGGGTTGCCTGGTCCGGCTGGGATGGACCCCACTCTGATCGACTTCGCCTTGACCGCTCGGGCGCTGCCGGAGGTGGAGTGGTGCTGGGACCCGACCTTGGGTGACTGGCGGGTCGCGACCGCCGCCGATGAGCTCCCCGCCGAGATCCCTGCCGAGATCCCCGACGAGCCTCTCGAGATCTCCGATGTCGCCGATGTCTCCGACATTTCCGCAGCGCAGGACGGGCAGGCCGAAGCGCCAGAAGCTCCACCGGCCGATGCGTTCTATCCCTTCGAGCGTCGCAAGGCTCAGCGGCGTGCCGCGGTCGAGTTCGAGGCTTGGTTGGCCCAGGAGGCTGATGAGGCCCAGCGGCGTCGGGTGCGGGCGGTGGTGGCCGAGCGGGCCGCGATGCACGCCGCCCGCGCCCACGCTGAGGCGCTACGCGCGGCGCAGGCCTCGGTGGGGCGCTGGCAGGGTCAGCAGATCCGGGTGCTGGCGGCGATGGCTCCGCTGTACCGGGCGGCGGTGCACCACCCCGACGCCTGCCCCGAGGACGCCGATGACTCTGAACAGGAGGGGTCGACGGCGCGTCGTCAGCGGGAGGCGTTGGAGGCCGCCGGGTTGGCGGATCTGGTGGCGGAGGTGGCGCTGCTGCTGGCGTGGACGCACTACCGCGCGGGTAAGCAGGTGCGGTTGGCGGAGCACCTGGTGGGGTGCCTGCCGCGCACGATGGCCCGCCTGGAAGCAGGCAGGTTGGACCTGGCGCTGGCGAGCGTGGTTGCTGATCGCACCCAGGACATGGATCCCCAGCTGGCGCGGGAGCTGGATGAGGAAGTTTTCGGTCCTGACGGGTCGGGGCTGGGGTGCACCACCGCCGAGCTCGGTGATGTGGTCGATGAGGTGGTGGCGCGGTTGGATGCTGCGGCGGTGCGTCGCCGTAGCCGGCGCAGGGTGTCTGCGCGGTCGGTGGTCAAGGTGCCTCTGCGCGATGGCATGGCCAGGTTGATCATCGATGGTCCCGCGCCGGTGGTGACGGCGATGTTCGAGCATGTGGATGCGGTGGCGGGGTTGAACCTGGCCCAGGCTCGTCGGGCGATCACCGAGGGGCGGCTGCCTGCTGATGGTGGTGACCCCTACGCCGAGGCCGCCGATGCCGCTGCAGACGCCGCGACCGCCGACAGCGCTGGCGGCTCTGGGGGTGCTGGTGTGGTGGTGCGTGATCGTCGCCGGATCGGTGCGCACCGTTTCGACGCGCTGGCCACCGCTGTGTTGAACGCGGCTCCGGCGGAGGCGGGGACGCCGCGTCCGCGGGTGTCGTTGGAGATGCACGCGGCGTTGTCGACGTTGTGCGGTGGCGATGAGCAGCCGGGGTGGTTGGAGGGGCACGGGTGGGTGCCGGCGTGGTTGGTGCGGCAGGGGTTGGTCTGGTCGCGGTGCCGGTTGCGGCGGGTGCTGACTGATCCGTTCACCGGTGACCTGATCACGGTGGACGGTCACACCTACCCCGCCTCGTGGTTGACCGACCCCGGCCCGCCGCCCGGTCCCCGCAGCCAGCCCCACGACGGCGGAGATGACGACAACGGCGACGACGACAACAACGACGACGGCGCCCGGGGTCCCGAGGACGGTCCGGGTGGTAGCGGTCCGGGTGATGGCGGCGGTGGTGGGGACAGTGGGTCCGGTGCCCGGTCCGGCCCAGCGGCCACGTTCCACGGCCGGCCGATCCAGCAGCTCCCCGATCTGCACGGGGATCCCTTCGATGACGACGTCGACGACCTCGATGACGACGACGTCGTCGTCGATGCGTCCGGTGCTCCCTCTGGCTTCGCGGAGGGTTGCGTTGGCGACCCCGCCGAGAGGCTCGCCGGCGACTCCGCCGAGAGGCTCGCTGGCGACTCCGCTGGCGACCCTGCCGGATCCGGTGATGAGCTGGCTGATGCTCTGGCGCTGGGGTGGGACAGCGACCCGGCCGAAGACTCCACCGACCCGTGCACCGAGGGCACCTGCACCCCGGTGCAGGCCTCCGGGTGTCCCCTGGTCGACGTCGACGGCGGCAGGTACACCCCACCAGCGGCGCTGGACCGCCTGGTGCGGCGGGAGTGGACGCAGTGCTCCTACCCCGGGTGCCGGCGCCGGGCGCAAAGCTGCGACGTCGACCACGTGATCGCCTTCCGCTCCGGTGGGCCCGCCGTCGGGGGCGGCACCACGTGCCGGTGCAACTTGGAACCCAAGTGCCGCCGTCACCACCTGCGCAAGCACGGCACCGACACCACCCGCCGGGCCGCGGGCCTGCCCGCCTTCGACGACCTGGACCAGGGGTGGGTGCGCTGGAGTGCGCGCTGGCAGAACTGGCGCTGCGACCGCAGCGGGTCGGTGTGGCGTTCCCCGCTGGGTTTCAGCTACCACGGCAGGCCACGTCGGCGTGAGCTACCCGCTGAGCGTTACCGGCCCACGCCGTGGCCACCGCGCAACCCCACCGAAGAGGAAGTGCGCGGACGACGCCGCAGCGACCGCTCCCCCGGCCAGATCCTCGACCTCCTCACCAGTCCCGAGGAGCGCACACCCCGCACAGCCCGCCAGAAGATCACCTTCCCCGACGAACCCGACTTCTGATCCATTCGGGGGCTCGGCTCAGACCCCGTGCTCGGCTCAGGCCAACGGCTTGGCGAGCACGACGAGGCGGACGCCTCGGTCATCGACGCGCCCAAGATCGCCCTCACGGTCGCTCACCCGGTAACCGGCGCGCTGGTACAGCCGAATCGGCCCTTCCGACTCGACCCCCGTGAACAGCTGCATCCGCACCGCGCCGGCCCGCCTCGCGGCGTCCTCGATGGCTGCGAGCAGCGCCGCCCCCAGACCACGCCCCTGCGCGTCCGGGACCACGACGAGCCGGCCCACATGCCCGACGAGCGCAGCAGCACCGGCCTCACCGCCGCCGTCGTCGTCATCATCATCAAGAGCGAGCCGGACGCGCACGGCACCGAGGATCCGGTCGGGGCGCCAGTCCGACCAGGCGCCCGCCTCGGCAACGACGACCCGCTGGGCGGGGTCGTCGATGGCGGCACGGACGTCGTCCACCGTCTCGCGCAGCGGCGGCAGCAGTGGATCGCCGTAGCGCTGCGCCTCGCTGACGAAGGCCGCCAGCGACACCACGAGCACCTCACCGGCGTCCGTCGTCCGCGCAGGGCGCAGCCGCCATCCACCCACGCCAGTCACCCAGCGCCCGGAACCGCGCGACGGGTCAGTCGGCCGGGGGAAGGTCGACGGTGTCGCTCGGCAGCCCCGAGTGACCGGTCGCCGGAGGAACCGTCGCAGCCGCAGGGGCTCCAGCAACCGGCTTCCCGTCGAGCACCGCCTGCAGCAGCGGTCCTTCCAGTCGCCGGAAGGTGCGCCGGGGGCGAGCGCGCTCCAGCACGGCCACCTCGAGCTGGTCAGCGGTGAGCGTGCGCGCCGGGCCACCCGCCGGATCGGCGGACAGCGCCCGCAGCGCGAGCGCCAGTACCCCGGGCAGGTCGAGATCGGCGCGCCAGCCCTCACGCAGCGGACCGACCACCGACTCCGTCTGGCCGCCGATGATCACCACGCCGTGCTCCTCGGCGACGGACCCGTCGTAGGTGAGGCGGTACAGCTGGTCGGTGCCTACCTCGGGGCCTACCTGGGCCACGACGACCTCGACCTCCAGCGGCTTGGGTTCGCTGGTGAACACGGCCCCGAGGGACTGCGCGTAGGCGTTGGCCAGGCCACGGGCGGTGACGTCGGCGCGGTCATAGGAGTAGCCGCGCAGGTCGGCGTAGCGGACGCCGGCCACCCGCAGGTTCTCGAACTCGTTGTACTTGCCGACCGCGGCGAAGCCGATCCGGTCGTAGATCTCGCTCACCTTGTGCAGCGCCTTCGACGGGTTCTCCGCCACGAACGCGATGCCGCCGGCGTACTCGGCGACCACCACCGAGCGACCGCGGGCGATGCCCTTGCGGGCGTAGTCGGCCTTGTCCCGGATGAGCTGCTCAGGGCTGACATAGAACGGCATGCTCATCGGCGGCGGCCTTCCTGCTCGGCGGTGCGGTCGGCGATGACAGCGGCCGCCACACCACCCAGCTCGTCCTCGCTGACGCGCACGTAGCCCTCGGCCGTGACGACGGCGACGACGGGCCAAATCCGGCGCACGACATCGGGGCCGCCGGTGGCGGAGTCGTCGTCGGCGGCGTCGTAGAGGGCCTCGATGGCGACCCGCACCGCTCCGTCCGTGTCGAGCCCCTGACGCCACAGCTTCTTCAGCGACCCGCGGGCGAACAGCGAGCCGGAGCCGACGGCGTGGTGCTCGTGCTCCTCGTAGCGGCCACCGGTCACGTCGTAACTGAAGATCCGGCCGGTGCCGCGGGCCAGGTCGTACCCGGCGAACAGCGGCACCACCGCGAGACCCTGCATGGCCAGACCGAGGTTGCCGCGCACCATCGTGGCGAGGCGATTGGCCTTGCCGTCGAGGCTGAGCAGGGCGCCCTCGATCTTCTCGTAGTGCTCCAGCTCCACCTGGAACAGGCGCACCAGCTCCACCGCGAGGCCCGCGGACCCGGCGATGCCGACGCAGCTCCACGCGTCGGCGGGGAAGACCTTCTCGATGTCGCGGCTGGCGATCATCGCCCCCGCCGTGGCACGACGGTCACCCGCCATCACCACGCCACCGGGGAAGGTCAAGGCCACGATCGTCGTGCCGTGGGGAGCAAGCTGCTCGCCCGCGCGCTGGTCGTGCTGGGTGGACTGCGCAGCAGCGGCAGCGCGGCGCCCGGGCAGCAGCTCGGGGGCGTGGGCGCCGAGGAAGTCGGTGAACGAGGAGCTGCCGGGCGTGGTGAACGCCGCCGGCAGCGGAGCTCCCGTCACTGGCCGCCCTTCTGGGTGTACTGGCGGACGAACTGCTCCGCGTTCGACTCGAGGACGTCGTCGATCTCGTCCAGCAAGGCATCGACGTCGTCGGTGGCCGACGAGGCCGTCGCCTCCTCCGTGCCCGAGCCGGAGCGCGGGAGGGGCTCGACCTCGTGCTCGACCTCGTCCTTGTCGCGGCGCGACGGGCGGTGCTGCTCCTGTCCTGGCATCGCTGCCCCTTCCAGGTGACGTGTCGGCTGGCCAGTGAGGCGCCGAGCGAACTCGGTCCTGAGCCGATCGTAGGCGCGGGCACCGACGTCGCGAGGGGCACCCGCAGGATCACACCGTCCGATCACCCTCTGGTCACCGTGTGCGACCACCCTGGGCGACCGCTCGCGCGTGACATCGACGCAGGGCCTGGCAGCATCGGCGCCGTGCCCGCGCAACCCTCTTCCCCCGACGAGCTCCCCGCAGAACCCGTGGCAGGCCTCCCCGCAGACCTGCTCGAGGCCCGTGAGGGCACCGGCGCCACCTTCCCCGCGACCCTGGCCGCCTACGCCCGTCGTCCTCGTGCTCTCGACCAGGCCGCGACCTGGTGGTCCTCCCCCGATCCCGTGACGCGGCTTGTCGGCCTGGAGCTGTCGGCGGTGCTGGCCGGCCCCGCTTCCCCCCTGCCCCTCGACGAGCGCGAGCGCGCCCGTCACCAGGTGGCCGCACATGCCTCGGAGGCGTCCACCGGCGACGACGCCGACCTGCGCTGGGCCGCTGCGAAGGCCCTCGGGGCAGCCGGTCCGTCCGCCGCGGCGCTCGACGTCCTGACGATCCTCATTGGCGACGACGACCCCGACGTCCGCTGGCAGGCCGTCGCCTGCCTGCCCCTGGCGCTGGGCTCCGACCCCGGCATCGTGCAGGGCGACCCCGGTCGGCGGGCGGTCGAGACCCTGGTCAGCGCCACCGCGGACAGCGACGACGACGTCGTCGAGCAGGCGGTCTTCGCTCTCGCCGAGCAGCTCGAGCCGGATGGTGTCGCCGCCACGCCGGCGGTCGCCGATGCTCTGGTCCGGCGGCTGGACTCCCCCGGTGAGACCGGTGGCCTGGCGGCCCTCGGACTCGCGCGCCGCGATGACCCGCGCGCCGAACCGGCGGTACGCGCTGCCCTGGAGAAGACCCTCGCGGACCCCGAGTTCGAGCTCGACGAGCCCTGGTTGAGCGCCGCCGACCTGCTGCCGGGCCTCGCGACGCTCGCCGCCGACGTCCGCCGCGCCGGAGCGACGCTCGGCGACAGCTGACGGCTCAGCCTCAGCGCACGCCAGCACCGTCGTCGTCATCACCGTCGTCGAGGGGGAAGGCGAGCGCCACCGTCGTCCCCGTCGGCCCGGTGCGCAGGTCCACCGTGCCGCCTTGCGCCTGCGTCACCGACCTCACCACCGAGAGCCCCAGCCCGGAGCCTCGGGTGTCACCGCTGGCCCGCGTCGTCACGAAAGGCTCGAACGCGACGTCGGCGATCGCGGGGTCCAGGCCCGGGCCGTCGTCAGCCACCTCCAGCACGACCCATCCGTCGTCCCGGCGCCGCGCCGCTACCCGCACCCCGGTGCCCGGCGGCGTGTGGGTGCAGGCGTTGAGCACGAGGTTCAGCAGTGCCTGAACCATCCGGTCTTCGTCGCCGACGACGACGACGGCGGGCGCGGCACGCTCGTCCTGTACCTGCACGCCCGTCAGACCGAGCCCCCGCACGCGCTCCGCGACCGCCGCGAGCAGGTCGGGCACGAACACCGCTTCCGCCGCGGCCTCGTCGGCAGAGCCGCCGCGCGTGACGGAGGTGAGGTCGTCGACGATGCGACGCAGCCGGTCGAGCTCCCGCCGCAGCACCGCCGCGGTGGCCGCGGCGTCGTCGGCGGCGCGGGCGGCCACAGCGTCGTCGTCCTGATCGGTCCCGCCCCGGCCCGCGGTGAGCTCGAAGACCTCCAGGTGACCCTGGGCGACGGCGAGCGGGGTCCTCAGCTCGTGCGAGACGGCAGCCAGCAGCTGCCGGCGTTGGGCCTCGTCGCGGCTGATCCGGTCGAGCATGCGCTGCACTTCGTGGGCCACCACGCCCACCTCGTCGCCGCGGGCGACGCCGGGCAGCAGCGGTACCCGGTCCGGCAGCGCGGCAAGGTCGACGGCCCGCGCGGCCTGCGCGAGGTGACGCAGCGGAGCGGTGGCTCGCCGGACTGCCACGACGAGCACGGCCCCGCCGACGAGAAGCCCCACTCCGCCGGCCAGGGCGATGCGCTGCAGCGCGTCGAGCGCTTGGGCGCGCCCCGGTTCGAGCGAGCCGAGGAGCAGCGCGGTGCCGATCCGCTGGCCGCCCACCTCGATCGGGGTGTTCAGCACGCGGACGTCGCCGAGAGCCGACGGGACGGTCATCACACGGCCCGGCTCACCGAGCGGCACGTCCTCGGAGCCAGCGAGCGTCACCAGCGCGCTTGGACCGCTGCTGAGCTGCCGACGCCCCTCGGTGAGGAGTACGACGATGTGCCGGGCGCTGCCGTCGTGGAGCGCGAGGTAGGCGTTGGCAGCGAGCGCCGCCTCCTCGGAGGTGAGCACCCCGTCGGCGCCCGCCTGCTGGACGACGAGGTCCGGGAGGTCGCGCTGGAGCACGGCGGTCTCGTCAAGGAGGAGCTGGTCGAGGGAGGTGCGGTCGCCGACGCGGATCAGCTCGGCGGTGGCGAGGGCCGCTCCCGTGAGGGTCGCCGCCATCACCGCGAGCGCCACCGCCGTGAGCTTGACGTGCAGAGCGGCCCCCCGGCGTACCGCCCCGTGGGTGGTGCGCCGGGTGGTCTCGTGCGTCATGCCACCAGCCGGTACCCGGCGCCGCGGACGGTCTCGATGCGCTCGGCGCCCACCTTGCGGCGCACGTGACGCACGCAGGTCTCCACCACGTTGCTGGCGCCGTCGAAGTCGTAGCCCCACACCCGATCGAGCAGCTGCACCTGGGAGAGCACCTGGCCGGGGTGGCGCAGCAAGGTCTCCAGCAGGGCGAACTCGCGCGACGAGAGCGCCACCTCGCGGGCGTGCCCCGCGCCGTCGTCGCCCTCCTCGTACACCCGCACGCGACGAGTGCGGACGTCGAGGGTGAGGCCACCGGCGCTGAGGACCACCGACGACGGCTGGGCAGGCTGGCGCAGCCTGGCCCGCACCCGGGCAAGGAGCTCGGTGAAGCTGAACGGCTTGACCACGTAGTCGTCCGCACCAGCCTCCAGGTTGGCAACGCGGTCAGGGACGGCGTCCTTCGCGGTCAGCACGATGACGGGCAACGCGGGGCGCGCCGCGCGGATGCGCGTGAGGACCTGCTCTCCGGGGAGGTCGGGCAGGCCGAGGTCAAGGATGACGAGCTCGACGTCCTCGCGGAGCGCGGTGAGCGCGCCGGCGCGCCCGCTGGACTCGCTGAGCACCGTGAAACCCGCGGACTCCAGTCCCTTGCGAAGGAAGGCGGTGATGCCCGCCTCGTCTTCGACCACCAGTACCGCCATGGCCGTACATCCTGCCTGGCCTGCCCCGACACGCACCTGGCGCGAAGATGACAGAGGCGTCAGGTGCGCGACAGGTCGGCGCCACACGAGCCGGGAACTGTTGCTGGTGCCGGAACACCACCCCTCTCCAGGAGGACACGATGACCCAGCAGATGACCCGCCAGCGCACCTTCGCCCTCGTCACCGCCGGCCTGCTCGGTGCCGCCGCCCTGTCTGCCTGCGGCAGCGACGACAGCCGCACGGTCGGCAGCGTCGCCGTCCCCGGGCTGACCCCGGCCGCCAGCAGCGGTGGGACCGCCGCGTCCAACGGGCCGACGATCCCCGCGACCGCCACGGCGGTCGCCCCGCTGCAGACCGTGCAGGGGGTGCTGCAGCGCGACGACGACGACGCTGACGACCCGAGTGACGCTGACGACCGCTACGACGACTTCACCGTCAACGGCATCGAGGTCGACTTCGGCCCGTCGGAGTGGATCCTCACGGCCCCCGCTCTCCAGGACTACGACGGCGACGGCACGGCAGAGCCGTTCGCCACCGAACTCGACGGTCTTGTCGGCCAGCAGGTGACCCTCCAGGCCCGCGACGACGACGATGACGATGACGACGACGACCGTGCGGGCGACCGCCTCGACGACGTCGACGTCTACGAGATCAACGGGCTCGCACTGCGTGGCGCCTCGGGCCCCGCACCGTGGGCGGGCGGCCCGGTGCCGACCGGTGCCCTCGCCGGCTGAGCCGCCGGCGAGACGAGCTCCTCGAGCAGCCGGAGCGCGTCCCGCTGCTCGTCGAGCGCCTCGAGGCGGGCGCACACGGCCTCCGCGTGAGAGCGAAGGTGGTCCAGCACGCACGGGTGCAGCTGCGCGCCGCCGTCCTCGAAGCAGTCGATGATCTTGTCGACGACGGCGAGCGGGAGTCCCGCCGCCAGGAACAGCTTCACCCGGCGCACGGTCTCGACGTCGGCGCGACGGAACCGTCGATGCCCCGCGGTGGTGCGCACAGCGTCGAGCAGGCCGGTGCTCTCGTAGTGCCGCAGGGCGCGGACGCTGACCCCCGTCTGGCGGGAGAGCTCGCCGATGGACAGCTCATCGGGGTGTCCGTGCACTCTCTGCCTCCCGCGGGCTTGCAGCTGACACTGGTGTCAGTTCCTAGCGTGATCGCCATGACCACCGCAGCAACAGCCACACCCGATGACGTCTTCCTCCTCGGCGGTGAGACCTCCGTCCGCCGGGTCGGGTTCGGGGCCATGCGCCTCACCGACGCGACGGGTGACGGCACGCAGGCGGGCGCACGGATCTGGCGGGCACCCGCCGACCCCGCCGACGCCGTCCTCGTGCTGCGGCGCGCGGTCGAGCTGGGGGTCCAGCTCCTTGACACGGCCGACGCCTACGCCCTGGGAGAGAACGAGGCGCTCATCGCGGCCGCTCTGCATCCCTATCCGGAAGACCTCGTGATCGCGACGAAGGTCGGGCACCTCCGTCCGTCGCCCACGGAATGGGTGCCGCTCGGTCATCCCGCCTACCTGCGGCAGCAGGTGGAGCTGGGCCTGCGGAGGCTGCGCACCGAGACCCTCGACCTGGTCCAGCTGCACCGGCTCGACCCCGCCTACCCCCTCGCTGACCAGGTGGGGGCGCTGGCGGAGCTGCGCGAACAGGGGAAGGTCCGCCACGTGGGTCTGTCCGAGGTCACCGTCGAGGAGCTGGAGGAGGCCCGACGGGTCACGCCCATCGCGTCGGTGCAGAACCACTACAACCTCGCCGAGCGCCACCACGAGGCACTGCTCGACCACTGCCTCGACGCAGGGGTCGCCTTCATCCCCTTCTTCCCCCTGGCCATCGGCGATCTCGCCCGCCCGGGAAGTGCGGTCGACGCGGTCGCCGCTGAGCTGGGAGCCACGCGGTCCCAGGTCGCGCTGTCGTGGTTGCTCCACCGGGCGCCCCACGTCCTGCCGATCCCGGGAACCACGTCCGTCACCCATCTCGAGGAGAACACCGCTGCGGTCCGCCTCGCGCTGAACGACGACCAGCTCCAGCGCCTCGGCACCACGCTCGCCCCGTGATCGCGGTGATCGCGGTGATCGCCGTGAGAGGTGGGGCGCTGGCCCGGTGATCCCCTCGGGGAGAATGGGCGTATGAGTCCCCGCGTCACCGCCTCCAGCGAGCACACCGCCGCCGTCCCCGCCCACCAGCTGCGCACGGCCCTGGCCGACTACACCGGGGCCCGCCGCGAGGCCATGCCGGAGGCCTACAGCCAGTACCGCGTAGAGGCCGGCGGCACCGGCGCGGGCACGACGGTCGGGTGGCGGTTCCAGGCGACAAAGAGCCGCGTACGCGAGCAGCTCGTCGAAGTCACCGAGGAGGAGGACGGCACCCTCGTGGAGCGCGACACCCGCTCGTCCATGGTGACGCGGTGGACGGTCGTCCCGTCGGGCAAGCGGTCGTGCACCGTCACCACGACGACGACGTGGGACGGCGCCAGCGGCGTCAAGGGCTTCTTCGAGCGGACCTTCGCTCCACTCGGGCTCAAGCGCGTGAACACCGAGCTGGTCGCCAACCTGGAGCGAGCGCTCCAGGGCTGACCCGAGAGAGTCAGCGCCCGAGAGGATCAGCGCCCGGACAGCGCGTCCACCAGGGCGGCGGCGTCCGGGCAACGGTCGAGCAGCGCCTCGGTACCGGCGCGGGTGCCGCGCAGCGGCTCCAGCATCGGCACCCGCTGGAGCGCCCCACGGCCGGGGACGTCGAAGATCACCGAGTCCCAGCTGGCAGCGGCGACGTCGCGGGAGTAGCGGGCCAGGCACTGGCCGCGGAACCACGCCCGGGTGTCCTCCGGGGGCTCGGTGCTGGCGGCCTCCGCCTGGGCGTCCGTGACGAGCTCCTCCACCGCGCCGCGCGCCCGCAGCCGGGCGTGCAGGCCCTTGGCGGGGTTGACGTCGGCGTACTGGAGGTCGATGAGCGCCAGCCGCGGCGCGTTCCACTCCAAGCCGTCACGGTCACGGAAGCCCTGGAGCAGCCGCAACTTGGCCACCCAGTCGAGCTGACCCGCCAGCCGGAACGGGTCGGCCTCGAGGTCGGTGAGCACCCGCTCCCAGCGGGCGAGCACGTCGGCGGTCTCGGCCCGCGCGGCGTCGTCGGAACCCCCGCCGCGGCTCGCGACGTGCGCCTGCGCCGCCTCGAGGTACCGCCACTGCAGCTGCACCGCGGTGAGCTCGCTGCCGTCGGACAACCGCACCCGGTGCCGCAGGGAGGGGTCGTGGCTGACGGCGTGCAGCTCCGCCACGGGCGCGGACACCACCAGGTCCGGAGCGGTGCCGGCCTCGACCATGTCGAGCACCAGCGCCGTCGTGCCCAGCTTGAGGTAGGTGGCGACGTCGCAGAGGTTCGCGTCACCGATGATCACGTGGAGCCGCCGGTACCTGTCGGCGGTGGCGTGCGGCTCGTCGCGGGTGTTGATGATGGGCCGCTTGAGGGTGGTCTCGAGCCCGACCTCGGTCTCGAAGTAGTCGGCCCGCTGAGACAGCTGGAACCCTGCCGCCTCACCGCGCTGCCCCAGCCCCACCCGACCGGCGCCGCACACCACCTGGCGGCTCACGAAGAACGGCACCAGACCCCGCACGATCGCCCCGAACGGCGTGGACCGGGCCATGAGGTAGTTCTCGTGGGTGCCGTAGGAGGCGCCCTTGCCGTCGGTGTTGTTCTTGTAGAGGTTTACCGGGTCGAGCCCCGGCGACGAGGCCACCCGCTGCGCGGCCCGCCGCATGACCATCTCCCCGGCGCGGTCCCACAGGACCGCGGCCCGCGGCCCGGTGACCTCCGGGGAGGAGTATTCGGGGTGGGCGTGGTCGACGTAGAGGCGAGCACCGTTGGTGAGGACGACGTTGGCGCTGGCGGCGTCTTCCCCCAGACCAGACCCGCCCGAACCACCCAGCGCGGAGCCGTCGCCGACCTCCCGGCGCCCGGGGGCATCGGTGAGCTGGCTGGAGTGGGCGGCGCTGCGCGGCACCTCGTAACCCCGGGCGTCACGCAGGGGCGCCTCGTCCTCGTAGTCCCACCGGGGGCCCGTGCGGCGCCCCGACACCAGGGGGGCGGCGTAGCTCGCCACCACCTGGCTGGACAGGGTCACCGGGTCCGCTCCGGGGTTGCCCGGCGCCGAGACGCCGTACTCGGTCTCGATGCCCACGACCCGGCGAACGCTCATCGTCGTCAGCCTAGGCTCGTGCAGTGATCCGGCGCGCGGCAGGCCCCACCACCAGCACGACTCCGACGACGACGAGGGCGGGGTTCCTGCTAGCGCTGCTCGCCGACGTCGTCCTCGTGCTCGTTTTCGCAGCGGTCGGTCGCCGCTCCCACGGCGAGGCCGACGCCCTCGCGGGCCTCACTCACACCGCGTGGCCGTTCCTGGCCGGGCTCGCGCTCGGCTGGCTCGCCGTCGGCTGGTGGGGAATGACGCTGCGTCGCTGGGCGCCGCTCGCCGTCGTCCCCGCAGGACTGGCCGTGTGGGCCGGCACGCTGGTGGGCGGTCACCTGCTGCGCCTGGTGTCCGGCCAGGGCAGCGCACCCAGCTTCGTGGTGGTGAGCGCCGTCGTCCTGGCGGTGTTCCTCCTCGGGTGGCGGGTCGCCGTTCGAGGGGTGAACGCACTGCTGGCCCGCCTGCCGGATGGCAAGCGGGCCAGCAGATGAACCGGCCCTTGAGCCGGCACGGTCAGGCCGTCAGAGGTACTGCCCGGTCCCGTTGACGGTGTCGATGCTGCGACCCGGCTCGGAGCCCTGCTTGCCCTGGATGATCGTGCGGATGTAGGTGATCCGCTCGCCCTTCTTGCCCGAGATCCGCGCCCAGTCGTCGGGGTTGGTGGTGTTGGGCAGGTCCTCGTTCTCCTTGAACTCGTCCACGCAGGCGTCGAGCAGGTGCTCGATGCGGATACCGCGCTGCCCGGTGGTCAGGAGGTCCTTGATGGCGGACTTCTTGGCCCTGTCGACGATGTTCTGGATCATCGCGCCGGAGTTGAAGTCCTTGAAGTACAGGACCTCCTTGTCACCGTTGGCGTAGGTGACCTCGAGGAACTGGTTCTCCTCGGACTCCGCGTACATCCGCTCGACGGTCCGCTCGATCATCGCGGCGGCCGTGGCGCTCGGAGACCCGCCGTGGGCGGCAAGGTCGTCCGCGTGCAGCGGCAGGTCGGGCGTCAGGTACTTGGCGAAGACGTCGAGCGCCGCCTGGGCGTCCGGACGCTCGATCTTGATCTTCACGTCGAGGCGGCCGGGTCGCAGGATGGCCGGGTCGATCATGTCCTCGCGGTTGGAGGCGCCGATGACGATGACGTTCTCCAGCCGCTCCACGCCGTCGATCTCGGCCAGCAGCTGCGGCACGATCGTCGTCTCGGTGTCGGAGGAGACGCCGGACCCGCGCGTGCGGAACAGCGACTCCATCTCGTCGAAGAAGACGATGACGGGCGTGCCCTCGGAGGCCTTCTCACGGGCGCGGGCGAAGATCAGGCGAATATGCCGCTCGGTCTCGCCCACGTACTTGTTGAGCAGCTCCGGGCCCTTGATGTTGAGGAAGTAGCTGCGCACCTCGGACTTGCCCTGGCGCTCGGCGGCCTGCTTGCTCAGCGAACGCGCCACCGCCTTGGCGATGAGCGTCTTGCCGCAGCCCGGCGGGCCGTACAGCAGGATGCCCTTGGGCGCCTTGAGCCCGTGCTCGCGGAACAGCTCCGGGTGGGCGAACGGCAGCTCCACGGCGTCGCGGATGGCCTCGATCTGCCCGGCCAGACCACCGATGTCGGTGTACTCGATGTCGGGGACCTCCTCCAGGAGGAGCTCCTCGACCTCGGCCTTCGGCACCTTCTCGAAGACCACCGAGCTGCGCGGGTCGAGGTTGAGCGCATCACCGACGCGGAGCTTGGCGGCCTGCAGCGGCGCCGCCAGACGCACCACGCGCTCCTCGTCAGCATGGGCCGTCACGAGCGCGCGGCCGCCGTCGAGCACCTCCTTGAGGGTGACCACCTCACCGATGCGGTCGTATCCGCCGGCCTTGACGACGTTGAGGGACTCGTTGAGGAGCACCTCCTGGCCGTGGCCGAGGGCGGCGGCGTCGACTGCGGGGCTGACTGCCACACGCACCTTGCGGCCGGCCTGCACGACGTCGGCGGAGCCGTCCTCGTGGAGCTCCAGGAACGTCGCGTAGCCCGACGGGGGCTGAGCGAGGCGCTCCACCTCGCTCTTGAGCTCGACCAACCGGGCGCGCGCCTCGGTGAGGGTGTGGACCAGCCTGTCGTTCTGCGAGGTGGACGCCGACAACTGCCGCTCCAGCTCAGCCGCCCGTTCCTCCAGGGCGCGAGTGCGGGCAGGAGTCTCGGCGAGGCGCCGGCGCAGGGCACCCACCTCCTCGCGCAAGCCGTCCGCCGCGCGCCGCTGGGCAGGCGGCTCGTGGTGCTCGGCCGGGCGGTCCGCCTCGGCCTGGACCTGCTGACGATCTGCGTTCGCGTCTGACATGGCACACCTCCGCACGGCCCGCACGAAGCGGGCCGGAGTCGAGTCCGTGCTCGACGATAACTCCCGGCTCAGACCTCGCGCGGGGTGTTCCCCCCTGCTGCAACAGGACCGTCACCCGGCTGTGACGAAGCCGACTCCCCCGCGGCCGCAGATAGCCCGGCAGATGACGAAGCTGATGATGACGACGACGACGCGGACGCGGCGTCGGCGATCCGCGCGGCGTCCCGCGCCGAACGCCGCAGCTTCTTGTCCGAGGTGCCGCGGACCCCGAGCGCGGCGTCGTCGAACTCTTCCTCCGCCCACGGGGAGACCAGCGTGCCGGTCTCGTCGCTGGCACCGGGCGCCGGACGGCGGCGCCGCTGCGGCGCGCTGGTGCCCGGCGCGAGGCGCCGGCTCGTCAGCAGGAAGCCCGTGTGGCCGATCATGCGGTGCTCCGGGCGGACGGACAAGCCCTCCAGGTGCCAGCCGCGCACGAGCGACTCCCACGCGCTGGGCTCGGTCCAGCAGCCGGCGCCGCGCAGGTCCTCCGCGAGCCGTGACAGCTGCGTGGCGGTGGCGACGTAGGCGATGAGCACGCCGCCAGGGGCCAGCACGGTCGCCACCGACTCCAGGCACTCCCACGGGGCGAGCATGTCGAGCACCACCCTGTCGACGCTGCCCGGCTCCTCGCCGTCCTCGGGGTCCACCAACGCGGTGGCGAGGTCACCCACGGTGACCCGCCACGCGGGGTGCGGGCCACCGAAGAAGCCCTCGACGTTGCCGCGGGCGATGTCGGCGAAGTCGGCGCGGCGCTCGTAGGAGTGCACGTGCCCGTCGTCACCGACGGCCCGCAGCAGCGACATCGACAGCGCGCCCGAGCCGACGCCTGCTTCCACCACGCGCGCCCCGGGAAAGACGTCGGCCATGGCGACGATCTGCCCGGCGTCCTTGGGGTAGACGACCGCCGCGCCGCGCGGCATCGAGAGCACGTGGTCGGCCAGGAGCGGGCGCAGGGCCAGGTACTCGTGACCGGAGGTGCTCACCACCACGGAGCCGTCCGGTGAGCCGATGAGCTGCTCGTGCTGCAGGTGCCCGCGGTGGGTGTGGAAGGTGGCGCCGGGCGCCAGGGTGATGGTGTGCAGGCGACCGCGCGGGTCGGTCAGCTGCACCCGGTCACCCACCCGGAACGGGCCGCGCCGCAGCGCGGAGCCGGTGCTCACGGCTCGATCACTCCTTGTGGTTCTCGTGGATCTGGGATGCGTGTTCAGGAGGACTTAGCGGGTCTGTGCTCGGGAACCCATGACGACGGCGACGACGTCGCGGGCCAGCAGCAGACCGCTGACGGCGCCCCCGGCATCGATCAGCACCCACTCCTCGCTCGACTGGCCCGACATGGCACGCAGCAGGTCGGTGCCGGTCAGATGGTCCGGCAGGGCGGTGCCCGGCAGCAGCGCACGGGCGGCCGAGCTCGCGGGCACCAGCGCCCGCCGGTCGGGCGGTACGGCGCTCACGGCGTCGGGGTCGAGCAGCGCCGCAGGGCGTCCGTCCGGGCCGACGAGCACCACCCAGGCACCGCCGGAGACCCCTGCGGTGGCCCCTGCTGCGGCGGCGATCTCGAGGGCGTGAGCCAGGCTGGCGTCGGCGGGGACTCCCACGGCGGGCCGGGCGAGATCGCGGGCGCGGGCCCTCGGGGCACGGCGGCGGATGTTCGCGCCCTGCAGCGCACCACCGGCGCCCGTCCAGAGCAGGGCGCCGAGAGCGCACGCCCAGATGGCCGTGACGATGTCGGGCCGGCTGCCCTCTAGCAGCGGCCACCCGAGCGCCACGACGGGCACGACGACGGCGAGCACCCGGCCCGCC
Source organism: Quadrisphaera granulorum (assembly GCF_003149145.1). Lineage (GTDB taxonomy): Bacteria > Actinomycetota > Actinomycetes > Actinomycetales > Quadrisphaeraceae > Quadrisphaera > Quadrisphaera granulorum. The sequence goes on along the minus strand of NZ_QGDQ01000014.1, from coordinate 52,841 downwards.
CAGCCTGCGGCGAGGGTGCCGAGGTCACGGTCTCCGCCCAGGCGCCAGACCACCGCCTCGAGGAGCCGACCACCGTCCAGCGGAAGCCCCGGCAGCACGTTGAACACCGCGACGAAGGCGTTGGTGAGCACCGCCGCGAACAGCAGCAGCGACGGCAGCGGCGGCACGTCGGCCAGCTGCAGCGGCAACCACGCCAGCACCGCGAGGAGCCCGTTGGCGACCGGGCCGGCGACGGCGACGGCGAAGCTGCGCCCGGGCGAGGGCAGGTCGGACTCGAACTGGGTGTGCCCGCCCCACAGGGTCAGCACGATGCGCGTCGCGGGCAGGCCGAACGAGCGAGCCACCAGCGCGTGCGCCAGCTCGTGGACGAGCACCGAGACACCCAGCAACACGGCGTAGCAGAACGCGACGGCGTAGGAGGCGACCGGGCCGAGGTCGGGCGCGGTGCGCACCACCGAGCCGTGGAAGAGGAGGGTGATGACGACGGCGATGACGAACCACGACCGCGCCAGGATCACGGGGACACCGAGCAGGCGCCCCAGGACCAGACCCTCGGAGCGCTCGGACGTCGCCCCAGCCATCGTCACAGCGTACGGGGGGCTGTCGGTGGTGCCGCCTACCGTGGTTCCCGTGTCCGCTTCCTCCGATCTCCAGGTCGCACCCGACAGTGCTGCCCAGGCCGGTGCTGCCCAAGCGGTAGTGAGCCGTCGGTCGCTGTCGCCGTCACGGGCGAGCGACTTCCAGCAGTGCCCGCTGCTGTACCGGTTCCGCACGGTCGACAAGCTGCCCGAGCCGCCGTCGGCCGCGGCGGTGCGGGGCACGCTGGTGCACTCCGCGCTGGAGCACCTCTTCGACCTGCCCGCCGCACAGCGCACGCCCGAGGCGGCCGAGGGGCTGCTGCCGGGGCGGTGGGAGCAGCTGCGCGTCGACGAACCCGACGTCACGGCGCTGTTCGAGGAGTCCTCCCCGGAGGAGGCCGAGTGGCTGGCCTCCGCCGCGGCGCTCGTGCGGACCTGGTTCACCCTGGAAGATCCCACCCGCCTCGAGCCCGCCGAGCGGGAGATGCGGATCGAGACGGAGCTCGCCTCCGGCCTGCTGCTGCGGGGCATCATCGACAGGGTCGACGTCGCCCCCAACGGCATGGTGCGTGTGGTCGACTACAAGACAGGCCGCAGCCCCGGGGAGGGCTTCGAAGGCAAAGCGCTGTTCCAGATGCGCTTCTACGCCCTGGCCGTGTGGCGGCTCAAGGGCGTCGTGCCGGCGCTCCTGCAGCTCGTCTACCTCGGAGACGGCGTGGTGCTGCGGCTGCAACCCACCGAGGAAGACCTGCTCGCCACCGAGCGCAAGCTCGAGGCGCTGTCGGCGGCCATCGAGAAGGCCCGCGAGAGCGGAGACTGGCGGCCCCGACGCAGCAAGCTCTGCGGCTGGTGCGCCCACCAGGCGCTGTGCCCGGAGTTCGGCGGCACACCCCCGCCGCTGCCCGTGCCGCTGTCTGGGCCGCTGTCTGGACCGTTATCGGGGCCGGCCAGCTAGACCGGCTCGACAGCGGTGGGGTCGTGCGAGGCCGACGACGGCGCGAGCTGGCCGTCGCGGATCGCCTCGGCCCAGTGGCAGGCCACCCGGTGGGGCGTCCCGCCCGTCGTCGCCCCAGAGGCCCCGGGAGCCCCGATGTCCGGAAGACCCAGCTCCCGCAGCTGCGGCCGCTCGTCGGCGCACCGCGTCGGCTGCACGAACGGGCACCGGGTGTGGAACCGGCAGCCCGACGGCGGGTCAGCGGGGCTGGGCAGGTCTCCCGTGAGGAGGATCCGCTCGCGGGAGTCCTCCACCGTCGGGTCCGGCACCGGCACCGCCGACATCAGCGACAGCGTGTACGGGTGCAGCGGTTGGGCGTAGAGGTCGTCGGAGTCGGCTTCCTCCACGATGCCACCGAGGTACATGACGCCGACCCGGTCGCTGGAGTGCCGCACCACCGCGAGGTCGTGCGCGATGATCAGGTACGTCAGGCCCAGCTGCTCCTGCAGGTCCTCCAGGAGGTTGAGCACCTGCGCCTGCACGGACACGTCGAGGGCGCTGACGGGCTCATCGGCGACGACGAGCGCCGGCTCGGCGGCCAACGCCCGCGCGATGCCGATGCGCTGACGCTGCCCGCCGGAGAACTCGTGCGGGTACCGCCTCGCTGCTGACGCCGGCAACCCGACCAGGCCGAGCAGCTCCCGCACCCGCGCCGCCCGCTCCCCCCTCCCGGGGAACAGGCCGTGGGCCCGCAGCGGCTCGGAGACAGCGGCCTCGACGTCCATCCGCGGGTCGAGGCTGGCCATCGGGTCTTGAAAGACCATCTGCATCCGGCGGCGCGCCCGGCGCAGTTGCTCTGTGCCCAGCGACCGCAGGTCCGTGCCGTCGAGGGTGATCGTGCCCGCCGTCGGCTCGGTGAGGCGCAACAGCGCCCGCCCCAGCGTCGACTTGCCGCAGCCGGACTCCCCTACGAGGCCGTACGTCTCCCCGCGCCGCACGTCGAGGTCGACGCCGTCCACCGCCTTGATGGGCGAGGCCGCGCGCCGCAGCAGCGAGCCGCGGCCGGGGTAGTGCACCGCGACGCCGCGCGCGGACAGCAGCACGTCGACCTGGCGGCTGGAGCCGGGGGCGCTGGAGTCGGGGGCGCTGGAGTCGGGGGTGCTCATGCGCTGCGCTCCTGCTGCTCCTGCTGTGATGGCGGCGGCTCTGCGGCCGGGACGGGGTGGGCGCAACGCAGCAGGTGCTGCCCGGCCGCGGCCGGCGCGTCATCGTCCTGCTCCAACGGCAGGTCGGGCACGCGGCAGTCGTCGGAGACCGCGGTGCACCGCGGCGCGAAGGCGCAGCCGTCGGTCCAGCCGATGACGTCGCGGGGGGTGCCCGGGATCGGCGTGAGCCGCTGCCCGCGCGGCGCGTCCAGCCTCGGCACCGACGCCAGCAGCCCCGAGGTGTACCGGTGACGCGGCCGCGCGAACAGCTCGTGCCGGCCCGCCCGCTCCACCACACGGCCGGAGTACATGACCGTCACGGTGTCGCACAGGCCCGCGACCACGCCCAGGTCGTGGGTGATGAGCAGCATGGCCGTGCCTCGTTCGCGCACGAGGTCGCTCAGCAGCTCCAGTACCTGCGCCTGGATGGTCACGTCGAGCGCCGTCGTCGGTTCGTCAGCGATGAGCAGCTTCGGCCGACAGGCCAGCGCAATGGCGATCATCGCCCGCTGCCGCATGCCGCCGGAGAGCTGGTGCGGGTACTCCCGCAGTCGCCGCACCGGCGCCGGGATGCCCACCCGCGCCAGCAGCTCGCCCGCTTCGTCACGCGCGGCCTTCCGGGAGGCGCCCGTGTGGCGCCGCAGCACCTCGGTGATCTGCGTGCCGACGGTGACCACGGGGTTCAGCGAGGTCATCGGGTCCTGGAAGACCATCGCGACGTCGCGGCCCCGCACTCCCTCCAGCTGCTTCTCCGGCAGCGACAGCAGGTCGCGCCCGTCGAAGGACGCCGTGCCCGTGACCTGCGCCGTCTTCGGCAGCAGACCCATGACGGCCAGCGACGTCACCGACTTGCCCGACCCGGACTCCCCCACGAGCCCGGCCACCTGACCGGCCTCCACGTCGAAGGTGACCCCGTCAACGGCTTTCGACGACGACGCACCACGCCCCGACCCGCCGGGGAACGCCACGGAGAGGTCCCTGACCTCGAGGAGCGCCACTACTTCCTGCCCTTGGGGTCGAGTGCCTCGCGGAGGGCCTCGCCGAGGAGGGTGAAACCCAACGCCGTGACGGCGATGCAGGCCCCCGGCCAGATCGCCAGGTGCGGGTCGGTGGCCAGGCGCGACTGCGCGTTGACGAGCATGCGTCCCCACTCGGCCGTGGAGGGGTTGGAGGCGCCCAGGCCCAGGTAGCTCAGCGCCGCCACCTCGATGATCGCCGTCGCCAGCGTCAGGGTGGCCTGCACGATGACCGGGCCCAGGGAGTTGGGCAGCAGGTGACTCATGACGACGGTGCGCCGTCGCACGCCCAGAGAGTGGACGGCCAGCACGTAGTCGGAGCCGCGCTGCGCGAGCATCGAGCCGCGCAGCAGTCGCGCGAAGATCGGCACCTGCGCTGCCGCGATGGCGATCATCACCGAGATCGGCCGCTGCCCGAGGATCGCCGCGACGCTCACCGCCAGCAGCAGCGACGGGATGGACAGGAGGATGTCCACCAGGCGCATCACCACGGTGTCGACCCAGCCGCCGATGCCGCCGGCCAGCACACCGAGGACGGCCCCACCGGCCAGGCCCAGCGCGGTGGACACCACGCCGATGAGCAGCGACTGCCGCGCACCGAACACCAGCTGCGTCAGCAGGTCGGTGCCGGGGCTGTCCAGGCCCAGCGGGTGCCCTGGCGACGGCCCCGGAACCGAGCTCGGCGTCACGCCGCTGTTGGGCAGCGGTACGCCGGGCTCTCCGGGCGCGATGAGCGGCGCGAAGATCGCCACCAGCAGGAACGCCAGCACGATGACGGCACCAGCGATGGCCGTGGGGTTGCGCCGCAGCCGGCGCCACGCGCTGTGCCACAGCCCGCCGCTGCCGACCGCGTCCGGGTCGGGCGCGGTGGGGGTGGCGGGTCCGAGGGCGTCGGAGACCTGGGTCATGTCCGTCCCAGCCCCTCTCAGCTCAGTCTCACGCGGGGGTCGATGACTCCGTAGAGGATGTCGACCACGAGGTTGACCAGCGCGTACGTCAGCGCGATGAAGAGGATGAACCCCTGCAGCACGGCGTAGTCGAGCTGGCTGATGGCCTGGAACAGGTAGCTGCCGATGCCGTTGAACGCGAACACCGACTCGGTGAGCACAGCCCCGGAGAACAGCAGACCGGTCTGCAGGCCGATGGTGGTCACCACCGGCAGCAGCGCGTTGCGCAGCACGTGCCGACGGCTGATGAGCGCGCGTGGCAGGCCCTTCGCCCGCGCGGTGCGGACGTGGTCCTCTCCGAGCACCTCCAGCACGGACGCGCGCGTGATGCGCACGATGATCGCCAGCGGGATGGTGCCGAGCGCGATGCCCGGGAGGACGAGGTGGACGATCGCGTCCCAGCTGGCGTCCCACTCGCGCGTGAGGATCCCGTCGAGCACGTAGAACCCCGTGACGTGGGTGGCGTCGATGCGCGGGTCCTGCCGACCCGACGTCGGCAGCAGCGGTAGCCACTGCGAGAACACGATCTTCAGCAGGTACGCGAGGAAGAACACGGGGATGGTCACGCCGAGCAGCGAGCCACCCACCATGATCGTATCGAGCAGTCCCCCGGCGCGCTGCGCCGCCGCGTACCCCAGCGGGATGCCGAGGACGACGGCGAACAGCAGCGCCGCGATGCTCAGTTCGATGGTCGCGGGGAAGCGCGACAGGAACGCGTCCAGCACCGGCTCCCCCGAAGCGCTGGAGGAGCCCAGGTCACCGCGCAGGAGGCGCCCCACGTAGGTGACGAACTGCACCGGCAGCGGCTGGTCGAAGCCGTACGCGGCGTTGACCTGCGCGATGGACGCCGGCGTCGCACGCTGCCCGAGCAGCGCGCGGGCCGGGTCGCCGGGCAGGGCCCGCAGCCATGCGAAGAGCAAGACCACGAGCCCCGCCAGCACCGGCACCAGCAGCAGCAGGCGCCGGACGACGAACCTCAGCACGGTGACCTCAGCGGGCCGTCAGCCCAGTGTCAGGACGTCGCGATGCTGATGGTGTTCCAGACCTCGTCCTGGACGGGCGAGGGCTGGTAGCCCTGCACGGCCTTGGAGAACGCCAGGGACGGCACCGGCGAGGAGATCGGCACACCCGGCACGAACTGCGCGATCTGCTCGTTGATGGCCTGGTAGGCGGGCACCTGCTCGTCGCGGGTGGGCAGGCCGCGAGCCGCGGTCAGCGCCTGGAACAGCTGCGGGTTGTCGAAGCCCCACTCGTTGGACTTCTGGCCGAAGAAGACACCGAGGAAGTTGTCGGGGTCGTTGTAGTCACCGGTCCAGCCCAGCAGGTGGATGCCGTGGTCGGAACCGCCCTGGATCTTGTCCAGGTAGTCCGGGCTCCACTTGTTCGCGACGGGGTTGACCGTGATGCCCACGGCCTGCAGCTGGCTCTGGATGGCCGTGAACGTGGCCTCCGGCGCCGGCATGTACGGGCGGGACACGTCGGTCGGGTAGTTGAAGTCGAGCGTCAGGTTCGACTGCCCGGCCTCGGCGAGCAGCTGCTTGGCCTTGGCCGGGTCGTAGGGGTACGTCGTGACGTTCGGGTTGTAGCCCGCGACGGTGTCGGGGATGAACTCGATCGCCGGCTTGCTGCCCTCCGGCAGCGACTGGCTGATGACGGCGTCCTTGTCGATGGCGTAGGAGATCGCCTGGCGGACGCGGACGTCGGCCAGTGCCGGGTTCGCCTGGTTGAAGCCCAGGTAGAGGATGTTGAACGCCGGGCGGTTGAGCACCTGGAAGCCACCCGACTTCAGGCCCTCAATGTCACCGGGGGCCACCAGGTCGTAGCCGTCGATGTCACCGGCCTGCAGCGCCTGAAGGCGGGCGTTGCCATCGGCGATGGTGCGGATGATGACCTCGTCGACCTTGGGCTTCTCGCCCCAGTAGGTCGGGTTGGGCTTGAGCCTGACCTCCTGGCCGCGCTCCCAGGACTCGAAGACGAACGGGCCGGTGCCGGTCGGGTGCTCGGTGGCGTAGGAGGAGAAGCGCGGGTCGTCCTCGGTGCCGCCGGTGTTGTCGGCGTCGTACTTCTCCATCGCCGTGGGGCTCTGCATGGAGAAAGCCGGCAGCGACAGCGCCTGGACGAAGCCCGCGAACGGCTGCGTCAGCGTCACCACGGCCTGACTGGCGGACGGGGCGGTGCAGCCGCCGTAGATGCCGCCCTGCTTGGTCGGGTCTTCGCTGGCCTTGAAGCCCTTGAAGATCGAGCCGTAGTAGTAGCTGATGTTCCCGGACTGGTTGACGCCGGTCCAGTTGTACCAACGGTCGAAGTTCGCGCAGACCGCCTCGCCGTTGAAGTCGGTGCCGTCGGAGAACTTCACGCCCTGCTTGAGGTCGAACGTCCACGTGAGGCCGTCGGCGCTGCCGGTCCACTTCTCCGCGAGCAGCGGGGCGGGGTCGGCGGTGCCGGGCTGGGTGCCCACCAGGCCCTCGAACATCTGCCGGGCCACGCGGAACGTCTCGCCGTCGGAGGCGAAGGCGGGGTCGAGCATGACCGGGTCGGACGAGGCCGCGAAGACGAAGGTGCCGCCCCCACCCCCGGACCCGCTGGAGCCATCGCTCGTCGCGGTGTCGCGCTCGCTCTGCGCGCAGCCCGTCAGGGCGACGGCGGCGGCCACGACAGCGGCCGCCGCTCCCAGCAGGCGCTGGCCGCGGCGGGCAGTGGAACCGGGTCCAGGTCGGGCAGGACGGCGGAGGGCTCGCACAGGGTTCTCCTCGAGCATCGACGGTCGGGCCGCATCCGGGTGGCGGATCGGCAGCGCGCAGCACGCTAGGCCGTAAGAACCTCGGCGGACAGTCGAGGTGACGATTGAAGCGTCACGATCCGGTCACGCGCACGATTCATCCGTGTTGCCTGCGAGACCGCCTGCCCGTTATCGCTGCAGCGGCGTGGAGGCTCCCTCGTCACCGGCGGCACCGGCGGCCACCGCCGCGAGCCAAGCGACGTCCCGACCCTCCAGGGACGCCACCCGCACCAGACCCGGGCGCGCCTCCAGCTCCACGACGCACGGGATGCCGACCGTCGGCACACCCGCCGCGAGCGCGCTGCTGATGCCGGTGGTCGAGTCCTCCAGGGCCACGCAGCGGGCAGGGTCGACGCCGAGGCGCCGGGCGGCCTCGAGGTAGGGGTCGGGGGCGGGCTTGCCTCGCTTGACGACGTCGCCGGTGACGACGGCATCAAAAGTGCCCGCGGGCAGCAGCGCGACGAACTCGCGGGCGAGCACCTCCCACGACATCGTCACGAGGGCGCACGGCACACCGGCGGCGCGGACGGCCGCCAGGAGCTCACGGCCGCCGGGACGCCAGGGCGCCCCGGCCTGGAACTGCGCGACGACGCGGCGAAGGATCTCGGCGGCGACGTCCTCGAGCGGGAGGTCCACCCCGCCCTCGGTGCGCAGCCGGCGGGCCGACTCGCGCAGGTCGGCCCCTACCAGGGAGCGGGCCTGGTCCTCCGACCAGGACCCTCCGTGATCAGCGACCAGGCCGAACTGAGCGTTGAACCAGTACGGCTCGGTGTCGACGAGGGTGCCGTCCATGTCCCACAGCACCGCCTGCGGGAGCGGGTGCTGCGTGTTCTGGGGCTGCTGGGCGTTCTGGGGCTGCTGGCTGACGTGGGGCTGCTGGGCGGGCTGGCTGGAGGGCGCGTGGCTCACGTGCCGCGAGGCTACCCGCCGGGTCGCACCAGGCCGGTCTCGTAGGCGGTGACCACGGCCTGGACGCGGTCGCGGGCGCCGAGCTTGGCGAGCACCCGGCCGACGTGAGTCTTGACCGTGGCCTCTGCCACGTGGAGGTCTCCTGCGATCTCGGTGTTGGACCGGCCGCGCGCCATGAGCACGAGCACTTCGCGCTCGCGCTCGGTGAGGGCGTCGAGGGCGCTGGCGCCGGTGCCGTCGTCGGCTCCCTCCGCCGCCAGCAGCGGCGCGACGTGCTCCAGCAGGCGCCGGGTGGTGGACGGCGCGATGACGGCGTCTCCCGCGTGCACGGTGCGCACCGCGGCCAGCAGCTCCTCCGGGGGTGCGTCCTTGAGGAGGAAGCCGCTGGCGCCGGCGCGGATCGCGGCCAGGGCGTACTCGTCGATGTCGAAGGTGGTGAGCACCACCACCTTCGACTCCGGCAGGGACGCCGTGATGCGGGCGGTGGCCTCGATGCCGTCGAGGCGCGGCATGCGGACATCCATGAGGACGACGTCGGGCGTCACCGCCCGCGCCATCGACACGGCCTGCTCGCCGTCGCCGGCCTCCCCCACCACCTGCAGGTCGGGCTGGGAGTCGATGACCATGCGGAAGCCGGCGCGCAGCAGCTGCTGGTCGTCGACGAGGAGGACCCGGATCACGTCGTCGGCGCCTGACACGCCCCCGAACCTAGCCGAGGGGTCCGGTGAGCTCACTGGTCAGCCAGGGCGGCGACCGGGGGCGTGCGGACGGCGCGCCGCGCCGGCAGCACCGAGGCGAGGAGCCCGGCGACGACGGCGACGGCCAGCAGCAGCCCGAGCTGGTCCCACGGCAGCGACGGGGTCCAGATGGCGCTCCCGCCGGCGCTGGCGGCGCCCCCGAGCAGCGACGCCGCGCCCGCCCAGCCGTAGACGGATCCGAGCACCACTCCGAGGAGCCCGCCGACGCCTGCCACGAGTGCCCCCTCGAAGGCGAGCATCCGGCGCAGCTGGCCGCGGGTGAGCCCGAGGGCGCGCAGCACGGCGTTCTCCCGGGTCCTCTCGATGACCGACAGGCTGAGGGTGTTGGCCACCCCGATGAGGGCGATGATCACGGCGACGGCGAGCAGCCCGACGACGACGAGGAGCATCGTGTCGATGACGCGCTCGTAGCTGGCGCGCTGGGCTGCGAGACCACTGACGTAGACGGGGGCGTTCTGACTGTCGTCGCCGGTGGCCTTGGTCACGGCGGTCTGCACCTCGTCGGAGACCTCCACCGGGTCGGCGCCGGGAGCCAGGCGCATCCAGAGCGCACCGGTGGGCGCCGCCGGGTCGAGGGAGCGCAGGTCGTCAGGGACCACGAGGACCGCGCGACCGCCCACCTGACTCACGGCGATCCGCATCGGCAGTCCCGGGGCCTTCGTGTCAGGCGAGGTGAAGCCACTCACCATCGTCCCGTCGGCGCTCGTGGTGGACTCCGAGATGGTGGGCCTCACCGTCACGGGCGCGCCGTCACCGAGCCCGAGCTGCCTCGCGATGTCGAACGGCACCACCACGGTCCCTCGCTGCAACGGGGCCACCGTCGAGGGGTCGCTCAGCACGCTCTGGAACTGCTCACGCGTCGCGGCGACGCTGTCGACGATGGAACCGGACGGCGCATCAGCACCACCGCCGTCAGTACCCGGGGCGATCGCCAGCTGGGCCGTGAGCACAGGAGCGGAAGCCCCCAGCCCCGGCGCGGCCGAGGCGCCCTGGAGGACTGCCGTCGACATGCCACGGCTCTCCCCGAAGCCAGGCATCACGGAACTCACCTCGACGTCCACCGGGTACTGCCGGTCGAGCGCGGCGTTGAGCGTGCGGCTGGTGGTGGCGGCGCCGACCACCATGAGGGACACCAGCGTGGTGCCGATGAGGAGGGCACCGGCGGTCGACGCGGTGCGGCGGGGGTTGCGGACGGCGTTGAGCGCGGCCAGGCGCGCTGGGGCGCCGCCGGCGCGGGAGACCAGGCGGCCTACGAGCGCCACCGTGCGCGGCACGAGGAAGACCTGCCCGACGAGCACCCCGGTGAAGGACGCCATGCCCCCGAGCACGGCAGCCGCGACGCCGTAGACGCTCAGCTCCTGCCCGGTGCCCTGCAGCCCCGCGGACTCGGAGAACGCACCCGCCGCGAAGAGCGTCCCGAGGACGAGGAGCGCGCCCCCACCGACGAGCAGGACCAGGGACAGCGCCAGACGCCACCGCGACGTGCGCGTGCGCAGATCCGGAGCGGCTTCGGGCCGCAGCGCGGCCAGCGGGGAGACGCGAGTGGCCGCCCGGGCCGGGGCCAGCGCCGCCAGCACGGTCGCGCCTGTGCCCACAGCCAGCGGCGCGAGCACCGCCACCGGCGTCAGCACCACACCGCGGGGCACGGGCACGTCCGGGGCGAAGTGCTTGAGGACGAGGGCAGCGATGGCAGCCAGGCAGGTGCCGGCGACCACGCCGGCCGCCGACGCCACCAGACCGAGGGCTGCGGCCTCCAGGAGCACGCTGCGACGGACCTGGCCCTTCGTGGCGCCGACGCAGCGCAGCAGCGCAAGCTGACGTGTCCGTTGGGCCACCAGCACGGAGAAGGTGTTGGTGATGACCGTCGTCGCTACGAAGAGGGCGACGGCGGCGAAGGCCAGCACCACGCTCGTGAGAATGTGCGTGCCGTCGAGCGCGCTGTCGACCGACCTGTCGACCATCTGCTCCTTGGTGAGCACGTCGACGGGGGGCGCGTCGCCCGTCCACCCCTGCGAGGGATCCCATCCGCCGGTCTGCACGCTCATGCCCGCGGCGCTCAGGCGCCGCGCGGCGGCGTCCCGCGCCTGCTCGGGGCTCGCCCCAGGAGCCTCGGCCACCAGCACCGTGCCGAAACCACTCCTCGGGGATCCCGGAGGAAGGTCGCCGTACTGGTCAGAGGACCACCGAAGCGCATCGGGTGTCGTCGCGAGGGTGACGGGGCCGTCAGCGAGGAACACGCCGGTCGGGTCGTGGAGGAGGCCGACCACGGTGACGGTCGTGTCGATGGGCGCCGGGTCCTGGGTCGTGGAGCCGTCGGCATCGCCGGTATCAACGGGAGCCTGATCACCGGAGGACTGCTCCGCACTCGAGGACCCGCTGCTCGACGCGCTGCTGGGGACGGCGGGCGGGTAGATGCGCACGGCAACCGTGCCGCCGAGCTCCACCCCCAGGCGCTTCGCGGTGGACGCGCTCAACGCGACCTGCCCCGTCGCCGTGGGCAGAACCCCCTCGGCGAGCTGCCCCTGATCGGCCGCGGCGAGCGCCGGGGCGGTGGCAGTGTTGCGCAGGGTCGTGTATTCCGTGCCGTCTGCGCCGACCAGCTGCACCCCCGCGTCGACGCGACCCTCGGCGACGGCGATGCCGGGCGTGCCGGTCAGCAGCTCGACGTCCGCGTCGCTGAGCGGGGCGCCGTTGGCGTGCACGATGACGTTGGCGCCGGCGTACTGGGCGGCGACCGAGTCGCTGATGGTGCGGGTGAACAGCGCCGAGGTGAGGAGCACGGCAGCGACGAAGCCGGTCCCGAGGGCCACGGCGACACCGGCCAGGAGCAGCCGCCCCGCCGTGGAGCGGGCCTGGCGCAGGGTGAGGAGGAACATCAGCGACCGTTCCCGCCGGCGGAACCGCTGTTCGGGCCGCCGAGGGGGCCACTCGACGCACGGACCACGGGGATGGAGCCGGTGGTGACACCGGCCACGGGTAGCGACGTGCGCAGGGCGTCGAGGGCCGACGTGACGGCCTCCGGGGTGGGGTCGGTGACCTCCCCGGCGAGCGCGCCGTCGGCGAGGAGCACCACGCGGTCTGCGTAGGAGGCGGCCACCGCGTCGTGCGTGACCATGACCACCGTGCGCCCGAGCTCGCGCACGCTGCGGCGCAGGAACTCCAGTACCTCCGCGCCGGAGCGGGAGTCGAGGTTGCCGGTGGGCTCGTCGGCGAGCACCAGCTCGGGCTTGGTGATGAGGGCGCGGGCGATGGCGACGCGCTGCTGCTGGCCGCCGGACAGCTCGGCCGGGCGGTGCGTGAGGCGCTCCCGCAGGCCGAGGACGTCGACGAGGTCGCCCATCCACTCACGGTCGACCGTGGTGCCGCCGAGCTCCAGGGGCAGGGTGATGTTCTGCTCGGCCGTGAGGACGGGGAGCAGGTTGAACTGCTGGAAGACGAAACCCAGCCGCTGGCGGCGCAGCAGCGTCAGCTGGGTGTCGGACAGCGACGTGAGGTCGGTGTCACCGAGGAGCACCCGCCCGGCGGTGGCGGTGTCCAGGCCCGCGAGCAGGTGCAGCAGCGTCGACTTGCCGGACCCTGACGGGCCCATGATCGCGGTGAAGGCCCCGCGGGAGAAGCTCACGTCCACCCCGCGCAGCGCGTGCACCGCGGCGGGTCCGCGCCCGTAGGTCTTGGCCAGGCCCACGGCCGTGGCGGCTGCGGTCGGCAGGCCGCTACTGGAGCCTGTCGACGGGCCGGGGAACGGGGTGCCACCGGCAGGGGCTGTCGAGGTCATGCCACCAGCTTCGGCGCCAGGCGGCGCCCGGCGCATCGGTACCAGGGACCTCAGGTGCGCGGGGCCGTCATACCGTCGGCTGACCTGCTCGGACCGCCGACGGTATGACCGGTCCGCCCCGAGGCGGGCACGGGGAGCACGGCGTGCACCGCGAAGCCGCCGCCGCTGCGCGGGCCCGCGTGCGCCGTCCCCCCGTACAGGGCCATCCGCTCGGCCATGCCGGTCAGCCCGCTGCCAATGCCGTCGCCGTCGCCGTCGACCGCCGTCGAGGCGCCGCGGCCGTCGTCCTCGACGTGCGCCTCCAGCCGGCCCGGTGACCAGTGCAGCCGCACCGTCGCGCGCGCCGACGGCCCGCCGTGCTTGAGCACGTTCGTCAGGCCCTCCTGCACCACCCGGTACACCGCGAGGCCGGCTCCGGCGGGCAGCTGGCGCACCTCACCCGTGGTCACCAGCGCCACCGGCAGACCGCTGGCACGCACCGAGGCGACGAGGGCGGGCACGTCCTCGACGCCCGGTTGCGGCTCGAGCACCGTGCCGCCGTCCTCCCGGAGCACCCCCAGCAGCCGGCGCATGTCGGTGAGCGCCGCTCGTCCGGTGGCGGCGATCGACTCGAGCGCACGGGCAGCGGCGGCCGGGTCCGCCGCGGCGGCGTAGCGCCCGCCGTCGGCCTGGGCGATGACCACCGACAGGGAATGGGCGACGACGTCGTGCATCTCCCGGGCGATCCGCGCCCGCTCCGCGGCGGCGGCCAGCGCCTGCAGCTGCTCGCGCTCGGTCTCGACGCCGCGGGCGCGTTCCTCCAGCGTCCTCACGTGGGCAAGTCGGGTGCGCCGCCACTGGCCCAGCGTCCAGGCGAGCAGGGCCAGCACGCCGGTGGTGGTGGTCGCGGCGACCACCACGAAGAGCGCCTGACGCAGGTCGTTATACGCCCACGCCAGCGCCACACCGAGCCCCAGCGCCCCGGCCAGCGCCACCACGAGGGCGGTGGAGCGAGCCCAGCGCGGCCCGTGCGCTGCCACCGAGTACAGCGCCACGAGCACGGCGACGTCGGACGGCGAGAACAGCAGGGCCTCCGCCGATCCCCGATGCAGTACACCGGTGAGCAGGTGGAGCGCGGCGATGAGGTCGACGACGGCGACCGCCAGCACCGGCCGGGTGCGACGCACGGACAGCACGCCGACCTGCACCAGCGAGGACAGCGACTGCCAGTACTGCCCCGCGGAGGCGAAGACCAGCGCCAGGAGCAGCGCGGGAGGGCAGAAGAGGGCCGCGTCGACCACCGCGTGGTGGGTCCTGACCCACACCTCGGAGGCGGCGACGCGGCCGCGCGATCCCGGGCGCCGCTCCTGCACGGGCCCACGCTAGAGCCGCACGGGCGGTGCGTCGTCGTCCTGCCGGGTGAGCGCGCCGCCTGCCGCCTCCACCTGCGGGGCGAGGCCACGCCTAGGCTGGCCGCGTGGCGCCCGTGAGACGAAGGGCGCCGACGGGAGGGACACGTGGCAGCTGAAGAGCACCCGCTCGCCGAGCCGGTGATGCTCGCGGCGTTCGAGGGTTGGAACGACGCCGGCGAGGCGGCCAGCGGCGCGCTCGACCACCTGCGCCGCGTCTGGGGCGCGGAGCTGGTCGCGGAACTCGATCCCGAGGAGTACCACGACTTCCAGGTCAACCGACCTCAGGTGTCACTCGACGACGACGGGAAGCGCAGCATCAGCTGGCCCACGACGCGGATCTTTGCGGCCACCGCTCCCGTGAGCGGACGCACCGTGGTGCTCGTCCACGGCATCGAGCCGTCGATGCGGTGGCGGCGCTACACCGGCGAGCTGCTCGAGCACGCCCGCAACCTCGGCGTCGAGACGGTGATCACCATGGGGGCACTGCTCGCCGATGTCCCGCACACGCGCCCCATCCCGGTCTCCTCGACCACCGACGACACCGAGCTCCTGCGCCGCCTGTCGCTGGAGCGCTCCACCTACGAAGGGCCCACCGGCATCGTCGGTGTCGTCTCCGAGGCCGCCGCCAGCGCCGGGCTGCCGTCGCTGTCGCTGTGGGCCGCGGTGCCGCACTACGTGGGCCAGTCGCCCTCACCGAAGGCCGTGCTCGCACTGCTGGGGCGCATCGAGGAGGTGCTCGGCGAGGCGGTGCCCCTGGGCGACCTCACCGACGACGCCCGCGCGTGGGAGCACGGCGTCGACGAGCTCGCCGGTGAAGACGCCGAGATCGGCGAGTACGTCCGTCAGCTCGAAGAGGCCAAGGACACCGCCGACCTGCCCGAGGCCACCGGCGAGGCGATCGCCCGGGAGTTCGAGCGGTACCTGCGCCGACGACCCGACGAGGGCAAGGACGGCCTCACCGGCCTCTGAGGCCGATAGAAGCCCGACGGTCCGCGCCAGTTCCGCCCGCCGTGGCGGAGAACAGGGTCAGGAACGCGCCTGATCTGTCCCTGTTCTCCGCCACCGGAACAACCGGGGCCACATCCGGGGCGAGCAGTCCGTCAGAGGGTGATGCCCAGGAGGGCGTCGACGGCGTCCGCGACGAGGTCCGCGCGCTGACCGCCCGCACCCTGACTGCCCGTGCTCCCCGGCGCCGCCAGGACGGTGGAGGCCCACGCGTCGAGGACGGCGAGAGCGCCGGGGGCGTCGAGGTCCTCCCGCAGGCGGGCGCGCAGGTCCGCGAGCACCGCGAGCTGGCCGGCGTCGTCGTCCTCGCCGCCGACGGCGACAGCCGCGCGCCACCGCACGAGGCGCGCCACGGCGTCGTCGAGGCCGGCCTGCGTCCACGACCAGTCGGAGCGGTAGTGGTGGGCGAGCACCGCCAGGCGGATCGCGGCGGGCTCCACCCCGGCGGAGCGGAGCTTGGAGACGAGCACGAGGTTGCCCTTGGACTTGCTCATCTTCTCGCCGTCGAGCCCGACCATGCCGGCGTGCGCGTAGACGCGCGCGAACGGCGGGCCGTAGAGGACGGCGCCGTGGCTGGCGCTCATCTCGTGGTGGGGGAAGGCGAGGTCGGAGCCACCACCTTGCACGTCGAAGCCCGAGCCGAGGTCGTCGGCGGCGATGACGGTGCACTCCACGTGCCAGCCCGGGCGACCGGCGCCGAGGGTGCCGCCGTCCCAGTGGGGCTCGCCGTCGCGGGCGGCGCGCCACAGCAACGGGTCGAGCGGGTCGCGCTTGCCGGGGCGCTGCGGGTCTCCGCCGCGCTCGGCGGACAGGGCGAGCATCTGCTCGCGGGCCAGGTGGGCGACGGCGCCGAAGCCAGGGTCGGCGGAGAGGTCGGCGTAGACGTCTCCGTGTTCGCAGCCTGGTTCGGGCTCCACGGTGTACGCGGCGCCGCGGTTCAGCAGCGCGCGGACGCTGGCGGCGATCCGCGGGATCGCCTCGACCGCGCCGACCCACGCGTCGGGCGGCAGGACGCGCAGCGCCTCCATGTCGGTGGCGAACAGCTCCACCTGGGAGGCGGCCAGCTCGCGCCAGTCGACGCCGTCGCGGGTGGCGCGCTCGAGCAGCGGGTCATCGATGTCGGTGACGTTCTGCGCGTACCGCACCTGCAGGCCGGCGTCGCGCCAGGCGCGCTGCAGCAGGTCGAAGGCGAGGTAGGTGGCCGCGTGGCCGAGGTGCGTGGCGTCGTACGGGGTGATGCCGCACACGTAGAGGCGGGCCTTCGGACCGGGGGCTGCGACCTGCAACCGACCGGTGGAGGTGCCGTGCAGCTGCACGGGGCCGCCCCGTCCGGGGAGGTCGGGGACGGCGGGGGCTGACCAGGGACGCATCGCCCGCGACCCTACCCAGCGGTCGGCACCGCGAGTGACCCCTCCCTCCGGTCAGAAGGGGGGCCAGGGCAGGGCACGACCACCGGGCGGAGGCTTCGGGAAGCGCTGGCGCTCCAGCAGGCGCTCCACGCGCAGCTGCGCCGCCAGCACCTCGTCCTGCGTGATGAGTGGCGCGAGCGCGTCGGCGAGGTCGCTGTCGAGGGCCGCCGCCGTCGCCTCGAGCCGCACGATGACGTCTTCGGGCAGGGGCCGCCCGGCCCATCCCCACAGCACGGTGCGGAGCTTCGGGTCCTGGTGGAACGTCAGGCCGTGGTCGACCCCGTAGACCACCCCGTCGAGGCCGCGCAGCACGTGGCCGCCCTTGCGGTCGGCGTTGTTGACCACCGCGTCGAACGCCGCCATCCGCGCAAGGGCCGGGTCGTCGGCGTGCACGAGGCTGACCGCCTCCCCGCGGTAGCCCTCGCCCTGCACCACCGTGAGCCACCCGGGCGGCACGCGGGACGGCGGGACGACGTCGATGACGCCCGCGCCCGGCTCGGGCGTGCGCCCCGCGCCGTCGTCGTCGTGATCGTCGTCGGGCATGTCGGGTCCCGGCCCCACCCAGGCCTGCACCGACCCGGTGCCGAACTCCCCGCCGCGCAGCACGGTCGGGGGGACGACGCCCCACCCGCCGGCCGCCGACAGCAGCGACGCCGCGACCTCACGCCCGGCGAGGGTGCCGTCGGGGAAGTCCCACAGCGGGGCCTCGCCCGCGACGGGCTTGTAGACGCACGCCAGGGACCGCTCCCCCAGCCTCGCCCGCGCCAGCAGCGTGGTGTTGGAGGCGCCGAGCACCCGGCCGACGACCTCCAGCTCGCCCGTGGCGAGGATCGAGAGGACGTCTCCCTCGCCGTGCTGGGTGCTGCTCAGCGGCGGTACCCGTTCGCGCGCGGGCAGACGTGCCCGGCCGGGTCGAGGGGGTCTCCGCAGAACGGGCACGGCGGTCGGCCGGCGGCGACGACGGCGAGGGCCCGGCTGCAGAACGCCCGGGCGCTGGCGCCGGACAGGCTCACCCGCAGCAGGGAGCGCGGGTCGTCGTCGCCTCCGGCTGCCAGCGCGGCCTCGGCGTCGTCGTCCTCGCCGACCTCGAAGCACTCGATGACGACGAGCTGGCGGTCGCCGTCCCACGCGAGCGTCATGGTGCCGACGCGGAACTCCTCCTCGATGGGGGTGTCGAGGGGGGCGTCGTCGCGGGCGTCGGCGGGGGTCACCGCAGGAACCGGAGCGGCACCGCCGCTACGGCGGACCACCTCGTCGAGGAGCTCCTCCACCCGCTCCGCGAGCGCCGCGACCTGGGTCTTCTCCAGCGCCACCGACGTGAGGGCGGCCCCCGATCGCGCCTGGAGGAAGAAGGTGCGCGCCCCCGGCGGGCCCGTGGTGCCGGCCACGAACCGCTCCGGGGGGTCGTAGTCGAAGACCTGCCGGGGCATGGTGGCGAACCTACCTCCCGCTCAGCGACCGCCTCCTGCGCCACCGCCGATGACAGCGTCGGAGGACGGAACGGTGGGCTGGTCGCCGTCCTGCTCACCGTCCTGCCCGCCGGCTTGCTCGCCGGTGGTGGCCGGCTTCGGTGGGGGTGGCAGCAGGGAGGTGACGTCGCCGCCGGTGTCGTTGGTGCGCACCGCGAACGGGCGCAGCGGGGTGTACCTGACCACGGACACGGAGGCCGGGTCGACGACGATGCGCTGGAAGCCGTCCAGGTGCACGCCGAGGGCGTCGGCGAGCACGGCCTTGATGACGTCGCCGTGGCTCACGGCGGCCCAGACGGCGTCGGGCCCGTGCTCGGCGGCGACCTCCGCGTCGACCCGCCGCACGACGTCGAGGGCGCGCTGCTGCATCAGTCGCATCGGCTCACCCCCCGGGAAGACCACCGAGCTGGGGTGGGCCTGCACCGCGCCCCACAGCGGCTCCTTGAGGAGCTCCGCGATGGGGCGGCCGGTCCAGTCGCCGTAGTCGCACTCGGACAGGCCGTCGTCGGTGAGCAGCTCCGGTCGGGGCGTGCCCTCGGGTCCGGCGACGGCGAGCAGCGCCGCGGCCGTCTCCTGGCAACGCTGCAAGGGCGAGGACACCACGCGGACCAGCGGGAGCGGGGCGAGGCGCTGCGCGAGCGCGGCGACCTGGGCGCGGCCGGTCTCGTCGAGGGTGACGCCGGGGGTACGTCCGGCCAGCACACCGCCGGTGTTGGCGGCGGTGCGGCCGTGGCGGACCAGGAGGAGGACGGGCACGCCCCGACGCTACGGCAGCCCCGGCGGGCGACCCGCAGCAAGGCCACAGCGCCGCCTCAGGGCCACCTGAGTCCCGCCTGAGTCTGGATTCGGTGCCGATCTCAGGGCGCGCGGACGAGGATGCAGGGGTGATCGTGGGCACCTGGGTGTGGGACGCAGCCGGCCACCGGCAGGTCGCCGACTGGCAGAGCGCGCTGGAGGGCTGCCAGGCCGGCGGCGAGGGATTCGTGTGGATCGGCATGGACGAGCCCGACCCGGCCGAGCTGGAACGCCTGGCTGCGCAGCTGCACCTGCACCCGCTCGCCGTCGAGGACGCCGAGGTGGGCGGGCAACGCGCCAAGATCGACAGCTACGACGGCGACACGCTGCTCGTCGTCCTGAGGCCCCTGGAGTACGACGACGAGACGTCCAGCGTCGAGACCCGGGAGCTGACGCTCTTCGTGGGTCCGCACTACGTGGTGAGCGTGCGTCGCGGCGGCCACACGCCGCTGAAGAACGTGCGGTACTCCCTCGACGCGGCGCGCGGCCCCCTGCGCGCGACGTCGATGGGGGCGCTGCACGGGGTGCTGGACGCCGTGGTCGACCACTTCGTCGTCGTGGCCGACGCCCTCGGCGACGACCTCGACGACCTCGAGCGCCGCGTGTTCACCGCCGCCGGGGGCGAGGTCAGCGACGTCGACGCGGCGGAGATCTACCGGCTCAAGCGGGAGGTCTCCGAGGCGCGTCGGGCGGTGGCACCGCTGGTGGAGCCGGTGGCGTCGCTCGCGCGCGGGGAGGTGGGCAGCGTGACCAAGCGACTGCGGCCGTTCTTCGCCGACGTCCTCGATCACCTCGTCCGCACCGAGGACCGGGTGGAGAGCTACGAGCGGTCGCTCACGGACATCCTCAGCGTGCACCTGGCGCAGGTCTCGGTCCAGCAGAACGCCGACTCGCGCCGGATCTCCGCGTGGGCCGCGATGGCCCTGGTGCCCACGCTCATCGCCGGGATCTACGGCATGAACTTCACGCACATGCCCGAGCTCGCCTGGCGGTACGGGTACCCGTACGCGCTGGGCCTCATGGCGCTCGTGTGCGTGGTGCTCTGGCGGGCGTTCAAGCGGTCGGGCTGGTTGTAGGCGCCAGCGCGTCCAGCAGGGCCAGCCGCTCCTGCACCCGCTCGTGAAGGGTGGTGGCCATCGGGGCCACCGCAAGCGTGGTCACGCCGGCCGCGGCGTAGGCGCCCAGCCGTTCCCGCAGCTCGGCCGCCGTCCCCAGCAGGCATGCGGCGCGCAGGAGGTCGGTGGGGACGAGCGCCGCGGCGCGCGCGCGGTCGCCCGCGAGGTAGGCGTCCTGGACGGCGGCCGCCGCGGCGCCATGGCCCAGGCGCGCCGCCTGCTCGGCGTAGACGTTCTTCTCCCGGCTGCCCATGCCGCCCAGGTACAGCGCGGTGTGGGCGCGCAGCGGGGCGGCGACGGCGGGGTCGTCAAGGTCGGCCCCGGCCTCCACGAGCACCGCGGTGACGGTGGCGACGACGTCGAGCGGCCGATCCGCTCCCCCGGGCAGTTCGCAGCGCGCCCGGCCCCGCGCGAGCGCCTCCAGCTGCTCCCCGGCGGCCTCGGGCACGAGGAACGCCGGCAGCCACCCGTCCGCGATCTCCCCTGCCAGCTCGACGTTCTTCGGGCCGACGGCCGCCAGCAGCACCGGCAGGTCGGGCCGCGGCGCCGGCAGCGCCAGCCGGAGCCGGGAGGAGCCGTGCAGACCGGGCTCGCGGGCCAACGCCCGGCGCACGTCGGCGACGTAGGCGCGGGTTCGGGCCAGCGGCGCCGCGAACTGCACCCCGTGCCACCCCTGGGAGACCTGCGGACCCGAGACGCCCAGCCCCAGCCGGAACCTGCCGCCGGAGATCCCGTCGAGCGTGGCAGCGGTCATCGCGGTGGCCGCGGCGCTGCGCGCCGGCACCTGCAGCACCGCGCTGCCCAGGCCGATCGAGCGAGTCTGCCCCGCCAGCCACGACAGCACGCTCACCGCGTCGGAGCCGTACGCCTCGCTGGCCCACACCGACTCGAACCCCCGCTGTTCGGCGCGCTGCACCAGTGCCAGCGCGTCGGCGGCCTGCTCGCCGACCGGACGGTCGGACCCGAAGTACCCCAGCGACAGCGCCAGCCTCATGCGCGCCGACCCTAGACCGACGCGCAGGGCGCCCCAGCGGCCCAACTCACCCGGGACCCAACTCACCCGGGACCCAGCACGGAGCGTCACCGGGCTCCAGTACGTTGCCGCGGTGGAACAGCGCACCGTCGGCAGGTCCGGGCTGCGCGTCTCGTCCCTCGGCCTGGGCACCATGGGGTGGGGAGGCGACGGGATCACCGACGCCGACGAGGCGCGCGACCTGCTCGTCCCCTTCGTCGAGGCCGGGGGCACGCTGGTCGACACCGCCGACGTCTACGGCGGTGGCACCGCCGAGCAGCTGCTCGGGGAACTCCTCGACGACGTCGTCCTCCGCGACGACGTCGTGCTCGTCGCCAAGTCCGGGCGTGGGCGCCGTCCGGGGCCGGACACCTCCGCGCGGGCCCTGCTGTCGGGCCTGGACGCGTCGCTGCGCCGCCTCGGCACCGACCACGTGGACGTGTGGATGGTGCACACCTGGGACCCCGCCACACCGCCGGAGGAGGTGGCGGCCGCCCTCGCCCTCGCCGTCAGCAGCGGGAGGGTCCGCTACGCCGGCGTCGGCGACCACTCCGGCTGGCAGATCGCGACGGCCGCGGCGGCGGCGCGCTCCGCCGGCCAGCCGCTCGTGGCTGCCGGCTGCGAGCTGTCCGTGCTTGCGGGAGACCACGCCGACGTGCTGCCCGCCGCCGCCCACCACGGGCTCGGCGTGCTCGCCTGGGCACCGCTGGGGCGCGGCGTGCTCACCGGCAAGTACCGCACCAGCACCCCGTCGGACTCCCGCGGTGCCTCCGAGCACCTCGCGGCGTGGGTCCAGCCCTACCTCGGCCCCGGCCCGCGTCGCGTCGCCCAGGCCGTCGCCACTGCCGCCGACGGCCTCGGCGTCGCCCCCCTGGAGGTGGCGCTCGCGTGGGTCCGCGACCACCCCGGGGTCGCCAGCGCCGTGGTCGGCGCACGCACCCCGGGCCAGCTGCTCGGCAGCCTCGCGGCCACCGAGCTCGAGCTCCCCGCAGAGATCCGCGCGGTGCTCGACGAGCTCAGCGCCGGCTGAGGCGCTTCGACCGGCTCAGCGCCGGCTGAGGCGCTTCGACCGGCTCAGCGCCGGCTGAGGCCCCCGGCGGCGTCCGCGCCGTCGTCGAGGTCGTCGTCCTCGGGGGTCTCGTCGTCGAGGTCGTCGTCGTCCTCGTCGAGGTCGTCCTCGTCGTCGAGGTCGTCGTCCTCGAAGAGCTCGAACGGCGTCACCTCGTCGTAGGCGGCGTAGAGCGCCTCCTCGTAGACCTCGAAGGCATCAGCCAGGGCCGAGTAGGCGTCCTGGACCGCCGGGTCTTCCTCACCGCGCCGCCGCTGGGCCGCTGCCAGGTGGGCCTCCAGCGCAGCGACGAGTCGGTCGAGGGCCGCGCGCGGATCGGTCGCCATAGCCCGAACGGTAGCGGGTGGGCATCATGGGTGGTGATGGAGCAGATCCCCTCGCCCCGAGCCAGCGGCCGCCGACCCGGCCGGTCCGACGTCGAGTACGAGTACCGCACGATCACCATGTCGCGCGAGACCACCCGCAGCGAGGCGCGACGGCTCATCACCGAGGCCGCCGAGCACGGCCACTGGGAGCTGACCCGGGTGCGCCTCTACCTCGGCGGACGACGCCAGGTGCAGCTCCGCCGACGCATCGTCAGAGTGGTCCGACCAGGCTGATGACCTGCTGAGCAGCCGTTGACCAGCTGCTGATCAGCACGTTCGGCTTGCCGCTCAAGAGGCGGCGATGAACCGCTGCAGCACCCTCGTGCCGAAGCGGAGCGCGTCCAGCGGCACCCGCTCGTCGACGCCGTGGAACAGCCCCGCGAAGTCGAGGCCCGCCGGCAGCCGCAGCGGCGCGAAGCCATATCCGGGGATGCCCAGCCGACTGAACGACTTGTTGTCGGTGCCGCCGGACAGGCAGTACGGCAGCACCCGGGCGGTCGGGTCTTCCGCGAGGAGCGCCTCCACCATCCTGTCGACCAGGGGCACCTCGAAGTCGGTCTCCAGCGCGACGTCGCGGTGCACGTCCTGCACCTCGACGCCCTCGCCTGCCAGCTCCCGGATGGTCTCCACCAGGCGCTCCTCGTGCCCGGGCAGGAAGCGGCAGTCGAGCAGGGCCGTCGCCGAGCCCGGGATGACGTTGTGCTTGTAGCCGGCCTCGAGCACCGTCGGGTTGGCGGTGTCGCGCAGCGTCGCACCGACCCAGCGGGCCGTCGTCCCGAGCTGGTCGAGGAGCCGGTGGTGGCTGGCTGGGTCGTCGACGTCGAACTCGACACCGGTGATGTCGGTGACGCCGTCGAGGAAGCGGCGCACGGTGGGGGTGACATCGATGGGCCACGGGTGCGCGCCGATGCGGGCGACCGCCTCGCAGAGTCGGGTGACGGCGTTGTCGGTGTTGACCTGGCTACCGTGACCGGCGCGGCCGTGGGCCACCAGCCGCAGCCAAGCGATGCCCTTCTCCGCGGTCTGCAGCAGGTAGGCGCGCTGCCCGGCGGTCCCGCCGGCGCCGCCGATGGTGGTGGAGAACCCGCCGACCTCGCTGACAGCGGCGGTGACGCCCTCGAACAGGCCGGGGTGGTGGTCGACCAGCCAGCGGGCGCCCTGGACGCCCCCGGCCTCCTCGTCGGCCATGAACGCCAGCACGAGGTCGCGCGGGGGCCGCTCGCCGCGGCGGACCCGGTCGCGCACCACCGCGAGGAGCATCGCGTCCATGTCCTTCATGTCCACCGCACCGCGGCCCCAGAGGAACTCCTGCTCCGGCGTCTCGGGGTCGGCGGTGGTCGCGGTGGTGATCTCGCCGGAGAAGGGGTGGACGCTCCAGTCCTGGGCGCGAGCGGGGACGACGTCGAGGTGCCCGTGCAACAGGAGCGCCCCCCGCTCCGCGGTGCCGGCGGGGTCACCCTCGACCCTCACGACGACGCTCGCGCGCCCGGGCTCGCTCTCGAAGATCTGCGGCTCCAGGCCGACCTCGGCGAGCAGCTCCGCGACGAGCTCGGCAGCGGCCCGTTCACCAGGGCCCGACCCGTCACCGGGGTTGGTGGTGTCGAGGCGCAGCAGGTCGCGGCAGATGTCCACGACCTCCCGCTGCGGGTCAGGCTGCGGGTCGTGCTGACGGGTGGTCGACGAGCTGTGCTGCGGGACGGCGCTCACGGCACCCACCGTACGCAGCGGCCCGGCGCAGGCTCAGCCCGGCGGGAGGATCAGGCAGCGCCCTTCGGCGTTCCCAGCACGCACATGACGAGCGTGCCGTCGGCCGCGGTCTGCTCCTCCAGCACACGGCCGTCGGCGTCCTTGATGCGGCACCCGACGCTGCCGTTGCCCTT
Organism: Quadrisphaera granulorum; assembly: GCF_003149145.1. Taxonomy (GTDB): domain Bacteria; phylum Actinomycetota; class Actinomycetes; order Actinomycetales; family Quadrisphaeraceae; genus Quadrisphaera; species Quadrisphaera granulorum. Next base: position 28,430 of record NZ_QGDQ01000014.1, on the reverse strand, counting down.
GTCGCCCAGGGCGCTGACGGCGACGTACCAGCCCGGCCAGTCCTTCGAGCCAGCCATCGTCTGGCTGTAGGTGGAGCCGAGGTCGGTGCGCTCCTCGCGGGAGTCGGCGGTGCCGAGCTCGACGTAGGTCTCCTTGGCGGTGCCGAAGACCTCGTAGGTGACATCGCCGGTGGGGATGAGGGCGGCGGCGGGATCGGAGGACACCGCGGACGCGGCCGGAGACGACGGCGACGCCGCCGGGGCTGCGGGCGCAGCGTTGCTCGGCTCTGCGCTGGCGCTGGCCGGCGGGGCGGCGGCGCCCTGGGCGGTGTCATCCGAGGCGGCGCTGGGCGAGGTCCCACCGGTCGCGGTGTCGGCGGCGGGCGGCGTGGTGCTGCTCCCCGGGGGCTTCTCCGCGGACGTCAGGGAGGTCCCGTCGGTGAGTGGGGAGGAGTAGACCCCGACGACGACGGCGGCGACCAGCGCCCCCGCCGCTGCGAGCAGGCCAACGGGCACGCCGAGGGCTCGGCGCTGGTGCCAGTGGCGCCCGGCGGCAGCACCAGCGCTGGTCGCGTGGCCCGGGGCCTTGGGGTGGTTCGGAGAGCTGGGGCCGGACGGGGCACCCGCGCGCCCCGTGGTCCGTGCGCTCCGGCTGGTCTGCCTTGTCGACTTGGTCGACTTGGCTGGCTTGGTCGACCCGATCGGCCCCGCCGACCGGGCGGAGGCGCGGCCTCGGCCCTGGCTGCGCTCGGCACGACCCGTCGTGGGCGACGGTGCTGTGCTCGACGGTGCTGTGGCCGACGCTGCTGGGGTCGCCACGGTGGGTGTGGCCGGGGTCGCCGTGGTGGGCGCCAGGACCGTCGCACGCAGCGCGGCGACGTCGGCGGCGGTCAGGGCGGCGGTCGCGCCCGCCCACGGGAGCAGCGGCGGCGGCGCAGCAGCGAGCCCGGCGGTGGGGACCACCACCGACGTGCGGTCGGCGGGATCCGCAGCGGTGCGCCCCGGCGCGGGAGGCGGCACCGGGGCCGTCGGGATGGCGGCGGCCCGGGCGCGGACCTCGGCCTCGACCTGCGCGGCGGGCGGCGGCGGGGGCAGCTCCTGCGTGGCGGGCACGCCGGCGGCGGGCCTGGCCACCGGGCTGATCTGAGGGCGGGTGGGGGGGCTGGTCAGGGGGTCGTCCAGGAGCCCTGCGGGCGGCTCGCCGAACAGCGGCCCGGTGGCGGGGCGGCGTGAGCGACGGGTCGCGACCGGCTCGGTGACCCAACAGGGCTCGCGACGGCTCGTGGGTGTCGTCGGCGGGAGGGGTGCCGGCGTCGGCGTTGGTGTCGGCGTGGGCGTCGGCGGGAACAGCGTCGCCGGGGTCGCCGTCGTCGTCGTCCCCACCACGGGCAGCGGACCCGAGATCTCCGGGGCCGACCGACGCCGGGGGACGTACACGGACGCCGCCGCGCCGGCGGACGGCGAGGCCGGCGCCCCCGCGGCCGGGGTGACCGGCGGGGTGAGGGCGTCGAGGTGCTCGGTGAGGGCGCGGGCCAGCGCACGGGTCAGCGGGGCGGGCCGGGAGATGGCGCTGGCGGTGCGGGGGTCCTCGAGGGCCGGCGAGGTGCGCCAGGCGGCCGTGTCGGAGGCCTGGACGGCGGCTTCGTCGAGGACGGTCGGGCGGCGCAGCGCGGCGCGGTCGCGGCGGCTGGGCAGCGGGGTCCCCAGCGGCGGAGTGGCCTGCGCCGACGTGCTGGGCGGCGGGGTCACCGCGGGTCCGCCGCCGGCCGGCGTGACGAAGGGGTCGTGGGGGGCGGCTGGGACGTTCGCGGCCCCGGCTGCGTGCCCGGGGGCCCGTCGCCCGGCGCTCGAGCGCTCTTCGCGCAGCGCGCGCCGGCGCTCACCGCCCTCGTCGGTCTGACCCACCACGGTCCCCAGTCTGGCGTAGCAGGACGGCGCTGTCCGGCGATGAGAAGAACTCACCGAAGCCGCTGCGGCGCGTCGCCACCACGACAGCGGCGGCGTGTCCCATCATGCCCGCCCCTCGGGATCCGCTGAGGGTGACCCAGCGGACGTCGTCGCCGTCAGCCGCGAGCGACACCCAGGAGAGCCGGGAGCTCGTGCATCGCGGAGAACGTCGTGGAGGCACCGAGCGCGCGCAGGGCCTCCGGGGTGCTGCTCGCCGGTCCACCCGGGCAGTACCCGAACACCGTGGCGCCGGCCGCGACGCCCGCACGCACCCCGGCCGGGGAGTCCTCCACGACCGCACAACGGCGCGGGTCGACCCCGAGCACCTGCGCGGCCTGCAGGTAGACGTCGGGGGCGGGCTTGGTGCGCGGCAGCTCCAGGCCGCTGAAGAGACGATCTCCGAACCACCGCGCCAACCCCGTGGTGTCGAGCTGGAGCTGGACCTTGGGTCGGTCGGCACCCGACGCGCACGCGATGCGCTCGCCGTAGGCGTCGGCCACGGCCGCGAGGACCTCCGCGACGCCGTCGACGGCCTGCACCCGCACGGCCAGCTGCTCGCTGCGGCGGCGGCGGAACTCCGCGATCCACGCGTCGTCGATGCGCACGCCCGTGTGCTGCTCGATGAGGTCGGCCTGGTCGGCCACCGCCACCCCGATGAAGCGCCGCATCGACTCCTCGGGCTCCAGGTGCCAGCCGAGGTCTCCCAGCATGACCCGCAGCACCTCGTTGGTGATCGGCTCGGAGTCGACGAGGACGCCGTCGCAGTCGAAGAGCACCGCCTCGAACGGGGTGCTGGGCGGGGTCGGCAGGCCATCGCTGACGTCGGGGCTCACGCTCGGGCACGCTTCCATGCGACGGCGGACACCGCGAACACCACGGCGAACAGCCCGGCGAGCACGAAGCCGGCGTGCTCGGTCTCCAGGGACGTCAGGGCACCGACGAGACCACCGCTGATGCCGAGCTCCTCGCTGAGCAGAGCGGCCGCAGCGAGCGCGCCCACGAGCAGCCCGGACGCGATACCCACCCCCGTGACCAGCAGGTTGTAGGTCACTTTGCGCGCGGGATCCTCCTGCGCCGCCGTGTACATCTTGAGCATCACGAGGCCGTTGACGGTGTCGCCCAGGGTCATGGCGGCGGTGAACAGCAGCGGCAGGCACAGCAGCGACACCAGCGGCGCCCCGGCCAGCGCGGCCCCCGCGGTGAGCACGAGCACGCCGATCTGGCTCGAGGTGTCGAAGCCCAGGGAGAAGAGGAACCCGATGACGTACACGTGCCAGGGGTGCCGGATGCGGCGCAGGGGCGCGGTCATGAGCATCGCGGCCGGACCGCGCGGGGTGAGGGCGTCGGGCGGCACGACGAGGTGGGGGTCTCGTCGGAGCGCGCCGCGTAGCTTCCAGGCCTGGGTGAAGGTCGCCAGGTTGGCCACCGCCACGAGCACGAGGTAGAGCCCCGAGACGGACACCCCGATCACCCCGAGCACGTGGGCCGCGCCGGAGGAGTCATCGAGAGCGGTGCGGATGAAGCCCGCCCCGGCGATGACGAGGATCCCGGTGAGGATCACCACCGTGGAGTGCCCGAGGGAGAAGGCCAGACCCACCGACGCCGGGCTGCGCCCCTCGGCCACGAACTTGCGGGTCGAGTTGTCGATCATCGCGACGTGGTCGAAGTCGAAGGCATGCACCAGCCCACGCAGATAGGCCGTGGCCGCGAGCGCCACGGTGACAGCCCCCGCCGTCCCCGAGACGACCCCGAGGGTCAGCAGCGACAGCCCCACCAGGTGCAGGACGACGACGACGGCGAGCGCGGCACCGACGCGCCGCCGGAACGGCAGCGCCGCCCTGCCGCTGGAGGTGAGCAGCGTGTGCCGGTTGACCGTGGTGGCGGCGCTCATGGGGGGATGCTAGGACCAGCTGGTTCGCAAGAGGTGTGTGCCCGCACACATGACCTCGACGTAGGGATGGGGTGGTGACCGTGGTCGAGCAGGCGGTGCCGCCCGAGGCGGCTCGCGTAGCCCCGCCAGGAGAGGCGGCGGCCCTGCCGCTGGAGCAGACGGCGCGCGAGGCGGTGGCCTCGGCGCGCACCGGGATGCCCCGGGCGCTGGCGCGCTTCGCCGCACTGTCCGACCCGACGCGCCTGGAGCTGCTCGTGGCCATCCACGCCGCGCCCGGTGCGCCCGTGAAGGTGCTGGCAGCAGCCACCGGCCTGACCCCGAACACCACCACGCAGGCCCTGGCCGCGCTGCGCGCCTGCGGCCTGGTGGAACGCGTGCGCGACGGGCGCCTCAGCCGGTGGCACCTCGCCGACGACACCGCGCACGAGCTGCTACACCAGCTCGGCGCCGGGCACTCCCCGCTGCATCCGGAGCACTGACGCTCCTCGCCACGCCCGCCGGCCACTTCGTGATCATGGACGTTGTGCGCGAGGGGCTCTGGGCGCTCGTGGGTTGGGGACGCTGGACCCCGGTGGGGACGGACAGACCCGGCTACGGCCGCCCACACCGGGGCGGCGCGTCCCCACCGGGACGGAGCGTCCCCAACAGGACTGCCGCTCGGGCCGCCGAGGCCGTCGATGGGGTGCACCGCCGCACATCGATCGTCACGGCGAGCCGATCTTGGCGATCGATCGGGTCCCCACGCAGGGAAGGTCCGATCGATCGCCAAGATCAGCGTGCCGACAGATAGCGACCGTCAACCGCACGCCGACTCGGCCCGGCCACGGGCTGAGTTGACGGCTGGTTCGGCGGCGGAGTAGGCGTCCAGGTCGGCGGTGGTGGCCGAGTCCCCATGATCACGGACGAGATCAGCGGCGACGGCGCAGCGCCGTCCCCACCCCGGCCGCCAGGGCCAGCGCCAGCACCGCAACACCCGCGAGCACCCAGCCTTGTGGGCCGGAGGAGGACGCCGCGCCCGCCGGGACGTCGTCGTCGACCGCCGGCGAGCTGCTCGGTGACGCGGGCGACGCAGTGGCAGGCGCGGCATTCGTCGACGAGCTGCTGGGCGGGCTTGTCGACGGCGCGGGAGCCGACGCCGTGTACGTGAGTTCCCCCGAGACCGGATGGCCGTCGGACGACGTCACCCGCCACTCCACGCGGTACTGCCCGGCCGGGAGGTCACCGGCCAGGTCCTCCGTGACGGTGCGATCGACGACGCGCGGGTCGCCGGAGGAAACGACGGCGCCGTCGGGTCCAGTCACGACCACCTTCGCTCCCAGCCCGATCGGCGGTGCGCTGAAAGTCAGCACCACCGACGTGGGAGCGATGTCCAGCACGGCGCCGTCGGCGGGAGCCGACGACTCGAGCCTGTCGTGCGCCTGCGCAGGCAGCGCCGGGATCAGCACGAGGAGCAGCGCCGAGGTCAGAGCTGGGAGCAGAAGCGCGAGCGCCGCCGGGAGGCGGGGACGCGGGCGCGTGGCCCGTTCCTGATCCGTCACTGCCTGATCCGTCAATGCACGACCCGTCACTGCCTGATCCGTCACTGCCTGATCCGTCACTGCCCCACCGCCGTGGGGCGACGGCGCAGCAGCGACACCGCGAGAGCGGCCGCCCCGAGCACGGCGCCCGTCGCACCGAGCCACGTGCCGGCACTTCCGCTGGACATGCCGGCGCCAGCCGTGCCGCTGGTGCCAGCCGAGCTGTCAGCTGCTGCGGTGGCGTCGGCGCCGTGCTGGTGGCCGCCGTCGCCGGCAGCGGCCGTGGTGGTGAAGGAGGGGGCGGGGTACTCGGGCTCCGCACCGTTGGACGGGACGGGCTGGTCCCAGGCCACGACACTGCCGTCGGAGTAGGTCTGCGTGGCGGGCAGCTCCACGGTGGTTCCCGCAGCAGGCAACGCCCCCAGAGAGACGGGAAACTGCTCGAACTGGCCGGGGGCGATGCCACCGCCCTGCGCGGTCCACGTGATGGTGCGGGGCGCGGTGGTGAGCGTCGTCCCCTCCACCACCACCGGCTCCGGCAGCGGGGCATCGGTGACCTGCACCGACCACCCGGGCACGGGCTGCACGGCGGCGTAGGTGAAGGGGTGATCGGTGGGCAGCGTGAGCTCCACCTTGGTGGTGCTGGCGGTGTCCGACTCGGTCGGCACCCGGACGGTGACCAGGGCGTAGCTGCCCGCGGTGGTGGTGTCGGGGGTGACGTGGACGTGGGCGGACGCCGCGGCGACGGGCACGAGCAGCAACCCCGCCGCGAGGGCTCCCGTCGCGGTGGCGCGGCGGAACAGCAGGCGGGCAGGGATCAGTGCGGAGGGCAGGGCAGAAGGCAGGGACGTCGAGGACACGAAGGACTCCAGGGGTGCGGCCGCTCAGCGGCTGGTGGGGGTGGCTCGAGTCCGGCCGCACCCGCGCACGGGTCAGCCGGCGGCCAGCACCGGGGGCCCGCGCCGCCGCACACCGCGCAGCACGCACAGAGGTCGCCGGGCGACGACGACGGCGCCGCCGGGTGCCAGCTGTCGCCGCGGCAGCACGGGCAGCACCACGGCGACGACGACGGCGACCAGCGGCGCCAACCAGGCGCACAGCGCCCACAGGGCGTCCTCGCCACGGCTGTAGACCAGCGCCAAGGCCACCGCGACGGCGCAGTGCGCCAGCAGCATGGCCGAGTCGGCGGTGGTCGGGCCGCCGAGCCACAGCGTCGGCGGGGCAGCGGGCGCGAGCTCCCCCAGGCCGTGGACGAGGGTGGGGTGACCGCCGTGCGCGGCGATGTCGAGGGGCTGCAGCGACGACAGGGGCTGGCCCTGCGGGGCGTGGGAGCCCCAGGCACTGGTGTGGGCGGGCGCGGCGGGGGCGAGACGCTCCAACAGGGCGTGCAGCACCACCTGGCTGGCGGTCAGCAACCCCGCGGCGGCGCCCGCGGGGAGTCTCCATCGGGTCGCCGCTGCGCAGCAGATCGCCACCGCGGCGGCCAGGGCCGCCATCGCCGGTGCCGAGGGGAGGTGACCTCCGCCGAGGGCGTGCCCGGCTGCCGACAGTCCCACGACGAACAAGGCCAGCACCGCCGACCGCAGCACGCGCAGCGCGCCGCGGTCGGGGGAGATCACCCCCCTACGCTACCGACGGTGACGCACGGCGCGGAGCGGTCCGCGCTTGAACAGCACCGGCGGCGCGCAGGTGGGGACCCAGCGTGGACCCAGCGCAGCTGCGGTGGAGATGCGCAGGGAGATGTGGAGGTCAGGGATGACGGAGGCGGTGTCGGCGTGATGCGCGACCACGGGGAGCCGTCGCGGACGAAAGCCGTGATGCGATCCCTCGTCCAGCACACCCCGCAGTCCGGAACGCTGCCCGCCGCGCTGCGCGTCGGCGTGACCGTGGCGTTACCCCTGGCGCTCCTCGTGGCCACTGGACGCACGGAGCTGGCGCTCTACGCCACCTTCGGAGCCTTCGCGGCGGTGTACGGACGGCGCCCTGACGGCTCGGCAGACCCCCGAGTGCAGGTCCGCATGGCCGTCGTCATGGTCTCGTCGGTGGCTACCGGCGTGGTCGTCGCCGCCAGCGATGCGCGCACCTGGCTGGGGGTCGTGGCCACAGCAGTGTGGGCGGCCCTGGCGACGTACCTGTCGCAGCGGCAGGGATGGCGCCCTCCGGGGCCGTTGTTCGTCGTCTTCGCCGTGGGCGCGTGCTCGGCGGTGCCGGTGGCCTCGGCCGGCGAGATCGGCGTGGCCGTGGCCACCGCCGCGGCGACGGCCACGTTCGGGGTGCTGCTGACCGTTGCGTCGGGGCCGCTGATTCGGCGGATCGAGCATGAGCGGCGACGTCGCAGGGACGGTCGACGGGATGCGTCCGCGGGACCGGCGGCCCACGGCGCCACCCCGATCCCCCCACCACCGGTGCCGGCGCGGCAGCGTCGCCTGGATGTGACCGGCAGCGCGGCTGCCGCCGGCCTGGCCGGAGCCGCGGGGGCCGCGCTCACGGGAGACCACCCGTACTGGGCCTCCGTCGCGGCGGTGGCCCCACTGTCAGCGGCCACGCCCTCGTCGCGGCTTCTCAAGGCGATGCACCGCGTGCTCGGCACCGTCGGCGGGTTGGTCGTGGCAGGCGTGCTGCTCAGCCTGCCGCTGGGCAGCGCCGGCACGGTGGCCGTCACCGCTGTCCTGCAGGTGCTGGCGGAGCTACTGATCGTGCGGCACTACGGAGCCGCGATGCTGGTCATCACCCCGCTCGCGCTGATCGTGGGGCAGCTCGCACACCCGCGACCGGTGATGGCGCTGCTGGCCGACCGCGGCGTGGAGACGCTGCTGGGCGTGGCGGTCGCCGTCGTCGTCGTCCTGCTCACCAGACCACGGGAGCCCACCCCGGCGAGGTGACGGCTGATCAGGCGCCGCTTCCGGCGACGATCTGGATCGTGATCCTGTCGATGAGGCTCTCCAGGGACTCCTCGAACTCCTGAAGAGAGTTGTCGTCGGCGAGCAGCGCGCTGAGGCGCTCGATGGTCGGGGCATCCGAGAGGCCGTTCGCAGGTTCCTCCTCCTCGACGAGGTCCAGCGGTCCGAGGGCGGCACCCCGCTGGGACACCTCCAGCAGCAGGTTGCCGAGCAGGAAGCTCGTGAAGGCGCGGTAGACGGCCACGGCCTGCTCGTCGTCGAAGCCCTCGGCGAGCAGCCCGGCCAAGAAGGTCTCGACCCAGCGGATCGAACGCAGCGGAGGCCGCAGCCAGGGCGCCTCGGGTGGCGTGGACGCGATGAGGGGGAACGCCCGGGGGTGGGCGATGGCCATCCGGCGGACGCCGTGCGCCATGCGCTGGAGGAAGTCCTGCCAGCCGTGCTCGGGCGTGCGCAGCACGTCGAGGTCCCCGTCGAGCTCGATGACGAGGGCGTCAACGACGCCGTCGAGGAGGTCTTCGCGGCCGGGCACATAGCGGTACAGGGACATGGCCTCGACGCCGAGGCGGGCGCCCAGCCGGCGCATCGTCAGGGCTCCTATGCCCTCCTCGTCGATGAAGGCGAGCGCCGCCGAGAGGATCCGGCCACGGCTGAGCGGCACCCGCGCCGAGGGTGGCTCCTTGCCGCTGATGGCGAGCTCGTCGACGTCCGGGAGCTCGGGCTCGCCTGAAGGCTCCGGCCGGTCGCGCCCTGGTCCCCCGCTGATCGCCACCCGCAGAGGTTGGCACCGACGCGGGGCGATCGCAGGTCGGTGGGAGATCATTCGCTGGTCATTCTCGTCACACAGCGTCAGCCTTGCACTCTGCCAATTGCCCTGCGTGAGCAGCGGTGTCCCTAGCGTGAGGCTCCACCGAGTGGCGGGGTGCTTCTTACGGTGTAAGCCTCGTGCGGGGCAGTGATCCGGTCGTCATGGCGGCCACCGGAACTGCGAGGAGGGCCATGACCGACCTGTCAGCTCCGAGTGCGCCGGTGACGACCACACCGGCGGACGTCCGGGTCGCCGGCGCGACCACCACCACCGACGACGTCATCGCCACCGTGGCCGGTCTGGCCGCCCGCGACGTGCCCGGCGTCCACGACCTCGGCACGCGGACCCAGCGGGCCCTCGGCACGGTGGGGCAGCTGGTCCCGGGGCCGTCGTGGGCGGGGCCTCCGGGGGTGCAGGTCCAGGTGGGCGAGCGCGAGGCGCTGGTCGAGGTAAGCGTGGTCACCGAGCTGGGATGCAACGCGCCCGAGGTGGCCGCGCACGTCCGCAGGGCCGTGACGACGGCACTGCGCGACCTCGTCGGCCTGGAAGTCACCGCGGTGGACGTCGAGATCAGCGACGTCACGGAGGTCGCTGGGGTAGTTGACGTGGCTGACGTTGCTGGCCTCGCCGGATCGGGGCGCGCCACCTGACGGGTTCACGCGCGGTCCGCCCCCCGACCGCGCCACGATGCTGATCGACGACGGCGCGGGCACTGCCCGCGCCGTCCGCATGACGGAGCGCGGGTGAGACCCGCGGAGAGGAGCACAGGACCATGAGCTCGACGGTGCAGAAGGCTGGCGCCGAGTTCCTCGGCACGTTCTGGCTGGTGTTCGCAGGGTGCGGCTCGGCCGTGCTCGCCACGAGCGCCGCCCCCGGGGACACCGGGGCCCAGGTGGCGATCGGCTGGCTCGGAGTCGCCCTGGCGTTCGGCCTGGCGGTGACCACGGGCGCCTACGCGTTCGGCCACATCTCCGGCGGGCACTTCAACCCCGCCATCTCCCTGGGACTGGCCACCGCGGGGCGGCTGCCGTGGCGCGAGCTGCCGCTGTACGTGGTCTCCCAGCTGGTCGGCGCGGTCGCGGGAGCCGCGGCGCTGTTCGCGATCGCCAGCGGTCGAGCGGGCTTCGACGCCACCGGCGGGTTCGCCACCAACGGCTACGCCGACCGCTCCCCCGAGGGATACGGCCTCGCGGCGGCGCTGCTCATCGAGGTGGTGCTGACGGCCGTGTTCGTGCTCGTCGTGCTCGGCACCACCGGACCGAAGGGGGCTGTCGGCTTCGCGCCGCTGGCCATCGGCCTGACTCTCGTGGTGATCCACCTCATCTCGATCCCGGTCGACAACACCTCCGTCAACCCGGCCCGCTCCATCGCTCCGGCGCTGTTCGCCGGACCGGCGGCGCTCGGGCAGGTGTGGCTGTTCATCGTCGGGCCGCTGGTCGGGGGCGTACTGGCCGCATTCATCCACAAGGGCGTGCTGGCCCACCGCGAGGAGCGCGCCTGACCCCTCGTGATCACCCCCTCCGTGATCATGGGCGTCCGCCACCGTGGACAGGTGGCGGACGCCCATGATCACGACAGGAGAAGGTGGCGGAAGTCCATGATCACGGAGGGGAGAGTTAGCGAGAGGCGCGGCGCAGGTCCTCGTCGGGGGAGCCCGGGTCCTTGAGGATCAAGAAGAGGCCGCTGTAGGGGCTGAGCCAGACGCCGAAGCTCTGCAGGTCGTCCACCCAGCCGATCTCGCCGTCGTCGCGAGCGTCGATGACGGCCATCCGCGGCGTGAAGTGCTCCGAGCGCACGGTGCCCTCGATGCGCTCGCCGGTGAAGTTCAGCACCGTGACCTGCAGCCCGGCCGAACGGTTCGAGTCTCCGCCATCGAGGCGGTGCACCATGACGAGCATCCCCGGGTGGGCGACGGCGGGGACGTCGACCTGCGTCGCCGTCGCGATGTTGTACTTCGCGCGCAGCGCCAGCAGGCCCTTGAGCCGCGACGCGAACGACGTCTCGTCCTTCAACTGCGCCGGCAGCGCCCCGTAGAGCACCCGCGCCCGCGGCATGCCGCTCGCCGAGGCCGTGGCGTCGGGGGCGACGTCGAGCAGATCGTGCGCGCCGCGCTCGACCCAGCGCGTGTCACCGGTGTCCGTGAGGGCCGCCACCTGCTCGATCGGCACCGGGAGCGCGCCGACGAGGTCCCACCCGGACAGCGCGAACACCCCGGGCTGCCAGGCGTTGAACATCGCCAGCAGGAGGTGCGCCCGCCGGATCATCTCGACGTCGTCGTCGCCGATCGAATCCAGCGTCTTGTGACCGCGGGAAGCGGCGATCACCGAGGCGGTGGTGCACGCGATGCCGTTGGTGGTGAAGACGTGGTTGTAGTCAGCGGCGTCGCCGGTGATGCCGGCGAGCAGGTCGCCGCGGATGGCCTCGGCGAGCTCCGCGCCCGTGGTGGGCCGACCGCGGAAGACGTACTCGTCGTTCGTGTGCGCGGTGGCCCAGTGGACGAGCTCGTAGGTGAGCTCGTCGTGGTTCTGCATGCCGTGGACGAGGGAGGCCGGGTCGACACCGACCTCCAGCGACGTGTTCAGCGTCAGGCGCAGGAACTCCGTGTCACCGGTGACCAGGGCATGCTGATAGGCGGGGCGGTTGACGAAGTCGTAGGAGAGGTCGGCACCGACACGGCCGGTGTCGCGGATGTCCTCGATGCCGAGGTTGAGCTCCTGGAACGTGAACCCACCGACCTTGCGGACCGTGCTCGCGATGACGTGGTTGGAGGCCTCCGACAGCGGGTGGCCCTCCGACCAGCCCGGGGCTCCCTCGGCCGACTTCTCCACCCCCAGGAAGCCGTTGGCGTCCAGGCGCAGGGCACTCGTGCCCAGCTCGGCCAGGGAGTGCAGGGCGTCACCGATGACCAGGCGCATGCCCGCGAACGTCGGGTCGAGCCAGTTGATAGAGGGCTGGCCCTGCTTGAAGTAGTGCAGGTACACCCAGCGACGAACCTGCCCGTCCACGCCGGTGACCTCGGCGGTGGCACTCCAGTTGGTCTCCTTGATGCCCGGCTGGTAGAAGATCACGCGCTGCAGCGCGCCGATGATGTACCCAGCGTCGGCCAGACGGGCCTCGGTGATGGCGTCGAGGTTGACCGCGTCGCGGCCCGGGAGCACGTCGGGCAGCAGGTGCCAGTCCTCCCGGGGGATCTCCACCATGTGGTAGATGCCGGGGTAGTCACCGTGGCCCATCTCGGCCAGGCGGAAGTCAGCGCCCTTACCCGTGTGACCAGGAACGATGTCATCAATGACAGAGCCGCCGTGCGCGTCCGCCACCTCGCAGACCGCGCGGAACTCGTCTTCGGTGCCGAACAGCGGGTCGATCTGGGTGCTGATCCTGTCGAAGTGCCCGTCGACGCTGGGGGTCTCCTCCCAGCCGGTGATGCCGCCGGCCTTCTTCACCGGGCCGGTGTGGATGCCGTCGATGCCGATCTGCTCGAACGCGGTCCACAGGCGCTCGTCGGCGACCGACGCCAGGAACGACTCCCCCGGCCGCGTGATCAGCGAGATCGGGTAGGCGGTGAACCACACCGACGACGTCGAGACAGCCCGCCGCGCGTTCGGGCGGGCGTAGGGGTTACGCCACATCGCCGGGCTGCCGCTCAGCTGGCGGGACAGGCCCTCGGCGTCGGCGAGCATCGACTGCTGCACGAGCCACGCCACGTACGCCGGGTTGGTGCCGTCGGCGGTGCGACGGTGTGGGGCTCGGCGGCGGCGGGTGCCCAGTTGGGCCTGCGGGCGCAGACGGCGCGGGCGGGCGGGGTAGCGCGCTTCGTCGTAGGTGATCTCCGTGGGTTCGCCAGTGTCCTCGCTCGGGGCACCACCACTCGAGATGACCGTCGGGACGACGAGAGGCCGCGGGGCGACGACGACCTCCTCGCGCAGCACCCCCGCGAGCCCGGCCCCGGCGATGACGATGCGGGCGCGCTCCCACGGCCGCTGCTCCGCGAGGAACGGCAGCTCCTCGGCCTGCCACTCGTGCCAGAAGCGCGTGGCCTCCTCGCGCTCACCGTTGACGCCGAGGGAGACGTCCCTGTCGATGCCGAGCCGCTCGGCCTCGGCCGGCACGGACTGCACCCACAGCGACACGTCGACGTAGTCGGCCAGCTCACGGCGCCCGGCGCCGACGCCCTCGAGGAACAGCCACCGGGTGCCCTCGGGCACCTCGATGGCCCCCTCGCGACCGCGCTCGTCCCACGCCGGCGGGCGGAAGCTCACGGCCTGGCCATCACGGGCAGGCCGCAGCACCCCGTCGACGATGAGGTCGGTCCAATCGAAGAAGCCGTGATTCCAGGCGATGTCGTCGGTGCGGACCAGCACGCCACCCTCGACGGCGGCCAGCAGGCGGTCGGCCAGGGCTGACTTGCCACTGCCGCCACGACCGTCGACGGCGACGACGCGCGGCCGGTCCGGGGGCACGTCCGCCGAATGCTCCAGCAACGCGACCAGGCCGCTCAGCGGAACCTGCCGCCACGGACCGGCCAGCGGCTCACCGTCGGGCAGCACCACGCCGGTGGGCACCACCTGGGTGGCGTCGGAACTCGTCTCAGAGCTGCTCTCGGCGCTCGTGTCGGTCTGGGCCTGGTCGTCGGAGGGCACCGTCAGCACGGCTGACCACGCTACCCATGCGGGCCGCGGCTGGCGCGCGGAGATCTCGAGGTCCCGGGCCGGCTGCACCCGGATCGCTGTCGGCGGAGCACGTCAGGGCGAGTCCGGTGGTGTTGGGTGGGCAGGCTGATGTCCGGTGGGCAGGCTGATGCCCGGTTCTGGGCCCGGATGCGGACTGGAGACTCCCCACCGGACCTGAGCCTGCCCAGCAGAAGGGCGCTCGGCAGCTCGGGCAGCGCGACGCCCCGGCCGCGTGGGCGCGATCCGGGGCGACGGCGACGGCGGTGCGTGCTCGTGGAGGGACAGACCTCAGCGGGCGGGCGTTGTCCGCAGGAGACGGACGACGTCGGTCACGAACGCCGCGCGACGCGCGTCGGGGCCATCGAGGACGGCGACGACGTCGTCCTCCAGACGCGGCAGCTGATGCGGGGCCACCGGCTCACCGAGGCGTTCGGTGAGCCCGGCGTGGATGCGGCTGGGCCAGTCGCCCCCGAGCGCGAGCGCCAGCAGCTCCGGCACGCGGGAGTGCCGGCGACCACCGGGGTGACGCCACGGCTCGCTGACCGCGGCCAGCAGCTCCAGCTGCTCGTGCAGGTCCAGCGCGGTGAGCTCCGGGGAGGCGCTCACAGCGCTGACCAGGTGGTGCACGACAGGTTCAGCAGCGCCGCTCACGGCGACCGCGCCCAGCCCAGCAGCGGAGCTGCTCGGCGTCGTGGCTGTGCTCATGGCCGGGCTCTCAGCCCTTGACGGCGTCCTTGGCCTTCTCGACGTTCTGCCGCGCGGCGCCCATGGCCTGGTCCTTCTGTCCCTGGGCGGTGAGCTCCGGGTCGTCCGTGCGCTTGCCGACGGCCTCTTCGGCCTTGCCGACCACCTGCTGCACCGCGTTCTTGAGCTTGTCCGTCGTGGACATGTCAGCCTCCCTTGCTCGAAGGTCGCCGGCGAATACCGACCTCATCGACGCTAAGAACGCTGCTGCGGTTCCGCCCGGCCAGGCAGGCGCTGGCGGCTGAGGGTCTTCTCACACGGTCTCGGCTGGCGCGTTCGCCGCGCCGGTGGGCGAGCCCTCGATGTGGCGCGAAGGCGCTTGATCGTCGTCGTCCAGAGGGTGCAGACGCCGTTCGTGGGCGCTGTGTTCCGGCATACCTGGCCACACCGGAACACAACGTCCACGAACCGCCGCAGCGAGGTGGCGGAGGCCCATGATCACGGACGGGGAGTGGGGGTGGGTGGACACAGGGCTGTGAAGCGCGTGGTGCGGCGCAGGCGGAACCCGAGGTGCTCGTAGAGCCGGATCGCGCCGGTGTTCGTCGCCGACGCGTGCAGGAACGGCACCTCACCGCGCTCGCGGATGCCGTGCGTCACCGCCTGTACGAGGCGCGTGCCCAGTCCCTGCCCCCGCCAGGCGGCGTCGGTGCACACCGCGCTGATCTCCACGGCGCCTTCGGGGTGCAGCCGCTCCCCCGCCATCGCGACCAGCTCGCCGCCACGCCGGACGCCGCGGTAGGTCCCCATCGCCATGGTCCGAGGGAAGAACGGACCCGGCTTCGTCCGCTCCACCAGGGCGAGCGCGTCGGCCACGTCGCGCCGGTCATGGAGGTCCAGCTGCACGGCCTCGGGGAACGGCGCGGATGCCACGGCATCGGTGGCCACCATTTGCACGCCCGGCAGGTCCATGAGCACGGTCCAGTCGGCGGGCGGCTCGGGCACATCGCCCGTGACCACGAGCAACCCGTCGGCGCCGGCACGGGCCAGCGCTGCGGCGTCGTCCCAGTCGGCAGGGGTCGGGGATGCGGGCAGCGAGGCGAAGACGGAGACGTCGGCCGGGTAGGTCACCACGCGGCCCTGCCGCACCGCGAGCGCCGCGTGCGGGCCGTGGAGGGCGTTCCACACCGCTCTGTCGAGCTGGTCGAGCACGGGCAGGTCCGTGCCGCGCGGGTCGGGGGCGAGCTGGGTCACCGGTCTCCCCACTCGGCGGCGAGCAGCTCGTAGGAGCGGATACGGGCGGCGTGGTCGTGGGTGGTGGTGGTGATGAGCAGCTCGTCGGCGCCGGTGGCGTCGCGCAGGCGTTCCAGGCCGTCAGCCACGGTCGTGGCGGATCCCACAAAGCGCGTCGCGAGCCGGTCGCGGACCAGCGCGTCGTCGTCGTCGTCGGTCCAGTGGTCCGGCGAGGTCAGCTCGGCGGCCTCGGACGGGCTGGGGTAGGGGATGGCCCCGGCGGCCGTGCGGATGGAACGCACCCACGGGCCGTAGCCGGCGGCCAGGTGGGCGGCCTCCTGGTCGGTCTCGGCGACGACGACGTCGGCGGACACCGTGAGGTGCGGCTGCGCCAGGCCGTGCGGTCCGTCAGCGGGGCGGAACGCCGCCCGGTAGGCACGGGCGGCGTCGAGGACGCCCTGCGGGGCCACGTGGTAGTTCGCGCCGAAGCGCAGACCGCGCTCCCCCGCCACCGCCGCGGTGGTGCCGCCGGTGCTGCCGAACAGCCACAGCTGCAGGTCCGCGCCGGTGCCGGGGTGCACCTGCAGGGGCACGCCCGTGGAGGACTTCCACGTGCCGGCCAGCAGGTCCAGGATCGTGTCGACCTGCTCCCCGAAGCTCGGTGCGTCGGCCGCGGGGACGGGAACCAGCTCGGGGATCGCCGCGAACCGCGGCGACGTGAGCAGCGGGCCCAGCGGGAACGGGCCGGGGATGCGCAGCCCATCGACGACCGTGCCTTCGGCCTGCTCGGGCGTGGGCGGCGGCGGGGGTGCCGGCAGCGAGCCGTCGGGCCCGCGCGGCGGCCCCCCGGGGCGCCCGATGCCGAGGTCGATGCGCCCGGGGTGGACGGCGTCGAGCAGCGCGAAGTCCTCCACGGCGCTCAGCACCGTGCGGTGTCCTGTCTGCAGGGCGGCTGCGCCGAGCCGGATGCGCTGCGTCCGCCCTGCCACCAGGGCCAGCACGACCGCGGGCGAGACGCCCACCACGCCAGGGTTGAGGTGGTGCTCGGCCACCCAGTAGCGGGCGTACCCGAACCTCTCCGCGGACTCCGCGAGGTCGGCGCTGTTCGCGAGCGCCTGCGCGACCGTGCTGCCCGAGGGGACGGGCGTCAGGTCGAGGACGGCGAGCGGCGTGCTCACGCTGACACCCCCGCTGCCCCCACCGTCGTCGTGAGGAGGCTCGGGACGGGCAGGGGCCGCAGGCCGAGGTGCTCGCGCAGGGTGGTGCCCTCGTAGTCGGTGCGGTGCACGCCGCGCTCCTGGAGGATCGGCACCACCCGGTCGACGAACGGGTCGAGCCCGGCCGGGGTGATGTGCGGGACGAGGATGAACCCGTCGGCGGCCTCAGCCTCGACGAGGTGCTCGATCTGGTCGGCGACGGTGGTCGGTGACCCGACGAACGTCTGCCGCGCGGTCTGCTCGATCATGAGCTCGCGGATCGACAGGCCTTCGGCCTGCGCGCGCTCGCGCCACGCCTTCGCGGTGGCCAGCGGGTCGCGGTACATCCGCACGCTGGCACGGCCCTTGCTGATGAGCTCCTCGCCGACCACCGGGTCGACGTCAGGAAGAGGACCGTCGGGGTCGTACGCCGAGAGGTCGCGGTTCCACACCTGCTCGAGGAAGACGATGGCCGTGGCGCCGCTGACCTGCGCGCGGCGCACCTCACGGGCCAGCTCCTCGGCCTCGGCGTCGGTGTCACCGAGCACGAAGGTGGCGGCGGGCAGGACGAGCAGCTCGTCGCGCTCCCGCCCGTACTTCGCCAGGCGTGCCTTGACGTCGGCGTAGAAGGGCCGGCCCTCCTCCAGCGTGCCGTGGCGGCTGAAGATGGCGTCGGCGTGCTGCGCGGCGAACTCCCGGCCCTCCTCGGAGTCACCGGCCTGGAAGATGACCGGCCGGCCCTGCGGGCTGCGGGGCACGGTGGTGTGACCGGCGATGTCGAAGTGCGCATCGTGGTGCTCGAACGCCCCTGGCCCGGGCGCGCGCAGGAACTGGCCCGTGGCCTGGTCGGCGAGCACCTCGTCACCGCGCCAGGAGTCGAACAGCTCGAACGCGGTGTCGAGGAAGGAGCGCGCCCGCTCGTACCGCTGCTCCGCCGCGAGGAAGCCCCCGCGGCGGAAGTTCTCCCCCGTGAACGCGTCCCAGCTGGTCACGACGTTCCACGCCGCCCGTCCCTCGGAGAGGTGGTCGAGCGTGGCGAACTGCCGCGCCACCTCGTACGGCTCGTTGAACGTGGAGTTGATCGTTCCGGTCAGCCCGAGGTGCGTCGTGACGCCCGCGAGCGCCGCGAGGATGGTGAAGGTGTCGGGTCGACCGACGACGTCGAGGTCGTAGATGCGCCCGGCGTGCTCGCGCAGCCGCAGCCCCTCGGCGAGGAAGAGGAAGTCGAACTTGCCGCGCTCGGCGGTCTGCGCGAAGTGGACGAAGGAGTCCGGGTCGATGTGGCTGCCCGAGGCGGGGTCGGACCACACGGTGGTGTTGTTGACGCCGGGGAAGTGCGCCGCGAGGTGCACCTGGCGCTTGCGCGTGCTGTGGCGGCTCATCGGGCAGCCTCTCTGTCGGCCGTGTCAGCGGTGGAGCTGAGGGCGTAGCGGTTGGTGGGGCGCGGCAGCCGGAGGCGCTCCCTCAGGGTGCGCTCGGCGTACGCGGTGCGGAAGACCCCGCGGCGCTGCAGCTCGGGCACGAGCGTGCGCGTGATGGCGTGCAGGTCGTCGGGGAGGACGGCGGGCCGCAGCCGCAGCCCGTCCAGCCCCGCGTGCTGCCAGGCGAGGGCCAGGTCGGCGAGCTCGGCCGGGGTCCCCGCGAAGACCAGCGCGTCGCTCGTGCGCGCCAGGGCGGTGCCGGCGGCGGCGTCGAGGCGGGCCAGCCGCTCCGCCGCCGCGCCGGGGGTCTCATCGAGGACGACGACGACGTCACCGAGCAGGCGCAGCGGCTGGTCGCCCACGCCGTCCGGCCAGGCGGGCTGGACCTCGCGCTCGTCGCGGACAGCCGCGACGAGGCGGCGCGCTTCGTCGTCGTCGTGAGGGGTGAGGAAGCCCAGGTCCGCGCTGCGCGCGACGAACCGGTGCGCCACGGGCACGTGGGACAGGGCCGCCACCAGCGGCTGGCCCTGCGGGGGGCGCTGCGTGATGGACGGGCCGCGCACGGAGAAGTGCGGGCCGGTGAAGTCGACGGTGTGGAGCTTGTCCGCGTCGATGAAGCGGCCGGTGGCGACGTCGCGGATCTCGGCGTCGTCCTCCCAGGAGTCCCAGAGGCGGCGCAGCACCTCCACCCAGTCGCGGCCCTCGTCGAAGACGTCCTCGACGAGGGCCGCCGGCGGGGTCTGGCCGGGGGCGAGGGTGGCCAGGGCCGCCAGCTCGGGACGGCGGCCGAACTGCGCGGCCTCGTCGGGGCGCAGTGACACCTGCACCCGCACCCCGGCGCGCCCGCGGGTGGTGTGGTCGAGCGTGGCGATGGCCTTGGACGGGTGGAACGGCTCGGTGTGCGTGGCCGTGGCGCTCGGCACGAGGCCGATGTGCCGCGTGACCAGCGCGAGTCGCGCCGCCAGGAGCACGGCGTCGAGGCGGCCGCGGACCCTGTCGGTGCGCTCGTCGGGGCGACGCGGGTCGTCGGACTGCAGGCGCAGCGCGTCCTCGATGGTCACGAGGTCGAGCAGACCGGCTTCGGCCTCGCGGACCAGGTCGGTCCAGTAGCGAGCGGTGAACAGGTCGCGCGGGCGGGCGGTGGGCTCGCGCCAGGCGGCGGGGTGCCACCCCGCGCCGTCGAGGGCGACAGCGAGGTGGAGGGGGCGCATCGGATCTGCGGGGTGGGCAGCCACGTTCGGGTCAGCGAGAGTGAAGGCGCGCTTGTTCCAGCTCCAGTTCCGGCGCCGTTGCTCAGGCGGCCACGCGGCGCACCTGCGGCGCGACGCCCTTGCGCTGGCCCGTGTGCTGCCGGTCGAACCGGTCCCGCAGCGTCGCCTCCGCGTAGTCGCGGCGGAAGGCCCCGCGCCGCTGCAACTCGGGCACGAGGCCCCGTGTCACGGCCAGCAGGTCACGGACGGGGTCGGCGGGGTGCAGCCGCAGCCCGGCGAGCCCGGCGGCGCGCCACTGCTGGGCCAGGTCCGCCAGCTGCGACGGCGTCCCCACGAACCGCAGCGCGCCTTCCGGCGCGGTGCTCGAGTGCGCACCCTCGCCGTTCAGGAGCTGCTTCGCCCGAGCGCGCGCTCGGTCTGCGCGGTCATCGAGGACGACAACGACGTCGCCGAGCAGGTGCCGCGGACCGTCGCTGCGGCGTCCCGCTGTCAGCGCAGCCGCCTGGCGTGCTGCTGCGGCGGTGTCGTCGGGAGCGACGAACGCCAGGTCCGCGGAGGCGGGCGGCGCAGCATGCCGGCCACGGCCGCGCCGGCCCACGGCGCGTCCTGGGAGCGCCACGAGCGGAGCATCGCCGTCGTCGTCGCCGATCCAGCGACGACGGATGGTGCGGACCCAGCCCTCCTCGTCAGCGGGCACGGGCACCCGCAGCTGCACGCCCGCGCGGCCACCGCTGACGCGGTGGAGCTCCTCGACGGCACGGGCCAGCCGACCGGGCTCGGTGTGCCCGGCGTGCACGGTGGGCAACAGACCGGTGCTGCGCGTGACCGTGGCCAGGTTGGTGGCAGCCAGGACGGCGGCGAGCTCGTCGTCCTCGTATCCGGCGACACCACGTCCGGCGGGAGCATCGAGGGTGACGAGGTCGAGCAGGGCGCGCTCCGCCTCGCGGGCCGCCCAGACCAGCTGCAGCCAGGACGACGGTCGGTCGGGGTGGGCATCGCCGAGGGCGAGCGCCAGGTGGACCTGGGACATCGGAGACCTCTCTCGCCCCCTTCGGGGCCTCGCGCTTACCGGGCGCCGCGTGGTGCGGAGTCCGGTCGGGTCGTCACCTGGGGCACCCCGCCGCAGAGCGAGGGTTGCCGGTCAGCTAGCCAGGGCTTGTTGCTGACGCTCATGACCTATGGAACGGATGAAGCTGATGGTTCAGGTGGTGCTAGGAGAAGGGTGACCGATCTCCGCCCACTCCGTCAACAGCAATCGCCGACTGGTCGGCCCTGCCTCAGCACCGCCGTGGCGGAGTTCAGGGTCAGGATCGGGCCTTCTGTGACCCTGAAGTCCGCCACAGTGATCCGGACCAGAGATCCCCATGGGCTCGTTGATCCAGATCTGTGCGTCAGCGGGACTCGGTCTGTGACCGCAGAAGCGTCAACGGCAGCACGAACGCTGCGACGACGACGATCACTGCGATACAGACGAGGGCTGCGCGCGGAGACGCGATCGACATGACCGCTCCCACCAGCGGAATCGCCACCGGCCCGGCCACGGCGGTGGCCATGAGCCAGGTGGAACTGCTGCGGGCGAGGAGGTGATCGGGCACCAACTCGATCCTCAGCGTCGACAGCGACGTGTTGATGAGCGCCGAGAGGAAGAGCACCCCGGAGAACGCCACGACAGCGAGGGCCACACCCAGCTCCCCCGAAGGCAACACCGGGTAGAGGAAGTAGAAGGGCACCCGCGCGAACGTCCCCAGCACGATGACCTGGTTCGTACCGAGCCGGCGCATCACCGTCGCCGAAGCGAGCGCCCCGCCGAGCGCGGCGATCGACGGGATGCCCATCGCCAGGCCGTACTGCGCGGCAGAGAACCCCAGGTCGCGCAGGAAGAACACTTGGGTGACAGGCGTCAGCGCAGCAACGGCGCCCGCGAAGAGCACCCAGTACAGGAGCAGCCGGCGGAGCGTGGGGTTGCTGACGTAGAAAGTGACGCCCTCCAGCACGTCGGCGAGCCGGCGTTGGTGCGCCTCTCGGCGAGGGGGCGCAGATTCCGGCTGGCGGATCCTCGAGATCGACAGCGCACTCCCCAGGAAGCCCAGAGCAATGCAGCCGAGGACGACGACGTCGGGCGCCCAGGCGGTGAGCACGCCAGCGAGCACCGGACTCACGATCAACGCGATCCACGTGGCGCTTTGCAGCTTGCCCAGAGCGTCAGCGCGCTGCTCACGGGGCATGAGGTCTTTCGTGTGCGCCAGCGAGGCGCTGCCGAAGAGCATCTGCATCACCGCGTTGAGGCAGAGGACGGCGATGAGCCAGGGCATCGACAGCCTGCCGCTGACTGCTCCTACGGTGAGGGAGGCGAAGCCCAAGAAGCGCACGGCATCCGCACCCACCAGCAGGGGGCGCTTGCGACGAAACTCGGCGAAGGTGCCGACGGGGAGCGCCATGACGAGACCGACGCACGCGGCCGAGGTGGCCATCACCGTGATGGCGGCGGGCGTTGCTTCCAGGGTCCTGATAGCGATGACCGGGACGGCCACCGAAGCGACCGCCGATGCGCCCTGCGCAGACAGCGTCGCGATCCATAGCCACCGGAAAGGGCGCACCGTGAATGCCGAGCCTGCTGGCTCGACTGACGTTCCGTGCACACGCTGATTTTCTCGATGCTGTCGACCTGCAGGAACAGGTGGCGACAGCGGCGACGCCTCGCCGCCGCCGTCGTCGTCGCGATCCCGGGTCAGAAGGAGACGACGCCGCGGACGCGGTGACCGGTGGTGATCGACTCCCCCGAGATGGCGCGCGCCCTCGGCGAGAGCAGGAACGTCACGAGGTCGGCGATCTCGTCCGGGCTCGACTCGCCACCTCGGCCCGGTGCCACCTCTGCAGCCGGCGTCGGGGTGACAGTGCTCGGGCTCACGGTGTTGACGGTGATGCCGCTGCCAGCGACCGCGTCGGCGAGGTTCTTGGCGATCACGATGAGCGCCGCGTTGCGCACCGCGCCGGTCGTGTTGCTGGTGATGAAGGCGTTCTGCCCACTGATGCCGACCACGCGCCCGTAGCCGGCCTCCCGCATCACGGGCAGGACGGCGTTGGCCAGTCGCAGGAAGGTGACGGCCTTGGCGTCGAACGCCTCCAGCACCTGGGCCGGGTCGTCGTTGCGGGAAGGGTCGAGCGTCTGCGCGCTGGGCGCCGCGGTCACCACGAGGCCGTCGAGGCGCCCATGGTGAGCGAGCACGGCGTCGACGGCAGCCGCTGCGGAGGCGTCGTCGCGAGCGTCGAGCCGCAGGCTCGTGCCGTGCTCATCGGGAATGGTGGAGCGGGAGGCGACCACGGCGGTCGCCCCCTCCTCGCGCAGTCGCTGCACCACGGCACTCCCGACGAGGCCCGTGCCCCCGACCACCAGCACCACGCGGCCGCTCAGTCCCAGGTCCATCCGTCAAGGCTAGGTCCGGAACATCGCGACTGCCCTGTATGTCCGCCGTGGTCTTGATCCTCCGCGATCACAGGACTACGTTGGGTGATCTCCAGCCCCGTCCGCCCCGGTGCGGATGGCCCGGGGACTTCCTGCACCGCCGGCTCGCGCGCCCGTGCTCCTCGACGCGCCCTCCTTGACGGGTCCGTCCATGAGCTGCTCACCTGCCGCACCGTCCAGCGATCACCCCGAGACGATGGGCAACCTGCACGTCGACCTGCAGGACCACCCTCGTGCCGGAACCGCACTGCCGCTGCGCGTCATGACGTTGGTCGGCGACCTCGACCTCGCCTCCGTCCCCCGCCTGCGCTCCGCCACCGACCTCGCCCTGCCCGCCGACGGCACCGGCGGAGCATCCGACGTGGTGGTCGACCTCGCCTCGGTCGAGTTCATCGACTCGGCCGGACTCGGCGCGCTGCTCAACACCCTGCGCCGCACCACGAAGCTCGGCGGGCGTCTCGCCCTGGTCGGCGCCAGCGAGCAGGCCATCCGACTGTTCACCATGACCGGCGTGAACCGCGTGGTCTCCCTGCACGCGACCCTGGCCGAGGCCATCGCCCGCGGCCCCGGATTCGGCCACAGCGCAGCGCCGAGGGCAGCGCTCGCCTGACGCCGCCGGGGCGTGTCGCGCGACACGTCGGCGCCACTCCGGCGACACCCCGATGTGCCTGATGGAAGGGCCGTTAGCCCCTTGTTCAGCTGTGACTCCTGTGACTACCTTAAGTCACCCATCAGGCACAGAGCGCACGATGAGGAGGCGCCCGATGCCCCTGTCTGTCATCCGCTCCACCGCCCCGAACACCCCGCCGACCAGCCCCACCGACGCCGCCAGACCCTCCTCATCCACCGAGAGCACCACCCCCTCCGTGTCGGCGTTGCCCACCCCCACCAGCCCGAGCAGACCCAGCCGATCGCTGCTGCTGGTGGCCGTGGAGGTCCATTCGCGAGGCGCCCGGGCACCCGCCCTGTGCGTCATGACCCTCACCGGACGCCTCGATCACGGCGCCGGTCCGAACCTTCGCTCCGCACTGGAACGGGCGCTCCTGCAGACCTGGGCCCCTCGGCGTCCGCGGGACGACACGGCCGCCGGTGCGTCGGCCTCCGCCGCCGCTCCGGACGTGGTGGTCGATGCGGCGGGGGTCGATCGTGCCGACGACGACGGCATCGCCGTCCTCCTCAGCACGCTGCGCCGCACGACGGCCCTGGGCGGCCGTGCGGCCGTGGTCGGGGCGAGCGACCACGTACGGACCCTGCTCACCGCTGGGGACGACGACGGCGAGGTCCGCCTCCACGCGAGGCTCGCTGACGCCGTCTCCGCGTGGACCCCGGCGAGGTCCAGGGCGTGGACGCCGTCGCAGACGAGAACTGAGATCGTGCCGAGAGCCGCTTCGGCCTGAGGTGCGCCCCGAGGCCCGTTGGTGATCATGCAGAAGACCCGCACGTCCGGCCCGGATGTGCGGGTCTTCTGCTTGATCAGCGCGAGGTGACCAGAGCGCGCTGGTACCGACGGCGGTAGAGGAGCTGCGCGACGAGCAGCACCGGGAAGGCGGCGCGCCACAGGCCGCCGGGGGCGGGTCGGGTGAGCGAGCGCAGCGTCAGCCACACCCGGCCGTCGGGGTCTCGGTGGACGACGAAGGCCTCCTCGCCGCTGACGGGGTGACCGCGCAGCGTGCCGTACGCAAACCCGCAGCGGTCAGGGGTGTCGACGACAGCGACCACGCGCACCGGCTCACGCACGGTCAGCGGACCGAACGCGGCGTGCACCCAGAGCTCCTCGCCGAGCGTGACCCCGCCGGGCCCTGGCGACGGGTGGACCGTGAAGCCGCTGCGCGTCTTGACTCCCCACGAGAGCGCGGCGTCAGCGGCGGAGCGCCAGACGGCGTCGTCGCCGTCGTCGTCCTGCCCGATCAGGGTGGTGGACTCGTGGCGGCGGAAGCCGGCGGGCGCTGCGACGGGCGGCCAATCGGGGTCGGCGGGGTGGGTGGCGCCGACGTGCTCGTAGGTCAGGTCGCGCGCCACGCTCTCATCCTGCGGGTCAGCCGACGGGGGCGGTCAGCGGGTCGGGTGCGTGGCGGGTGCGGCCGGCGTCGCTGGCGACGGCGAAGCCTTCGCGCACCCAGTACTCGTAGCCGCCGATGAGCTCCTTGACGTGCGAGTAGCCCGCGAGCGCGAGGGCGAGCGCTGCGCGGGTGCTGCCGTTGCAGCCGGGTCCCCAGCAGTAGACGACGACGTCGGCGTCGCGGTCGGGTGCGTGCTCGCCGATGCGCTCGGTGAGCTCGGCGAGGGGGATGTGCACGGCGCCGGGGATGCGGCCCTGGGCCCACCCGGCGGCGGACCTGACGTCGACGACGAGCGGTGCGGCGCCGGTGGCACGGGCGTGCGCGAGGTCGGCCGGGTCGGTCTGGTGGGCGAGCTTGGCGGTGAAGAAGTCGACGGCGGAGACCGCGGGGCGGGCTGTGGAGTTGGTGGTCATGGCGTCCATGGAAGCGGCGCGGTGTTGCGCTGGACAGGGGTGATCCACGGCATTGGCGTCGTTGTGCCGTGGATCCGCTGGCATCCTGGCGCTCGTGCCGTCGAACCCACAGATCGCGCTGGATGCCGTGGACCGCGGCGTCGTGGAGGTGCTGCAGCGCGACGGGCGGATGAGCGTCGCCGACCTCGCCCGCGCGGTGAACCTTTCCCCCAGCGCCACCGCAGACCGGCTACGTCGGCTCACCGACCTCGGCGTCATCACCGGGTACACCGCCGTGGTTGATCCGGAGGCACTCGGTTACAGCGTGCAGGCGTTCGTGCGGCTGGCCTACCCGAGCGGCAACTACAAGCCGTTCCATGACCTGCTCGCCGTGCTGCCGGAAGTGGTCGAAGCGCACCACGTCACCGGTGACGACTGCTTCATCCTCAAGGTGCTCGCGCGCAGCATGCGGGACCTGGAACGCATCGCCGGCAAGCTGGCGACGCTCGGCGGCATCACGACGAACGTCGTCTACTCGAGCCCGCTCCCCCGCCGGAGCCTCACGCCCGCGTAGGCAGCGTTGGCGCGCCCGCTCTCGCCGTGCCGCCCGCCCCTGGCCGCCGTGCCGCCCGCCCCTGAATGGCACGGGGTGGCCCTGTGCCACTCCTACTGGCACAGGGCCACCCCGTGCCATTCGGGGAGTGGCGCGGATCCACCCAGGGGAGGTGGACGACGGCCCGGGCGAGGCCGGCGCGCTGGTCGGCGCCCCGCGCCCACCTCATCCCGGGCCGCCGGATGCAGCGGCGCTGCCGGTTCCGGTGCCCGTCCGCAGCGTCTCGCTCACCGCAGAGCAGTGAGACGCCCTCAGCCGGCGGCTGGGGCCGAGCGCCGTGCGTACAGCGGGTGCGGCACGTGCGCGTACAGGCGCGCGGTGGCCAGCGCCAACCACGCGAACCCGGCGAGCACGGCCACCCAGAGCAGCAGCGTCCCGATCACCAGCTGGGCCAGCGCCGCCCCGGCCAGGAAGCCGACCAGCACCACCGCACCCAGCAGCCGCGAGCGCCGGGCGGCGCCGCGCTCCCCCAGCGACGCGCGCCACGTCGCCTCAGCGAACGTCCCCACCGCCAGCGCCAGGAACCCGAGCGCCCCGAAGACGATGTGCAGCAGCCCGTGGGTGCTGATGGTTGTCGCTGTCGGCACATCGGCCGATCCGGGTGGGAAGCCCGCCGCGGGGTCGGGCAGCGCGACAGCGCTGGCGAGCAACGCCAGGCCGTAGATCGCCGTCGTCGTCGCGATCGCCAACCCGCGACCATCACGCAGCGCCCGCGCGGCGCCCAGCGCTGCCGCGAGCACCATCAGCCCGGTCAGCACGAGATTGGTCCGTTGCAACCATCCGTGCTCGCCCAGCATGAGCAGCGACAGCGCATGGTGGGAGAGCTCGAACCCGGGCCTGGTCAGGGCCAGCGCCAGCCCGAGCACCACGTAGAACGGTCCTGCCACCACGCCCCAGCCCAGCAGGCTGCGCGTCACCGCCGCCGACCCGTCGAGTTCTGCCCGTGCCACGACCGCCACCTCTCCCCCCACGATCTTGCACCGGTCAGTGCAAGAGTGCCGGTCGTACGGTAGCGCCGACGGGATGCACGTCCCAGGACTCCACGCGGAGGGAGGGTTGGTGGCGGTCACCAAGGATCACGACGACGACGCACGCCGCGAGGACCCACGGGCCGCGCGCTCACGCCACCGCGTGCTGACCGCCGCGACGGCCTGCTTTCTGGCTCACGGCTACGACGCCACCACCGTCGAGCAGGTCGCCGCGAAGGCTGGACTGGCCAAGCGGACGGTGTTCAACCTCTACGCCGACAAGCCGTCGCTGTTCCGCGCCGCGCTGGAGTGCTCCCTCGACACCGCGGAGCGCTTCACGTGCCAGCTGCTCGCCCACGTGCACGAACTGGCCGAGGCCCCCGACGTACGCGCACCCCTGGGAGCGCTCGCGGAGGAGCTGGCGCTCACGGTGCTCGCCGGCCCCGTCGTCCCGCTGCGACGGCTGCTCGCTCGCGAGGGCGAGCGCTTCCCCGAGCTGCTCGCCGACTACCGCCGCCGCGCCCCCGAGGCCGTGCTCACCGCTCTGACCGGCACGTTCGCCGTACTCGCCGAACACGGCCGACTCAGCATTGACAACCCGAGCATCGCAGCCGAGCACTTCGCCTTTCTCGTCATGGGCGCTGACCTCGACCGCGGCATGCTCGGCGAGCCGCCGCCGTCGTCACAGCGCAGTCGCGAGCGCGCCGCCACCGGCGTCGAAGTGTTCTGGCGGGCCTACCGACCCGACCAGACTCAAACGCCCTGCGCGGTCTCCGGCACGGCATCACACGCGGACCCGGCGTCAGACTCAGACCCGGCGTCAGACTCGGACCCGGCGTCAGACTCGGACTCCGCGACCAGCTCCACCTCGAAGCCGTCGTCGTCCTCGAGGTAGCCGGCGCAGTAGTCAGGACCGCCGGCGAAGGGGTGCTTGTCAACGAACAGCAGGCGCCACCCGTGCTCACCAGCGGCAGCGACGAGCGCGTCGAGCTGCTCACGGGTGCCGGCGCGGAACGCGAGATGGTTCAGGCCGGGCCGCAGCCGCTCATGCCGGTCACCCGCCAGCGCTGGCGACTGCTCCAGCACGATGTACGTGACCCCGAGCCGGTAGCTCGCTCCGCGCTCCCACGACTGGTAGAGCGTGTAGCCGAGCTCACCGAGCAGCCACGACCACCGCGGGAGCGCCGCGGCACCGCGCGGGCAAGGTCGGGCACCCAGAGCTCGACGTGGTGCAGCGAGCCCCTCGACGCGGAGGCCGCGCTCACGGACGAGGCTCCAGGCACAGGCGTGCGCCATCCGCACAGCGCGCGGGAGCGGGACGTTCTCCGCTCTGCCGGGAGAGCTCGGAGAATCGGCCCTTTGGGAGTAGTCGCGTCGTCACAACGAAGGGGCACATTCTCCGAGCCCCGCGAATCGCAGCACCAGA
Organism: Quadrisphaera granulorum; assembly: GCF_003149145.1. Lineage (GTDB taxonomy): Bacteria > Actinomycetota > Actinomycetes > Actinomycetales > Quadrisphaeraceae > Quadrisphaera > Quadrisphaera granulorum. Next base: position 57 of record NZ_QGDQ01000014.1, on the reverse strand, counting down.
GATCGTCACCGGTGACGCCTCCCCCCCCCCCCCCCCCCCCCCCTCTTTTCCCCCCCC
>NZ_QGDQ01000013.1 GCF_003149145.1 Quadrisphaera granulorum | reverse complement strand
CAAGGGCCCCACCGCAGTCGCGGTGGGGCCCTTCTGGCGTCGATGGTCGACATCGGCGGTGACGCCAACATCGACATCAGAAGCGACGCGCAACACCTCAGCCCGGATCGCAGGGAACTCTTCGGTCTTCCACTTCTGAACCGCCTCAGGATCCTGCTGCCATGCCCGCCACAATGGACGCTGCACCGACAGCCCCATCTTCTTCATCAGTCGGCCCACACTCACCAGCGACAAGTTCACCCCGAAGTCCCTGGCGATCATCTCCGCCACCAGCTCGCGCGTCCATAAGGCGAATTCAAACTGCAACTGCCGAGGGTCGTGGCCAACGATGAGTGCATAGATCCGACTCATCGCTGACGCGTTCAACTTTGGGGGTCGCCCCGGAACGGGCTTCGCCTTCAAAGCCCTCTCGCCACCTTCTCGATACTTCGCCAGCCACCCGAAGACCGTGGAGCGATTCATCCCCAACGCTGCCGCGACATCTTCAGGGTGAGCACCTGCCTGGATCTGCCGTACCGCGCGGATCCGGATCTGCTCCAAGGTGGTGTGATCGAGCTTGCGGCCATCATCTTCGCGCACGCTGCTGTCATTTCAGACGGCACACAGGATGTCTACTTACTTCCGGTCGCCTTAGTATCTCTTGCAGCACTGTGGCCGGCTGTACAGCGAGAGCAACGATGTCGGGCGGCGGGACCTGAACCTCGCGTGGTTCACCAAACTTGCGCTCGATGTCGACGAGCGGACCGGACAGCCTGTTGTGGTGTCGGTCGAGCGCACGCCGCTCATCGAAGCGATGCAGCGAGCCAGCGCGCCGCGTGAGGCGCCTGATGGGCTTCAGGCAGCAAGAAGGGCCCCTGACGTGGGTCAGGGGCCCTTCGATCTTGCTGCATGTTCAAACAACAACACTGTGGTCGGGGTGACAGGATTTGAACCTGCGGCCTCTTCGTCCCGAACGAAGCGCGCTACCAAGCTGCGCCACACCCCGGAGCAGCGCGGACCACTCTAGCCGAATGCGGCTACTGCTCTCGACGCGGTTCCTCCGCGCGAGCGCACCGACTCGTCAGGCCGGTACGAGCTCCAGCAGGGTCGCCTCGGGTGCGCAGGCGAACCGGACCGGCGCGTAAGGGCTCGTGCCGAGGCCGGCACTCACATGCAGCCAGGACGAGCGCCGTCCCCGTTCCCAACGATGCAGGCCCTTGGCCATCGAGCGCGGCAGGTCACAGTTGGTGGTGAGCGCGCCGACGAACGGCACGCACAGCTGGCCGCCGTGCGTGTGGCCCGCGATGAGCAGCTGGTGCCCGTCGGTGGTCATGGCATCCAGGACCCGCCGGTAGGGGGCGTGCGTGACGCCCACGGACAGGTCCGCCACGGGGTCGGCGGGGGCGGCGAGGTCGAGGTACCTGTCGCGCCGCAGGTGAGGGTCGTCGACCCCGACGAGGTCGAGGCGGCGCCCGTCGACGTGCAGACGTCCGCGGGTGTTGGTGAGGTCCAACCAGCCCGCCGTGCGGAACGCGGCGGTGAGCTGCTCCGTGGGGAGGTCGCGAGGTTTGGTGTGAGCGCGGGACGGACGCCACAGGTACGTCACGGGGTTCTTGGGACGGGGGGCGTAGTAGTCGTTGGAGCCGAGCACGAAGGCGCCGGGAAACTCCAGGAGCGGCTCCAGCGCCTCGATCACCTCCGGCACCGCACCGGCGGAGGTGATGTTGTCGCCGGTGTCGATGACGAGGTCGGGCTGCAGATCGGCCAGCGACCGGATCCACGCCTTCTTCGCGTGCTGACCGGGGATCATGTGGATGTCGGAGACGTGCAGCACCCGCAGCGGCGCCTGGCCGGAGCGGAGCACGGGCACCTGGAAGCGGCGCAGTCGGAACGCGCGGATCTCGTACCCGGCTCCCCAGGCCACCGCCCCTGCGCCGGCAGCGGTGACCAGACCGGCGCCCAGCGCCGCGGTGCGGAGGAATCCCAGGCGACTCACGCCCGGCACCCTGCCAGACTCGTCGGTGTGAGCACCCCCGGCACCCCTGCTAGCACCTCTCTGGCCGAGCGTCTGCGCACCGACCTCAACACCTCCATGCGTGCCCGCGACGAGGTCCGCACGGCAACGTTGCGGATGGCGCTGACGGCCGTGAAAACCGCGTCGGTGGCGGGCACCGAGGCCCGTGAGCTGTCCGACGAGGAGGTGCTTGCCGTGCTGCGCACCGAGGTGAAGAAGCGCAAGGAGGCCGCCGAGGCCTTCGCCGGTGCCGGCCGTGCCGAGTCGGCCGAGCGCGAGCGCGCCGAGGAGGCCGTACTGGTCGCCTACCTGCCGGCCCAGCTCGACGACGACGCGCTGGCCGCCGCTGTCGACGCCGCCGTGGCGCAGGTCGCTGCCGCCGGCAAGAGCGGTCCGTCAGCGATGGGCGCCGTCATGGGTGTCCTGCGACCGCAGGTCGGTTCCACCGTGGACGGAGGTCGTCTCGCCGCTGCGGTGAAGAGCGCCCTGTCGCGCTGACGACGTTCCCCGCCGCCTCACCGCCTCTCGGCTCCTCGCCGGGGGGCGGTGGCGTCATGCGCTCAGGCCGGCGGAGGCATTCCGGCTCGGTCCGCTGTCGGCACCGACCAGGTCGCGCGGTAGCGGCACGGCCCCCGCGGCTGCGGGTGCCTTACGCCGCGACGGCCTGGGGGCTGCGTGCAACTGCGGGACCATCCCGCGCACGCCGCCGCCCACGAGCTTGGCGACGTCGAACATCACCACCGGCAGCGACAGGCCACCGGCCGACGCCACGTAGCGCGGCTCCCAGGTCGGGTCGAACCGCTCCTTGAACTGGCGCAGCCCGCGGAAGCCGTAGAAGTGCTCCCCGTGGGTCCACACCAGGTGGCCGATCCGGTGCCAGAAGGTGCCGTTGCCGTCGACGTCCAGACCGGACAGCGGGGCCATCCCGAGGCTGAAGGAGCTGTACCCGCGCTCCTGCGACCACAGCATCGCCTCGACGAAGAGGTGCGTCATGACGGTCCGGGGAGCGTCGGTCCGGCGGCGCATGAGGTCGACGTGCACCTCGTGCCCCGAGCCGCCCACCCACAGCGAGGCGAACGCGACCACGCGGCCGTCGGCGCGGGCCACCACCACCGGGAAGCGGGAGACGTAGTCCTCCTCGAAGCGGCCCAGGGAGAACGACTTCTCCTGCGTGCCGCGCTCGAGGAGCCACTCGTCGCTGACGGCGCGCAGCTCCGGCATGACCTCCCGGAGGCACTCGCCGGTCACCACCTCCACCTCGACCCCCGCGCGGACACTCGCGCGGTGCTCGGCGCGCAGCTTGGCGCGGCGGCGGCCCTCCATGGAGAAGTCCACCAGCGGGACGACGGCCTCCTCACCGAGCTTGACGGTGGAGAGTCCGTGCTGGCGGTAGAGGTCGGCGAGGTCCTCGCGCACGCAGTAGAGGGCCGGGCGCCCGCAGCGGCTGGCGCACAGCTCCAACCAGCTGCGCAGGAGGTCGTCGAACTCGCGCTCGTCCCCGAGCGGGTCTCCCATGACCACCCAGCTGCGCCCCTCCACGCGGTACATGAGGAAGGCGCCGCCGTCGCGGGAGAAGTGGAGCTGCTTGTCGCCGGTCCACACCAGTGACGCGTTGCCGGGGGTCGAGGTGGCCAGGATCGGCTCCGCGCGCTGCAGATCATCCGGGGAGGCCGTCGAACCGTGCGCGAGGGGCTGCTGGAGGCGCAGCCCGGCGCCCACGAGGAGGACGGCGGTCAGGACGGTGCCGGCGCTGGTGGTCCAGTGCCCCACGCCGGTCACGAGCTCGACCAGGGTGAGCTCACCCCAGACCGGTGCCAGCAGCGTGGCGTGCCACCACAGCAGCAGCGCCGCGGCCACCACGATCGTGAGCGGCCGCGACAGGGCGCGCCGGCCCGTGCCTCGCCGGAAGGCCCGGTGAGTCATGGCGAGCAGCACCGCCGAGGCGGCAGAGACGACGCCCAGCGGGGTCGGGTGCGTCGCGGCGATCACCACCAGCATCCCCAGCGTCAGTGCCCACGCACCCCGGAGCCGTCGGTACAGGCCTCGGGAGAGCACCAGCAGGCCCACGCCGGCCAGGCTCACCGCGAAGGGGCCGAGCGCCCCCAGGCTGCCGAAGAAGCCGAGGGTCGCGTCACCCTCGGGTGCCTGCCCGGTGACCAGCAGCATGACCCCGACGACGGCGACCACCACCGCCAGCGCCGAGGGCAGCAGGACACCTGCCACGCGCACCAGCCCCGCGCCGCGGTCCGGCCGGCGCGTTGCTTCCAGACCGGCCAGCACCACGGTCGCGAGGGCGAGCGGCACGAGGAAGTACACGAGCCGGTAGGCCACCAGCGCGGTCACCAGGCCGTGCGCCGGTACGGAGCCGGCCAGGGCCAGCACCAGGATCGCCTCGACGACACCCAGGCCGCCGGGCACGTTGCTCAGCAGACCGAGCGTGGTGGCCAGGACGAAGACGACGGCGAACGCGGGGAAGCCCAGCCCGTGGCCGTCAGGCAGCAGCACGTAGAGCACCGCGGTCATGACCAGCCACTCCGTGACCGACATCGTGAGCTGGGTGAGGGCGACGCGTCGCGACGGCCTGTCGATGCGCCAGTCACGCACCATCAGCGGCGCGCCGCGCCCGCACCAGAGCAGGTAGGCGACCACCGCCCCCACGAGGAGCGTCGCGAGCAGCACACGGGCCGGTTCTGCCAGCGGCAGCGAGTCGACCACCGTGGCGGGCGCCCAGAGCAGACCGGCCGCCACCAGCACGGCGCTGCCCAGGCTGAGGGTGACGAGGTTGAACGCGGTGAGCCGGGTGATGGCGAACGCCGGCAGACCCCAGGCGGAGTACGCCCGGGCGCGCAGCGCCGCCCCGACCAGCGCCGAGGCGCCCAGAGAGTTGCCGAGCGCGGTGGCCACGAACGAGGCAGCGGCGTACCGGCGCAGGGGCATCCGGTGCTGGACGTAGGCGAGGGCGAGCGCGTCGTAGGCCACCATGAGCCCGTAGGAGACCGCCGTGGCCGCTAGCGCGAGCAGCACGGGCCGCGCGCCCTGGGCGGCGAGGTCGTCGCCCAGCCGGTGCCACGGATAGTCCCCGAGCCGGTTCCGCAGGACCACCACGGCCACCACGAGGAACACCAGGATGGCGAGCTGTCCCAGCCGCTGGCCGCTCAGCCAGGCGGGCAGCCGTCCGGCGAGCCTGCGGCGGGCGGGCGCCGGGGACTCGCCGTCGTCCTGGGTGGGCTCGGGGGGCATGACGTCCGCGCGGGACGCAGCGTCACGGGCGGGGCTCACCCTGTGATGTTCGGTGCCCTCGCGGGGAGCCTTGAGGGTCGTGGCGATCTCGGTGCCATCTCCGTCAGAGGGACAGGACGACGGCGGCGACCGCGGCGTTGGCGAGGTTGGCCATGGCCCCGGCGAGCAGTGCCCGCGGCGCCAGCTGGGCCACCTCGCCGCGTCGCTCCGGGCACAGCGACCCGAGCACGCCGATCATGATGGCGATCGAGCCGAGGTTGGCGAAGCCCGCCAGCGCGATGGTCACCACGGCCACCGTCAGCGGGTCGAGCGAGGCGACCTGCGGGCCGAAGTCGGAGTAGGCCACGAACTCGTTGAGGAACGTCTTCTGGCCGATCCACGACCCCGCCTGGCCGGCCTCCGACCACGGCACCCCCAGCAGCCAGGCCAGCGGGGCCAGCAGCCACCCGAGGATGCCCTGCACGGTGACCCCCTGGGCTCCGAACAGGCTCGCGATGCCCCCGACGATGCCGTTGACCAGCGCCAGCACCGCGATGAACGCGATGAGCAGGGCACCGACGACGACGGCGATGCGACCGCCCGCCATGGCCCCACGCCCCAGGGCGTCGATGGCGTTGGCGGACTCGGTGTCGCGGACCGTGCGCACGTCGTCGTCGCCGGAGGTCTCCCGTACCGGCTCGGTCTCCGGGAGCAGCAGCTTGGCCATGAGCAGCGACGCGGGGGCGTTCATGGCGGTGGCGGCCAGTAGGTACGGCAGCGGCGCGCCCAGCTGCGCGTAGCCGAGGAGTGTGGAGCCCGCCGCCGCGGCAAAGCCGCCGGTGATGACGGCGAACAGTTGTGACCGCGTGAGCCGCCTGAGGTACGGCGCGATCATCAGGGGGGCCTCGCTCTGCCCCAGGAAGATGACCACCGAGGCGAAGAAGCTCTCCAGCCGGGAGACCCGCAGGAGCCACCCGAGGGCACCGCCCAGCGCCCACGCGACGTGCTGGACCACGCGCAGGTAGAAGAGCAGCTGGATGATCGCGCCGAGGAAGATGATCACAGGGAGCACCCCGAAAGCGAACACCGACCCGAGCGACGGGCCGACCTGCGTCAATGGGCCGAAGAGGAAGGTCGTGCCCTCGTCGGCGTAGCCGATGAGCTTCTCGACGCCCCCGGCCACGGCGTCCAGCGCGGCCCTCCCCGGACCCCAGCGGAGCACCAGGAACGCGAAGACCACCTGCAGGGCGAGAGCCGTGCCGACGGTCCGCCATGGGATGCGGCGCCGGTGGGCGGAGAAGAGCACGCCGACGCCTACCAGCACCGCCACGCCCAGGAGTCCGCGCACGGGGGACACCTTCCAGCCACTCCGGTGGTGCTGCCAGTCGCGATCTCGGGGCTGCTCGGAGGCCCTACGACGACGGGGTCCGCGCCGCGGGTGCGGCGCGGACCCCGTCCGTCGCTGTGGTGTTCCGAAAGGGTGTCAGCCCTGGCCGGTGCCCGGGTCTCCGGCTGGACCGCCGCCCGGCTCGGCAGGAGCGGGCTCGACCGTGGTGCCCTGGTTGCCGCCGCCCTGGCCGCCCTGACCGCCGCCTGGGCCCTGACCGCCGTTCTGGTTGCCGCCGCCGGGGCCGCCCTGGCCCCCGCCCTGGTCGCCACCGCCGCCGGGCTGACCGCCCTGGTCGCCGCCGTCGCCGGGCTGGCCGCCCTGGTCCCCACCCTGGCCCTGGCCGTCACCGGGGGCCTGGGTGGCGCCGCCGCCGTCACCCGGGCTAGGCGTCGGGCGCGGGGGAGCCGGCGGGCGGCCGATGATGCTCTGCGGCGGGTCGACGAACTCCTCTTCCGGTGCCCCCTCGAGCGCGCGGTTCATGTAGTTCCGCCACATGGGAGCGGCGACGGTGCCGCCGTACATGGTCGTGTACGTACGTCCGGCGATGCGGGCCCCGTTGATGGACATGCTCTTCTCCGGCACCCCGATCCACACCGAGGTGGCCAGCTGCGGCGTGTAGCCCGTGAACCAGGTGGCCACCGAGTTGTTGGTCGTACCGGTCTTGCCTGCGGCCTCGCGCCCACCCGCCAGGCCCTTGCCGGCAGCCGTTCCGTCGGTAAGGACACGCTGGAGGGCGTAGTTGATGCCGTTCGCGACCTCCTTCGAGATCGCTTGGGTGCACTGTGGGCCCTTGACCGGCAGGTCCTTGCCGTCGGCGTCGGTGATCTTGGCGATCGCCAGGGGGGTGCAGTAGTTGCCCTGCGCTGCGAAGGCCGCGTAGGCGGTGGCCACCGTAAGTGGGGCCACCTCGTCGACGCCCAGCATCATCGACGGCGTCACGTTGATGTCCGTGCTCACCTGCCGGGTGATGTTCCGGTCGTCTGCCTTGGCCTTGTGCATGCCGAGAGCTTGGGCCGTGGCCCCGACGTCGCAGAGGTTGAGCTGGTTCTCCATGGCGGCGTAGCCGGTGTTCACGGACTTGTAGGTCGCCACGAGGACAGGCAGCGTCCCGCTGTCCTCGCCGTCACCGGCGTTGCCGGGGCCGTAGGCCTTGCCCTGGTACCCGGAGCCCGAGTAGCAGCTGCCGTACTTCCAGCTGCTGTTCGGGTAGTCGCGCTGGGTGGCATTCACCGTCGCGTTGAGGGTGCGGCCGGACGTCAGCCACTGGGCCAGCACGAACGGCTTGAAGTTCGAGCCGGGCTGGAAGCCGGACGAGCCGCCCTGCAGGTAGTCGGTGTTGTAGTTGATGGCCGTCGCACCCAGCGGCGCGTCCGGGGACGTGCTGTAGGTGCGGTTCTGCGCCATCGCAACGATCTTCCCGGTGCCCGGTTCGACGGAGACGATGGATGCGCCGAGGTTGGAGGTGCCACCGGTGCGCTGGACCTTGCCCTCCTTGTTGATGATGTTGGTGGGCACCGTCGAGTCCTGGGCGGGGACGCTGTTCGCGACCTCCTCGAACGCGGCCTGCTGCTTGCCGCTGTCGAGCGTCGTCGTGATGGTCAGGCCGCCGCGGTAGAGCTGGCGCAGCCGCTGCTCCTTGGTGCCGCCGAAGGCGTCGTCGTCGCGGAACTGCTTGACCACGTAGTCACAGAAGAACCCGGCCTGGCCCGCCTGCTCGCAGCCGTTGGGCGTCTTCTGCACGTTGAGCATCTGGGCGATGGGGACGGCGACGGCGGCGTCGTGCTCGGCCTGGGTGATGGTGCCCAGCTGGAGCATGCGGCCCAGCACGGTGTCGCGGCGGCCCTGTGCGTCCTGCGGGTTCCGCACCGGGTCGTACCCGACGGGGTTCTGCACGATGCCGGCGAGCAGGGCCGCCTGCGGCAGGTCGAGCTCGGCGGCGGGCTTGTTGAACCAGTGCTCGCTGGCGGCCTCGACGCCGTACTGGCCACCACCGAAGTTGGCGATGTTGAGGTAGTTCTCGAGGATCTGCTCCTTCGGGAACTTCTTCTCCGCCGCGATGGCCAGCTTCATCTCGCGCAGCTTGCGGACGTAGCCGTCGACGCCGGACCTGACCGTGACCTCGTTGAAGGCCTTCTGGCGCTCCTCGACGGAGGCGTTGGTGGGCAGCGCCGACAGCGCCTCCTCCACCTGCACGTTCTTGATCCACTGCTGGGTGAGAGTGGAGGCGCCCTGAACGTCGCCACCCTGGCTGTTCTGGACGAAGGCGCGGGCCAAGCCGCGGGGGTCGACGCCGCCGTGATCGAAGAAGCGGTTGTCCTCGATGTCGACGATGGCCTTCTGCATGATCGGCGCGACCTTGTCGAGCGGCACGAGGATGCGGTTCTCGTAGTAGAAGGTGGCCATCGGCGTGCCGTCGGAATAGAGGATGCGCGACTGCTGGCTCAGTGGCGGCTGCTCCAGCGAGGCAGGCAGGCTGTTGAACGCCTCCACGGTCTCATTGCTGGTCTGACCTGCGGCGATGACGGCCGGGGCGGCGATCCCCGCCACCAGCACCCCTGCGCCGACGCTGGCTCCCAGGAAGCCCGCCAGAAGCTTGGTGGCCCGCCCGAACGAGCTGGCGCGCCCCGCCTGCCGGGATCCCGCCTCGCCGTCGTCGGGACGGGGGCGGGGGAAGCGTGCCGGCATGCCACCAGCGTACGTGGCCGAGAGCCCCCTCCCGGGGCCATCGAAGGGCGCATAGCAGACGGTGCTGTGTCCGCCCGGGGGACGCGGTGACTAGTCACCGGTGGTCCTGCAAATGGCCCGCACGAGGGGTGGGCGGGAGCGAGACCAGTTCGTAACTTCATTGGTGTCACTCCTCCGGACGGATGGACAAAGGCTGAAACGCCTCAACTCCTCTCCCGGATCTGGGGCACCGATCGGCGCTTCCCCGCCGCTCCACCGACCGGAAGGCACCACCATGAGCGAGACCCTGTACCTCGAGCCCGCCGAGTGGACCACCCAGGCTGCGTGCCGCCAGAGCGACCCCGACGCGCTCTTCGTCCAGGGCGCCGAGCAGAACCGCGCCAAGGTCGTCTGCCAGGCCTGCCCGGTGCGTACCGAGTGCCTCGCCGACTCCCTCGACAACCGCATCGAGTTCGGCGTGTGGGGCGGGATGACCGAGCGTGAGCGTCGCGCCATCCTCAAGCGCCGCCCGAACGTGCAGTCGTGGAGCCGTCTGCTGCAGGCAGCCAAGGCCGAGCACGCCCGTGTCGAGGCAGCGTCCGCCGCTCGCACCGCCTGACCAGATCCGAGAACGGGTCCGAGAACCGGCCCGAGAACCTCGGGCGGGGTCAGCGCCCGCCCGTCACCGGTTCCTTCCCAGCGCGTCACCCACGGCCCGCAGACCGTCGAGGTCGGCAACGTCGCCGTCCAGCGCCGGTACCAGCGCCGTCGGTGCACCGCTGTCGGCCAGGCGTTCCGCCACGAGCCGGCGCTCCCGCTCCACCCGCTCCAGCAGCTCCACCTGCAGGTCCAGCACGCGTGCGGCCTTCTCGGCTGCGGCGCTGGTCTTGCCTCCCCGTGCAGCGCCTCCCGTCGTGCCGGTCCGCAGCGCCTCCGCCGCCTGGCGCGCCGTCGCCGCGTCGAGCCCCGTCGCGGCCCGCGCGGCACGGTTGACGACCACCGCCGCGGGGCGCAGCTGCGCCGAGCGCAGACGCTCGGTGAGAAAGACCGCCTCCGCGAGCGGCTCCGCTTCCGGGGCCGTGACGACGACGAACGCCGTCCGCCCGTCGCGCAGCGCCGCCGACGTCACCTCGGCACGTTCGCGGAAACCCCCGAACACCTCGTCCAGGCCCTCCACGAGGGCTTGGACGTCGCGCAGCAGCCGGCCGCCCAGAACCCTGTCCATCACCGCTGCCACGCCACCGGCCAGCGCCCCCACCACCCTGCCGCCAGCGGCGCGCAGCCCCGTGCTCGTGCGGGCCGACCCCGCGAAACGCACCGGCGCCATGAGGAGCCGCGCGAACCGCCCGTCGAGGAACGACGCCAGGCGCGTCGGCGCGTCGAGGAAGTCCAGCGCCGACCGGCTGGGCGGGGTGTCGACGACGACGAGGTCCCATCCCGCCGCGGTGTCGCGGCCCGCGCGCAGCTGCCCGAGCCGCTCCATGGCCATGTACTCCTGCGTGCCGGAGAACGACGTGGCCAGCGACACGTAGACGGGGTTGGCCTTCACCTGCGCCGCGCGCGCCGGCGGCAGTGCCGCGTCGACGAGGCCGTCGAGGGTGCGGCGGGCGTCGAGGACGAGCGCGTCGAGGCTGCCGCCGCGGCGGGTGTCGACGCCCGGCACACCGCGCGGCTCGTCGGGGCCCGGCGCATCCCCCTCGTCAGCTCCAGCCTCGGCGCCAGCCTCAGCTGCGTCGTCAGCTGCGTCGCCAGGGGTGCCATCGGTGCCGAGGGCCTGGGCGAGCCGGCGAGCCGGGTCGACCGTGAGCACAGCCACGCGGCGCCCGCGCTCAGCAGCGCGCAGGGCGATCGCGGCCGCCGTCGTCGTCTTGCCCACCCCGCCGGAGCCCGCGCAGACGATGACCTCGACGGACGGGTCGTCCAGCAGTGCGTCGACGTCCCACGCGGTGCTCATGCGACACCTCCTGCGCTCGTGGGCACGTCGCCCGGAGTCGGCAGCGGGGTGGCCGCCAGGTCGTCCGCGAGGCGGTACAGGCCGTCGAGATCGACCCCGCCGGGCAGGTCCGGCAGCTCGCGCACCGGCCGTCCCGCCGCCCGCGCGGCCTCCAGCCAGCGGCGCTGCTCGCCGACCCGCCCCGCGCGCACGCGGTTCTGGGTGAGCAGGTCGGTGACCAGCGCCTCGACGTCGTCCTGACCTGGCTGTGCGCCGTCCTGGGCGCCGTCCCGGGCGCTGCCCAGTCCGCGCAGCAGCGCGGCGCGGACACTGGCCGGCGTGCCGCCGTCGTCGTCCCCGGCCGCCGCGGACAGCACCCGGTTGACGACGACGGAGCCGAGCGGCAGGTCGGCGGCGCGCAGCTCCGCCGCGGCCTCCAGCGTCTCGGTCACGGGCAGCTCCTCCGGCAGGCAGACCAGGTGCACGGCCGTCTGCTCCGACCGCAGCAGCGCCGCCACCGACGCCGCCCGCGCCGCGATCGGGCCGCCGGCGGCGAGCTGGGCGAGCTCGTCGCCGATGCCGAGGAAACGAGTGATGCGGCCGGTGGGCGGGGCGTCGAGGACCACGGCGTCGTAGACCGGCGTGCCGCCATCCGACCGGCCCGTGGTGGTGCGGCGAACGGCCTCGTAGACCTTGCCGACCAGCAGCACGTCACGCAGGCCCGGGGCGACGTCGGCGATGAACTCCACCGCGCCCGCCCTGTCGAGCACGGTGGACGCCCGGCCGCCACGACCCCCGAGCACCCCGCCGTGGAAGGTGTCGAGGTAGTCGACCAGGGCCGCGCGCGGTTCGACGGCGAGACCCACCACCTGGCCGCCGCCGGCGCCTTCGGCGAGATCGACCTCCTCGTACGGCAGCGCCTCGGTGCCGAGGAGCCGCGAGACGCCCTGGCGCCCTTCGACCTCGCACACGAGGACGCGCCGGCCCTCGTCGGCCAGCGACAGCGCGAGGGCCACGGCGAGCGTCGTCTTGCCCGTGCCGCCCTTGCCGGTGACGACGTGCAGCCGGGGCGTGGCGCCCCGGGCCTGGGTGCCTGCGATCACGTGGGCGACAGTACGGAGGGGACCGCCGGTGCGCCCCCGGACTAGGCTCGCCAGGCGTGACCCAGTGGGAGTACCTGACAGCGCCCCTCATCGTGCACAGCACCAAGGCGATCCTCGACAACTTCGGCGAGGAGGGCTGGGAGCTGGTGCAGGTCGTGCCGGGTCCCGGCGGCAACGGCCTCGTGGCCTACCTCAAGCGCCCGAAGCAGGGCTGACCCGTGGGAGCACGCGAGAACCTCGCAGCCCTCGGCCTGCAGCTGCCTCCGGTGGCGGCACCGGTGGCCTCCTACGTGCCGACCGTGCGGACCGGTTCGCTGGTCTTCACCTCCGGCCAGCTGCCGTTCGTCGGTGGCGCGCTCCCCGTGACCGGGCTCGTCGGTGAGGGTGACGGCCTCGTCGACCCCGCCACCGCGAAGGAGCAGGCCCGCACCGCGGCCCTCAACGCCATTGCCGCTCTCGACGCCGAGGTCGGTCTCGACGCCGTCGTGAGGATCGTCAAGCTCGTCGTCTTCGTCGCCAGCGCCGACGGCTTCACCGGCCAGCCGGCCGTCGCCAATGGCGCCAGTGACCTGTTCTCCGAGGTCTTCGGCGAGGCCGGGCGCCACGCCCGCTCCGCTGTCGGCGTGGCCCAGCTGCCGCTGGCCGCTCCCGTCGAGCTCGAGGTCGTCGCCGAGGTCGCCTGACGGCCAGCTGACGCCCGGGCGACGCGCGGCGGACCACCCGGCAGGGTGGTCCGCCGCGAGCCGTCGGGTGCTCCGTGCGGCAGACTGCCGCGCGTGGATCAGGACGTTCTGCGACGCGCCCCCCTGTTCGTCGGGGTGGACGAGGAGGCCGCGGAGGCGCTGCTGTCCCTGGCGCGGGTGGTCGAGCTCAAGCGGGGGCAGGTGCTCTTCTCCCAGGGCGACGACCCCGCGGAGCTCTACGTCATCCAGAACGGCAAGATCAAGCTGGGTCGGACCTCGCCGGACGGGCGCGAGAACCTCCTCGCGGTGCTCGGCCCGGGGGAGATGTTCGGCGAGCTGAGCTGGTTCGACCCGGGGCCGCGTACCTCCAGCGCCGTGGCCGTCGGCCCGGCGCGGCTCATCGCTCTCGACTACGAGGAGCTGTACGCCTGGATGGGCCCGCGCCCGGAAGTGGCGCAGCAGCTGCTCAAGGCGCTGGCGCGCCGGCTGCGTCGCGCGAACTCGGCCCTGGCCGACCTCGTCTTCACCGACGTGCCCGGTCGCGTGGCGGGCACCCTGCTCGACCTAGCGCTGCGCTTCGGGCGCACTACCGAGTCGGGGCTGCTCGTCCAGCACGACCTCACCCAGGAGGAGCTGGCCCAGCTCGTGGGCGCCTCGCGCGAGACGGTCAACAAGGCCCTGGCCGACTTCGCCGCCCGCGGCTGGGTGCGCCTCGAGGCCCGCTCGGTGAACCTGCTCGACGTGGAGCGGCTGCGCCGCCGCGCGCGCTGATCCGTCCGCCGCGCGCGCTGACCTCCCCGGTGCTCTCGGTGAACGCCCGTACCCTGCGCTGGTGAGGCCTTCGTCGACCGTCAGCGTCGAGCGCGAGACGCCGCTCGCGCTGGTGCGCCGGGCCCGCCGCATGCACCGCGCGCTCGCGGAGCGCTACCCCGACGCGCGGTGCGAGCTCGACTTCACCTCACCGTTCCAGCTGCTCGTGGCCACGGTGCTGTCCGCGCAGACCACGGACGTGCGCGTCAACAGCGTCACGCCGGAGCTGTTCGCCACCTGGCCCACCCCGGAGGCCCTCGCCGGCGCCGACCGCACGGCGCTGGAGGAGGTGCTGCGCCCGGTGGGTTTCTACCGGGCCAAGGCCGCGTCGGTGCAAGGCCTGGCCACCCGCCTCGTCGAGGTCTACGGCGGGCAGGTGCCGCGCCGCCTGGAAGACCTCGTCACCCTGCCGGGGGTCGGCCGCAAGACCGCCAACGTGGTGCGCGGGGACGCGTTCGGCCTCCCCGGCATCACTGTGGACACGCACGTGGGGCGGCTGTCGCGCCGCTTCGGCTGGACCACCCACGAGGACCCGGTGGACGTCGAGACCGACCTCGCCGCGCTCTTCCCCAAGGCCGACTGGACCCCGCTGAGCCACCGGATGATCTTCCATGGGCGGCGCACCTGCCACGCCCGACGGCCCGCGTGCGGCGCCTGCCCGATCGCCCGCGACTGCCCCTCCTACGGGGCGGGCGAGACCGACCCCATGAAGGCGGCCGCCCTCGTCAAGCCCGGTCCCCCCGTCGCGGCCCCTCCGGTCCTGGCGGGTCCGGGGTGACGCGGCCCGACTGGCTGGAGCGTCTCGCCGGCTCCCTGCCGCAGGTGGGCGAGGCCGTGGCCGAGCACCTGGGGGAGCGCACCCGCGCCGCCCGCGCCGAGGGCGTCCACCTGGGCGCCCGCAGCGGCCGCCGCGCGGCGGTGCTCGTGCTCTTCGGCCCCGGCGCCGACGGGGCGGGTGACGTCGTCCTCCTCGAGAGGGCGTCCGGTCTGCGCTCGCACTCCGGTCAGATCGCCTTCCCCGGCGGGGGCGTCGAGAACGACGACGGCGGCGACCCCGTGCGCGCGGCGCTGCGCGAGGCGCGCGAGGAGGTCCGCCTCGACACCGCTGGCGTGGAGGTGCTCGGCGTCGCGCCGGCGCTGCACGTGCCGCCCACGGGCGCCTCGGTGGTGCCCGTCCTCGCGTGGGAGCCCGTGCCGTCGTCGCTGGCCGTGGGCGACCCCGTGGAGGTGGCCCGCGTGCTGCGGGTCCCGCTGGCCGTGCTCACCGACCCCGCCTCCCGCGCCGTGGTCCGCACCCGGTCCGGCTGGACCGGGCCGACGTTCGCCCTGGAGGCGCCGGACGGCGACGACGGCGGGCTGGTCGCCTGGGGCTTCACCGCCGCCGTCCTCGACGTGCTGCTGCGCGTGGCCGGCCTGGAGCGCCCCTGGGACTCCTCGCGCGCGCTGCCGATGTCGGCCGTCACCGGTGGCCTGCCGGAGGGCGCCCGGTGAGCACCCTCGACGTCGTCCTCCTCCTGCTGCTCATCGTGTACGGGCTGTCGGGCCTGCGGCAGGGCCTCGTGGTGGGGCTCCTCTCGGTGGGCGCCTTCATCGCCGGCGCCGGGCTGGGGATGTGGCTGCTGCCGCTGCTCGTGGAGCGCATGGAGCCGGGGCGTACGCGGACCGTCGTCGTCGTGGTGGGCGTGCTGCTCATCGCGTGGGGCTGCCAGCTGCTCGGGGCCATGCTGGGACGGCGGCTGCGTGAGGTCATCACCTGGCAGCCCGCGCAGGTGGTCGACTCCGCGCTCGGGGCCGTCGCCGCGGTGGTCGCGGTGGCCCTCGTCGCGTGGTTCGTGGCGGGGGCGGTCCGGGCGGGCCCGATGCCTACGCTGGCGCGCGCCGTCGCCTCCTCCCGTGTCATCGCCACCATCGGCACGCTCGTGCCGCCGCAGGCCGACACGCTGTTCGCCGGGTTCCGCTCCGTGGTGGAGGCCAACGACTTCCCCCGCGTGTTCAGCGGCACCGGTGCCGAGCCGGTGACGCCCGTGGCGGCCCCCAACGACGCCGTGGTCGGCGGGGCGGCCTCCGTGGCGCAGGGAGGCATCGTCAAGGTCACCGGCACCGCCGAGGCGTGCCGGCGGGGCAGCGAGGGCAGTGGCTTCGTCGTGGCGCCGCAGCGCGTCGTCACCAACGCACACGTCGTCGCCGGGGTCGACGCGCCGCAGGTGCAGGTCGGCGGCAAGGGCGAGCGGTACGACGCCACCGTGGTGCTCTTCGACCCCGCCGAGGACCTGGCCGTGCTCGCCGTGCCGAAGCTGCGCGCCGAGCCGCTGGGTACCGGGCGCCAGCTCGGTGCGTCCGCCGACGCCGTCGTCGCCGGATTCCCCCAGGACGGACCGTTCACCGCCGTCCCCGCCCGCGTCCGCGAGGTGGTGCGCGCCGAGGGCAAGGACATCTACGGCGAGGCGACCGTCATCCGCCAGGTGTACTCCCTCGCCGCCGACATCGAACCCGGCAACTCCGGCGGGCCGCTGCTCGACCCGGGCGGCAACATCGTGGGTGTGGTCTTCGCGCGGTCCCTGACCGACACCGCCACCGGCTATGCCCTCACCCTCGACGAGGCCAGGCCGGTGCTGCAGAAGGCTCAGGAGGCCACCCAGCCTGTCTCCACGGGACGCTGCACCAGCGGCTGAGCTGCCTGGCGCGGGGTGGGGCGTTCAGTGCGGGTCGGTGGCCAGATGGAGCGTGCCGAGCCAGTCCAGGAGCAGCTCGGAGGTGACCTCCGGAGCCTCCTCGCCCAGGAAGTGCCCGGCACCGGGCACCTCGGCCCAGCGGTAGGCCGCGCCGGCCCAGCGGACGCTGCGGCGGCAGGAACCGGGGACGACGGCACCATCGAGCGTGCCCTGCGCGGTGAGCACGGGGACGGCGGCCGGGCGGGAGAGCGACCGGGCGAAAGCGTGCCCATCGGCGCGCACCCGTGAGCGGGCCATCCACCGGTAGCACTCCAGCGCGGCGTGCGCGGCGAACGGCACCCGCAGCGCCTGCGCGTGCTCGGCGACGACGGCGTCGTCGGCCCAGCCGGGTGCCCCCCACGCGCGCAGCACCTCCTCGACCATCGACCCGTCGCGCACCGCCCACTCGGGGAAGGCGGGCACCTGCACCCGGGCCACGTGCTTGGCGGCAGAGGGGGTGAGCACGCGCCACGGCTGGCGCAGGGCGAGCAGCGGGTGCGGCTCGCCCAGACTGGCGATCGCGGCCGTGGTGGCCGGCTGCAGGGCGGGGGAGGCCCACGCCGCCCACGCGCCCCAGCCGCTGCCCACGAGCACGGCGCGCTGGGCGCCGAGTGCCTTCACCACGCCGGCGGCGTCCGCTGTGAGGGTGGCGGTGTCGTAGCCACGCGGGGGCTTGTCGGAGGCACCGCTGCCGCGCAGGTCCATCGCCGCGGCGCGATAGCCCGCCGCCGCCAGGGCCACGAGCTGGTGCTTCCAGGCCCGCCACGACTGCGGGAAACCGTGCAGCAGCAGCACGAGCGGGGCGGCGCCGTCGTCGGGGCCGGACTCGGCGACGTGGAAGCGGCACCCGTTGGCCGTGACGTAGCGGTGCCGCCAGGGGCCGGGGTCGAGGAGGTCTGCGGCATCGACAGGCGGCCCCGCGCGCAGACCGCGGGGGAGGTCCCTCACGGGGCCTCCCCCCTCCACACGGTGCTGCCTGACCGCTCCCTCATGGCCGCCGGTCAGCTGCCGTCAGCGGTGACCCTTGATGGCTTCGATCGACTGCTTCGAGGTGGCGATGGTCCGCTCCGGCTTGCCGACCTTGCTGATGCGGCCCTTGCCGATGAACGCCAGCACCCCGGCCACCAGGAACAGCAGCACCGCCACGATGAGGAACGCCGCCCAGTACGGCAGCCACAGCGTCAGCAGCCACGCGAACGCCAGCAGGAGGAACAGGCCGCCGATGCCGCCGAACACCGCGGCGCCGACGAACAGCCCGGCGCCGATGGCGCCCTGCTTCACCTCCGCGGTGATCTCGGCCTTGGCGAGCGCGATCTCGGCGCGCACGAGGGCCGACAGGTCACGGCTGGCGTCGGCCACCAGCTGGCCGATGGTGCGCTCGCTGGCGCCTGCGCTGTGGCTCACGGCGGCTGCCTCCTCATGATCGACGGGCAGCGCACACGCTGTGGAGCGGTGCACTGCGGGCATGGTCCCTGGTCGGCGAGCCTAGGGGTGCCCCTGAGCTCCCGCGCGACGGAGGGGGCGCTGTTTTCCGTGGTGACCACCTGGTCGGCGCATCACCGGGCCGCCCCCTCCGTCGACGAACGACTGCTCAGCCAGCGACTCAGCGACTCAGCCAGCCCTTCAGCCGTCGGAGCTCTTGCCGGCGCTCATGCCCGCCTGGATCGACGCCATGACGCTGGAGTCGGCCAGGGTGGTCACGTCACCGACCTGGCGGTCCTCGGCGACGTCGCGCAGCAGCCGGCGCATGATCTTGCCCGAGCGGGTCTTGGGCAGCTCGGAGACCACGAACACCTGCCGCGGCTTGGCGATCGGGCTGATCTCTCTCGCCACGTGGTTGCGCAGTTCCTGGCCGATCGAGGCCGGGTCAGCGCCGTGCGCGGACTCGCGGAGGATGACGAACGCCACGATGCCCTGCCCGGTGGTGGGGTCGGACGCCCCGACGACGGCGGCCTCGGCCACGCTCGAGTGGCTGACCAGCGCCGACTCCACCTCGGTGGTGGAGATGCGGTGCCCGGAGACGTTCATGACGTCGTCCACACGGCCCAGCAGCCAGACGTCGCCGTCGGCGTCGCGGCGGGCGCCGTCTCCGGCGAAGTACCAGCCCTGGTCGCGGAAGCGGGACCAGTACGTGTCGCGGTAGCGCTCGTCGTCGCCCCAGATGCCGCGCAGCATGCCCGGCCACGGCTCGGTGAGCACCAGGTAGCCGGCGCCCTCGTGGCCGGCGGGGAGCACACGGCCCTCGTCGTCGACGACCTCCACGCTGATGCCCGGCAGCGGCACCTGCGCCGAGCCCGGCTTGAGGGTCGTCACGCCCGGCAGGGCGCTGATCATGATGCCGCCGGTCTCGGTCTGCCACCAGGTGTCGACGACGGGCGTGCGGTCGCCGCCGATGACGCGGCGGTACCACGTCCACGCCTCGGGGTTGATGGGCTCGCCGACGCTGCCGAGCACCTTCAGGGAGGACAGGTCGTGCCCGGAGACCAGCTCCTCGCCCCACTTCATGAAGGTCCGGATGGTGGTGGGTGCGGTGTAGAGCTTGGTGACGCCGTACGTCTCGACGATCTGCCACCAGCGGTCCTGCGTGGGCGTGTTGGGGGTGCCCTCGTACATCACCGACGTCGCGCCGTTGAGCAGCGGCCCGTAGACGATGTACGTGTGGCCGGTCACCCAGCCGATGTCCGCGCCGCACCAGTAGACGTCGGTCTCGGGGTGCAGGTCGAAGACGTTGCGGTGGGTGTAGGCGGCCTGCGTGAGGTAGCCGCCCGTGGTGTGCAGGATGCCCTTGGGCTTGCCGGTGGACCCGGAGGTGTAGAGCACGAACAGCGGGTGCTCGGCCTCCACGCTGACCGGTTCGTGCGTCGGGGCAGCCGCAGCCAGGGCCTCGTGCCACCAGTGGTCGCGGCCCTGCGTCCAGGCCACCTCGCCCTTGGTCCGCTGGACGACGAGGACAGCCTTCACCGTGCTCTCCACGCCGTCCTTGGTCTCCAGGGCGGCGTCGACGGCGGGCTTGAGCGGCGCGGGCTCACCGCGGCGGTACCCGCCGTCGGCGGTGATGACAGCCACGGCCTGCGCGTCGTCCACGCGGTCGCGCAGGGCCTGCGCGCTGAAACCGGAGAACACCACGCTGTGCGGGGCGCCGAGGCGCGCACAGGCGAGCATCGCCACGACGGCCTCGGGGATCATCGGCAGGTAGATCGCCACCCGGTCGCCCGTGCGCACGCCGAGGTCGGACAGAGCGTTCGCGGCGCGCTGGACCTGCGCGTGGAGGTCGGCGTAGGTGACCGTGACGGTGTCGCCGGGCTCGCCGACCCAGTGGAAGGCCACCCGGTTGCCGTTGCCGGCCGCCACGTGCCGGTCCACGCAGTTGGCGGCGGCGTTGAGCTTCCCGTCGGCGAACCACTTCGCGAACGGTGCGTCGGACCAGTCGAGCACCTGCGTGGGCGCTGTGTCCCACGTCAGCAGCTCGTTCGCCTGCCGGCCCCAGAAGGCGAGCCGGTCGGTAGCGGCCTCCTCGTAGAGGTCGGCGGTGGCCACCGCGCCGGCGGCGAGGTCAGCGGGCGGCGGGAAGGTCTGGTGCTGGGGTTCGGTGGCGGTCTGCGTCATTGCGTCCTCCGGGTCGTGCAGGCGTGGTGGTGCTCCACGGGTCGGCAGGGAACGGCCTGTGCCGACCCTAGCCAGCGGGTCTGGTGGCCCCCAGGGTGGTTGCACCCGGTTGGTCACCCGTCGGTCGTCGTCCTCGATCGAGGATTCAGTGCTGGACGGCGCCCTCGGCGCCGGCGCCGGTGAGGGCGCGCACCTCCATCTCGGTGGCCTTCGCCTCGTGGTCCGGCTCCGGCTTGCTCGTGACCGTGCCCAGCCAGCCGAGGAAGAAGGCCAGCGGGATCGAGACGATGCCGGGGTTCTCCAGCGGGAACAGGGCGAAGTCGACCGAGGGGTCCTTGATGAGGGACAGGTTCTGGTCCGGGTTGGCGGGGTTGGGCTTTCCCGACACCACCGGCGAGAAGATGATCAGTGTGAGGCAGCTGATGAGCCCGCCGTAGATCGACCACAGCGCGCCACGGGTGGTGAAGCGCCGCCAGAACAGCGAGTAGACGAGCGTCGGCAGGTTGGCGCTCGCCGCCACGGCGAAGGCCAGCGCCACGAGGAACGCGACGTTCTGCCCCACCGCGAACATCCCGCCGAGGATGGCGACGGCCCCGATGACGATGACCGTGCGGCGGGCGATCTTCACCTCCGCGCCCGGGTCGGGCTTGCCGTCCTTGACGACACTCGCGTACACGTCGTGGGCGAAGGAGGCCGCTGCGGTGATGGCCAGGCCCGCCACCACGGCGAGGATCGTCGCGAAGGCGACTGCCGCGATGAAGCCCAGCAGCAGCGTGCCGCCCAGCTCGTAGGCGAGCAGCGGAGCGGCGCTGTTGACGCCGCCCGGTGCGGAGGTGATGGCCTCCGGTCCCACGAGCGCCCCGGCGCCGTACCCCAGCACCAGCGTGAACAGGTAGAAGAGGCCGATCAGCCAGATCGCCCAGACCACGCTGCGCCGGGCCTGCTTGGCATCCGGCACCGTGTAGAAGCGCATCAGCACGTGCGGCAGGCCCGCGGTGCCGAGCACCAGGGCCAGCGCCAGCGACAGGAAGTTGAGCTTGGTCAGCTCCGAGGCGCCGTACTGGTTCATCGGCTCGACGAGCTTCTCCGGGTCCTCGACGCCCTGGGCGGCTGCGGTGTCGATGGCGGCCTGCATGAGCGCGGACGGGTTGAACCCGTACATGGCGAGTACCCACACGGTCATCGCGCCCGCACCGGCGATCAGCAGCACCGCCTTGACGATCTGCACCCACGTGGTGCCCTTCATGCCGCCGACCAGCACATAGACGATCATGAGGACGCCGACGACGGCGACCACCGCGTACTGGCCCGCTGGCGCGGTGATGCCCAGCAGCAGCGCCACGAGGCCGCCCGCTCCAGCCATCTGCGCCAGCAGGTAGAAGAAGCAGACGGCCAGGGTGGCCAGCGCGGCGGCCATGCGCACGGGGCGCTGTCGCAGTCGGAAGCTCAGGACGTCGGCCATCGTGAACTTGCCGGTGTTGCGCAGCAGCTCCGCGACCAGCAGCAATGCCACGAGCCAGGCCACGAGGAAGCCGATGGAGTACAGGAAGCCGTCGTAGCCATAGATGGCGATGGCGCCGGCGATGCCGAGGAAGCTCGCCGCCGAGAGGTAGTCGCCCGCGATGGCGGTGCCGTTCTGCGGACCCGAGAACGAGCGGCCGGCGGCGTAGTAGTCCGCGGCCGTCTTGTTGTTCCGCGACGCCCTCAGGACGATGACCATGGTCACCGCCACGAAGGCGCCGAAGATCGAGATGTTGACGAGCGGGTTGCCGAGGTTCACGGCTGCACCTGCCCCGCCGTCGTGCTGGTCGGTGTGCCGGCGATGCGTTCGCGCAGCGCCTCCGCGCGGGCGTCGAAGCGGCGGTCCGCCCAGCGGCGGTAGGCCATGGTGATGGCGAAGGTCGTCACGAACTGCCCCAGGCCCAGCACCAGGCCGATCGTGACGGTGCTCCCGCCGAGGCGGGTGCCCATGAAGCCCGGCGCGTAGGCGGCCAGCAGCACGTAGAGGGCGTACCAGGACAGGAACGCCGCGGTGGTGGGGAAGACCACGCGGCGGAAGGAGCGGCGCAGCGCCTCGAACTCCTCGCTGCGGCGCACCTCCTCGAGGTCGACAGCGGGCGCACCCGGTGCGCCGTCGGCGGCGGGGGATCGCGTGTCGTGGACGGTGCTGCGCTCTGTACTCACGGCGCCTCCTCGTCGGGCCGGGGCTCCGTCGCTCCAGCCGGTCGACCCCAGTGCAGCGACTCCCGAGGTGTTCGTCAAACGGAAGCAAAGCCAGGTCAAGAACTGGTCACTTGAGTGGGTCACAGGCAGGTCGGCCGCCCACAGGCGGTGCCCCGTGGGCCCGGCGCGGTCGGTTGTCCACAGGCGCCGTCCACAGTCGGTGGGTCGTGGGTGCCGCGCGCCAGGGTCGGCCTCATGGAGTGGGCCAGAGATCAGCTCAGGGATCAGCGCGGAGATCAGCGCAGCGCTGGGTTCGCCGAGGAGGTGCTCCTGGTCACTCGGCGTTCTGCGCTGGTCGAGCAGGTGCGCCGGCTCGCCGCCGCGGGGGGCGTACCGCTGCGAGTGGTGCCCGACGCCGCCACGGCTGGAGCTGCCTGGCGCGACGCGTCGGCGGTGCTCCTCGGCGACGACGCCGCCGCGCTCGGCGTCCTCCACCGTCGTCCCGGCGTGCTGCTCGTCGCGGCGTCCGCCCCTGCGGACGCGGCACCGCTGTGGCGCTGCGCCGTGGAGGTCGGCGCCGAAGGCGTGGCCCTCCTCCCCGACGACGCTCCCGCCGTCGCCTCCCTGCTCGCGGTCGCCGCCGAAGGCCCCCCGGGCAGTGGCCGTGTGGTCGGGGTCGTCGGCGGGTGCGGAGGTGCCGGAGCCTCCGTGCTCGCCGCCGCCATCGCGTCCACCGCCGTGGCGATGCGGACCCGGACCCTGCTCCTGGACGCCGATCCCCTCGGCGGAGGCCAGGACGTGCTGCTCGGCGCTCACGACGAGCCCGGCCTGCGCTGGCACGACCTGCTCGACGCCCCGGCGCGGCTGCGCTCCGCCGCGCTGGCCGCCGGGTTGCCCCGTGGCCCCGGCGACGTGCCGGTGCTCACGTGGGCTCCGGGTCCCGAGCCGCGGCCGGCCCCGGCAGTCGCGATCGAGGCCGTGCTCGACAGCACCGTTCGCGCCAGCGACGTCGTGGTGGTGGACCTGCCCCGAGGTGCCTCCCCCTCGCTGCTGTGGCGTACCGATCTGCTCGTGGTGGTCGTCCCGGGGCATCTGCGGGCAGTGGCAGCGACCACCGCGCAGCTGCCGACGCTCCTCGGCCACGCCGGAGACGTTCGTCTCGTGGTGACCTCACCGCCCGGAGCACCCCTGCTCCCAGACGACGTCTCGGACGCGCTGGCCGTGCCGCTGCTCGCGCGCCTGCACCCCGACCGCGACGTCCGCGCGGCGCTCGGTCGCGGAGAGCCCCTGCCGCGACCTCGCGGGGCCCTCGCCCGGTGCTGCCGGGCGGTGCTCTCGGCCCTCGGCGGGGACGCGCTCGCGGCACCGGGGCGCAGCGCGTGAGCGCCGGCCCGCTGCAGGAGCTCCTCGACCTGCCCGGCACCACCGACGTCCTCGTCAACGGCCCTGGCCAGGTCTGGGTCGACAGAGGTGACGGACTGGTGCGGGTCGACCTCGACGTCGGCGCCGAACCCCAGGTCAGGGCCCTGGCGGTGCGCCTTGCGGCGAGCGCGGGGCGCCGCCTCGACGACGCCAGCCCGTGCGTCGACGCCGTCCTCGGCGACGGCGTGCGGCTGCACGCCGTGCTGCCGCCCGTCTCCGCCAGCGGCACCCTGATCTCCCTGCGGGTGCCCCGCCGGATCCCGCTCGCCCTGGCGGACCTGGACGCCGCCGGGTCGCTGCCGCCCGGGTGGGCACCCGTACTGCGGGCGGTGGTGCACCGCCGCTGCTCGCTGCTCGTCTCCGGGGGCACGGGCAGCGGCAAGACCACCCTGCTCGCGGCGCTGCTCGGCCTCGTGGACCCCCGCGAGCGCCTCGTGCTCGTGGAAGACGCCGGCGAGCTGTCGCCCGCGCACCCCCACGTCGTCCGCCTGCAGGCACGGCACGGCAACGTCGAGGGCGCGGGTGCCGTCGAGCAGCGAGAGCTCGTGCGGCAAGCGCTGCGGATGCGCCCGGACCGGCTCGTCGTCGGGGAGGTGCGAGGCGCCGAGGTCGCGGACCTGCTCATGGCCCTCAACTCTGGCCACGAGGGCGGGTGCTGCACCGTGCACGCCAACTCCGCCGCCGCCGTCCCAGCCCGCCTCACCGCGCTCGCGGCGCTGGCCGGGATGGGGCCGGACGTGCTGGCGGCTCAGGCGGCCGCCGGGCTGCAGGTCGTGGTGCACCTGCGCCGTGAGGGCGGCGTGCGCCGCGTGGTGGAGATCGGGGTGGTCGCCGGGGATGCGAAGGGGCTGGCCGTCGTCCCAGCGCTCGTCGCGGGCTCCGCGCCAGACCACCCGGGCACCCGCGAGGAGGGGTGGCCCCGCCTCGCGGAGCTGCTGCAGCTGGCGACGACGACGCCGCTGCGCTCCACGCGGCGCGGAGCGTGAGCGGAGAAGTGGCTGGGCAGATGGGGACGCAGATGGGCGCAGGGCTGGTCGTGGGGCTGGTCGTGGCGTGCCTGGTCGGGGCGGCGGTGTGGCTGCTGCAACCCGTCGCGCCGCCGCGGGTCGCAGCGGTGCCGCCCTGGAGACGAAGGGTGCTGGGCGCGGTGAGGACGCGCCCGCCCCATGAGTCGGCTGACCCGCCGGCCGTCGCCGTCGCCCGAGCGGCGTCCGAGGTCGCTGCTCTGCTGCGGGCGGGGGCCGTGCCCGCCGCCGCGTGGGCGCCCCAGCTGCTGGACGGCGGAGCCGGTGATCCGTCGTCCTCGTCCTCGTTCCCGTCGTCGTGCCGTGGGCCGGGGCAGGTGCGGCTCGCACTGGACGCGGCCGCCCGGGCCGCCTCTCTCGGCGAAGACCCAGCCGCGGCGCTACGCCGGGGGCATTCCCGGCGATCCGCCAGCGGCCCCGCACTCGACTCCTTGGCGCTCGCATGGCGCACCAGCCAGGTCACGGGCGCCCCCGCGGCTGCCGTGCTGGACGGCCTCGCCGGGGCACTGCGTGACGAGGCCGAGGCGCAGGACGCTCGGGACGCCGCGCTCGCCGGTCCTCGCGCGACGGCACGGTTGCTCCTCGCGTTGCCCGGGCTGGGGCTGGCGGCCGCCACGGCGCTCGGGGCGGACCCGGTGGGTGCTCTCCTGCAGACCACGGCCGGTCGGTGGTGCGCCGCGTTCGGGGTCCTGTTCGCCCTGGTCGGCTGGGGCTGGACGGCGCTCCTGGTCCGCGCGGCAGAGAACGCGGTGAGCGCGCGGTGACGGCTCACCTCCTGTACCTGGTCTCGCGCGCGGAGGCTCCAGGTCCGTGGCCCGTCGTGGCGGCCCTGCTCGTGGGACTGGCGGTGCTGGTCGCCCCCGGGAGGCCGCGACCTCCCCGTGCCCAGGGCGGGGCGCCCGCGCCCGCAGCGGTGCTCCACGTGGATCCCGCGCTGCTGCTCGACCTGGTCGCCGCTGTCGTGGCGGCCGGGGCCGCGCCTTCCGCCGCTGTCTCAGCGGTGGCGGACGTGCTTGCTGAGGCGGACTGGCCCCACGCGGCCGAGCTGGCCCGCGTCGCGCAGTCTCCCGGCACCCGCAGTGCTGGTGCCTCCGCGGAGAGCGCGCGAGGCGCAGCGCAGACCGCCATCGATGGAGTGACCGATGCTGGCGTGGCCGACGTCGTCCTCGCGCTGCGGCGCGGCCTGTGGATCGCCGAGCAGACCGGGGCGCCCGTCGCGGCCCTTCTCGTCTCGGCGGCTGCGGAGCTGCGCCGCCGACGGCGCCGCGCCGGCGCGCTGGCCGCCGCGAGGCTGGGCGTGCGCGTCGTGGCGCCTCTCGGACTGTGCACGTTGCCTGCCTTCGGGCTGCTGGCGGTGGTGCCGGTACTGCTCTCGCTCGGCCGCGGACTGCTCGCGTGAGCACGTCGTCCGCCCACAACCTGCCCTGGCGGCGGCGGTGTCCACAGGCCGCTCGGCGAGCGCAGCGGAGTTGCTCGGCGCTCGGCCAGCGTGGGTCGTGCGCCGGCAGCCGCCGGCGCGTCCGCAGGACTCCCCTTACGACCACAGGAGGACGACATGACCACGCCCACCACCGGTGCCAGCGCTTCTTCCAACATCCCCGGTAGCCCTGAGCGCACCGAACCGCTCGGCGCCGACGCCGGTATGGCGACGGCCGAGTACGCCATCGCCACGCTCGCGGCGTGCGGCTTCGCCGCGGTGCTGCTGGCGGTGCTGTCCAGCGGCGAGGTTCGAGGCCTGCTCCTCGGCCTTGTGCAGCGCGCCCTGAGCCTGGTGTGACCCTTCCCCCTCCGGCGAACCGCCGTCCCGGGCGCGGTGGTCTGCGCCGCGCCCGGGACGGCGGTTCGGTCACCGCGGAGCTGGCCATCGGCCTGGTGCCCGTGGGGGTGCTGCTCGTGCTCGCGGCGTGGCTGGCGGGAGCCGGCGTCGTCCAGGTGCGGGTGCAGCTGGCCGCGGGTGCTGCCGCGCGGGCCATGGCGCGCGGTGAGGCGGAAGCCGTGGTGGCTCAGCGCGTGGCCGAGGCTGCCGAGGGCTCGGTCCTGACGATCGGGACCAGTGGCGACCTCGTCACGGTGGACGTGTCCGCCCCGCTGCGGGCGCCGCTCCTCGGCGACGTGGGGCGTGTGGCCGGTGCCGCGGTGGTCCCCCGCGAATTGCTCGGCGGAGATGCTCCGTGACCGGCCCCACGACCGGCCCCACGACCGGCCCCACGACCGGCCCCACGACCGGCCCCACGACCGGCCCCACGACCGGCCCCACGACCGGCCCTGTGACGGATCGCGGGTCGGGATCTGTCCTGGTGCTCGCCCTCGCGGCGGCGGCGGTCATCCTCGCCGCCGGTGCGGCTGCGGCCGGGCAGCTGGCCGTGGCGGCGGCGCGGGCCGGCTCGGTGGCGGACGCCGCGGCGCTCGCCGGAGCGTCGGCGCTGGCGGTGCCCGTTGCCGGCGCCTCGGAAGATCCGTGCGCCCGCGCTGGCAGGGCCGCCGCAGAGGGCGGGGGTCGGCTGGAGGAGTGCCGGGTCAGCATCGGGGGCGCCCCTGGTCCGGTGGCGAGCCCGGACAGTGGCCAGCTCACGGGCACTGTCGACGTCACGGTGTCGATCGACCCGAGAGGCCCCGCCTGGCTGGCAGGACTGGTCGGCCCGCCCACCGCGCAGGCCCGTGCGGGAGCGGCGGGGCCGTGAACGATGTCCGACGGTGCCTACGCACCGCCACAGCCTGCCGTTTCGTGCCACGACGACCTACGTTTGCGGGACGTTCCCAGCGTGGAAGGAGATTCCATGATGGCCATCTTGGGAACTGCCCTGATCTGCGTGATCAGCCTGCTGGCCGCCGCACTGTTCTCGCTGCTGGCGCAGGTCCGCACCCTGCAGAAGGACGTCTACACCGGCTTGGCCGACGTCCGTGTCGGCTTGACCGATGTGCGGTCGGAAATGGCGGAACAGCGCTCAGAGTCAAGACTCGGTCTTGCGGAGGTGCGCCGGGAGATCGCGGAACTGCGTTCAGAGACGCGGCTCGGCCTCGCTGACGTTCGTTCCGAGACCGCGGAGCTGCGCGCGGAGACACGGCTCGGCCTCGCTGATGTCAGCGGAGCAGTCGCCGTCCTGGGGACGAAGCTCAACCAGCACGTTGACGTCCCCGCGCGGCAGGCGAACGGCTAACGGATCAGCTGCGGGACGCCCCGCTGCGGTCGGTGTCGACGGCGCCGGCCCGCGCGGATTCGCCGGTTCCGGGAGACGCGACGGTCGCCGCCGTCGTCGTCGAGGGTGACGGAGAGGGCGACGCCGAGGTCGCAGGAGCGCTCTGCTCCGCCGCGGTCGCGTGGCGGGCTCGCTCGGCCTCCACGCGCCGCAGGCGCCGCAGCTCCCGCCGGCGCTCCCAGTTCTTGCGGTTGCCCCGCAAGAGCAGGGCCAGGCCCATCTCGGCCACGAGCAGGCACACGGCCCCGAGCAGGAACACTCCCAGTGCGGTGAGGGTGACGGAGGTGCTGATCTGCGACCACTCCAGCGTCACCGTCGGGGTGATGCCCGTGATCGCCACGAACAGCACCACCAGGGCCACGGCGAGGAGCAGCAGCACGGCGAGGACGATCACGAGGACCCCCTGCTGACGGGCCGGCGCCACTCGCCGACCGGGGCTCGGACGCTAGTCCCGGTCGGCGCTCGCGGCGCGCTGGACGAGCGCGTCCGGAGCATCCGTCGGCGCGTCGCGCAGGTCGACCACGAGCGGGGCCTCTGCGGCGCTCGGTGAGCCGGCGCCCGCGTCGTCGTCGGCGTGAGTCAGGACGAGGCGCAGCAACCGCAGTGCCCCTGCCTTGTCGAGAGGTTCGTTGCCGTTGCCGCACTTGGGCGACTGCACGCAGGAGGGGCAACCGGCGGGGCACTCGCACGCGGCGACGAGGTCGGCCGTGGCGCCCAGCCAGGTGGCCGCCGCGGCGAAGCCCCGGTCGGCAAAGCCCGCGCCGCCGGGGGCGGCGTCGTGCACGACGACGGTCGGCAGGCCCGTGTCGGGGTGCAGCGCTGTGGAGACCCCACCGACGTCCCAGCGGTCGCACGTCGCCACGAGCGGCAGCAGCCCGATCGCGGCGTGCTCGGCGGCGTGCGCCGCGCCCGGCAGGTCCGCCGCGGTGACACCGGCCTCCTCGAGGAGGTCCGGCGGCACGGTCCACCACACGGCCGCCGTCCGCAGGGTGCGCGCGGGCAGGTCCAGTGGTTCCTCTCCGAGCACCTGACCTGTCGTGGCGCGCCGCCGCAGGTACGACGTCACCTGCGTGGTCACCTCCACCGCACCCGAGCACACCGCAACCGGCCCCCAGTCGCGGCGCTGCTGCTCGGCGAGGATCCGAACGTCGGTGGTCGTGCGCGCCGAGGTGGTGTGGTCGACCTCCTCGCGGTGCAGGAGGGCCACCGAGCCTTCCTCGTCGAGCGCCTCCACCACGTGGGTCTCGCCCTGGTGCACGTAGACGGCGCCGGGGTGGACGGTGTGGTGGGCCGACCCGGCGTCGACGGTGCCGAGCACCCGCCCGGTGGTGGCCTCGACGAGCCGCACCGGCTCGCCGCCCGCGCCGCGCAGGTCGGCCAGGTCCGCGGCCCGTTCACGGCGGGTCCAGAACCAACCGCCAGGCCGCCGGCGCAGCAGCCCTCCCGCCACGAGGTGGCGCAGCACCGGCTCGGCTGCCGACCCGAACAGCGGCAGGTCATCGGTGGTGAGCGGTCGCTCCGCGGCGGCCGCGCACAGGTGCGGACCGAGCACGTACGGGTTGCCGGGGTCGAGCACGGTGCTCTCCACCGGCGCGCCCAGCACCACCTCGGGGTGGTGGACGACATAGGTGTCCAGCGGGTCGTCCTCGGCCACGAACACGGCCAGCGCGTCGGTGCCCGAGCGCCCGGCCCGCCCCGCCCGCTGCCACAGCGCTGAGCGGGTGCCGGGCCAGCCGGCGACGACGACGGCGTCGAGCCCCGAGACGTCCACCCCCAGCTCCAGCGCGCTCGTCGACGCCACACCCAGCAGGTCGCCGGCGCGCAGGCGCCGCTCCAGCTCGCGTCGCTCTTCCGGCAGGAATCCGGACCGGTAGGCCGCCACCCGCCCCGGCAGCGCCGGGTCGACCTCCGCCAGGGCGCGGCGCGCCGTGGCGGCCACGGCCTCCGCGCCGCGCCGCGACCGCGTGAACGCGACCGTCCGCACCCCACCGGCCACGAGGTCCGTCAGGAGGTCCGCCGCCTCGGCCGTCGCCGAGCGGCGCGTCGGGGCCCCCTTCTCGCCGGTGCCCGGGAGCAGCGGCGGCTCCCACATCCAGAAGCGGGTGGCGCCGCGGCGGGCGGTGTCCTCGGTGACCGCCACGATGTGGGAGGCCGGCACGCCGATCAGCCGGGAGGCGGTGAGCGCGGGCTCGGCCGCCGTCGCCGAGGCCAGCACGAAGACAGGGTCGGCCCCGGCGGCCAGCGCCAGGCGCCGCAACCGGCGCAGCACGTTGGCCACGTGCGAGCCGAACAACCCCCGGTAGTGGTGGCACTCGTCGACGACGACGACGCGCAGCGCCCGCAGGAACCGCTGCCAGCGCGGGTGCCCGGGCAGCAGCGAGCGGTGGAGCATGTCGGGGTTCGTGAGCACGTGGTTGGCGTGGTCGCGCACCCAGCGCCGCTCTTCGGGGGGCACGTCGCCGTCGTAGGTGGCCGCCCTCACCCCTGGCACGGCCAGCCTACGTACCACCTGCAGCTGGTCGGCGGCGAGCGCCTTGGTGGGGGACAGGTACAGCGACGTCGCACGGCTGGAGGCGGGGCCGCCCGGCTCGGCGGCTCCTTCGGCGACCGCGGTCAGCGCGGGCAGCAGGTAGGCCAGCGACTTGCCCGATGCGGTGCCGGTGGACACCACGACGTGCCGTCCGGCCCTGGCAGCCTCGGCCGCTCGCACCTGGTGCTCCCACAGGGAGGACACCCCGGACGCCTCCAGGGAGGCGCGCAGCGCGGGGTGGACCCACCCCGGCCACGCGGCGGTGGTCCCGGTGCGGGCGGGGGAGGTGTGCTCGTGCAGCACCCGCTCGCGGCGGCCCGGGCCCGCGAGCAGGTGCGCCGCGGCACCCAGGGCGTCAGCGGCCGGGGCGCCACCGAGCGGGTGCTCGCGGCGCGCTTCCTCGTGCACCCGGAGATGGTCGCATCGGCCGGCCTCGGGCCACCGCGCGTGGCCGACCTGGTGGGCTGGTGGTTGACTGCCACCTGAGCTTGGGCTGATATCAGCCACCCGACCAGCACCACACCGGCGCAGCTGCGCCCGTCTCGATCCCGAGGAGCCAGCGTGGACCTTTCCGTCACCAGCCGCGAGCAGGGCGGCCGGACCGTCGTCGAGGTCGGCGGTGAGATCGACGTCTACACCGCCCCCGTCCTTCGTGAGCGCCTCAACGACCTCGTCGGCGAGGGCCGCCATCACCTCGTGGTCGACATGGAGAAGGTCGACTTCCTCGACTCGACCGGCCTCGGCGTGCTGGTCGGCGGCCTCAAGCGCGTCCGCTCCCACGACGGGTCGCTGCACCTCGTCTGCACCCAGGAGAAGATCCTCAAGGTCTTCCGCATCACGGGGCTCACCAAGGTGTTCCCCATCCACAGCAGCGTGGACGACGCGGTCGCGGCGTCCAGCGGAGACACCGCGTCCTGACGCGGTGGCTCTTCACACTCCCTCGACGGGCCCCAGCGGCGCACCCGCGCCGCTGGGGCCCGTCGTGCTCCGCTTCACGGCGCTGCCGGAGCACGTGCGCATCGCGCGCCTGGTGACCACGTCGCTGGCCCGGCGCGCCGGACTGTCCGCCGGCGACGTCGAGGGCGTGCGCCTGGCCGTGGGCGAGGCCTGCGGCCGCGCCGTCCAGCGCAGCGAGTCGGCCGCCACCAGCGAGCTCGTCGAGGTCACCTCCACCTCGTCAGCGGGGACCCTCGTGGTGGAAGTGGTCGACCATGCCGGCGACGACGGCGTGGAGACCGAGGAGGTGGCCATGCTCCTCATGGAGGGTCTGGCCGACGAGGTCGCGGTCACCGCGGGCCCGGGCGGGCGCGGCGGCACCACCCGGCTCACGTGGCGCGCAGCGGGCGGTTCCCTCCGCGGCTGACCTGCGGGGTCGTCGAGCCGGGGAGGCGCCGTCCTCCCCGACTGGACAGCGCGGGTTGGTGCGTCTGTAGTCTCGCCGAGACCTGTTCCACCCCCCGTCGGGTGCCGCGAGGCCGCCTGGGGGGTTCGCCCCAGCCTCGTCAAGGAGGACGGATGCTCGGGCTGACGAGCTCTGCCGTGCTGGCCGGGGTGCAGACCGCGGCTGGTGCGTCCACCACCCCCAGCACGGCCGTGACCGGCCGTGACCAGATCATCGTCATCGCCATCGCGGCCATCGCCGCGCTGGGCCTGGTGATGGCTTTCGTGTTCCGCCGCCAGGTGCTCGCCGCCGGTGAGGGCACGGAGCGCATGCAGGAGATCGCCGCTGCCGTCCAGGAAGGCGCGAGCGCGTACCTGCGTCGCCAGTTCCGGACGCTCGCGATCTTCGCGCTGCCCGTCGTGGCGCTGCTGTTCGTGCTGCCCGGCGATTGGGAGGTGCGGACCGGCCGCGCCGTCCTGTTCCTCGTCGGAGCCCTGTTCTCCGCCGCGGTCGGCTACCTGGGCATGTCCCTGGCCGTGCGGGCCAACGTCCGCGTGGCCGCTGCGGCTCGCACCCCCGAGGGGCGCGAGGAAGGCTTCCGCCTGGCCATCCGTACCGGCGGCACCGTTGGCATGGCCACGGTGGGCCTGGGACTGCTCGGCGCCTCCCTCGTGGTGCTCTTCTTCAAGGGCGACGCCCCGACGATGCTCGAGGGCTTCGGCTTCGGGGCCGCGCTCGTCGCGATGTTCATGCGCGTCGGCGGGGGCATCTTCACCAAGGCCGCCGACGTCGGCGCCGACCTCGTCGGCAAGGTCGAGCAGGGCATCCCCGAGGACGATCCGCGCAACGCCGCGACCATCGCCGACAACGTCGGCGACAACGTCGGCGACTGCGCTGGCATGGCTGCGGACCTCTTCGAGTCCTACGCGGTGACCCTCGTGGCCGCGCTGATCCTCGGCCGTGCCGCCTTCGGTGACGCCGGCCTGGTGTTCCCGCTGCTGGTGCCCGCGGTCGGCGCGCTCACCGCGGTGCTCGGCATCCTCCTCATCCGCGCCCGCAGCGGAGAGAGCGGTCTGGGCGCCATCCAGCGCGGCTTCTACCTGTCAGCGGTCGTCTCCGCCGTCGGCAGCACCGCGGTGGCCTTCGCCTACCTGCCGAGCTCCTTCGCCCGCCTCACGGGCGCCGGCCAGGGCGTCGAGCAGATCGAGTCCGACCCGCGCTTCCTGGCCTCGGCCGCGGTCATCGTTGGCATCCTCCTCGCCGTCGTCATCCTGTGGATCACCGGCTACTACACGGGCACGGAGTCCAAGCCGACACAGGCGGTGGCCCGCACGTCGCTGACCGGTCCCGCGACCGTGGTGCTCTCGGGCATCGGCCTGGGGCTCACCTCGGCCGTCTACACGACGCTGATCATCAGCGGCGCTGTGCTGCTCTGCTTCCTCCTGGCAGCGGGCAACGTCAGCCTGGCGCTGTTCCTCGTGGCGCTGGCCGGCACCGGACTGCTCACCACGGTCGGCGTCATCGTGGCCATGGACACCTTCGGTCCGGTCAGCGACAACGCCCAGGGCATCGCCGAGATGTCCGGCGACGTCGACGAGGCCGCCGCGCGCACCCTCACCGACCTCGACGCCGTGGGCAACACCACCAAGGCCATCACCAAGGGCATCGCCATCGCGACGGCGGTGCTGGCCGCGACGGCGCTGTTCGGTTCCCTGACCGACACCTTCCTCACCGCAGCGCAGTCGGCGTTCGCCAGCGTGCAGCAGGTGCCCAGCCAGTTCGTGCTGCAGTCCCTCGGCCTGCAGCTC
The DNA here is from genome assembly GCF_003149145.1 of Quadrisphaera granulorum. Classification (GTDB taxonomy): domain Bacteria; phylum Actinomycetota; class Actinomycetes; order Actinomycetales; family Quadrisphaeraceae; genus Quadrisphaera; species Quadrisphaera granulorum. The sequence continues at coordinate 95,006 of NZ_QGDQ01000013.1, read as the reverse complement.
AACCAGGCCGGCTTCGTCATCTCCATCGGCCAGATCACCGTGCCGTCGGTGCTCGTCGGCCTGCTGGCCGGCGCCGCCGTCGTCTTCCTCTTCTCGGGCCTGGCCATCGACGCCGTGACCCGCGCCGCGGGCGCCATCGTCTTCGAGGTGCGCCGCCAGTTCCGGGAGAAGTCCGGGATCATGGACGGCACCGAGAAGCCCGAGTACGGCCGCGTGGTGGACATCTGCACCCGCGACTCCCTGCGCGAACTCGCGACCCCCGGCCTGCTCGCGGTGCTCGCGCCCGTCGTCGTCGGGTTCGGCCTGGGTGTCGCCGCGCTCGCCGGGTTCCTGGCCGGTGCCATCGGCACCGGGTGCCTCATGGCCGTGTTCCTGGCCAACTCCGGTGGCGCCTGGGACAACGCCAAGAAGCTCGTCGAGGACGGCCGCTACGGCGGCAAGGGCTCGGAGGCCCACGCGGCCACCGTCATCGGCGACACCATCGGTGACCCGTTCAAGGACACTGCGGGCCCGGCCATCAATCCCCTGCTCAAGGTGATGAATCTGGTCGCCATCCTCATCGTGCCCGCGGTGGTGACCCTCACGGTCGGTGAGAGCGCGAGCACCCCGGTGCGCCTGGCGATCGCGGGGGCGGCCCTGCTCGTGCTCGTCGTCGCGGTCTACCTCTCGGCGCGGCGCACGAGCGCGCTCGACGCGGACGAGGACGACGACGACCTCGAGGACGACCTCGACGACGACGGCGACGGCTCGGCCGCTGACGGCCCGCAGGGCGAGGAGCGCCCCGCGGGTGAGCCGGCCACCGAGATCACCGACGGGTCCGCCGACAAGGCCAGCGGCAAGCCCGCTGCCGAGTCGACCTCCACCTCCGCGCTGGCCCCCAGCACGGAGCGCGAGCCGGAGGCGGAGCCCAGCCGCTGACGTACCGTCGGGGTGTGTCACTGACGGCTCCGACAGCTCAGACGACGGTCCGCGAGACGACCGGCGCACGGCCGCCGAGGCCCCCGCAGCTGACGGGGGCCTCGGCGGCCTCGCTGCGTGCGGACCTGGAGCGGTCCGGGTGGACGGTCGAGGGCGTCGCCGAGCTGCTGGGCCCGGTCGCGGAGGCCGCGATGCGGCGCGACTCGCTCCTGCCCGCTCGCCGGGCTGCCGCGGCCGCCGGTGACGACCCGGTGGCCGTGCTCACGCGCCTGTTCCTCCTCGCCGGCACCGTGACCCGCGCGGCGCTCGATGCGGCGCTGCCGGCCACCGGCACCGCCGGCGCGGAGGCCGTGGGGCTGGTCGAGGCCGCCGGCGGCTCCCCGGACGACGCTGTCCGCGCCGTCGTCGACCTGCGCCCTCACGCCGCTGTCGACGCCCTTGGTGAGGTCGCCTGGTGGGTGGCGTCCGACCTCGGGGAGCACGCTCTGCCGCCCGGGCAGCCGCTGCCGTCCGAGCACGTGCTCGGCATCGGTGGGGCCTCGGCCTCGCTCGCGAAGCTCGCGGTGAGGACGCCCGCGCAGCGGGTGCTCGACATCGGCACCGGCAGCGGTGTGCAGGCGCTGCACGCCACCCGCCACGCCCGCGCGGTCACCGCCACCGACACCTCGGCACGGGCCCTCGGCTTCGCGGCCTTCAACGCCGCCCTGGCGGGTGTCGAGCTCGACCTGCGCCGCGGCAGCCTGCTGGAGCCCGTGGCGGAGGAGCGGTTCGACCAGGTGGTCTCCAACCCGCCGTTCGTGGTCACCCCGCGCGCCGCCGGCGTGCCCGGCTGGGAGTACCGCGACGGGGGACTCGTCGGTGACGCGGTGGTCGAGCAGCTCGTCACGGGCCTCGGGGCGGTGCTGGCGCCCGGCGGCAGCGCGCAGATGCTCGGCAACTGGGAGCACCGGCGCGGCGAGGGCTGGCAGACGCGGGTGCAGGGCTGGCTCGACGCCTCCGGGCTGGACGGCTGGGTGGTGCAGCGCGAGGTCATGGACCCCGCCCACTACGCCGAGACCTGGATCCGCGACGGCGGCCAGCGCCCCGGGCCGGAGGCCGACGCGCTGCTGGAGGCCTGGCTCGACGACTTCGCCGCCCGCGGCGTCGAGGCCGTCGGCCTGGGCTTCGTCGTCCTGCACGCCCCGGCCGCAGACGCCGCCTCCAGGCCGCGGTGGACGCGCGTCGAGGAGGTCACCGGACCGCTGGAGCGCCCCCTCGGCGAGCACGTGGCCGCCGTGCTGGCTGCCCGCAAGCGCCTGGTGTCCACCGACGACGACGCGCTGCTCGCCGCGCGGCTGCGGGTGGCCGACGACGTCACCGAGGAGCGCCACGCCCGACCCGGGGAGGGCGGACCGCGCGCGGTGCTGCTGCGCGCCGGCGGCGGGCTCGGCCGCGTCGCGTCGGTCGGCACCGCGCTGGCCGGCCTGGTGGGTGCCTGCGACGGCGAGCTGCAGGTCGGTCAGGTGGTGCAGGCGCTGGCGGTGCTGCTCGACGTGGACGCTGCCGCCCTGCGGGCCGAGCTGGTGCCGCAGGTGCGGGGCCTGGTCGAGGACGGCTTCTTGGAGTGGACATGACGCTGTGGGGACCTCAGGGGGCATGGCGGTGAGGACGACGACGTCGGCGGGCGCCGCGGCCGCGTCGCCGCGGCGCGCCGTGAGCCCCGCGGCCCTGGCCGCCGGGGTGCTCGTCGCGGTCGCCTCGGCAGCCGGGGTGTGGGCGCTGCACCGGGTCTTCGTGCTCACCGCCCACGGCCAGGCGGTCGACGAGGCGGCGCTGACCGGCGCGCGGACGCGCCTGTGGCGGTTGGAGGGCAGCGCCCACGCCGTCCTCGACACGGTCTCGGTGCTGGGGGTGCTGGCAGCGGTGGCGGTGGTCGCCGTCGTCGCCCTGGCCCAGCGGCGGGTGCGGCTGGCGCTGGCCGCCGTCGTCCTGGTGACAGGTTCGCTGGTGACCACCCAGCTGGCCAAGCACGTGCTGCTCGCCCGGCCCGACCTCGACGTCACCTATGTGCTGTCCAACTCCCTGCCCAGCGGGCACACCACCTTCGCCGGGGCGGTCTCTGCGGCTGCACTGCTCGTGGCGCCGGTGCGGTTGCGGCCCCTCGCGGCTGTGCTCGGCGCCGGTTACACCTCCGCGATCGGCGTCGGCACGCTCGCCGCGGGGTGGCACCGGCCCAGCGACGCGGTGGCTGCCATGCTCGTGGTGCTCGCTTGGGGGGCGCTGCTGGCGCCGCTGGCCGGGGGCCGGCCTTCCGGCGGGGCGGGCTCGACGGGCCGCGCCGTCGCAGGGAGCCTGCTCGTGACCGGCGCCGCGGTCGGCCTGACGGGGGGAGCCACCGCCCTGGCCGTCGTCTCGGCCGTGGTGCCTCCCGAGCCCACCGGCCGGACGTGGCAGCTGGTGGCCGGAGCCGGAGGCGCCCTCGGGGTGGGCGGGGCCGCGTGCGGGGCGCTGCTGGCCATGCTGCTCCTCCAGCGCGCTGCCGATCGAGCTGCTGATCGAGCTGCTGATCGAGCTGCAGGTCGGGATGCTGGGAGTGGCGCCCCGGGAGCCGCTCCGCAGCGCGCCGGGGGCGACCCCGCCGTCACGGGAGGTACGGTGACCGCGCCGCAGCCGTCGGCGGGGCCGCGCTCCCTCGAGTGAGCCGCCCCGCGAGGCGCGCTGCCGCCCCACCGCTCGCAGACCCGCTGGCCCCGCCAGACCGAACCGCCAGGAAGGCAGGCCCGTCCGTGGCCCGAAGCTCCACCTCCGCAGCGCCCGTGCGCCGGCTCGTCATCGTCGAGTCACCGGCCAAGGCGCGCACCATCGCCAGCTACCTCGGCGACGGGTACGAGGTCGAGGCCAGCGTCGGCCACATCCGCGACCTCCCCCAGCCCTCCGAGCTGCCCGCCGAGATGAAGAAGGGCCCGTTCGGCAAGTTCGCTGTCGACGTCGACAACGGCTTCGAGCCCTACTACGTCGTCGACGCCGACAAGAAGAAGAAGGTCACCGAGCTCAAGCGGGCCCTCAAGGACGCCGACGAGCTCTACCTCGCCACCGATGAGGACCGCGAGGGCGAGGCCATCGCGTGGCACCTGCTGCAGACCCTGCAGCCCACGGTGCCGGTCAAGCGGATGGTCTTCCACGAGATCACCCGCGAGGCGATCCAGCGGGCGCTGGAGGCCACGCGCGACATCGACGCGCACATGGTCGACGCGCAGGAGACCCGCCGCATCCTCGACCGGCTGTACGGCTACGAGGTCTCCCCGGTGCTGTGGCGCAAGGTCCGCGCCGGCCTGTCCGCGGGGCGCGTGCAGTCCGTGGCCACCCGCATGGTGGTGGAGCGCGAGCGCGAGCGGATGGCGTTCCGCTCGGCGTCGTACTGGGACGTCCAGGCCGACACCTGCCCGGCCGGCTCCGGCGGAGCCCAGCGCTTCACCACCCGCCTCGTCTCCGTGGACGGCGCCCGCGTGGCCACCGGCCGCGACTTTGCCGACACCGGCCAGCTCACCGAGCGCGCTGCGGCCCTCGGCGCCGGGCTGGTGCGTCTTGACGAGGCCGCCGCCACCGCCGTGGCCAACGGTCTGCGGGCCGCCGGCGCGCAGGGACTGGCGGTCACCTCGGTGGAGACCAAGCCGTACTCCCGCAAGCCCGCGGCGCCGTTCACCACCTCCACGCTCCAGCAGGAGGCCAGCCGCAAGCTCGGCTCGTCGGCCCGCCAGACGATGCGCACCGCCCAGTCGCTGTACGAGAACGGCTGGATCACGTACATGCGTACCGACTCGGTGTCGCTGTCGCAGCAGGCGGTGAGCGCTGCCCGCTCGCAGGCCGCCCAGCTCTACGGCGCCGAGTACGTGGCGGACAAGCCGCGCACCTACTCCTCCAAGGCGAAGAACGCCCAGGAGGCCCACGAGGCCATCCGCCCCGCCGGTGACGTCTTCCGCACCCCTGCCCAGGTGGCGGGCCAACTGCGCGGTGAGGAGTTCCGTCTCTACGAGATGATCTGGCAGCGCACCGTCGCCAGCCAGATGGCCGACGCGCGCGGCTCCACCGCCACGGTGCGCCTCGGCGGCTCGGTCGACGTCGCTCCCCCCGCCGACGCGCCCCGCGGTGAGGGCTCCTCGCCCACGGGCACGCTGCAGCCCGGCTCCCACACCGTGGAGCTGTCGGCCTCCGGAACCGTCATCACCTTCCGCGGCTTCCTGGCCGCCTACGAGGAGGGCCGCGACGAGGAGCGCCACGGCTCCGGCTCGGGAGACGCCGAGCGTCGGCTGCCGCAGTTGGAGGAGGGCCAGCGCGTCGACGTGCTCGCCGCCTCCGCCGACGGCCACGAGACCTCCCCGCCGCCGCGGTACACCGAGGCCAGCCTGGTCAAGGCCCTCGAAGAGCGCGGCATCGGCCGCCCCTCCACGTACGCCGCGACCATCGCGACCATCTCCGACCGCGGCTACGTGTGGCGTCGGGGCACCGCCCTGGTACCCAGCTGGCTGGCGTTCGCCGTCGTCAGGCTCCTCGAAGACCACTTCGACCACCTCGTCGACTACGACTTCACCGCCGAGATGGAGGACGACCTCGACAGGATCGCCTCCGGCTCCGAAGACCGCCGAGCCTGGCTGAGCCGTTTCTACTTCGGCGCTGAGGGCAACGACGGTGGCGCCGGGGCGGCTGCCGTCCCCGGCGGCGGATCGCCGTCCCCGGCTGGCCGCACCGGTCTCAAGCCGCTCGTGGAGCACCTGGGCGACATCGACGCCCGCGGCGTGAACTCCCTCGACGTCGGCGAGGGCATCACGCTGCGTGTCGGCCGCTACGGGCCGTACCTGGAGATCCCCCCGCCGGAGGGGGCCCCCGAGGGCACCGAGCCGCAGCGCGCGTCCGTCCCGGACGACCTGGCCCCCGACGAGCTGACCCCCGCCAAGGCGCGCGAGCTGCTGGAGACCGCCGGCGACGGCGAGCGCGAGCTCGGCACCGACCCGGCCACGGGCCGCACCATCGTCGCCCGCGCGGGCAGGTTCGGCCCGTACGTCACCGAGGTGCTCGAGGAGGGCGCTCCCAAGAGCGCCAAGCCGCGCACAGCGTCGCTGTTCAAGAGCATGCAGCTGCAGACCGTCGGCCTCGACGACGCCCTGAAGCTGCTGTCGCTGCCGCGTCTGGTGGGCACCGACCCCGCCACCGGCGAGGAGATCACCGCGCAGAACGGCCGCTACGGGCCCTACCTCAAGAAGGGCACCGACTCCCGGTCCCTGACCAGCGAGGACCAGCTCTTCGAGGTCACCCTCGAAGAGGCCCTCGCGCTGTACGCCGAGCCCAAGCGTGGCCGCGGTGGCCGTGCCGCCGCCGCGCCGCTGCGCGAGCTCGGCAACGACCCGGTCAGCGGTGCCCCCGTCGTCGTCAAGGAGGGCCGGTTCGGCCCCTACGTCACCGACGGGACCACCAACGCCACCCTGCGCACGGCTGACACGGTCGAGGCCGTGACGCTCGAGCGGGCGGCGGAGCTGCTCGCCGAGAAGCGCGCCAAGGCCCCCGCCAAGGGCGCGAAGACCACCACCAAGACCACGAAGACCGCCGCCAAGACGACCAAGACCACCAAGACCGGCACGACGCGCAGCGCGTCCTCGCGGTCCGCCGCGGCGAAGAGCTGACCCGGCGCCCCGACCGGACCGGACGCTTCGCCGTGGTGTTCGCGCACGCCGCCGTGTGCTCCGCCTCGACAGCCTGGTCGTGTGCCGGGGTGTCCGCTCGGCCGCAGGATCACCCGTTCGGCTCCCATCCGCGAGGTGCCCAGCACCGAACGGTTGCTGGGAGCACGGAGGTCCTGCCGTGACGGGGGAGGGGGCATCACGTGGTGACGCACCGGGTGACGCCCTGGCGGCGGCGATGGCGCGGGTGGCCCTCGGCGACCGCGATGCCTTCGCCGAGGTCTACGACGCGATGGCGCCCAAGGTGCTGGGCGTGACGCGGGCCGTGCTGCGCAACCCCTCCCTCGCCGAGGAGGTTGCGCAGGAGGTCATGGTCGAGCTGTGGCGCCAGGCGGGGCGCTTCGACCCCTCGGCGGGGTCGGTCGGCGCGTGGGCTGCCACCATCGCGCACCGCCGCGCCGTCGACAGGGTGCGCTCGGTGCGCGCCCGTGAGGACCGCGAGGACCGGGTTGCTGCCGGTGAGAACCGCACCGCCTACGACGAGGTGTCCGAGCAGGTGCTCCAGCACGACGACGAGACCCGCGTGCGCGCAGCGCTCGGTGGACTCACGGAGCTGCAGCGCGAGACGGTGCTCCTGGCGTACTGGGGCGGTCGCACGTCCACGGAGATCTCCCAGCGGCTCGGCGTGCCCGTGCCGACCGTCAAGACTCGGCTGCGCGACGGCCTCGCGCGGCTGCGCGCCGACATGTCCCGCCAGGACGCCGACCTGCCGGGCCCCACCGCGGCAGGTGCTCCCTCGGGGCGGTCGGAGCGGTCCCAGCGATCGGTGAGGAGGACGACGTGAGCGAGCACGACCTCACCGCCGCCTACGCCGTCGACGCCCTCACCCCCGAGGAGGCCCTGCGGGCGGAGCAGCACCTCGCGGGCTGCGCCACCTGTCGGGCAGAGCTCGCCGAGCTGCGGGAGGTGCTGGCCGACGCGATCGCACCGGCGACCCCCTCGCCGGCGATGCGCGAGCGGGTGTTCGCCGCCCTCGACGACGTCGAGCAGCTGCCGCCGGCGCCCAGCGTCGACGAGACCCGACCTGACGAGAGCCGTCCCGAACCACCGGGCCGCCCCAAGCCGGAGGGCAGCCCCGACGAGTTGTCGCTCCGCCGTGACCGGCGGCTCGCGCAGGGCCGCTCACAGGGCCGCTCACAGGGCCGCTCACAGGGCCGCCCGGGGGGCCGCCGGTGGTTGCCGGCCGTGGCCGCCGCGGCAGCCGCCGTCCTCGTCGCCGGCGCCGCCCTCAGCGGCTGGGCTGCGCTGCGCTGGCGCGAGGAGGCCCAGCACGCGCAGGAGGTCGCGCTCGCCATCGCGCAGGTCGCCTCCGCTCCCGACGCCGTCACCGTGGTCGCCCAGAACGATGGGGCGCAGTGGGCCTCGACGCACGTCATGGCCTCCGCCGAGCTGGGCGAGGCGGTCATCATGCCCACCGGCGTCTCCGAAGCGCCCCGGGGCCACGACTGGCAGCTGTGGTGGGTCACCGGCTCCTCGGCCCGCCCCGCGGGTCTGCTGAGCGGCGGTACGCCGGAGGTGCTGGAGGGGGCTCCGGACGGCGCGACCGCCGTCGCGGTGACGCTCGAACCTGCCGGCGGCAGCTCCGCCCCCACCACCACGCCCGTCGCGGTGTACCCGCTCGGTGCGTGACGCGGAGCCGGATCCGCCGTCCCCCGAGAGGCTGTGGACGCACAGGGCGGTGTCGGAGACCGCGGTTACATTGACCCGGTGACGAGCGCTGCGGTGCCCGGCGGTGCCGCCGCGTCGTCCGGGCCGTCGCAGACGGCGCCGGACGAGCACGGCGTGCGCGCTGTCCTGCGCATCCGGTCCTTCCGGCAGCTGTGGTGGTGCCTGGGGCTGTCCAGCCTGGGTGACTGGCTGGGTCTGCTGGCCACCACCGCCCTGGCGGTGAGCCTGTCCGGCGGAGCCCGTGACGCCTACGCGGCGGCCAACCTCGCCGTCGCCGGTGTCCTCGTGCTGCGTCTGGCGCCGGCTGTGATCTTCGGGCCGCTGGCCGGCGTCGTCGCCGACCGGTGGGACCGCAAGACCACCATGGTCGTCGGTGACGTGCTCCGCGGCGTGCTCTTCGCGAGCATCCCCGTGGTCGGCGAGCTGTGGTGGCTGCTGGTGGCGACCGTGCTCATCGAGGTGGTGGGTCTGTTCTGGACCCCCGCGAAGGACGCCTCGGTCCCCAACATCGTTCCCCGTCCGTCGCTGGAGGCGGCCAACCAGCTGACGCTGGTGGTCACCTACGGCACCGCACCCGTTGCCGCGCTGCTCTTCAGCGCCCTGTCGCTGTTCAATCCCGTGCTGCCGGCCCTCCTCGACGGCGTGGCGCTGGCCCTGTACCTCAACGCCGCCACCTACCTCGTGGCCGCGCTCGTCGTCGCGCGGCTGGAGCTGCCGAAGCGCCGCGCCGGTGAGTCCGGCACCACACCGGTGCCAGAGGGGGTCGGGCGCAGCATCCTCGAGGGCTGGCGCTACGTGTGGGCCACGCCGCTCGTGCGCGGTCTCGTGGTCGGCATGCTCGGGGCCTTCGCGGCCGGCGGCTTCGTCATCGGGGTCGCCCGGACCTTCGTGGAGGACCTGGGCGCCGGAGACCCGGGCTACGGCGTGCTCTTCGCCGCGGTGTTCACGGGGCTGGCGCTGGGCATGTGGTCGGGGCCGCGCGTGCTGGCCGCGCTCCCGCGCTGGCGCCTCTTCGCGCTGTCGCTGGTCGCCGCCGGTGTCGTGCTCTTCCCGCTGGCGCTGGTGCCGAACATCGTCATCGTGGCGGCGCTGTCGGTGGCGGTCGGTGCCTGCGGCGGCATCGCCTGGGTCACCGGCTACACCCTGCTCGGCCTCGAGGTGGCCGACGAGGTGCGCGGCCGCACGTTCGCCTTCGTGCAGTCGTCGGCGCGCATCGTGCTGGTGGGCGTGCTGGCGCTCGCCCCCGCGCTCGCCGCGCTGTTCGGCACCCACCGCATCCAGGTCACCGAGACGGCCGGCGTCACCTACAACGGGGCGGCGCTGACGTTGCTCGTCGCGGCCGTCCTGGCCACCGTGATCGGGCTGGCCGCCTACCGAACCCTGGACGACGGCCACTCCGGCCCCCTGCGCGAAGATCTCGTCCGCGCCTGGCGGCTGCGCTTCACCGCCCGCCCCGAGCCGCAGCGCAAGGGGCCGGGATTTTTCGTTTCCTTCGAGGGCGGAGACGGCTCCGGCAAGAGCACCCAGGCGCGCCTCCTGGCCGACTGGCTGCGCGAGCTCGGCCACGAGGTCGTCCTGACCCGCGAGCCGGGCGCCACCGAGTTGGGTGCCTCCATCCGCCATCTCCTCCTGCACGGCGGTCACGTCTCCCCGCGTGCCGAGGCGCTGCTGTACGCCGCTGACCGCGCCCACCACGTCGCCGAGGTGGTCCGTCCCGCGTTGGCGCGCGGCGCCGTCGTCATCACCGACCGCTACCTCGACTCCTCCGTCGCCTACCAGGGCGCGGGCCGTGACCTCGAGGGTGACGAGGTCGCCTCGCTATCCCTGTGGGGCACCGAAGACCTCCTGCCCGACGCCACCGTCCTGCTCGACCTCCCGCCCGCCGCCGCGCGCGCCCGTCTGGGCCGCGCGCTCGACAGGCTGGAGCGCGAGCCGGAGGAGTTCCACGCGGCCGTCCGCGAGCGGTTCCGCCAGCTCGCCCGCCGCAACCGGCGCCGCTTCGTCGTCGTCGATGCCGACGCTCTCCCCGAGGTGGTGGCCGAGCAGGTGCGTGAGCGCCTCAAGCCGCTGCTGCCACCGGCCCCGCCGTCGTCGTCGCAACCGGCCCCGCCGTCGTCCCAGCCGTCGTCCCAGTCCTCGTCGCAGCCGGTCGCGCCGCCTGCCGAGCGGTCGAGCAGCGGCGACGTGGACCCGGCCGACGCCTGGGACGCGGGGCGATGAGCGTCTGGGACGACGTCGCCGGTCAGCCCGAGGTGGTGGCGCAACTGCGCGAGGCGGTCGCCATCCCGGCGGCGATGACGCACGCGTGGCTCTTCACGGGCCCGCCCGGCTCGGGGCGCTCGACCGCCGCCCGTGCCTTCGCGGCAGCCCTGCAGTGCGAGGTCAACGACGACGGAGCTGTGGGGGCGGGCGGTCCAGGCGCGGAGCGCGGGTGCGGGGTGTGCCACGCCTGCCGCACCGTGCTCGCCGGCACCCACGCCGACGTGCAGGTGGTGGCCACCGAGAAGCTCAGCATCGGCGTCGACGACGTGCGCGCCCTCGTCCAGCGGGCTGCTCGCGCACCGTCGGCGGGGCGCTGGCGGGTGGTGCTCGTCGAGGACGCCGACAGGTTCACCGAGCACAGCGCCAACACGCTGCTGAAGTCGATCGAGGAGCCTCCGCCGCGCACGGTGTGGCTGCTGTGCGCGCCCAGCCCCGAGGACATGGTGACGACGATCCAGTCGCGCTGCCGGCCGGTACGTCTGCGTGTGCCCTCCGTCGAGGACGTTGCGGCGCTCCTCGTGCGCCGCGACGGGATCGACCCGACGATGGCGGCCTACGCCGCACGAGCGGCGCAGAGCCACGTGGGGCTGGCCCGCCGCCTGGCGCGCGACGAGGGGGCCAGGCTGCGGCGTCGCCAGGTGCTGCAGCTGGCGTTCGAGGTGACCGGCGTGGGGGAGGCCGTGGTGCGGGCTGGGGAGTTGGTGGACGTCGCCTCGGAGGAGGCGACGGCGGCGACGGCGGAGCGTGACGCCGCCGAGCGCGCCGACCTGCTGCGCTCGCTGGGTGCAGAGGCGGCGGGGTCGCTCCCACCGGCGCTGCGCTCGCAGGTGAAGGCCCTCGAGGACGACCAGAAGAAGCGCGCCACGCGCGCCAAGCGTGACGTGCTCGACAGGGCCCTGGTCGACCTCGCCTCCCTCTACCGCGACGTCCTCGTGGTGCAGCTGGGCGCCGGGGTCGACCTCGTCAACGCCGAGCTGGGCCGCGAGGTCGCCGGCCTGGCGCGCCGTGGCGGCCCCGAGCAGACCCTCGCCCGCCTCGACGCCATCGCGACGGCGCGGCGCCGGATCTCCGCGAACGTCAACCCGCTGCTCGCCGTCGAGGCGATGGCTCTGGCGCTGCGCCCGTGAGCGTCAGCTCCGCCCCCTCGTCGCATCGTTCGCGCTCGTCGCGCCGGTCACGGCGACCCTGGGGGGTGGCGGGTGCGACCGTGGCGGCGGTCATGGCCGTGGCGGCCTGCAGCGGACCGCCGCAGCCCACGGGCGGCGATCCGACCACCCTCCCGCCGACCACCGCCAGCGCCACCACGCCGGGCGAGCAAGCCACCGACCCCGCCTACGCAGCCTTCTACGACCAGAAGATCGCGTGGAAGGACTGCGGGGGCGGGCTGGAGTGCGGCACCGTCACCGTGCCCGTCGACTGGGCCCGCCCCGACCGCGACACGGTCGACCTCGCGGTGGCCCGTCACCCCGCCACCGACCCCTCCCAGCGTCTCGGCTCCCTGCTGGTCAACCCCGGTGGCCCGGGCGCCTCGGGGGTCGCGTGGCTGCGCGGAGGCGTCCAGGCCGTCGTCAGCGACGCCGTCCAGGCCCGCTACGACGTCGTCGCCTTCGACCCACGCGGCACCGGGAGCTCCCAACCGATCGACTGCATGTCCGACGCCGAGTTCGACACCTACCGCGCCGACCCCGCCGACCCGACGACACCGGCGGGCCTGGCGGAGGAGACCGAGGAGGCGACCCGGTTCGCCCAGGGCTGCGAAGTCGACGCCGGCCTGCTGCTGGGCCACCTCGGCACGGTCGACGTCGTGCGCGATCTCGACGTCCTGCGCGCCGTCGTCGGCTCGGAGCGGCTCGACTACCTCGGCAAGAGCTACGGCACGCTGCTGGGCGCCGAATACGCCGGCGCGTTCCCCCAGCGTGTGGGGCGGCTAGTGCTCGACGGGGCCCTCGACCCCTCCTCCAGTTCCGGGGACGTCGCCCTCGTGCAGGCGGAAGGTCTCGAGCGGTCGCTGCGCGCCTACGCCGAGGCCTGTCCGCAGCGGTCGGACTGCCGGCTGGGGAGCACCGCCGACGCCGTCGTCCAGCAGGTCCGCGACGTGCTGAGCGCAGCCCGGCAGCAGCCGCTGCCCACCTCAGACGCGAAGCGACCGCTCACGGCGCCGCTGGCCTTCCAGGGCATCCTGGCCACCCTCTACACCGAGAACACCTGGTCGCTGCTCGACAGCGCCGTGGAGTCGGCGCGCGGCGGCGACGGCGCCCGGCTGCTGCAGCTGGCCGACGCGTACGCCGGCCGCCAGCCCGACGGCACGTACAGCTCCAACCTGCTGGAGGCCTACACGGCCATCACGTGCCTGGACCGTCCGGTCGACGCCAGCCCGCAAGCCATGCAGGCGCAGGCGCAGCAGCTGGAGCAGCGGTCTCCGACGTTCGGCAGGTCGCTGAGCTACGGCGCGCTGCAGTGCGGCGTCTGGCCGATCCCCCCGACCCGCACCCCCGCGCCGGTGAGCGCCCCGGGCGCGGCGCCGATCCTCGTCGTCGGCACCACCAACGACCCTGCCACCCCGTACGTGTGGGCCCAGTCGCTCGCGTCGCAGCTCTCCTCGGGGCGGCTGCTGACGTGGGACGGGCAGGGGCACACCGCCTACCGCCGCGGTTCGGCGTGCGTGGACGGCGCCGTCGACGGCTACCTCTTGGGTGGCGTGCTCCCGGGTGAGAACGCCACCTGCACCAGCTGAGTGCTGCTCAACGGGGGTCAGCAGTGGGTCAGCGGGGGTCAGCAGTGGGTCAGCGGGGGTCAGCGCCGCTGCGGGTGGTTCCGGCGCGCGCGGCGGCTTCCAGCGCCCGCAGGCGGACGCGGTCCTGGATGCTCAGCGTCGACTCCTCCGGGGCGGCCATGAGCATCGGGGCCACCGGCCCCACGACCGAGTGCGGCCCCGCGGGGGGACGCCGCCCGACGGCCGTGACGTCGACGATGTCGAGCCCGTTGTCGGCGTTGATGACCACGTCCAGCGTGGCGGAGCGGGCGCGGCGTGCGCCCAGGTCGACCACCGACGCCGCGGGCGGCGGCAGCACCACGGCCAGACCCGCCGAGCGGGGGCCCGCCGGTGGACCGCTGCGGGGCCTCGTGGTGGTGGTCGCGTCATCGCCCATGCCGCGACAACGGCGCGACGCGCCGATGGCTTGAGCGGTTCGGCGTGTCCGCTCTGGCGCGCCGGGTATGGTGGACCCCGCTGCACGGCGTTCACCGACGTGCGCGCCGCCTTAGCTCAGTCGGCAGAGCGATTCACTCGTAATGAATAGGTCCGGGGTTCGATTCCCCGAGGCGGCTCCCTGAGGTCCCCGCACCGGTGCCGGTGCGGGGACTTTCTCGTCTGTGCAGTCCACTCGTCGCGGTCCACTCGCCGACCGGATGTGGTGCCGGACCCTCCACGGCACCGCAGGCGGGCCTAGCCTCCGCCGGTGCGGCACCCCTCTCCTCTCGTCGCACGCCTGCGGGCTCCCTCCGGTGACCACCCCGCCCGCGGAGTGCTCGCCGAGCTGCGACGCGCCGTCATCTCCGGCGACGCACCGCCCGGCTGCACCATCCCGCTGCGGGAGGTCGCCGAGGCGTTCGGCGTGAGCCCGATCCCCGTGCGCGAAGCGCTGCAGGTGCTGGTCGGTGAGGGCCTCGTGGTGCACCGCGCCAACGCCGGGTACGCGGTAGCCCGGCTGTCGCGCGGCGAGCTGGCCGAGCTGTACGTGGTCCGCGGTGCCCTCGAGGAGGCTGCGCTGCGCGCTGCGGCTCCCTTGGCGACCGATGACGACGTCGAGGTGGCCCGTCAGGCACTCGCGGCGCTGCGCGAATGCCTGTCCGGCGGTGACCTGCGCAGCTACCACGAGCACAGCCGGGCGTTCCACGTCGCGCTCATGGCGCCGGCGGGCATGCCGCGGCTGCTGGGCATGGTGGAGCAGGCGTGGAACCTCACCGAGGCGGTGCAGCCGATGCGCTGGTCGACGTGGCAGGCGCGCGAGCGCCTGCATGCCGAGCACGCCGAGATGCTGGAGGCCTTCGCGCGTCGCGACGCGGACGCGCTGGTGGCGGTGGCTCGCGCGCACCAGCACCGCCTGGAGGAGGTCGTCGCCGACGTCCCCCTGGACGGCGACCCCACCTGACCTCCTCCTCCGCACGATCATGCGGATCCGCGCCACGTCCTGGGCCGGCCGCATGCGCCCCGCCCCGGCGTCCTGGGTTCTCGTGGCGCTGAGGTGCTTGATCGTGGCGGCGACGGGGGAGGGAAGCGCCTGCGCCACCGGCACAGATCGGCACGGAAGCGCATGGTCGTCGCGGGGGAGGGGCTCAGAGATATACGACGAGGGCAACGGTCACGCAACACGGGCTTCCTAGCGTCGTCTCAGCAGCAAGGACCGCCCCCGCCCCCGAGGAGATCCCGTGCCCGAGACCACCACCAGCCGGCGCAGCGCGAGCGGCGCCTCGCCGGCCGCCGGCGTCGTCGACAGTCCCACCGCCGCAGCC
Source organism: Quadrisphaera granulorum (assembly GCF_003149145.1). GTDB lineage: Bacteria > Actinomycetota > Actinomycetes > Actinomycetales > Quadrisphaeraceae > Quadrisphaera > Quadrisphaera granulorum. The sequence continues at coordinate 79,935 of NZ_QGDQ01000013.1, read as the reverse complement.
CCGGTCGCCGCGCACGGGGCCGCCGGTGATGCGCTCATCAAGCCCGGCTACGACCCGCGCCTGACCAACGCCGACCTCGCCCCCCTGCGCGAGCAGAAGTGGGGCTCGTACAACCTCTTCGCGTTCTGGATGTCTGACGTGCACAGCGTCGGCGGGTACGTCACCGCGGGCAGCCTCTTCGCCCTCGGCCTGGCGAGCTGGCAGGTGTTCGTGGCGCTCATCGCCGGCATCACCATCGTGTACTTCCTGTGCAACCTCGTGGCCAAGCCGAGCCAGGTCACGGGCGTTCCGTACGCCGTCGTCAACCGGGCCGTGTTCGGCGTCAAGGGCGCCAACATCCCCGCGATCATCCGCGGAGCCATCGCCGTGGCCTGGTACGGCATCCAGACCTACCTCGCCTCGGCCGCGCTCGACGTCGTCCTCATCCGGCTGTGGCCGGGCCTGACCCCCTGGGCCGACGCCTCCCAGCACGGTTTCCTCGGGCTGAGCGTGCTCGGCTACGCCACGTACGCCTTCCTGTGGGCGGTGCAGGCGGCGGTCTTCTGGCGCGGCATGGAGGCCATCCGCAGGTTCATCGACTTCTGCGGCCCCGCCGTGTACGTCGTGATGTTCATCCTGTGCGGGTACCTGCTCGTCAAGGCCGACTTCAACGTCTCCCTCACGCTGTCGGAGGTGTCGCTGACCCCGCTGCAGCAGCTCGGCACGATGCTCTCGGCCACCGCGCTCGTCGTCGCCTACTTCTCCGGCCCGATGCTCAACTTCGGTGACTTCTCCCGCTACGCCCGCACCTTCGGCGCCGTGAAGAAGGGCAACTTCCTCGGGCTCCCGGTGAACTTCGTGCTGTTCTCGCTGCTCACCGTGCTGACCGCCGCTGCGACGCTGCCCGTGTACGGCCGCCTCATCACCGACCCGGTGGAGACGGTCGCGCAGATCGACTCGACGTTCGCCGTGGTGCTCGGCGCGGTGACCTTCACGACCGCCACCATCGGCATCAACATCGTGGCCAACTTCATCGCCCCGGCGTTCGACTTCTCCAACGTCAACCCGCAGAAGATCTCCTGGCGCGCCGGCGGCATGATCGCCGCCGTCGGCTCCGTGGTCCTGACGCCGTGGAACTGGTACGCGAACGACACCGCCATCCACTACACGCTCGGCATCCTCGGCGCGCTCATCGGCCCGCTGTTCGGCGTGCTCATCGCCGACTACTTCCTCGTGCGCAAGCAGCGCATCGCCGTCGACGCCATGTACTCGATGGACGAGCGCGCTGGCTACTGGTACCGCAAGGGCTACAACCCCGACGCCGTCATCGCCACGGCCGTCGCCGGTGGCGTCGCCATCGCCTCGGTGCTGCTGCCCCGCCTGCTCGGCGAGGCGCTGTGGGTCAGCGACTGGGCGTGGTTCATCGGCTGCGGCCTCGGCCTCGTGGTCTACCGCGCCCTCGCCCTGCGCCCCGGCTCTCCGACGCTGACCGCCATGGCGGTCGCCGAAGGCGGGACCGGCATGACCGACGGCACCGTCGTCACCGACGAGACCCCGCGGGTGGTGGACGTCCGGTGATCGTCGACGTCGTCAACCCCAACACCACGGGGTCCATGACGGCGCTCGTCGCGGAGGGTGCCCGGGCCGCAGCAGGCCCGGGCACCACCGTGCGCGCCGTCACCTCCCGCTCCGGCCCGGCGAGCATCGAGAGCCACTACGACGAGGCCCTCGCCGTGCCCGGCCTGCTGGAGGCGGTGCTCGAGGGCAGCGCCACGGGGGCCGACGCGCACGTCGTGGCCTGCTTCGGAGATCCCGGCCTGGACGCCTGCCGCGAGGTGGCCCGCGGGCCGGTGCTCGGCATCGCCGAGGCCGCCATGCACGCTGCGGTCCTGGTCGGGCGGTCCTTCAGCGTGGTGACCACGCTGGGACGGACCACCGCGCGGGCCCGCGAGCTGGCCGTCCGCTACGGCTTCGGGGAGCACTGCGCGGGCGTGCACGCCTGCGAGATCCCGGTGCTCGAGCTCGAGACCGACCCGCTGGCCCGGGCCTCCATCGCCGCTGCGTGCGCGAGGGCTCTCGACGACGACGGCAGCGACGTGATCGTCCTCGGCTGCGCCGGCATGACCGACCTCGCGGCGTCGCTGTCGGACGAGCTGGGCGTGCCCGTCGTCGACGGCGTCGCCGCGGCGGTGGGGATGGCGCAGGCGCTCGTGCTGGCCGGCCTGTCCACCAGCCGGCGCGGGGAGTACGCACGGCCACCGGCCAAGGCGTACGCCGGCGAGCTGCAGCGGTTCGCGCTCCGCTGACAGCCGGGCTGACGGCGTGGTGAGCACACCCAACCGGCGGTGATCATGGACCTCCGAAGCGGCTTTCGAGCCGTGATCATGGGCGGTTGGCCACCTTCGCCCTCGGCGAGCTCGTCATCGTGACATGTTCGGGAAGTCCATGATCACGGACTGGGTAAGGCCCTTCCTCGGCGCGGTGAGGGCGGCTGAGTGCAGAGCTGCCCCGTCGCGCTGGGGGCTGGCCGGGTGCTGCGGGTGGGGCTGGCCCCACCCCGCAGACGCCGGGCCGCACCATGGTCCGCGATGCGCCGCGCGACGAGGCTCGATGCCATGACGAACACCACCACGGCCCCGCTCCCGGCGGCCACGTCCGATGTCTCACCACCCGCGGCTCGCCCGGCCGCGTCCGTCGTCGTCGGGTGGCTCCGCCGGACCCCCGGCGACCTTCTCTACCTGCTCACAGGCCTCCCCGTGGCGGCCGTCTCCGCCGCGGTGCTGTGGTCGCTGGCCAGCCTGGTGACCAGCCTCGTGAGCAGCGTGGTCCTCATTCCGGTGGCGATCATCGCGCTGCTGGCAACGCTGGCGTGCGCTCGCGCGTTCGCGCACGTCGAGAGGTTCCGCCTGGCGTGGACGGGGGAGCGCATCCCCGCTCCGCGCCCGGCCGGCTCGCCCCTGACGCCTCCGGCCCCGACCCGCACCGGCCCCTGGTGGCGCTGGTGGGACTGGCTTCGTGACGGCCAGCTCTGGCTCGACCTGCTCCACGGCTCCATCGCTGTCGCCCTGGCCACCATCACCTGGTCGATCACCGTTGCCTGGCTGGTCACCGGCCTGACGGCCGTCAGCTGGTGGTCCTGGGGCGAGCGTGCCCAGGCGGCGGTGGCCCCCGGCCGGGTCTCGATCGCGGGGATCGACGCGCTGCCCGTCGTGTGGCAGGTGCTCGTGGGTCTCGCGCTGCTCGTGACACTCGTGCCTGTGGTCCGCGGGTTGGCCTTCGCCCACGCCGTCTTCGCCCGCGGCACCATCGGCAACTCCTCGGTGCGGGCCCTGGCCCAGCGCGTCGAGGTGCTCACCGCCAGCCGCGCCGCGGCCTCCGATGCCGAGGCGGCCGCCCTGCGTTCATTGGAGCGCGACCTGCACGACGGTCCCCAGCAGCGCCTCGTGCGCCTGGAGATGGACCTCGCCGCCACCCAGCGCCGCCTGGCCGCTGGCGACGCCGAGGCCGCAGCGACCGCGCTCGCCGAGGCGCGCCAGCAGGCGCAGGAGGCCCTCGCCGAGCTGCGCGCGCTGTCCCGCGGCATCGCGCCGCCCGTGCTGGCCGACCGCGGCCTCGTGGCGGCTGTGGAATCCCTCGCGTCGCGCAGCGCGGTGCCGGCCACGGTGCGGGCCGGGGCGTTGGGCGCCCTGCCGGGCGGGGTGGAGCGGGCGGCGTACTTCGTCGTCGCCGAGGCACTGACCAACGCCGCCAAGCACAGCGGGGCCCGGGCCGCCGTGGTGGACCTCACGGTCCGTGCGGAGCCGGAGGGGCGTTGGCTGGTGGTGAGGGTCGAGGACGACGGCGTCGGTGGCGCCGACCCGTCCAGCCCGACGGGCACAGGTCTTCGCGGGCTGGTGGCCCGGGCCCAGGCGGTGGACGGCGCGCTCACCGTGGCGAGCCCGGCCGGCGGCCCGACCGTGGTGGAGGCCCGTCTCCCCCTGCCCTGACCCCGACCTCCCCACGGTGATCATGGGCGTCCGCCACCCTCTCAAGTCGTGATCATGGGCGTCCGCCACCTCCAGGGGTGGCGGACGCCCATGATCACGGAGGGGGAGCGGGGGGTCTGGGAGCATCGGCGGCGTGAGGGTGGTCGTCGCGGAGGACTCGGTGCTGCTGCGCGAGGGGCTCGTGCGCCTGCTCGCCGAGGCGGGCCACGAGGTGGTCGCCGCCGTCGGTGACGCGCCCTCCCTGCTCGACGCCGTCGCCGCGCACGCGCCCGACGTCGCCGTCGTCGACGTCCGGATGCCCCCGGGTCACACCGACGACGGCCTGCGCGCCGCCGTCGAGGCCCGGCGCCGCCAGCCCGACCTCGCGGTGGTGGTGCTCTCGCAGTACGTCGAGGCCTCCTACGCCGCCGACCTCCTCGGCGACGGGCGCGGCGGCGTGGCTTACCTGCTCAAGGACCGGGTGGCCGACCTCGACGCGCTCACCGGCGCACTCGACGCCGTCGCAGCAGGTGGCACGGCCCTCGACCCAGAAGTGGTCGCGCAGCTCCTGGCCCGCCGTCGCCGCGACGACCCCCTCGCCGCGCTCACCCCGCGTGAGCGCGAGGTGCTGGCGCTCGTGGCCGAGGGCCGCTCCAACGCCGCCATCCGCGACGCCCTCGTCGTGTCCGAGGGTGCCGTGGAGAAGCACGTGGCGAGCATCTTCACCAAGCTCGGCCTGCCGCCGTCGACGGCGGACCACCGCCGGGTGCTGGCGGCCGTGACCTATCTGCGGGCCACGGGCGCCTGACACCCGGCAGCGGTGCGCCGCAGCGGCGGCGCGACCCGTCAGACGCGAGCGGCGCGCAGCGCGTCGGTGAGCGGGGTTGCCGGGCGGCCCAGGAGCTCCTCGAGGTCAGCGGTGCTGCCCTCCAGGGCGCCGCCGGCGGTGGCGACGTCGACGGCCGCGTAGAAGCCGGCGGTGCCCGCGTCGAGCCCGGCGGCCTGCAGGCCCGCGGTGAGCTCCTCGACGGAGACCTCGTGGTGGACCACCTCACGGCCCAGGACCTCGGAGAAGGCAGCGGCCAGCTCGGTCAGCGTGAAGGAGGGGCCGGCCAGCTCGTAGGTGCGCCCGGCGGTGCTCTCGTCGAGCAGGGCCGCCGCCGCCGCAGCGGCCAGGTCGGCGCGGGTGGCGGGGCTCACGGCGGCGCCGCGCGTGGCGCTGGCGATCGACCCGGTGGCCTCCGCCTGGCTTAGCAGCCCGAAGTAGTTCTCGGTGTACCAGCCGTTGCGCAGGACGGTGGTGGGGATGCCGGACGCGGCCAGCAGGCCCTCGGTGGCCACGTGGTCCGGGGCGACCGGCAGGTCGGAGCTGGCGGCGCGCAGCACGGAGGTGTAAACGATCCGGCCCACCCCGGCGGCCTTCGCGGCGTCGACGACGGCGGTGTGCTGCGGCACCCGCGCCCCGACGGAGTTGCCGGAGACGAAGAGGAGGGCGTCGACGCCCTTCAGGGCCGGCTCGAGGGTCTCGGGGCGGTCGTAGTCGGCCTCGCGGACGTCGACGCCGCTCGCGCTGAGGTCGGCGGCCTTGGCGGGGTCGCGGACCAGGGCGACGACGTCGGCAGGTGCCGTGCCGCGGCGCAGCAGCTCGGCGACGGCGAGACGGCCGAACTGGCCGGTGGCTCCGGTGATGGCGTACGTGGGCACGGGTCCTCCTGGGTGGTGCGGGCCGAACTGACGCCACCCATCATGCAGCACTAACTGCCGGTTAGTGCAAGCGGATCCGCTGCGCGGTAGCATCGGCGGGTGACCAGTGCCCCCGAGGACGACGACGCGACGCCCGCGCGGCCCACCGACGAGCTGGACGACCAGCAGTTCGTCATCGACGTCTTCGCGCGCGCCTGCCCTTCGCGCTCGCTCCTGGCCGACGTCACCGGCCGCTGGGGCACCCTCGCCGTGCTGGCCCTGGCTGACGGCACCGCGCGCTTCGGCGCGCTGCGCCGCCGCGTCGACGGCGTCAGCGAGAAGATGCTGTCGCAGACGTTGCAGGCCCTCGAGCGCGACGGGCTCGTGGTCCGCGAGGTCGTCTCGAGCATCCCCCCGCACGTCGAGTACACGCTCACGCCGCTCGGCCTGCGGATCGCCCAGCGGCTGCACGCGCTCGTGGAGGTGCTCGAGGACGCCGTCCCGGAGGTGGTGGCCGCGCGCGCGGCCCACGAGGCCCGTGGGAGGGTCGACGCGTGAGGCTGATCCTCGTCCGCCACGGCCAGACCCCGTCCAACCTCGTGCACAAGCTCGACACGAAGATCCCCGGGCCGGGGCTCACCCCGCTGGGCGAGGAGCAGGCCCGCGCCCTCGTCGAGACGCTGCGCGGCGAGCGCATCGATGCCCTGTGGGCCTCCAGCGCTGCGCGCGCGCAGCTCACCGCCACGCCGCTCGCCCACGACCGCGGCCTCGCCGTCCAGGTGCACGGCGGTCTGCGCGAGCTCGACGCCGGAGACCTCGAAGGCCGCACCGACGAGCTGTCGGTCCGCGAGTACCTGCGGGTGGCCTTCACCTGGGCCGACGGAGACCTCGAGGCCCACCTCCCCGGCGGCCCGACGGGGCGCGAGGTGCTCGAGCGCCTGGACGCCGGCGTCGCCGCCGTCGCGGCATCGGTCGCTCCGGACGGCGCGGCCGTCGCGGTGAGTCATGGTGGCGCCATCCGCGTCTGGGTCGCGGCGCGGGCCGGGGTCGGCGCCGCGTTCGCCGCGTCGAACCCGCTGCTGAACACCGGCGTCGTCGTCGTCGAGGGCAGCCCCGACCAGGGCTGGCGCACCCTCAGCTACCAGGGCGATCCGCTCCACGCGCCGACGGCGCCGCTGGAGGAGTCGGGCCCCGCGGCCGAGCCTGTCATGACGCCCGCCATCCAGCCCGTCATGGAGTGACGTCAGGCGGCGTCGGAGTGTCCCGCGCGCCAGTAGCCCATGGCTGCCAGCGAGGTGCGGGGGAGCCCGGCTGACCGGACCAGGCGGCGCACGTCGCGCACCAGGCCGGCCTCACCGGCCACCCAGGCGTAGAGGTCACCGCTGCTCACTGCCTCCGGGACGTCCCAGAGGATCTCGAGGTCGCTGTCGTCAGGTTCGCCGGCCCCCGCGTGCAGTAGCGGAAGCGGCGACGGCGCCTCGCCCGCGATGAGCGAGGCCACGGCGTTGACCAGCAGCGACCCGTGGGCGACCTCGCCGGCGGGGCCGCGACGGGGCAGCCAGCGCACCTGCGCACCGCCGGAAGCCACCGGCTGGAGCGCGTCCTCGGGGCAGGGCACCTCGAGCAGCGCCACCGTCCGCCGCGCAGCCTCGGGCTCCAGGGCCTCCAGCACCGCGCACGCGGCGGGCACAGCGGTCTCGTCACCCACGAGCAACAGTCGACCCCCGGGCGGCGGCGCCCACTCGCGCCCCCAGGCGCGGCCCTCGCCGGGGCGGTCGGGCCCCACGACCACCAGTCGGTCTCCTACCCGGGCGCCGGCCGCCCACCGCGATGCCGGACCGCTGCCCGCGCTGCCGTCCAAGGCCCCACCGGTGCCGTGGAGCACGAAGTCGACGTCGACCTCCCCGCGCGAGGGTCGCGCCGCGCGCACCGTGTAGGTGCGCAGCAGGGGACGGTGCTCGGCGGGCGCCCGCAGCCACTGCGGGTACCACTGCTCACCCCAGCCCCGACAGGTCTCGACGAGCTCGTCGGCGGTGGTCCCGGGGGCAGGCAGCACCACCTTGATGCGCTGGTCGGCCCCGCAGGCCCCGAAGTCCACGAGGTCGTCACTCCCGAAGGTGACCCGCACGAAGCTCGGGCACAGCCGGCGCACGCTGGTGACCTCCACGGCGAAGGTCCGGAAGGTGGGGGCGTCCATGAAGGGCAGGCTAACCTCACTTACGGGTCGCGGACCAGTCCCGTTGGCGTCTTCAGCCTCCTGACATGATCGGTGCATGGTGACCCGTGGAGCTGCTGAGCACCTCGAGCACGAGCTCGCCGTACTCCTGCGCCGCGCCCGGGGGATCTCCGGACAGCTGGCGCGCGACCTGCACCCCGACCTGGAACCAGGGGCCTACGGCCTGCTGCTCCGTGTCAAGGCCCAGGGAGGCGCACGCGCCACCGACCTCGCGAGCTACCTCGGCATCGGCAAGCCGACGGTGTCGCGGCAGCTGGCCACGCTGGAGCGCCTGGGACTCATCGAGCGCTCGCGCGACAGCCAGGACGCCCGCGCCCAGGTGGTCACCCTGACCCCCACGGGCACCGAGCAGGTCGAGCGCGTGCAAGAGCTGCGGCGCGCCCACTTCCTCGAGCGGCTCTCGGGATGGACCGACGACGACGTCGAGCTGCTCGCGGGGCTGCTCGGGCGCTTCAACGCGCTACCGGCCGCCGCCGAAGGGGCCGACTCCCCGGAGACCGACGACGACGACCCACCGGCCCGCTGACCAGCCGCTCATCAGCGCGCTGACCAGCCGCTGACCTGCTGCTGAGCGCCACCCGGTCCGAACAGCAGGCGGTCCGCCGGCTGCTCAGACCGGGTGGCGTTCGGGGCACACGGCTCAAGCGGTTCCCTGGGGACACCGATGGTCCGACGTGCACCGAACCACGCCCGAGCACGGCTCACCGGGGGCCCGCGCGGCAGCGCGCCGCGCCGCCGGGGCCCTGCTCGCCACCGGGTTGGTGCTCACCCTGCAGCCCATCGCCGCGGACGTCACCCCCGCCGCGGCCTCCCCGCGGACCCCGAGCCAGGCCGAGGTCGACGCCGCGCGCGCCGCCGCGGGGGACAAGGCGACGCAGGTCGCCGCGGTGCAGGCCGAGCTGGCCACGGCCGCCGCGGCCCTCGACGCGGCGCAGGTGAAGGCCGCTGTCGCCGCCGAGGCCTACGACGCCGCGCAGGAAGAACTCGCCGCCCGCACAGAAGCGGCCCGCACCGCCGTCCTCGCCACCGCCCAGGCCCAGCAGCGCGCCGAGGACGCCCGCGCCGCGGTGGGCCGCCTCGCCGCAGGCAGCTACCGCAGCGGCGGCGACGCCCTGGAGCGCGTGTCGGCGTTCATGTCCGCCGGCGGCCCTCAGGACCTCCTCGACCGGGCGGCGCTCCTCGACGTCGTCGGAGATCGCACCGACCGCACCTACGACCAGCTGCGCGCGGCGGAGTCCGTGGCCGAGCTGCTGCAGGTGCAGTCGCAGCAGGCGCTGGACCAGCAGCAGCAGGCCGCAGCGGCCGCGCAGACCGCCCGTGACGCCGCGCAGAGCGCCGCCGACGCCGCCACCGCGCTCATGGCCTCCACGCAGGCGCGCAGCACCGAGCTCGTGTCGCAGCTCGCGCAGCTGCAGGGCATCAGCACCGCGCTCGCGGCGCAGCGCCAAGCGGGCCTGGCAGCCGAGGCCGCGGCCCGCGCTGACGCCGCTGCCCGGGCGGACCGCGCCCGCCGCCAGGCGACGTCCGCCGCGGGCGGTGGGCGATCCTCGGGTTCCTCCGCCTCGTCGGCCGGGTCGGCCGCCTCCGGATGGACGGGCTCCTCGGGCTCGTCAGACGCCGGGTCGGTGCCGATGGGCGGCTCCTCGGCCAGCTCCTCCGAGGCGGCCGCGGCACTCGCGTGGGCGCGCACGCAGATCGGTGACCCCTACGAGTGGGGCGCCACCGGCCCCGACAGCTGGGACTGCTCCGGGTTGACGTCCGTGGCCTATCGGAACGCGGGCGTCAGCATCCCCCGGACGTCAGCGCAGCAGTACCGCGCCGTCGCGAAGATCTCCTACGACGACCTGCGCCCCGGGGACCTCATCTTCTACGGCACCGACCCCGACGACTGGTCCACCGTCTACCACGTGGCCTTCTACGCCGGCGGCGGCATGATGGTCGAGGCGCCGCGCACCGGTCTCGACGTCCGCGAGACGCCGGTGCGCTACGCCAATTCGATGACCTGGGCCGGAAGGGCCTGACCCCGGCGAGTCCCGATCAGGCGACCCACCGAGGCCCTAGGCCATCCAACTAGGCCATCCAACAGGGGATCAGTCAGCCGATCAGGGGGCCGCCGTGCCCGGCCTGGGCGCGCACGTCGGCCCGCTGCCCGGCGTCGTGGCCCGACGTGAGGTGTCCGTCGTGGTCGGCCAGGCGCTTGACCGAGTTCTCGATCTCCGCCTCGGCCTCGGCGCGACCCACCCAGTGGGCGCCCTCGACGGACTTGCCGGGCTCGAGGTCCTTGTAGGTCTCGAAGAAGTGCTGGATCTCCAGGCGGTGGAACTCGCCGATGTCCTGCAGGTCCTGTAGGTGGTCCATGCGGGGGTCGCCGGCGGGGATGCACATGACCTTGTCGTCGCCGCCGGCCTCGTCGCGCATGTGGAACATGCCGATGGCCCGGCAGCGCACCACGCAGCCCGGGAACGTGGGCTCCTCGAGCAGTACCAGCGCGTCGAGCGGGTCGCCGTCCTCACCGAGGGTGCCGTCGATGAAGCCGTAGTCGGCCGGGTACCGGGTGGCCGTGAAGAGCATCCGGTCGAGCTTGATGCGACCCGTCACGTGGTCGACCTCGTACTTGTTGCGCGACCCGCGCGGGATCTCGATGGTGACGTCGAACTCCACGGCTGCCTCCAAGGTATGTGCGCCCCCCGACGCGGCCAGCTGCCGCGCGGTCGTCCGCTGTGCGCGGCCCGCTGGGCCGTAGTGTCCCGCACGCAGGTGACCCGGAACGAGGAGCCCGTGGCAGGACCACCCGAGAGCACCACCTCGACGGAGGCGGACGACGACGACGGCGTCGCAGTGCCTGCGACCGAGGCTGCGCCGGCCGCTGCACCTCCGGCCGCCGCACCCCCGGCTGCTGAGCCCCCGGCTGCTGAGCCCGCGAGCGCGAAGCGCCGGCCCCGGGCGCGCACCGCCGCCGCGGCCCTGGCGGCGGTGCTGCTGGTCAGCGGGTATGCCGCCGCCGACACCGCGGACGCCGTCCCCGGGGTCCTCACCCTGAGCCCACCCCCGACCGTGCCCGGCCCACCTCCGGCGCCCGGCGCGGCCGCCGAGCCCGCCGCGCCGGCGGCGCTGGGTGCCCTCGACCCGGCTGCGCCGCGCCCCGACCCCGGCGCGCTCGCGGCCGCTGTGGGGCCGCTGCTGGGGGCCGCTGCGCTGCGCGGCAGCGCCACCGCCAGCGTCGTCGACGCCACGACGGGCCAGGTACTCCTCGACGACGGCGCCGCGACACCCCAGGAGCCGGCCTCGGTGGCCAAGCTGCTCACCGCGGCGGCGGCGCTGCGGGTGCTCGGCCCCGACGCGACGATCCCCACGCGGGTGGTGGCCGGCGCCCAGCCGGGTCAGGTGGTGCTCGTCGGCGGCGGAGACCAGCTGCTCGCCGCAGGCCGCGGCGACCCCGACGCGGTGGTCGGACGGGCCGGTCTGGCCGACCTGGCCGACGCCGTCGCCGACTCCCTGCGCCAGCGCGGCGCTGCCGCGGGGTCGACCGTCTCGGTGACCCTCGACGACTCCCTCACCGGCGGCTCACCGCAGGTGGAGGCCGGGTGGGGCACCGGAGACATCGCCGCGGGCTACGTGGCCCCGCTGACCTCCCTCGCCATCGACGCCGGGCGGCTGGTCCCCGGGCGCTACGCCGCCCGCTCCAACGACCCCGGGCTGGACGCCGCCCGCGCGTTCGCCGGGCTGCTGGGGCAGCGGGGCTTCACCGTCGCGCCCGCGGTGGAGCGCGGCGGACCTGCCTCCACCGGTGGGGCGCTGCTGGGGGAGGTGAGGTCGGCCCCGGTGGCCGACGTCGTGGCCCAGGCCCTGGCCGAGAGCGACAACACCGTGGCCGAGGGGCTCGCGCGCCTCGTGGGGGCGGCGTCCGGGGCGCCGCCCGGCTTCGCGTCCTCGGCGCAGGCGGTGATGGCCGCCGTGAGCGCCGCCGACGTCGACACCACGGGTGCGGTGCTCGCCGACGGCAGCGGCCTGGGCTCCGGCTCGGCGGTGCCCGCGGCGGTGTTCACGAGCCTGCTCAGCGCGGCAGCCCGCGAGCCGGAACTGCGGCCGCTGTTGCCCGCGCTGCCCGTCGGCGGTCTCAGCGGGACCCTCGAGGAGCGGTTCGGGCAGCCCGGCGCCGCGGGCGCCGCCGGCCTCGTGCGTGCCAAGACGGGATCGCTCACCGGGGTGACCAGCCTCGTCGGCACCGTCGTCGACGCCGACGGGCGCCTGCTGGCGTTCGCGGTGCTCGCCGACGCGACGGGACCCACTCCGGCCGCGAGGGACGCCGTCGACGCCGTCGCCGCAGCCCTGGCCACCTGCGGCTGCGGCGCGGCGACGACCTGACGCCTACGGTGGTGGGATGGCCGGCTCGGAGCACCGTGACACCGGGCCTGACACCCGGCTCGACACCCGCCTCGTCGACTGGGACCTGGCCGCCCGTACCGCCAGCCGTCTCGTGCGGCCCGGGCCCGTGGTCAGCGAGGCCGAGGCGCGGCGCGTCGTCGGCGTGATCCGCGAGGTCGCGGCCGCGTGCCCACCCCACGTCGCCCGGGTGAGCCAGCTGCTCGTCCCCGCCGGGCCGCCGGTGCGCGTCGTCGAGCGGGGTGCCTGGGCGCGCGCCAACGTCGCCTCCTTCGCGAGCCTTCTGGCGCCCGTCCTCGAGCGCGCCGTCGACGAGCGGCGCTCCCGTGTCGGCAGCGGCCGTCTGCGCGGCCTGGGCGTGGCCGGCCGGGTCACCGGGTTGCAGCTGGGGTCGCTGCTCGCGCTGCTCAGCTCCCGCGTGCTCGGCCAGTACGACGCCCTCGGTGAAGGCCCGGGGACCGGAGACCTCCTCGTCGTCGCGCCCAACGTGCTCACCGTGCAGCGCGAGCTCGGCCTCGACCTGCGCGACTTCGCCCTGTGGGTGTGCCTGCACGAAGAGACCCACCGCGTGCAGTTCGCCGCGGCGCCCTGGCTCGCGGACCACCTGCGCGAGCGGGCCCGGGCGCTGTCGGGGGACGTGCTCGGCGGGTCGGGGTCGGGCGCCGAGCGGCTGGCGTCGGTGGTGCAGGGCCTGCGTGGGGCTGTCGAGGGGGCGCGCGGCGGCCGGAGCTCGGGTGGCGGTGGTGACTCGTCGGGCGCGGGGCTGCTGGACCTGGCCACCACCGCGGAGCAGCGCCGCGCCCTCGCCGAGGTCACGGCGGTGATGGCGCTCCTCGAGGGCCACGCCGACGTGGTCATGGACGATGTCGGCCCCTCCGTCGTCCCCACCGTGGCCGCCATCCGCCGCCGCTTCACCGCCCGGCGCAGCTCCAGCCGCGGCCTGCTCGACGTCGTCCTGCGCCACGGGCTGGGCCTGGAGGCCAAGCTGCGCCAGTACGCCGACGGCGCGCGCTTCGTCCGGGGTGTGGTGACCAGGGTCGGCACCGGAGGGTTCAACGCGGTCTGGAGCTCGCCCGCCGCGCTACCCCGCCCGGAGGAGGTGGCCGACCCGGCCGCCTGGGTGCGCCGCGTCCACGGCTGAGCCGTCCATGAGCCGTGCGTGAGTCGTGCGTGAGTCGAGGACAGTGACAGCGAGAGGACCCGATCCCGCCGTCGCCACGGTGCGCTCGGCGGTGCGTGCCGCCTGCGCCGACGTGCCCGCCGGTGCGCTGGTGCTCGTGGCGTGCAGCGGCGGCGCCGACTCCCTCGCCCTCGCCGCGGCCGCCGGGTGGCTCGCCGGACCCGGTGGCCCCGGCCGCGCTCGGTGGCGGGCCGGCGCCGTCGTCGTCGACCATGGCCTCCAACCGGGGTCTGCAGCGATCGCCGAGGAGGCGGCAGCGAGGTGCCGCGCGCTGGGGCTGGACCCCGTCGACGTCGTCACCGTGCAGGTCGGGCGCAGCACCGACGGACCCGAGGCCGCAGCGCGCGACGCCCGCCTGGCAGCCCTGGACGCCGCCGCCCGCCGCAGCGGCGCGGCCGCGGTGCTGCTCGGCCACACCCTCGACGACCAGGCCGAGCAGGTGCTCCTCGGCCTCGCCCGCGGATCCGGCGCCCGCTCGCTGGCGGGCATGCCCCGCACCCGGGGGGTGCTGCGCCGCCCCCTGCTGGAGGTGACCAGGACGACGACGCGCGCCGCCTGCGCCGCGCTGGGCCTGCGGCCCTGGGACGACCCCACCAACGCCGACCCCGCCTACTCACGCTCCCGGGTGCGCTCCCGCGTGCTGCCCGTGCTGGAGGACGAGCTCGGCCCGGGGGTTGCCGCTGCGCTGGCCCGCACGGCTGACCAGCTGCGGGAAGACGCCGAGGTGCTGGAGCAGCTCGCCGCGGAGCTCCTCGCGCGGGCGGTGCTCACGGCAGCTGACGACGCGCAGCGCGAGCTGGACATCGCCGTCCTGGCCGCAGCGCCCGCTGCCCTGCGACGTCGCGCGCTGCGCGCCGCAGCGGTGCACGCCGGCGCGGCCGCAGGCGAGCTCTCGCGCTTTCACGTGCTCGCGGTGGATGCACTGGTGGTCGCCTGGCGCGGTCAGGGAGCCGTTCAGCTCCCCGGCCTGGTCGAGGTCAGAAGGACCTGTGGCAGGCTGCGGCTCGCCCCCGCGGCACCCCAGCGCTCGGCACCAGGAGGAGACTGATGGACGCCCAGGACATGGGCCGCGACCTCGCGGACGTCCTCATCAGCGAGGAGCAGATCCGCACGCGCCTGGGCGAGATCGCCTCAGAGGTCGACACCGACTACGCCGGTCGTGACCTGCTGCTCGTGGGCGTGCTCAAGGGCGCGGTCATGGTCATGGCTGACTTCGCCCGCGCGCTGCATGGCCCCGCTGAGATGGACTGGATGGCTGTCTCGAGCTACGGCTCCGGCACCAAGTCCTCGGGAGTGGTGAGGATCCTCAAAGACCTCGACCGTGACGTCCTGGGCCGCCACGTGCTCATCGTCGAGGACATCATCGACTCGGGGCTGACCCTGTCGTGGCTGGTGGCGAACCTGCGCTCGCGCGGTGCGGCGTCGGTGGAGGTGATGGCGCTGCTGCGCAAGCCCGACGCCGCCAAGGTCGCCGTCGACGTGAAGTACGTCGGCTTCGACATCCCCAATGCCTTCGTCGTCGGCTACGGCCTCGACTTCGCCGAGAGGTACCGCAACCTGCGTGTTGTCGGAACTCTCGCGGAGCACGTCTACAGCTCCTGAGCTGGAGCGTCGATACCCGGGTGGGGATCCGGGATAGTTCGCTGGGCGTCCGCTGAGGGCGAACGAGTGGAACATTGCGGACACCCTCGTCCGTTGGGCTGGTGAGCCCCCGCTTCGGTGCCGGGCTCCAGGCCCCGCCGGTGTACGGTCGGGCGCCGGTCCAGCCAGAGGAGAGAGGACGGGCCTTCGGCCCTCATCCACGCATGAACGCCAGGCGCTTCTTCCGCGGCCCGACGGTCTGGATCGTCGGGGCCCTGCTGCTCCTCGTCCTCGCCAGCCAGCTCTTCACGGGCGACCGCAGGCCAACTGTCGACACCCAGATCGGCTTGCAGCAGCTTGCCGACAAGAACGTCACGCAGGCGAAGGTCATCGACGGTGACCAGCGTGTCGAGCTGAACCTCAAGCAGCCGCTGCAGTCTGCAGGCGGCGCGACGGAGATCCAGTTCGACTACGTCACCGCCCGCGCCGGCGAGGTCGCGACTGCTGTGGCCGCCGACTCCCCGAAGTGGACCGACGAGGTGCCGAAGGGCTCCGTGCTCGGCTCGATCCTCATCACGGTCCTCCCGATCCTGCTGTTCCTCGTCCTGTTCTGGTTCCTCTTCGCCAACATGCAGGGCGGCGGCAGCCGCGTCATGCAGTTCGGCAAGTCCCGCGCCAAGCTCGTCTCCAAGGAGGCCCCCAAGGTCACCTTCGCCGACGTCGCAGGCGCCGAGGAAGCCGTCGAGGAGCTCCACGAGATCAAGGAGTTCCTCGCCGAGCCGGCCAAGTTCCAGGCCGTCGGCGCGAAGATTCCCAAGGGTGTGCTGCTGTACGGCCAGCCCGGTACCGGTAAGACGCTGCTGGCCCGCGCCGTCGCGGGTGAGGCGGGCGTGCCGTTCTACTCGATCTCCGGTTCCGACTTCGTGGAGATGTTCGTCGGTGTCGGCGCGTCCCGCGTCCGCGACCTGTTCGAGCAGGCCAAGAACAACGCCCCCGCGATCATCTTCGTCGACGAGATCGATGCCGTCGGCCGCCACCGCGGCGCCGGCATGGGCGGCGGTCACGACGAGCGCGAGCAGACGCTGAACCAGCTCCTGGTGGAGATGGACGGCTTCGACGTCAAGACCAACGTCATCCTCATCGCGGCCACCAACCGGCCCGACATCCTCGACCCGGCGCTGCTGCGCCCGGGCCGCTTCGACCGGCAGATCGCCGTCGAGGCGCCCGACATGAACGGCCGCCACCAGATCCTCAAGGTGCACGCCAAGGGCAAGCCCGTCGCTCCCGACGTCGACCTGCTCGCCGTCGCACGCCGTACCCCTGGCTTCTCGGGTGCCGACCTGGCCAACGTGCTCAACGAGGCAGCGCTGCTCACGGCCCGCACGAACGGCCAGGTCATCGGCAACCGCGAGCTCGACGAGGCGATCGACAGAGTCATCGCCGGACCGCAGAAGCGGACCCGGCTGATGAACGAGAAGGAGAAGAAGATCACCGCTTACCACGAGGGCGGACACGCCCTGGTGGCTGCGGCGCTGCGGCACACCGACCCGGTGACCAAGGTGACGATCCTCCCGCGCGGTCGCGCGCTCGGTTACACGATGGTGCTCCCCGTCGACGACAAGTACTCCACCACTCGCAACGAGATCCTCGACCAGCTGGCGTACGCCCTGGGCGGTCGCGTCGCGGAGGAGCTGGTCTTCCACGACCCGACCACCGGCGCCAGCAACGACATCGAGAAGGCCACCGACATGGCCCGCAAGATGGTCACGCAGTACGGCATGAGCGAGCGTGTGGGCGCCATCAAGCTGGGCAGCGGCAGCGGCGAGGTCTTCCTCGGACGCGACATGGGCCACGAGCGCGACTACTCCGAAGGGGTCGCCGCGATCGTCGACGAGGAGGTCCGCCGCCTCATCGAGAACGCCCACGACGAAGCGTGGGAGATCCTCATGGAGCACCGCCAGGTGCTCGACACCCTCGTGACGCGCCTTCTGGAGGAGGAGACCCTCAACGCCGAACAGCTGGCCGAGGTGTTTGCTCCGGTGCAGAAGCGCCCGCTGCGTCCGGTGTGGCTCTCCAGCGAGCGTCGCCACGTCGACCAGCGGCCCCCGGTGATGTCCAAGAAGGAGATCGCCGCGTCCCAGAACGGGCACGCACGGCCGATGGCACCGCAGGACGAGGCCGCCGCTGCGGGCGAGGATCACCTCGCGGGCGGGGTGCGGGCTCCCGAGAGCTTCCGCTCCGATCCGTTCCGCCCCGACCCCGGCTCGCAGGCCTGAGCGTGGCGGCGCCCGCACCCGGCGCCGCCGCGGTCGGTTCCGTCGGTCCGGTAGACCTCGAGCGGGCTCGCGCTGCGGTGCGCGAGCTGCTCCTGGCGATCGGGGAAGACCCCGACCGCGACGGCCTGCAGGCCACGCCCGACCGCGTGGCCCGTGCGTGCGTGGAGCTGTTCGCGGGCCTGCGGCAAGACCCGGCCGAGGTGCTCGCGACGTCCTTCGACATCGGCCACGACGAGATCGTCGCCGTGCGTGACATCCCGGTTTCTTCGGTCTGCGAGCACCACCTCCTGCCGTTCACGGGGGTGGCGCACGTCGCCTACGTGCCGAGCGCCGACGGCCGCATCACGGGGCTGTCCAAGTTGGCCCGCCTCGTCGACGTGTACGCCCGTCGCCCGCAGGTGCAGGAGCGACTCACGACGCAGGTGGCAGACGCCCTCGTGGAGCACCTCCACGCCCGCGGCGTGCTCGTCGTCGTCGACTGTGAGCACCTGTGCATGTCCGTGCGTGGGGTACGGGCACCCGGGGCACGGACGAGGACCTCGGCCGTGCGCGGTGGCATGCGCGACGCCGCCACCCGCGCGGAGGCGCTGACCCTCGTCCTGGGCCGCTGAGGGTCCCGTGACCACCCCAGCGACGACCCACCCGACGCCGCCGACTCTGCTGTCGAACACCGACCGGACCCTCGTGTGGGGCGTCGTCAACACCACGCCCGACTCCTTCAGCGACGGCGGCCTGCACCTCGCCTCCGACGCCGCCGTGGCCCACGGTCTGGCCCTGGTGGCCGACGGCGCCGACGTCGTCGACGTCGGCGGTGAGTCCACGCGGCCCGGCGCCGCGCGCGTCGAGGAGGCTGAGGAGCTGGCGCGGGTGCTGCCCGTGGTCTCCGGCCTGGCCGCTCAGGGCGTGGTGGTCAGCATCGACACCATGCGCGCGAGCGTGGCCGCCGCGGCGCTGGAAGCGGGGGCGCTCATCGTGAACGACGTCAGCGGCGGCCAGGCCGACCCGGCCATGGCCCCGCTGGTTGCCGCCACCGGCGCCACCTGCGTGGTCGGCCACTGGCGCGGCCACTCCGCCACCATGAACGACCTCGCCACCTACGACGACGTCGTCGCGCAGGTCCGCGCCGAGCTGGACGCCCGCCTGGCGGCCTTCGTGGCGGCCGGCGCCCAGCCCGACCAGCTCGTGGCCGACCCGGGCCTCGGCTTCGCCAAGCGCGCCGAGCATGACTGGGCACTCCTGGCCGCGCTGCCCGAGCTCGTGGCCGCCTGGGGCCGCGTGCTCGTCGGCGCCTCCCGCAAGCGGTTCCTCGGGGCACTTCTCGACGGGCGCCCCGCGGACGAGCGCGATGACGCCACCACCGCGGTGACTGCCCTGGCCGCTGCTGCCGGGGCGTGGGGCGTGCGTGTGCACGCGGTGCGCGGCAGCGCCGACGCCGTGCGTGTCGCCGCTCGCTGGGGGGCGACGGCGTGAGCGGGCTCCTCAGTGGTGAGCTGGCCGGTGACGTCGTCTCGCTGCGTGGCCTGCGCGCCCGCGGTCGCCACGGCGTACTGGACGCCGAGCGTGAACTCGGGCAGGTCTTCATCGCCGACATCGACCTCGCCGTCGACACGCGCACCGCAGCCGTCACCGACGACCTCGGCGACGCCGTCGACTACTCCCTGGTGGCCGCCGACGTCGTCGCCGTGCTCTCAGGGGAGCCGGTGAACCTCATCGAGGTCCTCGCCGGCCGCGTCGCAGCGGCCTGCTTGGCGCACGCGGGGGTGAGCGCCGTCGCCGTCGCCGTCCACAAGCCGCAGGCGCCCGTGGGGGTGCCCTTCGACGACGTCGTCATCACCGTGGTCCGCCGCCGCGCCGACCTGCTCGATGCCACCCCGGCGCGCCCCGTCGACGCGGTGGTGGCGCTCGGTTCCAACCTCGGTGATCGCGCAGCGGTGCTCGCCGCGGCCGTCGCCGACCTCGCCGCCACCGACGGGCTGGAGGTCGTCGGTGTCTCCGGTGTCGTCGAGACCGCCGCCGTGGGCCTGCCGGGCTCGGAGCCTCAGCCCGACTACCTCAACGCCGTCGTGAGGCTGCGCAGCGCGCTGTCACCGCGCGACCTCCTGCGCGCCTGCCGCGCGGTGGAGGCCGCGCACGGCCGCGGCGCCGCCGTGCGCGCGGTGGAACCGCGATGGGGTGCGCGGACGCTCGACGTCGACGTCCTCACCTGCGGGGTGCTGGTCGCTGCGGACGGTCCCGGTCCTGATGACGGCGACGGCGGCGCCCCGGCGCTGCAGCTGCCGCACCCGCGCGCCGGCGTCCGGGCGTTCGTGCTCGTGCCGTGGGCACGGCTGGCCCCCGATGACGTGCTGCCCGGCGCGGGCCGGGTAGCCGACGTGCTCGCCGAGCTCGCTGCCGCCGACCCGTCGGCGGTCGCCGACGTGCGCAGCCGGCCCGATATCGTCCTGCCCGGCTCCAACCCGCGCGGTTGGCGCTCCGGGGCCGCTCGCGCCACCGGGTCAACCAGCGACGCCGGGAGTGGCGCGTGAGCCCGCTACGCACCCGGGTGCTGCTCGTGGTCGTCGTCGTGGCCGGGGTGGTGACGTGGGCCGCGCTCGACATCTTCGACAGCACCGGCGCTTCCGTACCGATGCCGTGGACCGTGCCCGTCCTGCTCCTCGTGCTGGCCGCGACGGTGCTATCGGTGGGGAGGCCGGTGCGGCGCTGGAACCAGGGCCACCGCGACCACCCGCTCGATCCGCTCCGTGCGGCGCGCACTGTAGTGCTGGCGCAGGCCGCCGGTGTGACCGGCGCTGCCCTGGCCGGGGCGTACGGCGGGTTCGTGGCGCTGCTGCTGCCGATGCTCGACATCGAGGTCCGGCGTGACCGGATGCTCCTGGCGCTGGCGGCCCTGGCCGCCTCCCTGCTGCTGCTCGTGGCCGGGGTGGTGGTCGAGCGCTGGTGCCGGCTCCCTCCCGACGACGACGCCGCCGGTCCTGGCGCGCCGCCCCACCGCCAGCAGGGCCGGCAGCAGGGCCGGCAGCAGGGTCAGCAGGGTCGGGGGAACCGCGGTCAGGCGGGGACGTCGTCCCGTTCCGCCGACACTGACGGCGACGGCGCCGTGCGGCGCAGCGCCGAGTAGACACCGTCGGGCGTCAGCACCCCGACATAGCGATCTCCGTCGAGCACGGGCAGCCAGCCGGCGTCGTGCTGGACGATCTCCGACAGGCCCTTGCGCAGCGAGTCACCCACGCTGATCGTCTCGTCGAAGCGGCGCACCAGCTCGCCGACCAGCGTCGCGTCTGACCCCGTCGGTTCGCCTGCCCTGCCTTCGCCGAGGTGCCGCAGCGACACCCAGCCGCGCAGCGAGCCGGACCTGTCCAGCACCACGGCGTACGGCTCGGGGGCACCGGCCATCGCGGTCCGGGCGGTCGCGACGTCGTCGTCGACAAGCACCGTGGCGGGATGGGCGAGGTCTTGCGCGTCCACCGGGGTGACGGCCAGGCGCCGCAGCCCGCGGTCGGAGCCGGCGAAGTCGGCCACGAACTCGTTGGCGGGTGCCCCGAGCACGGTGGCCGGGTCGGCGAACTGCTCGAGCTTCCCGCCCTGGCTGAAGACGGCGATGCGGTCCGCCAGACGGACGGCCTCGTCGATGTCGTGGGTGACCACGAGCACGGTCTTGCCGAGCTCGGCCTGGATCCTGCGGAACTCGCCCTGCAGGCGGTCGCGGGCGATCGGGTCGACGGCGCCGAACGGTTCGTCCATGAGGAGCACCGGCGGGTCGGCCGCGAGCCCCCGCGCCACCCCCACGCGCTGCTGCTGACCGCCGGACAGCTCGTGAGGGTACCTGTCGGCGTACTGGGAGGCGGGCAGCCCCACCAGCTCGAGCATCTCCTCCACACGGGCGCTGGTGCGCCGGCGGTCCCAGCCGAGCAGCTGCGGCACGGTGGCGATGTTCGCGGCCACCGTGAGGTGGGGGAACAGCCCGACGCGCTGGATGACGTAGCCGATCTCGCGGCGCAGCTTCACCGGATTGACGCGGGTGACGTCCTGTCCGCCGATCTCGATGCGCCCGGCGGTCGGCTCGATCAGCCGGTTGACCATCCGCAGCGTGGTCGACTTCCCGCAGCCGCTGGGGCCGACGAGGGCCACCATCTCCCCGGCCTCGATGGCCAGGTCGAGGTGGCCGACGGCGAGCGTGCCGTCCGGGTAGCGCTTCTCGACGCCGTCGAGCCGGATGGTGCTGCCGGGGGTAGCGTCCCCGCCGTGCCCTTGACCGCGGCTGCGCCCCACCTGCTGTCGGTCGGCTCGCTGAGCGGGGGTGTCCACACCGCGACCCTCCCCGACAACTGCCTGGTCCGCAACGACTGGATCTGCCCGCTGTACGTGCAGACCCGCGCGGACGTGCTCCTGGAAGCCGTCGAGCAGCACCTCTACCTCGTGCTGGTGTCCCTGCTTGCTGGAGCGCTGCTGGCGGTGCCGCTGGCGGTGCTCGCGCACCGGGTGAGGCGGGCGCGGGGCCTGACGCTGGGCGTCACCACCGCCATCTACACGATCCCGTCGCTGGCGCTGTTCATCCTGCTCGTGCCTATGACGGGTCTGACGTCGACAACCGTGGTCATCGCCCTGGCGCTGTACTCGCTGACCATCCTCGTGCGGAACATCCTCGTAGGCCTGGACGGCGTCGACCCGGAGGTCCGCGATGCCGCAGCCGGCATGGGTCTGTCGTCCTGGCGCACGCTGTGGCGGGTCGAGGCTCCGTTGGCTCTGCCCGCGGCCATGGCCGGGCTGCGCGTGGCGGCGGTGTCCACCGTGGCGCTTGCGACGGTGGGGGCTGTGATCGGCAACGGGGGCCTGGGCAACCTCATCACTAGCGGCTACTCCTCCAACTTCAACGCCCAGGTGCTCACCGCGTCGGTGCTGTGCGTGGTGCTCGCCGTCGCGTTCGACCTGCTGCTGCTCGGCGCCCAGCGGCTGGCGACCCCGTGGCGCCGGGGGGTGCGCTGATGGGCTGGCTGACCGGCATCCCCGCGTGGTTCGCCGACCCTGCTAACTGGCGCGGTGAGGCGGGCGTTCCGACGCTCTTCCTCCAGCACCTCGGGTACTCGGCGGCGGCGCTCGGCCTGGCGTGCCTCGTGGCGCTGCCCGTGGGCGTCTGGCTCGGGCACACGGGCCGCGGCGGCGTGCTGGCCCAGCAGGTTGGCAACGCCGGCCGGGCGGTGCCGGTGCTCGCGCTGCTCGGCGTTCTGCTCCTCGTGCCGGGGTTCGGGCGCACCTGGTGGACGCTCATCCTCTGCCTCACGCTCTTCGCGATCCCCCCGATCCTCACCAACGCCTACACGGGCCTGCGCGAGGTTGACCGCGGCGTCGTCGACGCCGCCCGTGGCATGGGTATGTCGGAGGGTGAGGTGCTGCGCCGGGTCGAGCTGCCGCTGGCCACACCGCTGCTCATGAACGGGGTGCGCCAGGCCGCCGTCCAGGTTGTCGCGACGACGTCCATCGCCGCGCTGTTCGCCTTCGGCGGCTTGGGGCGGATCATCACGCGCGCCACCGGCAGCGCCGGCATCGACCTGTCCGCCGCGCTGGCCGGCACGCTGCTCATCGCGGCCTTCGCCCTGGTGGTGGAGTACGGACTGGCGTGGGCAGGCCACCGCGCCGACCCTGTGGCCCGTGCCCGCCGCACTGCTCAGCGGCGAGCCGTTACGACATCGTGACCCACCCCCGGAGCGCGCAGGTGTCAGGCATGGGGTTCCATGCCTGACAGTCCGTGCACGCAGCACCGCGCGGGCTGCGGGGGCTCACGCCGCCGGATCGCCGAGCACCTCGGCGGCCGTCGGGCATGCTTCCGCCCGACACGCGCGGCCCATCCCGGGTCGCGGGACACAGAAGGCGGTCACCCGTGACCTCGTTCCGCACGCGCTCGCGCGCGTCCCTCCTGCTCGCCGGTGTCGCCAGTGCGGTCCTCGCGCTGAGTTCGTGCGCCGCGAACGACGTCCAGCAGGGGTCGACGGCGACGTCCACCAGCGGTGGCGCCACGCAAACAATTGTCGTTGGGGGTCCCGACTTCACCGAGGCCTCGATCATGGAGCAGCTCTATGCGCAGCTGCTGCAGGGCGCCGGGTACAAGACCCAGCTCGTGACCTCGAAGAACCGCGAGGTGTATTTCGGTGAGCTGGCCAAGGGCAACATCGACGTCGTCCCCGAGTACGCCGCGACGCTCGCCGAGTACCTCAACCAGCAGAAGAACGGCAAGAGCGCTGCGCCCATCGCCACCAACGACGCTGCCGCGACCGTGGCCGCGGCGCAACCGCTGGCCAACGCGCAGGGCGTCACCCTCCTCGAGCCCGCGAAGGCGGCCGACCAGAACGCCTTCGCGGTCACCCAGAAGTACGCGAGCCAGAACAACCTCAAGACCCTGTCCGACCTCGGCGCGCTGGGGCAGCCGGTGGTGCTGGCCGCCACCGAGGAGTGCCCACAGCGCCCGTTCTGCCAGCCCGGCCTCCAGGGCACCTACGGCATCAAGATCTCGTCCGTCCTGCCGACGGACTTCGACTCACCCGCTACCAAGCAGGCCGTTCAGAACGGCGAGGCCCAGCTGGGACTGGTCGCGTCGACCTCTGGGACGCTCGACCAGTACGGCCTCGTGGTGCTGGAGGACGACAAGAAGCTCCAGCTTGCCGACAACCTCGTGCCGGCGGTGAGCAAGGAGGTCGTCAATGACCCCCGGCTCACGGAGGCGCTCAACAAGCTGGCGTCGGTGCTGACCACGGCCGACCTCAAGGCCCTCAATGGCCAGGTCGACGGCGAGCGTCTGCTCCCGGCCGACGTCGCCAAGACGTACCTGCAGGACAAGGGCCTCATCAAGGGCTGACCGGGCTTCCCTCGGTCGCTCCGTCTCCCTCCCTTGAAGGGCACGGGGTGGCCCTGTGCCACTCCTACTGGCACGGGGCCACCCGGTGCCATTGAGGGAGTGGCGTGGGTCTACCCAGTCGGGTCGCCGGAGCGCAGAATCCGACGCGCCCGACCGCGTTGCGGATGTGACTCATGAGATGTCAGTGACGCGTGGCGTGTCGTGAGCCTTGCGGGGCGCACGAGTCCTATGTTTCACACATGGCCTCCACCGCCCGCCACCGCGCATCCACCGCCCCCCTCACCTGGGCCGCGCGCAGCCTTGTCACCGCCACCACGGTCCCCGTGGGCGCTCTCGCCGGCTGCGTCGTCGCAGCCGTCGCCGCCACCGCTCAGAACCCCGTCCTCGGTGTCGCCGGCCTCGCTGCCGCCGGCGTGCCGCTGACCCTTTCCGGTCTGCGGGCCCGCCACCGCGCGCGCAGCGGCCGTGTCCGCGGCCGCCACGTCGCCGGGTTCGAGCAGCTCTGGCCCGCTGCTCCGATCGATGCCCGCACCGCCTCGGGTGACGACGTCCTTGTCCTCCACGACGACGACGCCCTGGTCAGACTCGACCCCGCCGTCGACGCCGCCGCACCCTCGCCCGCAGCGTTCCGCGCCCTGGCGGTGGCGCCGGTGGCGCGCGCCGAGGCCACCCTGACCGGCCCCGCGGCGGCCGCCGCCATCCTGCCCGCCCTCATCCCGGCGCCGCGCAGCGCCGCCGAGGCCGAGGCGGACCACCAGGATGACGGCGACGACGACGAGCGCGTGGCAGCCGTCGCCGACACCCGCCACCTCGACGTCGTCGTCGGTCGTCCCGAGGTGCTGGTCCGGATCGGTGCGCAGGACGGCGAGGTGGAGGTCCACGTCAGCTCGCCGACCTCCCTCGTCGCTCCGGAGCAGAGAGCCCTGGAGATCGCCCAGCTGCAGCGGCTGTGGAGCGTGGGCACCGGCCCGGACACCGGGTCCTTTCGGGCGACGGCGCCTGCCGCCTGACGGGGGGCACCCGTCTGGCGTCCTCGAACGAACGGGGAGGACGCTGGTGGGGTGAGCAGCCCGTTCGACCTGCCCGGCGTGGAGTGGACGTCGGTGTCCCCGCGGTTGGTCGTCGCTCGTCGCGTCGTCTCGACCGCGGGGACTGTGGTGTCTCTGGTGGTTGTCGCGGTGGTGGCCACGCTGTGGTGGTCACCGTGGTGGATCGCGGCGGGCGCGGCGCTGTTCGCGCTGGGCGCCTGGCAGTGGTGGTTGGTGGGGCGTCAGGTGAGAGCCATCGGCTACGCCGAACGCGAGGACGATCTGCTCGTCCGGCGCGGCATCCTCTTCCGCTCCCTGTCGGTGGTGCCCTATGGGCGGATGCAGTACGTCGACGTGTCCGCGGGGCCGCTGGAGCGGTGGCTGCGCATCGCCACCGTGCAGTTGCACACGGCGTCGGCCAGCAGCGATGCCACGATCCCGGGGCTGCCGCCCGAGGAGGCGGCGCGCCTGCGCGACAGGCTCTCCCGCCGCGGCGAGGCGCGCCTGGCGGGGCTGTGAGCAGCCCTGAGACGTCCCGCTGGGAGCGTCTCCACCCGATCACGCCGGTCCTGCGGAGCTGGCGTGTGCTCGTTCTGCTGCTGTTCCTCTACGCCCAGGAGCGCGGCCGTAGCGCCTTCGCGGACCGGGGGCTTCCCGGCCACGTCGAGCTGCTCATCGCGGTGGGGGCTCTGGCGGCGTGCGTCGTCCTGGCGGTGGCCCTGTCGGCGCTGTCCTGGCGCGCGACCCGCTTCACGGTGGACGACGAAGCGGTGCGCCTGCACAGCGGCGTCATCGCCAAGCGGCAGCGGGTCGCGAGGCTCGACAGGCTGCAGGCCGTCGACGTCGTGCAGCCGCTCGTGGCCCGGCTACTGGGCTTCGCGGAGCTGCGCGTGGAGGTGGCCGGCGGCGCGGGCTCCCAGGTGCGGCTCGCGTACCTGCGCGAGGCGGACGCCCAGCGACTGCGCAACCTCCTCCTGGCGCGCTCGGCGGGGCTGGACTTCGAGGGCGACGCCGCCCCCGAGGCCCCCGAGCAGCAGGTGGTGGAGGTGCCCTTCGGGAGGGTCGCCGGTTCGGTGGCACTGTCCGGCGCCACGGTGACGCTCGTCGTGCTGGCCGTCGGCGTCGTCGTCGGGGTGGTGACCACGCAGGAACTCGGCGTGGCCTTCGGGGCCGCGGCACCCCTGATCGGCGTTGCCGGCAGCGTGTGGACGTCGCTGTCCCGGAGCGCCAACTGGCGGGTGGCCACCTCGCCGGACGGGGTCCGGCTGCGCTCGGGGCTGCTGGAGAGCCGCACCCAGACCGTGCCCCCCGGGCGCGTGCAAGCGGTACGCCTCAGCCAGCCGCTGCTGTGGCGCGCCTTCGGGTGGTGGCGGGTGCAGGTCAACGTCGCGGGCTTCGCGGGGGAGGGCGAGCAGAGCCAGGACGCCAGCACCCTGCTGCCGGTGGCCAGCGTCGACGAGGTGCGCCGCGTGCTGTCCCTCGTCCTACCGGCCCTCCATGACGATCTCCACGCCCCCGGCCTCAACGCTGGCCTGAGTGTGGGCCAGAACTCGGGCCAGAACTGGGGCCTCGACGAGGGCCTGCGCGGCACGTCCCCCGACGGCGGCTGGCTCGTCGCGCCGCGCGCCGCCCGCTGGGTCGACCCCGTCTCCTGGCGGCGCCGCGGTGCGCTGGTCACCGAGCACGCGCTGCTCCTGCGCAGCGGCCGGCTGCGCCGCGAGCTCGACGTCGTCCCGCATGCGCGCACGCAGTCGCTCGCGGTGGAGCAGGGCCCTCTGCAGCGGCGCCTGGGCCTGGCCACGCTGGCGCTGCACTCGACGCCGGGGCCGGTCCGCCCGCGTGCGGAGCACCTCACCCAGGAGCAGGCGGTCGCGCTGCTCGACGAGCAGGCCCTCCGCGCCCGCACCGCCCGTGCCGCGGCTGGCCCGGAGCGGTGGATGGAGCAGGCGGGCTAGCTCGGGCTAGCTGTCGTCGCGGCGCAGGACGACGGCGACGTCGGTCACCGTGAATAGGAACTGGCCCGCCGCCGCCAGCCCCCGCAGCTCTTCCATCCAGCCCGCGGCGCGCGCGGCGAGCACCGGGTCGCTCTGAGCGGAGGCCAGGACGCCGGTGGCGACCTTCCACGCCAGCGACCCCTGGTCGAACCGCCGGTGCGGGTCAGCCCACGACGTCGCGGTCTCCACGGTCCACCCCGCTCCGCGGCGCGCGGCGGTCGCCGCGAGCGCCAGCAGCTTGCGGCCCATGAAGCCGTCGGAGCGGCCTGGCCCGTGCGCGGCGGCGGTGAACCTGTCCACGAGGGTGCGGGTGAGCTGGTCATCGGTGCTGGTGAACAGCGCGGTGTCCCAGTCGGAGTGCGCGAGCACGCACAGGCCTCCGGGGCGCAGCACGCGGTGCACCTCGGCGAGGTGAGCGACCGGGTCGCCCAGGTGCTCGGCGGTGTTGAGCGAGACCACCCGGTCGAGTTCGCCGTCGCGCCACGGCAGCGGCCCGTCGAGGTCGGTGATGCGGCTGCGCACGCGGGCGTCGGCGAGCAGGTCGTCGTCGAGGGCGGAGACGTGGTCGAGCGCGTGGACGAGTCTCGGGGCATGCCGGCCCGGCGCCGCGTCGAGCAGCGCCCGCACCGTGCGGCCGCTGCCGCAGCCGATGTCGGCCACGACGAGCCCCTCGACGTCCAGGCGTGCCAGCTCGGCCACGCGCTCGTGCCGTCCCACGTCGGCGACCCTAGCCGCAGCAGGCCCGCCGCTGGCCCGACCGTAGGCTCGAGGGGTGCTCGACGACGACGACGCAGGTCGCCGCGCCCGCCGCCGTCCTGCCCCGGGCCGCCTGGGCGTCGGCGTCGTGGGTGCCGGTCGGGTCGGTGCCGTGCTGGGCGCGGCCCTGCGCGCCGCCGGCCACGCGGTGGTCGGGGTCTCGGCGGTGTCCGAGGCCAGCCGCGAGCGCGCCGCGGTGCTGCTGCCGGGGGTGCCGGTGCTGGAGGTGCCGGAGGTGGTTGAGCGCGCGGAGCTCGTGCTGCTCGCCGTCCCGGACGACGTCCTGGGTGACCTGGTCGCGGGCCTGGCGGCCACCGGCAGCTGGCAGGCGGGACAGCTCGTGGTGCACACCAGCGGCCGGCACGGCACCGCGGTGCTCGAGCCCGCGCGCGCCGCGGGGGCGATCCCGCTGGCCCTGCACCCGGCCATGACGTTCAGCGGCACCAGCCTCGACCTGGCGCGCCTGGCCGATGCCGTGGTGGGCGTGACGGCCGCGGCGCCGGTGCTGCCGGTGGCGCAGGCGCTCGTGGTGGAGATCGGCGCCGAGCCGGTGGTGGTCGAGGAGGCCGACCGTGGTCTCTACCACGCGGCCCTGTCCCACGGCAGCAACCACCTCGTGACGCTCGTGGCGCAGGCCGCCGAGGTCCTGCGCGCGGCAGGGCTGGAGCGCCCCGACCGGGTGCTCGGCCCCCTCCTGCAGGCGGCGCTCGACGGCGCCCTGCGCTCCGGCGACGGTGCGCTCACCGGCCCCGTGGCGCGCGGCGACGCCGGCACCCTGCGCACCCACCGCGCCGTGCTGGCGGAGGCCGCCAGCGAGGGCGCCATCGGGTTCGACGTGCCCGCCACCCACCTCGCCCTGGCCCAGGCCACCGCAGCGCGCGCCCGCGCCGACGGCCGGCTGACCGGCCTGGCCGCCGACGACGTCGCCGACGCCCTCGAGAGCGGAGAGACCCGATGACCACACCCGCAGCGGCCCGCGCAACCGACCACACGGCCCAGCACACGGCCCAGCCCGGCGCCGTCTCCCGCGACGGCGCCCCCCTGCTCGTGCGCACGCGCGCCGAGCTGGCGGCGGCCCGGGCCGAGCTGCCCGGGCCGGTCGCCGTCGTCATGACCATGGGGGCACTGCACGCCGGCCACGCGGCGCTCGTGGAGGTCGCCCGCGAGCGTGCGGCGAGCGTCGTCGTGACGATCTTCCTCAATCCGCTGCAGTTCGGGGCCGGCGCCGACCTCGCGCGCTACCCGCGCACGCTCGACGCCGACCTGGCCCTGCTCGGCGACGTCGGCGCCGACGTCGTGTTCGCGCCGTCGCCCGACGTGGTCTACCCCGACGGCGACCCGGCGGTCCGGGTGTCCTCCGGGGAGCTGGGCACCGTGCTCGAGGGTGCCGCGCGGCCGGGGCACTTCGACGGGGTGCTCACGGTGGTGGCCAAGCTCATGCACCTGGTCCGCCCCGACGTCGCGCTGTTCGGGCAGAAGGACGCCCAGCAGCTGCTGCTCGTGCGGCGCATGGTGCGCGACCTCGACCTGGGGGTGGAGGTGGTGTCCGTGCCGACCGTGCGCGACCCCGACGGGCTGGCCCTGTCGAGTCGCAACGCGCACCTGTCTCCGCTCGACCGGGAGGTGGCCCTGGTGCTGTCACGGGCGCTGGCCGCGGGGGAGCGGGCCGCACCGGAGGGCGCCAGCGCCGTGCGCCGCGCCGCCCGCGACGTGCTGGTGCGCGAGCCGCTGGCGCGTGTCGACTACCTGGCGCTCGTCGACCCCGACACCCTCGCCGACGTGCCGGAGCACTTCCGCGGCCCGGCGCTGCTGGCGGTGGCCGCGCGGGTCGGGCCCACCCGGCTCATCGACAACGCGCCGCTGGTGGTCGGCGCGTCCCGCTGACCAGCCTGGTGACGGCCCGCTGACCCGCAGGCCGGCCCGTGGCAACCCCGGGCCGGATCAGGGGATCCGGTAGCGGAAGCAGTGGCACACCTGCGGCAGCAGCACCGACCCGTCGGGCTGGGCCGCCGCGGTCGCCAGCTCCCGGACCTGCCGCAGCAGCCCTTCCCGGCGGTCGCTGACCGCCAGCCCCGAGTACGTCGAGGCCAGGTCGACGACGTCGTCCACCGACGCCAGGTGCTGCACCGCAGGGAACGACGCGCGCTCGCGCACGGCGTGCTGTCCCCCGCGGTGCAGCGGAACCCGCGGCCACCAGTCGGTGTCGGCGAGATCACGGATGCTGGCACCGTGGGTCGCCTCGTCGGCTCCGGTGGCCTCCCCGAGGCCCTCGCCGCCCAGCAGGGTCTCCAGCTGCGCGGCCCACGGCACGCGCAGGTCACGCACCACCCACGACAGGCCGAGCACCCCGCCCGGACGCAGCACCCGCGCCACCTCCGCGGCCGCGGCCGCGGGCCGCAGCCAGTGCCATGCCTGGCCCACGACGACGGCGTCGACGGAGCCGTCCGGCAGGGGGACGTGCTCGGCGGTGCCCACCCGCAGCTCCACCCGGGCGTTCGGGATGGAGGCCAGGGACTGGCGCAGCACCGCGAGCATGCCTTCGCTCGGATCGACGGCCACTACCCGGTGGCCCTGGCGGGCCAGGGCCCGCGAGACCTTGCCGGTGCCGGCGGCCAGATCCAGCACGTCCAGGGGCCGCTCGCTGGGCTGTCCGGGTAGTTGTCCGGGGCCCGCGGAGCTGCCGGTGAGCCACGCGACGGCCTCGTCGGGATGGTCGGGGCGCAGCCTGTCGTACCGCTCGGCGTCCACGAGCGTGCCGAAGGAGGTGCGCCGTGCCTCGTCGTCGGCCTCGGGCCTGTCCTCGGGAGGTGCCACCACCCGATCCCAGCAGACCCGCCGCCGCGGCGGGAAGCCCCCAGGCCCCAGGGATACCCTCGACCACCGTGCCCGAGGTCCCGCCCACCACGCCCAGCAGCAGCCCGCTCGCCGACGACGCCGTCGCAGCAGCCGAGGCCGAGGCCCAGCTGGAGCGGGAGCAGCTCCCCGAGCAGCTCCGGGTGCGTCGCGAGAAGCGCCAGCGGCTGCTGGACGCCGGGGTCGAGCCGTACCCGATCTCGGTGCCGCGCACCGCGTCGCTGGCGGAGGTGCGTGAGGCGCACGCCGGGCTGGCCGCGGGGGAGGAGACCGACGTCGTCGTCTCCATCGCCGGTCGCGTCGTGTTCCAGCGCGGCACCGGCAAGCTCGCGTTCGCCACGCTGCAGGACGGCGACGGCACGCGGCTGCAGCTGATGCTCAGCCTCGCCGAGGTGGGCGAAGAGGCGCTCGCGGCGTGGAAGGCCGACGTCGACCTGGGCGACGTCATCTCCGCGACCGGGCGGGTCATCCAGTCCAAGCGCGGTGAGCTGAGCGTGCTCGCCAGCTCCTGGACCATGGCCACCAAGGCGCTGCGGCCCTTGCCGGTGCTCCACAAGGGCACCAGTGAGGAGGTGCGGGTCCGCCAGCGCTACGTCGACCTCATCGTGCGGCCCGAGGCCCGGGCCGTGGTCCGCACCCGCGCCGCCGTCGTGAAGTCGCTGCGGAACACCTTCGACAGCCTGGACTACCTCGAGCTCGAGACCCCGATGCTCCAGACGCTGCACGGCGGCGCCGCGGCGCGGCCGTTCGTCACACACTCCAACGCCTTCGACATCGAGCTGTACCTGCGCATCGCGCCGGAGCTGTTCCTCAAGCGCGCCGTGGTCGGCGGCCTGGACCGGGTCTTCGAGATCAACCGCAACTTCCGCAACGAGGGCGCCGACTCCTCGCACTCCCCGGAGTTCGCGATGCTGGAGTTCTACGAGGCCTACGCCGACTACGACCTCATGGCCGAGCGCACCCGCAACCTCATCCAGACGGCCGCGCGTGACGCCGTCGGCTCCACCACGGTGCTCCTGGCCGACGGCTCCGAGTACGACCTCGGCGGCACGTGGGCGCAGCTGTCGATGTACCCGACGCTCTCGGAGGCCCTCGGCGAGCCGATCACTCCCGAGACGCCGCGCTCGCTGCTCGCGGAGCGCTGCGACCGCGTCGGCGTGGGCGTTGCTCCGTCGGCCACTGCAGGCAAGCTCGTCGAGGAGCTCTGGGAGCACCTCGTGGGTGACCACCTGGTGGCTCCCACCTTCGTGCGTGACTTCCCCCTGGAGACCTCCCCGCTGGTCAAGTCGCACCGGTCCGTGCCCGGCGTGGTGGAGAAGTGGGACCTGTACGTGCGCGGCTTCGAGCTGGCCACCGGCTACTCCGAGCTCAACGACCCGGTGGTCCAGCGCGAGCGCCTGGAGGCGCAGGCCCGCCTGGGCGCCGCCGGCGACGACGAGGCGATGCCCGTCGACGAGGACTTCCTGCGCGCCATGGAGGTCGGCATGCCCCCCGCCGGCGGCGTCGGCATGGGGATCGACAGGCTGCTCATGGCCCTGACCGGCCTGGGCATCCGCGAGACCATCCTGTTCCCGCTAGTCAAGCCCGAGGCCTGACGCTCGCGGGCGGAGACTGCCTCGCGACCTCGGGGTAGCGTTCCTCCCGTGATGGCCGCCGTCGCCGCGCTGACGCCCCCCATCGGGGTGGCGCTGCTGTTCTGGTTCGTCATGCGCGCGGTGCTCCGGGCCGACCGCAACGAGCGTGAGGCGATGGCCGCCCTCGACCGCGCCGAGGCCGAGCGTGCCGCCGCTGAACGTGCCGCGGGCGAGGGAAGCTGACGTGGCCCGCACGATGCAGGTGGTGCTCGTCGACGATCTCGACGGTGGCCCCGCCGACCAGACCGTCGCGTTCTCCCTCGACGGCGCCGACTACGAGATCGACCTGTCCGCCGAGCACGCCGCGCAGCTGCGCGACGCCTTCGCCGTGTGGGTGGGGCATGCCCGCAGGACGACGACGACGGCGAGCCGCCCCGCCCGGGCCGCCTCCGGCGCAGGCATCGACGTCGCCGCGGTCCGGGTCTGGGCCCGCGAGAACGGCCACACCGTCAACGAGCGCGGCCGGGTGCCGGCCGCCCTCATCCAGGCCTACCGGGCGGCGACGGGCGCCTGAGCAGCGCGCTTGCGCGCCTGCTTGGCGGCGTACATCGCGGCGTCGGCCCGCTGCAGGAGGGCGTCGGCGGTCTCGTAGGGCAGCGCGCGGACCCCGCCGCAGCTCCCGGCCACGGGCAGGGCCTGCCCGGCGACGTGCACCGGCCTGGCCCACACCTGGTGCACCGCGGCACGGGCCCGGTCGAGGTCGCCGTCGGCGACCAGCACCACGAACTCGTCTCCGCCGAACCGCGAGGGGACGTCGTCGGCCGACAAGGCGTCGCGCAGTCGCTCGGCGACCGCCCGCAGCACGGCGTCCCCGGCGTGGTGGCCGTGGGTGTCGTTGATGGCCTTGAAGCCGTCGAGGTCCACGAACAGCACCGCAGGTGGAGTGGCAGACCCTGCAGCCAGCGCTCCCTCGAGCACCTCGACCAGGTGGGCGCGTCCCGCCAGGCCGGTGAGCGCGTCATGGGTGGCTCGGTGCCGCAGCTCCGCTTCGAGGCGGGCGCGCTCGCGGACACCGTGCGCGACCGTCTCGACGAGCGCGTTGAGCGAGGCGGGCACGGTGCCGAGTGCGTCGTCGGCGTCCTCGGCCAGGCGCAGGTGGCTGGCGCGCAGCGGTTCGTCGTCGCCGGTCGCGGTGGCCCACCCTGCCGCCTGCTCCACCAGCCGGGTATGGAGGGCGACCTCGCGCAGGTGCCTGACCAGCACGAGCCTGACCAGCGCGGCGTTGGCGCCTCCGACGAGCACGCCGGCGGCGATGCAGACCAGCATGAAGACGGGGGCCGATACTGCCGACCACGGAGCGGTGCCGGTGACCGCCACCACCGGCGGAAACGCGAAGCCGGTCGCCACACCCAGGCCGACCATCGCGGCCTCCAGCGCCCGCAGCGGGTGACGGCGCAGCCAGCCCGCCCGTGAGGGCGGGCTCGGATGGCGGGGCTGCTCCACGAGGTGATCTTCGGTGCTGCGGCCGTTCTCCTTGAGGGGGTCGTAAGCCGGTCGTGAGTCGGCCATGAGCTGGTCATGGGTCTGGCCGCAGCGTCCGCCACCAGCGAACAGCCGGTGCGCCCCACCCCGGAACAGGCCTCTGACCTGCCAGCGTTGCTCACTGTGACGGGAGGCCGACCCGGTCCTCCCCACCCGCACCGACCAGGTGGTGGCCGCGAGCCCCCACCGGCGTCGCACCCCGGGGATAGCATCGTCAGGGTCAGTGAGGTCGTTCCGTCCCCGGTGGCAGCCGGTGGACAGGGCTCCGCACCGCCCACGCTCGCGAGGAGCGCAGCATGTTCGAGAGGTTTACCGACCGCGCCCGCCGCGTCGTCGTCCTGGCTCAAGAAGAAGCCAGGATGCTCAACCACAACTACATCGGTACCGAGCACATCCTGCTCGGGCTGATCCACGAGGGTGAGGGCGTCGCCGCCAAGGCGATGGAGTCCCTCGGTATCTCGCTCGACTCTGTGCGCGAGCAGGTGCAGGAGATCATCGGTCAGGGCCAGCAGGCTCCGTCCGGGCACATCCCCTTCACCCCCCGCGCCAAGAAGGTGCTCGAGCTGTCCCTGCGCGAGGCGCTGCAGCTCGGTCACAACTACATCGGTACCGAGCACATCCTGCTCGGCCTGATCCGCGAGGGCGAGGGCGTCGCCGCCCAGGTGCTCGTGAAGCTCGGGGCAGACCTCAACCGCGTGCGCCAGCAGGTGCTGCAGTTGCTGTCCGGCTACCAGGGCAAGGAGCCCGCCACCGCCGGCGGCCCGCAGGAGGGCACGCCCTCCGGCTCGCTCGTGCTCGACCAGTTCGGTCGCAACCTCACCCAGGCGGCCCGCGAGGGCAAGCTCGACCCGGTGATCGGGCGCGCCAAGGAGGTCGAGCGGGTGATGCAGGTGCTGTCCCGCCGCACCAAGAACAACCCCGTCCTCATCGGTGAGCCGGGCGTCGGCAAGACCGCCGTCGTCGAGGGGCTGGCGCAGTCCATCGTCCGCGGCGAGGTGCCCGAGACGCTCAAGGACAAGCAGCTCTACACGCTCGACCTGGGCGCTCTGGTGGCGGGCAGCCGCTACCGCGGTGACTTCGAGGAGCGCCTCAAGAAGGTGCTCAAGGAGATCCGCACCCGCGGAGACATCATCCTGTTCATCGACGAGATCCACACTCTCGTCGGTGCTGGCGCCGCCGAAGGCGCGATCGACGCCGCGAGCATCCTCAAGCCGATGCTCGCCCGCGGTGAGCTCCAGACCATCGGCGCCACCACGCTGGACGAGTACCGCAAGCACATCGAGAAGGACCCGGCGCTCGAGCGCCGCTTCCAGCCGATCCTCGTGGCCGAGCCGAATCTGGCCCACGCCATCGAGATCCTCAAGGGCCTGCGTGACCGGTACGAGGCGCACCACCGCGTCTCCATCACCGACGGTGCCCTCGTGGCGGCCGCCACCCTGGCCGACCGGTACGTCAACGACCGGTACCTGCCGGACAAGGCGATCGACCTCATCGACGAGGCTGGCGCGCGCCTGCGCATCCGCCGCATGACGGCTCCGCCGGACCTGCGCGAGTTCGACGAGAAGATCGCCGAGGTTCGGCGCGAGAAGGAGAGCGCGATCGACGCGCAGGACTTCGAGAAGGCCGCCTCGCTGCGTGACTCCGAGAAGAAGCTGCTCGCGGCCAAGGCCGAGCGTGAGAAGCAGTGGAAGGCCGGCGACATGGACGTCGTCGCCGAGGTCGACGAGGAGCTGATCGCCGAGGTCCTCGCCACGGCCACCGGCATCCCGCTGGTCCGCCTCACGGAGGAGGAGTCCAGCCGCCTGCTCAACATGGAGGCGGAGCTCCACCGCCGCGTCATCGGCCAGAACGACGCCATCAAGGCGCTGTCGCAGGCCATCCGGCGCACCCGCGCCGGTCTGAAGGACCCCAAGCGTCCCGGCGGGTCGTTCATCTTCGCCGGCCCCACCGGTGTCGGTAAGACCGAGCTGGCCAAGGCCCTGGCGGAGTTCCTCTTCGGTGAGGAAGACGCGCTCATCCAGCTCGACATGAGCGAGTTCTCCGAGAAGCACACCGTGTCGCGGCTGTTCGGCTCGCCCCCCGGCTACGTCGGGTACGAGGAGGGCGGCCAGCTCACGGAGAAGGTGCGGCGGCGCCCGTTCTCGGTGGTCCTGTTCGACGAGGTGGAGAAGGCCCACGCCGACATCTTCAACTCGCTGCTGCAGATCCTCGAAGACGGTCGACTCACCGACTCCCAGGGCCGCACGGTCGACTTCAAGAACACCGTGATCATCATGACGACGAACCTGGGCACCCGGGACATCGCCAAGGGCCTGCAGATGGGCTTCCAGGCCGGCGGTGACCTGAGCACCTCGTACGACCGCATGAAGATCAAGGTCAACGAGGAGCTGAAGACCCACTTCCGCCCCGAGTTCCTCAACCGCGTCGATGACGTGGTGGTCTTCCCGCAGCTCACGCAGGACGAGATCATCCAGATCGTCGACCTGATGATCGCCAAGGTCGACCTTCGCATGAAGGACCGCGACATGGGCCTGGAGCTGACCCAGCCCGCCAAGGACCTGCTCGCCGTCCGCGGCTACGACCCCGTGCTCGGTGCGCGCCCGCTGCGCCGCACCATCCAGCGCGAGATCGAGGACGCCCTGTCCGAGAAGATCCTCTACGGCGAACTGACCGCCGGCGAGATCGTCCTGGTCGACGTCGAGGGTGAGGGCCCAGCCGCGCGGTTCACCTTCAAGGGCACCCGCAAGTCGCCCATCCCCGAGGTGGCTGCGGTCGGCGCGAGCTCCGCGTCGTCCCCGACCGCCACCGCGGAGGACGTGTCCTGATCGCAGGCCGTCGCCGCACGGGCCCCGTCACCAGCTGAGGCCCAGCCCACGGCGAAGAGCCCCCGACCCGCCCGGGTCGGGGGCTCTTCGCCGTCCCGGGGGTCCTGTCGGGCACGATGGGGCGGTGCCAGCACCGCACCACGGCGTGACGTCTTCCGCGGCCGGCAGCGCCGACGGCGAGGCTGCCGGTACGGCTGCTGCCGGCGAGGAGGCTCGCAGCGCCCTACAGGAGGCCTCTGGGCGGGTGCATGTGCGACGGGCACGCGCCAGCGACGTGCGGGCCGTGAGGGCCCTCACGGAGCCGCTGGCCGAGCGCGGGGTGCTCGTGGCCAAGCACGCTGTGGCGACCTACGAGAGCGTCCCGGAGATGCGCGTGGCCGAGCTCGACGGCGTCGTCGTCGGGTGCGGTGCGCTTCACGTCATGTGGGAGGACCTCGCCGAGGTCCGCACGCTCGCCGTCGCACCCTCGGCACGGGGACACGGCGTGGGCTCGGCCATCGTGTCGGCGCTGCTCGACGACGCGCGCGAGACCGGCGTCTCTCGCGTCTTCTGCCTCACCTTTGAGGTGCCCTTCTTCGCGCGGATGGGGTTCGAGGTCATCGAGGGAACGCCCGTGGCGCCGGAGGTCTACGCCGAGCTGCTGCGCTCCCACGACGACGGCGTGGCCGAGTTCCTCGACCTCGCGCGCGTGAAGCCCAACACCCTCGGCAACACGAGGATGCTGCTGCGCCTGCGCTGACCTCCCAGCGTTCGCCTCTCTCTTCCCGCCCCCGCTTCTCTAGCCCCCGCTCTTCCCGCCCCGCCCTTCCCGCACTTTCCTCGGCAAGTGCGCCACCGACGGCTCGGGAACCGCACTTTCCTCGGCAAGTGCGGAATGGGGGGCGGGTGGGTGGGAGCGCTCACACCGGGCGGAGGCATGTTTGCCCCGCGTTCAGCCCGGCAGGGCCCACCCACCCTCGGCGGGGACGACGAGCCCGTCGGTCACGAGAGAGGCCAGGCAGCGCTCGCGCTGGGCGTCGTCGTCCCAAGCGACCGAGAGGGCCGCGGCGTCGAGGGGACCGGGCGCCTCCCGCAACAGGGCGAGCAGCCGGCCCCGCACCTGCCGGTCGGTGCCATGCCAGGCTTGACCGCGCCGCGCCGGCCCGTCGTCCGGGGGCGCCCCGGCGCGTTGCCAGGCACACAGGTCGACGACGGGGCACGCGCCGCATCGCGGCGCCCGCGCGGTGCAGACCAGGGCTCCCAGTTCCATCACGGCGACAGACCAGCGGGCCGGCAGGACGGGGTCGTCCGAGGGCGCCTCAGGCAGCACCGCGACCGCCAGGGCCGTCTCGGCGGCGGTCAGCGCCGGCGCCGGCTGCGCCTTGCCCTGCACGGTACGCGCGAGCACGCGGCGGACGTTGGTGTCGACCACCGCTACCCGCTGGTCGAAGGCGAATGCGCCCACCGCGGCGGCGGTGTACGCGCCGACCCCCGGCAGCGCCCGCAGCTCTGCCTGGTCCGACGGCACCCGCCCGCCGTGCCGCTCGACGACGGCGCCTGCTGCCGCGTGCAGGCGCAGGGCCCGGCGGGGATAGCCCAGCCGGCCCCACGCCCGCACGGCTTCGCCGGCGGGCTCGGCGGCCAGCGCAGCAGGCTCTGGCCAGCGGTGCAGCCACGCACGCCACACGGGTTCCACTCGGGCGACGGGCGTCTGCTGGAGCATCACCTCGCTGACGAGCACCGGCCACGCCCTCTTCTCGGGCGGCCCCGGCCGGCGCCAGGGCAGGTCGCGCGCGTGCTCGGCATACCAGGCGAGCACGCGCGCGACGAGATCCGCACGGTCCGGCGCGCTGGGGCGGAGCGAAGGCACGCCCCATGGTCACCCGGCGCTCTGCGCCGCTCCTGCGCCGGTCCCCGACCGGACTGTGTGGGGCGTGACCGGATCGTGACCTACCGAGTGGCTGAGAGCCCTTGACCGCCCTGGGTTGTGAGCGTTCACAATCGACCCTGCGCAGGAAACGACAGTGCGGTGCAGCAAAGGCGCCCCGCTCGAGGTCAACTGCGATCACCGGCTCCTCGGAGCCGGTGCCAAGGCCACGTCCGGGCGCTGGAGCCAGGGCGGGCCTCGAGGCACAGAGAGGTACCGCGTGAACAAGCGTTTCGCACTCGTGGCCGTCGGAGCAGCCCTGGCCCTGGGCCTGTCGGCCTGTGGTGGCGGCGGCGCCGGTTCCCCCGCCGCTGGTGAGACCAGCGGCGGCACCGCCGCCCCGGCTGATGTGACCGTCGGTGTCGCGATGCCCACCCAGACCTCCCAGCGCTGGATCGATGACGGCAACAACGTCAAGGCCGGCCTCGAGAAGCTCGGCTACAAGGTCGACCTGCAGTACGCCAACGACGACATCCCCACCCAGGCGTCGCAGCTCACCACGATGATCAACAATGGGGACAAGGTCCTCATCATCGCCTCGATCGACGGCACCGCGCTGAGCAGCCAGCTCGCCGACGCCGCGGCCGCCGGCATCAAGGTCATCTCCTACGACCGCCTCATCCGCGGCAGTGCGAACGTCGACTTCTACGTCTCGTTCGACAACTTCAAGGTCGGCGTCCAGCAGGGCACGTCGCTGCTGACCGGCCTGGGCGTCCTCAACGCCGACGGGTCGGAGAACGCCTCCGCGGCTGGTCCGTTCAACGTGGAGCTCTTCGCTGGCTCCCTGGACGACAACAACGCCAAGTTCTTCTACGACGGCGCCATGTCCGTCCTCAAGCCCTACATCGACAAGGGCACGATCAAGATCCCGTCCGGCCAGACGGACATCAACCAGATCGCCACGCAGCAGTGGAAGACGGACGTCGCGCAGCGGCGCATGGAAACCCTGCTGACGTCGTCCGACGCCAACATCACCCTGAATGGCGTGCTGGCCCCGGCCGACATCATCAGCCGCGGCGTGATCACGGCCCTGACCAACGCCGGCTACGGCAGCGGCGGCAAGGCGTTCCCGATCGTCACCGGGCAGGACGCCGACATCGACAACGTCAAGCTCATCAACGACGGCAAGCAGTACTCCACGATCTTCAAGGACACGCGCAAGCTCGCCGACGAGGCCATCAAGGTCACCGGTGACTACCTGTCCGGCAAGGAGCCGGAGGCCAACAACACGAAGGACTACGACAACGGCAACAAGGTCGTGCCGTCGTACCTCCTCGAGTCGACCGTCGTCACCAAGGACAACGTCAAGTCCGTGCTGGTCGACAGCGGCTACTACACCCAGGCCCAGGTCGACAAGGGCCAGAAGTAACCCGACCTCCTGCGCAGCCGGCTGCTCCGCGCCCCGCACGGGGGCGCGGAGCGGTCGGCTGCCGTGAGGCCCGGACCGTGCGCCGCACAGGCGTGGAAACCACGAGGTGGGCACAGTGACGACGACCAGCAGCACTCCCTCCAGTGACGTCATCCTGGAGATGCGCTCTATCACCAAGACGTTCCCCGGCGTCAAGGCCCTGTCCGACGTGACGCTCAAGGTCCGTCGTGGAGAGGTCCACGCCATCTGCGGCGAGAACGGCGCCGGCAAGTCGACCCTCATGAAGGTGCTCTCGGGCGTCTACCCGTACGGCACCTACGACGGGGAGATCGTCTTCGAGGGCCAGGTTGCGCGATTCAGCAACATCAACGAGTCAGAGCACGCGGGCATCGTGATCATCCACCAGGAGCTCGCCCTGGTGCCCTACCTGTCCATCGCCGAG
Organism: Quadrisphaera granulorum; assembly: GCF_003149145.1. GTDB lineage: Bacteria > Actinomycetota > Actinomycetes > Actinomycetales > Quadrisphaeraceae > Quadrisphaera > Quadrisphaera granulorum. The sequence goes on along the minus strand of NZ_QGDQ01000013.1, from coordinate 39,516 downwards.
AACATCTTCCTCGGGAACGAGATCAAGGGCCGCGGCGGGCTCATCGACTGGAACCGCGCCAACGGCGAGGCCGGCAAGCTGCTGCGGCGCGTCGGGCTCAAGGAGAACCCCACCACTCCGGTGGGGCAGCTCGGCGTGGGCAAGCAGCAGCTCATCGAGATCGCGAAGGCGCTCACCAAGGACGTCAAGCTGCTCATCCTCGACGAGCCGACGGCCGCCCTCAACGACAACGACTCCGAGCACCTGCTCGGCCTGCTGCGTCAGCTGCAGGCCGAGGGCATCACCTGCATCATCATCAGCCACAAGCTGAACGAGATCATCTCGATTGCCCAGTCGACGACGATCATCCGCGACGGCAGGACGATCGAGACGCTCGACATCGCCGCCGGTGAGGTGACGCAGGAGCGCATCATTCGCGGCATGGTCGGCCGCGACCTCGAGAGTCGCTACCCCGAGCGCGAGAGTCACCCCGGCGAGGAGGTGCTGCGCGTGGAGGACTGGACGGTCGGCCACGCCACCCAGGACCGTCTCGTCGTCGAGGGCGCCAACCTCTCCGTCCGGGCCGGCGAGGTCATCGGCATCGCCGGCCTCATGGGTGCCGGCCGCACGGAGCTGGCCATGAGCATCTTCGGCCGCTCCTACGGGCGCTACCTCGGCGGCCGCCTCTACAAGCGCGGCGAGGAGATCCAGGCGCGCAACGTGCGAGAGGCCATCAAGCACGGCATCGCCTACGCCACCGAGGACCGCAAGAAGTACGGCCTCAACCTCATCGACGACATCAAGCGGAACGTCTCCGCCGCGGCGCTGGAGAAGCTGGCCGGAGGCGGGGGGCTGGTGAATTCCCAGGAGGAGATCGCCGTCGCCGAGCAGTCCCGTCGGGACATGAACATCAAGGCGCCGACCGTGATGTCCGTGACCGGCAAGCTCTCGGGCGGCAACCAGCAGAAGGTCGTGCTCTCAAAGTGGATCTTCGCTGACCCCGACGTCCTCATCCTCGACGAGCCGACCCGCGGGATCGACGTGGGCGCCAAGTACGAGATCTACGTGATCATCAACAAGCTGGTCGCGGCAGGCAAGGCCGTCATCGTCATCTCCTCGGAGCTGCCGGAGCTGCTGGGCATCTGCGACCGCATCTACACCCTGTCGCAGGGCCGGATCACCGGTGACGTCCCGATCGCCGAGGCCACCCAGGAGCGCCTCATGGCACTGATGACCCTCGAACGCATTCCCGTGCGTTCCGGCGCTCCGGTCGCTTCCGGCGGCGCCACGGTGGGCACCTCCGCCGAGGCGCCCGCCGTACCCGGCGCCCCGCAGCAGTCCGAGCAGTCGCGCTCGCCCCTGTCCAGCCAGAACCCCGAGGACCTCGCATGAGCACCCAGGCCACCGCGCCCGCACCGGCGTCGCAGGCGCCCCAACCCAAGACCGGCAGCGCCAACCCCCTGGTGGCTCTCACGGCCAATCTGCGTCAGAGCGGCATCTACATCGCTTTCGTCCTGGTCGTGGCGCTGTTCGCCATCCTCACCGACGGCCAGAGCCTGGCCGCGCGCAACGTCTCCACGATCGTCACCCAGTACGCCTACGTGCTGGTCCTGGCCATCGGCATGCTCATCGTCATCGTTGCCGGGCACATCGACCTGTCGGTCGGCTCCGTGCTGGCGGTGGTCGGTGCCGTAGCCGCCCGACTCGCCATCACCTATGAGCAGCCCTGGTGGGTTGCCGCGCTCGCCGGTCTCGCCGTGGGCATCGTCATCGGAGCCTGGCAGGGCTTTTGGGTGGCCTACGTCGGTGTCCCGGCGTTCATCGTGACGCTCGCGGGCATGCTGCTCTTCCGGGGTCTGGACTACCTGGTCCTGGAGAACATCTCGCTGTCAGGGTTCCCGCAGTCGTACCAGGACCTCGCCACCGGGTATCTCAATGGCCTCATGGGCGGCTACGGATACGACGCCTTCACCCTGCTCATCGGTGCGGTAGCCGTCGCCGGGTTCGTCGCACAGCAGCTGCGCACCCGCCGAGCGCGCATCAAGTACCAGCAGGTGGTCGAGGCGCTGCCCGTGCTGCTGCTGAAGATCGTGGTTGTCGGCGCCGTCGTCATGTGGTTCGCCTGGCAGCTCGCCACCGCCCGCGGTCTGCCGATCGTCCTCATCACGCTGGCATTCCTGATCATGGCTTACGTCGTGATCACCAAGTCCACGGTGTTCGGGCGCCAGGTCTACGCCATCGGCGGCAACCTCTCCGCGGCCATGCTGTCCGGTGTCAACGTCCGGAAGGTCAACTTCTGGATCTTCGTGAACATGGGCTTCCTTGCCGGTGTCGCGGGTGTCATCTTCTCCGCGTACACCAACGGCGCCCAGCCCGCCGCCGGCACCGGCGCCGAGCTCGACGCCATCGCCGCTGCCTTCATCGGCGGCGCAGCTGTCACCGGCGGCGTCGGCACCATCGTCGGCGCCATGGTCGGTGGTCTGCTCGTCGCTGTCATCAACAACGGCATGATCATCCTGAGCCTCGGCCAGGAGTGGCAGTTCATCATCCGCGGCCTCGTGCTGCTGCTGGCCGTCGCCTTCGACGTCTACAACAAGCGCCGTTCCGGCACCCGCTGATAGCTGGCGCTGAGCTGTGTCACGAAGGGCCCCGGCACTCCGCCGGGGCCCTTCGCTGTGCCTGCCGTCAGGCGAGCGTGCGGTGGTGCGTGCGCCGCTGCCAGCGTCCGTCACGGTCGACCCTGACGTGGTCGACCTCGAGACGGGCGCTGCGCCCGTCGAGCACCACCGTCATCACCCCGTTGTCGAACCACGGCCCCTCCTCCACCTCCCAGGTGGCCGGCGGCCGCTCCACGCCCGCCGTGCGGGCCAGCAGGCCCGCCAGGGCCCGCACGGGAGCGATGTCGGCGAGCCGGTTGGCCACCCGCAGCGCGGGCTTGAGGGGGTTGCGGAACGGCGACATCACCAGCTGGTGGACGGCGGTAGGGCTCCCGACCACACCGTCGAGCTGCGCCCGCGCCGTGTAGCTGCAGTGCACGTCGCCGGAGAGCATGAGGATCGACGACGGCGGGCGCGTGGTCCCGGCGACGCCGGCGAGCAGCCGCAGGAGGTCGTGCAGGGACGTCCCGAACGCCGGCCAGTGCTCCAGGTCGATCGCCTGGCGCAGCGCCTCCGCGGGCCGGCGCAGCCATCGCCCCCACCGCCCCGCCACGAGGGCCTCGTTCCACGCCTCGATGTCGGAGAACGCCGGCACCATGAGCACCGGCAGCGTGCTGGCCAGCAGCAGGTGGTCGACCGGGGCGCCGGGCTGCGCCTGCTCCTGGACCCACGCCCACTCGGCGTCGTCGAGGATCGCCCGGTTTCCCGGGTCCAGGCGGCGTGAGCAGCGGCAGTCGACGGCCACCAGCCGCACCCCGCCGCCTGCTTCTCCGCCTTCTCCGCCGTGCGTCCCGGTGCGCCCGAAGTCGCGTACGTAGCTCCAGCGCGCGGCGTCCGGGTCGGTGTCGGCGCGCTCGGCGTAGTCGTCGAGGAGCGCGGTGCGCGCGTCGTCGTCCTCAGCTGCCGTGACGGCCGCGAGCAGCTGCTCGCGGTCGAGCTCGGCGGGGCTGAGGTTGCCCAGGTGCTGGTAGACCCAGTAGCTGCCGAGGGCGCCGCGCACCCTGTCGTCGAACCAGGGCTTGCGACGCATTTCCTCGCGCCAGGCCTGGGAGGTGTTCCAGTCGTCGCGCAGGTCGTGGTCGTCCAGGAGCATGCACGTGGGCATCGTGGAGAGCAGCCACCGCACCGGAGGGGCGCTCCAGCTCTCGGTGTACAGCCACGTGTACTCCTCGAAGGTGCAGATCTCCTCGGCGACCTCGGGGTGATCGGCCACGTCGGGGTCGCGGCGGGCGCGCTCTAACCGCTCCTTGATCGGCTCGGAGGGCTCGTCGGCGTAGAGCTGGTCACCCAGCATGAGCAGCACGTCGGGCCGCTCGAAGGAGCCCTCGCTGCGGGCGGCCTCAGCCGTGCGGTGGGCCAGCTCTACGAGGGCGTCAGGTCCCACCGCGGCCACACCGGCGGCATCGAGGGGTTCCGAGCGTCGGCAGGAGCCGAACGCCAGCCGCAGCTTGCCGTCGGAGCGCGCGGTACGGAGGGTGCTCGGGGGGAACGCCGCGAACGCCGCGGCGTCGTCGTCCTCGGTGGGCGGCCAGACGCACCGCATCTGAGGCGCGTCTGCCGCTCCCGACGGACTGCTCGACAGCCCCGCCGAGCCCAGCAGCACGCGGTAGGGCAGCTCGCTGCCCTCGGGAAGCCCGTGCACCACGAGGATCGCGTAGTGGTGGCCGTGGACACCCCAGGTCGCCCCGGAGGCTGTGACGGGGACGTCGAGCACACCCGCCCCCACCTCGACGCACACCGTGCAGGGGCCGCTCGTCTCCACCCACACGGTGGCGCTCGTCGCGTCGACGTGGCGGAGCATGGGTCCGAGCACCAGCTCGGGGGCGTCCGCGCTCCGGAGGTCGGTCGCGGGGCGGTTGTCGCTCACGCAGGGATCATCCCCCGGAGCGCGCCGAACCACCCGCTCTGAGACGCCTCCGGTGGCCTGGGCCACACCGCAGCAGTCTCGGTCTGGCTGACAGGTGTCATCAGTGACTGATGTTTGCTGCCTGGCGACTCAGCTCTTGAATCTGGACCACGGGGAGGGGCGCGTCACGCTCGAGGCGAAGCCGTCGCATGCCGCTGGTTCCCCCGTTGCTGAGGAGGTGGTCTGGGTCGTTGAGCTCCGCGCCTCGGTAGAAGAAGATGTTGATCCAGCCACGGGCCACATGGAGCTTCAGGACAGCGCGCCCTGAGCAGGCAAAGTATGGATGACTCCACTTGATCGCCTCCTCAAACTTGCCGCCGGTACGGATAGCGGCGACCGCGGCCTTAGCCGCTTCTGCTGGCCATGGCGTCGTCAGGCCGGCGAGATACCGATCGACGTCGGCGCTTGTCATGCGTCCTGGCTGAGGTGGATGCGGTTTCCTGAGACGTCGTGGAGTGTCACCGCTGTTCCCCAGGGCTGCGACTCGGGTGGTCCCTCGAACTTCACGCCCTTCGCGGTCATGACTTCGTGGTCTCTGCGGCAATCGTCTGTGGCGATGCTGAACAGCGGCAGTCCGGCGGCCTGGCGTCCGACGAGATCCTTCTCGACGTTGCTGGTCGCGAGATCTAGGTTGATCCCGAACCCGGGCTGTTGCGAGTAACCGACCAAGACCCAGCGGTAGTCGCCGAGTCGCTCATCCTCAATAACGTCCATGCCGAGCTTGCCGGTGTAAAAGTCGACTGCCTCATCAAGATCGTGAACCAGGACTTTGAAGAGTGGGATCGACGGCACTGGGGGCTCTCCCTGACTGTGAGTCGCAATCACTGAGGAGGCAAGCTTCGCGTCGCCCACCGCGCTCAGTCTTGGACCAGTGCGACGATTCCGTCCTGGCCGGTCGCGCGCTGGAACTGCCTGCGGTAATCGCGCGGTGTGAGCTGGGCGAACCTCGCGAAGGCGCGATTCAAGTGCGGTTGGTCCACGTAACCGGCTTCCGCTGCCACGCGAGCAATCGGGAGGGTCTCGTCCATGAGTAGGCGGCGGGCTCGCTCGAATTTGACACGCGCAATCATCTGCGCGGGAGTCGCGTCTAGTGTCTTCCGGAAGTCCCGCTGGAGCGTGCGCTGTGATGCCGCGCACGCTAGGGCGAGCTGTTCCACGGTCAATGTCGCTGCGTTGTTCGTGATGTGGCGTCCGGCGTTTCGCGCAGCGTCAGCACTAATCGGCCAAGCCAGGAGGTGTGCGAGCAGAACCCGGTTGAGCTCGTCCACCGGATGCGCGGAGCCGGCGGCAGCGACAACGCCGGCGACGAGGCCGGCATCGAAAACCTCGCTCGCAGGGGCCCACTGTCGCCCGTCGAAGGCACCGACATCTCCGAAAGGCGCCAGACCCCACCAGGGAAACCGCACGGACCAACACCTCACAAGGCCCTTGGCCGTCAATGCCAACGGATGGTCGAGTGTGCCAATCGCCGCACAGGCAGGCAGCTCACCTTGTTGGTCCCGGTAAGGGGCGCCGAGCTGCACGACAAGCTCGACCCAGCCGTCGGGAAGGATGGCCTCGACGTCATCGATCTCATACTGCCGCTCATAGGTCCACACGCAGGAGACCCACTCGGCCAATGTGGGGTGAACCCGTTCCTCCCGGTAAACGATCGGGTTTTCGCCGGACATCGTGCTTTGCCCTCCGATGCCTCTCGGCGTGTTCTCCTGTCAGGCCCCAGCGCGGTGGCGCCGGCATGGAGTGACTGACGTCCTCTTAATCATCTTCATGCCGGTGGTAGTTAGACGTAGCGCTCGAGGATGCTCGACTCCGCCAGGCGACTCAGACCCTCACGGACCGCCCGCGCGCGATGCTCGCCGACCCCGCCGACGCCCATCAGGTCGTCCGTGCTGGCGGCCAGCAGCTTCTGCAGGCCGTCGTAGTGGGTCACGAGGCGCTCGACGACGACGGCGGGCAGGCGCGGCACCTTCGACAGCAGGCGGTAGCCGCGCGGGGACGCGGGGGAGTCCAGGGTGTCTCCGTCGCCCAGCAGGCCCAGCACTCGCGAGAGCGCTTCGAGGTCGACCAGGCGCGAGTCCGTGAGAGCGGACAGGTCTTCCAGCACCCCCTCGACGGTGCGGCCGGTGCGCACGGTGGTCTCACTGCCGGCGGGGCCGGTCAGGTAGTCGCGCACCACGAGCTCTCGGTCTCCGCCGATGCCGCTGACCAGCTCGTCGAGCTGCAGCGACAGCAGGCGCCCGTCGGCGCCGAGCTCCACCACGTAGCCGGAGATCTCCGCGGAGATCCGCCGCACCATCTCCAGGCGCTGCAGCACGCTGGCGACGTCGCGCAGGGTCACGAGGTCTTCGATCTCCAGCGCCGAGAGCGTGCCGGTGACCTCGTCGAGGCGGGAGCGGTACCGCTCCAGGGTGGCCAGGGCCTGGTTGGCGCGGGCGAGGATCGAGTCGGAGCCCTCCACGACGTGACGGCGGGAGCCCACGTAGAGCGCGACGATGTTCATCGAGGCGCTCACGGAGACCACCGGCAGCCCCGTCTGCTTGGCCGTGCGCTCGGCGGTGCGGTGCCTGGTGCCGGACTCGCTGGTCTCGATGGAGGGGTCCGGCACGAGCTGCACGGCGGCGCGCACGATGCGGGTGACGGCGCGGTCGCACACGATGGCGCCGTCCATCTTGGCCAGCTCGCGCAGGCGAGTGGCGGAGAAGTCGACGTCGAGGTTGAACCCGCCGGTGCAGAGCTGCTCGACGGTGGCGTCGTGACCGAGGACGACGAGGGCGCCCGTACGGCCGCGCAGGATGCGCTCCAGACCGTCACGCAGGGCCGTGCCCGGCGCGACGACGGCCAATGTGGCCCGCAGGAGGGCTTCCTCCTCGCGTTCGTCCACGCCGCGATCCTAGTGGAGCGCCACCGGAAGGCCGTCCCGAGCGCAGCGCTGTCCCCCAGCTAGCCCGCACATCGGCTACGTCGTCGATGGGTCTGACAGGAGGAGGCGCACCGCGTCACCGAGGGAGGCGACCACCTCCAGCCGGGCCGCGGCCCGCGTGCGCGTATCGAGGAGGTCGGCGGCGCCCGGGGGCACGAGCAGGCGGGTGTGGCCCAGGCGCACCGCCTCGGCGGCGCGGGCCTGCAGGCCCGGCACGGGCCGTACGTCGCCCGCGAGCGCCACCTCGCCGAGGGCGGCGACGTCGAGGGGCAGCGGCCGCTCCATGCCCGCGGACGCGACCGCGAGGCACACGGCGAGGTCGGTGGCGGGGTCTGCCAGGCGCATTCCGCCGGCGGCGGCGACGTAGAGCTCCTTGGCGTGGAGAGTGAGGGTGGTGTTCTTCTCGGTGACGGCGGTGAGCATGGCGGTGCGGGCGGTGTCCAGACCGGAGACGGCCCGCCGGGGAATCGGGGCCTGCGTGCCGGAGACCAGCGCCTGGACCTCGGCGAGCAGGGCCCGCCGGCCCTCGAGGGTGACGGTGGTGCAGGTGCCGGGGACGGCGACCTCGCGGGTGCCCCGGAACAGGGAGCTGGGGTCGGGCACCTCGCGCAGGCCCGTGTCGGTCTGCTCGAAGCAGGCGACCTCGTCGGCGGGGCCGTAGCGGTTCTTCACCGCGCGCAGCAGGCGCAGCGCGGTGTGGCGGTCTCCCTCGAGGGTGAGGGTGGTGTCGACGAGGTGCTCCAGCGACCGCGGGCCCGCCACGGTGGTCTCCTTGGTGACCTGCCCGACCAGGCACACGGGCAGGCCGCGCTCCTTAGCGAGCCGGGTCAGGGCGCTCGCCACGGCCATCACCTGGGCCACGCCGCCCGGGCGCCCCTCCACCTCGGAGGAGGACACCGTCTGCACCGAGTCGACCACGAGCAGGGCCAGCCGCTCGGAGGAGGCCGCGAGCTGCTCGACGTGGCCGAGGACGGCGCCGAGGTCGGTGTCGTCAGCGAGCAGGAGCGTCTCGGAGCGGGCGCCGGTGCGGCGGGCACGCACGGCGATCTGCTCGACGGACTCCTCGGCCGAGACGTAGAGCACGACGGCTCCGGGGCCCGCCGCCGCGGCGACGGCGTCGGCCACGGCGAGCAGCAGGGTGCTCTTGCCGGCGCCCGGCTCTCCGGCGAGCAGCAGCACCTGACCGGGCACCAGGCCCCCGCCGACCACCCTGTCGACCTCGGCCAACCCCGTGGGCAGCCGCTCCAGGCGGCCTTGCGCCACCACCTCGGAGGCCCGCCGGGCGGCCCGGGCGGGAGCGGCGGGCGCCGGTGCACCGGCACCCCGGGGTGCGCCGGCCAGCAGCGGGGTCGCCTCGGTGAGCGAGCCCCACGCCTGGCACTGCCCGCACCGCCCGACCCAGCGCGGGGTGGACCAGCCGCATTCCGCGCAGCGGTGCTCGGCGCGAGGGGCTCGGGCGGTGCGGGTGCTCACGACGACGACGCTAGGCGCTGCCACCGACAGCCGGCCGAGGGCTGACCGCCAGCCGGCCGACAGCCGGGCTGGCGGTCACCTGTCGGTCAGCTGGCGGGTCGTCAGTACGCGTCGGGGTACGCGGCGGCGAACCCGTGCATCGCCAGCAGGACGACGGCGCCCACGAAGCCGGCCGTGGTCGGCGCGATCGCGAGGACGAGCATCGCGATCTCCTTGGTGCGGGCGTAGAGGAACCCGGAGGCGATGGCCATGATCAGCAGGCCGACCACGGACACCCCGAACGCCTGCCAGGCCTCGGTGAGGGTGCTGCCGGCGAGGTCCTCCGGCGGGGCGATGCCCGCGGGGACGATCGTCGCGAGGACGGCGCCGCCGAGGAACAGCAGGAAGAGCGCCACGGAGGCGGGGGAGAGGATCGGCTTGCGGATGGCGCCGCGGCCCGGGGGCCCGGGGCGCCGCGTCTCGGCGTGCGTCGTGCTCATGGTCGACACTGTGCTCTGCGCGCGTGCTGCGCGCCAGCCCCCACGCCCTACCATCACAGCTCGCCGCGGCTCCGCGTCGCTGTGAACAGCAGAGGCGCTGGTGGGAGGTCGGAGCAGGCGCGGGAGGTGATGGTGACCGGTCCGTCTCGACAGGCCACCGAGGCAGAGCCCGGACCGGGGCGCGTCCCCGTCATGGCCGACGTCGCGGCGCGCGCCGGAGTCTCGCTGCAGACGGTCTCCCGCGTGGTCAACGGCCACCCCAGCGTCCGCGACGAGACCCGCCGGCGCGTGGAGCAGGCCATCGCCGAGCTCGACTACCGCGTGAACACCGCGGCCCGGGCCCTGGTGACCCGCTCGACGCGGACGATCGGCCTCATCAGCGCGAGTACGGCGGAGTTCGGCCCCACGAGTGCGCTGCTCGGGGTCGAGCACGCCGCGCGGGCCGCGGGGTACTCCACCTCGGTGGTCCTGTTGCCGACCGTGGGGCGCCGGGAGGTGCGCGACGCGGTGGACCACCTGCGCGACCTCGGCGTCGACGGGCTCGTGGTGATCGCTCCGGACGACGCGGCCGTGGCCGCGGTGGAGGCGCTGGACGCCGCCGTCCCCGTCGTCACGCTGGAGGCACCGCTCGCGGACCCACGTCCGGGGGGTGACGCCGCAGGACTACCGTCCGCCAGCGTCGACCAGGAAGAGGGCGCCCGGCGCGCCGTCCGTCACCTGCTCGACCTCGGTCACGCCACGGTGCACCACGTGAGCGGTCCGAGCGACTGGCTCGAGGCCCGCGCCCGGGAGGCGGGCTGGCGGGCCGAGCTGCTCGCGGCGGGGGTCTCAGCGCCGCCGGTGGTGCCGGGTGACTGGGGCGCCGCCGCCGGGTACCGCGCTGCGGCGGTGCTGGTCGAGCGCGGGGCGACGGCGGTCTTCACCGGCAACGACCAGCTGGCCATCGGCCTGATGGGCGCCCTGTGGCAGCGGGGGCTGCGGATTCCCGACGACGTCAGCGTCGTCGGATTCGACGACGTCCCCGAGGCGGCCTACCTCGTGCCTCCTCTCACCACCGTCCGTCAGGACTTCGACGCTCTCGGCCGGCGGTGCCTGGAGGTGCTGCTGGCACGCCTGCGGGGCGAGCCGGCCCGGGTGGGCCGGGTCGAGCCGGAGCTCGTGCTGCGCGCGAGCACGGCGCCACCCAGGCGGACTCGGCAGGGTTGACCCAGCGTGATGTGAGCGCTCACAATCGCGGTGGCCGCCGGCGTCCACGACGGGCCGGAGTCCGCCCGACGAGGAGCACCCCATGAGCACCCCTGCCCGTAGTGAGCGCGGCACGCACCGCCGCCTGCGCGAGGAGGTGGCCGCGCTGCACGGCCACCTGGTCCGCTACCAGCTGGTCACCTGGACCGCCGGCAACGTCTCGGCCCGCGTCCCGGGCGAGGACCTCTTTGTCATCAAGGCCTCCGGCGTCGACTACGAGAGCCTCGACTGGCGCGGCGTCGTCGTCTGTGACCTCGACGGCAACCTCGTCGACGGCGAGCACGCGCCCAGCTCCGACACCGCCGCCCACGCCTTCGTGTACCGCTCCCGCGCCGACGTCGGCGGCCAGGTGCACACCCACAGCCCCTACGCCACGGCGTGGGCCGCCCGCGGCGAGCCGATCCCGTGCGTGCTCACGGCGATGGCCGACGAGTTCGGCGGTCCGATCCCCGTGGGGCCGTTCGCGATCATCGGTGACGACTCCATCGGTCGCGGGGTCGTCGCGACCCTCCAGGGCTCCCGCAGCCCGGCCGTCCTCATGCAGAACCACGGCGTCTTCACCATCGGCAAGGACGCCCGCTCCGCGGTCAAGGCCGCCGTCATGACCGAGGACGTCGCCCGCACGGTCCACCTGTCGCGCCAGCACGGCGAGCCGCTGCCGATCCCGACCGACGCCGTCGACAAGCTCTACAACCGCTACCAGAACGTTTACGGCCAGCGCTGACCGCGACGACGCGGACCCAGAACCTGCAGCGCCACCCCACCCCGGAAGGCTGAGCACACCGCCCATGACCAGCACGACCAGCACCTCACCCCTGCTCGACCCGTTCTCCGGCCGCGAGGTCTGGTTCCTCACCGGCAGCCAGGACCTCTACGGCGAGGAGACCCTCGCCCAGGTGGCCGAGCAGAGCCAGCGCGTCGCCGCCCTCCTCGACGGCGCGGACGCGGTGCCCGTCCGCGTGGTGTGGAAGCCCGTGGTGAAGAGCTCCGACGCCATCCGTCGCGTCATGCTCGAGGCCAGCGCCGACGACTCCGTGGCCGGTGTCATCACCTGGATGCACACCTTCAGTCCGGCGCGGATGTGGATCGCCGGCCTGTCCGTGCTGTCCAAGCCGCTGCTGCACCTGCACACCCAGGCCGACCCGGCGCTGCCGTGGGCGACCATCGACATGGACTTCATGAACCTCAACCAGGCCGCCCATGGCGACCGGGAGTTCGGGTACGTCCTGTCGCGGCTGCGTTCCAGCCGCACGACGGTGGCCGGCTACGCCGGTGACCCCGGCGTCCAGCAGCGCGTGGGGGAGTGGGCCCGCGCCGCCGTCGCCGCGTCCGTGGCGCGCTCGCTGAAGCTCGTGCGCTTTGGCGACACCATGCGCAACGTCGCCGTGACCGAGGGCGACAAGGTGGAGGCCCAGATCCGCTGGGGCGTCGATGTCGAGGCCCTCGGCGTGAACGCTCTCGCGGACGTCGTCCTTCAGGTCTCCGACGCCGAGGCCGACGCCGTGGTGGCCGAGTACGCCGACCGCTACGAGGTGGCCCCCGAGCTGCTGCCCGGCGCCGAGCGTGCCGAGTCGCTGCACTACGGCGCCAAGATCGAGGTGGCGCTGCGTCGCGTGCTGGAGGCCAACGGCGCCGAGGCGTTCACCACCAACTTCGAAGACCTCGGCTCCCTGCGCCAGCTGCCCGGCCTGGCCGTGCAGCGCCTCCTGGGTGACGGCTACGGCTTCGCCGGGGAGGGCGACTGGAAGACCGCGGCCCTGACGCGTGTGCTCAAGGCCGCGGGCGCCGGCCTGCCCGGTGGCACGGCGTTCATGGAGGACTACACCTACGACCTCGCGCCCGGGGCGCCCCAGAGGATCCTGGGCGCGCACATGCTCGAGGTCTGCCCGACCATCACCACCGCCACGACGCGCATCGAGGTGCACCCGCTCGGCATCGGTGGCCGTGAGGACCCGGTCCGCATGGTCCACACCGCTGACCCGGGCGACGCCGTCATCGTCGGCTGGTGCGACCTGGGCGAGCGGTTCCGCCTCGTGGCCAACGAGGTGCGCGTGGTGACCCCGCCGCAGGACCTGCCCAACCTGCCCGTCGCCCGCGCCGTCTGGGAGCCCCTGCCCGACTGGCGCACCTCCACCGAGTGCTGGCTGGAGGCCGGCGGCCCCCACCACACGGTGATGACGACGCAGTTCGGTGTGGAGGTCCTCGAAGACCTGGCCGACGTCGTCGGCACGGAGCTCGCGGTCATCGGCACGGGGACGACGACGCGCTCCTTCAAGCGCGAGCTCCGCTGGGAGAGCGCCTACCGCGTGCTGCAGCGCGGCGTCTGACGGCGGTTCGCTGCGCGCCCGGCGCGTCGCCTGTCTCCCTGATGGGGGACGACGGCGCGCCGGGCGCACGCTCAGGTCGGGGCGGGTCTGACGCCGATCCATGACAGGTGAGCGAGAGAGCCGCGGTGCTGGTCGACGAGTTCCTCGCGCCCCTGCCCTGGCGCCGCCCCAAGACCGGGCTGCTCACGCCCCTCGTGGAGCTGCTGCTCGACGACGACGTCGAGTTCTGGGACGTGCGCTTCGACCCGGACCCGCGCGTCTACGCGTCCCTGTTCGTCGTCTTCACCCCCGAGCGCGTCATCACGCACCGGATCGAGCACGCCCGCGGTGACCGGCGGGCATCCACCCGCACCGAGGTGGCCCTGCGCAGCGAGCTGCTCGAGGTCGCCTCGGCGATGGAGCCTGAGACGCCGTACAGCTGGCTCGAGATGCTCTGCGACTGGCTCACCGACGGCTGGCGCCCGGCCGGGCGGATCCTCGAGCGCACCTGCGCGTGGTTCGCCCAGCACAGCGCCTGGTTCGAGCGGACCCTGTTCTCCCTGGAGGACATCGTCGCTCCCAGCAGCCGCTACGTGGACCTGACGTACCAGCGGTTCAGCGAGCCGATCACCCTGCCCATGAGCTGGGACGACGTGTCCCACCAGCGCAACCGCAGGTTCGACCTCTTCTACCCGGTCCTCCTGCGCGACCTGCCCTGACAGCTGCTGGGACGGCTGCTGGTTGGCGAGCCAACCCTCCGCAGGGTGGACTCGACGGCCCGCCCGTAGGGTGATCCGGTGCCTATGGCCGTGACGCTGTCGACGGCGTCGGTGTACCCCCAGGGGGTCGCCGACGCGTTCGAGATGGCTGCCCGGATCGGTTATGACGGTGTCGAGGTCATGGTCTGGACAGATCCCGTCAGCCAGGACGAGGACGCCATCGCCGAGCTCTCCGACCACTTCGGTGTGCCGGTGACGTCCGTGCACGCCCCCACCCTGCTGCTGACGCAGCGAGTGTGGGGCAAGGAGCCGTGGCCGAAGGTCGAGCGGGCCGCGCAGATGGCCAAGCGACTGGGAGCACGCACGGTGGTGGTGCATCCGCCGTTTCGCTGGCAGAAGGACTACGCCACCGGCTTCGAGGCGGGCGTGCGGCGCATCGCGCAGGCCGAGGGCGTGACGCTCGCCGTCGAGAACATGTATCCCTGGCGTGCCGGCGGGCGCGAGTTCGCCGCCTATCTGCCGGGGTGGGACCCCTGCGAGCTCGACTACGACGCTCTGCTCCTCGACGTCTCCCATGCAGCCACCTCGGGCCTGAGCTGCCTGGAGCTGGCACAGCGCATGGGCGATCGGCTCGTCCACCTGCACCTCACCGACGGCAACGGCTCCCCGAAGGACGAGCACCTGCTGCCCGGCCAGGGCTCCCAGCCGGTGGCCGAGCTGCTCGCCTACCTGGCCGCGAAGGACTGGCAGGGTGACGCCTGCGTCGAGGTGACCACCCGCCGTAGCCGCGGCCCCGACGAGCGGCGCGCTGCCCTCGCGGCGGCGCTGGCGTTCGCCCGCGAGCATCTGGGTGGCGTCGCCGTGCGGTGAGCGGTCGAGCAGGCCGGTCGATGAGGCCAGTCGAGTGGGCCAGTCGAGTAGGCCACCGGGTGAGCCTGGCGCTGGTGATCCTCGCCGGTGCCGCTAGCGTGCACGGGTGGTGGATCGCACCCTGGTGGTCTGGGACGACGCCCTCGCGGCGCACGACTTCGGCCCGGGACACCCGATGGCGCCGCTGCGACTGGAGCTGACGGCGCGGCTTGCCCGCGAGCTCGGGCTTCTCGATGCCCCCGGCGTTCGCGTCGCCGGGGTCCGGATCGCCCCCGACGAGCTCATCTCCACCGTGCACTCACCGGCCTACGTCGCCGCGGTGCGCCGGGTCTCGGCCGACCCGCGCCTCGTCGACGTCGCCCACGGTCTCGGCACCGATGACGACCCGGTCTTCGCGGGGATGCACGAGACGTCCGCGCGGGTGGTGGCCGCCAGCGTCGACTGCGCCGAGGCCGTGTGGTCCGGCGCAGCCGAGCACGCCGTCAACGTCAGCGGCGGCATGCACCATGCGATGCCCGATCGCGCCAGCGGCTTCTGCATCTACAACGACGTTGCGGTGGCCATCAACCACCTGCTGGACCAGGGGGCGCGCCGCGTCGCCTACGTCGACCTCGACGTGCACCACGGCGACGGCGTCGAGGCGGCCTTCTGGGACGACCCCCGCGTCATGACGATGTCCCTGCACGAATCGGGCCGCACGCTGTTCCCCGGCACGGGCTGGCCCGAGGAGACCGGCGGCGCCGGCGCGGAGGGCAGCGCCGTCAACGTGGCGCTCCCCGCGGGCACACAGGACGCCGGCTGGCTGCGGGCGCTGCACGCCGTGGTGCCTCCGCTCCTGCGCGCGTTCGCCCCCGACGTCCTCGTCACCCAGCACGGAGCCGACGCCCACGCTCAGGACCCGCTGGCCAACCTCGCGGTGAGCGTCGACGCCCAGCGCTCCGCCGCGCGGTCCCTGCACGACCTCGCCCACGAGGTGTGCGGGGGCCGCTGGGTGGCCACCGGCGGCGGTGGCTACGACCTGGTCGACGTCGTCCCCCGCGTCTGGGCCCACCTGCTGGGCATCGCGGCTCACGCCCCGGTGCCGCCCGCGACGCTGGTGCCCGAGGCGTGGCGGGAGGACGTCATCGCCCGAGGCTGGGACCCGCCGGCGTCGATGACCGACGGCAGTCCGGCCTGGTACTCCCCGTGGGAGGCCGGCGCGGACCCCTCGGACCCCGTCGACCGGGCCGTTCTGGCCACGCGCCGGGCCGTTTTTCCCAACCACGGGCTCGATCCCTGGTTCGGCTGAGGCCCCGCGCGTTGCCGTCACCGACTCGTGACCAACATTTTTCCGGGTCATCGTCCGGTCTCGAGGGGTCGTGAAGGGGGTCATCGCCGACCCTGCGGCACGGATCTCGTCAGGGGGGCGTTTCCCGCGCGGCGCAGCGACACGCCGTGGTATTGCTCGCCGGTCGAAGCATCTTGCCGCGCGCGGCGCTGCCGGTCAGCACCATGGCCTCGCAGACGTCTAGGCAGAGGTCTGGGTGGAGGTCTGGCTGGTGCTGGACACGCCGCCACCAGGGTGTCTTCCACGCTTGTAACTCTCGCAACGACTTCCCCAGAAGTCACACGTGCCACTACTGTGAGTTGACAGAGGCCCCTGGAGCTCAGGGTCCAGGGACGACCGGGAGGAACCATGGCGATGGACCGCGACTTCAGCGGAGTGCGCTTCCTCACCGTGGCCGAGGTCGCCACGATGATGCGCGTGTCGAAGATGACGGTGTACCGCCTGGTGCACTCCGGAGAGATGCCCGCCGTGCGCGTGGGCCGCTCCTTCCGTGTGCCGGAGACGGCCGTCGACCAGTACCTGTCGCACTCCTTCGTGGAGACCGAGGCGATGTGACCCCCCGATGACCGTTCCGGGCGTCGTGCGTGCAGTCGGTACGCTGGGGCGCAGGAGCATCCGCAGGCAGCGCGCACCGCTGCCCCGAGCGATCTGAGGCACCATGGGTTCGGTCATCAAGAAGCGCCGCAAGCGCATGGCGAAGAAGAAGCACCGCAAGCTGCTGCGCAAGACGCGCCACCAGCGCCGCAACAAGAAGTAGGCGCACTCGCTGCAGACCCGCACCGCCCTCGCGGTGCGGGTCTTCTGCGTGTCCGGGGGCTCAGGCGAGGGTCACCGGAGGGCCGGCTGAGGGCCCTGGGTAGCCTCGCGGCCGTGGACTCCGAGCGCGTGGTGCTGTACGGCCGCCGCGGCTGCCACCTGTGTGACATCGCCCGCGAGCAGGTCGCGCGGGCCTGCGCGAGCGCGGGTGCCACCTGGCGGGAGGTCGACGTCGACGACGACGCCGAGCTCGTCGCCCGCTACAGCGACCTCGTGCCGGTGGTCACGGTTGACGGGCGCCACCACGCGCACTGGCGCGTCGACGAGGCGGAGCTGCTCACCGCGCTGCGCAACTGAGCGGAGCTTCCCCGGGGGCCCGGAGCGGGCCTGGAGTGGGCACTGAGTGGGCCCGGGGCGGACACGGGGTGCGCAGTCAGCGGGCGCTGAGCCAGCTCTGAGGGGCTGCGGCGCGCGTGAACTTTGTTCTGCCCTTCACAAGTGCCTAGTCTGGGCTGCCCGCACCACCGCGTGGTGGGGGCAACGGGGAGCCTGGTAGTGCCGGGTTCCCTGCCGCACGCCAGCAGACTGCCAGCAGGAGCCCTGCCCCACCGTGACAGACCCGCACCCCGCTCCGCCGCTGCGCGCTCCGCGCGACGGCACCAGGGGAGTCCCCGACGCCACGGTGGCCCGGCTACCCGTGTACCTGCGCGTGCTCACCGGCCTCGGTGAGCGCGGGGTCACCACGGTGTCCAGCGAGGAGCTCGCCCTGGCGGCCGGGGTCGGTTCGGCCACGCTCCGCAAGGATCTCTCGCACCTCGGCAGCTACGGCGTCCGGGGGGTCGGGTATGACGTCGGGCACCTCGTCCAGCACGTGGGTCGCTGCCTGGGCCTGGCCGAGGAGTGGCGCGTCGTCATCGTCGGGATCGGCAGCCTCGGGCACGCCCTGGCCAACTACGGAGGCTTCGCCCCCCTGGGCACCCGGGTCGTCGCTCTCGTCGACAGTGACCCGTCCGTGGTGGGCGAGCAGGTCGCCGGCCTCGAGGTCCAGCCTGCCGAGCGCATCGTGCGCCTCGTCAGCGAGCTGGGCGTGCGCATCGCCGTCCTCGCGGTGCCCGCCGCGTCCGCGCAGGCCGCCTGCGACGCCGTCGTCGCCGCCGGCATCACCAGCGTGCTGTCGTTCGCGCCCGTGGAGCTGCAGGTGCCGGCCGGCGTCGAGCTGCGCCGGGTCGACCTGTCCACCGAACTGGGCATCCTCGCCTTCCGCGAACGCCGCCGCGCGGCAGCCGACGGCGAGGAGCCTGTCGTGGTGCTGCCTGAAACGCTTGTCGCCGCGGGAGTCGGTGGGCGTGGAGCCCGCGGCGTGCACGCGGAGGTGGCTCGGTGAGCCTGCTCTTCGTCGGGATGTCCCACCGGACAGCGCCGATCAGCCTGCTGGAGCGCGCCGCGCTGGACGCGGAGGGCGCCCGGGCGCTGGCTCGCGATCTGTGCGGCGGGACGGTGCTGGAGGCGGCGGTGCTGGCCACCTGCAATCGCGTCGAGGTGTACGCGGTGGTGCCTTCCTTCCACCTCGGCGTGCAGGACCTCTCCGGCGCCCTCGCGCAGCGTTCCGGCCTGCCGCTGGCCGAGCTCGCCGAGTCGCTGATCTTCGCCTACGGCGACCGCGCCGTGGAGCACCTGTTCAATGTTTCCGCCGGGCTCGACTCGATGGCGCTCGGCGAGTCCCAGGTGCTCGGGCAGGTGCGGACCTCCCTGCGCCGCGGCCAGGAAGACGGCACCGTCGGCCGCGTGCTCGACCAGCTGGTCCAGCGGGCGCTGCGGGTCGGTAAGCGCGTCCACAGCGAGACCGGCCTCGACAAGGCGGGGCGCTCCCTCGTGGAAGCTGCGCTGGAAGGCGCCGAGAGCGTCGTCGGGCCGCTGGCCGACGCACGCGCCCTCGTCATCGGGGCGGGCTCGATGAGCGCGCTCGCCGCAACCACCCTGCAGCGCCTGGGCGTCGGCTCGATCGCCGTCGCCAACCGCACCCCGGCGCGCGCCGAGCGGCTGGCGGCAGCTGTGGGCGGCACCTGGCTGGGCCTCGACGACGATGCCGCCCTGCGCGCCGTGCTCGCCACGGCCGACGTCGTGGTCTCGTGCACCGGCGCGGTCGGCACCGTGCTGGACGCCGCGGACATCGCCGCCGCGCGCGCCGAGCGCAGCGTTGACGGTGAGGCAGCTCCGCAGCTCCTGGTCGACCTCGCTCTCCCGCACGACGTCGACCTTGCCGCCGGTGACCTGCCCGGTGTGGAGCTCGTCGGACTCGACGCGCTGCGCCGTCGGCTCGCCGAAGGTCCCGGAGACGACCCGGCCCTGTCCGGGGTCGCCGGGAGCGTCAGCGCCGCCCGCGCCGTCGTCGCCGACGAGGTCGCCGGGTACCTCGGCGAGCAGCGCGCAGCCGCCGTGGCGCCCACCGTCGCCGCCCTGCGCTCCCTCGCCCGCGACGTCGTCGAGGGGGAGGTCGCCCGCCTGCGCGGACGCCTCGGGCCCGAGGTCGATCCGCGGGTCGTCGCGGAGGCCGAACTGGCCGTGCACCGCGTGACCGAGAAGCTCCTCCACACGCCCACCGTGCGTGTGAAGGCGCTGGCGGCCGACGGCGCGGACGGCGCCGGGTACGCCGCGGTGCTGCGCGAGCTGTTCGACCTCGACGGCCCGACCTCTGGCCTGGGCGGCCTCGCCGGCCTGGGCGCCGGGTCGGTCGCCCCGACGGTGTCCAGCGCCGGCAGCGCCTCCACCGGGGGCGGCAGCGTGGCCGAGGTGCTGCGGGCCGTCGCGGCTCAGACGCCTGCCCAGACTTCTGCGCAGGATGTCGTGCCGGTCGAGGGGGGCACCTCGTGAGCGGCGCCTTGGACAGCGCGGTGGGTGGCGCGGTGCTGCGTCTCGGTACCCGCCGCAGCGCGCTGGCCCGCACCCAGTCCGAGCACGTCGCGCAGGCGCTGCGCGAGCGCACCGGCCGCGCCGTCGAGCTCGTCGAGGTCACCACCGAGGGCGACGTCTCGCGCGCCCCGCTGTCCAGCCTCGGTGGCACCGGCGTCTTCGCGACGGCGCTGCGCGACGCATTGCTCGCGGGCCGCGTGGACCTTGCCGTCCACTCCCTCAAGGATCTGCCCACCGCACCGGCGGACGGGCTGGTCGTGGCGGCCGTCCCGCCGCGGGAAGACCCGCGCGACGTCCTCGTCGCTTCCGGGGGACGGTCCCTGGACGGCCTGCCCGCCGGCGCCCGTGTCGGCACCGGGTCGCCCCGGCGTGCCGCCCAGCTGCGGGCCCTGCGTCCTGACCTGGAGGTCGTCGACGTGCGCGGCAACGTCGACACGCGCCTGCGCTTCGTGGCCGACGGCCAGCTCGACGCCGTCGTGCTCGCGCGGGCGGGCCTGCTGCGCCTGGGCCGTGCCGACGAGGCCACCGACGTGCTCGACACCGACCGGCTGCTGCCCGCCCCCGGGCAGGGCGCGCTGGCGGTGGAGTGCCGCTCCGACGACGCGGACGTCCGCGCGGTCTGCGCGCTCCTGGACGACGCCTCCAGCCGTGCCGCCACCATCGCCGAGCGGGCACTGCTCGCCGCGCTGGAGGCCGGCTGCGCCGCCCCCGTGGGAGCCCTCGCCGTGACCGACGCCGACGGCGAGCTCCGGCTCACCGGGCTCGTCGCGGCCCTCGACGGTTCGGCGACCGTTGTCCGCACGGGCTCCGGCCCCCGCGAACAGGCCGCTGACCTCGGCCGCCGCGTGGCCGAGCAGTTGCTCGCCTCCGGATCCCCGGCCCTGGCGCCGCTCGCGCCCTCCAGCAGCTCCACCAGCTCCGCAGACCCCGTCCATCCCGAGACCCCGCGCACCAGCAGCGCAGCACCGCAGCCAGCCTCGAACGCTCACGACACGGCGGCCACCGCGCCGCCGGAGAGGGTGCATCTGTGACCCCGCCAACCTCCGCCCCGACGCTCCCCGACGCAGCACCTGACGCTGCGGTCCGCGCCGGCGCCACCTCCACCACCAGCAGTGCGCCCGCCTCGACGACGGGCAGCACCCACGTGTCGTCCGTCTCGACGCCCGTGCCCGCCATCGCCTTCGTGGGTGCCGGCCCGGGCGATCCCGGCCTGCTCACCCTGCGCGCGGCGGAGCTGCTCGCCGCGGCCGACGTCGTCGTCCTCGACCGCGGGGCAGAGGCCGAGAGCACCGGTGCTCCCGAGTCCGCGGCGCTGGCCGCGGTGCACCGGCACTGCCGCGACGGCGTCGAGGTCCTCGCGACCGCCGCGCCCGAGGGGAGCGCCCCCCTGACGGGCGCCGCGCGCGCCAAGCTCTCGCTCTCCGCCGCCCGCGCGGGCCGCGCCGTGGTGCGGCTGTTCAGCGGTGACGCCGCGAGCTCTCCGCAGCTGGCCGACGAGCTGGCCGCCGTGCGCCGCGCCGGTGTCGCCGTCGAGGTGGTGCCCGGGGTGTCCGTGGCCACTGCCGTGCCGCTGTACGCCGGGATCGCCACCAGCACCTCCCGCGCCAGCGACGTCCACGTGCTCGACGCCACGCAGGGTGAGGCCGCTGTCGACGCGGTGTCCGGTGTGCCCGGCACCGTGATCGTCACCGGCTCGGCCGAGGACGTCGTCGGTGCCGCCAAGGCGCTGCTGGCCTCCGGGCGTACGGGCTCGCAGGAGGTCGTCGTCACCGCCGGCGGCACCACCACCGCGCAGCGGTCGGTCTCCGCGACCCTTGCGACGCTGCCCGATGTGCTGGCCGCCGAGGGCGACCACCTGCCCGAGCCGCTCGTGGCCGTGCTCGGCCCTGGTGTGGCCAAGCGCGACAAGCTCGCCTGGTTCGAGTCCCGCCCGCTGTTCGGCTGGCGCGTGCTGGTGCCCCGCACGCAGGCGCAGTCCTCGACCACGGTCGAGCGGCTGGCCGCTGTCGGCGCCGTCAGCGAGGTCGTGCCGACCATCGCCGTCGAGCCGCCGCGCAGCCCCCACCAGATGGAGAAGGCTGTCCGCGGGCTGGTCACCGGTCGCTACGAGTGGGTCGGCTTCACCTCGGTGAACGCCGTCCGCGCCGTCAAGGACAAGTTCGCCGAGTACGGCCTGGACGCTCGCGCGTTCTCCGGGCTCAAGGTCGCGGCGGTGGGCGGCGTCACGGCCGCCGAGCTGCGCGCCTGGGGCATCGAGCCCGACCTCGTGCCGGAGGGCGAGCAGTCTGCCGCGGGCCTGCTGGCCGAGTGGCCGCCCTACGACGAGGTGCTCGACCCGATCGACAGGGTCTTCCTGCCCCGCGCCGACATCGCCACCGACACCCTCGTCGAGGGGCTGCAGCAGATCGGGTGGCAGGTCGACGACGTCACCGCCTACCGCACCGTCCGGGCGGCTCCGCCGCCCGCGCCCGTGCGTGACGCGATCAAGACGGGCGCCTTCGACGCCGTCGTGTTCACGTCGTCCTCGACCGTGCGCAACCTCGTCGGCATCGCCGGCAAGCCGCACCCGAGCACCGTGGTGGCCTGCATCGGCCCGGCGACGTGTGCCACGGCCACCGAGCTGGGGCTGCGCGTCGACGTGCAGGCCGAGCACGCCAGCACCGCCTCGCTGGTCGACGCCCTCGCCGCCTACGGCGCGCAGCTGCGTGCCCAGGCGGAGGAAGCCGGCGAGCCCGTGCTGCGTCCCAGCGAGCGCCGCGCCGGCGCCCGCCGTCGTCGCTGAGGCACGGGGGATCACGCCCCATGCCGTTCCCTGCTGAGCGACCGCGGCGCCTGCGCGCCACGCCGGCGCTGCGGTCGCTCAGCGCCGGCGAGCACCTGGCCCGCCAGCGCCTCGTGCTGCCGGTGTTCGTCAAGGAGGGCCTGCGCGAGCCCTCGCCCATGCAGTCGATGCCGGGCGTGGTGCAGCACACCATGACGTCCCTGGTCGACGCCGCGCACGAGGCCGTGGCCGCCGGCGTCGGCGGGATCATGGTCTTCGGCGTGCCGGCCGTGCGCGACGCGCGCGGTTCGGGCGCCGACGACCCGGAGGGCATCCTCAACACTGCCCTGCGCGCGCTCGACGAGGCCGTCGGCTCCGACTGCGTGGTCATGGCCGACCTCTGCCTCGACGAGTTCACCGATCACGGCCACTGCGGTGTCCTTGACGAGGCGGGCCGCGTCGACAACGACGCCACACTCGAGCGGTACGCGTCGATGGCGCTGGCCCAGGCGGAGGCGGGAGCCTCGCTGCTGGGCCTGAGCGGGATGATGGATGGCCAGACCGGCGTCGTGCGCTCCGCGCTGGACGCTGTGGGGCGCAGCGACGTCGTCCTGCTGGCCTACGCGGCCAAGTACGCCTCGGCTTTCTACGGGCCGTTCCGGGAGGCCGTCGAGTCGACCCTGCAGGGAGATCGGCGCGCGTACCAGATGGACCCGGGCAACCGCCGCGAAGCGCTGCGCGAGGTTCGCCTGGACATCGCCGAGGGCGCTGACGTCGTCATGGTCAAGCCCGCGCTGCCCTACCTCGACGTGCTGTCGGACGTGGCCGCCGCCGTGGACGTGCCGGTGTGGGCATACCAGGTCTCCGGGGAGTACGCGATGGTCGAGGCTGCTGCGGCCGCCGGGATGATCGACCGACAGCGCGCGATCCTCGAGTCGCTCACCGCCATCCAGCGTGCAGGCGCCACAGCGACCCTCACCTACTGGGCCACGGAGGTTGCGGACCTGCTGCGCCGGGGCTGACGAGAGTTGACTGGATTCGACTCAACTGTGGTTTAGGTCGTCGCGCCGCGGGGTACATCACGGGTGGCACCGCAGAGGGTGCCCACGGGCCGCGAACCCGGTCCGTGCTCCCGATCCGGTGAGGAGGATCCCGTGACCGTCATGCAGTTCGACCCCTTCGGTGACCCCTTCCGCCAGCTCGACCGCATGGCTCAGCAGCTGGTCAGTGGCGCCCGTACCCCGATGCGCATGCCGATGGACGTCTGGAAGGACGACGCCGGCTACCACGTCGAGCTCGACCTGCCCGGTGTCGACCCGTCCAGCGTGGACGTGACCACCGAGCGCAACGTCATCACCGTCCGCGCCGACCGCGCCACGCGCGCCGCGGGTTCACGCGAGGTGATCATCGCCGAGCGCCCGCACGGCCAGTTCATCCGGCAGCTGCAGATCGGTGACGGTCTCGACGCCGCAGGCGTCAGCGCCGACTACCGCGACGGTGTGCTGCACCTGCTGGTGCCGGTGGCGCCCTCGGCGCAGCCGCGTCGCGTAGAGGTCAGCCGCACGAGCGACTCGACCCATCACGAGGTGGTGCAGGGCTCGCCGCAGTCGCGCGAGGCCGTGGGCTCCTCGGCTACGTCCTGATCAAGACCCTGACCTGAGGTTCAGCCCGCCCGGCCCGCGCCGGGCGGGCTCTGCTCACGTCACGTGGGGCTCATGCGTACTGGGCGCCGCCGCTGACCCCGAAGAACTCCTCCAGCGTGGCCACGCCCGCCTGCGCCATCGCCGTGGTGAGCTCGACACCCACCCAGCGGAAGTGCCACGGCTCGGGGTTGTACCCGGTGACCGCCTGGTCGGCTTCGGTGTACCGCAGCAACCAGCCGTGGCCGCCCGCATGCTCGGCCAGCCATAGGCCCTCGTCGGTGCGGGCGAAGCGCGGGCTCAGGGTTGCCCTGCCGTCGGCGGAGGAGAAGTCGACGGCGAGGCCCGTCTGGTGCTCGCTGTGCCCAGCGCGGGCGCTGTACCTGTCGGCGCCGGCCTGGCCGTTGCGTGCTACCGAGCGGCGGTGGACCTGGGCCTGGTACTCGTAGTCCCGGAAGCCGCTGACCAGCGTCAGCGCGACGCCGTCGTCGCGGCTGTGCTGCAGCAGTGCCTCCAGGTCCGGTGCCGCCGCGGCGCTGACGCGCTCCCCGGCGACCTTCACGATCTGTGCCGGCTCGTAGTCGAGGGGCGTCACGGGATGCTGCTTGTTGACCACCACCCAGGGGCTGGCCGCGTCCGTCGTGGAGTGGGCCGACCTGTCGAGCGCCGTCGTGCTCGATGCCGCGTTCGTCGCGTTGGGTGTCGGGCTGGTTGTTGCGCTGGGCGTCTGGCTGGGGCTGGGAGGCGCTTCGGTCGCCGACGTGGTCGGCGGCGCCGTGGCTGACAGCTGACCGCTCGCCGGCGGAGGGTCTTGAACCTGGACCGCCGTGAGCTGTTCCGATGACGCGCTCAGGGGAGTCGCGGTGGACGGTGGGCGGGCGCCGACTCCCGACGAGGCTGCGAACGCACCGGCCACCCAGGCGGCGCCAGCCACCAGCGCGCCGCGGCGCGTCACGGGCGACGGAGCGCGGTGCCGGCTCACGGAACCACCACCTCCGGAGCGCACAGGACCGGACCCGGTGCCGGGGCCGTCCTTCCGAGGGTAAGGCCGCGAGGGGTGGCCGACGGGCGGATCAGAGCCCGAGATCGTCGGCGAGTCCGGCGAAGGTGACCTCGGAGAAGTCATCGGCCGGGTCGAACGTGTTGCCCAGCTGCCCGAACAGCTCGCTGCTCACCAGCCCCAGGAGCGCCGTCCAGGCGCGTGCACCGGCCACCACCACCTCGGGAGTCATCCCGTGCAGGCGCTCACCCCCCTCCGCGACCACCAGTCCGGCCTGCTCCTCCAGGAGCGCAGACAGGGGGCGGCTGCCCGTGGGTGCGAGGCCGGCCGGTTGCTCGGACTTCTTCGGCTTCTCGCCCTTCTTGGCCTTCTTGGGCTTCTCGCCTGCGTCGCTGTCGCTGCCGGTGTGCCCGGCGGAGTGGGGCGCCCTGTCGGCAAGGACGGCCAGCAACGCCAGGGGTGAGCGCGAGCCGGCCGCCGTCGTCTTCTCGTTGCCCCGGTACCCGGGCACCGGGGAGCCGTAGACGAGGGCGTACTCGTGCGGGTGGGTGCGGGCCCAGTCCCGCAGGGCGCGGCACCCGGCGACGAACCGGTCTCGGGGGGTGCGCTCGCCTCCTGCCGCGCAGGCGCGCTCCACGGCGTCTCCGCTGCTGTCGTAGGCCTCGACGATGAGTGCGGTGAGCAGCTCGTCGCGAGTGGCGAAGTAGCGGTAGACGGCTGACGACGCCAGTCCGAGTTCACGGGCCACGGCCCGCACCGACAGCGCGGCGGCGCCGACCTCCCCCAGTTGGCGCCGTGCGGCTGCCAGGATTTCGGAGGTCACCTCTCGGCGGGCCCGCTCGCGGGCGGTGAGGACGACGGACACCCCTCCATGGTTGCACAGACGTGAGCGCCGCCCCTCTGTGAGAGCACTGCTCTTGACGCTGGCGCGCGCCGCTGGGACGCTCGCGCCATGAAGAGATCAGCGCTCTCGAATCGATCCGGTGCTCGCGAGAAGGGCTCGGGCGAGAAGGGGCGTTCTGTCGGATCGACGCGCTACCTGGCCCCCGGGTGGTTCACGGTGCGCGTGGGCAACCCGCTGGTCGAGCGCCTGACTCGCTGGGGTCTGCCGCTGGCTGGGTCGCGGGTGCTCGCGGTGCGCGGGCGGGCCAGTGGTGAGTGGCGCACGGTGCCGGTCAACCCGCTGCGGGCCGGAGGGCAGGTCTACCTCGTCGCTCCCCGGGGCACCACGCAGTGGGTGCGGAACCTGCGGGCTGCCGGCGGTGGCGAGCTGCGGCTCGGGCGTCGCGTCGAGGTGTTCGAGGCGGTGGAGCTGGCGGATGCCGAGAAGGTGGCCGTGCTGCGGGAGTACCTGCGGCGATGGGCGTGGGAGGTGGGGGCGTTCTTCGACGGCGTCAGCGCGGACGCCACTGATGAGGCGCTTCTCGCGGCGGCTCCGAAGCACCCGGTGTTCCGGGCCGTCGTCATTGGCTGAGCGCGCGTCGTCGTCCCCCGGCCCAGCTCTGTTCCCTCTCGCACTTGCCGAGGAAAGTGCGCCAAAGGCCACTCCCTTCCCGCACTTGCCGAGGAAAGTGCGGGAAGGAAGGGGCTGGCGGGAGGGTCAGGCCTGCTTGATGGCCGAGATGTCGAGCGTGATCTTGATCTTCTCGCTGACGAGCACGCCGCCGGTCTCCAGGGCCGCGTTCCAGGTCAGCCCGAAGTCCTTGCGGTTGATCTCGGCCTCGGCGGAGAAGCCGGCGCGGGAGTTGCCGAACGGGTCGGTGGCCACCCCCTCGGCGGTCACCTCGAGCTGCACGGGCTTGGTCACGCCGTGGAGGGTGAGCTCGCCGTCGACGACGAAGCCGTCACCGGTCACCTGTACCGCGCTGGAGCGGTAGGTCATGGTCGGGTAGGTCTCGACGTCGAAGAAGTCGGCGCTCTTGAGGTGGCCGTCGCGGTCGGCGCTGCGCGTGTCGATGCTCGCGACCTGGATCGTGGCCTCGACGGAGATCAGGGAGGCGTCCTCGGCCAGCACCACGGTGCCCGCGACGTCGGAGAAGCGGCCGCGCACCTTGGTCACCATCGCGTGGCGGGCGGTGAAGCCGACCTCGGAGTGCGACGGGTCGACGGTGTAGGTACCAGCGACGAGACCGGCGGGCAGGGTGGTGGTCATGGGTCCTCCAGGTGGTGGTGTCGATCTGCGGTTCGTGCGTCGCAGGTCGCGCTGCACGTCCACTGTGACGCACAATGCTTCAACATTCAACTTTGTTCCCGGTCTGGAAGGCTTTCCCCCGTGACCCCCACCTCTGAGGACACCGCTGAGGCCACCTCTGAGCATCAGGCCCACACCCGCTGGCTCGACGCCGACGAGCAACGCATCTGGCGCCTCTACCTCGAAGCCACGCAGCTGCTGAGCCGCCGGCTCGGCCAGGAGCTGGACGAGTCCGAGCACGACCTGTCCCTGGCCGACTACGAGCTGCTCGTCAGGCTCTCGGAGTCACCCGACCGGTCCCTGCGGATGTCCGACCTCGCCGATGACCTGGTGCACTCCCGGAGCCGCCTCACGCACGCCATCTCGCGCCTGGAGGCCCGCGGGCTCGTCGAGCGTCGCGCCTGCCCGGAGGACCGCCGCGGCGTGCTCGCCGTCATGACCCCTGCGGGCTTCGCTGCCCTGGAAGCCGCGGCGCCCCTGCATGTCGCCGGAGTGCGGGAGCACCTGTTCGACAGGCTCTCGCCCAAGGACGTCGCGGCACTCGGCCGGATCTGCGCCACGCTGGCCGAGCACCTGCGCTGACGCTGCTCTGGAGCGGGCTCAGCCGAGGGTCGTGCCGAAGGCCAACCCGAGCAGGTAGGTCACGGCGGCGGCGCCCAGCCCGATGGCCAGCTGGCGCAGCCCCCGCAGCAGCAGCGGGCCGCCGGACAGCACGCCCACGACGGCGCCGGTGCTCATCAGCGCCAGCGAGACCAGCACGAGCGCGGTGACCAGCGCCGCAGCCTCCTCCAGCCCCACGAGGAACGGCAGCACGGGCACCAGCGCCCCACTGGCGAAGAAGACGAACGAGGAGCCCGCGGCGGCCCAGGCGCTGCCGACGACGTCGTCGCCGTCGTCCTGCTGAACCCCCAGGGACGGCGACAGCGACCGCGCCCCCGAGCCTCGCGGCTGACCGCCGGACAGCGCCGCCAGCTGCTCGGCGGCGTGGCGCTCGGCTTCCGCCTCCTCCATGCCGCGGGCCCGGTAGACCAGGGCGAGTTCGTTAGCGTCGACGTCGAGGGCGCCCACCACCGACGCCGAGCTCGGGGCCGGCGCGGAGGCGGCGATGAGCTCACGCTGGGAGCGCACCGAGACGTACTCACCGGCCGCCATCGACAGGGCCCCGGCCAGCAGCCCCGAGATGCCGGTGAGCAGCACCACCTGGGTGCTCGTGCCTGCTCCGGCGACGCCGAGCACGAGCGCGAGGTTGGAGACCAGGCCGTCGTTGGCGCCGAACACCGCGGCGCGGAAGGTCCCCGAGACCCTGGCCCGCCCCCGGGCCGCCAGTCCGCGGACCACCTCGCCGTGCACCTGCTCGTCGGCGGCCATCGCGGCTGTCGCGTGCGGGTCGCGGCCGTACGTCGAGCGGCCCTCGGCCTGCTGCGCCAGCGCCAGCACGAACACCGAGCCGAACCGCTGCGCCAGCAGGGCCAGCAGCCGCAACCCGATGCTGGGCCGACCGGGCCGCGGGGGAGCGCCCGTGCTCTGCTCGATGAGCGCCGCCCAGTGCGCCGCGTGGCGACCCTCGGCCTCGGCGAGGGCCAGCAGCACCTCGCGGTCTTCCCCGCCGCGCCGCGCGGCGAGGCGCCGGTACACGGTGGCCTCGTACTGCTCGTCGGCGAGCAGCCGCCGCCACCGCCGGACGTCGCGCGACGACGTCGGGCTGGGGTTGCCGGTCACGGCGCTCATGATGGCCGCGGGGGCACCGGATCGCTCGCGGGCACGATCAGAAGCTCGGGTCGAGCACGAGGAAGTGCCCCGTGGCCGCGTACCAGGCGGCATCCAGCAGCAGCCCCGCGCCCAGCAGGGCCAGCGCCGCCGTCACGAGGTGACGCACGGCAGGGCGTACCCGTGCCCACCAGCGGGTGAACAGCGCCGACGCCCGGTCGTGCCCACCGCGCACTACTGCCACGAGCAGCAGCACCAGCGGCGCCTGGCTCACCACCGACCAGACCACGTGCGCCGCCACGACCTCCGCCAGGGGCTCGCCACGACCGGCCAGCACCACGACGCCGACGAAGGACGGGTCGAGGACCGACCCGGCCGAGAAGGCGACGGCGGCGCCCACCAGGCCCGCTCCGCCCGCCAGTAGCGCGCCGGGGCCACGCCGCGCGCCCGCGGCGGCGTCCTCGGTCGCCTCGCCCGCCGGGTCGGCTCGGCGTCGCAGCCGCGCGACCGCCCACCCCAGCGCGAGTACGCCCGCGAGCGCTTCGAGCCCGGCGGTCAGCGGGCCGCCGGGCAGCGCGCCAGCCCAGTCGACACCGGCCAGCGAAGCACCCGCCGTGAGGGAAAGCACCACGCCGAGGGCCGTCGACAGGCCCACGATGAGCCCGCCGAAGAGGAGGACGGCGCGGCGGCGCGCACCCGCAGCCAGCGCTGCCACGGCGAGCAGGGCACCGGTGGGGTCGAGGCCGGCCACGCCCAGGCCCGCGGCGGCGAGCAGCAGGCCGGCGGCCCCGTTCAGCGCGCCGTCGATCACACCCGCACGCTAGGCCCGGTCGTCGTCGAAATCGCCCGCGGGGAGGATGGCGGGGTGACCGCGACCAGCTCGACCGGCGTCCCCTCCGACCTCACGCCCGCTCCCGCTTCCCAGGCGCTCTTCGACCGCGCGAGCGCGGTGCTGCCCGGCGGGGTCAACTCCCCCGTGCGTGCGTTCCGCGCGGTCGGGGGCACGCCGCGGTTCACCGCGTCGGCGTCCGGGCCGTGGCTCACCGATGCCGACGGCGTGCGCCGGGTCGACCTCATCGGCTCGTGGGGCCCGATGATCCTGGGGCACGGCCACCCGGCGGTCCGCGAGGCCGTGGTGGCCGCGGCCGAGAAGGGGTTCAGCTTCGGCACGCCCAGCGAGGGCGAGGTGCTGCTCGCGGAGGAGCTGGTGGCCCGCGTGGAGCCGCTGGAGAAGGTGCGCCTGGTCAGCTCCGGCACCGAGGCGACCATGAGCGCCATCCGCCTCGCCCGCGGCTTCACCGGCCGGCCCGTGGTGGTGAAGTTCGCCGGTTGCTACCACGGCCACGTCGACGCCCTGCTCGCCTCCGCCGGCTCCGGGCTGGCCACGTTCGCCCTGCCCGACACCCCCGGTGTCACCCCGGAGAGCGCCGCCGAGACGCTCGTGCTGCCCTTCAACGACGTCCCTGCCCTGGAGCAGGCGTTCGCCGTTCACGGTGACCGGATCGCGTGCGTCATCACCGAGGCCGCCGCCGGCAACATGGGCGTGGTGCCCCCGGCTCCGGGGTGGACGGCGGCGCTGCTGCGCGAGACCCGCCGCGCCGGCGCGCTGCTCATCAGCGACGAGGTGATGACCGGCTTCCGCCTCTCCCGCGCCGGCTGGTTCGGACTGGAGGGCCGCCAGCGCGTCGACCTCGGCGACGGGGCGGGGGAGCAGGCACTGGCGCCGGACCTGTTCACCTTCGGCAAGGTCATGGGCGGTGGGTTCCCCGTGGCCGCGTTCGGCGGCCGGGCTGACGTCATGGCCCACCTGGCGCCGGCCGGACCCGTCTACCAGGCGGGCACGCTCTCGGGGAATCCGGTGGCCTCGGCGGCGGGTCTCGCGACACTGCAGCACTGCACCGACGAGGTCTACGCCCGCGTCGACGCCGTCGCCGCGACCATCCGCGACGCCGCCTCCGCCGCGCTGGCGGCCGAGGGTGTGCCCCACACCCTGGGGGTGGCGGGCAGCATGTTCAGCGTCTTCTTCACCGATGTCGACGTGGTCGACTACGACACCGCCCGCACCCAGGACGCCGGCGCGTTCGCGGCGTTCTTCCACGCCATGCTCGACGCCGGGGTGCACCTGCCGCCGTCCTGCTACGAGTCGTGGTTCTGCTCGGCTTCCCACGACGACGACGCCGTCAACGTCGTCCTGGAGGCCCTTCCGGTGGCCGCTCGAGCTGCGGCCGCGGCGCAGGGAGGGTAAGAACGGACCCCCTGAATCACTCAGGGGGACGGATCTTCGACCGATCGACGGACTGTGCCGGTGCGGCGCAACACCGCGGAAACGGAAGACGTGCAGGATCCGTGCATGACGGCGTCGGTCGCTGGGTGCGGCCCTGCTGAAGGGGCCCTCCTGTGATGCTCGACGCCCTCTCCGCTCCACTGCTCACCGCGCAGACTGCTGAGCTGGACGCCGCGTCCCGCGTGACGTACCGCCTCGCGCAGACGTTCCGATACACGTACGACGCTCCGGTCGCCGACCTGCGCCAGCGCCTCGTGGTGCTGCCGCCGGTCCTCCACGGTGACGTGCACCGTCGCGTGGCCAGCCTGAGCGTGAGCGGCCTGGAGGACGGCGCCGCCCGTCGCACCGACCGACGCGACGCCTTCGGCAACATCGTCACCCGGGTCCGGGCCGACGCCGTGGCCGAGCACGTGGAGTTCGCCCTCACCGCCGTGCTCGAGCGCGTGGTGCCCGCGGCCCCCCACGAGGCCCACGCGGTGGTGTCCAAGGCGGCCCTGCGTGACCCGCGTCTCCTGGCGCCCACGTCCCTCACCGCCCCCGACGCCGCGATCATCGAACTCGCCGAGTCGCTGCGCCGCCCCGAGAACCCCGTGGAGACGGCCGAACGCGTCTGCTCCGCCGTGCACGCCCGGTTCCGCTACGAGTTCGGGACGACGACGACGCGCACCACGGCCGCGCAGGCCCTCGCCGGAGGCGTCGGCGTCTGCCAGGACTACGCGCACGTGATGATCTCGGTGATGCGTCACCTCGGGATCCCCACCCGGTACGTCTCCGGTCACCTCATCGGGCAGGGCGGGACGCACGCGTGGGTCGACGTCGTCGTCCCCGGCCTCGTCGAGGGGCAGCCCGGCGCGGTGGCCGTGGCCTTCGACCCCTGCAACGACAAGCGCGCCGGCGCCGGGCACCTCACCATCGCCGTCGGGCGTGACTACGCCGACGTCGCTCCCACCTCGGGCAGCTACACCGGCGAGGGCGTGCGCGGGGTGCTGACCTCCACCCGCGACCTGGGAGTCGTCAGCATCCAGGCCTGACACGCCGGGATGCCGCGCCGGCGCCACGCCGACGGGTGTGACGTCGCGCGCAGCGCTCTGGCGTGCGGCCTCCGGCACCCAGGTGTGGATGGGATGCTGGGCGCATGGCCCTCACCGCCGTCCACCTGCTGCGCCACGGGGAGGTCCACAACCCTCAACGCGTGCTCTACGGCCGGCTCCCGGGCTACCGCCTCTCCGAACGCGGCCAGCAGATGGCCCGGCTCGTGGCCACCACGCTGCGCGAGGAGGGCGCCGACGTCGTCGAGGTGATCGCCTCCCCGCTGCAGCGCGCACAGGAGACCGCCGCGCCCCTCGGTGAGGCGTTCGGTCTGACCGTCGGCACCGACGAGCGGCTGATCGAGGCCGCCAACCATTTCGAGGGCCTGACGTTCGGGGTCGGCGACGGCGCGCTGACCCGCCCCCGCCACTGGTGGGTGCTGCGCAACCCGCTGCGGCCCTCCTGGGGCGAGCCGTACGCCGAGCAGGCCGAGCGTGTGCTGGCTGTGGCCCGCGAGGCCGCCGCGCGCAACGCCGGCCACGAGACCGTGCTGGTCGCCCACCAGCTGCCCATCTACAGCGCGCGCCGCCGCGCCGAGGGCCGTCGCCTCTGGCACGACCCCCGCAAACGCCAGTGCACCCTCGCCAGCCTCACCACCCTGCGCTTCGACGGCACGGCGCTGGTGGGGGTGGACTACCGCGAGCCTGCCGCCTCGCTGCTGCCGGGCGCCGTCGACACGGCGGGCGCAGCGTGAGCGAGTTCTCTGGGCAGCACGGCGCTGCGCGACAGCACGGCCCTTCGCGGCGCGCACTGCTGGCGGGCGCTCTCGCGCTGCCCGCGGCCGCCGCGCTCGCGGCCTGCGACGGCCTGGGCCAGGCGGGCGGCGATACCGGCAACCAGCAGGGCTACGTCTCGGGCACCGGAGACCTGACCATCCTGGCCGCCTCACAGCGATCAGCGCCGGTGGTGCTCTCGGGGCCGACGTCCCACGGCCCCACCCTCGACATCGCCGACTGGCGTGGCCAGGTGGTGGTCATCAACGTCTGGTGGGCCGCCTGCGCCCCGTGCCGGGTCGAGGCGCCCGAGCTGGCCGCTGTCGCGAACGACACCCCCGGTGTCCAATGGCTCGGCATCAACACCCGCGACGACGCCGCTGTGGCCCAGACGTTCGAGCGGGAGTTCGGGATCCCTTACCCGAGCGTCCTCGATGCTGGCTCCGGGCAGGGGCTGCTGGCGCTGCGCGGCACCATCCCGCCGCAGGCCGTTCCGTCCACGGTGGTCCTCGACACCGAGGGCCGCCCCGCGGCGCGCATCGTCGGTCGCGCCCAGAAGAGTGTGCTGCGCGGGGTCATCGATGACGTGGTGAGCGGCCGCGCCGACAACGGCGACTCCGGGGCCGGGGGCAGCGCGTGAGCGCCGCCGCGACCTTCCAGCAGCTTGCCGGGGGAGGGCCCCTCCTCGTCGGGGCGCTCGTGGCCGCGGTGGCGGGCGTGGTGAGCTTCGCCTCGCCGTGCGTGCTGCCGCTGGTGCCCGGGTATCTCGGCTACGTCACGGGGCTCACCGGTGTCGACCTCGAGCGGCAGCGCCGAGGGCGGCTGCTGCTCGGGTCGGTGCTCTTCGTCCTCGGGTTCACGGCCGTGTTCGTGGCCTACGGGTACGCCTTCGGCTCGCTGGGGGCCTTCCTCGTGGGGCACCAGGTCGAGTTGACCCGCTGGATGGGCGTCGTCGTCGTCCTCATGGGGCTGGCCTTCCTCGGTGTCGTGCCCGGTTTGCGGGGCGAAGCCAAGGTGCGCTGGCGCCCTGCCGCCGGTCTGGTTGGCGCGCCGCTGCTCGGCGCGACCTTCGGCCTGGGGTGGACCCCCTGCATCGGCCCGACGCTCGCCGTCGTCCTGGCGCTCGCCACCGACGCCGGCACCGCCACGCGCGGGGTGCTGCTGAGCCTGGCCTACTGCCTGGGTCTCGGGCTGCCGTTCGTGCTCGTGGCCCTCGGGCTAGGGCGCTCGGCCCGCGCCCTGGAGTGGGTGCGCCACCGTCGGCTGGTCATCGCGCGTGCGGGCGGCGTCGCCCTGGTCGTCGTCGGGGTACTGCTCGTGAGCGGCCTGTGGAACCAGTGGCTCGGCGCGCTGCAGGGCAGCATCGCCGGGTGGGAGACCCCGGTCTGATGGGGCAGCGCAAGGAGGTCGGGGGCGCGTGACCACCGTCGAGGAGCAGCGCACGGCCGCTGAGCCGCCGCCGGAGAGCCCGCAGCCCGTGGGGCTCGGCCTCATCGGGTGGCTGCGCTGGATGTGGCGCCAGCTGACGAGCATGAGGACGGCGCTGCTGCTGCTCCTGCTGCTCGCCGTGCTGGCCGTGCCGGGATCGCTGTTCCCGCAGCGCAACATCGACCAGGTCGCCGTCGCCCGGTACTTCGAGGACAACCCCGCGAGCGCCCCCTGGCTCGACCGGCTCAGCCTCTTCGACGTCTACTCCTCACCCTGGTTCTCCGCGGTCTACCTGCTGCTGTTCATCAGCCTGGTCGGCTGCGTGCTGCCGCGGACCAAGGTGCACCTGGCCAACCTGCGCCAGGCGCCGCCGCGCACCCCCGCCCGTCTCGCTCGGCTGCCCGAGCACCGCGCGGTGCAGGTCGACGCCCCGCCCGCGGCGGTGCTGGAGGCGGCCCGCGCGGTGCTCCGCGCGCGCCGGTACCGCACGGCGGACTTCACCGATGCCCGCGGCGCTTCGCTCGCCGGGCAGCGCGGGGAGCTGCGCGAGACCGGCAACCTGCTGTTCCACCTGTCGCTGGTGGGCGTGCTCATCGCGATCGGCGTCGGCGGGTTGTACGGGTACCGCGCGCAGATGATCGTTCAACAGGGGAAGGCCTACGCCAACTCCGTCGCCGCGTACGACAGCTGGGACCCGGGCGCCCTTGTCGACAGCGCGGCCCTCCCGCCGTTCGCCTTCACGCTCGACGCTCTGCACGTCGCCTTCGACGAGGACGCCACGGGCAACCAGTTCGGCGCGCCGCGCAGCTTCTCCGCCGACGTAACCCTCATCGACGCTCCGGGTGACGCGCCGCAGCAACGCCAGATCCGCGTCAACGAGCCGCTGCGCGCCGGGGGTGCTTCGGTCTACCTCGCGGGCAACGGGTACGCCCCCGTGGTCACCGTGCGTGACGCGGCAGGCAACGTCGTCTTCTCCCAGGGCACGCCGTTCCTCGTGCAGGACGCCGACTACACCTCCACCGGGGTCATCAAGATCCCCGGGCCCGGGGACGACCTCGGCCTCCAAGGGCTGCTCCTTCCCACAGTCTCCGCGGACCCCGCCGGAGTGCCGGTCTCGACCTTCCCCGACCTCCGCAACCCGGAGGTGCTGTTCTTCGCGTACACCGGAGACCTCGGCATCGACGACGGCGTGCCGCAGAACGTCTACGAGCTCGACACCTCGCGCATGCAGCGGGTGACCAGCCCCGACGGGCAGCCGCTGCGGTTCGCCATGAAGGTCGGCGAGACCTACCAGCTGCCCAACGGGCTCGGTTCGGTGACGCTCGACAGGATCGACAGGTACGCCGGCTTCACCGTCCGGCACGACCCCGCCCGTGCCGCCGCGTTGATCTCCTCGATGCTCGCCATCGTCGGACTCACCGCGTCGCTGTTCGTGCCGCGTCGCCGGTTGTGGGTCCGCGCC
The DNA here is from genome assembly GCF_003149145.1 of Quadrisphaera granulorum. GTDB lineage: Bacteria > Actinomycetota > Actinomycetes > Actinomycetales > Quadrisphaeraceae > Quadrisphaera > Quadrisphaera granulorum. The sequence goes on along the minus strand of NZ_QGDQ01000013.1, from coordinate 3,694 downwards.
GCGCCCGCCAGTAGCGGATCTGGCGGAACTGCCGGTGGCACCCTCCTGGAGGTGGGAGCGCTGGCCCGCAGCGAAGACCACGGCTTGGCCGCCGAGGCTGATGCCGTGCTGGCGGCCGTCCTCGCGCGCCTGCCCAGCAGCTCCCCGGAACGGACCCCCGGGCAGCAGAGCTCCAGAGACACTGACAAGACCCAGTCACCCCCGCGACAGGAGGAGCCGTGAGCGTCGACGAGTCGCTGGCCTCGGCCAGCAACGCCCTCGTCTACTCGGCCATGGCCGTGTACACCCTGGCCCTCGGCGCCAGCACCATGGACCTGGCCGCCCTCGGCGACCGCGCCTCGGCGCGGATGCGCAAGAAGCAGCAGGGCAAGAGCCAGCAGATGAGTGCCGGGGTGGCCGGGGGCGGCGGCACCGCGACCGTGGTCCGCACCTCGGCCTCCGAGGAGCCGATCTCCCTGGCCGAGGACGGCGCCTCCCGCAAGGTCGCACGCATCGCCGTGTCACTCACCGTGCTCGCGCTGCTGCTGCACATCGGCGGTGTGGTGACGCGCGGGCTCTCGGCGCACCGGGCGCCCTGGGGCAACATGTACGAGTTCTCGGTGACGGGCACGTCCGTCGTCGTCCTCGTCTACCTGCTCGTGCTGACCCGGCGCGACGTGCGCTGGCTGTCGACGTTCGTGCTGGCGCCCGTGCTGCTGAGCCTGGGGCTCGCGGTCGCGGTGTTCTACACCGACTCGGCGCCGCTCGTGCCCGCGCTGCAGAGCTACTGGCTGGTCATCCACGTGTCGGTGGCGTTCATCAGCATCTCGCTGTTCGTGCTGGCGTTCTCCACCACGGTGCTGCAGCTCGTGCAGGAGCGGCGTGAGATCAAGCGGGCCGCGGGCGAGACTCTCGGCGCCGGACGCTTCATGGAGGCGCTGCCCACCTCCACCGATCTGGAGAAGCTCTCCTACCGCCTCATCGCCATCTCGTTCCCGCTGTGGGGCTTCACGCTGGTGGCGGGAGCCATCTGGGCCGAGGTCGCCTGGGGCCGGTACTGGAACTGGGACCCCAAGGAGGTGTGGACCTTCATCATCTGGGTGGTCTACGCCGCCTACCTGCACGCTCGCGCCACCGGCGGCTGGAACGGGCGCCGCGCCGCGTACCTTTCCATGGCCGGGTTCGCCTGCATCATCATCAACTACGTCGTGGTGAACGTGTTCTTCCCCGGCAACCACTCCTACGCCGGGATCGGCTGAGCGCGGCTGAGCTGGGCCCTCGTCACGGGGCGGTGACGAGGGGCCGCAGCGCGGCCCGCTCCTCCTCGGTGAGCTCGTCCTCGTCGTAGCGGTAGATGTTCGCCGTCGCGGCGCGCTGAGCGCCCAGCGCGTCACCAGCACGGACCAGGCGGGCCAGGGCGGCGGCGTCCCCGATCGTTGTACTTGTATTTGGATTACTGGTCAGACCAGTATCCGGAGTGTCCTCGGTTCCCTGGACTGTGCGACGCCGTCTCCAGGCCGCGGTACGCCAGGAGCGCCACCTGGAGCGACGTCCTGGTCTCCGGGTCGCCGAGGTCGCGGTCCAGTCGCTCGGAGAGGCGGCGAACCCTCGCGTAGAGCGACGGGCGGTTGGCGTCCAGTGCCGACGCCAGCTGCGTCATCGACCCGCCGCTGGCGAGGAACGCCTCCAGTAGGGCGAGGTCGTCGACGTCCCGCGGGGTGCCGTGGAGCAGGGGGGCGAGCTGGTCGTCCACGTAGGACTGCAGCTGGGGGTCCGAGCGCAACCGCCACAGGAGCCACCGCACGCCCAGGTCTTGCCGGCGGTACACGGTTCCCTGAGGCGCCGGAGGTGCTGAGGCCGCTGGGGGTGCCTCGGGCGACGCCGAGGCCACCTCCGCCACCTCGCACGCCTCGAGGAGTCCCTCACCTGCCTCCACCAGTGCCGACGTGACCGGGGCCACGGCAACAACAGGGACGACGACGGCGACGGCGGGAACCGTGCGAGCCGACCCGCTGGACGACGCGGTGGCCAGCGCGCGGGCCAGGCTCTCTGCCGCCCTGGCAGCGGCCGCGTGCACGCCGTCGTCGTCCCCGTCCCTGGCGCTGCCCTGACCGGCCGCTGCGGTGGCGTCCGAGGTGGCGCGCGCCGTCCCGGGCACCACGAGGAGCACGCCCGTCGTCCCCGGGCCGATGGTGGCCACCAGCCCCGTCTGCCCCGTCCGCTCCAGCGCCCGGCCCACGGCCTCGGCGTCCTCCGCGGATCGGTCGCCGCCGGATCGCTCGTTGCTCGATCGCCCCTCGGCGCTCGCGGGCCGCGGGTGCTTCACCGCGAGGGGTAGCAGTGCGCAGGGGACGGGCAGGCCGAGCGCGCGCGCCCGCGCCCGCAGCGTCGGCTCGTGCCGACGGTCGGCGCCGAGCAGGTCGGCCAGGAGTTCGCCGCTCGCCCTGCGTGCCGGGTCGGTGCAGTCACCGCTCACCAAGCGGATCACGGTCAGTGCCTCGGCGGCGCGCTCCAACACCATGAGCGTCCGTTGGTCATCGAGGGCGGCTCCGGGAACCACGACCCGGCCCCACCGCGACCCCGGCGGGCCGACCGGGCACGCCGTCCAGTCCTCCGGTCCCCCGGTGACCGTCGAGGTGGAGAACGGCAGCCGGCGCGACCGCTGAGCCCAGCTGGCCAGCACCTCCGCCGCGGCACCCCCCGCCAGCCCGAGAGCCCGGTGGGCCAGGTCCTCCAGCACCACGGCGCACCCGAGGAGCTCGCTGGCGCGGTCGAGCACCACCTGGGTGGTGTGGGGGCTCCCGCTCGTGGTGAGGGCGGAGAAGGCGGTCTGCACTTCCTCGCTGAACCGCAGTCGCTCGTACTGCTCGTGGAGCAACTGACCATGGACGGCCTCCGTGATCGCGACGAACCGCACCCCCCGGGTGAGTTCCACCAGGGCGAACTTCTGCTCGCGGGCGGCGTCGACGAGGCGGTCCGGGAGGGTGGGCAGCGACGGACTCAGCTCGACGACGAGACCGGCCACCCCCCGCTCGTGCAGGGAGCGGAGGTAGGCGGTCGTGTCGAGGCCTTCGTCGCGCAGGCGCATACCCGTCGACAGCAACAGCTCGCCGCCACGCAGTAGGCCCGCGACCTCGGTGAGCTCACTGATGTGCACCCAGCGGACGACGGCGTCCAGGGCGCGGCCGCCGACGCGGACCCGTGGCCGGCCCGCGGCGACCGCCGGGAGGGCAAGGACGTCAGCGACGGTGATGGCCACGAGCGGACGCTATCGGCGCGGCAACGTTATGACGCGTAGTGGCGGTAAAGAACGACGATCTGTCGCTGGATGGCCGAGGTGCGCGTCACGCACTGTGTCCCACGACGCCACCGGAGCCAGCCCCCGGGTCACCCCCACCTGGGCGGGCAATCCCCGGCAAGAACTTCCACCCCGACCCTCCGAGCAGGATTGAGGCGCGAGAGCCATGAGCGAGACCCAGCAGACGGTGCAGCACTGGATCGATGGGGTTGCCACCTCTGGTGCCTCTACCCGCACCGCCGACGTCTTCGACCCCGCCACCGGGCAGGTGGCCCGCCTGGTGGTGCTGGCCGAGCCTGCTGATGTGGACGCCGCGGTCGCCTCGGCGAAGGCGGCGTTCCCCGCCTGGCGTGACACGTCCCTGGCCAAGCGCACCCAGGTGCTGTTCGCCTTCCGGGAACTGCTCAACGCCCGCGC